>CAVSUZ010000010.1:0-182544 GCA_963731335.1 uncultured Pseudomonadota bacterium | reverse complement strand
CATGGCCGGCGTAGGCGCCGTCCCTCCCCACGTCATGGCCGGGCTTGGTGTACAGCCCGGAGACATGGTTGACAGGTGTTCGGAGAGATCGCTGACAGGTTGGTTCCGCGACGGCACTGAACATTGTGCTCCGGTCCGCGGTCTCGCGGTCAAGCCCTGCGCCTTCGGCGCACCGCGTTGCGGCTGCGGGGCTTGACCGCGAGACCGCGGCCGAAGAGGCGGTTTTGGTGCCGTGGACGGGTTGCTCTGTCGGGGGAAGGGTTTCGCCGGAGACCTGGCTGACACCGCAGGATGCATGGATCAACCGCGAGGAGGGCGGTCCATGCCGTGGCAGGAGGTGTCGGTGGTGGATCAACGGCGCGAGTTCGTGCGGCTGGCGGAGCAGGAAGGGGTGAACCGGCGGAAACTGTGCCGCCGGTTCGGATCAGCGCACAGACCGGCTACAAATGGCTGGCGCGATCGGCCGGCGGCGATGCCGCCTTGGTGGATCGCTCGCGTCGGCCGCAGCACAGTCCGCGTCGCACAGCGGCGGAGCTGGAAGCCGAGGTGCTGGCGGTGCGCGATGCGCATCCGGCCTGGGGTGCGCGCAAGATCGGGCATTGTCTGAAGCGAGGCGGCATTGTGCCGCCGGCGGCTGCGACGGTGCACGCGATCCTGCGTCGGCATGGCCGCATTGTGGCTGCGGCTGGTGGTTCGCCAGCGGCGCAGCGGTTCGAGATGGATGCGCCGATCTGCTGTGGCAGATGGACTTCAAGGGCTGGGTGACGCTGGCCGACGGGACGCGGTGTCACGCTTTGACCGTGGTGGATGATCATTCGCGCTATCTGCTGTGCCTGACAGCGTGTGCTGACGAACAGTCGCTCACGGTGCGGCAGCATCTGGAAGCGACGTTCCGCCGCTATGGCCTGCCTGAGGCGATCTTCGTCGACAATGGTTCGCCATGGGGTGACAGCGCTGGACAGCGCTGGACGCGGCTCGGGGTATGGCTGCTGAAGCTTGGCGTTGGTTTGCTGCACAGCCGCCCGTATCATCCGCAGAGCCGCGGCAAGAACGAGCGCCTGCACCGCACGCTGAATGCTGAGGTGTATGAGTTGTGTCGCTTGCGCGACCTGGCTGATGCGCAACGGGCGTTCGATCGCTGGCGCGACGTCTACAATCTGGATCGGCCGCACGAGGCGCTGGGGCAGGCGGTGCCAGCCAGCCGCTATCGGCCGAGTGCGCGGGCGGTGCCGGAGCGACCGGCGGAGCCTCGGTATGAGGCGGGAGAGATTGTCCGCAAGGTCGGCAGCACGCGCGCCGCCATCAGCTTCAAGGGCCGGCTGTGGCCGGTCGGTCAGGCGTTCTTCGGTGAGCGACTGGCGATCCGGCCGCGTGGCGAGGCAGGCCACTACGGCATCTTCCTTGGGGCTCACCAGATTGCCGTGATCGACTTGACCCAGGCGAGATCTTTTAGCCATGTCTCCGAACAGGTGTCCACCATGTCCCCGGACTGAACACTTGGCGCGGCCATCCACGACTTTCACACCCGCTGCACCGTCCATCCGTGCAGGGACCTCGCCTCCAGCACCGTCGGCTTGCAGTAGTGCCTCAGTTTGAATTCCTACCCTCCTGGTAGCGCGCCCGAGGCCCCGCTGCTATGCATGATGGTAAGCAGGAGATGCGTTGCATGGGGCGCTCTTGGGTTTCGGGATGGCGTAAACCCATCGACGCACTTGCGGCGCGAGTGATGACAAAGCGCAAGCGAAGAAAACCCCTGAATTATGATATCGACCTAAAGCAGAGGAGCGCGCGAGGTTGGCACTAATTCGGGCGATAACTCGCAGAAACAAGCAATCCGACAATGCCTAAAGGCCCCCGAGGCGAGGAGCGCTCTGCCGACATGATCGGCGCGGGCATGAAGGTCATGCGGATCGCAAACCGATGAGGAATCGGACGACCGGCAGAACGCGCCCGCCGCTGTCGCCGGCCGCTCAGCTAAGCGATGATGCCGCGTGCCGCAACTCATGATGGTCCGACAGCGTCATCGCATTCGCGCAGGCATCGGTTGCCCATGCAATATCCCGCCCTATCCGCGTCCACAATGATCCCCATTTCTTAGCCTTTAAGTGCTTCAAAGACCACCCGCTCTGGCGCGTCGTTGCCCGGTAATAAGACACACCCTGGGGCTGGCGCCTTTCGCCTTGAGAAGGATGCACGTTGCGCTACCCGGCTTGTATAATAGCGGCCTGCCAAATTCCTTTTCCTCCGTGCATCTCCGTGTCTCCTCTGCGTCCTCCGTGTGGAACCCTTCCTTTCCCACCCGCCGCACCGACACCGCCCTGTTCCGCTCACCCCGAACGGACCACACCATACCGCCACCCCCGCCCAACCCACCCCGGCACCAACACCGGCGCCGCCACCACAAGCAGCACCCCCAGCACCCCCACCCGCTGCACCAGAACCCACGCCGCCGCCTGATCCGTCCCCCCCAGTACATCCGGCGCCGCCACCGCCACGCCGGCGAACACGGCGCACAGCACGAAACTCCGCGCCCCCGCCCGAACCAACGCCCCCACCGGCACCCCCAGCACCCCAGCGCAGCGCGCCAGCGTATAGGGACCCGTGCCCGCCTGCGCCGCCAGCCACAGCCACACCGCCGCGCGCGCACTCGCCGGATGCAGCATCAGCGTGCCCGCCAGCAGGACGGCGCACGACGCCAGGTTGGCCCGCAGCGCCACGTTCGGGCGGCCCAGCGCCACCAGGCAGACCCCCGCGGGAAAGATCAGGAAGCTCCAGGCCGCCAGCACCGCGAGCAGCCGCGCGGCCCCGCCCGCCTCCGCCCAGGCCGGGCCCAGCAGAACCCGCGTCAGCGGCCCGACCGCCACGAACAGCGCCGCGCACACCGGAAACAGGATCGCCCCCGACCACGCCTGCCACCGTTCGCCGCACGCTCTCAGCCTCTCCCGGTCCCCCTGTTCACGTGACATCGACGGCAGCATCAGCCGCCACAGCGCCGTGCTGGCCAACTCGCGCACCGTATCCACCAGCCGGAACGCCAGGTGCACCTCGCCCAGCACCGCCGGACCGGCCGTGCCGCCGATCAGTACCGGCAAAGATCCGGTAGCGTCCGTGCAGCACCAGCGTGCTGACCGTAAGCGGCCCGCCCAACGCCAGCAGGTCCCGCACCGTATCCCAGCGGCATGACAGGCTCGGCCGCCAGCGCGCCCGCAGCAGCAGCACCAGCGCACCGATCATCGAGGTCGCCGCCTGCTGCGCCACCATCGACCATGCGCCTGCCCCTCTCAGCGCGCAGGCAATGCCGATCGCCGTGCCGACGCCTTGCCCGATCACCGTGCGCCCCGCCAGCAGCTTGTAGCGGCTGTTGCGGGTCAGCAGGCCTTGCACCGCGCCGGCGGCCCCCACCAGCGGCAGCGCCGCGGCCAGAACCAGCGACATCGCAACCAGCCGGCTGTCGCCCACCGCAAAGCGCAGGCCGAATCCCGCCGCACCCTGCGCCACGCCGGCGCCCGCACCGATCAACGAAGACGCCCAGAACGCGCTCGCCGCCGCCGCGTCATCCATCGTCGGGCGCTGCACCATCGCGTCGGCAAACAGCGCGTTCACACCGACCCAGAACAGCACATGAACCGACACCGCCGCCGCGCCCACCCCCAGTTCGGCCGGCCCGATCAGGCGCGCGATCACGAACGCCGAGGCCATCGAAAAACAGCCCGATGCAGCCGCCTCCAGCGCCGACCACCCGACCGCGCTCCGCGCCGTCACGCGGCCTCCCGCCCCGCCATGATGAGCGCGGCGACCACCCCAGGCAGCCACATGACACGGCTCTGGTACCGGTCATGCGGTCCCGACAGCCCGCCGCAGATGATGGCATTGCCGATCAGCCCTGCCAGCACGGCGCCCGCCGCGAGCCGCGCCGCACCCGGCGTCCGCCGCCGCATCGCCGCCCCGAGGCATACGACAACCCCGGCAAGCGCGGCCGCGGCGTGCAACCGCTTCAGCCACATCCCGATCAGCGGCCCGTCGCGCGTCTGCCGTGCTGTGCGGTAGCGCGCCACCTCCGCCGCCGGAAAGTCCCGCTCGATCCAGGGCGTGACCTCGGCCGGCCAGGCATGCAGCCCATCGCCAGTCTCAAACGAAACGAGCTGCTCCGCCCCGTTCGCCGCGAAGGCCTCAGCCTCCCGCACAGGTTCGGCTGCGATGGCGCTGGTGATGATCGCACCCGCCTCGCCGCTGACCTCCTTCGCCCCCCCGGCCGCCTGCAGCGGACTGTCGGCATCCCACAGGAACCGGTCCGCGGTGTCCGGCAGATCGCCCGCATCGCGGCACAGCCGCCAGCCCGCGCCCGGACACGCCCGCACCAGCGCATCCCGCCCCGGTCCGTCGGCGATCACCCGCGCGAGCAGGAACACGTTGCCGTACGGGCTGATCGCGAAACCCCGCCCCGCCGCCACGTTCATCGACACCAGCGCCGCCGCGCCCAACACCACCGCCGCCACCGGGGCGCCCCGCACGGTCCGCGCGCCCGCCAGCAGGACCGCCAGCACCACGATCGCCACCGGCAGATTGGACAAATGTGCCGCCACCGCGAACCCTGCCAGCAGCACCAGCCCGATCCGCTCCCCCCGGCTCACCCAGGCCGGCGCCGCCACCAGCAGCACCAGGCTCAGGATCATCAGCGGGGTGAGGAAATCCGGACTCAGCTCGCTCACCGTCCACGGCAGCGCCGTCAGCAGCGCGGCACCGCCAGCCGCCGGCAGCAGCATCCACCCACGCCACCCGGCCATCAGCAGCCGCCCGGTCAGACCGAGCACCCAGCACGCGATCAGCGCCTGCACCGCGATCACCGGCCACGTCGTGATGGTCAGGTGCAGCGGCAGCATGAACAGGCTGTAGAACGGCGGCCGGTCCCAGCCGAGGTGGTGATTGATCGCCTGCGACAGGTACGTGCCGGTATCGGCGAACACCAGCGGATAGCCATTCAGGAACGCCGGCCACAACAGCACCGCCGCCGCCGGCGGCAGGAACAGCGCCTGCTTCATCCGCGGAAATAGCCGCCCAGCCGCGGCCCGCACGCGTCCGCGTCGGAGTAGCCCGACAGGAAGTGCACCCGCGCATCCACCCGGGTCAGCGCCACGCCCACCACGGTTGCGCCGGCCTCTTCCAGCAGGGCGACGCCGTTGCGCGCCACATCCTGCGCCGTCCGCCGCCACCGCGCGCAGAACAGCGTGGCATCCGCCATCTGCGCGATCAGCCGCGTATCCGCCATCGCCAGTGCCGGCGGCGCATCCATCAGCACCAGGCTGTAATCCTGCTTCAGCGACTGCAGCAGGCTCGCCATCTTGCCGGTCATGAACAGCCCGGCGGCCCCCGGCCCGATGGCCCCCGCCGGCACCACCGAAAGCGGCGTCAGCGGGTCGTGGTAGATCACGTCCGCCAGCTCCGCCTGGTCCATCAGGACCTCCGCCAGCCCCGGCCCCTCCACCCCCACCAGCCCGGCAACCGCCGGCCGGCGCAGATCGCAATCCAGCAGGATCACCCGCTCGCCGCTCAGCGCCGCCACCCGCGCCAGCGACAGCGCCAGCGTCGTCTTCCCCTCCGCGGGACGCGCCCCCGTGATCGCGACGGTGCGTGGCTTGGTCTGCCCGATCCACATGCTGGTGCGCAGCGCCCGCATCTGCTCCGCGAAGCCCCCGAGCGGACGCAGCGCCGCATAATCCTGCACCCGCATCCGCCCCAGCGTCCGTCGGCTGAGGTTCGGCACCAGCGCCAGGCACGGCAGGTGAACCTGCCGGCGCACGTCGTCGCCGCTCGCCAGCGTCGCGTCGCCGATCTCCAGCAAATACACCAGGAACAGCCCCAGCAGCACGCCCGACACGCCCGACGCGGCCAGCACCGCCCGCGTGCGCGGATACGCAGGCTGCGCCGGCGGCAACGCCAGCGACACCTCGTGCGCATCCGGTGTCTCCACCGCCGCCTGCTGCGCGGTCTCCTCCAGGGCCTGCAGCACGTGCGCCAGCAACGCCCGCGAGGCATCCGCATCCCGCTGCATCAGCCCGAGCGGAATCTCCGCCTGCGCGCTGCGATCCACCCGGGTCTGGGCGGTCGCGAGGTCGCGCTCCAGCCCGGCCACGCGATCCCGCGCCGCGCGCATCCCTGCCTCGGTCCCCGAAACCACCCGCCCCGTCTCCGCCTGCTCCTGCGCGCGCACTTCCGCGAGTTCGCGCTGCAGCCCCAGCACATCAGGATGCTTCGGCCCCAACCGCAAACTCAGCGACTGCAATTGCGCCGCCAGCGATGTCTCCTGCTCGCGCAACCGCACCACGCTGTCCGCCAGCGGCGCTTCGCCGGAATGCGCGCTGCTCGCATTCAGCTTGCCCTCCGCCGTGGCCAGGTCCGCCCGCGCGCGCGCCACCGCCTCGGTCAACTGCGTCACGTTCTCCACGCCGAGTTCGGCGTGTACCCCCTGCACCAGGCCCTTGTCCGCCCGGTAGCTGGCGATGCGGTCTTCCTCGTTGCGCACTTCCGTCCGCAGCTCGCCGGCCCGCCGCTCGAGCCACGCCCGCGCCTTATCGACCGCGCTGAACTTCGCCCCGAGCTGCGCCCGGATGTAGATATCCATCAGGCCGTTCACCGCCGCCGCGGCAAGCACCGGATCGCTCGCCGTGAACGACACCTCGATCACGTGCGAGCCGGTGATCGGCCGCACCACCATGGCGCGCTGCGCTGCCAGCAACACCTCGTTGCGCAGCGAACGCGAAGGCGGCCCCGCCGTCAGGTCCGCCGCGCTCTGGCTGCGCCCCAGCATGCGCGCAAGAAACGACGGCGGACGCAACACCGGATTGAATTCCGGCTTGGCATACAGATCGAGCCGCTGCGCCATCGGCTCGATGGTGCGCAGCCCGTGCAACACCTCCACCTGGCTCAGCATCACCGCATCGGTGGTCGGATCGCTCTGCAGGATGCTCTGCAATTCCTGCGTCCGATAATGCCCCGGTTCGTAGATCAGCGTGCCGGTCGCCGTGTAGGTCGGCGTCACCTGTTTCAGTGCGATCCACGCCAGCAGCGGCGTGGCGATCGCGCATGCGAGCAGCGGCAGTTTCCGCCGCCGCAAAATATCCAGCACGCTGCGCAGATTCGGCACGGCTGCTGACGACAGAGCGACGTCGTCGCCTGCGCGACGCAACCCCTCCCGTCTCGCGCCGGCCGTCTTGTCGAGCATCCCGTCTCCTGCGTGATGCCGTGCAGGATGGATGACGATTGCTAAAAGAACGCTAAGGCATTCCCGTTATGCTCCCCTCGTCATGGGCGCGCTTGTCGCGGCCATCCACGGCTTTCCCGCTCGCCGCACCGCCCACACGAGATCCGGCGGCAATCCGGGTCTATTAACCCTCTGGATAACTCTTGCGCGCATACAAGCGTCCATGTCCCTGCGCGCGTGCCTCGCTTCCTTGCTTCTGATGCTGCTCTCGGCCTGCGCGCCGGGCGGCGATCTTCCGCCGCTGCCCTCCTTCCACCCTGCCGAATACCGGCTCAGCGCCGGCGACCAGGTGCGCATCATCACCGTCGGACAGGACGAACTCACCGGCGAGTTCCGCATCGATGACAGCGGCCGCATCGCCGTCCCGATGCTGGGAAACCTCCCGGCCGCCGGATTGGGCCCCGCGCAACTCGGTCACGAAGTGGCCGGCGCCTTGCAGAAGAACGGTCTCCTCCGCTCGCCCTCGGTCTCGGTCGAGGTCGTGCGCTATCGCCCCGTCTCCGTCCTCGGTGAGGTGAACAAGCCGGGTGCCTTCGAGTACCAGCCGGGCATGACGCTGCTTTCCGCGGTTGCCCAGGCCGGCGGCTTCACCCCGCGCGCCGTGGAAAATGAGGCCTCGGTCCTACGCGTCGGCACCGGCCACGCCACCGAGTGGCGCGCCGGACGAACCGACCTGCTTCAGCCCGGCGACGTCGTCACCGTCTTCGAACGCCGCTTCTGAAAAGAGACAGCCCCCGTTATCGCGAGGCCCCCCAAGGGAGCATGGCAGCGGGCCGCGGCGACCCCGGCGAACCGCACCGCGGAACTGTCATCCCGCCGCCCGCATAGCCCCCACCGTATCCCGCAGCAAAAATGTCATTGCGAGGCCCGCGCAGCGGGCCGCGGCAATCCAGTGCGGAATCCAGCACGATCGCACCGGCCCACCATTCTGCCTCCCGCTCCGTACGTCCGTTCTCAACGCGGCCAGCTCACCCGATGATCTCATGTTCCTCGATGATGAACGTCTTGATCCGCCCGATGAACCGCGCCCCGTCAGCATAGAGCCGCTTCGCCTCGGGACTCTCCACGGATCTCCGCATCGCCTCCGCATCATCATACCACAGTTCCGCAATTCCATCGATTTCCATGTCAATCTGTGGGATATCCGCCCGCCCGCGGGTTCCGGTGATGTGGGATTGCACGTAGCGGCGCAATCCAGGCACCCCGTGCGCCAGCGGACCGTGGGTTTCCATCCAGTATTTCACAAACTCTTCATGCGACAGACCGTCCTTCCTGTTTAGCAGAGAAAGTACCTTGATCATTTCGCCTCCTCCCAGCCGCAGCCCTCCATCGCACATCACGGCCGAGCCGGTGTTCACTGTCCAGACCGGGCTGACCATCGGCCAGGCCGGTGAGCTCTGGCGCGAACTCGAAACCCGCAGCGATGGCGGCATCTTCCTCAGTTGGTTGTGGATTTCCGCCTGGCTCCACGAACTCCCCGAGCCGCCCCCGCTCCTGATCGCCGAGGCTGCGGGACGCGTCGTGCTGCTCGGCTTCCTGGTGCCCTCCTCGCGCCGCCTCGGCCGCGTCATCCGCTTCGATGGCCTGCTCCTGCACACCACCGGACACTGGGACCAGGACTGCATCGCCATCGAATACAACGGCTTCCTCGCCGATCGGGACTGGGCCGGCCGCGTGGAGCGTGCCGCACTCGCCTGGCTGCTCCGCGGTCACCCGGTCGCCGGGACCCGGCCGGCCGAAGTCCACATCATCTCCATGCTGGAAAAATACCGCGAGAGTTGGACCCCCGAAAACGTCGTCTGCCGCGTGCCCTTCCGCAAACCCTCCTGGCGCGTGGACCTCACCGCCCTGCGCGCCCGCGGCACCGACTATCTCGCCAGCCTGCGTCCCAACACCCGCCAGCAGAATCCGCCGCTCCATGCGGCTCTACGACGCCGACGGCGGGCTCCGCGCCACCTGGGCAGACAGCGCCGAGACCGCGCTGCACTATCTCGACGGCCTCAAGGAGCTGCACCAGGCCCAGTGGGAGGCAAGGGGAAAGCCCGGCGGCTTCGCCTCCGCTTTTTTCGAGCGCTTCCAGCGCCGCATCGTCGCCGCCGCGCTCCCCGCCGGCGCCGCCGAAATCGTCCGCATCGCCCGCGGCGATCAGCCCATCGGATATCTCTACAACCTCATCTGGAAAGGCCAGGTGCACGCCTTCGTCTCCGGCATCCTGCTCGAAAAGGACAATCGGCTGAAACCCGGCCTCGTCTGTCACGCGCTCTGCATCCAGCATCACCTGGAGCATGACGCCTCGGCATACGACTTCATGGCAGGAGAATTCCGTTACAAGGCGAGCCTCGGCGAACCCGGCCCCGAGTTCATCTACCTCCTGCTGCAGCGCCGGACCGCCTTCGTCCGTCTGGAGTCCGCGATGTACACCGCACGCGACACCCTGCGCACCCGCAGGAAGGCACCACCTCCTGCGCACTGAGCGCGGGTCCGTCATTGCGAGGAGCGCGCGCAGCGCCCGACGCGGCAATCCAGGCGAACCGCACCGTTCCGCCGCTCAAAACCCCTCCGCCTCCACCGCCGCGACATCCAGCAGCCGCTCGATCACCTCCGGCTCCTGCGCCCCGGCAATCGCGTGCCGGCCCGACACCACGAAGCACGGCACCCCGTTGATCCCCAGCCGGTGCGCCCGAAGATTGTCGGCGTGAACCGAATCCACCTCCTCATCGCTCGCCAGGAACCGGCGCGCCGCCGGCCCCGGCAAACCGCACGACGTCGCAATCGCCAGCAGCGTCGCGCGATCCCCGATATCGGCCCCCTCGGTGAAATGCGCGGTGAACAGCGCCTCCACCACCTCGTCCGACCGTGCGAAACGCGTGCCCAACCGGATCAGACGGTGCGCGTCCACGCTCGAAGGCGTCCGCCTGATCCGATCGAAGCGGAACATCACCCCATCCGCACGCCCCACTTCGGCGATCGACGCATACAGCCGCTTGGCCCGGTCCTCGCCGCCGAATTTGCGGATCACGTAGTCCGGCCGTGACATGCCGGCGCGCGGCATGTCCGGATTGAGCAGAAAGTGCCGCCACACCAGGTCCGCCGCCAAATCAGGCCGCCGGCGCAGCGTCCGTCGCAGCCGCCGCACCCCCACGAAACACCACGGGCAAACCAGGTCCAACACCACCTCGATGCTCAGTCGTGCTCTGGGCGGGGCGAGGACGTTCACCGCGCGACTCCCTTCTCCGGCTGCTCACGCCGGATAAGCCATTAGTATCAACCCGCACGCTTGCCCGGAGCAAGCATCCCCTCAGCAAGCATCCCCTCAGCAAGCATCCCCTCAGGCCACGCCTTCACCGGCCGTTTGCCGTGGCTCTCCTGCGGCACCCCGCGATTGAGCGACATGTGCGAGTGCACGCACAGCCACCGCCCGTCCGTCTTGGCAAACACCATCGTCGCCCGCCCCGGCCGGTCGAACGTGGTCCCGTCCGGGCGATAGCCTGTCGATGTCCATGGCGCGACCGCCACCGCCATCGTCCCGTCCGCCGACGCCAGCACATGCGCCCCCTCGACGGTGAACCGGAACCCGCTGGTGCGCGGCCACACATTGTCCCATTGCGTGCGGATCCACGCGTCAACCCCGGGGATCACATCGCGATGGGTGCCGAATGCCAGAATGCTCGGATGAAACAACCCGCGCGCCGAGGCGTAGTCCACGTCCCGCACATACCCGGCGAACGTCTCGAGCCACGCAATCAGCGCGGCCCGGACATCCGCATCCGCCTCCGGCAGCGACTACTCATTCATCGTCCGTTTTCCCCCAAAGAGCGTGCGAAGCATCGCACGGTCCGACCCTCCGTCACCCGGGCGCCGAACTACCCCTCCGTCATCCCCGCGAAAGCGGGGACCCAGCGGACTGTCAATCTTCACCGGCGCCTCGCGGCTCGCATCTTCGCACGCCAAACTCCCCTTACCGCGTGCACGCCCGCAGCGCGACCGCCAGCGGCACCGTCAACAGACACACCGCGGCAACCACCCGCAGCGCCCCGCCCGGCCCAAGCGCATCGCCCGCGATGCCGTACAGCGCCGGCGCCACCGCGCCCGCACCCACCGTGCCGGTATAGAACACCCCGAACGCGAACTCGCGCCGGTCCGCATGCACCAGCTCGGGCACCGACCCGTACAGCACCGACGACGTGCCATTCAGCGCCAGCCCGAGCGGCGGCAGGCACACCAGTGCCGCCGGCAGCGACAACATCGGCAGCGCAAGAATGCCGACTGCCGTGCCGATCTCCGTCAGCAGCACCGTGCGCAGCACCCCGATCCGCTCACCCAGTACCCCGCATCCCAGCTTCCCCGCCGCGCCCCCGGCAAAGACCAACGTCAGCGCCAACCCGATCATCGGTTCGCTCGCGCCCTTGCCGCGCAGGATGAACGGCAGGAACGCCAGGAATCCCATCCGCGTGGCGCTATCCACAACCCCGATCGCCAGCAGCGTGGGAAAGCCGAAGCGCGACACGCCGCACCTCGGGCGCGGCACGCGCCTCCGGCGCATCGGCAACGGCCGCACGAGCCCGGGCCGACGGCAGGGCGATCGGAATCGCCACCGCGACCAGCAGTCCCGCCGCGCCGATCAGCCCCAGCGCGTGCCGCCACGCCATCACCGCCAGCAGCCCCGCGGTGATCGCCGGCAGCGCCATCTTCCCCAGATCGCCGGCGAAATTGTAGGTGCCCAGCGCCGTCCGCGAGCCGCCGCTTTCATACGCAGAAGCCACCAGCGACGAGCCGATCGGATGCTGCGTCGCCGATCCGCTGCCGCCGATCACCAGCCCGATCGCCAGGATCGCGAACCCCGCGCCGCTCAGCCCGATCAGCAGATACGCCCCGGCCGCCAGCCCGGTGCCCAGCGCCAGCAGCAGCGGCCCGCCGATCCGCCGCGCCGCCATCCCCGCCGGCACCTGCAAGCCCGCCATCGCCCCGGCATACAACATGCGCAGCGTGCCCAGAGCGGCGTATCCCAGGCCGAATTCGGTCTGCCATACCGGCAGCAGCACGTAGATCAGGTCGGTGTAGCCGTCGTGCAGTGCGTGTACCCCGCACGCCACGCCCAGCACCCGGCGGCGCTGCGCCGCCAATCCCCGTGCTCCGGCGACGCCCGCGGTCAGAAGCGACGCGCCCGGCATCCCTATCCGCCCGCCCCGCGCCGCACCAGAAGACCGCGCGCCGGGTCGTACGCCAGGATCGCCGCCGTCGTGAACAGCACGATCATCCCCGCCACCACGCCCAGCGCCACCACATTCACCTGCTCATACAACGCAAAGCGAATGAGTTCGATCCCATAGGTGAACGGATTCGCCAGGCACACGTCGTACAGGATCGGACTCGATTGCTGCACCTGCCACAGCGGATACAGCGCCGAGGACGCAAAGAACATCGGAAAGATCACAAAATTCATGATCCCGGCGAAGTTCTCCAGCTGTTTCACCACCGAGGACAGCAGCATCCCCAGCGCGCCCAGCATCAGCCCGTTCAGCACCAGCGCCGGCAGCACCGCGAGGTAGCCCCAGCCGGGAATCTGAATGCCGTACAGCCACGCGATGATCAGGAACGCATAGACCTGCAACACCGAGACCGCCGTGCTGGCAAACAGCTTTGATATCAGCAGAAACCAGCGCGGGAACGGGCTCACCAGCAGCATGCGCATGTTGCCCATCTCGCGGTCGTACACCATCGACAGTGAGGACTGCATGCCGTTGAACAACTGGATCATCGCGATCAGTCCCGGCGTGACATACACCTCGTACAGGATGTAGGTCTGATACGGCGGGATGATCGACACGCCGAGCACCTGGCGGAACCCGGCGGCAAACACGAACAGCCACACCAGCGGGCGCACCAGCGCGGCGATGAACCGCTCCCGCTGGTGCAGGAAGCGCAGCGCCTCGCGCCAGGTGATGCCGTTCAGGCATGTCGCGTATTGCCACAGCGTGAAGCCGCGGCGGCGTCGTGCACCCAGTGCGAGACTCATGTCTCGCCCTTAAAGCCGGTCAGCTTCGTGAAAGCGTCGCGCATGTCCGCGGCTTGCGCATCGGCGACCAGCGCCGAGGCCATCCCGTCCGCCAGAACCTTGCCCTGGTGCAGCACCACCACGTGATCCGTCGGCTCCACCTCGTCCAGCAGGTGCGTCGCCCACAGCACCGCCACGCCGCGCTCGCGCACCAGCCCGCGCACATGCTCCAGGATGGGGCGCGCGATGCCACGTCCAGCCCCACCGTCGGTTCGTCCAGCACCAGCAGAGACGGATGGTGCAGCAGTGCGCGCGCGATCTCCACCCGTCGCATCTGCCCGCCGGACAGTTTGCGCGCCGGCTCGCGTGCCCGCTCCGCAAGCTGCACCTCCGCCAGCGCGTCGCGCGCCCGCCCGCGCGACTCCCGCGGCCGGATGCCGTGCAGCGCGGCGTGATAGAGCAGGTTGTCCATGACCGTCAGGTCGAGATCGAGGGTGCGCGCCTGGAACACCACGCCGAGCCGGCGCAATGCCTCGCTCGGCTGCTGATCCACCCGATGGCCCAGCACGCTGATGCTGCCCGCGCGCGTGTCGAACAGCCGCGTGATCAGCGAAAACAGCGTCGTCTTGCCCGCGCCGTTCAGCCCCAGCAGCACCCCGAACCGCCCCTGTTCCAGTGACAGCGACACGTCATCCAGCGCCTTGCGCGCGCCATAGGCGTGGCTGACATGCGTGATCTCCAGCGCCGGCGGCCGCGCTGCCGTTTCCGATGCAACCATCCGCTGGTGACACTTCATGCCTTCGCGCCGGACCAGAACGTGCCGGCCGGCAAGCCTCCAGCCCCGCCGTCGCCTGCGCCCCGCCCGCCTCGCGCATGATCGCAAACAACTGCTGCGCGGCGGCTGCCTCCTGCGCCGGGCTGAGCGTCGGAATCCCCGCGATGAACCGCCGCTTGAGTGTCGTGAACAGCGCATCGCTCGGCGCGTTCATCACCGGCCGGATGGCGTCCCACTCGGCTCGGCGTCTTCGGACAGGATCGCATCGGCATCGGCCACCGCGCGCAGGAAACCATCGATCGCCGCCCGGTGCGCATCCGCCCACTCCTGGCGGAACACGAACCCCACCAGGCTGATATGCGCCGGCAGCCCGAGATCGCGGGCGCAATCCTCGACCGCGATGATCTCCCGGCAGCCGGACGCTTCCAACTGGGCGGCAAAATTCCAGAACGTCAGCACCGCGTCCAGCTCGCCCTGGCGCAGCTTGGCGCTGAGCAGCGGCGGCGCGCCATAGACCACCTGCGTGGCCGACGCGAGGTCGATCCCGCCGGTTTTGTGCGCGGCGGCCCGCACCAGCAGCCACGACTTATCGACCGGCCCGCCGGCCACGCCCAGCCTCTTGCCGCGCAGATCGGCGAATCCGCGATGGACGAATCCGCACCGCACCATGATCCCGCCCAGCGCGGCGGAGAACGGGAAGAAACACAAATCGGTGCCGGCCGCGCGCTGCGCCGCGGCGAACATCCAGTCGGACACCACGACGTCGTCCGCCTGCGCCATCAGCGCCACGCGCCCGGCATCGGTGTTGGCCAGCTTCGTCGCGGCGAGGGCAAAACCGTGCGTCGCGTCCAGTTTGTGCGTCCGGATCACCTCCGCGATCCACTGCACCGTGCCGAACTGCAAAACCCCCAGCCGCACCTGCTCCGCCGCGTGTGCCGCTGCGCCAGCGCGACCGAACCCGCGGCCGCGGCAAGCACGCTCCGCCGGGTGAGGGTGGGGGCGGTCACGCGAACGCCCGGTAGGTGTACTCGATCGGCCCCGCCGCCTCGCCTTCGGCCAGCGCGCGCATCCGTTCATGGTGCGGCGAGAACTCGCAGCTCGGATCCGTCGCCGCGGCATCGCCGGTGATGGCCAGCGCCTGGCACCGGCAGCCGCCGAAATCGCGCTCGCGCCAAGCGCAGGAGCGGCACGGCTCCTGCATCCACTCCGTGCCGCGGAACGCGTCGAACGCCGGCGACCGCTCCCAGATCTCCGCCAGCGCGTGCGTTCTGCACCGACCAGAACTCCAATCCGGGAATGGTCTGCGCGGCGTGGCACGGCAGCACCACGCCGGACGGCGTGACATTCAGCGACCGCTGTCCCCATCCGCCCACGCACGGCTTGGGCCGACGCGCGTAATAGTCCGGCACCACCATGTCGATCGCCAGGCGCCCCGCGTAGTGCGGCCGCAACGCCTCCACCGTCTGGATCGCACGATCCACCTGCGCGCGCGACGGCATCAGCGCGCCGCGATTCCGCAGCCCCCAGCCGTAATACTGCGTATGCGCGATCTCCACCCGCTGCGCCCCAAGTTCGCGCCGCCAGCGCCAGCATGTCCGCCACATGCTCGATATTGGCGCGATGGATCACCGCGTTGACCGTGAGCGGAAACTCCAGCCGCGTCACCTCCGCGGCAAACGCGCGCTTGCGCCCATAGCGCGCCCTCGATATCCGGCGATACGATCGGCCCCCGCCGGCTCATGATCCTGGATCGAGAGCTGCACGTGATCCAGCCCCGCCTGTTTCAGCCGCTGCAGCCGCGCCGCGTTCAGCCCGATGCCCGACGTGATCAGGTTCGTATACAACCCCGCGTCATGCGCCGCACCGCGTGATCTCGGTCAGATCGCGCCGCGACGCCGGCTCCCCACCCGACAGATGCACCTGCAGCACGCCCAGTTCCGCCGCCTCGCGGAACACCCGCGCCCATTCTTCGGTCGTCAGTTCGTCCCGCGGATCATCCAGCGCCAGCGGATTGGAACAATACGGGCAGCGCAGCGGGCATCGATGCGTCAGTTCCGCCAACAACCCGAGCGGCGAGGTCATGCGCGCACCAGCCCCTTCGCCACCATCTCGGCCAGCATCTCGCGCACATCGTCGGCGATCACCGCGCGTTCGGCGGCATAAACCCCCGCCAGTTCGTCGATGATCGCATCAACCGTCCGCTCGCCGTCGCAGCGGCGCACGATGTCCGCCGCCGGTCCCTCCAGCAGCATCACCCGCTCCGGGCTGAGCAGCACCCATGCGTCCCGCGTCTTGTCGAATTGCAGGCGAACGCCGGGACGCCAGGCGCGGGCGCTCGGGCAGGTCAGGCATCGAGTCGGCACGAACGCGCCCGGCGGAATCAGCCCCGGCGAGACATACGCATGATGCAGCGCATCCATCATGCACCACAGCACGTCGCACTTGAAGATCAGCGTATCGATCACCGCCTGCTGCTCGTTCGCGCGTCCGAGCATGACGCTTGACGTAATCCAGCGCGAACGTCGCATCGCGCTCCGCCTGCGGCGGACGCTTGTCGAAGTAGGACAAGGTTTCCGGCGTGATGTAATCGTAGTGCGCCAGCATCCCGCTCATGCGCTCGGTAATGATCTGCGGCGAGAACAGCTCCGTCAGGCAGGACGCCACCGCCTCCAGCAGGCTGCGCTCGCGCACGTAATGCACATACGCTTCGACCGCGAAGCGCGTCGCCGGCAGCAGCAGCCGCGTGGAAACCACGTCGTTGCGATCCAGCCCCAGCCCGTCGGTCAGCTTCAGCCAGCGCTCGATGCCGCCCGGGCGGGTCTCGTCGCCGTCATGATCCTCCAGCCGCTTGCGCCACTCCCGCCGCAACTCCTGATCCTCGCAGCGCCCGATCAGCGACGCGTCCTTCAGCGGAATCATCGCCTGGTAGTAGTAGCGATTGAGCGCCCAGGCCTGCACCTGTCCCTTGTTGCACCGCCCGCCGTGCAACAGCTTATGGAACGGATGCAGATTGTGGTACCGCGCCGCGCCCACCTCCCGCAGCCGCGCTTCCAGTTCCTCCGGCCTCATCGCCTCGCTCACAGCCGGACCTCCATTCCATCGAACGCCACCTCGAAGCCAGCCTCCTCGACCGACCGGCGCTCGGGCAAATCAGCCATCAGCACCGGGTTCGTGTTGTTCATGTGCAGCAGAATGCGTCGCCCCGGTAAACGTCCCAGCCGAGCCAGCGTGCCATCGTCGCCCGCCAGCGAAACATGCCCCATCCGCCGCCCGGTCTTGCCGCTCAAACCCGCGGCGATCATCTCGTCGTCGTGGAACAGCGTGGCGTCGAAGAACACCGCGTCGGCGCACGCCAGAGTCTCGACAACCGCCGGGGTGATATCGGCGCACGCCGGCGCAATGACCATGCTGCGCCCGTGCGCTTCGATCCGCGCCGCATAGGCCGCCGCCGCCTCGGCCTCCGCCGCACCCCGATCCTCCTGATACAGCGGCACCTTGCCCGGCATCGCCGCCAGCGACAGCGACACGCCGGCAATCGCCGCGCGCGCCCCCGGCGTCAGCGCCACCCGCCGCACCAGCGCCGGATCCAACGCATTGAAGATGCTGTTCCCCGCCAGCACCTCCATGACCGCAGGCGGAGCGAACACCGTGAACGCGTGCCCCTCGCGCAGCACCAGCAATCCCGCGATCGCATCGATATCGCCGCCCGTCAGCACCACCCCCGCGATCGGTGAATCGCGCCCCGCACCGCGAGGCCACAGCGCCGGCGTGCGCAGAATCTGCTCGCGCAAATCCGGTGACGCACCGACTAGCAGCCACTCCGACCCGTTCCCCGTAACCGCCAGTCCGATCTGCGTCGCGCGACGCGCGCGCGGATCGCCGCTGCGTGCCAGACGGCAGATGCGGCATCCGCAATTCCACTGCGGCACGCCGCCCCCGGCACCCGCACCCAGCACGATCGCCCGCAGCCCGGCCGGCGTATCATTCTGAACGCGCGTATGGAGCAAGGCGGGCGTTTCCGCATTCCCCTGTCTCATGGCACTATCCACCTTCACCTTCGCGGCGACAAGGCGCGCCTCGTTTCGCCACTCGCCAGGGAGACCCGATCACGTCCACACGGACCATGCCCGGCCACACCGTCCGGGAAACGTGCAGCGCGGTCCGCCCGACATGGCTGCGGCCGTCCTCGCTCCTGCGTGCCCTCTCGCTGCTCTCGCTCCTCGCTCTCTGGTGGCTGCTCTCGGACCGCCTCCACTCACCGCAATTGCTGCCCGGCCCCGCACGAGTCCTCGCCGTCATCGTCAGTCAATGCGCATCCGGCGCAATGCCCCTCAACATCGGCATCACCCTGCTCCGCGTCGCCGCCGCTTTCGTGCTTGCCATGGCCGCCGGCGGCATCACCGGCTGGGCCGCCGGACGCTCCTCGCGCCTCGATGCCATGCTCGATCCCTGGGCCGTCGTCGCCCTCAATCTTCCCGTGCTCGTCGTCGTCGTGCTGACCTACATCTGGATCGGCCTGAACGACGTCGCCGCCGTGCTCGCCGTCGCCATCGCCAAGGCGCCCACCGTCTTCGTCACCGTCCGCGAAGGCGCCCGCACCCTCGATCCCCGCCTCGCCGAGGTCGCCGCCGTCTTCCGCATCCCGCCGCTGCGTCGCCTGTGGCGCATCGAAACCCCGCAGATGATGCCCTACATCGCCGCCGCCGCGCGCAGCGGCCTCTCCATCACCTGGAAGATCGTCCTCATCGTGGAGCTGCTCGGCCGACCGAACGGCGTCGGTTTCGAACTCAACCTCTACTTCCAGAACTTCGACGTCGCCGGCATCCTCGCCTACGGCCTCATCTTCGCCGTGCTCATGCTCGCCGTCGAAACCCTCGTGCTGCAACCGTGGGAGCGTCGTGTCAGTGCCTGGCGCCGGGCTTGACGTTCACATCGCGTCGAAAGTTTACGCGTCCGGGCGCCCCTCGGGGCATCAGGTGCTCGACGACATTCATTTCACCGCCCAACCCGGCGAGATCATCGCCCTCCTCGGCCCGTCCGGCATCGGCAAGACCAGCCTGCTTCGCATCCTTTTGCGGCTTGATGAAAATTACATCGGCCACGTGCATGGGCCGCAGGAACCCGTGGGCGCAATCTTCCAGGAGCCGCGGCTGCTCCCCTGGCTCAGCGTCGCCGACAATCTCCGATTGGTCGGTGCCGAGCACCCGCAACAACTGCTCGATCAGGTCAACGTCCCATACGTCGCCGGCTTGATGCCCGATGCCCTGTCGCTCGGAATGGCCCGCCGAGTCGCCATGGCCCGCGCCCTCGCGATCAACCCAGGCAGCATCCTCGCCGATGAACCGTTCGCCTCGCTCGATCGCAGCCTCGCCATGGACATGGGCGAGCTTCTCGTCGAGTACGCCCGCCGCACCGGGGCGCTCGTGCTGTTCTCCACCCACGATCTCGACCTCGCGCTCGCGCTCAGCAGCCGGCTGCTGCTGCTCTCCGGCTCACCCGCGCGGCTCGCGCTCGACCACACCCTGCCGCCCGACCAGCCCCGTGCCGAGCTGCGCGCCCGCCTCACGCAACAATTTGCTTTTCTCTCAGGTGCGGACGAAAACCTGCAACCAACCGGAGGAACCGCATGACCCGCGCTCTGCTCGTTCTGACGCTGATCGGCGGCACCCTGAGCGCCCATGCCGCCGCCCCGATGCAGTTCTGGAACCTTACCAAGAACACCGTGCAGCACCTCTATCTCGCGCCCGCCGGCACCGATCGCTGGACCAAGGATCAATGCACCAACGACCCTGATAAATCGGTAGATCCGGACGAGCGGCTTCGTCTCACCGACGTGCAGCCCGGCCGCTATGACGTGCGCCTCTCCGACGTCAAAGGACGCACCTGCCTGGTGCGCAACGTGCAACTCCAGGGCGGCAAGCCATACGCCTTCGCCCTCAGTGAATCCGACCTGAAGTCCTGTTCCTAGCTGTGTCATTGCGCCACGCCCAGCGGCACCGGCGCAACCCGCCACGTCATTGCGAGAAGGGCGCGCAGCGCCCGACGCGGCAATCCAGGCCAGCGGCACCGCACGCCACACCCAGCGGCCCGCCGCACCGCGCAACCCGCCACGTCATTGCGAGGAGGGCGCGCAGCGCCTGACGCGGCAATCCAGGCCAGCCGCACCGCGCGCCACACCCCGCGGCCCGCCGCACCGCGCAACCCGCCACGTCATTGCGAGGAGGGCGCGCAGCGCCCGACGCGGCAATCCAGGCCAGCGGCACCGCGCGGCCCGCCGCACCGCGCGCCACACTTAGCGGCACCGCGCAACCTACTTCTTCTCCCCCTTCTCGTTATACTGCGCGAGATACGCGATCACGTCATTCACCTGCTTCGGGTTGCTGAACCCCGGGAAGATCATCTTCGTCCCCGGCACAAGCTTCATCGGCCCCGCCAGCCACTTCTGCAGCTCCGGAACCGTCCACTCCTTGATGCCGGAATTTTTCAGCGCGTCGGAATACTCAAAACCCGGATACGACGCGACCTTCCGCCCCACCACGCCGTTCAGCACCGGCCCTACCGCGATCTTCGCAGTCGGGCCGATCTGATGACACGCCATGCAAATGGCAAAATCCTTCTGCCCCGCCGCCGGATCCCCCGTCACGGCTCCGGCATCCTGCGCGCGCACCGAACATGGCAACGCAAAGCCGAACGCCAGCAACGCAACGATCCACTTCATGCACCGTGTCCCCGCAAAGCCGGGGGATAATCCCCCCGCAGAACGATTACGCAGCGCTCGCATAAAGTCCTAGCGGGGCGCCCGCTCACTTCGGTGTGAAACCGCGCCCCGCCGCCGCTTCGCCTCAGCTCTTCGAATTGGTCTTGTTCGGCGCAGGTCCCGCCTCGGTCCCCGGCTTCGCCGAAACCCCAGGTGACCCGGCACCCGTCGCGCTACCCGTCGCCTCCGTCCCGCCCGAGTTCTTGTACGGCGTCGCATTGGGCGTCACCGTCGAGCCGGACGCCGGCCCCGACGTGGCGCCCTGCTGCTGGTCTGTGCTGCTGTTCGCGGCCATCGCCGCCGGTCCCAAAACCAGCCCGCCACCGCACAGCAGAATCGCAAGAGTGGTTGCTTTCATCGGATGTTCCTTCACCAGTGCCGGACGCTCCGGACCTCCCGCCAACGCGCGTGCGCCCGGCGCGGTTTGTGATCCCACCAGGCTGTGTTTATGCCCGCAGGGTTGCTGTGGCGGCGGCGCGCGAAGCATAGAGTTCGATCCTGCCAGCAAGGAGCCGTCCGATGCGCTACGCCCTTCTCCTCACCGCCTTCATCGCTCTCCCGGTCCTCGCAGCCGCCCAGGATTCCACCTGCAACTCCGCCCCGGTGAACGACTATCCCACCGCCGCGCGCGCCGACTACGTGTTCGCCTGCATGACCGAAAATGGCGGATCGCACGAGGCCCTCAATCGCTGCTCCTGCGCGATCGACGTCATCGCAACGTTGCTGCCCTACAAGGATTACGAAGAGGCCGACACCGTCCTCAGCATGCAGCAGACAACCGGCTATCTCGCCAGCGAATTTCGCACCAACGTCGCGAAGAACATCGTTCGCTCGCTGCGCGAGGCCCAGGCCGAGGCCACGGTGCGCTGCTTCTGATACCGCCGGCCCGCAGGGCCGACCGGTATGCGCGCAGGGTTGGCGTGGCGGCTGCGCGCGAAACAAAAGTCAATGCTGGGTTCAGGAGTGCGTGCTTGGCCCCCTCGGCCTATCCGTCTCGCCGCAGCCGCCGATAACCCGCCAGCCCCAGAACTGCACCACCCAAAAGCAGCAGTGCGGACGGCTCCGGTATGTCCCTCACGGTCACGAACTTTTCGCCAAATCCGCCATAGGCTGGATTGCCGCCGTTAAGCGAGGGCGGATACAGGAAAGCCGTCGGTCCGTTGCAGGTCGTCGGCATAAGGAAGCAGTTCTCCAGCGTCGTTAGGGCTGCCGGATCAACCACCGCCGAGGCCTGGCCTTGAATAAGAAGTAACGCCGGCCCGCTCAGATTTGTGGTCGGCACGTTGGCAACGCCCATAAGCTTGCTGTATTCCACCCAGAATTCGAAGTTGTTGACGCCAAAATCAGTGCCGCCCGGTGGATTTGACGCGTCAACGGAATAAACAAACTTGCCCGTCGCACCGATGGCGAGTGTCGCCGGGAAGCTGTCGAGACCGTTCGCGCCGCCGGGGCCCGAGAAAAATATCGTATCGTCGGGATCCGGACCGAGCGGGGTGATCAGCGCCAGCGCCATGTCCAAGATAAGCGGCTGACCCGTATTGTTCCTGACCGAAATCGTGTATTTGATATTGAAACTGGGTTCGACCAGTGAATTGGGGCCGCTGATCGATACCGGTAATGTCGTGGTGAACGGATCGGCATAGGCCGGAGCCATGCTGATCGCTAAAGCGGCCGCGGCTAAGGCGGCCCTGCAGGCCAGGTTCATTTTGAAACCTCCCTATTGTCGAGACCGCCGTAGGCGGCGCGAGCCTTGTGGAGAAAACCTCTCTGGCCCTTTAGTTACCAGATAGACTATCAGCGCTCGCCGGGCAAGCGAATTCGTAACACTCGGTTACATCACAAAGCAGTTATCTCCCTGATCGCCCAACCGGCACAGCGCTTGCCCGGCTGCCGGCGCTAAGCCGTCGGTGCGACCGGCCACTCGCCCGTGAAATGCCCGCCCTTGTTGTCCGTCGCTTCGGCGCGGAACAATTTGGCGCCGTTCGGCCGGAAGCCGATGCGCAGCTCAGGGTTCTGCGACAACGAGATCCCCGTCTCAGCCGCAACGATCAGCGCATCACCCTGATACAGCTTGACCGCCGTGATGTAGTGCGCCGGAATATAGTACCGCGTCAGTTGGTCCATCTGCATGCCCGAATTGTTCGGGTGCCGGATGATCAACTGAACCTGCCGCAGCGGACTGCCCGCTTCCGCCGCGAACTGCCGGAAACGCATCGTCCCCAGCGCAATATCCGCCGCGTCGTCCTTCACCATCGGCGCCGAGCATCCCCCGGCGGCCTTGACGAAGCGTGCCACCGACAGCAGTCCCCCGTCCGCCGTCTCCCCCACCGCATGAACGTTGGTGTAGTCATCCACCCGCACCCGCGTCGCGATCGTCCCCACCCCCGCATTCGCCCCCACGGTGAACCTCGCCGCGAGAGGTGAGGGGTTCTGGTCGATCACCACCGTCACCGCGCTCACCGCGCCGCCGTGCAGACCGATGGTCAGCGGCACCAGCGCCGCATCCAGCGCGCGGTCTGGAAGCTCCAATGACAGCGCCGCGCTGCCGTCATCCATTCGGCGATCACCGAAGATCATCTGGCGCACCACCGGCCAGGAATCCTCCTGCGCGGTCTGGGCCCTCGCGCGCAGGGCAAATGCGCCCCCCAGCGCCACGCCGGCAAGAGCACGCCGCGACATCCGCCCCCACGCCTGCATCAGACCCTCCCCCCGTCATGGCCGGAAGCCCGGCCATCCACGACTTCGCCGGCCACCGCACGGGCGCGGTGCACAACAACGGCACGCAACGATGGTCCATTCCCGCCGTCGGTCAAGCGCCACCTACTCCCACTCCAGTTCCCCATATGCCGCCGTCGCATTCCGCCCGTTGTAAGCATCGAACAGCAGCCACCGCCCGCGTTCCGACATCGCGATCCGCTCCGTCGCCTCCCCCAGCGGCACGCCCTGCGCGATCATCCGGCGCGAGTCATCCGCCAGCACCCGCAGATACCGCCGCTCGTCATCCAGCGCGCCGGGCCACGCCGCGACGCTCCGCCCGTGCCCCGGCAATACGCGCGCGGCACCAACCTGGCCAAGCGTCCCCAAAACCCCGAGCCACCCCCGCAAACTCCCGTCCAGCACCGGAACGTGCTGCAGGAACACCAGGTCCCCGCCGATCAGCGTCCCCGAATCATGGTCCACCACCGTCAGGTCGCAATCCGAATGCGCCGGCGGCCACGCGCGCAGCGTCAGCACCCGTCCCCCCAGATCCAGCGTCATCTGATCCCGCACCAGCAGCGTGGGCGCGATGATGCGCACCGCCGCGATCGCCGCCGCGCCGAGTTGATCCCGATAGGACCGCAGATAGAACGCGCCCCGCTCCGCCAGCGATCGCGGCAGGTTCGCGTGCCCCACGAACACCGCGCCGGTGCCCGCGAACGCCGCGTTGCCGAACACGTGATCCGGATGTTCATGGCTGTTGATCACGTAGCGCACCGGCTTGTCGGTGATCGCGCGAATCGCCGCCAGCAGCCGCTCCCCCGCCGCCACGCTGCCGCCGGTGTCCACCACCGCCACCGCGTCCCGCCCGACCACCGCCGCCGCATTGGCGATATCGCCCTCATTCGCCGGTGTCGTCAGCGCGATCGCGCCGAAATGCACGTGCACCCCGGGCGCCGCCTCGCTCAGTACCGCCGCTCGTGCCTGACCGCCCGAACCGAGCAACGAAACCGCCGCCGCGGCCAATGCGCCGCGCCGTCCCATCGCGAAGTCAAGCACTCGTGAGCACCGGCCGGTTGTGCAACCGGTTGATCTCTCCCTCTCACCCTTTAGCATCCACCCCGCTCCCGGCTTCAAGCGCGGCCGCACGTGGGAAAGTGGTCGATGCTCGCAGGCGCAGCAAGACAAAGACCAACTGCGCCGTGACACGCTGCCGGCAGTGATCCCAGGATCATGGGGAGTCCAATGAAACAGGCATCACACAGATACGGCCTGCTTGCGCGTGGAATGATCACCACCGCGCTGGCGGCGGGACTGCTGTCCGCCCCGGCACTGGCGCAATCCAGCAGTAGCGATCCGCTTCTGCAGATGCAGCAGAACCCGGCGGACTGGGTCACACCGGCGGGAAACTACGCCGGCTGGCGCTACTCCAAGCTCAACCAGATCAACTCCGATAATGTCGGGAAATTGCAGGTCGCCTGGACCTTCTCCACCGGCGTGCTGCGCGGCCATGAAGGCGCCCCGCTGGTGATCGGCGATACCATGTACGTCCAGACGCCGTTCCCCAACATCGTCTATGCGCTGGACCTGAACGATAACGAGCGCATCCTCTGGAAATACGAACCCAAGCAGGACCCCACCGTCATCGGCGTCATGTGCTGCGACACCGTCAACCGAGGCCTCGCCTACGCTGACGGCAAGATCCTGCTCCACCAGGCAGACACCACCCTGGTCGCCCTCGATGCCAAGACCGGCAAGGTGCTCTGGTCGGTGAAGGACGGTGATCCCTCGAAGGGAGAAACCGGCACCGACGCGCCGCTCATCGTCAAGGACAAGGTCATCATCGGCGTCTCGGGCGGGGAGTTCGGCGTCCGCGGCTGGGTCTCCGCCTACAATCTCGCCGACGGCAAACTGGCTTGGCGCGCCTATTCCGAAGGCCCGGACAAGGACCTGCTGGTCGACCCCGAGAAGACCACCGATCTCGGCAAGCCCATCGGCGCCGATTCCAGCCTGAAGAGCCTGGCAAGGCGATCAGTGGAAGATCGGCGGCGGCGATACCTGGGGCTGGTACTCCTACGACCCCAAGCTCAACCTGCTCTATTACGGGTCGGGCAATCCCTCCACCTGGAACCCGGTGCAGCGTCCGGGCGATAACAAATGGTCCATGACCATCTGGGCGCGTGACCTCGATACCGGGATGGCCAAGTGGGTCTATCAAATGACCCCGCACGACCAGTGGGACTATGACGGCGTGAACGAGATGATCCTCGCTGACGCCAACGTCGGCGGTCAGACCGTCCCCACCCTGGTCCACTTCGACCGCAACGGCTTCGGCTACACGCTGAACCGCGAAACCGGCGAATTGCTGGTCGCCGCCAAATACGATCCGGATGTGAACTGGGCGACCCAGGTCAATATGGATAAGAGCAGCCCCGACTTCGGCCGCCCGGAAGTGGTGGCCAAATACGCCCCGGGAAGCGCCGGTGAAAACGTCAACTATACCGGTGTCTGCCCAGCCGCGCTCGGCAGCAAGGACGAACAGCCCGCCGCCTTCTCACCCGATACCGGGCTGTTCTACGTGCCCACCAACCACGTCTGCATGGACTATGAGCCGTTCCGCGTCTCCTACACCGCGGGCCAGCCATATGTCGGCGCCACCCTGTCGATGTATCCCGGACCAGGTGGTAACATGGGCAACTTCATCGCCTGGGATGCCCGCGAAGGAAAGATCGTCTGGTCCATTCCGGAAAAATTCTCGGTGTGGTCCGGCGCTCTCGCCACCGCCGGCAACGTCGTCTTCTACGGCACGCTGGAAGGCTACCTGAAGGCGGTGGACGCCAAGACCGGCAAGGAACTCTACAGCTTCAAGACCCCGTCGGGCATCATCGGCAACCCGATGACCTATGTGCATAACGGCAAGCAGTACGTCGCCATCCTGTCCGGCGTCGGCGGCTGGGCCGGCATCGGCCTCGCGGCCGGACTCACCGACCCGCATGCCGGGCTCGGCGCCGTGGGCGGCTATAAGGCTCTCAGCGACTACACCAATCTCGGTGGTCAGTTGACGGTCTTCGCCCTGCCGTCGTCGTAAGCTGCACACAGCGTCGCGGGCGCCCCGCCCTTGTGCGGGGCGCCCGCGAACGGCATCTCACATAAGGAAAGTGCCCGTGAAAGCGCCAGTGGTGAAAGCGCTCATGCGCAGCGTGTCGTCGGCGATCTGCGCCCTCGCCCTGATCGCCGCGCTATCTCCCCTCGATCGCGCATATGCCGCCGACAATGCCGCCGCCGCCCAGCAACCCAACGGCATGTGGACCGACAAGGACGGCAGCCCGACATTCAAGATCGAGCCGGATGGCACCGTGGACTGGTACACCTACGAAGGTTTCATCCAGGTACCTCGGCCAATTGCCTGCAATGCCATGGCCCCGATGGGCTAGGCTCCAGCTACGCACCGAACCTCACCGACTCGCTCAAGACCATGACCTATGCCGATTTCCTCGGAACGGTCGCCGGCGGCAAAAAAGCCGTCTCCGCCTCGCAGGACCTCGTCATGCCGTCCTTCGGGCTGAATAAGAACGTCATGTGCTACATCAATCCGATCTATGTGTACCTCCGCGGACGTGCCGATGGCGCCGTCGGACGAGGGCGGCCGGAAAAGCACGCCCCGGTGCCCCCCGATTTCAACAAGGAAGTCGATCAGTGCTTCGGTTGAACCCCACCCGCGCCACGCTTGCCGGCGCGCTCCTCCTGCTCTGCTCCATGATGCACCAGGCCGCCGCCCAGGCACCCGGCCTCGGCGCCTCCGTTGAACTCGTGGACCCCAAAGTGTTTCGCGTCTGCGCCGATCCCGGAAACCTGCCCTTCTCCGACAAGGCAGACCCAGGGGTTTGAAAACAAGATCGCCGACCTCTTCGCCCGGCAGCTCGGCAAGACCGTCAGTTACGTCTGGTTCCCCCAGGTCATCGGTTTCGCCCGCAACACTCTGAACGCCTTTCGCTGTGACGTGGTGATGGGCGTCGCCGAAAATGCCGAGCTGATGCAGAACACCAACCCCTACTACCATTCCGCCTACGTGATCGCCTTCAAGCCCGGAACCGGTCTCGACGGCGTCACCACGCTGGAAGACAGCCGCCTCGCCGGCAAGCACATCGGCATCGTCGCCGGCACACCGCCGGCCAACCGAATGGCCGCCAACGGCCTGATGCGAGATGCCAAGCCATACCCGATGTCGCTCGCCGATCAGGGGGACGCACCGGCCAAATCAATGATGGACGATCTGGTCGCCGGGCGCATCGACGCCGCCGTGATGTGGGGACCGCTCGCCGGCTACTTCGCCAAGCACGCCGGCGTGCCCGTCACTGTCGTCCCTTTGCTGCATGAACCGGGCCCGATCCCCATGGACTTCCGCATCACCATGGGCGTCCGCATGTCCGATCAGGCGTGGAAGCGGCAGTTGAACCAGTTGATCGAGCGCAATCAGCAGGAGATCAACCGCATCCTCACCGACTACGGCGTCCCCCTGCTCGACAACCAGAAGAACGTCATCTCGGTCAGTGCGCCTGGCTAGCATGGGTTGCGGCCGCCGCGCCGTTCTGCTCGGTCTCCTTCTGCCGCCCGCGTCCCGGGCGCTCGCCGCCCGCGTCTCCGAGCCGGATGTGCCCGAGCCGAATGGTTACAGAATGGACCACTACGGCGCACCCACGCCCCTAACCCTGCATGGCGCCCGCGTAATCACCACCGCCCAGGCCGAGGCGCTCTGGCGTGCCAAACGCGCCGTCTTCGTCGATGTCCTGCCCCAGCCGCCCCGCCCCGAGGGCCTCGCCCCCGGCACCATCTGGCGTCCCGCACCCCGCCTCGACATTCCCGGGAGCATCTGGCTGCCCGACACCGGCTACGGCGCCCCACCACCACCGGTGCTCGATTACTTCACACAGGAACTCGCCCACGCCACCGGCGGAGATCACCACAAGACGCTCGTGTTCTACTGCAAGCCGGACTGCTGGATGTCCTGGAACGCCGCCAGGCGCGCCCTCTCACTTGGCTACACCAAGGTCGCCTGGTACCCCGGCGGAGCGACACACTGGCAAAAGGCCGGCCTGCCACTCGCCCAAACCGCCCCGCGCCCTCGCCCCAACCCAACGCAGTAACCTTGCGTCGTGACCGCGATGGACACCGTTGTCGCCCCCCTTCGCGGGGGCGCGGATCGAAACAATCCACGGAGGAAGCCATCATGGACTCTTGGGTCGTCGTCCTCGGCTCTCCCACCAGCCCCCAACGCAGCGCAACCATGGTCAGCCTGCTCGATCAGGGCTTCGGCCAGAGCGGATCGCCTGCATTACACTTGTATCCACCGCCCCGCCTGGAACTCGCCCGCCTCGTCGCCACGACCCAGGCCGCGCAGCGAACGCCGGCAACGCCGTCCCGCCATGCGCCGCCGAAAGGCTACACCGTGCAGGTCGGCTCATTCTCCTCACACGCCGAGGCGTTGCGCGCCGTCCGGGTAACCGTCGGAACCGTCGGCGGTGTCGCCCTTCTCAGCGAATTCCACGTGCACGGCAGACCGATGTGGCGCGGCGAGGTCGTCAGCCTCACGCGCGCCACGCCGGCAAGTGCTTCATCGCCGATACGCATGGACGGTACCTGGGATGAAAGAGCGGCCAGTCGGGCCGAAACTCCCGGGCACCTTCGGCGCCTGGACGTGTCGGGATCATCACCGTGAGTAAGCGAAGGGGGGCGCCCCTCACCCACCGCGCGGTGCGTCCGTGCCATCGGCAACATGAGTTATCTTCAATGCCGCTTGGTAAACCCGCAGTCCGCAGGATTTTGGGTTTACCGCGCGCAGGGTTGGCGTGGCGGCTGCGCGCGAGGCGTGGATCGCGCTCTCAACCAACGCTTAACCGGGATTTTACTGCCCTCAGGCGAGCCTGCGCCCGGATGTCCGACCCGCCTTCGTCGCACACAAGCTGCCACCTCGAACACCGGCTGTTCTCCGCATTGCAGGGGCCGGTGTTCCGCCGCTCGGCCGCTGACGGCGCCCCGGTGCTCACAATGCGCCTCGGCGACAAGGAAGCCTCCATCCCGCTCCCATCCCTCAAACGCGAATTCGAAATCGCCGATGAGTCAGCCGACGGGCAGATGCTCGCCCGCATCGAACAGTCCCTGGATTTTGTCTCCCTGCTCCGTCCCGGCGATCCGCTGCCGCGCGAGGTCATGACCGGCGAAGCGAGCTGGGAACCTGATCCGGTGCACTATGAACTCGCCGCCACCCGGCTCCGCCTGCAGTTGATCGACTGGTTCACCGCAGGCTCCAATTCCGACCGCACCGCCCTCGACGCCGACTCCCTGCTCCAGATCGCCGACGACCCGCAATTGAAGCTGCAGGTCCAGCAGGCAATGTCCGGCGCCGCCGACGCCCTCGGTCTGCCGGACCCCAAGGCCGTGATCGACCTCATCGAGCTGCTCACCCGCGAACTCGCCTATATCGAGGCACTGCGCGACAGGCTGCTGCGCCGCATACGGCTGACGACCGAGAAAATCACCCGCGTGAGCCGCGGCTTTCGCGGCGATGCCAACCAGGTGGAAACCATCACCCAGGTGCGCCGGCTCTCGGCCATCGCGCTCCGCAATATCGCCGTCCGCTTCGAGGAACTGGACGCCCAGACCGGCGAAGTCATGGCCGCACTGCGCAATGTCGATCATCAGCAGGCCTTCATCCGAGGACATCGGGATTGGCTCTATCGCAGCCAACGCGCCTGGGAATTCGATCCTGGAACAATGGGACGGTGCCGGTGACGAACTCGACTCCGCCATGTTCGCCCTCCTCTCCCGCACATATCGCTTCCTTGCGCCGCGCTTCATGCCCGTCACGGAATGGCTGTCGGCCACCGCGCCGGGTCGCGTTCCCGCGATCAACAAGGCTCCCAGAATGGTGTGGTGATCGGATAAGCCCCTGACTTTGACCCTGTCCGTCGAGGCCGCCCCAACGTGATGGCCGGCGAAGGCCGGCCATCCACGCCTTTCTCACCCGCCGCACGTTCGCGTTCGACCAGGCGGGGCATCACGACCCACCTTCGATGCCACCGGGTATAAGTTTCCCTTCCTCCATGCTGCGCCGCACGGCTGTTTTTTGCTTTCCGCTGTGACCCGCATGCATCATGCGCGGGGATCAGGGAGATCAGCCATGACAACGCTCGCAGCGATCCTTCGCCACAAGGGTTCGCATGTCGTTACCATCGAACCGACCGCGCGCATCTCCGAAGTCGTGCAACTTCTTGCTGACCGCCACATCGGCGCGGTGCTCGTGCTGGACCGCGCCGATCAGATGCTCGGCATCGTCAGCGAGCGCGACATCGTCCGCAGCCTCGCGCGCAACGGCGCCCAAACGCTGGACATGACCGCGGGGCAGCTCATGACCCGCGCGCTCCGCACTGCCTCATCGAGCACCACCGTGGCCGAGGCAATGCGCGAAATGACCGTTGGGCGCTTCCGCCACATGCCCGTACTCGATAACGACCGTCTGGTCGGTGTCATCAGTATCGGTGACGTGGTAAAAGCCCGCATCATGGAACAGGCACTCGATGTGGAAAGCCTGCGGAGCTACGTGGCGGGCTCAGCCTGATCACGAGCAACGCTCGGGTCCCCGCAAGCACGCATGGGCACTGACTTCGGTAAAGTCTTTGAAAACGCGCTCCGCTCAGGGTGCTCGCGACGGCATCCAGGTGACCGACCCCGACGCTTGCGTCTCGCAAGCGTCGGGCGAATCGGCCCATCTGCCTCGCCTCGGTAGCGCGAAAGAAGCAGGGAGACCCGAGCTGGCGGGACTGCGAGACAGGGCGGTTACGGGTGGACCGTCTGGCCCCCGACCGTCATCGTGTTCGGGACCGGCGGCCTGCCAAGATTGACCTGCTTCGGCGTGGTCACCGCGCCGGTCACACCGCCCGCGGCCGCACCAACGGCTGCGCCCACCGCCGCCCCGGGCGGCCCGGCGATTGCCCCTACCACCGCGCCTGTTCCCGCGCCCGCCGCGGCGCCGCCGCCCACGCGTTCCCCGGGTTTTGTGCCGCACCCGGCCAGCAGGGCCAGTGCACTGAGAACCAATGTGACGCGCAGAGTTCTATTCATCGGCGGTAATTTCCCTTGATCGAGTGGCGACCGGGCATGCGCGGCCGCGCGGCAATCTCCAGAGAAAAGACAAAGAATCGCCCGTCGTTCCATTGCCGAAGCATCACGTCCCCGTCAGCAATTTGCTCGCAAGTCCCGGCACGTCCGCAAACCGCCCCGCCGTCGCCTCCGCCGCGCGCCCCATCTCCGGCGCTCCGTAACCCCAGGCCGCGAAGATGCACGGCAGGCCCGCCGCATGCGCCCCCGCCACGTCGTTCCGGTGGTCCCCCACCATCACCGCATGCTCCGCCACACCTCCGGCCGCCGCCACCGTGCTCAGGATATGGCGCGGATCGGGCTTGCGGAACGCGAAGCTGTCGCCCGCCCCGATGCCGCTGAACAGCCCGCCGACGCCCAGCGCTTCGAGCAGCCGGCGGGCCGCAAACGCCGGCTTGTTGGTGCACAGCCCGAGCCGCCGCCCCTCGTCATGCAGCCGCCCGAGCGCCTCGCGCGCCCCCGGATACAGCAGGGTCCGTTCGGTGCAGTGCGCGGTATAGTCCGCCACGAACCCAGCCACCGCGGCAGCATCGGCGCTCGCGCCCCGAGCCGCGAAGCCACGCTGAACCAGCCGCTCCACCCCGTCGCCCACCATGCTGGCCGTCTCCGCCTCGCTGAACGCCGCCAGATGCCGCGCCTCCATCAGCCGGTTGAGCGCCGCGCACAGATCCGGAACCGAGTGCACCAGCGTTCCGTCGAGATCGAACAACACCGTGCCCGCGGAATCGCCCGCGGAATTGCGACGTTCGAAACGCAAGTTGATCACCCTCCGTCATCGCGGCTTTGACACCCGGGCCGCAACCTCGCTACCCGGAAGAGCAGAGAACAGGGAACGGTGATGGCCGCAACAGCCATTCTCCTCGCCGCGGGCATGGGGACACGCATGCGGTCGCGCCGGCCGAAGGTGCAGCACCCGATCGCCGGCCGTCCGATGCTGCGCCACCTCATCGCGAGTTGTGAGGCGGCGTTCGAGCGGATCGTGGTCGTCGTCGGACCGGGGATGGAAGCCGTCGCGCGGATCGCCGAACCGCACACCAGCGTGGTGCAGCAACAACGCCTGGGCACCGCGCACGCCGCCTTGCAGGCAGCCTCCTTGTTCGGGGACGGTGACGTCGTCATCCTCTACGCCGATAATCCGTTGATCGAGCCGCACACACTGCGCGCGCTGCTGGAGCGGCGGGCCCGCGGCGATGCCGGACTCGTCCTCCTGACCATGCGGCCCGACGATCCCGCGCAGTACGGGCGCGTGATCGAGCGCGACGGATATGTCGAGCGTATCGTCGAATGGGCTGACGCGTCCCAACCCGAGCGCGCCGTGCCGCTGTGCAACGCCGGCGGGCTGTGCGCCCGCGCCGCCGATATGGCGCGCTGGCTCGCCGCCGTCCGCAACGACAACGCCAAGCGGGAATACTACCTCACCGATGTGGTCCCGCTGGCCCGCGCCGCCGGGCTCCGCGTCGCTTCGTTCGAGGCGCCGGCCGCGGAACTCGCCGGCATCAATTCGCGTGCCGAACTCGCGGCGGCCGAGGCCGCCGTGCAGCAGCGCCTGCGCGCCGCGGCGATGGAGGGCGGCGCCTCCATGCTCGATCCGGCGTCGGTGTTCCTGAGCTTCGATACGCAACTCGGCACCGACGTCTCGCTGGGGCCGGGCGTGGTCTTCGGCCCCGCCGTCAGCGTCGGCGAAGGCACCGAGATCCGCGCGTTCAGCCACATCGAGGGCGCCCGCATCGGACGCGACTGCGTCATCGGGCCCTTCGCGCGCCTCCGCCCCGGCACGGTCATCGAGGACGGCGTCCATGTCGGCAATTTCGTCGAACTCAAGGCCGCGATGCTCGGCGCCGGGGCCAAGGCCAATCACCTGAGCTATTTGGGCGATGCCGAGGTGGGCGTCGGAGCCAATATCGGCGCCGGAACCATCACCTGCAATTTCGACGGCAGCGCGAAGCACCGCACGCGCATCGGCGCGCATGCCTTCATCGGCTCCGATACCGCGCTGGTCGCCCCCGTCAACATCGGCGACGGTGCGATCACCGCGGCCGGCAGCGTCATCACCGAAGATGTCGCCGCCGACGCCCTGGTCATCGCCCGGGCCCGGCAAGTGGCAAAGCCCGGGCGGGCCGCGGCCATCCGCGCCCAATCCAGAGCCGCCCAATCCAAATCCCAAACACAATGAGTGGAGACACTAGCCATGTGCGGCATCATCGGCGTGATCGGCAACCGCCCGGCGGCACCGCTGATCCTGGACGCGCTGCGCCGGCTGGAATACCGCGGCTATGATAGCGCCGGCGTCGCCACCCTGGTCGATGGCGCCATCGAACGCCGGCGCGCCCAGGGCAAGCTCGGCAACCTCGCCGGCGTTCTGGATCGCGCGCCGCTGCCCGGCACGACAGGCATCGGCCACACCCGCTGGGCCACCCACGGCGCGCCGACCGAAAGCAACGCCCATCCGCACGCCACCGAGCTGGTCTCCGTGGTGCACAACGGTATCATCGAAAACCATGCCGAGCTGCGGCGGGAGCTGGAAGCCGCCGGCCAGCGATTCCACACCGAAACCGACACCGAAACCGTGGCGCAGCTCGTCGATCTTTATCTGCGCCAGGGCATGGATCCGATCACCGCCGCCGGCACCGCGTTCCGCCGCCTGCAAGGCGCCTACGCCCTGGCGATCATCTTTGCCGGCCACCCCGAACTGATCATCGGCGCCCAGCAGGGCGCACCGCTCGCCGTCGGCTTCGGCGAGAACGAGATGTTCGTCGGCTCCGACGCTCTTGCTCTTGCCCCGCTCACCCGCCGCATCGCCTACCTGAAAGACGGCGACTGGACCGTCGTGGACCGCAAGGGCGCCCGCTTCTTCGATGCATCGGGCGCCGAAGTGCAGCGCGAGATCAAGCTCACCCGCCTCACCGGGGCCGCGATCGGCAAGGGCAACTTCCGCCACTTCATGGAAAAAGAGTTGCATGAGCATCCGGCGGTGCTGGGCGACACCCTGCACCGCATGGTGAACCCCGCCACGCGGGCCGTCATGCTGCCCGATCTGCCGTTCGACCTCGCCGCGATTTCACGAGTAACCATCAGCGCCTGCGGCTCGGCCTTCTACGCCGGCCTGGTGGGCCGCTGGTACCTCGAAGCAGTCGCCCGCGTCCCGGCCGACGCCGACGTGGCCAGCGAGTTCCGCTACCGCACACCGCCCCTGTCCCGCGGCGGCCTCGGCCTGCTCGTCAGCCAGTCCGGCGAGACGGCGGATACCATGGCGGCCCTGCGTTATATGCGCGAGCAAGGCCAGCACATCCTGTCGGTCGTGAACGTTCCGGAAAGCAGCATGGCGCGCGAATCCGACGCGGTGCTGGAAACCGTCGCAGGTCCCGAGATCGGTGTCGCCAGCACCAAGGCGCTCACCGCCCAGATCGCCGTGCTGGCCTGCTTCGCCATCGCCATGGGACGCGCGCGCGGCACGATCAGCGCCGAGCAGGAAGCCACCCTGACCGCCGCGCTGTTGGAGGTGCCGGGACGCGCGGCCGAAGTGCTGGAGAATGACGAGGCGATCAGGAACCTTGCCGTGCGCATCGCCCAGGCGCGCGACGTGCTCTACCTCGGGCGCGGCCCCTGCTTCCCGATCGCGCTCGAAGGAGCGCTGAAGCTGAAAGAGATCAGCTACATCCACGCCGAGGGTTACGCCGCCGGGGAAATGAAGCACGGTCCGATAGCGCTGATCGATCCCGCCGTGCCGGTCATCGCCGCCGTCCCGTCCGGGCCGCTGTTTGAAAAGACCGCGTCGAACCTGCAGGAAGCCGCCGCCCGCGGCGGCCAGGTGATCGTGTTCAGCGATCAGGAAGGGGCCGAACGGCTGCGCAACATTGCAGCGGAAACCATCGTGCTGCCCGCCGTCGATCCCTTCGTCGCACCGTTGCTCTACGCCATCCCGGTGCAGCTTCTGGCGTATCATGTGGCGGTGCTGAAGGGCACCGATGTGGATCAGCCGCGGAACCTGGCGAAGTCGGTCACCGTCGAATAGTCCCCCGTCATGGCCGGCGTAGGCACCGTCCCTCCCCACGTCATGGCCGGCCCTTGCTCCACTACTGTCCGGTTCGCTACGCCCACGGCAGCAGCGCCTGTTCCGGGCTGCTCCATCGCGGCACCTCGTCTGGCAGAGCGAGCAGTTCGCGGATGCATCGGCGGTGCATCAGGTTGGCCTTCACCACCGTTGCGAAGGCAAGCGGCGGCACCGTGGCATCCAGCGCTGCCCGGGAGAGCCGCAACAGCAGGAACGCGATCAGCGCCACGATGATCTGAATGCGCACGGCGTTCTCGCCGGTGCCGAGAAAGTGCCTGATCTTCAGGGTCTGCTTGACCCAACGGAAGAACAGTTCGATGCCCCAGCGGCGTCGATAGAGGGCGGAAATCTTCTCCGCCGGCGAGGTCAGATCATTGGTGACAAGGCGCAGGATCTTGCCGCTCTCGGTGCGCACGCGCACCTCGCGCACGCGCCGGTTCATCGGATTGCGCCGGCTGTGCGCCTGGCGCTGCGGCAGCAGACCGGTGCAATCGGACAAGATCGCGCCGCCCGGCTCGACCAGGCGTTCGCCGATCTCGCGCAACGGCGTGTTGACCTTCAGCCGAGTGACGATACGGCAGCCCGCGGCATCGAGTTCGGCCCACCAGGCGTAATCGTAGTAGCCGAGGTCGAACACATAGGTGGCGCCCGGCTGGATCGGCATGGCCTTGGCCGGGGTGATGTCGTTGACGTTCTGCGCCGTGATCACCGCATGGATCGGGCAGTCGGCGTCGGGATCATAAACGATGTGCGCCTTGGCACCGTGCACGTCGGGCGAGAAGCGCGCCCACGCGCCGCTGAGCCGGTTCAGCGGCAGCGTCGTACTGTCGATCAAATGCACGCATTCACGCGCCTTGCTTGCCAGCTTGGGTTGGGCGCGTCCCAGCAATGCGGTGAACAGTTCGGAGAACACCGCAGCCGGCCGCTTCGCGTTGGCGTCCGCCAGTGTCGAACGCGAGATCGTGGCGCATCCGAGGTGAGACAGCCGGCGGCGATGGCTGTTGAAGCCGCAGACCAGCGGACGCAGCCCACCAGGGGTGGAGAGCTGATGGAACAGCATGGCGATCAGCTGTGTCTTGCTGTCCAATCGGCGGACCCCTTTATCGGCCCGCTGACGTTGCACCGATCGGTCGAACTGACCCCACGGAATATGGCGGAGAACCTGGTGGAGTACGGTATTGTGGTGCGCCACGGCGTTGATCCTCAGTTATGCCTCGATTCGCTGTCACCCGAACCGAAGCCAGTAGAATCAATGCCGTGGCACATGCACAGCGAAATCGAACCGGAGAAAGAGGTGCTGGGACTGTGGGTTGAGCAGACGGAAGGGGCAAAGTTCTGGCTGAAGGTGCTCAATGAACTGAAGACGCGCGGTGTTGAAGACATCCTGATCGCGGTGGTTGATGGGCTGAAGGGCTTTCCGGAGGCGATCGCGGCGAGCTTTCCTCGCACCATCGTGCAGACGTGCATCATCCACCTGATCCGGTCGTCCTTGGCCTTTGTGTCCTGGAAGGATCGTAAGGCGCTGATGCCGGATATGAAGGCGATCTACCGGGCGGAGAATGCGGACGCTGCAGAGGAAGAACTGACGGCATTCGAGGCGAAGTGGGGCAAGCGTTATCCGACGATTGGTCCCACTTGGCGTCGGGCCTGGGAGCAGGTGGTTCCGTTTTTTGCTTTTCCGCCGGAGATCCGACGAATGATCTACACCACGAACGCGGTGGAAAGCCTGCACCGGAGCCTGCGGAAGATCATCAAGACCCGGGGTAGTTTCCCGAATGATGAGGCGGCTCTGAAGCTGCTTTACCTGGCGCTGAGGAACGCCGGGGTTCGCTGGCACCGGCCGGTTGCCTGGACCGAGGCGATGGCCCAGTTTGTGATTATGTTTGGCGACCGTCTCACGCCAGCCAGCCAGCTCGCTGGCTGACCGGCGTGAGACAGGTCACAGTCGTGCTTACACAAAGTTCCGGACAGACCCCACCCGAAGCGGCCATCTTGCACAACATTTCAGCGCGCCGCGGCGCCCGAGACCATCCAGCACCCCACCCCCGCCACCACGAACCCCATCACCGCCAGGACCGACAACTCTCCCCCAGCAGCCCCCAACCCAGGATCGCCACCGTCCCCGGCACCAGGTAGAAATTTGCCGTCGTCCGAGCTGCCGGCCCACGCGCCAGCATGTAAAAATAGAGCGCCATCCCGCCCAGCGACACGGCACACGTATTCCACGCCACCGAGGCAACCGTGCTCCAGGTCCACGTCCGCCTCCGGCCGCTCGAACAGCACCATCCCCACCCATCCCACGGCGGACGCCGCGAGAAACTGCGCGGTCGCCCCCGGCAAAGCCGGAACCTCCCGACAGAACAGCCGGAACCAGATCGTGCCCGATACCAGCCCGAGCACGCCCACGAAGCCCAGCGCCATCCCCTCGGCCCGGATCGCGCTCTGCGCGGCCTGTTGCCCCACCACCAGCACGACGCCCGGCCACTCCCAGCGCCAGCCCGAGCCACTGCCGCGTCCCAGCCTTCCCGCAGCACGAAAATCCCGGCCACCCCCGTCAGCAGCGGGGTCAGGGATTGCACCAGCGCAATCGGCGCAGCGGCCGTCATTGTCAGCCCCACATGCGGCGCCATCAGTCCCACCGCATTCACCAGCGCCCCGGCCACGGCGCAGTGCACCACCGGCCCTCGCCGGCCACCCGGCGGCCGAAGCGCCGGCGCAGCACCGCCATCAGCGCCAGCAGCACCACCGCGCATCCGGTCAGCCGGATCGCCACGAACAGCAAAGGGGACAGATGCCGCAGCCCCACCCGGGCCGCGACGAAGGACGAGCTCACAGCACACAGCAGAACGGAGCAACCGCGCCCAAGTCACCTCTCCCGCGACGCGAAAGCCTGCCCCGGCCTTGAACCGGTCGGCCCGCGCAGCGGGCCGGGTGAAGGCGCGCAGCTACTTGATCTTGGATTCGCGGAAAACGACGTGTTTCCGCACCTTCGGGTCGTATTTCTTGATCTCGAGCTTGCCCGTCTGCGTCCGAGCATTCTTCTTCGTCACGTAAAAGTAGCCGGTATCGGCCGACGAAACGAGCTTGATCTGAACGGTATTGCTCTTGGCCATGGCCGTGAAAATGCTCAGGCCGCCCCTCCCGTCAGCGATCCGTCAAGCCACAAGCAACGCCGCGGGAAACTCCCCCAGAACATCCCCCAGGCGCAACCTCTCCCGCCAGCGGCACCACCTCGCCCGTCAACGCATTCCGCTGCCGTCCGCCCAGGCCCGGAGGCAACCTGACCGCCGTATCCCCCCAAGCTGACCGCCCGGGATCAAAATCCCCTCCGAACCCCGCAGCAAACCCCACGGGAGCCGCGGCACCGCCACAATCGCCGCCCGGCCCTCGAAGCGCCGGGCGAACGCGATCACGTGCCGGGCCGCAATCCCCTCCGCCTCCACGGGCACGTACTCGCCCCGGGCGAACAGCGCCGGGTCGGCTGCCCTTATCGCCAGCGCGGCCGCAATCACCGCCTGCTTCACCCGCCCGTCCCGCCACTCCGCGGGCCAACGCCACCAGGCATCCACCCGGCCTCCAGCCCCGCCTCCCGGGCGGCGAAATCCACCGCACGACGGTTGTCCGGATCGACCAGGCTGAAATCCCAGAACTCCGTGCCCTGATACAGATCCGGCACCCCCGGCACGGTCAGCTTCAGCAGCGCCTGGGCGATCCCGTTCACCGCCCCGGCCGGGCCGATCCGCTCGGTCAACGCGTCAATCTCCCCGCGAAACGCCCCGTCCCTCAGCACCGCCGCAAGGAACCCCCGAGCCGCTTTCTCATACTCCGGGTTGGGCGACGTCCAGCTCGTCTGCCAGCTTGGCCTCGCGCATGGCCTTCTCCTGCCAGGCCGGCCACCCGGTCCTCCAGATCCTATCGTCCCCCGGCCACACCCCCGCCAGCGTCTGATACAGCATCACCTCATCCACCCTGCTCGGCGCGCCGGCCCGGCGATACCGCGCATTCCGCTCCACCCAGCGCCGCAGCGTCCCGGCCCACTCCTCCGGCATCTCGCTCAGGACCGCCAGCCGGGCCCGCACATCCTCCCCCCGCTTGTGGTCATGCGTCGCCGTGGCGAGCAAAGCGCCCGGGAACCGCCGTCCCCGCTCCGCGCACAGGCCATGGAACACCGAAGGCTCCATCCCCAGCGTGGCGGCATCGAACCCCACATCGTTGCGGGAGATCAGCCGCCCGTACCGATAGAACGCGGTGTCCTCCACCGACTTGGCCGTCACCGGCGCACTGAGCTGCTGGAACCGCCGCGCGGCACGCTGCCGGGCCGGGGTGTCGGGCCGGCGCAGCACCCCGACAATCAGCTCCATCACCTCTTGCCGGGCCTCCCCGGCTCGGCCCGCGCCCCCTCAAGCGCACGACAATACGCGGCTTCATCAGACTCGGATCGAGCTCGTATCCGCGATACACCGGGAAATGCGCCAGCAGCGCGATCAGCGCCCGTCGCAGCGCCGGCCGAGGGGTATCCCGCGTCGCCAGGTCCTGCAACGCCGCGTCATGCAGCGCACCCACACAGGCTTCAAGCTGGGCCGTGAAGCTGCGCTCCAGCGTTTCCCTTCGCGCCGGCACCTCTTCCGCCGGGAACTCAGCAGGCCGGCCGGTCAGCTCGTGCCACAGCGCCCCGAGCAGATCCGCGGCCCGCTCGTCATGCTGCATGGCGCTCACCGCATCCATGAAGTCGTAGCCGCTGGTGCCGTCCACGCCCCAATCCGGTGGAAGCTGTTCCCCGGCGCCGAGGATCTTCTCCACCACGATATAGGCCGCACGGTCCGGGGCCAATTCCTCCAGCCGCCGGCGCAACCGCCGGCAGTAGCCCGCGGGATCGGCCAGCCCGTCGATGTGATCGATCCGCACCCCGTCGATCAGCCCGTCCCCATAAAGCCGGAACAGCGCCGCATGCGTGGCCTCGAAGACCGCCGCGTCCTCCACCCGCACGCCGATCAGCTCGTTGATGTCGAAGAACCGGCGCCAGTTGATCTCGTCATTCGCCGTGCGCCAGGACGCCAGGCGATAGTGCTGGCGCTCCAGCAGCCGGTGTAGCCGGTCCTGGTCGTACCCGTCCGGCCCTAGCGCCGCGACTTCCGGCCCATCCTCCGGCCGGATCGGAAACCGGTTGTCGAAATACCGGATGAACCCGTCCGCCCCGACGCTGATCTCGCCCGCCTCCAGCGCCTCGCCGTAAGCCCGGCCGAGCACCGGCAGCAGCACCTTGCCGTGCAGCAGCGGATTGTCTGGGTGCCAATCGATGTCGAACACCTTGGCATGCGGGCTGTCCTGCCCGAGCCGCAGCACGTCCATCCACCACGCATTGCCGGCACCCACGGCCATGTGGTTCGGCACGATGTCCAGGATCAGGCCCAGCCCGTTCGCCCGCAGCACCGCCGACCAGGTGCCGGAACCCCTCCTCGCCACCCAGTTCCGGATTGACCCGTGTCGGGTCGGTCACGTCATACCCGTGCATCGAGCCCGGCCGTGCGGTCAGGATGGGGGAGGCATACAGATGGCTCGACCCCCAGCCGCGCCATGTACGGCACCACGCGGGCGGCATCCGCGAAGGTGAACCCCTTGTGCAGTTGCAGCCGCATCGTCGCGCTCAGGGGAATTTGCGGAGGCATCAACGCGGCCTCTCCGCCGCAACCGCCGCAATCCGGCGGCCCGCATCCGGCCGGTCCAACAGCGTCTCCACCCGCTCGGGCGTACGCCGGCGCCAGTTGGGATGCTCCACCGTCGTTCCCGGCAAATTCGGCTGCTCCTGCTGCCCCAGCACGTCCTCCAGCGGCAGCAGCGCGATCCGCGACCGTGATCGCGCCACGAAATCCACCGCGGCATCCACAAAGCGCGCCGGGTCCTCGGGCGGAGCACCCGTCCCCGCCCCGGCCTCACGCATGGCGCGCCACAACGCGGTCCGCTCCTGCTCCCGTTCGGCCCGCAGCTCGGCCGGTTCCTGGCCCGGAGCCAGCACGCCATGCTCGGCCCGCAAGCCGATATCCGCCCCGGTCCACCAGCCGGCCGAGGTCGGCAGGTCGTGCGTGGTGGTCATCGCCATCACCTCCCGATCCCACTCCCCGGATGCCTGAACCCGTCCCCCTCCCGCTCGAACCACAGCACCCGCATGCCCTGAACGCCATGATCGCCCAGCGCCTCGCGAAACCCCTCCGGCACGGTGCCCAGATCCTCGCCCACCACGATGGCCCGGTGGCGCTCCGCCTCCAGCGCCAGCAGCCGCAACAGGTCGGTCAGCGGGTAACGCAAATAGGCCCCGTCGGCCGGCGAGGCGCCCTCCGGCACCAGCCATAACCGCTGCAAACCCATGGCGTGGTCGATCCGCACCCCGCCGGCGTTGCGCAGTGCGGCCCGCAGCGTAGCGAGGAACGGTGCGAATCCGGCGGCCCGCAGCGCTCTGCGGCGAGAACGTGGTGATGCCCCATTGCTGCCCGTTGGGATTGAACAGGTCGGGCGGGGCCCCGACCGCCAGCCCGTTCAGCACATCCCCCGGACGGCTCCAGGCGTGGCTGCCCGCCGGATCCATGCCCACCGCCATGTCGGCGATCAGTCCCACCCCCATGCCGGCCGCCCGCGCCCGGGCCTGCGCGGCCGCCAGCGACCGCTCGGCCACGAACTGCAGGAACATGTGGAACCGGATGTCGCGCCGGTGCGATTGCACGAAGGCCGCCGACCGCCGGAGCTCTCCGGATCGCGCAGATCGCCGGCCAGCCCCGCCAATCCGCCGCCCCGCATCGCGCGACACCTGGTCCTGTTGCAGGGCCTCAAAGCAGGCATGCCGAGCCAGCAATGCGCCGCCCTCCGCCTCGAAGCCCGCGAACGCCGCCCGCAGCTCGACGGCCCGTCCTGTGCCAGGAAGAACTGCGCGAACAACGCCCGCAGCAGCCCGAGCCTCGCCTGTGCCGCGGCCGGCCAGTCGATCAGCTCGAGGCGCTCCAGCCGGGCGAACGCCGCCGCCAGCCCCGTCCGCGCCACCGCATCCCGGACCGCCCCGTCCCCGAACACCAGCTCCGGAGTCGCCAGCAGCGGATTGAGGAACAGCCTGCTCGAGGGCGAATACGGCCCGTACTGCTCCGGCCGCGCCGTGAACAGCGCGTGCATCGGACTGAGCGCGATCATCGTCGGCACCCCGCCGCCCCGCTTCCTCGGCCAGCCGCGCCACCGACAGCGTATCGCCGATCCCGCCATCCCCGTCGCCGCCGCAGCCCATACACCTGCACTGCAAAACCCCAGACCCGCTGGTCCGGTCTCGGCGCCTTATCGCGGCGCAATCGCCAGCACGATCTCCCGCTCCCCGATCAGCAGACGATGGTACCCCTGCTCTTCGATCGCCGGCACCAGGCGACCCGCGACAGCGCCAGGTCGTAGCGCTGCGCGCCGCTCTCGGTCAACAGCAGCGCTTGCCGGGCGCATCGTCGCCATCCAGCCGGACCGGCACGCCCGACCGCGCCGGTCACCAGCGGCGGCATCTTCCGGCAAGCCCGCTGGCCGCTCCAGCCTCCGCCGGCTCTCCGCGATCTGCGCCTCGGACCCCGCCGGATAGCCCAGAACGCCCGAGCATGGCGCGAAGCGCCTCCGGGCTGACCGTCCGCTCCTCGCCCGCGAAATTCTGCCACCGACCTCGAGACCCGCGGCGCCCGCCAGCTTCAGCAGCGCGGCGTCGCTCACCGCTGCGGTTCCAGGAACAGCCACCGTCGCATGCCCCGGCAGTTCACCCGCCTCGGTGCGGCCCTTCGGCGGCCGGAGGGATGGCAAACAGCCGCCGTCCCGCCAGCGCGGGCATCGCCACGCGGATCGGCCCGAGATTGCACCGCGATGGTCAGAATGCCGGCAGCCCCGGGGGCCCAGTCTCCATCGCGCCAGCACCGCCGCACTTCCCAGCGGCCGGGCATCCAGCGCACGGGTCTGGTCCAGATGCGGTGCGATCTCCTTCATGCGGATCGCAATCAGCGCCTGGTACAGCGCTGGCGGGACGCGGCGTGGAGCGGATCGGCACGCGGCACCGAGGCCTCGAACGTCTGCGGCGCATTCGGATCCGGAATGCTGCTCGCGCTTCTCGGGATCGGAAAACTCGGGAAAATGCGCGAACTCCTTGCGCCGCCCCTCACGCACCGCATCCCCCAGCTCCTGAGTGATGATCGGTGAAGAACAGGAACGGCGTCCGGCGACGCGTCCTCCTCCCCCATGAACAGCATCGGAATCTGCGGACACAGCATCTGCGCGGCAATCGCCGCCTGCCAGCGCCGTCGGCTCCGCCAGCGCGGTCAGCCGCTCGCCGAAGGCGCGATTGCCGACCTGGTCGTGGTTCTGCAGGAACAGCACGAAAGCGGCCGGCGGCAGGTCCCCGCTGGACGTGCCACGCGGCCGGTCGCGGTGCGACGAGGCCTGGCCCTGGAAGAAGAAGCCTTCCGCCATCACTCGCGCCAGGCCGGCAGCGCCGGCGCTCCGCGTAGTCCTTGTAATAGCCCCGATCCTCCCGCGTCAGCAGAACGTGGAAGGCGTGGTGCCCGTCATCGTTCCACTGGGCATCGATGTCCCGCCGCAGATGGCTCGCCTCGTTCTTCTCGTTCTCCAGCACCAGGTGCACATGCCGCTGCGGCTCGAACGCCCGCGCGCACCTCATCCGCCATCTCATCCAGCCAGCCCGGATCGATGATCTCGTGCACCGCGTCCAGCCGCAGTCCGTCGAACCGGTATTCCCCGAGCCAATAGAGCGCGTTGTCGGTGAAGAACTGCCGCACCTCGGGCCGGGTGAAATCGACCGCCCCGCCCCACGGCGTGTGCACCTCCTCCTTGAAGAACTGCGGCGCATAGAGGTTCAGATAATTCCCGTCCGGGCCGAAGTGATTGTACACCACGTCCAGGAACATCATCATGCCGAGGCCGTGGGCCGCGTCCACCAGCGCCTTCAGCTCGTCCGGCGTGCCATAGGCGCAATCCGGCGCGAACGGCAGCACCCCGTCGTAACCCCAGTTGTGCCGGCCGGGAAAATCCGCGATCGGCATCAGCTCGACCGCGGTCACGCCAAGCTTCGGCCAAGCCGAGGCAGCGCTTCGGCCACGCCGCGGAACCCGCCGAAGCAGCCCGGCATGCAGCTCGTACAGCACCGTCTCGTTCCACGGCCGCCCGCGCCAGTCGGGGTGCTGCCAGCGATACGCGCTCGGATCGACGACCTCGCTCGGCCCGTGCACGTCCTGCGGCTGAAACCGCGAGGCCGGGTCAGGCACCGCCGTCCCGTCCTCCAGCACAATACCGGTACAGCGCCCCCGCTCCGACCGGGACTCCGCCTCGAACCAGGCGCCGTCCCGCCGCATCGCGACCGTGGCGCCGCCCTCGATCGCGACCGACACACGCTGCTGCGCCGGCGCCCAGAGCCGGAACCGGGTTCCTCCGTCCGGGACGCACGCTGGCGCCGAATGGCAAATCGTCCGTCACGCGGCTATCTCCGCGATCAGCACGGTCAGGCTATGCGCCGGCACGGTCAGGCTGCCCTCCCGCACCACGGCCTCGGCCGGTCCGGACGGGCGCGAGTCGAGCACCAGGCGACGCCGGAAGGGGCGGCGGACAGTGTGAAACGCGATCCTCGTCCGCGGTTCAGCAGCAGCGTGGCGCAGACCACCACGCCGTCCTCGGTGATCGCGGCGCGACGCAGTCACCAGCGCGCGTCTCGCCCGGATCGTTCCATGCCTCCGGCGGGATTTCGGTGCCCCGATGGTCGAACCAGGCGATGTCGGCGATGCCAGGAGAAAGCTCATGCCGGCCATAGAGAAACATCGGATGGCGCAAGGCCGGGCAGCCCGCCCGCAGCGCAGCCAGCCGGGCGACGAACCGCGTCAGGCCGCTATCCGCCCCCCGCCAGTCCAGCCAGGACACCTCGTTATCCTGGCAGTAGGCGTTGTTGTTGCCCCGCTGGGTGCGGCCGATCTCGTCCCCGGCCAGCAGCATGGGCGTGCCCTCGGCCAGGAACACGCTCGCCAGCATCGCCCGGCACACTCGCGTCCGGGTCTCGACTGATCGCCGGGTCGTCGGTCGGCCCCTTCCACTCCCCAGTTGGCGGACCAATTGGCGTCCGCCCCGTCGCGATTGCCCTCGCCGTTCGCCTCGTTGTGCTTCACCGCGTAGCGGGTGACATCCGCCAGCGTGAAGCCGTCATGGCACGCGGCGAAATTCACCGACGCCCACGGTCGCCCGCCCTTGATGACCGAACAATCTCGCGCCGAGCCGGCCAGCCGCGCGGCGAAATCCGGCCGCTGCCCGCCATCCCCCCGCCAGAACCGCCGCACCCCGTCGCGGAACCGGTCGTTCCATTCCGCCCAGCCCGGTGGATGCCGGCCGAGCTGATACCCGCCGGGGCCGAGGTCCCATGGCTCGGCGATCAGCTTCACCCGCGACAGCACCGGGTCCTGCCGCACCGCATCGAAGAACCCGGCGCCCGGATCGAACCCGTGCGCCTCCCGCCCAAGCACCGGAGACAGATCGAAGCGGAACCCATCGACATGAAAGGACGTGACCCAGAAGCGCAGCGAATCCATCACCATCTGCAGCACCCGCGGATGCGCCAGGTTCACCGTGTTGCCGCAGCCCGTATCATTGATGCAGTGCCGGCGGTCGTGCGGGTTCAGCCGGTAGTAGCTGGCGTTGTCCAGCCCGCGGAAGCTCAGCGTCGGCCCGTCGGCCCCGCCCTCGGCCGTGTGGTTATAGACCACGTCCAGGATCACCTCGATCCCGGCCGCGTGCAGCCGGCGGATCGCGCCGCGCAGCTCGTTCGCAGTGCCAGTAGCCGGCATGCGGGGCAAAGAACCCGAGCGTGTTGTAGCCCCAGTAATTGCGCAGCCCCTGCCGCTGCAGAAACCGGTCATCCAGGAAGGCGTGCACCGGCAGCAGCTCGAGCGCGGTGATCCCCAGCCCCCGCAGATGCGCGATGACGGCGGGATGACCCAGCGCCGCATAGCGTCCGCGCTGGGCCGGCGGAACATCCGGATGCAACGCGGTCAGGCCCTTGACGTGGGCCTCGTAAATGACCGTGCGATCCCAGGGCGTCGCGGGCGGCGCGTCGTCTCCCCAGGCGAAATCATCGGCGGTGACAACGCCCTTGGCGCCATCGCCGGCGCTGTCCCGCCGATCGACCGACAGATCGCCGCCGGGGCGACGCCGCACGGTATCCGTACAGCGCATCCGACCAGCGCAGCATCTCGGTGATCGCCCGTGCATACGGATCGAGCAGCAGCTTGAACGGATTGAACCGGTGCCCCTCGGCCGGGTGATACGGGCCATGCGCGCGAAAGCCGTAGACCGTGCCCGGCCCGGCATCGGGAAGATAGCCGTGCCACACCTGATCGGTGCAGGCCGGCAGATCGTGTCGCACAATCTCCCGCTTGCCGGCGGGATCGAACACACACAGCTCGATCGCGCTCGGCATGCGCGGAAAACACCGCGAAATTCACCCCAAGCCCGTCCCAGTCCGGCCCCAGCGGATACGGCTTGCCGGGCCTCAAGGCCGTCGGGATCGTGTCATTGCGAGGAACGCCCGCGATAGCGGGCGGACGAAGCAATCTCCGTCAAGGGGCGCGCCTGCGTTCGAGCGCCGGATCGGCGGAGATTGTTTCGTCACTTCGCTCCTCGCAATGACATCGGTGCGTGTCGCGCTCCCATTGCCGGCGAAGGCCGGCCACCCACCTCTGTCTCACCCACCGCGCGGTTCGCGCGTGCATCGGCAATCATCCCGCAGGCCGCAAGAGCAGCGTGCACAACGGCGGCAACAGCAGCTCCAGCGACTGCTCCTCCCCGTGCGACGGCACCGCCACCGCGCTCCGCCCGCCGGCATTGCCCGTGTCCGACCCGCCGTAGAACCCGGAATCCGTGTTCACGATCTCCTGCCACCACCCAGGCTGCGGCACGCCCACCCGGTAATTGGGTCGCGGCACCGGCGTCATGTTGCAGACCGCGAGCACCGGCGCGACCTCGCCGGCCCCGAACCGCAGATACGCGAACACCGAGTTGGCCGTGTCCCCGCCGACCACCCACCGGAACCCGGCCGGATGGGCGTCATACTGGTGCAGCGCGGTCTCCCGCGCGTAGGTTCGGTTGAGATCGCGCACCAGCCGGTGCACCCCGCGATGAGCCGGCTCATCGAGCAGGTTCCAGTCGAGTTCGCGGTCGTGGTTCCACTCCCGCCACTGGGCGAACTCGCCCCCCATGAACAGCAGCTTCTTGCCGGGATGGGTCCACATGAACGCCAGATAGGCCCGCAGGTTGGCGAACTTCTGCCAGGTATCTCCCGGCATTTTGCCGATCAGCGAACCCTTGCCGTACACCACCTCATCGTGGCTCAGCGGCAGCACGAACCGCTCCGAAAACGCGTAGATCAGCCCGAACGTGAACTCGTTGTGGTGCCACCGCCGATGGATCGGGTCCTGCTCCATGTAATTCAGCGTGTCGTGCATCCAGCCCATGTTCCACTTGTAGTCGAACCCCAGCCCGCCATCCGACACCGCACGGGTCACGCCCGGCCAGGCGGTCGATTCCTCGGCGATGGTGATCGCGCCGGGGCAGCGCTCGGCGACCACGGCATTCAAATGCCGCAAGAAGCCGATCGACTCCAAATTCTCCCGCCCGCCGTAAATATTGGGAATCCACTCGCCGTCGCGTCGGCTGTAATCGCGGTACAGCATGGATGCCACCGCATCCACGCGCAGCCCGTCCACATGGAAATGCTCCAGCCAGTAAAGTCCGCTGGCGATCAGCGTGCCCGAAACCTCGCGCCGGCCCAAATTGTAGATGTAGGTGTTCCAGTCCTGGTGATAGCCCTCGCGCGGATCCCCATGCTCATAGAGTGCCGTGCCGTCGAACCGCGCGAGTCCCCATTCGTCAGTCGGGAAATGCGCCGGCACCCAGTCGATGATCACGCCGATCCCGGCCCGGTGGCAGCTATCAACGAAGCGGGCGAACCCCTCCGGCGCCCCGTACCGGGCCGAGGGCGCGAACAGCCCGAGCGGCTGGTAGCCCCAGGACCCGGTGAACGGGTGCTCGGCAATGGGCATCATCTCCACATGGGTGAACCCCATGTCGTGCAGATAGGGCACCAACCTGCCGGCAAGCTCATCCCAACTGGCGAAACGGTTCGGGTCGGCGGGATCGGGCCGCATCCACGATCCGGCGTGCATCTCGTAGATGCTGATCGGCGCGTCGGCGCGCTGGCGCTCGGCCCGGGCCGCCATCCAGGCCTCATCGCGCCAGACGAAGGGCAGACAGTCGGCGACCACCGAGGCTGAGGCAGGCGGCTTCTCCGTCTGCCGGGCGCATGGGTCGGCCTTAAGCGGCAAGGCACGTCCGTCAGCGCTGACGATGGCGTATTTGTAGGGCATCCCCGGGCCGGTCCGGGGAACGAACAGCTCCCAGATGCCGCCATCATGCCGCAGCCGCATCGGATGGCGCCGCGTGTCCCACGAATTGAAGTCCCCGACGACCGAGACGGCGCGTGCGTTGGGTGCCCACACCGCAAAGCGGACACCGGCCACCCCGTCGATGGTCATCGGCCGCGATCCCAGCGCGAACGGCAGTTCGAAATGCCGGCCTTCGCTGAACAGGTAGATGTCGATGTCGCCGAGCAGCAGTCCGAAGGAATAGGGGTCCTCGGTCTCCTGCACGCCGCCGGGCCACTGGATGCGCAGAAGATAGGGCTCGGCGGTGCCCACCCGGGCCGCGAACAGCCCCCAGGGCTCGGCGGGCAGCAGCGAGCCGATGAAGCGGCCGTCCTCGCGCCCCAGGATATCCACCCCCCGGGCTCCGGGAACGTAGGCGCGGATAATCCGCCCGGCGGGCGCGTCATGTGCGGTGTCCCGAGGGCCGAGGACGGCAAACGGATCGCCGCACCGCGCATGGGCCAGCGCGTCGGCGATCTCAGGATCAAGCGCCGGCGCCTCGAAGAAGATCTGGTCGGTCATGCTGCCTTGTCCTGCCGGAGATCGGACACGATGCGGGCCAGGCCACGCAGCGGCACGTCGAGCCAGGCGGGCCGGTTCGCCGCCTCGTAGGCGATCTCGTACGCTGCCTTCTCGATCAGGAACAGCGCGAGCAGATCGTCCTGGCGGTCCGGAATGACCTCGCGATAGGCCTCGAGAAAGGCCTGCGTCGCGCGGGAGACGAACTCCCCGAGGAAGCGGTCACGCTGCTCCGGCGCCATGTGGGCATGCGCTTCCTGGCTTTTCCGGCTGGTCACCGCGGCGGCGTAGTCGAACGAGCGGATCACCCCCGCCAGATCGCGCATCGGGCTGGTGCGGGCACGGCGCTCTTCCAAGGGCCGGGCCGGCTCGCCCTCGAAATCGATGATGAAGATGTCGCCGCTGGAAACCAGCAATTGCCCCAGGTGCAGGTCGCCGTGGATGCGGGAGAGCATGGCGCCCTTCGCCGACCGTGCGAGGGTGCTCACCTCGTCGATCAGCCGCGCTTTCTCCTCCACCACGGTTCTTGCGTCCTGCTCCGCCGCTTCATCGAGCCCGGCACGGCCGCCGACCGCGGCGCACGCGGCCTCGATCTGCGCCTGCACCTGCCGGGTCCAGGTCTCGGCGGTCGCGCCATCGGCCGGGGTCGGACCGAACGCCGGATCGGATGAGGGTTGGGCGAGCACCGCGTGCATCTCGGCCAGTCGGCGGCCGATCTGCCTGGCGGCGGCCTCATAGTCCTTGAAGGCACTGCCGTCCTCGGCCGCCTGGTTGGACGCCGCGTCGGACAGCCCGCGCATCAGCCATTCCAGCGTCCAGTTCCAGGCGTCGCCCTGATTCCTGATGAAACCCTGGGCCACGGCGAGGGTGTGGCGGGTCCCGCCGGCATCCACGCGCACCATTTCGCCGAACAGCGGCGGGATGTTGGCATAGCCTTGCTCGGTGAGATAACGGCCCATCTCGGCTTCCGGGTGCGGGCCGCTGATCACCCGCCGGAACAGCTTCAGCATCGCCGCGTCGCCGACGATCAAGGAGCTGTTCGACTGCTCTGCCGAAAGCCAGTTGATGGCGGCGTCAGGCGCGATGGCCGTTTCTTGCATGCGAGCGGTCGGCTCGAAGCGGATCGCGCCATCGCCGGTCGGGAGCTGCGACGCCTTGCGGAAGCCCTCCAGCATCGCTTGCGCGAAATCGGCAAGCGCGAACGCATCGGTCAGCAAGCCGACCCGGTTGACCCGGCGCACCCGGGCAAGCGCCAACTGGGCGGGAAGCGGGGCGCTCGGTTCATCCTCCCACGAGATCGCCAGCGGCAGCGTCCAGCGCGCCTGGCCGGCATCGGTCGTGGTCTCGATCTCGGTCAGGACCAGGGCGCGGTCGGTCGATTCCAGCGGTGCGATCAGCGCGAGGCGCACGCTTCTCAGCGTCTGATCCTTCGCGGCAAACCAGCGCCGCACCGCGAGATAGGTCGGCAAGACGTCACGCTCCAGCGTGGAGCGGGCGCCTTCCAGCGCGTCCTGGAGCGAGCGGCGAACGATGATCGTCTGATATTCGGGCATGGGTTCCGGGGCCGGTGTGTGCCAGGACGGCCATTCCGCTTCACGCGCCAGCAGGAACCAGTAGAACCCGTAGGGCGGCAGCGTGAGCAGATAGGACAGTTGGCCGATTGGAGGGAAAACCGATCCGCCGTCCAATTCGATCGGCAGTTGGCCGGTGAACTCCGAGAGATCAAGCTCCACGGCCTGTGGCGTACGCGACAGGTTGGCCACGCACAGCAGCGTCTCCTGTTCGTGTTCGCGCAGATACGCCAGAACCTTGCGATTCTTCGGATAGAGCAGGCGGAAGGTGCCGCGGCCGAAGGCGCGGTGCTGTTTGCGGATCGCGAGGGTGCGGCGCATCCAGTTCAGCAGCGAGTGGCGGTCGCGCAACTGCGCTTCCACGTTCACCGAGTCGAAGCCGTACAGCGGGTCCATCACCGGCGGCAGCACGAGCGCGGACGGATCGGCGCGGGAGAACCCGCCGTTGCGATCGGGCGACCACTGCATCGGGGTCCGCACCCCGTCACGGTCGCCCAGGTGGAAATTGTCGCCCATCCCGATTTCGTCGCCGTAGTAGATCACCGGCGTGCCGGGCATCGAGAACAGCAGGTAATTCATCAGCTCGATGCGGCGGCGGTCGCGCTCGAGCAGGGGTGCCAGCCGGCGGCGAATGCCCAGGTTGATGCGGGCGCGTTTGTCCGCCGCGTAGGTCTCCCACAGGTAGTCGCGCTCCGAATTGGTGACCATTTCCAGCGTGAGTTCGTCGTGATTGCGCAGGAAGATGGCCCACTGGCAGGTCTCCGGGATGTCCGGCGTCTGCCGCATGATGTCGGTGATCGGGAACCGGTCCTCCCGCGCGATCGCCATGTACATCCGCGGCATCAGCGGGAAGTGGAACGCCATGTTGCACTCGTCGCCGGCGCCGAAATACTCCTTCACGTCCTCGGGCCACTGATTGGCTTCCGCCAGCAGCATCCGATCGGGGAATTCGCGGTCCAGCACGCCGCGGATCTGCTTCAGCACGGCATGCGTCTCGGGCAGGTTTTCGTTGTTGGTGCCCTCGCGCTCCACCAGGTAGGGCACGGCGTCCAGGCGCAGCCCATCGACCCCCAGGCCGACCCAGTATTTCATCACCGACAGCACTTCCCGCAGCACGCGCGGATTGTCGAAATTCAGGTCCGGCTGATGGGAGTAGAAGCGGTGCCAGTAATAGGCGCCGGCCTGGGCGTCCCAGGTCCAGTTGGAGCGCTCGGTGTCAAGGAAGATGATCCGCGTCTCGGCGTATTTCTGGTCGGTGTCGGACCAGACGTAGAAATCCCGGTGCGGGCTGCCCTTTTTCGCCGAACGAGCGCGCTGGAACCACGGATGCTGGTCGGAGGTATGATTGATCACCAGTTCGGTGATCACCTTCAGCCCGCGTGCATGGGCCTCGGCGATCAGTCGGCGCACATCCGCCAGCGTCCCGTAATCCGCATGGACGCCGCGGTAGTCGCTGATGTCGTAGCCGTCGTCGAGACGCGGTGAGGGATAGAACGGCAGCAGCCAGATCGCCGTGACCCCCAGGCTGGCGATGTAATCCAGCTTGGCCATCAGCCCGGGGAAGTCCCCGACGCCGTCGTTGTTGGCATCGAAGTAGGACTTCACGTGAAGCTGGTAGATCACCGCATCCTTGTACCAGGTGCTGTCGTCCTGCAGGGTCTGCGGCTGGGTGACCGGCAGCGCCGCCGGCAGCGGCGCGTTCACGCCAGCCCCGCGGGCGTGAGACGCCATACCAGGAACGGCAGCACGGCCGGATCGAGGCGGATGTGCTGATGCTTGCCGCGCAAGGTCCATTGCTGCTGGGCCACCAGATCGTCCACCTGCAGCGCCGCGTCGTCGGCCAGCCCCCAGCGCCACAGCGGAACCTCGATATCCGCCTCCTGCACGGCGCGCGGATCGACGGAGATGGCGACCATTATGGCGGAGCGTTCACCCGGCGCGCGTTTCGTGAACAGCAGGATGGAGTTGTTGAAGGCGGGGAGGAACTCCACGCCGAGATGCGTCTGCAAGGCGGGATGCGACCGGCGCAGCCGGTTCAGCAGGCGGATTTCGCCGCTGATATTGCCGGGCGCGTTCCAGTCGCCGCACGCCGAATCTGGTATTTCTCCGAGTTCGAGATACTCCTCCCGCCCCGGCAGGGGCGCCGCTTCGCAGAGCTCGAATCCGGAATACATGCCCCACGAGCCGGCGAGCAGGGCGGCGAGCGCGGCGCGGATCAGAAAGCCGGGTCGGCCGGACGTTTGCAGGAAATACGGATTGATATCCGGCGTGTTGACGAAGAAGTTGGGACGGAAGCAATCGCTGGCCGGGGGCTGGGTGAGCTCGGTCATATATTCGGTGATGTCCCGCTTGCTGTTGCGCCAGGTGAAGTAGGTGTAGGACTGGGTGAACCCGATCTTGGCCAGCCGGTACATCATTTTCGGCCGGGTGAACGCCTCCGCCAAGAAGATCACCTCCGGTTCGCCGGCCCGGATGTCCGCGATCAGCCACTCCCAGAACGGCAGCGGCTTGGTGTGCGGGTTATCCACCCGGAAGATGCGGACGCCCTCGGCCACCCAGAAGCGCACCACGTCGCGCAGCGCCAGCCACAAATCCGGCACCGCGCCCGAGGCGTAGAAATCCACGTTGACGATGTCTTCGGTACTTCTTCGGCGGATTCTCGGCGTATTTCACCGTGCCGTCCGGCCGCCGGCGGAACCACTCCGGGTGTTCGCGTACCCAGGGGTGGTCCATCGAGCATTGGATGGCGAAATCCAGCGCGATCTCCAGCCCGTGTTCCTGCGCCGCGGCCACCACCGCCCGAAAGTCCTCCCGCGTGCCCAGCGCCGGATGGAACGCGTCGTGTCCGCCTTGCTCGTTGCCGATCGCGTAGGGGCTGCCCACGTCGTCCGGCCCGGCATGCAGGCTGTTGTTGCGGCCCTTGCGGTTGGTGCGCCCGATCGGATGAATGGGCGGAAAATACAGCACGTCGAAGCCCATGTCGCGGATGCGCGGCATCTCCTTGATGACGTCACGCAGCGTTCCATGACGTGCCGGATCGGTGGTGGCCGAGCGCGGGAACATTTCATACCAACTGGCGAATTCCGCCTGCGGCCTGTCGGCATCCACCGGCATGGGCTGCGATAGCTGCGTGAGGAACGGGCGGTGCCCGGCGGCCTCGACCGCTGCCCTGGTGTCCTCGGACAACAGCCGGCCAATGTCCGGCCGCTCGGCCGCCAGCCGCAGCGCCTCGCGCGCCGGGGGCGGCGCCTGCTCCGCGATCGCGCGAAGCAAAGCCGCACCCTCCTGAATGTCCAGGCGGACGTCCTGTCCGGCCTCCTGCTTGCGCGCCAGACCGTGGCGAAAGCTGCCCCATTCGTCCCACCACGCGGCGATGCTGAACACGTGCCGGCCGGGCCGTTGGGGGGTGAAGCGCCCCTCCCAGCGATCATTGACGGTGAGTTCCAGCTTTTCGCGGCGCCACGATGGTTCATCCACCGGGCGCCAGAGCAGCTCGCCGGCCAGCATCTCGTGCCCGTCCATCACGATGTCGGCCCCGACGAGGATGGGACCGCCGGTCAGACGCTTCACCGCGAACCGGCCGCCTTCGACCGAGGGTGCAACGGCCTCGATGGCGATGCGCGGCGAGCCGGCCGCCTCGACCGCCGCCGCGGCGCCCAGGACCGCCTGCCGCACCGGCCGCGCGCGCCGGAAGGTCAGGACGCGCACCTCGCCCGGCTGCAACGGCTCGCGCAGCTCCAGCGTGCCGTTCAGGCGCTCGGGCTGGTCGAAGGGGGCGCCGGCGGCAGGCGGCGGCTGATCGAGCGGAAAGGGCAGCGGGGCGGGATGGCTCAGCGACGCATTGGCCAGGATCGCCACCGCCCGCCCGGCGACGCGTATGTCGGCGGCGTCGGCCCGCAGCAGCGCGCCGACCGCGGCCCCCGGCTCGGTCAGCGCGCGCATCTCGCCGTCCGGGCAGATTGCCGCCACCGCATCAACCAGGTGGTTGGCCTCGCGGACGTCATTGCTCAGGTCCACACCGGCCTCTTGCCGCGCGGTCTCCAGGTCGTTGGGACCGGCGCGGGCCGGATGGAACGCCCGGCGCGTGGCGTATTCGAACCCCATCGGCACCAGCATGCCGTTGGCCGTTGCGGCGGCCAGGCGCAGCGCCCGCCGGTAGGCGCGGGCGACATCGGTTTGCGGATCGAGCCGGGCTGCGAGACGCTCGGCGAAGGACGGCTCCGGCGCGGCAAGCGGCGGAGCGACGGCGTGCAGGGTCTCGGCCTCCTCCACCAGCCACGACGCCCGCACGTCCCACCAGGCAAGCGACGAGCCGGTGCGGTCGAATCCCAGCCCCGCCAGCCGGCCCACCGCCGCCCGGTCCAGCCCGGGCGTCCAGGCGATGAAGAGTGTCGCGGGACAATGCTCCCGGACTGCGGCGATGGCGGCGCGCCACACTTCGGCCGGCACCCGGTCGGGATGGAGGCAGCGAAACCCGGCCACCCCGGCGCGCGCCAGACGCGCCGAGCCGGTCTGCCCACCACGCGCCCAGCCCATTGGCGCCGTCGAACCGCAGTTCGGCCGTATCGGCGGGGCCCGGGCGCGTCTCGGATCGGGCGATTCCGCCCCGCTGTCCGGCGCCGCGAACCATGCGGGTTCCCGGGCACATAGCAGCGCGTCCGCCGCCATGCGATCAGCCACGACGTCCAGGACCAGGCCCAGGCCATTGCGCCGCGCAGGCTTCGCACAGGCGGGCGATGCCGTCGTCCGCCGGACCCGCCACTCCCAGCGCCGGGTGCAGCGACTCGGGGTCCGCCGTCAGAAACACGTCCCCAGCTTCCCCGGGTGCGAAGAGCGGCGCCGAGCCGATATGGTCGAACCCCATGGCGCGGACGCGCGCGAGGTGGCGCGGCCACTCGCTGATCGGCCCGGCAACGAGCGGGTGGACGTGATAGATTTTGGGCGGCGGCATGCGTTCGGCGAACTCCCTCCAACCGGCAAAGTGTGCTTTGGCGAACGCGCGCGGGAGGATCGCCTCCGCATCCCTCACGGCCAGTTCACCGGATAACTCGTATGCGCCGCCGAAAACTGCGAATTGCCACCTGGAACATCAACTCGCTGCGGCTCCGCGCGCCGTTGTTGCACAAATTGCAGGCAGCCCTCGACCCGGACGTGATCTGCCTGCAGGAGACGAAGGTGCCGGATGCGCTGTTTCCCGCCGACGTGCCGAAGGCGCTCGGCTACCGCCACGTCGCGTTCAGGGGCATGAAGGGCTACAACGGCGTCGCCGTCCTGTCGCGCCGGCCGATCGAGATCGTCGCCGGCCCGCCCGACTGGTGCGGCAAGGGCGATTGCCGGCATGTCTGGGTGCGCGTCGATGTCCCGGGCGAGCCGATCGACCTGCACAATTTCTATGTCCCCGCCGGCGGCGATATCCCCGATACGGCGCTGAACCCGAAATTCGCCCACAAGCTGGATTTCGTCGCCGAGACAAGGGCCTGGTTCGCCGCCCGCCCCGGCTTCTCCCGCACTGTGCTGGTGGGTGATCTCAACATCGCGCCCTTGGAGACCGACGTCTGGAGCCATCGCCAGTTGCTGAAGGTCGTCAGCCACACCCCGCCCGAGGTCGAGGCGCTCACCGCCTGGCAGCGCACCGGCTTCATCGACGCGGTGCGCCATTTCGTGCCGGCAGAAGAAGAAGCTGTTCACCTGGTGGTCGTACCGGAACCAGGACTGGCGCGCCTCGGACCGTGGCCGGCGCCTGGACCACATCTGGGCCACGCCGGACCTAGCCGGAGCGCTCCGCCGTCACGTGGTACTGAAGGACGCCCGCGACTGGCCCCAAGGCTCCGACCACGTGCCGGTCTGTATCGAATTGGCGCTCTGATTAACCTGCCCATTGGTAAACCCGCCGCAGCACCATCCATCGTCATCGCGAGGAGGGCGTGCAGCGCCTGACGGGGCGACCCGGAGCCTGCCCCGGCGAAGACCAGGGACCAACCGCACCACGGCGAAATGGGACCCGGAAAGAGCGCGAAGAGGCTTGGAGAAGGGGTGCAAAAGGTAGGCCGCTCGGCAAGACGGGAGGCATTGACCTTCGCGGCAGCAGGCGGATTTCCGGGCATCGCCAAGCCCATGAAGGGTTTCGGGTCCGGCATCTACGAAGTGACCCTGCGCTTCCACAGCGATGCTTATAGGGTCGTCTATGCCGTGCCGCTTGGGGATGCTGTCTGGGTGATCCATGCCTTCCAGAAGAAATCGAAGACCGGGATCAAAACGCCGCAGGCTGAAATCGATCTGATCCCTAAGCGCCTTGTCAGGCTGAAGGAGGAACTGCGATGAGCGATGACGATTTTGAAATTGTGGGCGGCAGCGGGAATGTGTTTCGCGACTTCGGTTATCCAGACGCCGACATCAGGCAGGCGAAATGCCTTCTTGCCGTTGAAATCACCAAAATTCTCAATGAGCGGCAATGGTCAACCCGCCGCGCCGAGGAAGCGACCGGCGTCAATCACGCTGAGTTTGCCCGCATCCGCAACGCCAATTTGAGCCGGTTCACGCTCGACAGGCTGATGGCGATCCTCACGAAGCTGGGGCAGCACGTCGAACTCGCCGTGACAGTCACGCCGTGGCCACAGGGACGCCAGCCAGCGCCGGTAGTTTGACCATGAGACCAGCCCAAAAAGCTGAAGACACGGCGCATACCCCTTGTCGCTTTCCGCAGGGTTGAGACCGCCACGCCGAGCGCCTTCGACCTCCTTTTTGCAGTCTGGCCCGCGCCATGAGCTGTATCGCCATCTCAAGCTGATCCGCACCCAGCTTGCGCGGACGACCCACATGACGGCCGCCCACTCAATCCCTTTCCAACCCACTCCGCAGCTCCGCCTCGATACTCTGCAGCTCCCCCCGCAGCAGCGTATCCAGCACGAACGGATTCCCCTCCGGCACCGCACCCGCCGGCCGCGAGTCGATGCTCAATCCCGCCACCTGCGCCTTCGCGACGCGGTAGATGCGCTCCAGATCAAGCCCTTGCCGCATGGATGGCGTGAAGCGGTCGCGCGCGTCGGCCAGAAATCCGATGGCCCCGCTTTGCCAATGGGACCGGGCCAGCGACTCGGGCCAGGCCTGTGCTTTCAGCAGATGAACAACCGCCTGACGGAGCAGACTGGAAACCGCATGGAGTTCCGAGCGTCCGACGTCCTCGATTTCCTCGATGACATGGGGCCAGTCGATCCCGTTCACCTGCTCGCCATCCGATAGCCGGCGTAGCAGATCGGCCTGCTCGCTCGACCACAGCAGCACATCATCGTCGTAGAGGCCGCTTGCCCCGGGCAAGACCAACTCAGGCCGGCACGGCGGCCGGCACCCCCACGGGATCCAGCCGATACCCCCCGCCCTCGGTCACCAGCAGCCGGGCGTTGGCCGGGTCCGGCTCGATCTTCTGGCGCAGGCGGTAGATGTGCGTCTCCAGCGTGTGGGTGGTGACGGCGGCGTTATAGCCCCACACCTCGTTCAGCAGGACCTGGCGCGCCACCGCGCGGTCCCCTGCGCGATACAGGAATTTGAGGATCGCCGCTTCCTTCTCGGTCAGCCGGATGCGGCGGTTCTTCATCGGGTCCTGCAGCAGCTTGGCCGAGGGACGGAACGTATAGGGGCCGATGCTGAACACCGCATCCTCGCTGTTTTCGAAGATGCGCAACTGGGCCCGCAGCCGGGCCAGCAGCTCGTTCAGCCGGAACGGCTTGGCGATGTAGTCGTTGGCGCCCGAATCGAGGCCCCGCACCACGTCGGTCTCGGCATCCGAGCCGGTGAGCATGATCACCGGCATCTTGTGGCCCTGGCGGCGCAGCTTGGAGCAGAAATCGCGCCCGTCGCCGTCGGGAAGGGAGACATCCAGAATGATCGCGTCGAACCGCGAGTCCTTCGCGCCGAGGTGCCCCTCAGCCTCTCCCAGGGTGGCGGCTTCGGCAGGCGTGAACTCACCGTCGATGGAGAGCTGTTCCGCCAGCGTCGCGCGCAGATCCGCGTCGTCATCGACAATCAGGATGGGGCGTTCGGTTGACATTGTTGGTTCCTTCGCAAGCGTTTATGGCGCCACGAACTGGCGCCGAATTGGCCACACCGGCCGCCGATTGGCAAAAATCCCGTAAGCAGTCCGTGAGCATGGCCCTCGCCATCATCCTCACAAAACCGCGAGCGCGCGGCGATTGGTCCGTCGATCAGCTTCGTCTCTGCCTGCTCTCCCTGCGGACTCCGCTTCACAACGGGGGGTCTATCGGCTCTCCCCGGCCACGGCTATGACGGAGCCGCGCGGGTGACCCCCGATAAATCCCGCTAAATCGTGACCAAAATAGGCCAAGTTCATTTCGCTTTGTCGTGATCGCATCATGAACCCACCTCCGACAGCCCCCGCGCCGGCTGCCGAGTCCCGCGATCCCGAGTCGCTCGCCCGGCTGCGGGGCGTGCAGCGGGCCGCGACCGAACTGCGCCGGGGAACGCCGGTGCTGCTGTGGGGCCCCGCGCCTCTCGCCATCATTGCCGCGGAGACCGTCGGCCCCAATGGACTGGAGGAATTGAGCAGCCTCGGGATGGCCCCCGCTGTTCTGGTTCTGTCGCCGACTCGGGCTGCCGCACTGCTGCGACGGCCCGTAATCTCCGAACTCGACCGCCATCGCGATTCGCCTCCCCCCGACGCTGCTCCACCCCGACCGGTTGCGGGAGACGGCCAACCCGACGGCACGCCAGCCGGCCTCGGGCGAACTGGAGCTTGCGGCTTGCCCGGCCGGCGCCCAGGCGGCGCTCAGCCTGTTGAAGCTGGCCCGGCTGCTGCCCGTGGCGCTGGCCGTTCCGGCCGGCCCGGATGCGCGCGAGTTGGCCGATCACATGGGACTGGTGCGGACCACGGCGGATGACGTGCTGTCCTACCGTGCCATCGCCGCGCTGACCCTGCGGCGGGTGGCCGAGGCCGCGGTGCCGCTGGAGGGCGCGGAAGACTGCCGGATTGTTGCGTTCCGCACCGAGGACGGCGCGGTGGAGCACCTGGCCATCCTGGTGGGCGACCCGCTGGCGCAGGCGGCGCCCCTGGTCCGCTTGCATTCCGAATGCTTCACCGGCGATCTGTTGGGCAGCCTGCGATGTGATTGCGGCATGCAGCTTCGCGGCGCGATCAGCCGCATGCGCGAGGAAGGCGCCGGCGTGATTCTCTACTTGGCGCAGGAGGGCCGGGGGATCGGCCTGACCAACAAGTTAAGGGCCTATGCGCTGCAGGATCGCGGACTGGATACGCTGGATGCCAACCGGGCCTTGGGCTGGGAACCGGACGAGCGCAGTTTCCGCTCCGCCGCGGCGATGCTGCTGGACCTCGGGCTGCGGCGAATCCGGCTGCTGACCAACAACCCCGACAAGGTTGCCGCCATGACCGCCTGCGGGTTGGACGTGGCGGCACGCGAGCCGCACGCCTTTCCCCCCAATGGGGTGAACGACGATTACCTGCGCACCAAGGCGCGACGGTTCGGACACCTGCTGGGCTGATGCGAGCCATCGTCCATCCCGACGGACGGCTGATGATCGGCGGGCTCGACTTTTCGCGCGGCGCTCGGGCGCGGCGGGGTGCGCGCCGACAAGCAGGAAGGGGACGGGGCCACACCCGCGGGCGTCATGCCGTTGCGGCGGGTGCTGTATCGCGCCGACCGTATGGCGCCCCCGCGATGCGCGGTGCCCGTCGCGCCGATCGCACCGGACGACGGATGGTGCGATTGGCCCTCGGACGAGAAGGTACAACCGGCCCGTGGTGTTGCCCTATGGCGCGTCCGCCGAGGAGCTGTGGCGGGCCGACGCGCTCTACGATGCCATCGGCGTGCTGGGCTGGAACGATTCACCCGTCCGCCCCGGCCGCGGCTCGGCGATCTTCCTCCACGTCGCACGTGCGGACTACGCGCCGACAGAGGGTTGCGTGGCCCTGACGCGTGCGGACCTGCTGGCGGTGCTGGCGCGCGGGTTGAGCGAGATCGAGGTGATAGCGTCCGAATGACGTGAAGGGGCCGCACTGCGGCCCCTTCACGAATTCAGGTGTAGGGGCCGAGCTTGCAACCGAACGCGCCGGGTGCCTGCATCAGCCCCTCACCCGGGATGATGTCCAGCACTTCCCAATAATCGTCCGGCGTTTTCATCTCGGACGGCTTCTTGCCGCGCTGGATCATCACCGGGCGGACCATCTGATGGTCTTCGGGGCGGAACCAGACCTCGCCGACCAACGAGTTGAAGTGCTCGCCTTTCTCGTACGTCTTGATCACCTCCGGCGGATAGAACGTGCCGGCCTCGGAGACCATGCGCGCCCAGCTTGCAAGCTGCAGATAAGCATCCTGCGCGCTCCACTCGGGGTTGTAGTTGTATTTGCTGTGGAACGCCTCGACGAACAGCTTGGACAGCGGATACTTGTCCTCGACGGTCCACCAGAAGTCGGTCGCGGTGTACACCCCCTGGGTGAGTTCGGGCCCGACCTCGCGGGCAATGAACGGCACGGAATACGCGATCACCAGCGGCATCTTCTTCATGATGCCGAAGCCATTGCCCTGCTTGATGGACTGGACGGCGTCGTTGCCCCAATTGATGTTGATCCATACGTCGGCGCCGCTGTTGACGATGTTGAGCAGGTAAGAACTGTAGTCCGGGGCGCCGAGCGGGCAGACCTGGTTGGTGGCCACGGTCCAGCCGGCCTTGCCGAGATACTCCTGCATCGAGGCGCGCACGGTGTGCCCGTAGGTGTAATCCGGCGTCAGGAAGGCGATCTTCTTGTTCTGGCCGAATTGCTTGATCAGCACGGGCGCCAGCGCGGCCGAGGACGTCTGGCCATAAAAGCAGGTGCGGAAGCAATACCGCACGCAGTCCTTGCCGGTGGTGTCATTGGAGCCGGAGACCCCAGGCAGATAGAGCACCTTCTCGCGTTGCCCGAACTTGTTGTTGGCCACCGCCTCGGCCGAGGAGCATGATCCGGTGGTGACCATGGCCTTGTTCTGCGACACGAAGCGCGACATGTTCTGCACCGCGACGTTCGGATTGGCCTCGGAATCCGCGACCCCGTAGATCACCTGCTTGCCCAGCAGACCCTTGGTGACTTTGGGCGCCATCTGCTTGATGAGATCGTTTCCCTCGTTGATGTGCTCGATCGCGAGCAGATATCCCTTCAGCTCATCCTCGCCGGGCACCGCGTAGGTGCCGGTGCGCGGGACGCTGAATTCCGACGAACACTGTATTGCCCGAGACGCCCGCCGGCCATGTTCCGATCGGCGCCTGGTCCTGCGCGTGGGCGATTGCGGGCAGGCCCAATGCCGCACCGCCTGCGGCCATCGCGCTCAGGCGCAGGGCTTCCCGGCGTGAAAGCGCATCTTTCATGGTTAGACCTCCCATTGGGTTGCATGCCTCGTTAGGGCTGCGCACCAAGCCGCATTAAGGGCTGCCCAACAATGGCGCAAGAGGGTAAGCGCTTGAGCATGCGGTGGTTCTGGGCTATGGCCGCTGACTCGGAGGCGAAACATGCGCCCGGTGTCGCGGCGCTTCCGGGCCGGGCATAGAACCAACGCTCCAGGAAGGTGACCGTGCCCAGCGCGCCACTTCTGCTGTCACAGGCGTTCAACGGCCTGGCGCTCGGAACTCTTCTCGCCCTCGTCAGCAGCGGGCTCACCATCATTCTCGGCACCCTCGGGGTGCTCAATTTCGCACACGGCGCACTGTTCATGGTGGGGGCGTACGCGATCTACGTAATATCGGCGTACACCGGCTCGTTCGTCGTGGGGCTGATCGCCGGCTGCGTGTTCATGCTGGTGCTCGGCATCGTGCTGGAACGCGGACTGATCCGCTGGTTCTACCATCGCCCGCCCGAGGACCAGATCCTCGTCACATTCGGCGCGGGCATCATCCTGATTGAAGCGGTGCGCGCCATTTTCGGCGGCGAAAGCCAGCACGTGATGCTGCCGGGGTGGGGCGAAGGTGCGGCCCAGATCGGCTTCCTGATCTACCCGACATACCGGCTGCAACTGATCGGCATCATCGCCGCCATCCTGGTCCTGCTGTATCTGGTGCTCTACCGCACGTCGATCGGGCTGGTCGTGCGCGCCGGCATCGAGGACGCGCGCATGGTCGGCATCCTTGGCATCAACGTGCGGCGCGCCTTCCTGATGGTGTTCGCCATCGGCGTGGTGGCGGCCGGCCTCGCGGGGATGTTCTACGCCCCGATCGTGGCGGTCACACCGGATATGGGCGCTGAATTCCTCGTCGAATCCTTCGTGGTCATCGTGATCGGCGGGCTGGGCTCCTATCCCGGCGCGGTGCTGGGCGGGCTGATCGCCGGCGAGATCGTCAGCATCACCAGCGCGTTCAACTCCGCCTATTCCCAGGTGATGCTCTACGCGGTCATGGCCTTGCTGCTGGTGGTGCGGCCGCAGGGCCTGTTCGGATCCGAGGGGCGGGTATGACCCGGGAATCGGTATGACCCGCTGGGCCGACCGCGTACTGCCGGAGGTCATCCTGGCGGCGGTGCTGGCAGCCGCGCCCTTCGTGGTGCCGCATCTCGGCGGTTCGTTCGACCTGATGCAGCGCACGCTGGTGTGGGGCATGCTCGGCCTCGGCTTCGATCTGCTGTTCGGCGCCACCGGCCTGCTCTCGTTCGGACAGGCCGCGTTCTATGGCACCGGCGGCTTTGTCGCGGCCTACCTGCTGGTCAACAACATCATCGGCAGCGTCTGGCTGGCGCTGCTCATCGGCACGCTGGCTGCCGGCGTCTTCGGGCTGATCGTCGGCTGGCTGGCGGTGCGCCGCATCGGCATCTACTTTGCCATGATTACGTTGGCCTTCGGCCAGATGTCCTATTTCCTGGAGAATTCACCGCTGTCGGCCTACTCCGGCGGCGAGAACGGGCTGCCTGGGGTGCCGGTGCCCGCGATCGGCCCGCTGCGGTTCCCGCCGGGCCTGCCGATGTACGGACTGCTCGCGGCGTTCTTCTTCGTCGGCTTCATCATCGCGCGGCGCATCCTGCACTCGCCGTTCGGCACGATCCTGCGCGGCATCAAGGACAACACCGCGCGCATCGCGCTGGTGGGCCATTCGGTGCCGGCCTACAAGCTGGCGGTGTTCGTGATCGCGGCGCTGTATGCCGGGATCGCCGGCGGGCTGCTGGGCGTGTTCCAAAGCTACATGCCGCCGGATGCGTTCTCGCTCGATACATCCGGCGAGCTGGTGGTGCAGACCGTGATCGGCGGCGTCGGCACGCTGATCGGCCCGACCATCGGCGCCGCCATCTGGCTGTGGCTGCGCGACAGCCTGCAATCCATCCCGGCGATCGGCGCCCTGTGGAAACTGATCCTGGGCGTGATCTTCGTCGCCCTGGTGATCGGCCTGCGCCGCGGCATCGCCGGCGAGATCCTCCATCTGTTGAGCGGCCAGCGGCAGCACACGGCAGGAGCCGACGTGCCGGAGGAAGGCGGGCTGGCGGCGGAAACGCCGAGCCGGGTAATGCCCCTGCCGATGATTGCGCCGCTGGTGGTGTCGCGTTCGGGCGCGCCGGCGCTGGAGGCGCGTGATCTCGCCAAGCACTACGGCGGATTGCGCGCGGTGGACGGCGTGTCGTTCGAGCTTCGGCCGGGCGCCATCCAGGCGGTGATCGGCCCCAACGGCGCGGGCAAATCGACATTGTTCAAGATGCTGAAGGACGAGATCACCCCGACCCGTGGCGAGGTGCGGCTGTTCGGCCGCGGCGTCACGGGGCTGGGGCCGACGCGCACGGCCCAGCTCGGCATTTCCAAGAGCAACCAGCTCAATCAGCTCTTTCTGGCCATGACGGTGCGGGAGAATTTGCGCATCGCCGCGCTGGCACGCGCCCGGGGCAGTTTTCGCACCGATATCCTGCGCGGCGCCGCTTCGATCCGAAAGGTCGAGGGTCAGATCGACGCGGCGATGGAAACCGTCGGCCTGACGCACCGCGCCGAGGTGCCGGTGCACGTGCTGCCGTACGGCGAAAAGCGCCGGCTGGAGATCGGCATCGCGCTCGCCACCGGACCGAACGTGCTGCTGCTGGATGAGCCGCTCGCCGGCATGAGCCCGGCCGAACGCATCGCCACCCGCACCCTGATCCGGGAGATCGCGCGCGGCGCGGACGGCCAATCCCGCTCTCTGCTGATCGTGGAACACGACATGGACGCGATCTTCGAACTCGCGGAACGCATCACGGTGCTGTACGAAGGGCGGCTTCTCGCGGATGGAACGCCCGAGGAGATCCAGCGCAACCAGGCGGTGCAGGACGCCTATCTCGGCGGCATGCACGAGGCCGTGGCGGCATGAGCCTGCTCGAGATCGAGCGCATCAACACGTACTACGGCGACAGCCATATCCTGTTCGACGTCTCGCTCGATGTCGCACGCAACGAGGTGGTCGCGCTGCTGGGTCGCAACGGCGCCGGCAAGACCACCACGCTGCGCACCATCATGGGCGTGCTGACCCCGCGTGGCGGCACGATCCGGCTGGACGGGAAGGTGATCTCCGGTCTGGCATCGTACGAGATCGCCCGGATGGGCCTGCAGCTTGTGCCGGAGGAACGGGCGATCTTTGGCCAGCTCACGGTCGAGGAAAATCTGCGCCTTGCGGCATTGACCGCGCCCAATTCCTGGACACTGGACCGGATCTACACGTTCTTCCCGCGCCTGAAGGAGCGGCGACGGTCCGGCGGACGGCAGCTCTCGGGCGGTGAACAGCAGATGCTGGCGATCGCGCGTGCGCTGATCCGCGACGCCCAGGTGATCCTGCTCGATGAACCGTTCGAGGGCCTGGCTCCGCTGATCGTCCGCGACCTGGTGAATGTCAGCCGCGAACTGGCGGCCCAGGGCCGCACGATCCTGGTGGTGGAGCAGAACGTGGTCGCAGCGCTGAGCTTCGCGCACCGGGTGTTCGTGCTGAACAACGGCCATATCGTCTGGACCGGCACGCCCGAAGCGCTGCGCGCCGATCCGGCCCTGATGAAGGCGCACCTGGGGGTGTAGTCCCGATTATTCGGCGAAGAATGCCATCGCCGCTTCGACGCCGCCTTTGCCGTGCGGCACGTTGTTGACCCGCAGGCTCATTTCCACCGCGGTCAGCGCCCCCAATATCATCGGCTCGTTCAGGTCGCCCAGGTGCCCGATGCGGAAGACCTGGCCATTCAGCTTGCCCAGCCCACCCCCGAGCGAAACGTTGTAGCGCTGCCGCGCGGTGCGGCGGACGTCCTCGGCGTTGTGGCCCTCGGGCATCAGCACCGCGGTGACGGAATCCGAGTGGCGCGCCGGATTGGTGCAGAACAGTTGCGGCCCGTTGTTGCCGGACCATGCCTTCACCGCGCGGCGCACACCTTCGGCCAGGTAGTGATGCCGCGAGATCACGTTCTCCATCCCCTCTTCCTCGAGCAGGCGGAGGGATTCGCGGAGACCGTAGATGGAATTGACCGGGACGGTACCGACGAAGCTCTTTTGCGGGCGGTTCAGCATGATGGACCAGTCGAAATAGAACCGGTGCAATTTGGACCGCTGGTGCGCCTGCATTCCTTTGTCCGACACACCGGTGAAGGCGGTTCCGGTGGGGCACATCAGGCCCTTCTGGCTGCCGCCCACCACGCCATCGATCCCCCAGTCATCCATCTGGAACTCGAGGCTGCCGAGCGATGAGATGGTATCCACCAGCAGCAACGCCGGATGTCCGACCGCATTCATGGCGGCGCGGATCTCCGGCACAGGGAGCATCATCCCGGTTGCGGTTTCGTTGTGCACCACGCAGACCGCCTTGATGACGTGACGCTTATCCTCGGCCAGCGCGGCGCGGACCGCGGCAACATCCGCGCCATGCCGCCAGTCGGCCGCGACGGTGTGCACCTCGACCTCGTGCGCCGCCGCCATGCGGCCCCATTCTTCCGAGAAATAGCCGGATTCAATGAGCAGGATGGTATCGCCGGGCGAGAGCAGATTGGTCAGGGTGGCTTCCCAGGCGGCATGGCCGGAGCCGGTGTACATGAACACGTGGTGTTCGGTGCCGAGCACGCGCTTCAGGCCGGAATAGACCTCGTCGTACACCTCGATGAAATCCGGATCGTGGAAGTCGATGGTGGGGCGGTCGATGGCGCGCAGCACGGAGTCCGGGATGTTGGTGGGGCCGGGATTGGCGAAGAACTGGCGGCCGCGCAGCTTCCGGGCCTGAGGCGCGTTCATTCACTCTGCTCCTTCTCTCGGGCGAGGTGCTGCGTGGTATGCCGGGCGCCTTGGCCACGCAAGGCGGAACGGGGTTGCGCTGCGAGCATGGCGTGCAGACCTGGTCACGCTATCGCAATTCCAGGCCGAGTTGGCGGTACATCGTCAGGAGATCGAAGTTGTTCCAGCCCTCGCTGATCCGTCCATCCTTCACGCGCGCCACGCACATGCCGGTGAAATCGACACGCTTGTTGGTAGGCGCCGGGGTCACGCCGGGGCCGGAATGGCGGGCGGTCACCCGGCACCGCACGAACGCCTTATCGCCATCGGTCAAGGCATCCTCGATTTCGAAATGCATGTCGGGAAACGCCGCGCGGAGTTGGCGGAAGAATGGCTTGAAGGTCTCCCGCCCGATCACGTCGTTGCCGGACGGATCCTGAAGGCCGTGGATGACGAAATCCTCGGCCGCCAGTTCGTCGATCGCGTCCTCATGCCCCTGGTTCCATACTTCCTCAAACCAGCGGTGCAGCACTGTTTCGTTTGCCATCGTTGCCTCCCTTCTCGAGACGACGGTGGCACACCCAGGTACAAGGATTCAACAACTGCTATCCGATGCGGAGCAGGCGGGCGCCTTCGGCATGGAGCCAGGGGATCGCGGCGTCCATATGCGGGGTCAGCCGGGAGACGAGTGCCCAGAAGCGCTTGCCGTGATTCATATGCCGCAGATGCGCGACCTCGTGCGCGACCACGTAATCCTGGACGAAGTCGGGTGCCATGAGCAGGCGCCAGGAGAAGGCGATGGCGCCGTCGGCCGCACAGCTCCCCCAACGGGTGCGGGTATCCTTGACAGTGACGCGGCGAACCACGAGGCCGGCGATGCGCGCCTTTTCCATGGCCTGAACGGCGAACCGGCGGCGCGCTTCGTGGTGCAGGAAGTCGCGCACCCGGCGGCTGAAGAATTCCGGCGCACCGGAGACGCAAATCTCGCCATCATCGATCCACACACCGCGTCGCGCTGCCGGATCGCGGCGCAGCCGGTGCGGCACACCTGCCAGGGGAATCGAGGTGCCATCGACGAAGGGGATTGCCTCGGGCAGAGCAGCGAGGCGGTCCGACACCCAAGCCGCGTGTGTCATGAGCAGCGCGACACCGGCGTTGCGACCGGCGCGCGGCGGCAGGGTGACCACCACCGCACCATCACGCGGGTCGATGCGCAACGACACACGCCGCGCACGCGCACTGCGACGCCAATGGATTTCCGCGTCGCCGCCGGGCAAGGTGAAGGTCTCGGCGTCGGGTAAGTTCATCGTGCGGACCAAACGCTGATGCCGCACGATTCGTCAATCAATCTTCACGCCATCGCGGCGCGGCGCAGGCGGTCATTGATTGCCCGCCCGAGCCCCGCCTCGGGGATCGGCATCGCGGCAATGCCTTGCAGGCCGCGCGCCGCGACCAACCCATCAAGCACGTGCAATCCGTCAAACAACCGAGAAGCGGCCTGGGTCAGATCGGCGTGCAGGCTGAGTTGATAGACCGCCGCCGCATCCGCCGGCGCGGGCCCGAACGCCAGCAGGGCTTCGCCGGCGTGCGGCATCGTGACGTTGAGGCGGAGCGGCGCACCGGGCGCGTAGTGGGATGCGAGCATGCCGGGCGCTCGGGGTCTTGCGTCGCCGTCGGCGCGTGAATGCAGCGGGCCGATCAGTGACTTCGAGTGCCTCGGCGGTGATCCCGCCGGGGCGGAGCAACACCGGCACGCGGGCGCTGACGTCCACGACGGTGGAACTCCACACCGACCCCGCAGGCGCCGCAATCCAACACCGCGGCGATCTGTCCGCCCAACCCGGCCAGCACGTGGTCCGCGGTGGTCGGGCTGATGCGGCCGGACGGGTTGGCGGACGGCGCGACGATCGGGCGCCCCGCAGCACGCAGCAGGGCTCGGGCAGCGGGCTGCTGCGGAACACGCACCGCGAGATGATCGAGCCCCGCACTGGCGAGACGCGCCACGCGGCAGCCGGGCCGACGGGCGAGCACGAGGGTGAGCGGGCCGGGCCAGAACGCCGCGGCGAGGCGCCGCGCCAGATCATTCTCGGTCACATCGGCGAATGCGTCGGCGGCCTCGGCATAGTGCGCGATCAGCGGGTTGAAATGCGGCCGGTTCTTCACGGCGAAGATCGCGGCGACGGCCTGTGCATTGCGGGCGTCGGCACCCAGTCCGTACACCGTCTCGGTGCCGAAGGCGACCAGCGCACCGCCGCGAAGCAGCGCGGCGGCGCGCGCGATGCCCTCCTGGGTGTCCGGCAGGCGTTCCGTCATGCGTGTTGCATAGGGCGGGGGAACGGAACGGCAAGCCCTGGCATCGCGCCGCACCGCTGGTATCCTCGCGGGCATCTTACAGGAGCTTTCTGCTGATGCTGACAATTGCGTTTGCCCCGGCGACCGTGCCCTCCTCGGGTGCGCTGGTCCTGCTGGTGCCGGAGGGCGCCGCCCCATCCGGAGTGTGGCAACAGGCCGATGAGGCAACGCAGGGCGCGATCGGGCGCGCGTTGGAGGCGGCGGAATTCAAGGGGGCGAAGGGCAAGACGGCGACCATCCTGGCACCCGGGGCGGGACTGTCGCGGGTGGTCGCGGTCGGGCTGGGCAAGCAGAACGAGCTGACCGATCTGGTACTGGAACAGGCCGGCGGGCATGCTCGTGCCGCTTTAGACCGTGAGACGAAGGCGGCTGTCGCCGCGGATGGCCTGACGCCGGAGCAGGGGGCGAAGGTCACGCTGGGCGCGGCGCTGCGGGGCTATCGTTTCGATCGCTACCGGACCAAGGAGAAGCCAGAGGACAAGTCGCGTCTCGGCGAGCTTGCGGTGCTGTCGGCGGATGCCAAGGCGGGCAAAGCCGCGTGGGAGCGTCTGCGCCCGGTAGCGGAGGGCGTCGCGCTGTCGCGCGACCTGGTGAGCGAGCCGCCGAACGTGCTGAACCCGGCCGAGATGGCGGAACGCTGCCGGAAACTCGGCGAGATGGGCTTGGAGGTCGAGGTCTTCGGTCCCGAGGAGCTCCGCCGGCTCAAGTTCGGCGCGCTGCTCGGCGTCTCCCAGGGCAGCGCCAACGAGCCCCGCATGGTGGTGATGCGCTGGAACGGCGGACGCAGCGGCGACAAGCCGCTGGCGTTCATCGGCAAGGGCGTGACCTTCGACACCGGCGGCATCAGCATCAAGCCGGCCGGCGGCATGGAGGACATGAAGTGGGACATGGCCGGCGCCGGCACGGTGATCGGGCTGATGGCGGCGCTGGCCGGCCGCAAGGCGAAAGTGAACGCGGTCGGACTGGTCGGGCTGGTGGAGAACATGCCCTCGGGCACCGCGCAGCGGCCGGGCGACGTGGTGACCAGCCATTCCGGCCAGACCATCGAGGTGATCAACACCGACGCCGAGGGCCGGCTGGTGCTGGCCGACGTGCTTTGGTACTGCCAGGAGCGGTTCGATCCGCGGTTCATGGTCGATCTCGCGACGCTGACCGGGGCGATCATCGTCTCGCTCGGCCACGAGCATGCCGGGATGTTCAGCAACAACGACGAACTGGCCACGCGGCTGGAGGCGGCGGGCCGCGCGGTGGGCGAGAAGGTATGGCGCATGCCGCTGGGCGAGGAATACGACCGGCAGATCAAATCCGACATCGCGGATATGAAGAACATCGGTGGGCGGCCCGGCGGATCGATCACTGCGGCGCAGTTCCTGCAGCGCTTCGTCAACGACAAGCCGTGGGCGCATCTGGACATTGCCGGCATGGCCTGGGCGACCAAGGACTTGCCGCTGGTTCCGAAAGGCGCCACCGCCTTCGGCGTGCGCCTGCTCGATCGGCTGACGTCCGAGTTCTACGAAAAGGAATGACGGAGGTCGGGTTCTATCACCTGACCCGGACCAGCGTGGAGCAGGCGTTGCCGCAGTTGCTGGGACGCACGCTGGCAGCGAAGCAGCGGGCCGTGGTGGTATGCCGTGATGCGGCCCGGCTTGCGGCGATTGATGCCGCGCTGTGGGCGTGCCCGGATCCGGACTGGCTGCCGCACGGCACCGCCGCGGACGGCGATGCCGAGTTGCAGCCGATCTGGCTGACGACCGAGCCGGAGGCCGCCAACGGCGCGCGCTACCTGTTCCTGGTGGAGGCGACGGAGGCGGTTGGGGTGGCGTCGTTCGAGCGGGTCTTCGACCTGTTCGACGGCAAGGACCCCGAGGCCGTTGCTGCCGCGCGGGTGCGCTGGAAAGCCGCGAAGGAGGCGGACTGCGCGCTGACCTACTGGCGGCAGGGCGCAAAGGGCTGGGAAAAAGGGGCGTAGCCGGCTGACATGACGCGGCTGATCGGTGTCGATTTCGGCACCACCAACAGCGTGGTCGCTGTGCTGCAGCCCGACGGTAGCGTGACCACCCGGCGCTATGCGGTCGGTCACGCCGAGCTCGACGTGTTTCGCAGCGTGCTGTGCTTCTGGCTGGAGGATCCGAAGCGCCTTGGCTCGCTGCGACAGGCCGCCGGCCCTTTTGCCGTGGATGCTTATCTGGACGATCCGCTGGGCAGCCGGCTGATCATGTCGATGAAGACCTTCCTGGCGCAGCGCAGCTTCACGCAGACCAATATCTTCGGGCGCCTGTTCACTCTGGAGCAGCTTGTCGGGACATTCCTCGGCGCGGTGCTGGGGCCGGACTTTGCCGGGGCGCGGGTGATCGCCGGGCGTCCCGTGCGCTTTGCCGGCGAGTTCGCCGATGATGCCTTTGGTGAAGCGCGGCTGCGCGGCGCATTCAGCGCGGCAGGATTCCCGGGTGTTGAGATCGCGCTGGAGCCGGAAGCCGCCGGCTATCGCTTCGCCCGGACGCTCGACGCCGCGGCGACGGTGCTGGTGGGAGATTTCGGCGGCGGCACCAGCGACTTTTCGGTACTGCGGTTCGATCCGCACGGTCGCCGACGGGTGGTCGCCCTGGGTTACGCCGGCATCGGGGTGGCGGGAGATACGTTTGACTACCGCATCATTGACAACGCCATCTCGCCGCTGCTTGGCAAGGGGGACGTCTATACGGTCATGGGCAAGGACCTGCCCGTCCCGCCGGAGTATTTCGCCGGCTTCGCCCGCTGGCACCGGCTGTCGCTGATGCGGACACCGCGGATGCTGCGCGACATCGCGGCGGTGGCCACCCGAACCGCCCATCCTGAGCGGCTGCAAAACCTGGTCCGGCTGATCGAGGACGAGATGGGCTACGAACTCTACCAGACCGTCAGCTCGGTGAAGGCCGAACTGTCGCGGAGTGATGCTGCGCTCCTGCGATTTGCGCATGGGGATTTCGCGGTGGAGCGCGAGATCACCCGGGCGGAGTTCGAAGGTTGGATTGCCGAGGATCTGCGACGAATCGAAGCCACGGTGAACCAGGCTTTGAGCAACGCGACTGTGCGAGTGACGGAGATCGACCGGGTGTTTCTGACCGGCGGCACCTCCTTCGTCCCGGCGGTGCGCGCGTTGTTCGAGCGTCGCTTCGGCGCGGAGCGGGTTTCCGGTGGCGGCGAGTTCGTGTCCGTCGCCGAGGGGCTGGCGCTGATCGGGCGGGATCGGCTGGCGGATTGAAGGGAGAAGGCGCAAATCAGCAGGACCATGCTGGTTTATGTCTTCCCGGTGCTATTCCCGTTGGGCTTGGCTGGGCTGGCTTATCTCTGCATCCGGGCGCGGCGGCTGATGAACCAGGCGGCCGATACGTCCGAGGGCCGCGCCGCGCTGCTGCTGGCGATGACGCGGATGCCGGTTGCGCCGAAGGTGCCTGGGCGTGGAGAGCGGCCGGAGCTAGATCAGGGCGGATAGATCCGGTCAGATTTCCTGGCTGATTTTTTCGAGCAGTTCCGCGGCGCTGACGATGCGAGTTGGCCCGTAAGTTTCAGCCGGGAAGTGGCGCTTGTTTCCGGTGACCAGAAAGTCTGCCTGACTGGCCTCGGCACAGTGAAGGAATTTGCTGTCGCCGGGATCGGGCGAGGTCAGGGCCGAAGCGCCCGGACGGATCAGCACGCCGACGCGCCGAAGCATCGATAAAAGAGCCGCCGGCTCGTCCTCTGGAAAGCCGAATTTGGGTCGCGCCAGCACCGCCCGGTACTCGGCAAGAATTGGCTCGGATAGGCACGGTTGCAGGAGGCCCTGCTAGGCCGCGAGCAGAACCAGAGCTTCGTTTCCGACTGGCGAGAGCAGGCCTGAAACGAGCACGTTGGTGTCAAGCACGGCCCGGATCACTTGGCTGGATTGGAACCGCTCTCGTCACGACGATACGCGGCGATCTCGGCGTCGATCTCATCCGCGGTGAGGCTGTCCAGTCCGCGCCGTTTTGCGCCAGCCCAGGCCTTTTCCATCCAGTCCGGCGGTGGCGCAGCAGTGCGGATGAAGTCCCGGATGCTCAGGATGACCACGGCCGGTTCGCCTCGGCGGTCAACGACGAACCGATCGTTATTCCTGACGGCCAGGTCCATGATCTGGCCGAACTGGGTGCGGGCGAGATGGGCGTCGATGCGGCGGTTCATAAGCGATTGATGCATTAATTGATTAACTTCATCTGGGTCGGCTCGGCACAGCGCAAGGAAGCTTCCGCGAACGGCTTAGCCCTTCCCCCGCACCACCCCCTCCATCGCCGCAGCGATCGCGAACAGCCGCGCATCACCCATCGTCTCCCCCATCACCATGAACCCGACCGGCGGTTCGCCCGGAGCGTGGCACGGCAGCGAAATCGCGCAGCGGTCCAGGAAATTCGCCGGTGCCGTGTTGCGCAGCGTGAGCTGGTTCACCCGGCCATATTCCTTCTCATCCTCCAGGTCGGCGATACGCGCCGGCACGATCGGACAGGTCGGCATCACCAACGCGTCGTACGCCGCCGTTCGCGCATCGAAGGACGCGATCAGCCGGGCGCGGGCCTGCATCAGATCGACGTACTCCGCCGCGCTGATCCGGGCACCGCGCTCGATGCGGGAGCGAATGCGGGGATCATAGCCGTGGCCCTTGTCGGACAGCAGCGAACGATGCCAGGCGAAACCCTCGCTCGCGGCGAACCCGCCGGCGGCGTTCACCCGCGGCAGCTCGTCGAACTCGGGGAACGATGCGTGCAGAATCCGGGCGCCGGCGGCCTCCAGAGCATGAAGCGCGCGGTCGAACGCGGCCGCGACCGGCGGCTCCAGCCCGTCCAGCATGAAGTTGTCCGGCACCGCGAGCCGGAGCCCGCTGCAGATCGGCAGGAGAGGGAAGCACGGGCGGCTCCCCCGCCAGCACCGCATCGAAGATCGCGCAGCACCCCACCGACGCACCGAGCAGGCCCGATGGAATCCAGGCTGAAGGACAACGGCACCACGCCGCCCAGCGGCACGCGCCGCGCCGTCGGCTTGTAGCCGACGATCCCGCAAAACGCCGCGGGAATGCGGCACGATCCGCCGGTGTCGGTGCCCAGCGCGACGGGAACCATGCCGTCGGCCACCGCGACGCCGCTGCCGGTCACTGGCCCGGGATGCGGCCGTCGCGCGGTCCTTCGACCCGTGGCTGCGCGGCGTGCCGGATAATGTCGATTGAATCCCGCCGGCGAGGCGAGGATCCGTCATGTGGCGCTCCGCCGGGCCGCGAATCCGAGAGCCGAGCGGAAGGCCGCGTTGCAACCGTTTGCGACGTGGTCCTTGTTGCGAGCGGGATGACCTGGCCCTGCGTCTCCACGGTGAGCACGCCCGACATCGAGTACGCCGTCGCGATCTCCACCGGTCTTGGACACGGATCGGGATGCCGGCGTACGGGGATGGCGCCCGCCCGGCGCAGACGCCGAACGCGTCCATCGTTCTGCCAGCCCTCTCAGCGGGCGAGGCCAGGCATCGCCTTGATAAGGCGCGGCCCCTTCGCCGCTCGATCGCATCCGCGCCGAGCAATTCCTCGATCAGCGCCCGGCTGGTCTCCCATCCATCCGCAGCGATCACCGCTCGCCGATGCTTTCGCCAAGCCTTGACGTGATGCAGCAGCGGTTCATCCGGCACAGCCTCGTACAGAGCCTCGGCATGCGGCGGAATCGTCAGCGAAGCAGCGCTGGCGCTGAGCTCTCGGATCGCCATGCTCGACTTGAAACGCTCGAGATCATCGATGCTATCCCATAGCGTGATGACCTGGTACTCGTCATCGTCCGATCCGCGCCGATGCATCCGCCAGATGTCCCTGCATCCCGGCTGGGCGAGCATGCCGGGAAAGCCGATCTCCTTCGTGTAGCGCTTCCAGTCCTCAAGCCGTCCCGGCTGGATCCGCATGGTCAGCACGCGCAGCAACATCAGCGCCCCTCCGCCTATCCGTCCGCTCCACGATCGCATACACCGGGCCGGTCGAAGCCGCACCAGGAAGTCCGCCCATGCCCGATGCCCCCGCGAAGCCTGTGCTCCTCACCGGCGCCTCCGGCAATCTCGGCCGGCACCTGACCAAGGCGCTGTCCGCCCAGGGCTGGACCCTGCGCCTGACGGACATCGCGCCGTTTCCCGATGCGGTGCCGAAGGGCGCGACATTCACGCGGGCCGACCTGAATAACGGGATGACCATGCTGCGCCTGGCCGAGGGCTGCGGCGCGATCCTGCATTTCGGCGGCGTCTCCACCGAACACCCGTTCGAGGACGTGCTCGGTCCCAACATCCGCGGCCTGTATCACATCTACGAAGCGGCCCGGCGGGAGAAGGCACGCGTGGTGTTCGCCTCCTCCAACCATTCCATCGGCTTTCACGAGCGCACGGAAACCATCGATTCCACCGATCCGTTCCAGCCCGATGGCTACTACGGCCTGTCCAAGGCGTACGGTGAACTGATGGGCCGGCTGTATTTCGACAAGCACGGAGTGGAAAGCGTGTCGATCCGCATCGGGACGTGCTTCCCGGAACCGATGAACGCCCGTGCGCTGGCGACCTGGCTGTCTTACCCCGACCTCGCCCGGCTGGTGACGCGGTGCGTGCTGGCGCCGAAGGTGGATTGCGCGGTGATCTGGGGCGCGTCGAACAACAAGCGCATGACCTGGTGGGGCAAGGACGACCGGGATCGGATCGGCTGGAAGCCGCAGGACAGCGCGGATCCTTACGCCGGGCAGCTCGCCGGCAAGGTGAGCGACAACCCGGTGGAGGAGCGCTACATGGGCGGGCCGTATTGCGCGATCGACTACACGCGCGACGCCGCAGGCGGATCGCGCGTGTAGAGCCAGGTCCGCACCAGCGTTTCCACATCGTCGGTGAAATCGGATCGCGGCCCCTCGGCGAACAAGCTGCCGGTGCGCATCACGTACACATGGTCGGCGATGCTCAGCGCGCCCTTGATGTTCTGATCGACCAGCAGCACCGCCTTGCCCTCGCGTGCCAGCCCCTGGATCAGCGCGTAGATCTGCGCGGCGATGCGCGGCTCGATGCTGGCGGTCGGCTCGTCGATCAGGAAGGTTGTGGGCTCGGTGAGCAGGCTGCGGGCGATTTCGAGCTGGCGCTGCTGGCCGCCCGACAGGGTGCCCGCCACCTGACGCCGGCGTTCGCGCAAGACGGGGAACCGCTCATAGGCGCGTTCGATCGCCGCACGCACACGAACATGGTCCCGTCGGAACAGCCAGGCGCCCAGGCGCAGGTTCACCTCGACCGAAAGGAACGGAAAAACGCTGGGACGCTGCGGCAGATAGACGATTCCATGCTCGCCCATCCGGTGCGCGGGAACGGCATTCAACGACTGGCCAGCCGCCGTGGTCTCCCCGGCCACCGGGCGCAGGAACCCGAACATCACCTTCAGCAGCGTGGACTTGCCCGTCCCGTTCGGTCCCAGCACGCAGCGCACCTGGCCGGGAATCACGTCCACCGACATGCCGTGCAGGATGTGAATGCCGGGCACGTATCCCGCGACCAGACCATGCGCCCGGACCGTGGGTTCGGCCGCCTCCATCAAACCCCCGCGTAGGCGCGCAGCACCTCGGGATCGGCGCGCACCTCCTCCGGCGAGGCGTCGGCGATCTTCTCGCCGCGTGACATCACCACCAGCCGATTGACCAGTCGCTGAATCGCCTCCAGGTCGTGATCCACCACCACGAAGGTCCGTCCCTGGGCGTGCAGCGTTTGCACCAGCCGGATGATCTCATCCCGAAGGAACGGGTTCACGCCGGCGAACGGCTCGTCGAGGAACAGGATCGCCGGCTCCAGCATCAGCGCCCGGCCCAATTCCAGCAGCTTCTGCTGCCCGCCCGACAGGTTCTTGGCGGGCAGATCCTCCAGCGCGGCCAGCCCGAGAAATTCCAGGTGCAGCCGTGCGGCACGCCGGGCGGCGGCGAAGGTCGAGCCATGCCGCGCCAAGCCCGGCACCAGCATGTTCTCCATCACGCTCATGCGGCCGAACAACTGGGTGATCTGGAACGTGCGCCCCACGCCGGCGGCGGCGAAGCGGTGTGCCGGCATGCCCTGAACCGCATCTCCGCGCAGCAGGATGCGCCCGCCCACCGGGGTCAGATGCCCGGTCAGCATGTTGATCGTGGTGGTCTTGCCGCAGCCGTTCGGACCGATCAGCCCGACCAGTTCGCCTTCATCGACCGCGACGTTGAGCTCGCGCACGGCCATGATGCCGCCGAAGCGCATGGACAGATTCTCGGTGGCGATCAGCGCGGTCATTCGGCGGGCTGCGGCCGGCGGATCGGCGCGAAGCGGACCACCTTGTCCCAGACGGGCGCGAGCAGACCGTTGCGGGCGAACCGCACGGTCAGCAGCAGCAGCGCGCCGAACAGCACCAGCCGCCACTGGCCATAGGCACGCAACGCCTCGATCAGGAACTCGACGATGATGGCGCCGATCACCGAGGCGGTCAGGCTCTCGGTGCCGCCGATCACCGCCATGGCGACGATCAGGCCCATCTGGTCCACCGACCCCAGATCGGGCGTCAGAATGCCGATGAACGGCGCGTAGAACGCGCCGGCAAGGCCGGCGATGGCGCTGGCGATGGCGAACACCAGCACCCGGAAGCGCACCACCTTCACCCCGGCCGCCGCCGCTGCCTGCTCATTCTCCCGGATCGCGCGGAAGAACAGACCCCAGCGGGATGTCGTCATCAGCGCCATCACACCAAGCGCCGCAGCGAGCAGCCCGAGTCCCAGGTAGAAATACGGCGCGTCGGAGCGGGTGTGGAACAGCGGCGGCACTTCCAGTCCCGCCGGCACCGCCGGTGGCCTGATTTTCGGTCAGCACGATGATGCGGAACACTTCCGAGAACGCCATGGTGAAGATGGCGAGGTACGGGCCGCGCATGCGCAGACAGGTGAAGCCGATCACCGCACCGACCAGGCCGGCGAGCACGAGCGCCGCGATCATGCCGATGGGCAGCGGCACGCCGAAGGAGACGATCAGCAGCGCGGCGCAATACGCGCCAAGCGAGACGAACCCCATGTGCCCGAACGAGAACTGGCCGGCATAGCCGACCAGCAGCGCCCAACTGGAGGTCACGATGGCATAGAACAGCGCGAGAATGCCGACCGTCAGCCAGTACGGGTCAGCGACCAGCGGATAAAGGCAGGCCAGGATGAATGCGGCGACACAGAGCGAGAAACGGGCTGAGCGCATGCTAGTCCATCGCCAGATGCACGCGCCCGAAGAAGCCCTGCGGACGCACCAGCAGCACGGCCATCATCACCAGGAGTGAGAAGGCCTGGGCGTATGCCAGGCTGCGGGTGGGATCGGGGAATACCGCGACGAACAGGCCCTCGGCGACGCCGATCAGCAACCCGGCGATGATGCTGCCGCCGATCGAGCCCATGCCGCCCAGCACCACGATGACGAAGGCCTGGGTATCGGGCACCAGGCCCATCGACGGCACCAGCGCATAGATCGGACCGACCAGCGCGCCGGCGCCGCCGGCCAGTGCGCCGCCCAGCCCGAACGCAAGAGAGTAAACAAGCCGGTCGTTGATCCCGACGATCGCCGCCGATTCGCGCGATTGGCTGACCGCGTTCAGCGCCTGGCCCCAGGCGCTGCGTTTCAGGAAGCCCATCAGTCCGACCAGCATCGCCGCGCCGGCCCCGGCGGCGAAAATCCTGTCCCAACTGATGACGACCGAACCCCAGATGAACGAGCCGCGGAAGAACGAGGGCGGGCGCAGCGGGAACGGCCCGAACGCGATGATGGCGATGTTGCGGAGGAAGATGGAGATGCCGAACGTCGCCAGGATGCCGTAATCGCTTTTGCGCTCGGTTCGCGGGTCGTAGAGCGGCGTCAGAAGCGTGCGTTCGAACAAGACCGATACGGCGAAGGCGAGCGCCATGGCGACCAGGATGCCGAGCATCGGCGGAATCCCGAACCATGCGATAGCGAAATATGCGAAGTATCCGCCGAGCATGTAAACTTCGCCGTGGGCGAAGTTGACGATCTTCAGGATCGAGAAAATCACCGTCAATCCCGCCGCGATGACCGCGTAGATGACGCCGATGACCAGCCCGTTCAGGGCCTGAACCAGGAGATAATCGAGCATGTCTCTACGCGGTCGGCGCCGGCGCGGTCAGGACGTCGGTGTCATGTAGAGATCGTTGGTCGTGGCAAACTTGCGCGGCCACACGATGGGGGCTTCGGCCAGAGTCTGATTGATCTTGGTGTATTGGATCAGGGTCAGCGGGGCGTCCATGAACTGGTGGTAGTGCCACGCCGGGTTCTTGTCGGTGGAGAACGAGTACGGCCCCCGAACGCCGACATACTTCGTGGTTTCCAGCGCCTTGATAATGCCGTCGGCGTCGGTATTGCCGGCACGCTGAATGGCGTCCGCCAACAGATAGAGGCCGTCATAGCTCTCCATCACCGCGCCGGGCGGCTCCGCCTTGTACTGATCGTTGAACTTCTTCACGAACGCCTTGGTCTTGTCGTTCCATCCGCTTTGCGGCAGACCGACGTTCTCGGTCAGGACCCACACCCCCGCCTCTTTCACGTTCTGCCAGAAGGTCGGATCGGTCGCCTCACCGCCGGAGTTGTACAGGCCGCAGGTCTTCGTGGGCGCCCAGCCGAGCTCCTTGGCCTGGCGGATCAGGTCGTAGGCGCCGGCCTCGGAGAACGCATTGTAGAAGAAATCGTAGGGCGGCTTGACGTTCTTGTAGCGCAGGACCTGCGCGGTAAAATCGGTCAGGTTCGGCTCGGCATCCACGGCGTCGAACGGGACTTTCGCCTTATCGAGTTGGACCTGTACGGCTTTGCGTGATGCCAGGCCGACGTCGTTCTTTTCCGCCAGCAGCGCGATCTTCTTGAACCCCGCCGCGACGATCCACTGGCCGATTTCCGTGTCGATCAGCGACACGGTCGGCGCGTTGCGGAACACCTGCGGGTAGCCCTTCGCGGTGATCTCGTCGGACCAGACGTCGCACGCCATGAACGGGATGTTGTATTTGTGGAACACCTCCATCTCGGCCAGGGCGACCGGGCTGTGGAACTCTCCGAACACGGCAACGACCTTATTTTCCTGCACCAGCCGTTCGGCGGCGGTGCGGCCTTCGGCGGGCATGCCACGGGTATCGGAATAGACGATCTGCAGCGGCCGCCCGAGCACCCCGCCCGCGGCATTGATTTCCGCCGCGCCCATCTCGGCCGCATCCTTCATCAGGGTGCCCTCGGCGTAGCCGCCGGGAGGTGAAAGCGGCCCAACCCAGCCGATCACGATCGGCGCACCCGCGGCGCGGCTGCGCCGGGTCCCGATGAAGGGCGCCGTCGCGACCGCGGCGGCGAGCGCGGCCCGCCGGGTCAACAGGGGCGTCGGGCGGATGCCCGGACCACGCCGAGCGTCATCTTGCTGGTTCACGATTTATCTCCCCGTGGCTACGCTTGTTGCGCATACGATGGGGACCATACAGGGTTCCCCGGCGGATCAAAATGGTTTCCCCGATGGGTTCTCCCTCATGGCCGCCTTGGGCCTCGTTGGTGGTGCGACATTGGTTTGCGTCGTCCCGGGAGGTTGGTTATAGGGAGCGCGATCCCGGATAGCTCAGTTGGTAGAGCAAGCGGCTGTTAACCGCTGGGTCGCAGGTTCGAGTCCTGCTCCGGGAGCCATGTCGCCAACATTCAACCGGCCGGCATGCGACATCAGCGGCGAAAGGGAGCCATGCGCGGTCGGATACTCGCCTTTGCCCTGTCGGCTGTTGCCGTGTTGGCTGTTGCCGCTCCGGGCCGGGCGCTGGCCCAGATGGTGGGCGGAAATGTCACGCCCGGGTTCAGCTATCAGCTCGTGCCGTATCTCTGGCTGCCGTCGCTCGGGGTTACCGCCAATGTTCCGGTCCCCGGCGGCGGCACCGCGACCACCAGCACCTCGGTCGGGCCCGGCCAGTATATTCCCACGCTCAATTTCGGGTTCATGGGCTCCGGCGAGGTGCGGTACGATCGTTTCTCGCTGCTCACTGACATCTTCTATTCGGATACGAGCACGACTGCCGGCAAGATCAACTCGGTGAACTTTGGCGGCGCGAGCGTTCCGCTATCCGCCATTCTCACGACCAGCACCAACACCCGGGTCCGCACGGCGGTGTGGACGCTGGCCGGCGGCTACACGCTGGCGCACGGCACCTGGGGGAACGTCGATGCCCTTGCCGGTTTCCGACTGCTCGCGATCAACCAGAAGACGGATTTCAGCCTGTCTGCCGCGCTGACCGCACCCAACGGCGCCGTCGCGCTGGACCGCTTCGGCGGGCTGTCGAGCAGCCGCGACATCTGGAACGGCATCGGGGGCGTGCGCGGGCGGATTTACCTCGCCGACAGCACGCTGCTTTCGGGTGGCCGCTTCTTCCTGCCGTTCTATGCCGATGTGGGCACCGGCGGGTCGAATGTCACATGGCAGGTGTTCGGGGGCGTGGGCTATCAGACTCCGCGGTTCGGGGTCTCGGCCGGGTACAGATATCTCGCTTTCGACAAGGACGGGGCGGCGATTTCACACCTTTCCTTCCGGGGTCCGATTCTGCTCGCCAATTTCTCGTTCTGAGGGCGAGGCGCGCCCGCAGCACTCAGCGCTTGGTTGCATCCGGCGGAAGCGCCACATACGAAGCTCCCCCTGAAAGACCAGGAGCCTCCGCGTGCCGAGCTACCAGTACGTTTACGTCATGAAGGACCTGACCAAGTCCTTCCCCGGAGGCCGCGAGGTCTTCAAAGGCATCACCCTGTCGTTCCTGCCCGGCGCCAAGATCGGCGTGCTCGGCGTGAACGGCGCGGGCAAGTCCACCCTGCTCAAGATCATGGCCGGCATCGAGACGGAGTACGGGGGTGAGGCCTGGGCCGCCGAAGGCGTGCGTGTCGGTTACCTGCCGCAGGAACCGCAACTCGATCCCGACAAGACCGTGGGGGAAAACGTCGAGACCGCCTTCGCGGGCGTCAAGGCCGCGCTCGACCGGTTCAACGTGATCTCCAACAAGTTCGCCGAGCCGATGAGCGATGAGGAGATGAACGATCTTCTCGCCGAACAGGCGGATCTGCAAGACACAGATCGATGCCGGCGACGGCTGGGACCTGGATCGGCAGATCGACATCGCCCTGGATGCGCTGCGCTGCCCTCCGGCCGAAGCCCGCGTCAACACGCTTTCGGGCGGGGAGCGTCGCCGCGTCGCGCTGTGCAAGCTGCTGCTGGAAAAGCCCGACCTGCTCCTGCTGGACGAGCCGACCAACCACCTGGATGCGGAAAGCGTGGCCTGGCTGGAGCGAACGCTCGAGGATTATCCCGGCACCGTCATGCTTGTGACGCACGACCGCTACTTCCTGGACAACGTCACCGGCTGGATTTTGGAGATCGAGCGCGGGCGCGGCTATCCTTACGAGGGCAACTACTCCGCCTGGCTGGAGCAGAAGCGCAAGCGACTGTCGCAGGAGGAGAAAGAAGAAAGCTCACGCCAGCGCGCGCTTGCGGAAGAGCAGGAGTGGATCGCCGCGTCACCGCGGGCGCGGCAGACGAAGAACCGCGCACGCATTCAACGGTATGAGGAGATGCTTGCGGCGTCGCAGGAGCGCGCGACGGGGGTGGCCGATATCGTTATCCCGCCCGGCCCGCGGCTCGGCAACGTGGTGATCGAGGCCGACACACTGCGCAAGGGCTACGGCAATCTGCTGCTGATCGACGACCTGAACTTCAAGCTGCCGCCCGGCGGCATCGTGGGCATCATCGGACCGAACGGCGCCGGCAAAACCACGCTGTTCCGCATGGTGATCGGGCAGGAAACGCCGGACTCGGGCAGCCTGCGCATCGGCGAGACAGTGAAGCTCGGCTACGTGGACCAGTCGCGCGAAAGCCTCGATCCGAACAAGACGGTCTGGCAGGAGATCAGCGGCGGCGAGGAGATCATCTATCTCGGCAAGCGCGCCGTGCAGTCGCGTGCCTATGTCGGCGCGTTCAACTTCAAGGGACCGGACCAGCAGAAGAAGGTCGGCATTCTCTCGGGCGGAGAACGCAACCGTGTGCACCTCGCCAAGATGCTGAAGGTCGAGCACAACGTGATCCTGCTCGACGAGCCGACCAACGACCTCGACGTGGACACGCTGCGCGCGCTGGAAGAGGCACTGATGGAGTTCGCCGGCTGCGCCGTGATCATCAGCCACGACCGGTGGTTCCTCGACCGGCTCGCGACCCACATCCTGGCCTTCGAGGGGGACAGCCACGTGGAGTGGTTCGAGGGCAACTTCCAGGCCTACGAAGAAGACAAGCGCCGCCGCCTCGGAGCGGACGCGACGGAGCCGCATCGGATCAAATACCGCCCACTTTCGCGATAGCCGTGGGCGGCGGGCGGCGATAAAGAGGGCCCCATGAGACTGCCCCGCCCACGGATCCGTACGACCGCGCGCACATGAACAGGGATTGATGCTGCTGACCGATGAGCGGCCGGCGGAGGCGTCCCCACGGCCTAACCCCCGACCTGACCCCCGATCTGACCCCCGTGGGCCCGACATGCAAACCGGAATCGAACAGGGCCGAACGTTGCTCGACACGGGCGACGTGAAGGGTGCCGTTTCCGTATGGACCCAGGTGGCCGAGGCCTATGCGGAGTCCCCCCTGCCGTACCAGGCGGGCGGGGCGGCTCTGCTGCGGGCCGGGCGCCACGCCGAAGCGCACGATCTGCTGGGTCGCGGCAGGTCCCGTTTTCCGGCCGAGCGGTCGCTGTTGATCGATTGGGCGTGGGCCAACCACCACCTGCGCGCGTGGGACCAGGCGCTGGATGCGTGGAGCGATGTGCGCCGGGCGTTTCCCGCGGAGTGGATCGGCTTCATCGGCCCCGCCGCGACGCTGCGGGACCGCGGGGATTATGAGTCTGCCGAGGCGCTGTTGCGCGAAGGGCGCGAAAGGCTCGGCCCCGCCCTGCAGCACGACATCGATCTCGGATGGGTGCTGACGTTCGGCGGGTCCTACGACCGCGCGCTCGATGTCTGGTCCGCGGTGCGCGCCGAGGCACCGGATCATCCGGCCGGTTATCTCGGGGCCGGCGTGGCGTTGCGCAACGCCGGCCGATTTGGCGATGCGCGGGACCTGCTGGCCGAGGCGCGGCGGCGCTTTCCGGATCATGCGCACGCCCTGGTGGAACTGGCGATGGCGGCCCAGCAAGGCGGCGACCTGAACGAGGCCGCCGGCCTGTGGGCCGAGCTGCGCGCGGCATTCCCGGACCACCTCGCCGGCTATCAGTGGGGGGCGTTCTGCCTGCGGCAGAATGGTGACCCGACCGCGGCGGAGGATGTGCTGCGTGCCGGACTGGCCCGCTTTCCAGGCCAGGCCAGCCTGCTGATGGACCACGCGCGGCTCGCGCAGCAGCGCGGCGACCACGCCGAGGCCGCACGACGATGGTCGGCCGTGCGCGCTGCCCGACCCGACGCGATCGAAGCGTACACCGGCGAAGCGGTGGCGCTGCGCCGGATGCAACGCCAGCAGGATGCGCGGCTGCTGCTGGAAGAGGCGGCCCGGCGCTTCCCCGACCGGCCCGAACTGGACGCCGAACGCGCGCATGCCTGCGCGGAGGCCGGTGCCTGGAGCGACGCCGCTGAGCTGTGGAGCGGGCTCCGAACCCGCTCGCCGGATCGGCTGGAGTTCTGGCTGCACGGGGCGGCGGCGCTGCGTCAGGCGCAGCGCCCTGGGGAAGCACGGGGTGTCCTGGCGGAGGCGCTCAATCGCTTCCCCAACTCACCCGAGCTGCTGAACGAACTCGCGATGGCCGCGCACGCGTGCCATGATCTGGGCGCGGCCGCGGCGGCCTTCGCTGATATGCGCATGCGCCATCCCACGCGGGCCGAAGGTTACCTGGGCGGGGCACGGGTCCTGCTGTCGGCGGAGGACGTAGAGGGCGCGGAGGCGCTGTTGGCGCAGGGCCTGGCGGCGGCGCCGGCCGAGCCGCACGTGGCGCTGCAATACGCCCGCATCCGGTTGCACAAGAAGAGCCTGACATACAAGGACTGGAAGGCGATCGAGTTCCCGCTTCACCACGCTGCTTCGCCGGCATCCGGGTTTCGCCATCGGCTTCCTGGAACGGGTGCGCACGTACCGCCTGTTCGGCCGGCTGGATCGGGCCGAGCAGGCCGGGCGGGTGGCTATCGCGCGGTTCCCTGCGGATGCGCTGATCCTGACGGAACATGCGCTTGTGGCGCGCGACCGGGAGGACTGGGCGGAGGCGCGCCGCCGCTTCCTGCTGGTGCGTGAGCGTTGTCCGCACGCGCTGTCGGCTGTCACCGGGCTGATCAATGTATTGGTGCGCAGCGGTCGCGTGTCGGACGCGGAGCATGAGTTGAAAGCCGCGCTGGAGCGATCCCCGCGGGAGCTTGCCTTGCTGACCGAGCATGCGCGGATGGCGACGCGCCTGGGCGACTGGGCCGACGCGTGTCAGCGATGGGAAGAGGCGGCGCGGCTCTACCCGCATGACGAAGAGGTGCGCCGCGGACTGTTCGGCGCCCGGCAGATGGCGAGTGCGGACTCCGCCGCGGCGGCGGCAACGCCGATGCTTGCCGCCGAGCCGGACCAGGCAGAGCTGCGCGACCTGCTGCTACGGTTCGAAAGCCTGTCGGGCACGATGATGGGCTGCGAGTTCGGCCTGGTGCAGCGCGCCTATGGCGCCGAACCGCTGGGATTGCTGCGTTGGTCCAATATCGAGCAGCAGCATCTGAGCATGGCGCTGCGGGAGCGGTTCGCGGGCATGGGAACGCCGGAGCAGACCGAACTGTATGTGACGCCGCCGCCGCATCGCGAGTACGCCATCCGTGACCGGCGCTACCGAATGGCGATGCACACATTCTTGCACGCCGATCAGGTGAGCGCGGACCAGGTGCTCCGGCAAAGCCTGGCGCGGCTCGGTTACTTGCGGCGGAAACTGATCGAGGACCTTGGCGCGGGCGAGAAGATTTTCGTCTATCGGGTGCCGGACCGGGTGTTGAACGAGGCCGAACTGGCGGCAATCCGTGCCGGCATGCAGCTCTACGGCGACAATGTCCTGCTCTATGTCCGGCTGGCCGATGCATCGAACCCGCCGGGCTCGGTCGTTCGGACGGGGCCGGGATTGATGGTGGGACACATCGACCGTTTCCAGATCGCGCCGGATGGAGAGGCCGGGGCGCCGAACCCGCAAGGATGGCTCGCGGTATGCCGCCGGGCGCTTGAACTGTGGCATCCGCCAGGACCGACGGCATGAGCATGATCGTTTTCATCGGCAACTGCCAGACGCGGGCGATCAGCCAGTTGTATGAGACGTTCGTTGCGCCGGCGCGTGGCGAAACGGTGCGCTACATCGAATCGTATCAGGACCTGACCGACGATGCGCGCGCCGCCCTGGCGGATGCCCGCATCGTTGTGGAGCAGGTGGTGGATGTCGAGCCGAAGGCGCTGGCCGAGGGGGTCAATCCGGTGGCGCGCCGCGTGCCGTGCCCGCTCGTCGCCTGTGGTTTTCTGTGGCCGTTCGCCGGGGAGGCGCGGCAGGGCAATGCGCCGCTTTGGCATCTACCCGGAGGACCGTTTCCGGGAGAATTATCGGATCGTTTCCTGAATCGGCTGATCCAGGAGGAGCGTTCCCCCGAATACGGGCTGGAAGCGTATGCGGAGGCCGATGTCACGCGGACCATCGATCGGCTGTACGAAGTTTACATCGATCGCCAGCAGCGGCGGGACGAGATTTGCGGCTTTGCCATCGCACCGCTGATCGCCGCGAACTTCCGCACCGAATCGCTGTTTTTCACGCCGCACCATCCCGGGCTGCGCATCACCCTGGCGCTGGCGGAGCAGTTGTTCGACAAGCTTGGCGCCGCGGATGCCATCGGTGCGATGCGGGAGCGTGTGTGGTCGTCACCCTTCCCGTGGAACCGGCTGCCGATCCATCCCAAGGTCGCGGCGCATTTCGGCCTGACCTTTGCCGACGAATCGACCCGGTACCGCTATGGGCCGGAGGCGTTAATCACCTTCCGCCAATGGGTGCTGGTGTACATGCGGGGCGAATGGAGCCATGACCTGCGCGAGGGCATCGCCCGGGTTGCCACCGATCCGGCGCAGGCGCTGGAACAGCTCAACACGGGATTGCGGACCTATCCGGACTCCCCGGACGGAAACCATGCCAAGGGCGAAGCGCTGCGGCGCCTCGGCCGTCCGCAGGAGGCTTTGGCGTTCTACCGCCGCGCTGTCGCGCTGCTTCCGGATGAATTGCTTTTTCACTACGGACTATCGGCGTGCCTGTTGGCGCTGGAGCAGTTCCGGGAGGCGCAGGACGAGGCCCGGGTGGCGGTGTTTCAGGATCCGGGAAACCAGCACTACTACGTGACCCTGGCGCACGCCGCGCGCGGCAACAAGGACGTGGCGACGGCGGAGCATGCGGTGCGTGAGGCGCTGAAGATCAGCCCGCGAAACCCGCACCTGCACAATCTGCTTGGGCACGTGATGAGCGACGCCCAGCGGTTCCAGGAGGCGGAAGAGAGCGTCCGCCATGCTGTCGGCCTGGAGCCCGATCGCGCCGGCTTCCACGACCACCTGGCGACCCTTCTGCTTCGCCGGTCGAAGTCGGATGAAGGCTTGTCGCATGCCGCGCGCGCGGCGGAACTGGAGCCGAAAAACCTGCATTTCGGGCTGGTGCACGCGATCCGATTGAAGGAAGCGGGGCGCTTGCAGGAGGCGGAGGCCGCCGCACGGGAGGTGATTGCGCGCGTTCCCGAAGCAGCGAACGCGCGCGACTTTCTCGGCCATCTGCTCGCCCAGTCGGGGCGCGTGGATGATGCGATCGTCGCGTTCGAGGAAGCGGACCGGCTGGAGCCCGGCAACGCGCCGCGCCTTTCAGCCCTAAGTCACAGTTTGGCGCGTAACGAGCGCGCCAAGGAGGCGATCGCCACCATTCGCGCGGCGATCGCGGCTGACGCCGGGCAGGCGAATTACTTCGTGCACCTTGGCAACCTGCTTCGGCACGAAGGAGCGGACGGTGAGGCGGAGGCCGCGCTGACCAAGGCGCTCGAGCTGGCGCCCGATCACGCCTTGGCGCGCACGTTGCTCGACGAGATCCGAGCGGACCGCGCGCCTCCGCCCGAGCGGGGAAACGAACGCACCGCTGTCGGGAAGGATGGCTGGCTGTTCCATCGGATCGACACGGTTTTCGAACAGGTGTGTGACGGCGCCGGGACTAGCGAGGGCGATCAGGAACGCATGCTGTCCTTGTGGGAGGCACGGCAGGCGTGGTGCGAGGCGCGCCGCATGATCTACCGCATGCTGATCGCGCCGGAACGCCACGTGCTGTATCCGGACAAGCTGCCGGACGGGTATTCCATCAGCGAGCAACGTCCGGCTTTGCGGCTGATCCGCGCCGCGGATGCGCGGCTGCGGTCCTGCATCGTCTATCCCGAGGCGGCGGTTCGGGCCGGGCGCCAGCAGCGCGAGGTCTGCTACCGGACCGACGTGCACTGGAGCCGGTGGGGGGCCTATCTGGCGTATCGGGCGTTGCTGGACACCCTGCCCGCGAGCTGCGGCCCCGCGATCCGGCCGGACCAGCTTACGTCCAGGCCTGGTCGCGTGCTGGGCGACATGACGATGTGGCTCGACCGGCGCGACCACGAGCAGGTGGAGTTTCTCGATCCGCCCCCGGTGGAGGTCACCGAAGGTGTTCACCAACCGGACCTTCAAGCCGGGCCAGGTGGATGTGTTTGAAACCGAGCACAGCGACCGCCCCCGGCTTGTATTGTTTGGTACGTCCAATTCCACCCATCTGCTGCCGTTCCTCAATTGCCATTTTTCCCGTATCGTCGCGGTCGCGAGCACCGCCGTGCACTACGATCTGCTCCGCTGCGAACGCCCGGACGTGGTCATTTCCGAAGTTTCCGAGCGCTACCTCGCGACGCCGGACGGGCGTCCGCACGTGCACGGCGTCAAGTTCCCCGAGGACTTCATCGAACGGACGTTCAGCCAGTTCACCGGCGTCGATCTGCCCCTGCCGGGCGGCCGTGAGAAGCAGGAGGAGCCTGTTTCAACCATAACGGACCTCGAGCGTCTGGCGCGCGCGATGTGCGTTCGCGACAAGGTGCCGGACACGCAGTGGCACCATTATCTCTCGGAAGCCTTGCAAGCGGCGGGCAGCAATGGCGCCTGACATGCGACGGCGCCTGCTTTTGCTCGGGGTGGCGTTGGTGCCGTTCGCGGCGCGGTCCCAGGAGGAACCCGCCGGCCCGCAGCCGGAGCTTCCGAAGGATCAACTGACGATCGTCACGCACGACGGACGGCGCCATGTGTTCCAGGTTGAGATAGCGAAGGACCCGCGGCAGCAGATCGTCGGGCTGATGTTCCGCAAATCGGTGCCGGCGGATGGGGGCATGCTGTTCGTCTGGTCCGCGCCGGAAATCTCCCAGATGTGGATGAAGAACACGCTGGTCCCGCTGGACATGGTGTTCATCCGCGCCGACGGGGTGATCGATTCGATCGCCGAGAATACGGTGCCGCACAGCCTGCGGGATATCTCCAGCCAGGGCCCGGTGATCGCGACGCTGGAGCTTCAGGGCGGGCGTGACGGCCCGGCTGGGCATTTCGGTCGGGGACCGGGTGCTGGCGCCGATGTTCCACGACATGGGGTGATATGGTAGGTCGCCGGGGCACGGGGCGTGGCGCAGCCTGGTTAGCGCGCGTGTTTTGGGTACACGAGGCCGCCGGTTCGAATCCGGCCGCCCCGATCATGGACGAAGGAGGATCGCACGGAATGCGGGCGCGCATCTTTCAGCCGCCGAAGACCGCGATGCAGTCGGGCCGCGCCGGCACCGAGCACTGGGTGCTGGAGTTCGAACCGGCCGCGCCGAGCCGGCCGGACCCGCTGATGGGATGGATCGGCAGCACGGACACGCAGAAGCAGGTGCAGCTGACGTTCGAGACGCGGGAGGAGGCGATCGCTTACGCGGAGCGGAATGGTCTTCCGTACGATCTCCAACTGCCGCAGGAGCGGCGTGTGACGCCGAAGGCCTATGCGGATAATTTTCGCTATGGCCGGTTGGAGATGTGGACGCAGTCGCGCGAGCCGTCGGAGCGTGTGAAGCTGCGCCCTTAGCTCAGCCGGATAGAGCAACAGCCTTCTAAGCTGTGGGTCGGTGGTTCGAGTCCACCAGGGCGCGCCATCTTCCATTAGCCACTGCGTGCCGTCTATACCGCTTCGTCCGTAACCACCGACGCACTTGCCCACCTCCGCCCGGCCGCGGATCGCCGGGATACCCGCCGCCACGATCACCCCGCCCGCAGCGATCAGCGCGGGCAGCGGCACAACGTGCAGCGCCGCCGCGAGCAGCCCCGCGATGAAGAACGCCAGCGCTGTCATCGACGCACCGATGCCAAGCGCCCAGCCCTGCTCCTCCGCGGTCGCGGCACCGCTGATCAGCGTGAGCAGACCCATGTACGCGAGGAGGTTGGCGGCAGCAGTCGCGATGCCGATCACCCATTGTGCCGCCTGGCCGACCGGAAGCGCCGCGACCACGATCAGCACGGCACATAAGGCGAGCCCGAGCCGGGCGACCCCGCGATCATCGCGCAGCCAGATTTTCGCCCGGGCGTAGCCCAGGGTTGAACCGATCACGAAGCCCACGCCCATCGCCGCGGAGAACATCCCCAGCCGGGCGGGAGAGAACCCATAAACCCGGGTCATCAGTTCCATGATGTAGATGTAGTAAATGCCGAAGCCGAGCTGGAACAGTAAGAACGACAGCGCGAGACCGCCGATCGTCGGATGCCGCCAGGCGCGCAGCGCGATCTGGATCGGCTCCTTCCATCCGAAATGAACCGGCTTGCGCGCTCTGCCGGCCAGCGGCGACACGCCCAGCCAAATCCAGACGAAGGCGATCACGCACAGCACCAGCGCGAACAGCAGCGGCAGACGGAAATCGATATGTCCGAGCAATCCGCCGGCCGCGGGGCCGGATACCAAGGCCAGGCAGTTCACCAGCACGACGTGCGACATGTTGCGGCCACGCTCGGCCTCGGTGCTGCGGTCCATCATCGCGGCCTGGGCGATCGGCCCGGTGCCGGCCGCCAGTCCTGATAGCAATCGCCCGGCGAGGAACCAGAGCAGCGCACCGGTCGTCACCCCGATCGCCATGAGCGCATACGACGCCGCCAGGCCGCCCATGCACACCAACAACGTATTCCGCCGGCCGAACGCATCGGACAAATCACCCAGCAGCGAGGCGCCGAAAAACATGCCGAGCGGGAACAGCGAGAAGGCGAGCGAAAGATACAGGCTGCGCGCCGCAGCCGGATAGGCGTGCTGGATGGCCGGTTGCTCGAACAATGAGACGATCACCGGGTACATCAGGCCAAACGAAAACAGGTCGATGAACACCGCCGAGAACAACGGCAGCATTCCGCGGATACTCCGCTCCACGCATCCCTCCGACTCTTGTGGCGCGTCCGGACTTGCGAGCCGCTTTCGCCCGCAAGATACTATGTTTGTGTCGGGACGCATCGAAATTCTGCCGCGTCTGCTGCCGCTCTATGCGGTCATCTTCGCCGGCTTCGTCGGCTACAGCCTGATGATCACGGTGTTCACCCCGCTGGTGCTGCATGGGACCGGCGGACTGCTTCCTCCCGCCACCTCGGCAGGGACGCGCTCCCTGATCCTCGGCGGACTGCTCGCGCTCTATCCCCTGGGGCAGTTCTTCACGTCCCCCGTGCTGGGCAGCCTTTCGGATCGCCACGGCCGCAGACCGGTGCTTATCGCCTCGTTTCCGTGACAACGGGATGCTACGTGCTGATCGTCTGGGCGCTCCATGCCGCATGGCTGTGGCTGCTGGCGCCGGCGTGCCTGGCCGCAGGCATGGCCGAATCGAACATCGTCAACGCACAGGGCGCCATCGCCGACATGACCCGCCCGGACCAGCGGGAACGCTACTTCGGCTACATCTATCTCAGTGCGAGCCTCGCCTATGTCGTCGGCCCGCTGATCGGCGGAAAGCTCGCGGACCCGACGCTTTTGCCATGGTTCGGGGCACCGCTGCCCTTCGCGCTGGTTTGCCTGCTTCTTGCCTGCACCACGGGCGTGATCGCGCTGCACTTCCGGGACGCCCGCGCCGGAACGGCGAACACCGGGCGAGCGGGGAGCGCGCTGACGGCGCTGGCTTATTGTCTTTCGCCCGGACCTGCGGCGCGTCTTCGGAATCAACTTTCTACTCTATCTCGCCGCTTTCGGTTTCTTCCGCAGCTATCCGATGTTCCTCGCCCAGGCGCTGCATCTCGGCGTGTCGCGCATTTCGGAGTTCGTGGCCTGGGTCGGCCTGCCGATCGTGCTGGTGAATTTCGGGCGTCACGGGATTCGTGGCGCAACGGGTGGATCCGCCGCGGCTTGCGCTGTTCAGCGCGATCGGAACCGGGGTGTTCGTCGCGGCGGTGGCACTGGTGCCGGGGCGTGCCTGGCTGTGGCCGACGCTGTTCCTGGCAGGCGCGGCGATCGCGCTGCTGCTGCCGGCCTGCGCCATGCTGCTGTCGGAAGAGGCCGGGGCGGAGGAACAGGGCCCGCCATGGGCGGCAACCAATCATTGCAAGTCGGGGCCGAGGCGCTGTCCGGCGCACTGGCGGGGGTGCTCGCCGCGATTTCCATCCGTCTGCCGCTCCCGGCGCTCGGTGCATTCGCGCTGCTCGCCGCGGTCCTGCTGGTGCTCCGGCCCGTGCGGCGGCCGGACGCAAGCCTGCCGTTCCGCAAATACACTGGGCCTGATCATGGCCAGCCCCGCTCAAACCTGCCATACCAGCGGCCGTTTGTGGCTTGATCGGCGGGCCGCCCCCGCCCGGAATACCTCGCCCTTTCGCCGTCACTCCGCCACGCAGGAGCCCGCGATGGACTACGATCCCTTCTTCCGCGACCAGCTTGCGATGCTGCGGAAGGAAGGCCGCTACCGCGTATTCGCCGACCTGGAACGTCAGGCCGGACGCTTTCCTCACGCCATCCACCACCGTCCGCATGGCACACGCGGCGTGACCGTCTGGTGCTCCAACGACTATCTCGGCATGGGCCAGCATCCGGCGGTGCTGCGGGCCATGCACGATGCGCTGGACCACTGGGGTGCCGGCGCGGGCGGCACGCGCAACATCAGCGGCACAAACATCAGCCATGTGGCGCTGGAGCGCGAACTCGCGGATCTGCACGGCACGGAGGCGGCGCTGCTGTTCAACTCGGGGTACATGGCCAACTGGGCCACGCTCGGCACGATCGCCGCGCGGCTTCCCGGGTGCGTGGTGCTGTCGGATGCCGCGAACCACGCCTCGATGATCGAGGGCATCCGCCACAGCCGCGCCGAACGCGTGGTGTTCGCCCACAACGATCCGCGCGACTTGCACCGACAGGCTGGCGACGGTCGATCCGGATCGGCCGAAACTCGTTGCGTTCGAATCGGTCTATTCCATGGACGGCGATATCGCACCGATGGCCGAAATCTGCGACGTGGCGGAGGCGCACGGCGCACTGATCTACCTGGACGAGGTGCACGCTGTCGGGCTGTACGGTCCGAACGGCGGCGGCGTTGCGCAACAGCACGGGCAGGCCCACCGCATCGGTGTCATCCAGGGGACGCTCAGCAAGGCGTTCGGCGTGGCCGGGGGGTACATCGCAGGGTCAGCCGCGCTCTGCGATTTCGTACGCAGCTTCGCCTCCGGCTTCATCTTCACCACGGCGCTGGCGCCTGCGCTGGCCGCGGGCGCGCTCGCCAGCGTTCGCCACCTCAAGTCAAGCACGCAGGAGCGGGCTGTGCACCGCGTCCGGGTGGACGCCGTTCGCCAGGCGCTGGATGCGGCCGGCCTGCCGCACCGGCGCAACGACAGCCACATCATTCCGCTGATGGTCGGCGATGCGGCGCTGGCCAAGCGGATATCCGACCGGCTGCTGGAGGAATTCGCGATCTATCTGCAACCGATCAATTATCCGACCGTGCCGCGGGGCACCGAGCGACTGCGGATCACACCGTCGCCGCTGCACACCGACGCGGATACCGAGCACCTGGTGCGGTCGCTGCAAACCATCTGGCACGATCTTCACCTTCGGCTGGCGGCCTGATCGATGCAGGCGCTGCTTGAAGGCTATCGCCGCTTTCGCACCAGCGCCTGGCCGGACCGCCGCCGGTTGTTCGAGCGCCTGGCAGATCACGGACAAGACCCGCGCGCGCTGGTGATCTGCTGCTCCGACAGCCGGGTTGACCCGACCATGATCTTCGACGCGTCGCCCGGCGAACTGTTCACGATCCGCAATATCGGCAATCTGGTACCGCCATATCAGCCGGACGGCGCCTATCACGGCACCAGCGCCGCCATCGAGTTCGCCGTCCGCAGCCTGCTCGTGCGCGATATCGTGGTCATGGGGCATGGCATGTGCGGCGGCGTTACGGCCTTGCTGCAGGGCGTGCCGCCCGAACTCACGGATTTCGTCGGCCTGTGGGTCAACCTCGCGGCGCGGGCGCGGCAGCGCCTGGCCTGCGATTTACCCGATCCGCAGCGCGCCTGCGAACAGGAAACGGTGCGCATCTCGCTGGAAAACCTGATGACCTTTCCGTGGATCAGGAGCAGGGTCGAGGATGATTCGACAAGGCTTCATGGCGCGCATTTCGATATTCGCTCGGGTGTTCTGAACATGCTCGGGCCCGATGGCGAATTCGCGCCGGCATAGTGCCGGCTTCGGCAGGAGTGAACGTGGAACACACCATTCCCACCATCAAACGCCCTGATCGTTCGCTGGTCGAGGGTCTCGCCGCGATTGGCGCGGCGACGGCCGCCGGTGAGCTCAGCCGGATGGGTATCCGCAATCCGCACATGAGCGGCCCGGTCGCCTGGACTCCCGGCAAGGCCATCGCCGGTCCGGCGCTGACGCTCCAGTTCATGCCCAAGCGGGAAGACCTGTACGGCGAGGCCGAATACACCGAACCTGAAAAGCAGCTCCATCGCCATGTGCTGTATCAGGTGGAACCGGGCGACATCGTCGTGGTGGATGCCCGCGCCGACATGATCAGCGGCGTGTTCGGGGAGATGATGCTGACCTATTTTGCCGGCCGCGGCGGCGCCGGCATCGTGATCGACGGCTGCATCCGCGACTATCCCGAGGCCAGGAAGCTGGATATCGGCATGTGGCTCCGCGGCGTGACACCGAACTTCCACACCCAGACGGGCATCGTTCCCTTCGCCGTCAACACGCCGGTGGCGTGCGGAAACGTGCTTGTCGTGCCGGGCGATATCATCGTTGCCGACGACGATGGCGCGGTGGTGGTGCCCCTCGCGCTGGCGCCGCAGTTGCTGGAACGCGCCAGCCAGCATCATGAGTGGGAGGATTTCTCCCGCCTTCGCCTGTCCCAGGGCGGCGATCTGCGGCGCTATTACCCGCTATCGGAGGCTGCGATGGAGGAGTACCGCGCCTGGCGGAAAGACAATCCTTGAAGCCCCTGACGCCGGCGGGCGGTGATCGCGGACAATAAGTTGAGCAATCTTCCCCCGCCTCAGGAAGCGCATTGGCCGGACGGCACGATCTTCACGATCGGTCATTCGACGCTATCGATCGAGCGCTTCGTCACACGCTTGCAGATCTACGGGATCGAGCAGCTCGCCGACATCCGAACCGTGCCGCGGTCACGCCACAACCCGCAATTCAACGCCGACACCCTCGCCGAGAGCCTGGCCGGAGAAGGCCTCATCTATGTTCCGATGCCGGCGCTGGGCGGCTTGCGACACCCGCACAGGGATTTGCCCAACACTGGTTGGCGAAACAAGAGCTTTCGCGGTTATGCCGATTACATGCAGACCGCGGCATTTCAAGACGCGGTCGAGGCACTCGCCCGCATGGGTCGCCACAGGCGTACTGCGATCATGTGCGCGGAAGCCGTGCCGTGGCGCTGCCATCGATCGCTGGTGGCCGATGCGCTCGAGACGCGTGGCGTGCCGGTCGTCGAAATATTGTCGGAGACGAGCTACCGCATGCACACGCTGACTTCATTCGCCCGGGTCGAGCATGGATCGATCACCTATCCGGCCGACGAGCCGCAACTACTGTAGTTCGCCTGGCCGTTGAGGAGTCATGCGGCGATCTTCTTCAGGGCCGAGCCCTTGTGCATCGCGATATGGTCGGTCTTGTCGCTCTTGATCTCATATTGCGGCTCCTCCTCGCTGGCGTGGTGGGTGTAGCCCTTATACTCCACGTCCCTCGTATGGACCTCGATGATCCGGCCGCTGACATGCCCGGCTTCGGAATTCCAGGTAACATGGTCGCCCACCTTGAAGCGCTGACTTATGGTTCACCTCCCGACATGATTGGAGAAGGACACGATCCCGAGGACAGACAGCAATCTCGGCATCGCCGGCGAACCGGACTGCTGAGCTTCGGCGAGCCCGAAGTGGGGCTGTCGGAGCGCCTGGCGGAGCTGAATGGCGAGAACGCCGAGCCGTTCGCGGCGAGAAGTCTCTGGCGGCCCGTTCACCCCGAACGTGATGACGGAGCCGACATCTGCGCCGCCGGGCCGGCGTCGCCGAGAAATGTCTCAGGTGGAACGAAGAACAGGTTCCCGGTAACCGCCCGGCTGAAATCAAGCAGGCGGTCGTAATTGCCCGGCGGATCGCCGACGAACATGTTCTCGAGCATCCGCTCGATCCGCGTCGGCGAGCGCGCATAACCGATAAAATAGGTGCCGAACTCGCCCTTGCCGATCGTGCCGAACGGCATGTTGTCGCGCACGATCTTGAGCTCTTTGCCGTCCCCGTCGGTGATCGACGTCAGGGCATTGTGTGCGCAGGAAAGTTTGACCGCGTCTTCCAGCTCGATATCGGAGAGCTTCTTGCGGCCGATGATCGCCTCCTGCCGCTCGACCGGCAGGTCGTTCCAGCCCTTCAGATCGTGCAGATATTTCTGCACGATGACATAGCTCCCGCCGGCGAAGGCCGGATCCTCCTCACCGATCAGCACCGCGTCGATGCTGGCCTGCCCGGTCGGGTTCTCGGTTCCATCAACGAAGCCGATCATGTCGCGCTGGTCGAAGAATTTGAAGCCGTGCGTTTCATCGACCACGGTAACCGCCTCACCGAGCCGCGCCATGATCTGCATCGCCAGTTCGAAGCACAGATCCATGCGCCGCGCGCGGATGTGGAACAGGATGTCCCCGGGCGTCGCCACCGCGTGGTGCCGGCCATGGATCTCCCGGAAGGGATGCAGTTCCTTGGGTTTGCGGACCGCCGAACAGCCGGTCCCACGCATCGGAGCCGAAGCCCATGATGCAGGAGAGGCCGCCATCGAGGTCCCGAAACCCGACCGCCCGCACGAAGCCCGCCAGATCGCCGTACATTGCGCGGACCGCGTTCGGGCCGTCCACGCCGTCGTTCAGCCTTGCGACGAGGAATATCGCCGCGCGCGACAGTCTCGCAGCGACGGCGTGAGTATCCGTACTCGTCACAAGCGACTCTAGGCCGGCCGGCCAGGCTCGGTCTCGAACAGCGCCGCCGGATCGAACGGCTGCTCCTCCTCGGCCTCGACGCCGATGGTCTCTCCGCGCGCCTGGCGTTCCGCCTCTTCCTCACTGCGCGCGACATTCACCGTCACGGTGATCATCACCTCGGGGTGCAGCAGCACCCGCACCTTGGTCAGGCCCAAAGTCTTGATCGGCTGTTCCAGCACCGCCTGGTTGCGATTGATCGTCAGCCCATTGGCCGAGCATGCCTCGGCGATGTCGCGGGACGAGACGGAACCATACAGGCCGCCGCCCTCACCCGCCTGGCGGATGATCACAACGGTCAGTCCGCCGACCCGCTCGGCGATACGCTCCGCCTCCTCGCGCCGGCGCAGGTTCTGCGCCTCAAGCTGCACGCGCTGCTGGTCGAAGCGCTCGCGGTTGGCCTTCGTCGCGCGCACCGCCTTGTTCTGCGGCAGCAGGAAGTTGCGGGCGTAACCGGGCTTCACCTTCACGATGTCGCCCATTTGGCCGAGATGCTCGACCCGCTGCATCAGGATCAACTCAACGGCGGGCATGGCTCAGCTCACCACGTAGGGAAGCAGTGCGAGGAAGCGCGCCCGCTTGATCGCCAGCGCCAACTCGCGCTGCTTCTTGGCGGACACGGCGGTGATGCGCGACGGCACGATCTTGCCGCGCTCCGACAGGAAGCGCGACAGCAGCCGCACGTCCTTGTAGTCGATCTTCGGCGCGTTGGGGCCGGAGAACGGGCAGGTCTTCTTGCGCCGGTAGAACGGGCGGCGCGCACCCACGGCGGCGCGGCGCCCGGCCGGATTGACGTCTGTCGTATCGGACATCGACTCTATTCCTCCATCCCGGGGCGGAAGTCTTCCAGGATGCCTTCGCGGGCCCGGAACTCCTCGCGGTCGTCATAGGGGTTGCGGCGGCGGCCTGAATCGAACCGGCCGGCCGGACGCGGCCCGCGGAACGCCTTGTCGCGCTCGTCGCTCTTGCGCGACAGGATGGCGGACGGCGCCTCCTCGATTTCGTTGACCCGCAGCGTCATGAAGCGGATCACGTCTTCATTCAGGCCGAGCTGGCGCTCCATCTCCGTGATGAACGCCGAGGGCGCATCCAGCCCCAGCAGCATGTAGTGGCCCTTGCGGTTCTTCTTCACGCGATACGCCAGGCCGCGCAGACCCCAATACTCGCGCTTCTTCACCGACCCGCCGTCGCCTTCGACGAGCTGGCCGATCTGATCCGCCAGGTTCTCCACCTGTTGCTGCGTGACATCGTTGCGCGCGATCAGCACGCATTCATAAAGCGGCATGTGTCTGGACCCTTTGGCTGGAGGCCCGCATAAGCGCGGGCATAACCCGAGGCGCGGCCGTCGCCCCCGAGCAGGGAAGGCGCGGCTTTAAGCATGAACGACGGGTGGGGTCAATGGCGGCGCGACATCTCCTCGGCCGCCTCGGCGAACGCTGCGATGGTATGGCGCACGTCCTCCTCGGTATGCGCGAGCGAGACGTAGCTCTTGCCGTCGCTTTTCAGCACGCCACGTTCGCGCACCGCCCGGGACAGCCGGCGGGCCGCATCGGCATCGGCGGCCAGCACCGCGCGATAGTCCTGCACCGGGCGGTCGGTGAAGATCACGTCGAACATCACCGGCATGCCGATCACCTGCGCGGTGAGCCCGGCGTTGCGCAGCGCCGCACCGATGCCTTCCATCAGCGCGTGCCCGGTCGCGTACACCCGTTCATAGGCGCCGGGCTCCTTCAGCACTTCCAGCGTCGCCAAGCCAGCCACCGCCGCCACCGGGTTCCCCGACAGGGTCCCGACCTGCATCATGAAGCCGTCATCCCCGGCCCGGGCGCGATCGAACTGCGCCATGATGTCGTCCCGGCCCGGCGATCGCCGCCAGCGGGAACCCACCGCCGATGATCTTGCCCAGCGAGCAGATGTCCGGCGTGACGCCGTAGTATTCCTGGGCGCCGCCCCAGGCGAAGCGGAACCCGGTCACCACCTCGTCGAAGATCAGCGGGATTTCGTACTGCGCTGTCACCTCCCGCAGCGCCTCCAGGAAACCCGGCTTGGGTGCGAGCAGGCGCTGGAACGGCTCGACGATGACGCCGCCGAGTTCGTCGCGATGCTCCTTGATCAGGCTGGCCGCCATGTCGGGATCGTTGAAGGGCGCGATCAGCACGTCATCGGCCACGCTGCGCGGGATGCCCGGCGAATTCGGGCACCGGCCGGGGGAAATTGCCGGGCCGCTTGGGCGCCAGGCTCATCAGCGAGTGGTCGCCCATGCCGTGGTAGCCGCCCTCGAACTTCAGGATCTTGTCGCGCCGGCGGAAGGCGCGGGCGACGCGCATCGCGTAGGCGTCGGCCTCGGTGCCCGAGGACACGAACCGCACCTTCTGCGCGCAGGGCACGGCATCCACGATCTCGGCGGCGAGCCGGATGCCATGCTCGTTCTCGGCGAAATAGGTGAAGCCTTTCGGCAGTTGCTCCTGCACCGCCGCCAGCACCTTCGGGTGGGCGTGGCCCACGAAGGCGCGGGCCGGAGCCGAGCAGAAAATCGACGTATTCGTTGCCGGAGACGTCCCAGACATGGCTGCCGCGGCCCTCGGCGATCACCAGGTCGGCCGGGACGTTGCCGAACGAACCGGCCGGCAGCACCTGCCGCGCCAGCTCCATCAGCTTCTGCTCTTGCTCGCTTCGCACCCGGGCCATCGTCACCCTCCTCCTGACCGAACCTCATCCTGCCCTACCCCGATGCGACCTCGGAAGCGCTCTGCTAGGAGTATCCGGTCGCAGAGAAGCGCGGATCGCGAAGCGGCCGTGCTTCGCCGCGTGAATCGGATACTCAGAAAACGGGTATGATCGGCCATGCCGCATTTCAGGCTGGAGCGTCAGGCGGGCGGCCGGGTGGCCGGTGTGGACGAGGTCGGGCGCGGACCGCTCGCCGGTCCCGTGGTCGCCGCGGCGGTGATCTTTCCCACCGGCGTGCCCCGCAAGCTCGCCGCCCTGATTGATGATTTGAAGAAGCTCACCGCCGGAGCAGCGCCTGGTGGCCTTCGAGGCGATCCGCGCCAGCGGCCGGGCGGAGATCGCCGTCGCGGCCGCCTCGGTCGCCGAGATTTCCCGGCTGAACATCCTGCACGCGTCGCTGCTGGCGATGTGCCGCGCGGTGGCCCGGCTGCCTGCTGCTCCCGACCTGGTGCTGGTGGACGGCAACCAGCCGCCGGCGCTGACCTGCCCGGTGCGCTGCGTGGTGGGCGGCGACGGGCTGTCGCCTGTCGATCGCCGCCGCTTCCATCGTGGCCAAGGTGCTGCGCGACCGGGCGATGCAGCGGCTGGCTGTCCGCTACGCCGGCTACGGGTGGGAGGGCAATGTGGGCTACTCCACCCCCGGTCACCGGGCGGCGTTGCGTGAACTCGGCCCGACCCGGCATCATCGGCCGGATTTCGGAGCGGTGCGTCAGCTTGCCCTGGCGCTCGCCGGCTGACGCGGCTGAACCCCATCGTTGCGCGACGGAACAGAGGTTGGAACTCGCCCACGAACTGCCGGTCGATCAGATCCTGTTGGGCGATTGCCTGACGCTGCTGCCGATGTTTCCGTCGGGCTCGGTTGACTGCATCTTCGCCGATCCGCCCTACAACCTTCAACTGCGCGGTGAACTGCGCCGGCCGGACGACAGCCTGGTCGATGGCGTGGATGAGGAGTGGGACCGCTTCACCGATTTCGCCGCCTACGACGCCTTCACCCGCGCCTGGTTAAGTGAATGCCGTCGGCTGCTGCGCAAGGACGGCACGATCTGGGTGATCGGGGCGTATCACAACATCTTCCGGATCGGCGCCATACTACAGGATCTGGGTTTCTGGATCCTGAACGACGTGATCTGGCGCAAGGCCAATCCGATGCCGAATTTCCGCGGCCGGCGCTTCACCAACGCGCATGAGACGCTGATCTGGGCAGCACGGCAGCGCGACTCACGCCACCGGTTCAACTACCAGGCCATGAAGGCGCTGAACGACGACATCCAGATGCGCAGTGACTGGTGGATTCCGCTGTGCACCGGCGCCGAGCGCCTGCGCAACGAGCATGGGCTGAAGCTGCACCCGACCCAGAAGCCCGAGGCGCTGTTGCACCGCGTGTTGCTGGCCGGCACCTCGCCGGACGATATCGTGCTGGACCCGTTCGCCGGCACCGGCACGACCGCGGTGGTGGCCAAGCGCCTGCACCGGCACTTCATCGGCATCGAGCGCCATCCCGCCTATGTCGAGGCGGCGTTGCTGCGCCTGAAGCGCACGCATCGCGCGCCCAACGGCGGCCAGGCCACGGCGCCGAGCAAGCGGGAGGCGCCGCGCGTGCCGTTCGGCACGCTGGTCGAGCGCGGCCTGATCCCCCCGGGCACGCGGCTGATGGACCGGCACCGGCGCGTCCAGGCCACCGTGGCGGCCGATGGCACGCTGGTGTCCGGCACGACGCGCGGTTCGATCCACCAGGTCGGCGCGGCGGTGCAGAACGCGCCGTCCTGCAACGGCTGGCTGTTCTGGCACATCGATCAGAACGGCACGCTGGCGCCGATCGACCGGTTGCGCGCGCAGACGATCTCAGACGCCGCGGGCTCAGCACGCCGCGGGCGAATAGCTACCGGTGTTGCCGATCACCCAGCATGGCGGCGAGCGTCGGTTCCATCGCCGCGGCCATCGCCGCCTGGGCTTCAGGGTTCGGGTGCAAGGCGCCGTGCGGCGGGGTCCTGGTCGCCTCGAGATACAGGTTGTCATCCACCCGGCCGTCGCGCATGAACACCGGCGTGACATCCAGATACGTCACGCGCGGATCCTGATGCGCGCCGTAACGCGCCGCCAGCATGCGGTTGATCTCCAGCAGTTGTCGCCGTGATCCACGCCGAGCGGTCGCTTGGCAGGACGCTGAGCAGCAGCACCTTCGTGTCGGGCAGGCGCTGATGGATCTGGCCGATGATCGCCTCGATCCCCTGCGCCGTCTCCGACGCGTCCCAGTGCGGCCGGCCCATGTTGTTGGCGCCGATCAGCAGCACGATCACCTTGGGCGAAATGCCGCTCAGTTCCCCGTGTGTCGATGCGCCACAGCACGCTCGCGGTCGTGTCGCCGACGAAGCCGAGATTGATCGCGTGGCGGTCCCCGTAAAAGCGCTGCCAGATGGGCTGAAATTCGGGGAGTTCCCAGTCCTGGGTGATCGAATCGCCGAGCCACACCAGCTCCACCGGTCCGCGATGCAGTTCCGCCAGCTTCTGCTCATGCCGCTGCGCCCACCATTTCAGGTCGGCCCGTCCGATCGGCACGGTGGCCAGCACCGCGGCGAAGGCGATCGCGGGCAGCAGCATGGCAAGGCACAGGCAAACAAGAACGTACGGATTCGCATTGTGTCTCCGGCCGATTCGGAAGAACGGCGGGGGACGGCATAGCATCTCCGTCAGACGGGAGGGATGCGATGCGCATCAGATCGATCGAAGACCTGCACTGCAATGCCGGCTGGCGGGACTTTTCATTCCTCAAGATCAGCACGGATGACGGCCTGACCGGCTGGTCGGAATACATGGAGTTGTACGGCTCCCAGGGACTGACCGCGGTGATCCGCCGGTTGGGAGAGCGCCTGATCGGACAGGACCCGCGCCCGGTGGAGCGCCACACGACGTTCCTGCACGGCGTCACGCGGGCCGCGCCGGGCGGCGTCAACCAGCAGGCGATCGCCGCGATCGAGAACGCGCTGGTCGATCTCAAGGCCCGGCGCCTGGGCATTCCGGTCTATGAGCTGCTGGGCGGCCCGGTGCGCGAGAGGCTGCCGCTCTACTGGTCGCACTGCGGATCGTACCAGGTGATGTACGGCGAGGAGTTTCAGCGCTGGACCGGCATGCAAGCCGATCCGCTCGCTGGCGGATGTGGAGCAGAAGGGGCGGGAGGTGCGGCGCGGGGCTTCACCGGGCTGAAGACCAACATCATGCGCTTCGACGGGACCGGCGCCGTCGCTGCACATGCCCGGCTTCAACGCGCCCTTCGCCCCCGGGCTTGCCGATCGATCGGGCGCTGGTGCGCGGGCTGGTCGATCAGATGGCGGCATTCCGGCCGGCGCGGGCGAGGATGTCGGCCTGCATCTGGATCTGAACTTCAACTTCCGCACCGAGGGCTATGATCCGCATCGCCCAGGCGCTGGAGCCGTTCGATCTGGCGTGGCTGGAGATGGACTGCTTCGATGCGGCCGCGCTGGCGACGGTTCGCCGCTCCTCCCGCACGCGCATCGCCTCGTGCGAATCGCTGTTCGGCCGGCGTCAGTACCGGCCGTTCTTCGAGAACCAGGCGGTCGATGTGGCGATCATCGACGTGCCGTGGAACGGCATCCTGGAGTTCGATGAAGATCGCCGCCATGGCGGAGACGTACGAGGTGAACGTCGCGCCGCACAACTTCAACGGCCATCTGGGCACGCTGATGAGCGCGCATTTCTGCGCTGCGGTTCCCAACCTCCGTGTCATGGAGATCGATATCGACGACGTGCCGTGGAAGGACGAGATCGTCACCCCGCCGCCGGTGATCGAGAACGGCATGCTCCGCCTGCCCTCCGGCCCCGGCTGGGGTGCCACGGTGAACGAGGATGCGCTGCGCGCGCATCCTCCGTCCGGGCGGACATGGTCATAAGCGGAACCGCACGCCGGCGATGAAGCTCGCGCCCGGGCGTCTGAAACCCGTTCACCGGCTCGAACCGCGAATTGAGGATGTTCCGCCCGTTGGCATAGGCGGAGATGCGCGGGTTGATGTCGTAGGTGATCGTCAGGTTCACGATCGTGCCCTGCCGTGAGGTGCCAGTCGTCCCGGTGCTGAAGCCGCTGTCGTCGATCAGGAAGTCCTGGAAGGAGCCGGTGAACAGCACCTCCGGGACGACGCGCAGCTTCGGGATGGGTGTGATGGTCGCATCCACCGATGCGGTGTTCTGCGATCGGCGCAGCAGCATCATGCCGGTATCCGCGTTCAGCGGCTGCGTCCAGGTATAGGTCGCATCCAGCGCGAACCAGGCAACGGGCCGGATCGTGAGTTGGGTTTCGACCCCCTGGATGTGGGCCGAGCCGACATTCTCCGACGTGCTGAATGTCGGGCTGGGAAACACCGTCTCGATCAGGTTGGTGATCTGCTCGTTGAAATAGGTCGCCCCGAAGCTGAGCCCGTCGCGGCGGGCGAACGCCGGCAGATCGGTGGTGAACCCGACCTCCCACCCTTGCGCGCTCTCCGGCAACAGGTTCGGGTTGCCGATATACCCGGTCGAATCCACGCCGAACCGGTCGAACAGCGACGGCGCGAGGAACGCGGTGCCGTACGCCGCCTTCAGATGGGTCGAATCTCGCGGAATTCACCACGGCGCCGAGCCGCCAGGTAAACGGCTGGTCGTTCAGCACCCAGTCCTGACGGATCTGGCCGGTGATCGTCAGCCGCTTGCCGAGCATGGCTTGCAGCCCGGCATACACGGCATCCTGGGTCATCGAACCGCTGGTGCTCTGCTGATAGGCAAACCCGTCGGTCGATGAGTTGATGCGGGTCTTCGCGGTATCGTCCGTGCGTTCGAAACCGAACGTCACGTCCGCCATGCTGAGCCACGACCGTTTCAGCCGTGTCGCCGACATGCACGACGTTGTTCCACTGCAGGTCGGTCTCGTAGGAATGGATACCGCGAATCATTCGTCGCCATGTTCGGATCGTCGGGGTTGAACGGCTCGGTGTAGTGCCGGTCGTTCTGGAGGTGGCCGAGATAGAGCGACGTTTCGGCCAGGCCGCCGAACAGCGCCGAGCGCACGCCGATGCGGCCCAGCAGCGACGTGTCGTGCCCGGTGGAGTTGGCGTTGTCGAAGGTCGGATCGCCCAACTGGTTGAAGCCGAACACCGCGCGGTGGGCGCGGAAGAGCAGGGAGAAGCGGGTGCCGGGAACCGGCGTGTAGCCGAGGTTGACGGTGCCGATCTGATCGCGGAAGCCTTGCGGCACGCCGCTGTAGATGGTCTCGCGCTGCGGCGTGTAATCGAAACCCTCCATCGACTCGGTCTGCACGATCGCCGCGTAGTCCAGCGGACCGGCAATGCCGGACAGGATGTCACTGTTGCGGATCTTGCTGCGGGTAACCGCCGGAGAGATCACTTTCCAGGTGCACGCCCTGCTGATGCCCTGTCGGGTGATCAGGTTGATCACGCCGCCGATGGCGCCGGAGCCGTAGAGCGCCGCCATCGGGCCGCGCACGATCTCGATCCGCTCGACGTCGGCCAGCGTGTCGGTGCCGAAATTGAACGCGGCGCCGGGATCGGAGGCGTCGTTGATCGGCATGCCGTCGCGCAGCACCAGAACCTGGTTGGAATTGGTGCCGCGGACGAACACGCTGGCGTTGCCGCCGGGTCCGCCGGATTGCGCGACCCGGATTCCCGGCACGGCGGAGAGCGCGTCGGTCAGCGTGTTGTAATCGCGCTCTTCGATCTCCTGCCGCGTGATCACCGTCACACCTGCGGGGATGTCGTTGAGCTCGGTCGGCACCCTTGTGGCGGTTACCACCACCTGGGGCAGAACGGTGCCCGCCTGCGGCAGGTCGGCCGCGGTCTGGGCTATCGCCAACGCCGGGCAGGCGAGCAGCATGGTTGCAAGTGTCAGGGAACGCATGGTCGTGCTCCGCATCGGGGCGTTTGGCCCCGGTTGAGGGACGACAGCCCGCCTGCGGGACTTCACCCGCTGCAACGGTGCACCCCGCCCGCTGCGTGCAAGCGTCTCGATGCCGGCCGGTCTCCTGGCTTGCGGGTCGTCGCGGTTCCGGCGCCTTCTCACCCAAACCCGGGTAATGGCCCTGATCCCGAAATCGCTCGCCGCTACAGTTGCGGGGGCAGCCGCTGTTACGCGTTCCCGTTTCAGCCCCTCTGGAGCGAACTCCTCAGGGCCACCGGCATCTGACGATCAGTGTAGAGCCGGAAGAACGCGCCGCAATCCCCACCCTCGCGCTGGGGTCCGGATCGGTTATATGAGCCGGGATGCCGTTCGATAGCCGCGACCTCCTGACGCACTCCGGGCATCGCGACGTCGCCGCCTGGCTGTTCGCGATCTGCTTCATGATCCTGGTCATGGTGGTGCTGGGCGGGGTCACCCGCCTGACCGGATCGGGCCTGTCGATCATGGAATGGGCGCCGGTCTCCGGCGTTCTGCCGCCGCTTTCCCATGCGGATTGGCAGCGTTTGTTCGCGCTCTACAAGACCATCCCGCAATACGAGATCCTGCATCCGGGCATGGGATTGCATGGGTTCCAAAGCCTGTTCTGGATGGAGTGGGTCCATCGCTTTTGGGGCCGGGCGCTCGGCGTCGCCTTCCTGGTCCCGCTGGTCTGGTTCTGGGTCCGCGGCCGCCTGCCGCGCTCGCTTCGCCCGCGCCTGGTGCTGATCTTCGTGCTCGGCGGACTGCAGGGTGCGGTGGGCTGGTTCATGGTCGCCTCCGGCTTTTTCGCGGACAGCACGGCGGTGGCGCCGGTGCGGCTCGCGGTACACCTGGCGCTCGCGCTGGTGCTCTATGCCGCGATCTTCTGGACTGCCCTTTCGTTGCTTGATCCGCCGCGCCATGAGGCCGCGCCGACGCCTCTCCTGCGCCCTGCGCTGGTGACGTTCCTGGCGCTTCTGTCCGTCACGATTGTCGCGGGCAGCCTGGTCGCCGGCACCCACGCGGGATTCATCGACAACACCTTCCCGCTGATGGAGGGCCGGCTGATTCCGATCGGCGCCGGCCACCTGATGCTGACCAACCTGCCGGCCGTGCAGTTCCTGCATCGAGCGCTGGCGACCATCACCGCACTGACAGGCCTCACGATCGTCGCCCTGTTCCGGCGCGCGCCTGACGGGGAGGTTCGGCCGCCCATCCTGGCGCTCGGCGCCTGTGTGCTGCTGCAATATGCGCTCGGCGTTGCCACCCTGCTCCTTGTGGTGCCGACCGAACTGGCCGCGCTGCATCAGGCCAACGCCGTGCTGCTGCTGTCCGCCGGACTGTGGAGTCTGCACGACCCCGCCCCGGCTCCCCGTCCGGCTGTTAAACCCGCCTTCCCGCGCCTACCTGTGGAATCATCATGAGCGCTTTGGCAGCAACCGACCGTCTCTTCTTCGAACGCGCCGACGCGGCGCTGGCGCGCGAGGATGCCGAGCGCACCCTCGCCGCTGCGTTGGCCCAGGCCGATGACGGCGAACTGTTCCTGGAATACCGCGAAAGCGAGGTGATCAGCCTCGACGACGGGCGCATCCGCAGCGCCGGGTTCGACACCACGCTGGGCTTCGGCCTGCGCGCGGTGGCCGGCGAGGCCACCGGCTATGCCCATGCGGGCGAGATCTCCGAGCCCGCGTTGCGCCGCGCGGCCGACAGCGTCCGCGCGGTGGCGGCCGGCCATTCCGGCACCATCGCCGAACCGCCCCGCGCCACCAACGCTCGCCTCTATGACGATGCCAACCCGCTCGGCGACCAGGGCTTCTCCGCCCGCACCGCGTTGCTGGGCGAGATCGACGCCTACGCGCGCGGCAAGGACGCGCGCGTCAAGCAGGTCATGGCCTCCATCGGGGGTGAATGGCAGGCGGTGCAGATCATGCGCCCGGATGGAACCCGCGTGGCGGACCTGCGTCCGCTGGTGCGGCTGAACGTCTCGGTCGTGGTGGAACAGGACGGACGGCGCGAAACCGGCAGCTACGGCACCGGCGGCCGGTTCAGCTACAGCCGGGTGGTTTCCGCCGATATCTGGCGTCACGCGGTGGATGAGGCGCTGCGCCAGGCGCTGGTGAACCTCGACAGCCGGCCGGCGCCCGCCGGTGAGATGGAGGTCGTGCTCGGCTCCGGCTGGCCCGGCATCCTGCTCCACGAGGCGATCGGCCACGGTTTGGAAGGCGATTTCAACCGCAAGCAAACCTCCGCCTTCGCCGGGCTGATGGGCCAGCGCATTGCCGCCCCCGACGTCACGGTGGTGGACGACGGCACCATCCCCGACCGGCGCGGCAGCCTGACGGTGGACGATGAAGGCACGCCGACCAGCCGCACCGTGCTGATCGAGGACGGCAAGCTGACCGGCTTCATGCAGGACCGGCTGAACGCCCGCTTGATGGGGGTGCGGGCGACCGGCAATGGCCGCCGCCAGTCCTTCGCCCACGCGCCGATGCCCCGCATGACCAACACCATCATGCTGAACGGTCCGCACACGCCGGAGGAGATGATCCGCTCGGTCAAGAAGGGCCTGTATGCCGTGAACTTCGGCGGCGGCCAGGTGGATATCACCTCGGGCAAGTTCGTGTTCTCCACCAGCGAGGCCTACCTGATCGAGGACGGCAAGGTCACCGCACCGGTGCGCGGCGCCACGCTGATCGGCAACGGTCCGGATGCGCTGACCAAGGTGGATATGGTCGGCAACGACATGGAACTGGACCCGGGCATCGGCACCTGCGGCAAGAACGGGCAGGGCGTGCCGGTGGGGGTGGGGCAGCCCACGATCAAGCTGCGCGGCCTGACCGTGGGGGGGACCGCGGCGGAGTAGCGGGACTTCCAGCTTCGGATCAAAGAAACGCGCCGCGGCAGTGCGTCCTTGCGGGTGAGATTCGATGGGGGAAGCATTTGCGACCGGCACAAATGGTATAGGACTTTAGTCCTCGCGTCAACTCTAAACTGAACAACCGTCCGCCGGTTTCGCATCCCGACATCCCGCTCTACAACGCGCGATATGCCGGTCATCGTCGCGCCGAGTCTGCTCGCTGCCGATTTCTCCCGCCTGGGACAGGAAGTCGCCGCCATCGAGTCCGCCGGCGCCGACTGGCTGCATTTGGACATCATGGACGGGCACTTCGTCCCGAACATCAGTTTCGGCCCGGGACTGCTGACGTCGCTGCGGCCGCACACACGCCTGCCGTTCGACGTACACCTGATGATCGAGCCTGTCGACCCGTATGTCGAGGCTTTCGCGGAGCGGGCGCCGACCACATCCTGTTCCACCCGGAAGCCGGACCGCATCCGCACCGCACGCTGCAGCCCATCCGGTCCTTGGGCAAGCGCGCCGGCCTGGTGCTCAATCCCGGCACCCCACCCGAATCGGTTGCATGGATGCTCGACCTGACCGACACACTGCTGGTGATGACGGTCAATCCAGGATTCGGCGGCCAGACCTTTCTGCCCTCGCAATTGCCGAAGATCGCTGTGCTCCGCCGGATGATCGACGCGTCCGGCCGGCCGATCCGCTTGGCGGTGGATGGCGGGATCGAACCGGATACGGCGCGCCAGGTGATCGCAGCGGGTGCTGACACCCTGATCGCCGGCACGGCGGTTTTCGGCACCGGGAGTACGCCTCGGCCATCGCAGCCCTGCGCGGGGTGGCGTGAGCGGTTCCGACCCGAGGCGTTGGCTGCGAGACGCCCGCCGCGCCATGGCACGCCTGCCGAGCCTGCGCATGGTGCGCGTCCCGGACGCGCCGGCCCTGCCGGTGCGCGACCCCTGGCCGGGTGATGCCGAATCGCGGCGCCCGCGCCCTGAAAGGCGAGTTGGAATGCGGCGGCGGCGTCATGGCTGCGGCGCCGGGGTGCTGGGCGGAGCGCGAGATCAACCGCTTCCTGCGCGCCGCCGCGCATGGCTTCACCTGGCTGCGCGACTTGCGCGCGCTCGGCACCGACGCCGCACGGCTGCGCGCCCGCGCCCTGGTGACCGACTGGATCGCCGCCGGCGCCGAACGATGCCATCGCGCAGCGCCCGGACGTCGCCGGCGCGCGCATCGCGGCCTGGCTTGGTCATTACGACTTCTTCTTCGCCGCCGCCGACGACGCGTTTCGCCAGCGCCTGATGTCGCGGCTGGTCATCGGACGCGCGGGCCTGTCGGCCGCGCTGCCGGCCGAGGAGCTGGATGCCCGCGCGCTGACCGCGCTGAAGGGCCTGATCGCCGCCGCGGTGGCATTGCCCGACCACGCGGCCTTCCTCACCCGCACGCTGCGCTTCCTGCCGCAGGAGATCGCGCGTCAGGTGCTGCCGGACGGCTGCCATGCCGAGCGCAGCCCGGCGGCACAGTTGGCCGCGCTGCAGGACCTGACCGAGATCCGCGCGCTGCTGCAGGCGGCCCAGGCGCAGCCGCCCTCGGCCCTGGCCGCGGCGATCGAGCGCATGGCCGCGGCTTTGCGCGTGCTGCGCCACGGCGACGGCGGCCTCGCGCTGTTCAACGGCAGCAAGGAAGACGCCGCGCATCCTGATCGAACTGGTGCTGACCCAGGCGGGGCGCAGCACCCGCGCGGCCATCCGCCCTGACCGACGGCGGTTTCCAGCGCCTCGCAGGCGGGGCGCAGCGTCGCTGATCGTCGATTGCGGCGCGCCGCCGCCGCCGGGACTGGATCGCCATGCCCATGCCGGCACCCTGTCGATGGAAATGTCGGTCGGGCGTGACCGGATGATCGTGAACTGCGGCGCGTTTCCCGGCCGGTCCGGCCGAATGGCGCGACGCCGCGCGAGCCACCGCCGCGCACTCCACGCTGGTGATTGCCGACGTCAACTCATCGCGAGCTGCGCCCGGACGGGCTCGGCCGGCGCCCCGAGACGGTCGAGGTGCAGCGGCAGGAGGCGAACGGCGCGCAATGGCTGGAAGCCAGCCACGACGGCTGGGTCAAGCCGTTCGGCGCCATCCATCGCCGCCGGCTCTATATGGCCGAGAGCGGCGAGGACATCCGCGGCGAGGACGTGATCGAGGCGCCGACGCCGCAGCCCTTCACGCTGCGGTTTCATCTGCATCCGGCGGTCAGCGTCGAGCCTGCCAGCAGGACGGTCAGGCCGTGCTGCTGCGCCTGCCCTCCGGCGGCGGCTGGCGGCTGCGCGCCGACGGGGCGCAGATGTCGCTCGAGGAGAGCATCTATCTCGGCGGTCCCGAGCCGCGACGATCCGAACAGGTCGTGCTGACCGGCTACGCGGATGGTCCGCAGCAGGTGAAATGGGCGATCAGCAAAGGTGCGGCTGACACTGCCCTTGAAGATCATCGAGATCACCAACGTCGATTTCTCGCTGCGGCAGTTCCTGCTGCCGCTGATGCGCGGCGCGCGGGCCCGCGGCCACCAGGTGATCGGCGCCTGCGCCGAAGGACCGCTTGCTCCGGGCCGTGCGGGACGAGGGTTTCCGCGTGGTGGCGCTGCCCTTCGAACGGCGCCTGTCGCCGCTGGCGCATCTGCGCGCGCTTGCGTGCCCTGGTCGCGCTGTTCCGCGCCGAGCGTCCGGACATCGTGCATGCGCACATGCCGATCAGCGGATTGCTCGCCCGCGCTCGCGGCGAGGATCGCCGGTGTGCCGCTCATCGCCTATACGTGCCATGGTTTCCTGTTCAACCAGCCCGGGCCGGCGCTGCGGCGGCGAGCGTCCTTGCTGCTGGAGCGGGTTGCCGGGCGGATCACCGATCGCTTCTTCACGGTCTCCGGCGCCGAGGCCGACGATGCGCGCCGGCTCGGCATCGCTCGGGACCCGGTGGTGGTTCGCAACGGCCGCGATCCGGCGCTGTTCCGCCCCGACCCGGCGATGCGCGCAGCGCGTGCGCGCGCAGCTCGGGGTGTCGCCGGACGTGCTGCGTGGTGATTGCCGTTTCGCGCCTGGTGCGCAGCAAGGGCTATCCGGAACTTGCCGACGCGCTGCGCGATCTGCCACGAACCGAGTTGTGGGTTGTCGGCGAACGCCTCGGCTCCGATCGCGGCCCCGACATGGAGGCCGTGCTGCGCAGACTCCGGCCTCGGCAGCCGGCTGCGGCTGCTCGGCTATCGCGATGATATCGCGGCGCTGATGGCCGCGGCGGACATGTTCGTGCTGCCCAGTTTCTTCGAGGGCCTGCCGATGTCGGTGATCGAAGCGATGCTGTGCGGGCTGCCGGTCGTTGCCTCCGACATTCGCGGCGTGCAGGAAGAGGTGGAGCAGGGGCGGACGGGGCTGCTGGTTCGGCCGGGCGATGTCGGGGCGCTGCGCGATGCGATTGGCCGCGTTGCTGGTGACCCGTCGCTTCGCCGTCGCCTTGGCGAGGCGGGGCGCACCCGGGCCGTGGCGCTGTTCGACGAGAACCAGGTGGTCGCGCGGACGCTGGATGCGCTGGGTCTGTAGGACGATAGCGGCAGCCCGGCGGGGCAGGCTGTGGATCGCCACGCCGCCGCCACGCGGCGGCTCGCGATGACGGCCGCGCTTCCGGCGCGCCGGCGCGCGCGCCTCGCCTCCAGCCTTGCCCCTCTGGGCGGGGCCGACTTCCTGCGGCTGTGGTACGCCGGCCAGGTCGCTTGCCTGGTACGCTGGACCGAGACCCTGGCGGTGGCGGTGTTCGTGTTCCAGCAGACCCGCTCGCCGTTCCTCGTCGCCATGATGACCATGCTCCGCATTCTGCCGATGGGGCTGTTCGGCAGCGTCATGGGTGACTGGGCCGAACGGTGGGAGAGGCGTTCCTGCCTGCTCGTGGTCACCGGCATGATGCTGCTGGCGGATGCGGCGCTGTTCCTGTCCGGTATCAGCGGTCACCTGACGATCTGGCAGGTGGCAATCGGCTGCTTCGCCAACGGCGTGGGCTGGGCGGCGGACAACCCGGTGCGCCGGGTGGCGATCGGCGAGGTGGCGGGCATCGAGCGGATCGGCACTGCCATGTCGATCGACATCGCGGCCAACAACGCGACCCGCATCCTGGGCCCGGTCATCGGCGGCGCGCTGCTGGCCTTCGCGGGGATCACTGCCGTCTTCGCCTTTTCCACGGTGCTTTATGCCTCGGCCATGCCGGTCGTGCTCGGCGTCGGGTACCGCAATCAGACCGGCACGCGCCCGCGGGGTTCCGTGCTGACGCGCTTCGCCGAGGGCATTCGATGCGCGCGTCAGGACCGGCGACTGTTCGCGGTACTGCTGGTGACCGTGATCTATAACGTCTTCGCCTGGCCGTTCACCAGCATGGTGCCCGTGGTGGCCGAGCAAGGCCTGGGGCTGGGCACGGTCGCCACCGGGGTGATCGCGAGCATCGATGGCCTGGGCGCGCTGCTCGGCGCCATCGCCATGGCGATGGGCGGCACCCGGAGCGGCAAAGGCGTGCTGTTCTGCGGCGGGATGATCGTCTATTGCGCGATGATCACGGCGTTCGCGCTGTCACCGTCGGCGGTTCCGGCCGGGACGGCATTGCTGCTGGAGGGCATCGGCGGCGCCAGCTACTCGGTGTTGCAGACCACGCTGGTCTATCGCTTCGCCCCGCCGGAGATGCGCAGCCGGATGCTGGGGCTGGTGTCCACCTGCATCGGCATCGGGCCGGTCGGGTTCTTCCATCTCGGCTGGCTCGCGACGGCGATCGGCGCGCCGGGGGCCACCGCGATCACCGGGGTTGAGGGGCTGGTCGCGATGGCGGCGACGTTCCCGCTGTGGCGGGTGCTGCTGAGGACCGGAGGTTAGTCGGGTCGGGCGGGCGGTGCGGCCCGCAATGGCGAAGGGGCCGGAATCGCGTGCGGTTCCAGCCTTGTGCGGCGTGCTTGTTCGGACGGTCCGGTCGGGTCAGGGCGGGCCGGTGGAGGCGGCTGCGGGAGAAACGGGAGGCGCTTGCCATATCTGCAAGAGCTGTTCCGGCGTCATCCGCGGGTTGTTGTCCCACGGGTAGAATCTGAGGGAGCGGATGCGCGCGAAATCGCCTTTGAGCAGACCGATGCCGCTGCCGCGGAATTCGAGGACGAGGTCTTGCACCTCCTGCCAGAGCGGGTCGCCCTGGGTGAGGCCGAGATCGCGGCAGATGTCGGCGAGGACGGCGTAAACCGGGCGGCGGCGGAGCTGCTCGGCGATTTCCTCGGCGCTGGGGAGGGCGGCGCTTTCGGTGTTCCGCGGCGGCGCCTTGGGGCGCGGGCTGCGTGACTTGCGCGGGGAGGCTGGTGCGGCGGCCGGGCGCGCCGGTTCGGGACGGGCGGCGCGGTGTTCGAGCCTGGTTTCGAGTGCCTCGGCCAGCCGCAGGGCGCGGGTGATGCGGGCGAGGATCACGGCGACGTTGACGATGCCGAAATGCAGCCCGGTGGCGATGATGGTTTCGATGGAGGGGCGGCGCTGGAGGGTGGCGGTGAGGTCCTTGCCGTAGCTGATAAGGCGGCGGACGAGGCCGAGCAGGCGGACCGTGCGGGTGGGGGCGACGGCGGGTGGCGGGCCCTGGTGACCAGCAGCGTCGTCAGAAGATGCCACAGCAGCGGTTTGCCCGCTGCTTCCGGGGTGATTGCCTCACGCACTCGACCAGCCCCAGGGTCAGCGTGGCAGGATCGGACCGATCGATCGTCCCCTTGGCCGCTTGAACTTTACCTTGCCCGCCTTGTTGGCGACGCTTGCCGTGCGGTCTTTGCCGCTTGTCGCTTCGCTGTGACCTTGACCTGCGCGTTGCCCAGCAGCGGCCATGCTGCTGGCGCTGCGTACAGCGTGCCACCGCCCGTCGCGTTCCGATCTTGCGTGTCACGCACCGCCAGATCGACCGTCTCAGAGCAGCTCGCATACATCATATAAATGTCTCCCTCTCCGTCATCCTCGTCGATCACCTTTGCGTCGTCCTTAGCTAGCCCTCTAGCCGCCAGTTCCGCTGCCTCTAGCCATCCACAACTCTCTTTCTCGTCATATGGTATTCCTGCAGGCCACTCGTCGGAGCCTCCCCGCGAGTCCAGATCCTCTCACCTCGGGGTCCGGGTGAGGCGTTGGCTCGGCGGTGTTTGCCGGGGCGGTCACGGGGCGGGAAGAGAGCATATGTTAATGAAAATGTCAAGGAATATTTTCTTCGGAAGATCGAGAAAGTGGTTTGGTTGGAAAGGAGGGTAGAAATATTGGGGTAGTGGATTAAGACCTGACGCTTTGGTACTCAGCGAGCCAAATCCGGTTTCGACCCAACTCGGCCATAGCCGGCCTATCAGGCGACGCTGGGGGCGGACGTTCAGCGCACCCAAGCTCCTCCACACGGCGCCAGCGGCCGCCGTTCAGTCGAGTGGTGCTGGTCCTTGAAACGCGGACGCCGCGACCGTCGGGCTCCCAGGTGCAACGGGGGAAACCGGTCATCCCTTCCGGTACGGTGGTGCGACTATGCTTCCGGAATACTGATTGAGTCTTTGCTCCCGTGTTGCCATAATGGGCGCTACACGGCAGCGTCTCTGAACGCGGCAAAATAAAGGGGCGCCGGGGAGCGTCTCCAAAGGGAGTCGCACCTAGGGGCAAATCAGGCAGGCTGCTTGGGGGCGAGAACGAGGCAGGAAGGGAGCAGAGCATGAACACGAGATGGAACGTCGTCGGCTCGGTTATCGGGGTCTGGGTTGCCGTGTCTATTGTTCCTGATGCCCAAGCGCAGACGACACCTCCAGCCTCACCGTTCGGACACTCGTACGAGGTGAAATACAGTGATGCGCGCTGGTGGACAATGAATGTGGCGCCGGACAAGCTGAGCTTCATCGCGAGGTCCGGACCAAAAAAAGATCAAGTGGTCCTCACAGTCGATAACCCGACAATGAAGGAAGTGGCCCCAGGTATTTACTTGATATACTGGCAAGAGACCGACAAGACCACTGCCGTGCATGTATATGATTTCAAAGATGGACATTCTTTCTTAAACACTACCAAACCGGATGGCACATTCATCAATCTGGAGGGCTCCCTTACTTTCGAAAGATGATTCCGCACAGCCCCCAACCGCTTTCGCAAATCGACCTCACCCTCGGCACTACGACGACCTCGAAACCCTCAAGGCTCAAGCGTGCTCAGCTTCGTCACCGCGTACAACTCGCCAAGCAGCTCAAGGCACTGAAGTGGAAAACACCCTTCCAGAGCATCTGTGACGCATGGAAACCCAATCCGTCAGCGTTTAAGATCAATCCGCACCATCTCATCCCGGGACCACACACCTAACTCGGTTACAAAAGTCAAGAATTTTACACGCCGAAGTGCAAGAGGGTGACTACGGGATTCCAGATACGTTCACGGTTCGTGTCAGTGAATAAGCGCCGAATAGGCGGAATTGTGCCGAGGAGTGATATGATACCAACGGACGTTAGCGATCACTCAGCTCGGGGCCGGGCTCCTGGCGCGCCGCGGTCTGTGCGCAGATGGCCGGGACAAGCCCGGCCATGACGGAAAGATCAACCCTAATGTCGGCTGGTATAACTTCGTCGGTTGTCATCACGTCCGCAAAAATGCGACTCATGCTCTTGAGTTCGCCTTCGTGCGTATCGCGAGAAACTTCGACGACCGCATCACGCCCACCATGACACAGGTGGTGATACCCATGTTGCGAAGGGCGGTATCGAGCACCGTGTCGCCGTCATGAGGCGTTAGCTCGTCGATTATCTCCGCCCTACACTGTGAGCGGAAGTCCAACGTAATTCTCGGCGAGCGCGGCGGCGGCCGTGCGGGAGGAGGTTACGTACGCAAGTTCCGCGATCTGGACGCGACGTTCGAACGGGGTGTGGTGTTCGAAGCGATGCAGCATGGAGGTCATCCACCAGGAGAAGCGCTGCACCTTCCAGATGCGGTCGAGGCAGGTGGCGGAATAAGCGTCGATCAGTTCGGTGCGGCCATGCTTCAGGAATGCTTCGAGCGCAGGGGCGAGGACGGCGACGTCGGCCGCGGCGAGATTGAGGCCCTTGGCACCGGTGGGCGGCACGATGTGCGCGGCGTCACCGGCGAGGAACAGGCGGCCGTGGCGCATCGGCTCGGCGACGAAGCTGCGCATCGGGGTGACGGCCTTTTGCAGGATGGGGCCCTGGTTAAGAGTGAAGCCGTCGCGTTCGGTGCGGGTGCTCAGCTCGTTCCAGATGCGATCATCGGACCAGGCGGAGAGGTCTTCATCGGGTGCGCACTGCAGGTAGAGCCGGGAAAGGGAGGAGGAGCGCAGGGTCAGCAGGGCGAACCCATTTTCGTGGGCGGTGTAAACCAGTTCGGGTGCGGAAGGTGGCGCCTCGGCGAGGATGCCGAGCCAGCCGAAGGGATAGTCGCGATGGAATTCCTGGAGCGCCCCGGCGGGAATCGAGGGGCGGCAGACGCCGTGGAAGCCGTCGCAGCCGGCGATGATGTCGCATTCTACGGCACGGGGCTGGCCGGCTTCGGTCCAGGTGACGCGTGGCCGGTCGGAGGTGATGTCGTGCGGAACCACCTGTGCGGCGTCGAAGACGATGTGGCCGTGACGTGCGCGGCAGGCATCGATCAGGTCGCGCACCACGAACTGCTGACCGTAGATCATGACGTGCCGGCCGGTGAGGGCCTGGAAGTCGATGCGGTGATCGCGGCGACCGAAGCGCAGCCGAATGCCGTGGTGGCGGATGCCGTCCTGCTGCATGCGGGACCCGACACCGGCCTGGATGAGCAGGGTTTCGGTGGTGTGTTCGAGGAGGCCGGCGCGAATGCGGGTTTCGACGTATTCGCGGGAGTGGCGTTCGAGCACGACGGAGTCGATGCCGCGCAGATGCAGGAGGTGCGCGAGGAGAAGGCCGGCCGGGCCGGCACCGATGATGGCGACCTGGGTGCGCTTCATGCCGCGAATGCTATACGCTGCGCGGGCCGTGTGGGAGGGAGAGCGATGCCGGATCCGGACAAGCTGAGGAGCGAGTTCCTGATGTTGATGGCGCGCGCGGGGCTGAGCGTTCCGGCGGAGCGGCTGCCGGAGTTGCTGAAGGACTATGCCGATCTGCGCGGACAGGTTGGATTGCTGCACCGGGGGCGGGCGGCGACCGCCGAGCCCGCCGGGGTGTTTTCCATGCCGCGGGTCGATCTGCCATGAGCATGGAACAGCTTTCCATCGCCGCGATGGGCCGGCAGCTTCGCGTCGGCAGCGTCACAGCCGAGGCTCTGGCGCGGGATGCGCTGGGGCGCATCCGCGACCGTGACCCACGTCTTCACGCGTTCATCCGCGTGACGGAGGAGCGCGCCGTGGCGGATGCGCGACAGGCGGATGCCGATCTGAAGGCCGGCCGGGATCGCGGCCCGATGCACGGCATTCCGTATGCGCTGAAGGATATCTACGACACGGCCGGCATCGCCACGACGTGCCATTCCAAGCTGCGGCAGGATCACGTTCCGAGCGAGGACTCGGTTGTGGCGGCGCGGTTCGCGGAGGGCGGGGCGGTGCTGCTGGGCAAGCTGGCGACGCACGAATTCGCCATCGGCGGTCCGAGCTTCGACCTGCCTTGGCCGCCGGCACGCAATCCGTGGAACACGGAGCACATCACGGGCGGATCGTCGTCCGGGTCCGGCGCCGCGATTGCGTCGGGGATGCTGCGCATGGCGACGGGTTCGGATACCGGCGGCTCGATCCGCGGACCGGCGGCGTGGTGCGGCACGGCGGGGATCAAGCCGACGTACGGGCGCGTCTCGCGCCGCGGGGTTTTTCCGCTGTCGTGGTCGCTGGATCACTGCGGTCCCCTGGGACGGAGCGTGGAGGATTGCGCCATCGCGCTGCAGGTGATGGCGGGGCACGATCCGCTGGATCCTGCCAGCGCCGATGTTCCGGTGCCGGATTTTCGTGCCGGGCTGGAGCAGGGCGTGAGCGGGCTGCGGATCGGGGTGCCGCGGGCGTTCTTCGCGTCGGCCCCGCTGGCGCAGAAAGCCGTACTGGCGGGGATCGACGCGGTTATCGCGACGCTGCGCGAGGCAGGCGCGACGGTGGAGGATGTCACGCTGCCGGATTACGCGCTGTTCGGCATCGCGGGGCGGGTGATCATGCTGGCGGAGGCGTTCGCCATCCATCAGGCGGATTTGCGCGCTCGGCTGGGGGATTACGCGCAGCGGACGTCGGGGCGGTTCCTGCTGGGAGCGGCGCTGACCGCGGTTGACTATGTCGAGGCGCTGCGGGTGCGGGGCGAGCTGACGGCGGCGGTGAATGCGGTGCTGGGCCGGTATGACGCGCTGCTGACGGCGTGCGCGCTGACGACGGCGCCGCGGTTCGACGCGGTGCCCGACAGTCTGGCGTCGGCGTCCCCCATGCAGACGATCCCGTTCAACGTGACGGGGCATCCGGCTATGAGTGTTCCGGTCGGGCTGGGTCCTGACCGGCTGCCGTTATCGGTGCAGGTGGTGGGCCGTCCGTTCGATGAGGCGATGGTGCTGCGGATCGGGCGGGCGGTTGAGCGGCTGACCGGGTGGGAGCGGGAGGCGCTGCCGGTGGTGTAGATCGCGGCCACGCCCCAGCCGGACCGGCGTCCAACCAGCCTCCGCCCGTTGGTGATATAATTTACCAAGTGACCGATCAGCCGATCGTCAGCACATACCAGTTGGTGACCGCGACCCTTCGTTGCAGGGTCGGCCTTGCGTTCGTGTCCGCGAGGATCCGGTGTTTCAGGCGCCTCGGTTGCATCTGTGCCTGCGACGTGCGCTCGCTCCCCGATCAGGCGGCGATCCTGCCAAGCTCCGTGCCGCAGTGCTTGCACCTCGTCGCAGCGGGATTCAGGTCGTCGGAGAGGCAGGCCGGGCAGGTCTTGGTCGGAGGCGGGTCGCCAAACACGGTCTTGCCCCTGCGAGACATCACGTATTTATACGGGACGACGATCAGGAAATAAACGACGGCCATAAAAATAATGAAATAGATGATGGCGGAGATGAAAGCACCCAGGTTGAGATAGGTGCCATCGCCGCCGCCGGGAACCAACTGCCAGCCCAGTCCGGGGCGTTTTACGCCGCCCTGCGCCGCGGCAATTAGAGGATTGATGACGCTATCCGTGAATGCTTTGACAAGATTACTGAACGCCAGCGCGACCGACAAGCCGACAGCAACGACAATGACATCGCCGCGCATCAAAAAGCTTTTGAACCCCTTCAGCATTCCGATCTCCTGTTCTTGGGAGTAAAGAGCGGTCAAATTTCATAGCGCGTCGGACGGTTCTTGTCCTGATACTTTTCATCCTGCCGATGGGTGGCTCGGGTGCGAACTCTCACAGGAGATTGCTTCGCCGCTGCGCGGCTCGCAATGACGGTGGGATGAATTAGTATCCGTATGGTTGATAGGGGTATGGCTGGTACGGATAGGCCGGCGGGGGCGGCGTGCTTGCCGCTCCGGCGGCCGCGCCGAGCGCGCCGCCTGCCACAGCGCCCAGCGCGGCACCGCGGCCGCCATCGGAGATGCCGCCGATCGCGGCTCCGGCCCCGGCGCCGATCGCAGCGCCGGCGAGTGCGCGGTCTCCGGGATTGTAGGGGTTGTAGGTGTAAACCGGTGGGGGTGGGGCATAGACGCATCCCCCCAACGTGGCGGCGGCAAGGCAGACGAGCCAGGTGCGGGTTCTCATGCTCGTGCAACGAAACGGCAGGCGGCAGGTTGCACCTCCCCGTCGAGGGTGGCGGCGTGCCTGCGGGTGATTGAATGCGAGCTCGGGGGCGGCGGCGCTTACATGTGCACGCTAGTGTAAGCCGCCGCTTCTGCACTGCGCGGGCTTGATGCTTCCGACGCGGCGTTGGCGCCGCTGGAACCTTGCGTGGATGGCCGGGTCAAGCCCGGCCAAGACGAAAAGGTCTCGTTTTCAAGAGCTTGCCAAAGTTTGCCCCGGTCGGCTTACGTTCCGGCGGGGGCCAGGGGAAGGGTCAGGTGCTCGGGCGCTTCGGGGGGTTGGACGGTCCAGGGTCGCTCGCCCCGCTCCGTGTGGTCGGTCAGGATCCGGGGAAGCTGGCCGTCCAGCCAGATCGCCGTTGCGCCGTTCCTTCGCAGCCATGATCGGGTGATCCGCGGCACCCCGGCCGGGCAGTCGTAGGCCAGCGGCCCGAGCGCGATCACCACCACGGCGCCGTCGCATGGCGCGGGCCGGTCCTTGCGCCGCAGCAGCAGCACGCCCCGTCTGCATCCGGCAGCCCTGCTCGCCGCAGTCGATCCACGGGGCGGAGTCGGGCAGCGGCATCGGCGGCCCGGCGGCCCAGTAGGCGGTCCAGGCATCGCGGGTGAAGGAGGAAGCGCCGGACTGGCGATAGAGATAGAAGCCGGAGGGTGCGCGGAGGCCCATCATGCGCGCGTCGGCCGAGACCAGCATGTCCGGCGGGTGGACGAAGGCCACCGAAGCCAGGCCCGCGGCGATCAATGCGGTTCCCGCGAGCCGCCACGGGCCGCGCCAGAGCGCGAGCACCGCCATCCCGAGTGCCACGACCAAGAGGCCCCAGGCCGGCATGTGGGGCACCGGCAGGGTGGCCGCCGGGCAGCGCGGCGGTTTCGCGGGCAACGAACAGGATGGCGTCGGTGCCCCAGCCCATGGGGATCAGCGCGAGCTTCTCCAGATGCAGCGGCAGCAAGGCCAGGGCGATCAGTCCCGGCGGGCATGACCCACATGGCGGTCAGCGGCACCGCGATCATGTTCGCCAGGACGAAGTAGAGCTGGATCTTGCCGAAGTGATAGGCGCCGAAGGGCGCGGAGGCGGTGCCGGCGATCAGGCTGGTGAGCGCCAGTCCGGTTACGTGCAGGCCGAAGCGGCGGGCGGCGCCGCCGTCGCCGTGGAGGGCGTGCAGGTGGGGGCGGAGGGCTTCGTATCCGGCGATCAGCGCGAGCACCGCGGCGAAGCTCATTTGGAAGGAGACGCCGGGGACTTCCTGCGGCTCCAGCAGCACCAGGGCGACGGCGGCCAGGCCGAGTGCGCGGAGCGAAATCGCCGCGCGGCCCAGCAGCACGGCGATGGTGAACAGCGCGGCCATGAGGAAGCTGCGCACGATCGGCACGTGCATGTTGGTCAGCACCATGTAGAAGCCGCCGGCGGCGAGCGCGGCGACGGCGGCGATCTGCTTGACCGGCCAGTGCAGGGCGGGACGCTCGAAGCAGACGAGCGCGCCGCGGGTGGCGCCGAAGATCAGGCCCATGACGATGCCGATATGCAGCCCGGCGACGGCGAGCAGGTGGGCGAGGCCGGAGGCGCGGAAGGCCTCGCGGTCGGATTCGGGGATGGCCGAGGGCATGCCGGTCAGCAAGGTGGCGGCGACCGCGCCGGGCGCGCCGGGCAGCGCGGCTTCGAAGCGCGCGGCGATGGTCTCGCGGAGGGATTGCAGCACGCCGCGCGGGTCCGTCGCGCGGGCGGTGGGCCAGGACTTCGATGGGGCCGAGGGCGAAGCCGTAGCCGGCCATGCCGGCGAAGAAGGCGTCGCGCTGCAGGTCCCAGGCGCCGGGGTAGGCCGGGGGTGAGGGAGCCTGCACCAGGGCGCGGATGCGCATGGTGTCGCCCTGGGCGAGGTCCGCCGGATCGTTGTTGCGCAGGCGCACGCGGAGGGTGCGGCGCAGCGGCGGGGCGCCGTCGAGGCTGGGGTGCTTGAGCGTCACGCGGCGGCCTTGGGGGAGCAGGTCCACGGCCTGGGCGGTGGCGGTGATGATGACGGCGCGGCGGGGCAGCGGTTCGAGCGGGACGGCGCGGTCGGTGGAAAGCTGGGCGGAGGCGAAGCCGAGGGTGGCGGCGGCGAGGGGCAGCAGGGCGACGCGGCCCCAGTATCCGGCGAACCAGGCGGTGGCGGCGAGGGGTGCGAAGAGCGCGAGGCCGAGCCAGGGCGGCGGTTCGGAGCGGAGGGTGAAGTAGGTGAGGACGCCGGCGATCATGAAGACGGGCAGCCAGAGGAACAGCCGGCCCTGCTGGCTGGCCCCGATCCGGGCCAGAAGCTCCGTGCCCCGCATTGCGCGGGTTGATCCGGCGGCCGGCGTTAACAAACGGTTTGCGGGATCTCGCGCTTGTCAGCGGCGGTTGGGCCGGGGAACATCAGCGCGGCGGGAGACGACGATGATCGATGTGCTGGTGCGCGGGGATACGGTGGTGACGCCGCAAGGCGTAGGCGCCTGCGACATTGCGATCGCGGGTGAGCGGATTGTCGCCGTGGCGCGCGCACGCGGCCCTGCCGGTGCCGGACGGGGCGCGTCTGATCGATGCGACGGGGAAGATCGTCATGCCGGGGGGCATTGATCCGCACGTGCATTGCAAATGGTTTCTGCCGAACCCGGATGGTACGGCGGGACTGACCGATCCTCCGGATGTGGTGGGGCGCGCGGCACTGCATGGCGGGACGACGACGATCATCGATTTCACGCGGGTGAACCAGGCGCCGACGGTGCATGAGGCGATCGAGCTGCGCGAGCGCGACTGGACGGGGCATTGCGCGTGCGATTACGCGCAGCATCTGATGGTGGAGGGGGCGCTGCCGGAGGCGCTTTTTCCGCAGTTGGCGGAGGCGGTTCAGGCCGGATTTCCCACGGTGAAGATATTTACCACCGATATTACTCCGTCTCGCAGAGGGCGGATGGTGGATTTCGGCGGTATCTGGGAGGTGTTCCAGGTGCTGGCGGCACAGGGCGGGCTGGGGGTGATCCACTCCGAGGACAATGACATCGTGATGCACATGTACGGCAAGCTGATCCGAGAGGGGCGGGTTGGTTTCGCCAACATGGCAGAGGTGCACAACGCGCTGTCGGAGGATATTTCGTTCCGGCGGATCATCCGGCTGGCGGAGAAGGTCGGCACGGCGATTTACATGATGCATGTTTCGGCAGCGAGTGGGGTGTCGGCCATTCGTGAGGCTCGGGCGCGCGGTGTGGCGGTGTATGGCGAGTTGCTGCATCAATACATGCTGTATACGAGCGAGGATTATCGCCGGCCAAACAGGCAGATTTATCATACGTATCCGTCGTTGAAGGCGCGGGAGGACCAGGCAGCACTGTGGGCGGGCACGCTGGATGGCTCGATCAACTGCGTGGCGACGGATGAAATCTGCTGCACGCTGAAGCAGAAGATCCAGGGCGTGCGGATTGACGACACGACGGGGGGCAATGCCGGCGTGGAGCCTCGGGTGGCACTGATGTATGCCGAGATGGTGGGGCGGCGGGGGTATTCGCTGCTTCGGTTCGTCGATCTGGTGGCGACGAACGCGGCGAAGATCATGGGGCTGTATCCGCGGAAAGGGGTGATCGCGGCGGGGGCGGATGCGGACCTGTGCATCCTGGATCCGGCGGATCGGCGGGTGATCCGGGCGGCGGATCTGCATGAGACGGATTATACGCCGTGGGAGGGCTGGCAGGCGCTGGCGTGGCCGTGCCTGACGATGCTGCGGGGGAAGGTGGTGGTGGAGGGCGGGCGGTTCCTGGGTGATTTGGGGGATGGGCGGTGGGTGGCGCGGCGTGTTGCGCGGGAGATCGTGGAGGGGCCGTGTTTGTGAGTGGTGTTTGTGTCGCGCGGCTTTCGCTGGCACAGATCGGCCAACGGGAAACGTTCGAGCGAGGAGACGAATGAAACGTCGGGAGTTTCTGGCGGCCTCTGCGGCGGGCGTGGTTGCGGGGCGCAGCGCATTGGCACAGCCGGCAGCGGGCGGCAAGGCCAGCACGCTGATCTATGTGCCGCAGGCGAATCTGACGAGCCTCGATCCGGTTTGGACGACCGCGCGGGTCACACGCGACTTCGCGGGAATGGTGTACGAGACGCTGTTCGGACGCGACGAGAAATTGCAGCCGAAACCGCAGATGCTGGCGGGATACACGGTGGAAGACGACGGCCTGCGCTGGACCATGAAGCTGCGCGACGGGTTGCTGTTCCACGACGGCAGCAAGGTTCTGGCGCGGGACTGCGTCGCGTCGCTGCGGCGCTGGATCAAGCGCGATCCGATCGGTGAGACGATCAACGAACGGCTGGATGCGATCGAAGCGCCGGACGACGTGACGCTCGTCTGGCGGCTGAAGAAGCCGATGCCGTGGCTGCCTTCGGCGCTGTCGAAGAGCTCAGCCGACGCCGGTGATCATGCCGGAGCGGCTGGCGAAGACGGAGCCGTCCAAGCAGGTGACGGAGGCGATCGGCAGCGGGCCGCTCCGATTCTTGCCGGACCAGTGGGTCGCGGGGCACAGCGCGGCGTTTACGAAATTCGAGAAATACTCGCCGCGGCCGGAGCCGGTGAGCTTCATGGCCGGCGGATACAACGTGATGGTGGATCGGGTGGAATGGCGGGTGATTCCGGATGCGTCCACCGCGGCGAATGCGCTGATCGCCGACGAGGTGGATTGGGTCGATTCGCCGCTGCCGGACCTGCTCTCGTTGCTGAAATCCACCAAGGGGGTGCAGGTCGGGCTGATCGATATTTACGGGACATATGGCGGCTTGCGGCCGAACTGGTTGCAGGGGCCGACGGCGAATGTTGGGGTGCGCCGCGCGACCCTGGCGGCGATCAACCAGAAGGAGGTGATGGAGGCGGTGATGGGGGACGACCCCAGCCTGTATCGCGCGCCGGTGGGGTTGTTCCTGCCGGGGACGCCGATGGCGAACGACGCGGGGATGGATTTCGTCAGGACGAAACATTCGCCGGACGACATCAAGGCGATGCTGAAGGAGGCCGGGTACGGTGGCGAGAAGATCGTGCTGATGCACCCGACAGACCAGGTCTATTACAATGCGATGGTGGGGGTGATCGGGCCTCGGCTGCGCGCGGCCGGTTTCAATGTTGACGAACAGAGCACGGACTGGGGCACCGTGGTGCAGCGGCGCACCAGCAAGGAGCCGCTGGATAAGGGCGGGTGGTTGCTGTTCCCGTATGGCGCTCCGGCGCCGGAGTATGTCGATCCGATCCTGACGGCGCCGCTGCGGGGGATCGGCGCGCATTCCTGGTTCGGCTGGCCGACGGACGCGAAGCTGGAGGAGCTGCGGACGGCGTGGATGGAGAGTAGTGACGAGTCGCAGCAGAAGAAGATCGCGGCGGAGCTGCAGGCGCGGATGTTCGAGGTGGTTCCGTTCGTGCCGTTGGGGCAGTACCTGCCGCCTTCGGCGTGGCGGGATACGCTGAGCGGGTTGCAGAAGGGGTCGGTGCCGGTGTTCTGGAGCGTGAAGAAGAGGTAGCGAGGATAACGGAGCTATCAGCGACGGCGCGTGCTTTCCAATAGCGTCATTTCGTTAAGGCAGTTTGCCAGCCACTGCACCCGGTAATTCGGGCGCAGCGGTATGCTTGGCCGATATCCAATATCGTTGAGTAGCTCTTCCAAGCTGATCAGACGGTCGCGGAGTCCGAGGCGGACTCCGAGTTGCATGCTCGCTCGGTCTGGGCCGCACAGGACCCAACTATCCAGCCGGATTATAGCGTGGGCCCACAGATCACGCTCACCGGGATCGAGAAATCCGAATTGTGAGTCACGCACGGCTGCCGACGCGCGCTCGGCACCGGTGACAGTGTGCACATGAGCCAAGGACTGTCGCAAACTACGGAGATCAATTTGTTGCTCCGGCCTGCGACGCTGACGGCCAGTCTGCGTCTCAGTGAGGCATTCCTCGACGGTTTCAAGGCGATAACCGCCGGCCAAAGCCCGCCAGCATCGCGCGCGATGACATTCAAGGATGACGTTGGTGTCCACCAGGATCGCCGCGGAGTGGCGAGGCATGAATTCTCAAACCCCGACCTCGGCAGCTATACCGTGCGCAGCGAACAGATCCGGTAGATCATCGATTGAAAGGTCAAGGAGGTGCGCCACACGTCGAAGGGATATCTGACCCTCCCGCAACGCGCGCGCGATCACCGCAAGGAAAGGAGTTGAGAACAGAGGTGGCTTGAGATCCACTGCCGGCGAAGTGGGCTTCTGAACCAGAATATCGCCCTGCGCAACTGTAGAAGACCGGCGGTGGAAAACCTTCGTCGCGTGTTTCGCCAGATGGGCGTGACCATTGTGGCGTAGCAATGCGTCATCGACTGCTCGTGCCGCTTTCAAAGTGAGCCGGTTGGTTGCGGCGAGCCGCCACTTCAGTGCCGAAGCGGTGACCCCGAGAGCATCGGCGGTCTGATTCAGCTTCTGAACGAGCGCTTCATCCTTCAAGTTTGACCATGTGCCGAACGGTGCCAATGCCACGTCTGGCATCAGCAGCGCAGATGCGAAACTGTTTGCCAGTTGCTCGACTCGGTCGGGGCCTCGTTCGTCGGTTTCTTCGATATGCGCAGGAGGCATCGCATCCCACGTGAGAATATGGAACAGTTCGTGTGCCAAATCGTAGTGCCGGCGCCCTTCGCTCTCCTGCCGGTTGATGAGCACGGTATCCAGGTCCGGCAGCCGGCACGCGGCCCCCGAGACATCCGGAATGGCATCGACCATAAGCACCAGAATGCCGAGCACGTCCTGCATGACGGCACTAAGGCGCCGTGCTGGGACGCAACCGAGGTCATAGGACGCAGCGATGCGTTCGCCGGCATCCATCGCTTCCTCATAGCTGCTCGTTCTGGCGAGACGAAGGGAGCGGCGGTCGGGTGGCAGTTGGCGTCCCTGCTGTCTCGACAGCATACGATAGGCTGCGATCCAGCGGCCCGCGTTTCGCTCGTATTCGGTGAGGCTTTGCGCCGAGACGCCGGTCTGACGCCAAGAAAAACGCCCCTCTCCAATCAGCAGAAGCGGGTCGGTAAAGGTCTCTAACGGCATCCCGAGCACTTGGGCCGCGCGCACCAACTCCTCGGCCGACAACCGACGCTCACCATTCTCAATGGCCGAGACGGTCTGACGGTCTTTGAAGCCCAGCCGTTGCGCCAACGCATCTTGCGTCAGGCCCCGCTCGGTCCGAAGGGCGCGGATCCGAGATCCGAATAGAACATCCGACACGAAACATCTCCGAGCCGAAGATGGGCTTGCGGAACAGGCGATGCAAGATTTTCTTGCGATAGTGGTCTCGCGCAGCGCCGCGTTATCCGCAGCCGCTGACTTTCCGCGGCAGATACGGCCCGAGGATCGCCGCCACCTGGCACGCCGTCAGTGTGCGATGCACCCGTGCCGGCTGCCGCAGATTGATGCGCAGGATCCCGCCGCCCGCCAATGCCAGCCGGATCGAATGCCCCGGCATCGCCGGCATCGGCTTAGCCCGAAGCCACCGCCGCCACCTGCGCTCGGTACGCAGCGGCCAATTCCGGCGTGTGGGAATGGTACAGGCCGATGGCGATATACCAATTCCCCCCGGCATCGCCGTCGTGCAGCGTGCGCAGGTAATGCGCGCCATAGGCGGCGTTGACGGTCGGATCGAACGCCTCCTCCAGATCGCGGAACGCATGCGGATGCATGCGCAGATCGATCTGCATGCAGCCGACGTCCAAATAGGTCACCGTGCCGCCGGCGAGCGCCTTCTTCGACCAGGCGACCGCCTGGGCCTTGGTGTCGAAGAAGATGCCTTCGCCGTCAGCATCGACCGCCCATGGCCAGGGTTGCAGGGTATTGGTGGGCGGGGTTGGCCGTCCGCTCTCCACCCGGGCGATCTGCAAGAGCAGGCCCGGGGGGGTCTGTTCCTTTTGCTCGGCGGCGGCGACGGCGGCGGCGCATTGCGCGGAGGGGGACGGAGAATCGGCCGCACGGCTCTGGCCTGATCCCGCCACAGCCGCCATCATCGCGAAGGCCATGCCGGCCAGGAGCCAGGAACGGCTGGGCATGGCTTCGCTGTAAGGGGAGGCGGCGCGCGGTGCAACAGTCAGAGCTTCGCATGCTGCTCGGCGACTGCGCCCGGCTGTGGGGCGATGGCGGTGCGCTTGGAACCCTCGGGCGAAGGCATCGTCGTCCTGTCACAGGCGGGCGATTTCTGCTCTGCCCGGCAGCGGCGGAGGACCGCCCGGTGCGCTGGCATCTGACCTGGCCGAGCGGACGCACCGCGGCTTGCCGTCGATTGTCGCGGCGCTGAGCACGCTGCGCTATGCCATTTCCCAGCGCAGGACCCGCGATGCTCCGCAGTGACCGCCGCATCCTGACGACGCATACCGGCAGCCTGCCCCGGCCGGCGCGGCTGACCGAGCTGTATGCAAGGCGGAGCCGCGGCGAGCCGGTCGATCCCGCCGAGCTTCGGCGCGAGGGCCTGGCAGCGCTTCGCGCAGGTCATCGCCCGGCAGGCGGACAGCGGGCATCGACATCGGCAACGACGGCGAGCAGCAGCGCGAGGCGCTTCTTCCTGTATGTTCAGCGGCGGATGAGCGGCTTCGGCGCCGGCTGGACCCGCCGGCCGTTCGCCGACATGACCCGCTATCCGGGTTTTGCCGCATGGAAGGCGGCGCACGACGCGGTCGGCACGTCGATCAGCAACATCGCCGGCGTGCCGGAGGCGGTGGGCGAGGTGCGCTACCTCGATCCGGCGGCGATCGAGCAGGACTGCACGGATTTTGCCGCGGCGTTGGCGGAGGAAGGCAGGCCGTTCGCCGAGGCGTTCCTGACCGCACCGTCGCCCGGAATCGTGGCTCTCGCCATGCGCAACCGGTTCTACCCGGATGACGCGGCGTATCTGGAGGCATTGGGGGCGGCGCTGCGGGTGGAATACCAGGCGATCGTGAAAGCCGGTTTCGTGCTGCAGATCGATGCGCCGGACCTCGCGATGGAGCGCCACCTGACGTTCCAGGACCGCCCGGTTGCGGATTTCGTCGCATTCGTGCGGCGCGTCGTCGCGGTGATCAACCGGGCGCTGGAGGGGATCCCGCCCGACCGCGTCCGCTTGCACGCATGCTGGGGCAATTACGAAGGACCGCACGATTCCGACGTGGCGTTGCTCGACATCCTGCCCGCCATCCTGGAGGCTAGGGTTGGTGGGTTTGTCCTTGCCCTTCGCCAATCCCCGCCACGCGCATGAATACTCGCATTCTGGCCGACGCGCCGTTGCGTCCGGACCAGCTTATCGTTGCCGGCGTGATCGATGTGCTGACCAACTTCGTCGAACATCCCGAGGTGATCGCGGACCGGATCGAACGGCGTGGCGGCGGTGATCGGCGATCCGACGCCGTGTCCTGGCCGGCACAGATTGCGGCTTCGATACCTCCGCCGGGCGGGGCCGTGTGGCGGAGGACGTGGTCTGGGCCAAGCTGCGGCACCTGGCCGAGGGGGCGCGTCGCGTCCCGGCGGTTGTTTAACTGACGCAACCTCACTCGGATCGCTGCGGGATCCGCCCCCGATCCAGCCTCGATCAGCCGGGCTGTTCCGCAGCGGGAGAGGCAAGACTGGGGCAACAACAAATTTCAACCTTCCGGCTGATAGAGCGTCGGGATGCTGCTTGCCGGCGTCAGGAACTGGCTGTCGCGGTCACCCGAAAGCGCGTTCGTCTCGCTAGCGGCGGAGCCTGAGCCGCAGGCACGGGATCCAGGCACGCGACATCGCCTGGACGCCGGAGCGGTCGCGCTTGCCGGCCGGCTGTGGGGCGAGGGGTTCATCGTTGCCGGGCGGCGAGGACGAAACCCTGCGCCTCGCCCGCCCCATGGGACTTTCCGCCGCCTCCTCCCTGCTCCTGCTCGGCTGCGGCCCGGGCGGGGCGAGCAAGGTCATCGCCAGCCAGCTTGGGGTGTGGGTCAGCGGGTTCGAGGCTGACCCCGACCTCGTGGCGGCCGGCGCCGCGCTGTGCGCCAGATCGGGTCTCGGCAAACGGGCCCAGGTCGATGTCTGGAATCGCGGAGCGGCCCGAACTTTCAGCACCGCTACTTCCACCATGCGATCGGGCTGGAGCCGATGCGGGAGGCTTCGCCCGAAACGGTGCTGGCGGGTATCTCGCTGGCGCTGCGCCCGGCCGGTCAGCTCAGCCTGCTGGAACTGGTCGCGCCGGAACGGGTGACGGTGGCCGACCGGGAGCTGTCCCGGCTGATCGAACTGGAGCGGCGCTCCCGAGGCACCGGTCGCCGAGGCGACGATCACCCGGGCGCTCGGCCGGCTCGGGTTCGAGATACGGGTGGCCGAGGATGTGTCGGAGCGTCACATCGCCCAGGTGGTGCGGGGCTGGAAAGGCCTGGTGCGCATGCTGGCGGAGCAGCGGCCCGACACCGCCGAGGCGGCGCGGTTGGTGCGGGAGGGCGAGATGTGGATGCTGCGCGCGCGGCTGCTGCGCTCCGGCCGGCTGCGCTTCGTGCGCTGGCACGCGATTGCGCGACGGGGACAGGGCGAAGAGGGCGCGGGAGGCTGATCGGAATCAGTGCATGCTGGCGGATCGGCAGAGGCAGGCGCGGCCAGCAAAGCGCCATTTCCTGGTTCGTCTTTCAACCGGAATTAAACCCCTCCCCGGTTCGCCCCGCTCACCGCCTCGCACACCGCGCGGGTGACGTCCTTCGTCGTCGCCTTGCCGCCCAGATCGGGCGTCATCACCCCCGCCGCGCAGACCTGTTCCACGGCGCGCATCAGCAGCTCGGCGGCGGGTTTTTCGTCCAGGTGTTCCAGCATCATTGCCGCGGTCCAGAAGCTGGCCACCGGATTGGCGATTCCCTTGCCGGTGATGTCGAACGCCGAGCCATGGATCGGCTCAAACATCGAGGGTGAGCGGCGTTCGGGATCGACATTGGCGGTGGGGGCGATGCCGAGCGAGCCGGCCAGGGCGGCGGCGAGATCGGACAGGATGTCGGCGTGCAGGTTGGTTGCCACGACGGTGTCGATGCTGCCGGGGCGGCGGACCATGCGCATGGTCATGGCATCGACCAGTTCCTTGTCCCAGGTCACGTCCGGATAGTCGTGCGACACCAGGGCGGCGATTTCGTCCCAGAACACCATGCCGTGGCGCTGGGCGTTGGACTTGGTGACGACCGTCAGGTGCCTGCGGGGGCGTGAGCGTGCGACATCGAAGGAGAAGCGCATGATGCGTTCCACGCCCCGGCGGGTGAAGATGGCGGTTTCAGTTGCAACCTCCTCGGGCAGGCCGCGATGGGTGCGTCCGCCCTGGCCGGCGTATTCGCCTTCGCTGTTTTCCCGGATGATGACCCAATCGAGATCACCGGGGCCGACATCGCGCAGCGGGGAGGTGATGCCGGGCAGGATGCGGGTGGGGCGGACGTTGGCGTATTGGTCGAAGCCCTGGCAGATCTGCAGGCGCAGGCCCCAGAGCGTGACATGGTCCGGGATGTTCGGATCGCCGACCGCGCCGAAATAGATCGCATCGGCGGTGCGCAGCCAGGCCAGCCCGTCCGGCGGCATCATCGCGCCGTGCTTGCGATACCAGTTGGAACCCCAGTCGTAGCGGTCGATCTTCAGGTCAAAGCCGCCGTCGCGCGCGGCCACGGCGTCCAGCACCTCCAGCCCGGCGTTGATGACTTCCGGGCCGATGCCGTCGGCCGGGATGGCTGCGATACGATGGGTGCGCATGCAGCCGAGAGTAGTCCAGTTTCAGCCTGGCTCAACAGGCGGGCGGGGCGTCCCGATAATTCCTACCATTCCGGCAATCGACCCGTATAAGCCGTCCCTTGCTTGTTTTCAGTGGCCTGCTTGTCCCTTCAGTTCGCCGCAGAATACGGCGAACTCCAGGGGCAGGACACTGGGAACCAATAACATCCGGGCTGCGGTCCGACGGGAGGAAGACGTGAATCAGCGAAAGATCGTGGCGGCGATGGTGGTGGCATGTGCGTTGGCGAGCGCCGGCGCACAGGCGAAGACGCTGGTCTATTGTTCCGAAGGATCGCCCGAGAATTTCAGCCCGATGCTGAACACCACGGGGACGACCTTCGACGCCAACAAGCCGATCTACAACACGCTGGTCGATTTCAAGCCCGGGTCCACCGAAGTTGGTCCGTCGCTGGCCGAGAGCTGGGAGGTTTCGCCCGACGGCACGGTGTTTACCTTCCATCTGCGGCATAACGCGAAGTGGCAGTCGAACCACAACTTCAAGCCGACCCGGGGCGTGACGGCCGACGACGTGGTGTTCACGTTCGAGCGGCAGTGGAAGGACAGCAACCCGTACCACAAGGTCAATGGCGGCGATTACAGCTATTTCGGCGACATGGATTTCCCGAAGCTGCTGAAATCGGTCGATAAGGTGGACGACTACACCGTCCGCTTCACGCTGAACGTGCCCAACGCGCCGTTCCTGTCGGACCTGGCGATGGATTTCAGCTCCATCATGTCCAAGGAATACGCCGACGCGATGCTGAAGATGGGCAAGCCGGAGCTGATCGATCAGGAGCCGATCGGGTCAGGCCCGTTCTATCTGCAGCAGTATCAGAAGGACGCCACCATTCGCTACCGCGTGTTCGACGGCTACTGGGGGCCGAAGCCGAAGATCGATACGCTGGTCTTTTCCATCAACAAGGAAGCGGCGGTGCGCCTGGCGAAGCTGCAGGCGAATGAGTGTCAGATCATGGCCTATCCGAACCCGGCCGACCTGGCGAAGATCGATTCCGACCCGAACCTCCAGATGATGTCAGCCCCCGGGCTGAACATCGGCTATCTGGCGATGAACGTCACGAAGAAGCCGTTGGACGATGTGCGGGTGCGCAAGGCCATCAACATGGCGATCGACAAGAAGGCGATCCTGCAGGCGGTGTATCAGGGCGCCGGCCAGCCGGCGAAAAACCTGATCCCGCCGACGATGTGGAGCTACAACAACGACGTGCAGGATTTCCCCTACGATCCGGAAGCGGCGAAGAAGCTGCTGGCCGAGGCCGGCGTGCCGAACGGGTTCGAAACCGATCTTTGGGCCATGCCGGTGCAGCGGCCGTACAACCCCGATGCGCGCCGCATCGCCGAGCTGATGCAGTCCGATCTCGCGAAGGTGGGGATCAAGGCGAAGATCGTGAGTTTCGAATGGGGCGAGTATCGCAAGCGGGTGCAGAACGGCGAGGACATGATGGCGGAGCTGGGCTGGACCGGCGACAACGGCGATCCGGACAATTTCTTCAACAACCTCGCGAGCTGCGCGGCGGCGCGGCCCGGCGGCGGCAGCTCCACGAAATGGTGCAACAAGGAATTCGATGATCTGATCACCAAGGCGGCGCAGATCACCGATCAGGCGGAACGCGCAAAGCTGTACGAGCAGGCGCAGGTGGTGATGCATAATGATACGCCGTATTTCTTGATTGCGCACTCCGTGGTGTTCATGCCGATGCGCAAGAACGTCACCGGCTACAAGATGAGCCCGTTCGGACGGCACCAGTTCGACTGGGTTGACCTGGAGTAGTCGCAACCCCGGCTGGGGTGATCGGGTGCTTCGCTTCATGCTGCGGCGGGTCGGCCTGATCGTGCCGACCTTCGTCGCGGTCACGTTCATCAGCTTCATGCTGATCCACCTGGTTCCGGGCGATCCGATCGAGGTGCGGGCGGGTGAACGCGGGATCGAACCGGCCCGGCTGGCGGCGATGCGCCATCTGTATGGTCTGGATCAGCCGTTATGGGAGCAGTTCCTGCACTACGAGCGGGATGTCGCGACCGGGCATCTGGGCATTTCCATCACCACGCGAGAGCCGGTGTGGAAGGAGTTCATCGCGCTGTTCCCCGCGACGGTTGAACTGACCGGCTGCGCCATGCTGTTTGCCGTGATCGTCGGCATTCCGCTCGGGGTGATCGCGGCGATCCGGCGCGGCTCGGCCTACGATTACGGGCTGATGGGGTTGTCGGTCACCGGCGCCTCCATGCCGATCTTCTGGTGGGGACTGATGATGATCCTCATCTTCTCGGTGATGCTGGGGTGGACGCCGGTATCGGGGCGCATCAGCGACCAGTTCTATGTCGAGCCCTGGTCCGGGCTTCATGCTGATCGATTCCTGGTTTTCCGACGACAAGGGGGCAGTGCGGTCGGCGATCAGCCATCTGATTCTTCCCACCATCGTGCTTGGCACGATCCCGCTGGCCACCATCGCGCGCATGACCCGGTCGGCGATGCTGGAGGTGCTGAGCGAAGATTATGTACGCACCGCGCGGGCCAAGGGGCTTGGCGGGCTGCGGGTGGTGATGGTGCATGCGCTGCGCAACGCGCTGATCCCGGTGGTGACGGTGCTTGGCCTGCAGGTGGGATCGCTGCTGGGCGGCGCCATCCTGACCGAGACGATCTTCGCCTGGCCCGGCGTCGGGCACTGGCTGATCGAGAGCATCCAGCGCCGCGACTATCCGGTGCTGCAGGGCGGAACGCTGGTGATCGCCACGCTGGTGATCCTGATCAACCTCGGCGTTGATGTGGCGTACGGCTACCTCAACCCGCGGATCCGGCGATGATCGAGGCGCGATTACGCTTCATCGGCTGTTCAGCCTGAAGCGATCGCGCTGATGTCGGCCACCGAGACCCTCGCGCCGGCCGCCGCCGCGTTCCCGTTCCGGGCCGGTTCGCCACGTTCCGGCGCAGCTTCGTGGAAAACCGCGGTGCGGTCGCCGGCGTGGTGGTCCTTGTTTTCCTGATCATGGTGGCCGCGCTGGCGGACGTGGTGGCGCCGCACTCACCGATCGAGCAGTTCCGCGACCACTTCCTGACGCCGCCGATCTGGCAGGCGGGCGGTGATGCATCGTTTCCGCTCGGCACGGATGACGTGGGGCGCGACATGCTGTCCCGCCTGATCTATGGCGCGCGGCTGTCGCTGCTGATCGGCTTTTCGGTGGTGACGCTCGCACTGGCGACCGGCACGACGCTTGGGGCTCACGGCGGCGTTCGCGGGCGGCGCCGCGGACATCATCATCATGCGCGCCATGGACATCATCCTGGTGTTCCCCAGCCTGCTGCTGGCGATTGTCATCGTGGCGATCCTCGGGCCCGGATTGTTCAACGCCATGCTGGCGGTCGTGGTGGTGACGCTGCCGGGCTACACGCGGCTGGCGCGCGCCGTCGGCGCTGTCGGAGCTGGCGAAGGACTACGTCACCGCGACGCGCTGCGCCGGCGCGGGGCGCCTGCGGCTGATGTTCGACACGGTGCTGCCGAACTGCGCGGCGCCGCTGATCGTGCAGGCCTCGCTCGGGTTCTCCAGCGCCATCCTGGATGCCGCCGCGCTGGGGTTCCTCGGCCTGGGCGCGCAGCCTCCGACCCCGGAATGGGGCACCATGCTGGCGGGCGCCTTGCAGTATTACCAGCGCGCCTGGTGGGTCCTGGCATTTCCCGGCCTGGCAATCCTGATTACGGTCCTCGCCTTCAACCTGTTCGGTGACGGATTGCGCGACGCCCTCGACCCGAAGCTGCGACGCTGATGCCGCTGTTGGAAATCCGCGACCTGACGGTCGAATTCGCCACGGCGCGCGGGCGGTTCCGCGCGGTGGAGGCGGCCGACATCACGGTCGAGCAAGGCGAGGTGCTGTGCATCGTGGGAGAGTCGGGGTCGGGCAAGAGCGTCTCGATGCTCGCGCTGATGGGCCTGATCCCGTTCCCCGGCCGGGTCACCGCCCAGGTGATGCGGTTCAACGGGATCGACCTGTTGCATCTGACGCCGCGGCAGCGCCGCCGGGTGATCGGCAAGGACATGGCGATGGTGTTCCAGGAGCCGATGTCCTCGCTCAATCCCTGTTATCCGATCGGCTGGCAGATCGCGAGAATCGCTTCGTACCCACCACGCGGTGCCGCGCCGGGTGGTGCGCGACCGCGTGGTCGAGCTGCTGGAGCAGGTGGGCATTCCCGCTGCGGCGAGCCGGCTGGGCGCGTTTCCGCATCAGCTTTCCGGCGGCATGAACCAGCGGGTGATGATCGCCATGGCGATTGCCTGCAATCCGCAAGCTGCTGATCGCCGATGAACCGACCACCGCGCTGGATGTGACAATCCAGAAGCAGATCCTCGATCTGCTCGTTTCGCTTGCAGGCGCAGCATCGCATGGGCCTGGTGCTGATCACGCACGACATGGGCGTGGTGGCGGAGACCGCGCACCGCGTGCAGGTGATGTACGCCGGGCAGACGATGGAAACGCAACCCACCGCCGGGCCTGTTCGCCACGCCGCGTCATCCCTACACCGCAGCGCTGCTCTCGCGCATTGCCCGAGCGTGCGCTGGGGCGATCGCGCCTGCCGACCATTCCAGGCATGGTGCCCGGGCATCGACGACCGGCCGGACGGCTGCCTGTTCCATCCGCGCTGTTCGTTCGCCACGCAGCATTGCATCGCGGTTCGGCCGACGCTGGAGCCGGTTCCGCGCGGGGCGGCGCGCTGCCACTACGCGCTGGATGACGCCGGACGGCCGCCGCACCGGCGGGATACGCTGGCGGCATGACCGCGGTGATGGAGGCGCGCGATGTGCGCCGCCACTATCCGGTCGGCGGGTTGCTGTCGGGCCGCGGCATGGTGCGCGCCGTCGATGGCGTGTCGTTCACGCTGCACTCCGGCAAGACGCTGGCCGTCGTCGGCGAATCGGGCTGCGGCAAATCGACCCTCGCGCGGCTCTCCACCCTGCTCGAGGAACCCACGGCGGGCGAGCTGCTGATCGACGGCAATCCCACCGCGGCGATCTCTCCCGCGCGCCGGCGCGAGCTGCGGCTGTCGGTGCAGATGGTGTTCCAGAATCCGTACGGGTCGCTCAATCCGCGCAAGACCGTGGGCGCGATCCTGGAGGAGCCGCTGGCGATCAATCACCGCGGAAACCGGCCGGAGCGGATCGAGGCGGCGCGCGCCATGATGGCAAAAGTCGGTCTGCGGCAGGATCAGTATGGCCGCCACCCGCACATGTTCTCCGGCGGCCAGCGACAGCGCATCGCGATTGCGCGCGCGCTGATGCTGCATCCCCGCGTGGTGGTTGCAGATGAACCGGTCTCCGCGCTCGACGTCTCCATCCAGGCGCAGGTGCTGAACCTGCTCATGGACCTGCAGGACGAGCTGCATCTCGCGTATCTTTTCATCAGTCACGATCTGTCGGTGGTGCGGCACATCGCGCACGAGGTGATGGTGATGTATCTCGGCCGGCCGGTGGAGCATGCGCCGAAGACCAGCCTGTTCGACAATCCGCGGCATCCCTATACGCGCACGCTGCTGGCGGCGACGCCCTCGGCCGATCCGGCACGCCGCAAGGTCGCGGTGACGGTGAAGGGCGAGCTTCCGTCGCCGCTGAACCCGCCGCCGGGCTGTGCTTTCGAATCGCGCTGCCCGTACGCCGCGCCGCGTTGCCGGGCCGAGCGGCCGGAGTTGAGGTCCGTCGCCGGGCATCTCGTGGCCTGCCATTTCGCGGAGACGGTCTGATGCCGGCCCGCCAAGAGGCGAACGGCTCGGTATCCTTTTGATTTCGCGCGCGGCCGCCCCGCCAACCCCGCGCGCATACCAGTCGGCCTTTCGGCCGACTGGTATAAGGGTCTGGCGTTCGCTCAGACTTTGCTTTAAGATCGCCGGGCATGGGCTTCCATGCACTGTCAAGCCGCCGGCTTGTGCTGGGTCGGATCGGCGCCTCCATCAGCCTGTTCGGGACCTTCCTGTCCCCCGCCTTGGGGCGGCAAAAGCCTCCGCCAAGCCGCAAGGGGCCATCCCGCAGTGGCCCGATGGTCATGCTCGATCCCGGGCATGGCGGAAAGGATCCCGGCGCCATCGGGGTTTCCGGCACCTACGAAAAACACATCGCGCTTGCCACCGCCCTTACCTTGAAGGGCCTGCTCGAACACGGCGGGCAATACCGGGTCGCCCTGACCCGCGAGCAGGACCGGTTCATTCCCCTGGAACAGCGTGTGGAGATCGCACGCAAACATGGCGCCTCGCTGTTCGTCTCCATGCACGCCGACGCGATCAAGGACCACGACGTGCGTGGCGCCAGCGTTTACACGCTGTCCAAGGCAGCGTCTGACTCGCAATCGGCGGAACTCGCCACCCGGGAAAACAGCGCCGACCGCTTTCTCGGCCCCAGCTACAATAATCTCTCGCCGGAAGTGGAGCAGGTGCTGGTCAGCCTGGTGCAGCGGGAGACCAAGGTCGGATCGCTGCGCATGGCGCGGGACATCGTGGTCAGCCTGCAGCAGCAGGTGCCGCTGCTGCAGAATCCGGACCGCCATGCCGGCTTCGTGGTGCTGACCGCGGCGGATATCCCGAGCGTGCTGGTGGAGATGGGGTTCATGTCCAACCGGCAGGATGAGTCATTCCTGCGTCATCCGGCGCACCGGCTGCGCGTCGCGAATGCCCTGCATCAGGCCGTCGATGCGTGGTTCGCGGCGGCCAACGCAACCGCCATGCAAGGTTGATAGACCCAGCGTCCGCAGGACGCCGGGTTGACTCCTTGCCCCAACAGCGCTGGTTCTCGCGCCGATCTGGAACCATATCGCCTCCCATGTCTTTCCCTATCTCTCTCCACACCTCTTTCCCGTGGAGTCTTCTCCGTTGAACGCGGGCGAACGGCTGACGCCACGAACGCCGCGGCCACCCCAGGCTTCGCGGGCAACGCCACGACGCGTGCCGAACGCCGCCCGGCGGACCCGCCGGCGCATCATGCGCACGGTGGTGGCCGGCATGGCCGGCGTGGCTTTGGTCGTCTTGGCAGCGGGGGTGGGGGCCGGGTACTTCGCCTGGTCCCGCTTCAACGCCGACATCCCCAGCGTGGACGGGCTTCGCTCCTACCAGCCGCCGGTCCTCAGCCGGGTCTATGCCGGAAACGGCCAACTGATCGCCGAGCTCGCGTCGGAGCGGCGCATCTTCGTGCCGTTCGCGGCAATCCCGCCGAAGGTCAGCGCGGCTTTCATTGCCGCTGAGGATCAGAATTTCTGGACCAACCCGGGCATCGATCTGGGCGCCATCGCGCGCGCCGGCCTGTATGACCTGAGCCACATGCACAACGGCCGCCGCCCGGTCGGCGCCTCTACCATCACGCAGCAGGTGGCGAAGAACATGCTGCTGAACGACCGCATGGATTTCACCCGCAAGATCGAGGAGGCAATCCTCGCGCTGCGCATGCAAAGCGTGCTCAGCAAGCAGAAAATCCTCGAGATCTACCTGAACGAGATTTACCTGGGTCAGGGTGCCTTTGGCGTGGCAGCCGCGGCCCAGACCTATTTCAACAAGCCGCTCGATCAGCTTTCGCTGGCCGAGGACGCAACGCTCGCTGCCCTGCCCAAGGCACCCAGCAACTACAACCCGTTCCGCCATCCGCAGGCAGCCCGCGTGCGGCGGGACTGGGTGCTGGAACGGATGGCCGATGACGGCGCGATCACCCAGGCCCAGGCCACCGAAGCGAAGTCCCAGCCCCTCGTGCCGGTGCAGTTCACCGGCGCCGCGCCGATCCCGGGCGCCGACTGGATGGCCGAGGAGGTTCGACGCGACCTGGTCGCCCAGTTCGGCAACACCATGGCCTATGAGGGCGGGCTGACGGTGCAGACCAGCCTGGACCCCACGCTGCAGGCCGAAGCGGACCGCGCGGTCCGGACCGGGCTGATGGACTACGACCGGAGAATGGGCGGCTGGCGTGGCGCCGTCGCCCGGATTCCCCAGGCCGGGCTGGCACAGAACTGGGCGGTCGAGCTGGCCAAGGTGAATCCCGTGCCGGGCATGCTGTCTGATTGGCGGCTGGCCGTCGTGCTCCAGGTCTCGCCGGCTGAAGCGCGGGTGGGCTGGATCGAGCCAGGCGATCCGCCGTCCACCCGGATCGGCGTCGCGCAGCGCGGGACCGAGGTCTGGCGCCATGCCATGACCGCCGAGGGCAAACCCAGCGCGGCCTATCGCAGCATGACCGAGATGGTTCAGCCGGGCGACGTGGTGATGGTCGAGCCGGACCAGAACCGGCCCGATCATGTGGCGCTGCGTCAGATCCCCAAGGTGCAGGGCGCGCTGGTCTCCATGGACCCGACCACCGGGCGGGTTCTGGCCATGGTCGGCGGCTGGAGCTTCGCGGCCAGCCAGTTCAACCGGGCGACGCAGGCGCAGCGTCAGCCCGGCAGCAGCTTCAAACCGATGGTGTACCTGACAGCCTTGGAGAAAGGCTTCTCCCCCAGCGACCGCTTCCTCGACGGCCCGATCGTGGTCGATCAAGGCGCCGCCGGGGTGTGGCGGCCGCACAACTATGAAGGCACGTTCAGCGGGCCGACCTCGCTGCGCGTCGCCTTGGAGCAGTCGCTGAACCTGGTCACCATCCGCGTCGCCCAGCGCGTCGGCATGAGCGCAGTCGCGGCGACAGCCCAGGCATTCGGCATGGTGGATCATATGCCCTTGGTGCTGCCGGCCGCGATCGGCGCCGTGGACACCACGGTGCTGCGGGAGGCGGCGGCCTATGCGAGCCTCGATGAAGGCGGCCGGCTCGTCACACCGGTGCTGATCGACAGCGTGCAGGACCGCGAGGGCCACGTGGTGTGGCGCCCGCCGGGGGCGGAGTGCACGAGCTGCGACAATCAAGCGACCTCGCCTGCGCTGGCCGACGACCGCAAGCAGGTGGCCGATCCGCAGAGCGTGTTCCAGCTTGTGACCATGATGCAGGGCGTGGTGCAGCGCGGCACCGGGGTTCCGGCCGGCGCCGGCCTCAAGCGCCCGATCGCCGGCAAGACCGGCACCACGCAGGACTTCACCGACGCCTGGTTCTCCGGCTTCACGCCCGATCTGGTGACCACGGTTTGGGTGGGATTCGACAACCCCTCCTCGCTCGGCGACGACGAGACGGGCGCCGCGGTCGCCGCGCCGATCTGGCACAACTTCATGGCCGCTGCGCTGAAGAACCGTCCGGTGCTGAATTTCCCGCAGCCGGAGGGCGTGACGATGGCCGCGTGGGACACGGGCTCGGGCACGGTTACCGACGCATTCAAGCCCGGGCAGACGCCGGGCGCCTCGCAGCCGGTGGGCGGCATGGTGGCCGACAGCGGCGACGGCCAGCCGCAACCGACCGCGGCGGCGACCGGAGGCACGCCGAGCGTGGACTCCTCGCTAGGCGGCCTGTATTGAGCGCGACCTTTTTTGAACGGCGAACGTTATGTCGGCTGAATCCGATGCCCTGAACCAGCAGATCAAGCAGTCGGTGGCGCTGCTGAGGAGGCATCTTTGACTGGGATACCGCCGTTGGCCGGCTTGCGGAGCTGAACGCCCGCGCCGAGGACCCGAATCTCTGGAATGATGCCGCCGCCGCGCAGAAGCTCATGCGCGAACGCAATCACCTGGCTGGCCGGGTGGACGGGGTGCAGCGGCTGGAGCGCGACGCCGCCGACACTTCGGAGCTGATCGGCCTGGCGGAAGCCGACGGCGACCAGGCTCTCGCCGCCGAGGGCCTCGCCAGCCTGCGCACCTTGGCGGATGAAGCCAAGCGGCGGGAAATCGAGTCGCTGCTGTCCGGCGAAGCCGATGCCAACGATGCCTATGTGGAGATCAACGCCGGGGCCGGCGGCACCGAGGCGCAGGACTGGGCCGAGATGCTGATGCGCATGTACACGCGCTGGTCGGAGAAGCACGGCTACAAAGTCCAGCTCATGGAAGAGAGCGAGGGCGAGCAGGCCGGCGTGAAGTCCGTGACGTTGCAGGTCAGCGGACCGGATGCCTATGGCTGGCTCAAGACCGAAGCCGGCGTGCACCGGCTGGTGCGCATCAGTCCGTTCGACGCCAATGCGCGCCGCCAGACCAGCTTCGCCAGCGTCTGGGTCTATCCCGTGGTGGACGACAATATCGCCATCGAGGTGAACGAAGCCGACCTGAAAATCGATACGTTCCGTGCCTCCGGCGCCGGCGGCCAGCACGTGAACAAGACCGAGAGCGCGATCCGCATCACCCACCTGCCGACGGGGATCGTGGTGGCATGCCAGACCGATCGCAGCCAGCACCGCAATCGCGCCACGGCGATGCAGATGCTGAAAGCGCGGATGTATGAACAGGAGCTGCAGAAGCGCGAGGCCGCGGCCGCGGCCCAGGAAGACGCGAAGACCGATATCGGCTGGGGACACCAGATCCGCAGCTACGTGCTGGCTCCCTATCAGTTGGTGAAGGACCTGCGCACCAACGTGGAAACGGGCAATCCATCCGCCGTACTGGATGGCGAGTTGGATGACTTCATGGCCGCGGCGCTGGCCGCTCGGGTGGGAGCCACCCGCAGCGAGGCCAGCGCGCAGGCTCGGTAATCAGGTCGGGGTGCGCACGTACCGCCCGCCCCCTGCCTGCGCGGCCGCAAGCAAAAGCGCATTCTCGGTTTTTATCGGGGCGGACACGGCGCGGTATACCCGGCTTCCTGCGGAACCTGGACATACCACGGGCGGTTGATCCCGCGCGCCTTGCTTGGGATTGTCGCGCGATGTCCATTCTGACCGGAGCCGCCCGCATCGCCGGCATCGCCGGCTGGCCGGTGGCGCATTCCCGCTCGCCGCGCATCCATGGATTCTGGTTGCGGCGCTATGCCATCGACGGCGCCTATATTCCCCTGCCGATCGAACCTGGCCGCTTTCCCGATGCGATCCGCGGCCTGATGGCCGCCGGGTTCGCCGGCGTCAACGTGACCCTGCCCCACAAGATCGCCGCGTTCGAAGCCTGCCACGAGGTGGATGAGGCGGCGCGCATCGCCGGATCGGCGAATACCCTTACGTTTCGCAACGGCCGCATCACCGGCAGCACCACCGATAGTTTCGGTTTTCTGGAAAGCCTCAAGGACAATGATGTCGATCCGGCATCCGGCCCGGCGCTGGTGCTGGGCGCGGGAGGGGCCGCGCGCGCGGTCGTTGCGGCGCTTCGGGGGCAGGGCGTTCCGGTGACGGTGTGCAATCGCTCGGCGGAACCGGCGAAGAAGCTGGCGCATGACCTGGGCCCACTCTGCGTGCTTCCCTGGACATCGCGTGCTGATGCCGTGGGTGACCACGCGCTGCTGGTCAATGCGACATCCCTTGGCATGCACCATCAGCCGCATCTGGACCTGCCGCTGGACCGTGCGGATCCCCGGCTGGTGGTGGCCGACCTGGTCTATGTCCCGCTGCGGACGCCGCTTCTGGCCGCGGCCGCGGCGTGCGGCCTGCGCACGGTGGATGGCCTCGGCATGCTGTTGCACCAGGCCCGGCCTGGATTCGCCGCCTGGTTCGGCGTGGACCCGGACGTCGATCAGGACCTTCGCCGCTTCATGCTCGCCGATCTGGACCCATCGGAGTGATCGTCATCGGCCTGACCGGCGGGATCGGGATGGGCAAATCCACCGTGGCGGCCCTGTTCCGCCGCGCCCGCATCCCGGTGTTCGATGCCGATGCCACGGTGCACCGGCTGCAGGCACGTGGCGGCGCGGCAATACCGGCCATCGCGGCAGCCTTCCCGACCGCGATCCGGGACGGTGCGGTGGACCGTGCCGCACTGCGCCACACCGCATTGCAGGACCCGGCCGCGATGAAACGCCTGGAGCGGATCATCCATCCGATGGTGCGGCGGGCCGAACGCGCCTTCCTCGCGCGGGCACGCCGCGACCGCGCGTGGGCCGCGGTGCTGGATATTCCCTTGCTGCTGGAAACCGGCGGGGATCGCCGGGTCGATCTGGTCGTCGTGGTCTCCGCGCCACGACGCGTGCAGGAGCATCGGGTGCGGTCGCGACGGCGCATGACGGCGGCGGAGACCGCTGCCATGATTGCGCGTCAGATGCCCAATTCGGAGAAGCGTCGCCGTGCCGATATTGTCATTCAGACTGGCCTGTCCCGTGCGCATGCCGCGCGCGCCGTCCGCCGCCTGATCGGCCGACTGCACGATGCCGCGCGCGATCGTCTTCGACACCGAAACCACCGGGCTCGAGCCCGAACTCGGCCACCGATTGATCGAGGTCGCCGCGCTGGAGCTGATGAATGATCTGCCGACCGGGCGGCAGTTCCACTGCCTGATCGACCCTGGCCGGGACATTCCGGCCGAAGCGACGCGCATTCATGGCTTCACCAGCAGCCACGTGGCGGGCAAGCCGCCCTTCGCCCGGATCGCCGCCGATCTGCTCGCGTTCTTCGGCGAGGAGAGCGCGCTGATTGCGCACAACGCCGCCTTCGACTTCGCATTTCTGAATGCCGAACTGGCCCTGGCCGGCCTGGCGCCGCTGGCGTCCGGTCGGATGTTGGATACGCTGGGGCTCGCCAAGGCGCGGTTCCCGGGCCTGCCCAACAGCCTGGACGCGCTATGCCGACGCTACGCGATCGATCTGTCCGCCCGCACCACGCACAACGCGCTGCTCGACTGCAAGCTGCTGGCCGAGGTGTACGTCGAACTGACCGGCGGGCGCCAGCGCGGCCTGCTGCTGGAGACGCGCGCCGCCGCCGGCATCACGGTGGAGTACCGGCTCGACGCCGCGCGCGTGCCGCGCCTGATCGAGCCGACCGAAGCCGAGCGTGCCGCCCACGCGGCGTTTGTTGCCCGGCTGAAGGAGCCGCTTTGGCTCTCCGGGTCATTTTTGCCGGGCTGAAACTGAGCCGCCCGGCCGCGCGCCGCCCCGGTATTTCCCGCAACCAGCGGAGACAGGGCGAGAATTCAGCCTGATTTCACCCCGCTTGAGCCGTTGGCACGCCCCTTGCCTTTGCCCGGCCATGGACCTCAACACCGCCGTCGCGAGTTCCCGGCTCGACGCCCAGCTTCGGCTGGTGGATGTGCTCGCGGGCAACCTTGCGAACATGAACACACCCGGCTTCAAGGCCGAGCGGATGCAGTTCAGCGACTGGCTGGAACGGCAGCCGGACGGCGAGCAGCTCGCCTTTTCCCAGGATCGCCAGACGTGGCACGACCTGTCGGCCGGGCCGCTCAAGCACACCGGCAATCCGCTTGATCTCGCCGTCTCCGGCAACGGCTATTTCACCGTCGGCACCCCGCGCGGACCGCGGCTGACCCGTGACGGGCGCTTCGCGCTGCTGGCGGACGGCACGGTGGCCGATCAATCCGGCGAGGCGCTGCTCGACAACGCCGGCCGGCCGGTTCGGATCAGCCCCAACGATACAGAGCTGACCGTCACCGCCGACGGCGCGCTGTCCAGCCAGTTGAACGGGCAAATCGCCAAGATCGGCGTGGTGCAACCGACGGATTCCACTCAACTGGTTGCCGAAGGGGGCACGCTGTTCCAGGTGGCGGACGGGCGGACCGCGCCGGTGACGCAGGCCCACGTGGTGCAGGGTGCGATTGAGGAATCCAACGTCCAGCCGATCGCCGAGGTTACCCGGCTGATCGATGCCCAGCGCACCTTCGAACTGATGATGCAGTACGTGCAGGCCGAAGGCGACCGCTCGAAAAGCGCCGCCGACAAGATCGTGCCCACGAGCTAGGTACAGGGAAACAAGCATATGCGAGCGCTGGACATCGCCAGCACGGGCATGCAGGCCCAGCAGACGAATGTGGAGGTCATCTCCAACAACCTGGCGAACATGACCACCACCGGGTTCAAGCGGCAGCGTGCCGAGTTTCAGGACCTGATCTATCAGAACCTGCGGCGGGTCGGATCGAACAGCTCGGATTCCGGCAGCGTCGTGCCATCGGGCGCGCAGGTCGGGCTCGGCGTGAAGACCGCGGCGATCTACCGGATCAATGAGCAGGGGAATCTGCAGCAGACGTCGAATACGCTGGATATGGCGATCCAGGGGAACGGTTATTTCCAGGTGACGCTTCCGTCCGGTGACACGGCATTTACCCGGGACGGCACGTTTGGCCTGGCACCGGACGGCACGATCGTCACGGCCGATGGTTACATCGTGCAACCGGGCATCCAGATTCCCAACAACGCAACCAACGTGACCATCAACACCGCGGGCCAGGTGCAGGCGACCATTGCCGGCCAGACCGCACCGCAAACGGTGGGCCAGGTGCAGCTCGCCACCTTCCCCAATCCGGCGGGCCTGGATTCCCAGGGATCGAACCTGTTCCTGCAATCCGCGGCCTCGGGCAATCCGGTCACCGGCAATCCGGCAAGCCCCGGTTTCGGGTCGGTGATGCAGGGCTTTATCGAAACCTCCAACGTCAATGTCGTGACCGAAGTCACCAACCTGATCACCGCCCAGCGCTCCTACGAGATGAACAGCCGGGTGATCACCGCGTCCGACGAAATGCTCTCAACCCTCAGCAATCTGCGATAGCCCCGATGCGACGGTTTGTTCTGCTCGTCTTCTGCGCCATCGCGCCGCTGGCTCACGCCGCCACCGTGCGGCCGCTGACCACGCTGCACACCCAGGTGGTTCGGCTGAAGGATCTGTTCGACGACCCGGCCCCGATGCCGATCGTGTGCTGGGTCCCGCTCCCGCACCCGGCGGCCAGATCGTCGTGGAAGCCTCTCAGCTTGCCTACATCGCACGCCGTTACGGCGTGAACTGGCAGCCCGACGCCGGGGCGGAACGCGCCGTGCTGGACCGCCCGGGCCGGCCGCTGTCCGAGGCCGAGGTGATGGCCCCGCTGCGCGCCGCGCTCACAACCGCGGGCCAGCCGCATGACGCCGAGGTTACGCTGACCGGTTTCGCCGCGCCGACCGTGCCGACCGACACCGCATTCTCGGTGGAGGTCAGCAGCCTGCAGATCGACCCGGTGCAGCACCGCTTTTCCGGCCTGCTCAGCATCGGCGGACAGGCGCTGAACCCGATCTCGGTGCCGGTCGCCGGCCGCGTCGAAGCCGTGGAACAGGTCGTCGTCGCGGCCGCGGGCGTAACCGCCGGAGCGGTGCTGCAAGCCGGCGATCTCCGGCTGGCGGAGGTCCGGATTTCCCGACTGCCGAAGAACCCGGTGCGACGCATTGCGGACGCGGTCGGTCTCGCGGTGCGCGATCCGGTTGCACAGGATCAGCCGATCCCCGCGTGACGAGCTCGGCGAGCCGGTGCTGGTGCATAAGGGCGCACACGTGGTGATACGGCTCGACGGGCCGGGCCTGGCCCTGACCGGCGAGGCGGTGGCGCTGGAAGCCGGCGGGCGCGGCGAGCTGATCCGCGTGCAGAACCCGAACTCGCGCACCGTGCTGCAGGCGCAGGTGATCGACCTCAACATGGTGCGGGTTGAACCGGGCCGAACGCAGCCATGAAATGGCCCCTGCTGCTCTGCGCACCGCTGCTGCTGTCGGCTTGCACGATGGGCCAGCGGCTCAGTGAGATCGGCGGTCCGCCGCGCATGTCGCCGTCCGAGGACCCGACGAAGCAGCCCGGCTACAAGCCCCTGACCATGCCGATGCCGGCGGCACCGCCGCCGCCGCCGGACGCCGAATTCCCTGTGGCGTCCGGGCGCCCGGTCCTTCTTCAAGGACCAGCGAGCCTCCCGGGTGGGCGACCTTGTGACCGTGGTGGTCAACATGGCCGACGCGGCGAATTTGAAGAACGTCACGAACTCGACGCGGTCCAGCGCCGAAAACGCCGGCATTCCCAACCTGTTCGGGCTGGAGAACCTGATGAAGCACGTGCCGATGGATCCGTCCAAGCTGATCGGCCTCACCAGCAACAACAACAACGTGGGGACCGGGCAGATTCAACGGAACGAGAATGTCACGCTGCGCCTGGCCGGCGTGATCACGCAGGTGCTGCCGAACGGCAATCTGGTGGTGCTGGCGAGCCAGCAGTTCCGCGTGAACAGCGAACTCCGCGTGCTGACGGTCAGCGGCGTGATCCGGCCGGAGGATATTCAGAGCGACAACACCATCCTGCACGACCGCATGGCGGAAGCACGCATTGCCTACGGCGGGCGCGGGGAGTTGACCGACCTGCAGACTCCGCGCTGGGGCCAGCAGGCGATGGATGCGATCCTGCCGTTCTGATAAGGAAAGCTACTTCCCCCCATCCACCGACAACGTCTGCCCGGTAATCCACCCCGCCTGGTCCGACGCGAAAAACAGCACCGCATTCGCGATATCGTCCGCCCGGCCAAGGCGACGCAGCGCGATCCGTTCCAGCATCCGCTTCTGTCCTTCCTCGCCATAGGACTGCCACTGCGCCTCGCTGCTCGGGTTGCTGCGCGCAAATCCCGGCGCGACGGAGTTCACCGTGATCCCGAACGGCCCCAGCTCATGCGCCAACTGCCGCGTCAGCCCGATCTCCCCCGCCTTGGCCGACGCGTAGGCCTGAATCCCGGTCAGGCTGACCCCGAGCCCCGCGCCCGAGGAAATCGTGACGATCCGCCCCGACCGGGCGCGCTTCATCGCCGCCGCCACCGCCTGCGCGCACCAGAACGCCCCGGTCAAATTCACCGCCAGGATTGCATTCCATTCCGCCGGCGTGACCTCATCCAGAGGCTTGCCGACCTGGCCCACGACGCCGCCCGCGCTGTGCACCAGGATGTCGATGCGCCCGGTCTCCAGACTCGACCGCCTTGGCCAGCGCCTGCACCGCATCGCGATCCGTGACATCCAGCCGGTGCGCCCGGCAGCGCTCGCCCGCCAGCCGCGCCGTTTCCGCCAGCTCCTGCTCTTGTATGTCCGTCGCCCACACGCGGGCGCCCAATTCGGCGAGGCGGTGCGCCACCGCCCGGCCGAACCCGTGCGCCGCACCCGTCACGATCGCACTCTGACCGTCGAACCTGATCTGCATTAGACCTCCTGTGCCAGCCACCACGTCATCAGCGTCGCGCCGGCCATGAAATCGTCAATCGCCATCGCCTCGCGCGGATTATGGCTGCCGTTCTCGTTGCGCACGAAAATCATGCCGGTCTTCACGCCGGCGGCGGCAAACGCCGCAGCGTCATGCGACGCCGGACTCCCCAGATCCAGCGCCGCGATGCCCAGCGCCTCGGCACCCGCCCGCAGCCGCGCCCGTATGCCGTCATCCATGCGACCCACCGCGGCACGCGCTTTTGCCCCGAGGTGAAACCGCACACCTCGCCGTTGCGCGATTCCGGCGACGATACCGTCCACGGCGCGGTCCAGCTCCTGCAACACCGCCTCGTCATAGGCCCGCACGTCCAGGCTGAAATGAAACAACCCGGGCACGATGGTCAGCCCGTGCAGCGCCTGGTCCGTATGAAACCGACCGATCGTGCACGCCATCGGCACGCCGCGCGCTTCGTGTTCGTCCCACAGCCGGTCCAGCGCCATCGCGAACTCGGCGCCGGCCACCGCGGCATCGCGACGGAACCGCTTCGGCAGCCCCACGTGGTCGTGGCTGCCCTCGATCCAGGCATCGGGATAACGGAAATTGCCCGGAATCCCGGTGCAAATTCCCACCGCTCGCCCCGCTTCCACCAGGCTCGGCGCCTGTTCGATGTGCAATTCAAGATAAGTGCGCACGCGAGCCGGATCGAAAAACCGCTCCCCACGCTCCAGCGCCGCGGGGTCCCCGCCGCAGTCACGCATATGATCCGCAAGGGTCCGGCCAGTGTCGATCCGCGTCGCCTCCAGCGCACCCTCCGGCAGCGTCCCCAATGCGCTGCGGCTGCCGATATACGACACCTGAAACCAGACGCTTTCCTCCGCACGGATGCCCATCACGACCACGTCGCGCGCCGGCGCGATGCCCAGCCGCCGCAGCGCGCGAACCGCGACAAGTCCCGCAACAACCCCCGCGGCTCCATCGAAATTGCCGCCATGAGGCACGGAATCCAGATGCGACCCCACCACCGCGGGCGCCGCCGAGCGATCCCGCCCAGGCAGGGTCATGTACAGATTGCTGGCCGCGTCGCGCGTGATCTCCAGCCCCATGCGCTCGGCGACGGCGGCGACTGTCGCATGCGCGCGCTGCTCGCCCGCGCCGTACGGATCGCGGGTCACACCGGGCTCGTCTTCTCCGTCGTGCCGGAGTTGCGCGAACAGCGCTTCGGCGGCGGCGCGTTCCGCCGCGACCGCCGCTGTCACCGCATCTGCCGTGGCCATGCCTGCCCTCCATGTTCCTGCTACGCTGCCACGCGATGGCATCCGAGACCATGCTGACGGAAAGCGCCGATCGCCTCGTCGTGGGCCACATCACGCCGGACGTGCTGCCCGAGGCCGAGGGTGGAACACCAGGAGCCGATGCACTCTGGGCCACGATCACGGCGCTCTGACGCATGACCCCGTTCGGGGCCAAGCTGCGCGCCTTGCGGGCCGAGCGCGGCGTGACCCAGCGCGCGCTGGCGGCGGAACTGCGGGTCAGCCCGGCCTATCTTTCAGCGCTCGAGCATGGCCACCGTGGCGCGCCGAGCCCCGGCCTGGTGCATCAGGTCAACGAATTCTTCGGGCTGATCTGGGACGAGGCGGAGGAGTTGTCGCGCCTGGCCCGTCTCTCCCGGCCGAAGGTTTCAGTCGATACCGGCGGCCTCACGCCGGAGCAGACCGCACTGGCCAACCGGTTCGCCCAGAGCATACGCCGGCTGCCGCCGGAGTCCGTCAGCGCGATCCATGCGATCCTCGATGCCGTGCCGTCCCCGCGCGGCCGGACCGCCATCAAGCCATGACAACCGGGCGCAACGGACGCGGCAGAAAGCTCGATTCTTCCCGGAACGGCCTGCCGCGCGCCACCGTGCAGCCCGCGTATTCACCCGCCTCGTCCCGGAACAGCACGCGATGCGCCTCCAGCGAGGTCCACTCCAACCCAAGTTGGTGATAGTGGAACTGCAAGGCGCGCCGGCGCAGGTCCGAGCGGTTCGCCGCCGTGCAATGGTGCACCAGGCTGTGAAACACCAGCGCATCGCCGGGATCCAGCGGAACCGGCACGCGCCGCTCGGCGTGCACGTAACGCGGATCGATGGTGCACAAATTGATGTCCGGATGCGGGATGTGCGGCGCCGGCCCATCCCGGTGCGATCCGGGAACCAGCTCCATGCAGCCGTTCTCCGGCACTGGCCGGATCGAGCGCGATCCACACCCCGAACATCAGGTTCGGATCGCTGCCGCGGAAATACGCGGCGTCCTGATGCCACGGTTTCGCCCCGCCGATGCGCGGCGGTTTCACCAGCGCCATCTCCTGCAGCATCACCCGCCCGCGCCCCATCAGTTCATCGAGCGCGCGGTGCAGCCGAGGATTCATCGCCGCCCGCATCAGCGCTGGATCACTGTCCGTGAAGTTGCCGAACTTCCGCACCCGGTCCACCGGATCGGCCTGCGCCGCGGCGTCCGCTTCCAAAGCGACAAATACATTGCCCTGCCCTCCGGCCTGCTGATCGCCTGCGAGTCGATCCAGCGCCGCCAGGCACGCCGCGACATGCGGCGAATCCATCACCGCGCGCAGCACGACGAACCCGTCCCGCCGGTAGCGCGCCAGATCGTCGTCGGAGAGCATGGTATCCATCGGGCGAACTGTGCCACACGGGGCGTGATCCGGCGAGGCGCTTCACCCTGGTGCGAACCACATGAGCAAACGTTTCCTGGTCACCGGCGGCGCCGGGTTCGTCGGCAGCCACACCGCGCTCGCCCTGGCCGAACGCGGCGATTCCGTCGTGGTCCTGGACAATCTTCGGCAAGGCCATCGTGCCGCGGTCCCGGCGGGTGCTCGTTTCATCCAGGCCGACCTGGCCGACGCCGATGCCGTGGAGGCCGTGCTGTCCGACGGCCCGTGGGACGGCGTGCTGCATTTCGCCGCGCTGTCCGTGGTGGGGGAGAGCATGCGTGCGCCGTTCCGTTATCTGATGGAGAACGGCATCAACGGCATCCGACTGATCGAGGCCTGCGTCCGTCACCGCGTGCCTCGCTTCGTGCTGTCCTCCACCGCGAACCTCTTCGCCGCGCCGTCACGCGTGCCGATCGACGAAAACGAACCGGTGGTGCCCGGCTCCCCTTACGGCGAGAGTAAACAGATGATCGAGCGCGCCTTGCGCTGGGCCGACGAAATCTGCGGCCTGCGCAGCGCCTGCCTGCGCTATTTCAATGCCGCCGGCGCCGATCCGTCCGGCCGCCTGGGTGAGGACCACGATCCCGAAACCCACCTCGTTCCGCTGGCGATCGACGCGGCTCTCGGCCGCGCACCGGCGCTGACGGTGTTCGGCACGGACTACGCCACGCCGGACGGAACCTGCGTCCGTGACTATGTGCACGTCACCGATCTCGCGGACGCGCATCTTCGTGCGCTGGACGTGCTGGATCAGCGCAGCGTCACGTACAACCTGGGCGATGGCGCGGGTTATTCGGTACGCGAAGTGATCCGGGCCGTCAGCGATGGTCTCGGCCGGCCGGTGCCGCATGAGGATGGTCCTCGCCGGGCCGGCGACGTTCCGATGCTGATCGCATCGTCGGCGCGCATTCGCGCCGAGACCGGATGGACCCCGCGCTTCTCATCGCTGCACCGGATCGTGGAAACCGCCGGTGCGTGGCGTGAGGCGCATCCGCACGGCTACAGGGGAGACCCGGGGATAGGCTAGTCGGCAGCGGCGACCCCCACTGAATGCCCCGCCCGCACCGCCTCGCCGAACACCTCGAAAATACGCCGCGACAGTGCATCGGTCTCGAAATCATACTCCGGATGCCACTGAATGCCGACGGCAAACCCCGGCGCGTTCAACACCCGGACCGCTTCGATCGTGCCGTCCGGGGCGAAGCCCTCCGACACCAGGCCCGGGGCCAAGCCGGTCGATTCCCTGGTTGTGCAAGGAATTCACCGCAATCTCGGTCTTCCCCGCCAGCCGGTGCAGCCACGAGCCGGGAACCAGCCGGACCGCATGAGACTTGCCCTGGCGCACCCGGGGGTTCGGCTGCATGGGCGTGGAGTGGTCGATCCGACCCGGCAGGTCCTGCAATCGCTGATGCAGGCTGCCGCCAAACGCCACATTGAGTTCCTGGAACCCCCGGCAGATCGCCAGAACCGGCACACCCCGCCGTACCGCCGCCCGGATCAGCGGCAGCGTGGCCGCGTCCCGCGCCGGGTCTTCCGGCACGCCTTCGGGATGCGGCGGACCGCCATACAGGCTCGGCTGCACGTTGGACCTGCTCCCCGTCAGCATGAACCCGTCCAGCCGGTCCAGCAGCGTATCCACGTCCGCCGCCGTCCCGCTCGCGGGGATCAGCACCGGGACCCCGTGCACCACCTGGTCCGTCGCCCGCACATAGGTGTCGGACGCCGCATGGTTCGGCATCCCGAACAGCCCGAACTGCTTGGTGCAGCAACTGATCCCGATCAGCGGTTTCATTCCTGCCGTCCCTTGCCGAGGCATGAAATGGCGCGCGTTTGCGTCAACTTCGTGTCATAATGCCGCAGGGCAGGCTTGTCGCGAGGGAACTTCATCAGTCAAACCGCAAAAGCGCGCCGTCCAGCTCCAGATGCCGCGCTGAAACCCAAGCTCCGTCAGCCGCCGGAGCCGCCAGGCCATCGGCTTCTCCAGCCACAGCATCTCGGCGCAGGCGGCAAGAACAAACGGAGCGGTCATCGCGATTTAGCTGCGACGAAATGACGGTTTCCGCTTCTCCACGAACGCCGCCATCCCCTCCTTCTGGTCCGGCGTTCCGAACAGGGACAGGAACACGGCCCGCTCGTATCGGACCCCCTCGGCCAGGGTGGTCTCAAATGCCCGGTTCACTGCCTTCTTCGCCAAACCGACAGCGACCGGGGACAGCGACGCGATCTTCTCCCCCACCTTGATGGCCTCCGCCACGAGCTGGTCCGCCGGCACGACGCGGGACACCAGGTTCGCCCGCTCCGCCTCCGCCGCGTCCATCATCCGCGCCGTCAGGATCATCTCCATCGCCTTGGACTTGCCCACCGCCCGGGTCAGCCGCTGGGTACCGCCGGAGCCGGGAATGACTCCCAGGTTGATCTCCGGCTGGCCGAACCTGGCCGTCTCCGCTGCGATGATCATGTCGCACATCATCGCCAGCTCGCAGCCGCCGCCCAGGGCGAATCCCGCGACCGCGGCAATGACCGGCTTCTTGATCTCCAGCACCGTCTCCCAGCGCGCGCCGATGAAGTCGTCCATCATGGCCTGCGGGTGCGTGCGCTCCCGCATCTCCTTGATGTCCGCGCCGGCGGCGAACGCCTTCTCATTGCCTGTCAGGACGATCGCGCCGATCGCCGGGTCGGCATCGAACGCCCGCAGCGCTGCCCCAAGTTCAGTCATGAGCTGATCGCAGAGTGCGTTCAGTGCGTGCGGGCGGTTGAGCCGGATCAGTCCCACGGCCCCGTGGGTCTCGACCAGGATGGTTTCGAAGGTCTCAGGCATCGGCAGGCTCCGTGTCGTGTCACACTGGTCTCTACCGCGCCCCTGGGTTGGGCAGAATAGGCGCCCCGGCTTTGCTCTGACGTTTCCGCCTCGCGCGATCCTGCTCTGGAACAGGTCACAGATGCAGCCGGCGCAGCCGTAGCGCGTTCGTCACCACCGAAACCGAACTCAGCGACATCGCCAGCGCCGCCACCATCGGCGACAGCAGAATGCCGAATGCGGGATACAGAACGCCGGCGGCGATCGGCACCCCGATCGCGTTGTAAATGAACGCGAAGAACAGGTTTTGCCGGATGTTGCGCATCGTGGCCCGGCTCAGGCGCCGCGCCCGCGCGATCGCCGCGAGATCGCCCTTCACCAGCGTGACCCCGGCGCTCTGGATCGCGACCTCGGTGCCGGTGCCCATCGCAATGCCGACATCCGCCTCAGCCAAGGCCGGCGCATCGTTCACCCCATCGCCGGCCATCGCGACGATCCTGCCCTCGCCGCGCAGGCTACGAACAACCCGCAACTTGTCCTCGGGCAGTACATCGGCTTCCACATCGGCGATCCGCAGCCGGCCCGCTACGGCCTCCGCCGTCCGACGATTGTCGCCCGTCAGCATGACGATGCGCACGCCGTCCTTTCGCAACGCGTCCAAGGCCGCCGGCGTGGTCTCCTTGATCGGATCGGCCACCGCGATCACGCCGCCTGGGCGGCCATCCACCGCCACGAACAGCGCGGTCGCCCCCGCCGCGCGCAGCCGATCCGCGGCTTCCGTCAGCGCGCTGATATCAACACGGCTCCCTTCCATCAGCCTGGCGTTGCCCAGGGCGAGGCGTCGGCCGCCGACCGTTCCCTGAACCCCCTGGCCGGTCACCGACTGGAATTCGGCCACGCTTTCAAGCGCAAGCCCGCGCTCTCGTGCCGAGGCGACGATGGCAGCCGCCAGCGGATGCTCGCTTGCCTGTTCAACCGCCGCCGCCAGACCCAGCACCTCCTGCTCTGCAAAACCCCGCTCCGGCAGAACGTCCGTGACGCGCGGCTTTCCCATCGTCAGCGTGCCGGTCTTGTCCACCACCAGCGTATCGACACGCTCCATCCGTTCCAGCGCTTCGGCGGAGCGGATCAGCACGCCGACACTCGCGCCTTTCCCGACGCCCACCTGAATGGACATCGGCGTCGCCAAGCCCAGCGCGCACGGGCAGGCGATGATCAGCACCGAGACGGCCGCCAGCAGTCCGTAAGCGAGCGCCGGCGTCGGGCCCCAGATGGCCCAGCCGATGAAAGCCGCCACGGCCACCCCGATCACGGCCGGCACGAAATAGCCGGCGACAATGTCGGCAAGGCGCTGGATCGGCGCCCGCGAACGCTGTGCTTCCGCCACCATCGCGACGATGCGCGCCAGCATGGTCTCCGATCCGACCTTCTCGGCACGCATGATCAGCGCGCCGGTGCCGTTCACCGTGCCGCCGATCAGCTTCGCTCCCGCTTCCTTGGTCACCGGCATCAACTCCCCTGTGACCATCAACTCATCGACGCTGCTGCGGCCATCCAGCACGGTGCCGTCCACCGGCACGCCGTCCCCCGGGCGGAGGCGCAACCGATCTCCCACATGCACATGGTCCAGCGTTATCTCTTCATCCGTGCCGTCGGCGCGGATGCGGCGCGTGGTTTTCGGCGCCAGGTTGAGCAGCGCGCGGATGGCGCCGCCGGTCTGCTCACGCGCCCGAAGCTCCAGCACCTGGCCCAGCAGCACCAGCACGGTAATCACGGCCGCGGCTTCGAAGTAGGTCGCGACCGTGCCGTCCGGACCACGGAAGCCCGCCGGGAAGATGCCGGGCGCGAACGTCGCCACCAGACTATACAGATAGGCCGTGCCGACGCCGATCGCGATCAGGCTGAACATGTTCAGATGCCGCCGAAGCAGCGAGTGCCAGCCACGCACAAAAAACGGCCAGCCCGACCACAGGACCACGGGGCTCGCCAGCACGAACTGGAGCAGGATCGACCAGCGCGGAGCGACGAGGCCGGCGGGGTGGACGCCCGGAATGACGTCAGCCATCGCCAGCACGAATATCGGCACCGTCAGCAGAAGGCCGATCCAGAATCGCCGGGACATATCCGCCAGTTCCGGATTCGGCGCCGCCTGGGCCGACGGTGCTTCGGGCTCGAGCGCCATGCCGCAGATCGGGCAGGTTCCCGGATGGTCCTGGCGAATCTCCGGATGCATCGGGCAGGTCCAGATCGCTCCGGCGGGGGCGTCAGCGGCAGAGGCCCGCATGGCGGGCTGAAGATACTTTTCCGGCTCCGCGGAGAATCGCTCCCGGCAACCTCCGGAGCAAAAATTGAATGCCTCGCCCCGATAGTCGAACCGGTGCTTCGATGTCAGCGGATCGACAGCCATTCCGCACACCGGGTCAGTGACGGTCGCCACACCATGAGACGGGTGATGGCAATGTCCGGCCCCGTGCGCGTCGTGCGCATCTGCATCACTCATTTTCAGTGACCTCTGCGAACTCGCGTCCGCTTGTTCGGAAACTTGGCTTGCCAATATATACCCCACCAGGGTAGGGTATCAAGCCATGCACGAGGGCACGCGAACAGCCGTCTCAGCCCGCCTCAAGCGGATCGAAGGTCAGGTCGGCGGCCTGCTTCGAATGATCGAAGACGACCGGTATTGCGTGGATATCCTGACCCAGATCAACGCGGTGCGTGCCGCGCTCCAGAAGGTCGAGCAGCAGATTTTACAGGACCACGTTTCCCATTGCGTCGCCGGCGCTTTCGCCTCGGGCGATCCGATGGATCAACGACGCAAGATCGAGGAGCTGGTCGAGACGATCGGGCGTATGAGACGCTGAGGCCAGCGGCCGAAAATTACGCTATATCCGCCTGATGCCGCAGCGTCTCGGCTTCCTCCGAGTTCAGCGTGTCATCGCGTGTTGGGCGCGCTCTGCGGTCTCGGTGCTCTGTACGGCCCCACCGTCCGCGGCTGAATAGGCGCGGCATTCGCGCCTCCTCTTGCGGCCGAAGTCTTTGCCCAGCAGAATCTCGATCCCGGGAGCATGAGTGGGATCAAGCCGGTGTACTCGCCGGGCCCATCCGAGGTGCGATGCATTTATCAGGCAAGATCGTCTTTCTGGCCGGGCTTTTGGGATGCGGCTCTGCCGTCGGGGCGCCAGCCGTGCCGGCAAGCCCTGATCAGTGCGTGCGCACCAGTATCAGCGCTGTCGGACAACGGCTTCAAGACGGCACGGGCGCTCCCGTTGCAGGGTCCGGATCCGCTGTTCAATTCGCCAATGGTGTCACCCAGTTTTCCTATACCGAGGTGCCCGAGATCGGTCGCTCGCGTCGTGGCGATCCTGTGTCTCATGTGTCTCATACAGATCCCCGCGAACTGCCCACCTGGCGACCAGCGAGGTCGCATTTACACCACGACCAATCTGCGAACCATGAAATCATGGACCCTGGGGGACAGCGAACATCGCTGTGGCGGAGCGTGACAGAGAGCTGTTCCACATGTGCAGGATAGAGCCGAAGGCTTGCCGCCGCTCTTAACAGCAGCGCCCGCCCGATGACTTGCTCCGTCCAACCCGACCCCGGTGTCGCCGACCGCATGCCTGATCTGACGCATCCCGACCTGCATTTCCGCACGATCGGCACGCCGCTCGGGTTCGGCTACCGGCGCGTAGGACGATGGTGTACGCCTGGCGAGTTTCTGATCTTTGGCGTGGCGATGCTTGTGCTTGACATTTACGTCGGATGGCATCTGCAAGCTGTCTTGCGGCGCGGCAACATCGTCCTGACAGCTTGCATGTGGGTGCTGGTCGGCATTCTGGCCTTTTGCACCGTGACCCCGTTCTGGAAGGCCTGGCGCTGGCGGCGGGCGCGCCGGAGCTACGCGGCGCAGACCGGGGCTCAGGATCTCGGGCTTTGGAGGATTTGGGACGATTGGCAGCAGGCGGCTGACGAACTGGCGTTCCTGCGAACGCTCTCCGATTATCGCCTGTCCACGGTTGAGCTGGCCGACACGATCGCTGCCTTCCTTCTAACAGCATGGCAGGTGTTTCATCCGGGGCCCGTCAGCGCGCAAAAGATCTCTGTCCTGCAGGCGCGCATACGGGAGGCCGTGGTGAGATCGGATCTGTCCCCCGCGCAACAACGGGATCTTGCAGACCAGTTGTATGATCTGGCCCGGCTTGCGGCGACAGCTCGTGCGGAAACTGCCCGCGGCCGCGACGGCGCGCTCACGGCGCGGTTGCGGCGCGCGGTAGGGGAAGCGGCGTCGCAACTGGGGCTGCATCCCGATCAGCTGGACCTGGCAGACGGCGGATCAGACTGATACCGGCGGCCCGCAGCGCCGACCGGCATGCGCGCAGGGTTGGTGTGGGGGCTGCGCGCGAAATCAAGAGGGTAGCAGCCGGCCGACCATAGACCGAAAAATCAAACATTCGGCCGGCTGGTACAACTCAGCTTCACAGGCAAGGAGGTGCCACATGTCAATCTGGAACCGTCGCGCCGTTGGCAGGCTGACCGGCTGCGGAGCGGTGCTGTCCCTGCTCGTCGGCGCAGCGCTCGCTGCCTTGCCGCCGGCCGCGGAGCGTGAGGTGGAGCTGGACGCCATCCTGCACAGCAGTGACGTCCGGCTGGCGTTGCAGACGCAACAACCAATCCATTCGATCGAGTACGCCGGGGACGATCTATACCGGGTCCGGGCTGGAAAGTGCCGGGCGCTGGTCCAGGTGGTGGACGATCCGCGAGGCCCCCAAAGGCCAGGACCGCGCCACTTCCTGCTCAGGGTCGTCCAGCAGGGCTGCGATTAGGACGAGGCCCGCGGCGGTCGGATCAGGCACATGATGCCGAACCCGATCCAGGCCAGCACCGGAATCAGCACAAGAGGCCCCTCCGCGCGAAGGCGCTGTGCGTAGGCATGCGCCATCCAAGGCGCGGTTTGGGCACCGATGCCGGTGATGGCCGCGAGGGCGAGGCCCGGCACCAGCGCGATGGCCGGTTCAAGGCAGATCACCGTCAGAACAGTCAGCCAAATGATGACCCGACGGCGCCCCGGCGGCGCCAGCCGCCCGGCCAACGCGATCACGCCCAGCATGATCCAGGCGGTGAGGGCCAGGTTCAGGATGGGGCCGGTGATCAGCATCAACCAGCCGAGCACGAAGAGCGCGGCCAGGAAGGAGCCGATATCGCGGCCTGCAATTACGCATGGATGGACGGCCGCCTCGTTCAGGGTGCAATGGCCGAGCCGCGCCAGACCCAGGGACAGCAGCACCGCCGCCACGGGCAGCAAGCAGATCGCCGTCACCACGCCCAGGCCGATCGCCGATCGCCGCATCCATCTCGGCACCGCCGGACTCCTCATGCGTGGCGGAGGAGCGTCGCGATTTACGGTGTCTGCCTGGCGCGCGCGCCGTCGCGCCTGCCGATTTCGCGCGCGGTGGCGAGCAGCCATTGATCGGCGCTGGCCTGTCCATCCAGGCGGACCCGCTGCTCGTATTCCGGTTTCAACTGCTGCCAGAGCGCGTCCACCCTGGCCTGGGAGGGATAAGCGACCGTTTGCTGCCCATGCCGAGCCGCCATGCCATTGGGCGTGCTGCCAGCCGGGGCGCCCTCAGGCTGCACACGCCATTGCGGGTGTTCGTTTTGCGTATGATCGTCCGAACCGTTTGCGCCGTTGTGTCCGAGCCGGCGGGTTCCGCTCAGAATCGACTGGCTCAGGGCCATGGAACCATACCCCGCGCCCAGATTTGCGGTGGCACTCGGGCTCCATTGCGCATGGGCCACCAAGGGATGTGCGATGACCGAGAGCCCGACCACGAGCGCACAAGGTGCAATCGGTTTCCACATGCTCTGTCTCTCCTTCCGGGTTGATCGGGGGCGCTTACTCGCCCGCTTTTGCGCGAATGGCGTCCTGTCGGCCAATCTCTCGGGCCGTGTCGAACAGCCAGTGCCTGGCGCTGGCCTCGCCATACAGGCGAACCCGCTGCTGGTATTCCGGCTCTAGTTGTCGCCAGATCTCGTTCACCCTGGTCTGGGTCGGATACGTTCGCTGTCCATGTGGGACCGCATCCCCATCGGGCATGTGGGCGCCAGGAGAGAGTGGCCGATTCCCCATGGCGCCAGCCGGGTCCGCCGGCGGCGGCTCGGTCTGCCCCGGTCTATGCGCATACGCCCCGAGAGCAGAGTTCAACGACGCCGTTCCAGCCGCGTTGATCCCGCTCTGAAGGAACATGCCTTCCGCATGCGCGGCGGACATGATCATTCCTGCCAGAGCCACCGAGAGTGTCCAAAGCGCCCACTGCCCCATCGGCTGCCTCCTTTGTCATTGGATGCTCACCAGCGCCGCTCTCTTTCACTGCCCTGAAATGGGCAACATCATGACAGCGCGCTTAGCCGAGGCCTCAACCCTCAGCCAGCTCCGCCTGACGCCGCAGCGCCTCGCTCTCCTCCGTCGTCAGCGCATCATCGAACCGCCATTCCTCCGCCGAGGCCCCCGCCAGCGACTGAATCCGCTCCTCGTCCGCCGCCAGCTCCGCCGCCTTCCCCGACCACGCCATCACCCCGTGGTCCAGCACGCACGCCTCGTCGGCGATCTCCAGGCTCGCGCGCACGTTCTGCTCCACCAGCAGCACGGACATGCCTCCTCGCCCGCATGCCGGCGACGATCCGGAACACCTCGGCCACGATCAGCGGCGCCAGTCCCTGCGACGGCTCGTCCAGGATCAGCAGCTTCGGGTTCAGCAGCAGCGCCCGCGCGATCGACAGCATCTCCTGCTCTCCGCCGGAAAGCTGCCGCCCCTTGTTGGACCGGCGCTCCGCCAGCCGCGGAAAGGTGCGGAACACCCGCTGCGATATCCCACGGCCCCGGGACGCTCCAGCGGCACCCGCAGATTGTCCTCCACCGTCAGGTTGGGAAAAATCTTTCGCCCCTCCGGCACATATCCCACCCCCATCGCGGCAATCCGGAACGGCGGAAACCGCGTGGTCTCCTTGCCGAAAATCCGATCCGGCCCGACCGCGCCGGCGTCAGCCCGACCAGGCTGCGCAGCGTGGTGGTCTTGCCCGCGCCGTTGCGCCCAAGCAGCGTGGTGATGCGCCCCTCCGCGCACCGTCAGCGACACATCATGCAGGATGTGGCTCTTGCCATAGAACGTGTTGAGCCCGTCGGCCTCCAGCGCGTTCATCGGCCGCTTCCCAGATAGGCGGCCTGCACCGCGGGATCGTCGGCAATCTCCTGCGGCGTGCCCTCCGCCAGCATCGCGCCCTCCTCCAGCACCATGATCCGGTCCGCCAGGTTGAACACCACGCGCATGTCATGCTCGATCAGCACGATCGTATAGCCCGTGTGCTGGTGCAGCCGCCGGATCAGCCCCGCCACCTGGTACGTCTCCTGCTCGCCCATCCCCGCCGTCGGCTCGTCCAGCAGCAGGATGCGCGGCTTCAGCGCCAGCGCCATGGCGATTTCCGCCGAGCGCTGGTCGCCGTGCGACAGCTCGCCCACCAGCCGGTCCGCCGCGTGCTCGTCAGCCGCGACGCGATCAGCATCTCATCGATACTGTCGCGCACCTGAGCTTCGCGCCGGCGCGCCGAGCCAAGGCCGCAGCCGCAACCCGGCCGCGGACTCCACCGCGATGCGGATGTTCTCGCGGATCGTCAGCTCCGGGAAAATCTCCGTCACCTGGAACGTCCGCGCCATGCCCATCGCGACCCGCTGCACCGCCGGCACCGCGGTGATGTCCTTGCCGTCCAGCAGGATCTGCCCCGCACTCGGCGGAAAGAAACCGGTGATCAGGTTGAAGAACGTCGTCTTGCCCGCCCCGTTCGGGCCGATGATCGCGCGCAGCTCCCCCTGTTCCACGCTGAGCGACACGTTGTTCACCGCGACCAGGCTGCCGAACGCCTTGCGACGCCGAGCGGACCTCCAGCAGGCTCATGCGGCGGCCCGGCGGCGGATGAAGCCCAGTATGCCGCGGGGGAAGAACAGCACCACCACCACGAAGATCACGCCGATCCAGCTCATCCAGTTCACCGTCATGGACGAGATCGTGTCCTGCAGCACCACGAACATCGCCGCGCCGATCAGCGGCCCCCAGAAGCTGCGCATCCCGCCCATCACCGCCATGATCACGATATCGCCGGAGATGACGTAATTCAGCGAGCTGGGGTCGGCGAAATTGTTCAGCAGCGCATACAGCGCCCCGGCGACCGAGGTGAACAAGGCCGAAATGGTGAACGAAAGCCAGATGTGCCGCTCGACCGGAATGCCCAGAAACAGCGCCCGGCGCTGGTTCTCCCGGATCGCGATCAGGCGTGCGCCCGAACGGCGAGCGCAGCAGCAGGCCCATCAGCCCAACCGCACACCGCGAACACGAACAGCACGAAATAATAGAACGCGAACCCGTTGCCCTGGATATCGATCGGCCCGATCGGCTGGCGCTGAAAGCCGCGCAGCCCGTCATAGCCGCCGGTGAAATCGTTCCAGCTATAGGCGATGTAGTAGCAGATCTGCCCGAGCGCGATGGTCAGCATGGCGAAATACACGCCCGCGGCGCCGCACGATCAGCGCGCCGAACAGCGCCGCCACCATGGTGCCCAGCAGGATGCCCATCCAGCATGGCCAGCGGCGTGCTGTTGGCCAGATAGCGCAACGTCAGCCCCGCGCCGTAGCAGCCCAGCCCGAAATAGGCCGCGTGCCCGAAGCTCATCACCCCGGTGAAGCCGAGCAGAAAGTTCAGCCCCATCGCGGCGAGCCCGAAGATCAGCACGCGCGAGGCTAGCGCGGTATAGCCGCCCAGCGCATCCACCCAGTACGGGGCAGCTCAGCAGCAGAACCCAGATCACGATCAGCGCAGGCAGGTTGCCCGGCGTCGCCGCGCGCCCGAAGACGGCGGGGCGGGTCGTGACACTCATGTCAGCAGCCCCTCCTCGCCCAGCAGCCCGCGCGGGCCGGAGCAGCAGCACCAGCGTCATGATGACGTAGATCACCACCTCGCTGCCCGACGGCCAGAACACGGTGGTGACGGCGCCCGCCACGCCGATCAGCAGCCCGCCGACCAGCGTGCCGGTCAGGCTGCCGACCCCGCCCACGATGATGGCGATGAAGCTCGGCATCAGCAGGTCATCGCCCATGTTGGGATTGAGGCCGATCTGTCCGCCGGCGAGCACCCCCGCCAGCCCGGCGAGAAAAATCCCCAGCGCGAAATTGAACGAACGCAGCCAGGCGGACGTTGATCCCCAGCGCCGCCACCGTATCCATGTCCAGCGTGCCGGCGCGGATCCGCACCCCCATGCGGGAGAACCGCAGGAACAGGAACAGGGCCGCCACCGCGACGACCACCACGCCGATCAGGAACAGCCGGTAGCCGGTAACGAAGAAGAAATCGGCGCTGAGCGGCGTGCCGAGCGCCGCCGGCACCGACAGCGGCAGCCCGTTGGAGCCCCACACGGTGCGGCACACGTCCTGGATGATGAACGCCAGCCCGAAGGTCAGCAGCAGCGAATACACCGGATCGCGCGAATAGACCCGGCGGATCATCGTCCGCTCCATGACGATGCCGATCAGCGCCACCCCGAACGGCGCGATCAGCAGCGCCGGCCAGTAGCCGATGTGCCGCCCCAGCACGAAGGCGAAATACCCGCCCAGCGCCAGGAAGTTGCCGTGGGCGAAGTTGATCACGTTGGTCAGGTTCAGGATCAGCGCCACGCCCAGCGCCATCAGCACATAGAACAGCCCGATGATCAGGCCGTTGAAGACGTTGAACAGCACGAGCGTCAGCATCGAACGGGTTCCCCGGAAACGCGCCTTGCGGGGAGTATGACACAGCCGCGCCGCGGCAGGCCCAACTGTCGGCGTTCCGTCACGGGACGCCGGCAGGGCGTCCCCAGGCTGCCCCACGCTGCCTCCCGCTAGCCGGAAAAGAACGACAGCCCCGCTCAGGCCGCGGGCATCTCCATCTTGCACCCGGTCTCCGACACCGGACCGTCCGCCTGTTCGCCGGGAACCACATTGGCCACCGTCAAGACGTTGGCCGGATCGCCCTGCGGCGGATGCACCTGGCCCACGAAGATACCGGACATAAGCTGATGATCGCCCTCACGATAGGTGATCTTGCCCGGCTGCAGCGCAACCTCCGGCGGCAGGGTCATGCCCGCGGTCGCCTTGGCCAGCTTGACGGCGTCCAGTGATTTCGCATCCTCGGCCGCCAGCCGCATCGTGTGGATCGCGGTATTGCCGAACCAGTGCCGGGCGCTTGCCGCCGGCGCGTTGAACGCCTTCTTGATGCCGGCGTTGAACTCCGCCACGTGCGGCACGTTCGGCTGGTTCCACCACCACTCCATGTCCCACCAGCCGGTCTGCGCCTGCGCCGGCACCGACATGACGCTCTCCAGCTCGAACAGCGCGCCGCCCAGCGCCATCTACTTGTCCATGCCGAACTGCACGAACTGCTTCATGCAGTTGATCTGCGCCAGCCCGCCCATGTTGTTCAGCAGCACGTTCGGCTTGTACGCCTTTGCCTTGATCAGGCTGGCGGAGAAATCCGATGCTGTCGATCGGCAGCATGTCGCCGGCATACTCGCCCGCCGGCCTTCTTCAGGTTCCTGATGAACCCATCCTGCAAGGTGTGGCCGTACGCATAGTCCGGCGTGATGAAATACCAGCGCTTGCCGAACCGCTTGATCAGCTCGCCGGAGACCGCGTTGGCGTCCATGCTGGTGGTGTTGCAGATGCGGAACACGTTCCACTTGCAGCTTGATCCCGGTGATCGGGTCGGTGTGGCCGCCCGCCACCAGGTGATAGATTTTGTGTTCGTTGGTCACCTGCGACACCGCGTAGGCGATGGCCGAATTCACGTCGGCGCAGATCACGTTCACCTTGTCGCGGTTGATCAGCTTGAGCGCCTTTTCCACCCCGGTCCCGACGTCGTTCGCGGAATCCTCCACCAGCAGTTGCACCTGGCGGCCGAGAATGCCGCCGTTCTTGTTGATCTGCTCGGTCGCATATTTGGCGCCCTGCACCTCGGTCTGCGCCAGGCCGGCCAGCACCCCGGTCAGCGGATCGATGAAGCCGATCTTCACCGGCTCCTCCCCGCGGGCGGAGATGATCGGCGGCGCAGCCAGCACGGCGGCCCCGGCCGCGGCTTGCAGCAGGGTGCGGCGGCGCAGGCCCGTGGACGAGCCGGTGAAGGTGGCGGATATCATGATGGATCGTCTCCCGAGCGGCGGCTTTTTGTTACACCTCCATTCTACTGCCTCACTCGCCCCCTGTCGAGGGGGGCTGCCCGTTCTGTAAACACCACGGATCGGTGCTAAAAGCCTGAGGAACGGTAGGAGGTCCGGTTGGACTCGATCAGCACCTGGTGTTTGTCCGAGGAAGCTCTCTCGCCCGCCTTCTGGCGGCCGCTGCGACTGGGCGTGGCAAGTGCCTGGTACGGGCATGTGCCGTTCGCCTTTTGGCTGACCGCGCATCTCAAGCCTGATGTGATCGTTGAGCTGGGCACCCACAACGGCGTGTCCTATGCCGCCTTCTGTCAGGCGGTCGAGCGCCTCGGCCTGAATACACGCTGCTTCGCCGTGGATACCTGGAAAGGCGATCCGCACAGCGGCTACTATAACGAGGACGTCTTCGGCGACCTGAGCACCTTCAACCAGCAATTCCGGCGTTTCTCCTCCTTGCTTCGCATGACCTTCGACGAAGCTGTCGGGACCTTCGCCGATGGCTCGATTGGCCTGTTGCATATCGATGGCGAGCATACCTACGAAGCGGTGCGCCATGATTTCGAAACCTGGCGCCCAAGCTTGCACCTGATGCCGTCGTGCTGTTCCACGACACCAATGTGCGCGATCGCGGATTTTGGCGTCTGGCGCTTCTGGAATGAGCTGCGCGAGCACCATCCGGGCTTTGAGTTTCTCCACGCCAGCGGCCTCGGCGCCGTCGCGCCCGGACCGGACACGCCGGCGCGCCATCTCGGCGCTCCACGGCATCCGAGCCCGAGCGCGCCGTCACCGCGCTTCGCGAACGCTTCGCCCTGCTGGGCGAACGCTGGGAGTTCGAGACGCGCTACGCCATGACGCTGCGGGACGCGCGGCAGGTCACGCAGGACCTGCAGACGCTCCAGACGGCGCATACCGAGTTGGAGAGTGCGCTGAAGGCGGCGCGCAATCAGGAGATCCGCGCCTCCAAGGCGATGCGCGAGCTCGATCGCGAGCTGACCAATACCCAGATTCTCCTCACCGCCACGCGTCACGAGCGCGACCACCTCCGCCACGAGAAGGAGGTGATTCTCAACTCCACCATGTGGCGCCTGCTCGAGCCGATGCGCGCCGCCGCGGATCTTTTCAAATCGCCCGCCGGGACGGTCGGGCAGCATCGCCACCGAGAACGGCGGGCAGGCCCAGGCCGGCAAACGAGGACGAGCAGCCTCCGAAGCGTTCGCTGCGCTCAAGCACGCCGACCGCACCCGCTTTGCTGTTCATCTCCGGCGAGCCGGAAACGCCTGGCCACGCCTATCGCGTCCGCCGTTCGGTCGAGGCCGCACCGGCGCCGGAGCCTCGGCGCGATGGATGACCGTGCAACAGGCCGCTGCCGCACCCGCCGAAATCCGCGCCTGTTCCGGCCTGGTTATCTGGCGCGCCCGCCACTCGGCCGCGCTGGCACAGATCATCACCACGGCCAAGGCAGCCGGAACATCCATCGTCGTGGACGTGGACGACCTGATGTTTCGCCCGGAACTCGCCAGCCGCGCCGTGATCGACGGCATCCGGTCACAGGGCCTGACCGAACAGGAAGTGCGTCAGCACTTCGAGGATGTGCTTGCCGTGATCGCCGAAGCCGATCTGTGCACCTGTCCCACCAACGAACTGGCGCAGCATATCCGCGAGTTTCAGATAGCAGCCCTGGTTCTGCCGAACGGGTTCGACGCCGCCCAGCACGCCGCGGCCCGCCGTGCTGTCCGGGAGCGCGCCATACAACCGCACGATGGCCTGCTGCGGATCGGATATGCCGCCGGTTCGCGCACCCATCAGCGTGACTTCGATGCCGCCGCGCAGCCCATCGCCGAATTCCTGCGCGACCACCCCGAGGCGCGGCTGGTCGTCTTCCAGACCCCGGATCGCCGTACCCCCGTGCTGGATGTCGAGGAGTTTCCGGTGTTCGACGATCTCGCCAATCAAATCGAATGGCGGCCCATGGTGGCGCTCGAGGATTTACCTGCGGAATTGGCGCGATTCGACATCAATGTTGCGCCGCTGGAAGTGGGTAACCCGTTCTGCGAGGCTAAGAGCGAACTGAAATATTTCGAAGCCGCCCTGGTCGATGTCCCCACCATCGCCAGTCCCACCGGCCCGTTCGTCCGCGCCATCCACAATGACCACTCCGGCCTGCTCGCCGAAAATGCCGCGGACTGGCGGAGCCGCCTTGAGCGGCTTGCGAGCAACGCGAAGGAGCGTCGCGCGATGGGGCGGCAAGGCCTATAACGATGTGGTCTGGCGATATGGCGCGGCCCGCCGAGCGGAACTGATGCGCCTGATCATCGCACAGATGCGCGGCGGCGCGGACGCGGTGCGGGCCTTCGAACTGGAAATCCGCCGCTCACAGGCGGAACGTTGTTCCCCGCCGTCTGATCGAAGCCGAGCAAGTGTTCCTCCAGGACCAGTTGCGAGACGCCGCCGCAACCGTTGTCATTCCTCTATACAACTATAGCGAGTATATCGGCGATGCCCTTCGATCGGTCGCCGCTCAGACCATTCCGACCTCGATCTGGTTGTGGTTGACGATGCTTCGTCGGATCGTTCGCTGGAGATCACGATTTCGTGGGCGCGGGAGAACGCCAGCCGTTTCAACCGCCTTCTCGTGTTGCGTCATCCGGTGAATGGCGGGCTTGCCGCGGCACGCAATTCGGCGATCAACGCGGCAGAAACGGATTATGTGCTCCCGCTCGACGCGGATAATCGCCTGCTGCCCACGATCGTTGAGGAATGCCTGCGGGCAATCAGTGGGACCGGCGCGGGTTTCGCCTATCCGATGATCCGCTGCTTCGGTGCATCGTCCAACGTGATCGGCGATGTTCCGTTTCAGCCCGCGCGGCTGGTCGGGGGAAATTACATCGACGCGATGGCTCTGCTGGCCAAATGGGCCTGGGCAGCCGCCGGCGGGTATCAGCATGTCCAGCACGGGTGGGAGGACTACGACTTCTGGTGCCGCTGCGTGGAGCAGGGGGTGTTCGGAATTCGGGTGGACCAGGTGCTAGCGGAGTACCGGGTTCACGAAAAATCGATGTTGAGGACCGCGACTGATTTGCGAGAAAACAAACGGGCGCTGCTGGAGGAATTGCAGCGTCGCCACGCCTGGTTGTCGGTCACACAACCGGCGTGAATCGGCAGTCCCACTGCTCCACGCGGTTTCGCCGGAAGCCGCCGGACTCAACCCCACGCGACCGTCCGCGCTTTAGGACGATGCGAAGCCATAACAACGCTTCCCCGCAGCGAATGCTCTCTGCTATACGGACCGTAATGCTCCGTTGGGGCTGAAAACAGGAAGCTGGAGGATGTGCGGATGGCTGGTGGTGCTGTTTCAGTCCCTGGGACCGCTGGAAGTACGATTACCTATAATTTCTCCAACTCCCAGAACACCGCTCTTGCCCAGCAGATCGCCAATGTATTGGTGGCGGCTTCGGTCGGGGGTAGCCTCAATGCTCAAGGTTATGCCGGGACCGCACGCCGGCGCCGATTGCTGGGGACACGAACGAACTGGCCGTTTCCGCGGCTGGCGGCGTCGTCTGCGTTCCGCCGGCTACACCTATACGGTGGACAGCACGAATGGCGGCAGCTTCTCCGTCCTCAGCGCGCAGAATTTCATCGGCGGCGACGGCAATATCGCCGTAACCAGCGCGGCAGGTACCGGAACCGACAACATCGCACTTGGTAACGGGGCCGATACGGCGTGGCTGGTGGCCGGGTTCCACGTACAATGTAGCCGCCGGCAATGGCGCCGGACACTGTTCATCGGCGGCCGGCACCGGCACCGTCACCGGCGGCACCGGGGCCAATACGTTCTTCGTCGGCGGCGCCAGCACCACCTTCGGCAGTTCCTCCAACGTCGTCGTCTCGAACGGGACCGATACCGTCATTGCGGGTACGGCACTGCCAGCATTGTCGCGAACAATTCCGCCGTGATCTTCAACGGCCTTGGCACCGATACTGATTTCGTCAACGGGTCGGCCACCGGTCATCAGCTCCGCGAATACCGCCAGCACAATCGCCGGCGGCCCCACCGGCGCCGAGACCGTGTTCGGAAACACCGGCGCCAGCCAGACCATCATCGACGGCGGCAGCAAGCTGGAGTTCGTCGCCGGAGCAAACGACTCCGCCACCATCTACGGCGGCTCCACCCAGGCAACCCTGTTTGGCGGATCAGGCTCCAACATCAACTACAGCGACCCAGGGCGCCGGCTCCACCACGGGCGCTCTCTTTGTCGCCGGAAGCGGCAACGAAACCCTCAATGCCGCGGGATCAAACGCAACCAACACGTTCTTCGGCGGAACCGGAGCCGACACCATGGTCGGCGGCAGCGGCAACGATCTGATGATCGCCGGAACCGGAGCCGGAACCATGACGGGCGGCTCCGGGAACAACATCTTCGAGTTCCTCAACGGCCACGCCGGGGGCAATTATACGGTCAGCGACTTCTCCTCGAACGATCTCCTGGCCCTCTTCGGATATGGCAGCGCAGCCGGGGCAAACGCCATCACCAACGCGACCGTGTCCGGCGGTTCCACGCACATCGCATTGTCCGACAACACGCAGATCACCTTCACCAACATCGCCAATCCCAACAGCATCAAGAACTTCTCCGGCTAACGCCGGTTTGGTGGCCGATCAACGAAAGCGGCTGGTCCGGTCCGGATCAGCCGCTTTTCTTTGACGCCGGCCGGCAAACGCCCAGCCGGCCTGACCCTTCCAGGATATCAGCCCGTGACCTATAAGCCCGTGCTGATGACCGCGAACGGGCCGCGCAGACATCTACCCCGGGCTGGATCTCGCCCGGGCATCGGCCATCCTTCTCGTTCTCGTCTCCCATTGGGGCGATACGATCGCCGCCTTCCACCACACGAAAGCCCCCGCCTGGCTCTCCGAATCCGGCACCTTCGGCGTCGAGCTGTTCTTCAGCCTGAGCGGTTTCCTGATCGGCGGACTGCTCATTGGCATCCTCCGCTCAAATCCGGACTGGAAGGCCTGGCGCATCTTCATGATCCGCCGCTGGATGCGAACCCTCCCGCTCTACTGGCTGGCCGTCATTGTCATGGCGTTTGTCTGGCCCCCCATCCAGCATCCCTGGCAGCATTTCGCTTCGTACACGTTGTTCCTCCAGAACTGGGCCTGGCCGATGCCCGCCGACAACTGGTTTGGCGTGAGCTGGTCGCTCACTATCGAGGAGTGGTTCTATCTGCTGTTCAGTGTCGCGCTGATCGGGACCGGCATCGCCTGGGGCTCAACGCGAGGATTCCGCTGCACCCTGGCCGCTTTCATCATCGCGCCGCTGCTGGCCAGGATCGGCTTGAGTTATCTGATCTCTCCCGGCGACGTGTACAAGATAGCGCTGCTGCGGTTGGACGCGATCGCCTATGGCGTGGCGCTGGCCGGACTTCATGCCGAACGATCTCGCCTGTTCCACTACCCGAAGACAGCCGCCGCGGTCGGATCTCTGCTGGTTCTCGCCATTTGGGCCCGGTTCAACACCACCGCCGTTCCGATCCCGGCCGCAGTCTTCCAGACTTCCTATCTCTCACTGATCGCGATCGGCTTCTGCCTGTGTCTTGCGGGCGCTCTCGCCCTCCCGAAGCGCGCTCTGGGCCTCTTTGCGCCCATCGTCCAGTGGCTCAGTCACGTCTCCTACGGCATCTACATCATTCATCTCACCATCCTGGAGATGGTGAGTTGGGGATGGGCCGAAGGACGCCTGTCTGCGTTCTCCGCGACCGCCCTCATGATCGTCGCGCCTCTGGTACTCGCGTCGCTGTCGTTCCGCTATTTCGAAGCGCCGATACTCGCACGTCGCCCACGCCAGCCCGAATCACCGTCGCCGGCGATCAGGGCGCCGCTTGCCGTCCTGGTTACGCCATCTTGAGCGGCCACCGCAGCGCCGCCTGCGCCGCGCTCCCCGGCCAGACCGTCACGTAATCCGACCCGTCGAGCTGCGTGATATACGTCGCACCCTCCACGTTCTGGCCCGTCGCGTCGAACTTCACCCCGTCGTAGCCGACCAAAAGCTGATCCACCGGCATGTCCGTCGCGCGCAGAGCCGCCTGAACTTTCGCCGGATCGGTCGAGCCTGCCCGGTTGATCGCATCCGCCAGCACGATGAAGGCCTGCATCACCCGGCCGCTCGCATCCGCCACATCCCGCTTCCGGTCTTGGCCTTGTAGAGTGCATTCACCTTGGCCGTCAGGCTGCCCGGCTTGCCCAGCGACCAGGCGCTGCGGTTCAGCACGCCCTGGGCCAGCGAGCCCACCGAGGTGACGAAGGACGGATCAGAAAATCCCGCACTGTCGCCGATGATCATCTGCGGCATCCAGTTCAGCGAATGCAGTGTCTTCATGTAGAGGATCGCATCCGAGGTGTAGCTGACGAACAGCACCACGTCTGGATTCTTCTGCTTCAGGCTCAACACCTCGGCCGAGAGATCGGGACTGTTGGCCGAATAGCGAACGCGGACCGCCACCGGGAACCCCATGCTCTTGGCAGCCGCCTCGATCGCATCGCCCGACCGAGGAGCCATAATCGGTGTTCTCCGCCACGATCCCGATCGTCTTGATGGATTTGCCGGCAGGCCTTCATGTCCTGCAGGAAGCGCATATAGGTCTCGGCGAAATTCGGCGCGATCGGGGTGACGCGGAACGTCCACTTGTAGCCCCGCCCGGTGATGTTCGCAGCGACCGAGTTGCTCACCACGAACGGCACGCCATAGCGCTCGGCCACCGCCGTGGCCGTCAGCGCCGTATTGGATTGGTAGCGAACCGATCAGCGCGGCAACGTGGTCCTGAGTGATCAGCCGCAGCGTCTCGGTCTGCGCCAGCGCAGGATCCCCGCGATGGTCCACGAACACCACCTGGATCGGCGCGTTGCCCAAGTGCCGGCAGGCCGGTACCCGCCGCGAGCGGAATCGGCGCAAGCTCCGGATGCGCGCCGTTGACGATCTCCTGCGCGACCTCGACCGCGGCCTTGCACTCCTGCCCGGCGCCTGCGGAATTTCCCGTCAGCGGAAACAGCGCGCCGATCCGCACCGGTTCCGCGGCCCGGAGTCTCTGCGCCGGTCGCCAGCGCCGGAACCGCCATAGCCAGCCGAAAGCACGCCGCGCCGACCGAGCGTCACCGTCACCCCTCCCCACCTGTCGCGGCCGGATCGTGCCGCAGCAACGCCGATGCGGCAATCAGTCCGCGAGTCGAAGAATGCCCCCCGCCGCCTGGTGTTGCCAGCAGCACGCGATCGCCTTCATGCAGAAGATGCTGGCGCTTCGGGATCCACAGCCGTGCCGTTGATGCTCAGCGCACCGACGCGCCCCGGCGCGCCGCCCTGAATGCCGAAGGCAGGGATCACCGTGCGTTCGGCCAGAAACGAAACCGTCAACGGCGACGGCGACAGACTTTCGATCTCGATCTCCTGGCCCATTCCGCCGCGTCCATCGGCCCTGCTCCCCCGCTGCCGTCCCGCAGGCGCTTGCGGTGAAAACGCAGCGGCGCGATCTGCTCGCTGACCTCGATGCTGGTGGACGCGACGTTGGACGGCCACGACAGGCAGTTCTGTCCCTCCCGCCCCCCCCCCGCACCCATGCCGCCGTTGAAGAAGAACATGTTCGCATACGGTTTGCCGTCCGGCCCCACCCCCGCCTGGTTCATTCCCCAAAGCGGCGAGCCGCAGGCCGCAATCACCTGCTCCGGCACGATCTGGCCGAGGCAGCCGAACACCAGCATCGGCAGATAGTGGCCGATCAGCATGCGAGAGCCTCCGGCCGCGGGAAATTGCGGATTGACGATGCATCCCTCGGGCGCCGACAGCCGGATCGGCCGCCACGACCCCTCATTGTTGGGCAACCCGGGGCTGAGGCACACCTTCAGCCCGTACATCGTCATCGCGAAGGTGTAGCACAGCGCGCAGTTGATCGCCCGCCCGACCTGCGGATCGGTTCCTGTGTAATCGACGTCGATTTCATCGCCCCGAACGGTCAACGCCATGCGCAGGGTGATCGGCCGGTCCATCAGCCCGTCGGTCTGCAGCGCGCTCTGATACGTCCGTCCGGCAGCCGGCCGATCGCGGCGCGCATCGCGGCCTCGCGACCGGCCGTGCATCTCCGCCGCGAGCGCCGTCAGGTCAGTCAGTCCCGCGGCTCGCATCAGCAGTCCCAGCCGGTCCTCCATCGTGTCCAATGCAACGATTTGGGCCCACAGATCGCCGGCCGTCTGGTCCGGCGTGCGCACGTTCTGCCGCAGCAACGCAATCAGCGTCTCGTCCAGCGTCCCCGCGCGCATCAGCTTCCAGGGCGGGATCTGAAAGCCCTCCTCGAACACTTCGCGCGGTTCGGGGCTGCGGATCTTGCCGCCGATGTCCGGCGCATGCGCCGTCGAGGCGCTGAAGCCGACCAGCCGCCCGTCGAAGAACAGCGGCTTGGCCACGGTGATATCGTTCAGATGACCGGTGCCGAGCCAGATGTCGTTGGTGATCAGCACGTCGCCCGGTTCCAGGCGCTCAGGCGGAAAGAAGCGCAGGAAATGCTTCACCGTATTGGGCAGCGTGCCGATGAAGCTCGGAATGCTCTCCGTCGCCTGCACCAGCGATTGGCCGGCCGCGTCGGTCAGAATGCAACTGAAATCATAGCTTTCGCGCACCAGGGTCGAGAAGCTGGTCCGCACCAGAGCCGCCGCAGCCTCATCGACGATGGAGATCAAGCGCCGCCACAGCAGCTCCAGCTCCACCGCATCGAAGCCGCCGGTCACGCCGGCACCGAAACCAGCACGGACGCCGTCCTGCAACACCTCCGCCTCCCCGCCGGGACCGATCACCAGCGTGCTTTCATCCTCTTCCAGAACCGCGGGACCAGTAGACACGCGCCCCCGGAGAGAGGAGGCGCGTCGATGCACGGAAGCCATCACCGGCGCAGAGCCGAACCACACGCTGCGCTGCTGCGGCCCGGCCACAGAATGAGGCCGGGTGATGGTCACACGGTCCAAGCGTCCCGGCATGTCCGCCGTCAGCGCGAGACGAACCGCCACCAATTCTATCGCCGCCCCCGCCACGGGCCGGCTGAACAAAGAGCGATACCGCGCCTCGAACGCCGCCCGCACCGACTCCGTCGCACAGATCCGCAGGCAGCGTCAGGGTGACTTCGAAGCCCTGTCCGGAATACCGCATATCCGCCATTCGCCGCACCTTGGCCGCTCCGGTCATCGCCCCCGCCGCAACAGCCACCTGCTCTGCCGATTCCGTCAGCCGCCCGAACACCGCCTCGATCGAAGTCCACTCCACCGCGTCCAGCCGCTGCATCACCGAAGACACCCGGTCCACCCGTGCCGGCGCCATCAGCATGCCGAGGGCACTGCCCGCCCCGGCCCCCGACGGGCATAGTATCCGCTGCACTCCCAAGCGACGAGCAACGTCCCAGGCGTGCACCGGCCCCGCCCCGCCGGTCGCGAGCAGCACATAATCCTGCGGTGACGCGCCATGTTCAGCGAGAGCGACCCGGGCCGCAGCCGCCATGGTCTCGTTCACCACGTCGTGGACCCCAAGCGCGACCCGGTCCGTCGCCATCTCCAGCCGCTCACCCAGCGTCCGCAGAGCGTCGCGCGCGGCCGCCGGATCGATGCGCATCGCTCCCCCCAGAAACGCTGCCGCGTCGATCAGCCCGAGGGTGAGATCAGCATCCGTCACGGTCGGCTCCTGGTTGCCGCGACCATAGCAAACCGGCCCCGGCACCGCCCCGGCACTCTCCGGCCCGACCTGCAGGGTTCCCAGCTCGCCGGGCCGCGCGAGCGATCCCCCGCCTGCGCCGATCTCGATCAACTCCACCGTGGCAATCCTGATCGGCAGCCCGCTGCCGCGGAGGAACCGCTTCTGCCGCGCGGCTTCGAACCCCCACGCCAACGCCGGTTCGAAGTCGTCGATGATGGCGAGCTTGGCCGTCGTGCCGCCCATGTCGAAAGCGAGGACGCGCGGCAGCCCTGCCGCCCGACCGAACTGCGCTGCCGCTAAAGCACCCGCGGCCGGACCACTTTCCAGCAACCGGACCGGCACCCGCTTGGCATCTTCCAAATCGGTCAGCCCGCCGCTCGACAGCATCAGAAGCAGCGGTCCGGGGATTCCCAGGTCAGCAAGCGACCGGTTCAGCCGGTCCAGATATGCCTCCGCGATGGGCCGGATATACGCGTTGGCGACTGTGCTGCTCGCCCGGGAATATTCCCGGATTTCCGGCGCAATCACCGATGAAAGCGACACGGGAAATCCAGGAAACCGCTCCGCGATGACCCGCGCCGCCGCACGCTCATGCTCCGGGTTGGCATAGCTGTGCAGAAACACGATTGCGAGGCTCTCCATCCCCTCGCTCACCAGCCACTCGGCGTCCCGCAGAACGCCCCCGAGATCGATCGGAGTGACCACGGCCCCATCGGCGCCAAGCCGCTCGCGAACCTCCCGCCGCCAGCGCCGGTCAACCAGGGGGAGCGGCATTTGGATCGACAAATCATAAAGTTCGTATTTCCGCTCCGCCCCGATCTCCAGCACGTCAGCGAAACCGGCTGTGGTCAGAAGCCCGGTGCGCGCGCCCTTGCGTTCGATCGAGAGCGTTGGTGAAGAGCGTGGTCGCGTGCACGACCCGATCGATCCGACGCGGGGTCCGCGCCATGGCGCTTAAGAAGATGTCGAATCCCGGCCAACGCACCGCGGGACGGATCGTCCGGCGTGGTGCTCTCCTTCCAGATCGCAGCCGTTCCCATCGCGTGGTCCAGAAGCACGATGTCGGTGAAGGTTCCCCCGATATCGATGCCCAAAGACAATCGCGCCGACACGATCAGACCGGCGCGCTGGCGCCCCGCAGCCGGAGCAGTACCGCATCCAGTTGCTCCAGCGTGCGATAGAAGATCCGCACAGAACCCGCTCTCTCCTCGCGACGCAATCTCCACCGCCAGGCCCAGCTCCTCTGACATCTCCCGCTCCAACGCGATCAGGTCGGGGTCCTTGATCCGCGGTTCAGAGTCTCACGCGGCTTGCGCTGCGCCAGCGCTTCGGTCTGCCGAACCGACAGCCCCTGGTCGATCACCGCCGCAAGCCCAAATTCGGGAACGTTCAGACTGAGCAGAGCGCGGGCATGTCCCGCCGAGATCGTGCCCATCCCGGACAGCCTGTTTGACCGGCATCCGGCAAGTTCAGAAGGCGCAGCGTGTTCGTCAGATGCGAACGCGACTTCCCCACCGCCTCAGCCAAGGCTTCATGCGTCATCCCGAACTCGTCCACCAATCGTCGATACCCTTCGGCTTCCTCGATGGCGATTCAGGTCCTGCCGCTGGAGGTTTTCCACCAGGGCAGCCGCCATCGCCTCCGGGTCCGTCAGCGGCCGCACCAGCACCGGCACCTCGTGCAATCCCGCCATCGCCGCAGCCCGCCAGCGTCGCTCTCCCGCTATGATCTGAAACCGGGATGCATCGGCCGGATTGGGACGAACCAGGAGCGGCTGCAAAATACCCCTGGCTCGGACGGATTCGGCCAGCTCGCGCAGGGTCTCCTGGTCCATCGCGCGGCGGGGCTGATACGGGCTCGGATCCAGTAGATCGATCGGAACTCTGCCGAATCGTCGCCGCCCTGCTCCGGTTCCGGCATATCGCCCAGCAGGCGCCGCCAAGCCCCGCCCCAGCCGCGGGCCTCCTTCCGTGTCTTCATGCTCCTGCCCCCGGTCGCTCCCGTTTCAAGAACTCGCCGGCCAACTGGACATAGGCCTGCGCGCCGGGTGAGCGAAAATCGTAGAGCAGGACCGGTTTCCATGGCTGGGCGCCTCCGTTACCCGAATGTTGCGAGGAATCATCGTATTATAGACCATCGTCCCCAAAAAAGCTCCGGGCATCGGATGCCACCAGATCGGAGAGAGCATTCCGCCTGTCGAACATCGTCAGCACGATTCCTTGAAGTCGCAGTCCGGGATTCAATCCCCGCCGAACCGCCTCGATCGTCCTCACCAATCCGCTGAGGCCCTCCAGCGCATAGATACTCGCACTGCAGCGGCACCAGCGCGGAATCCGCCGCGACCAGCGCATTCAGCGTCAGCAGCCCGAGGCTGGGCGGGACAATCCAGCACGATGAAATCATAGCGCGCCTCGGCACGCGCCGCGGCAAGGGCGTCGCGTCAGCCGGTACTCGCCGGCGCGGAAGGGATACCAGTTCGATCTCCGCGCCTGCCAGATCAGCCTCAGCCGGCACCACATCCAGCCCGGAATTCCGCTGCCACGGATCGCATCCTCCACCGGCGCATGAAGGATCACCAGAGCAGTAGGTTCCGAGGGTCCGATCCTCGCGTGAGATCCCGAGACCGGTCGAGGCGTTTCCTTGAGGATCGAGATCGATCAGCAACACCATCTCGCCTGTCGCCGCCAGGGCCGTGGCAAGATTTACCGCGGTCGTTGTTTTCCCCACCCCGCCCTTCTGGTTCGCAATGGCCAGCACCCGGGTCTGTCGGACGGGCGCGGGCACCTCAACAGGGGAATTGCACGACACGCTGAAGCTCGGAGATCCTCAGTATGACGGCGCCTTGGAGGGAAATGCTGGGGAACCGTTCGACGCGCATGTGCCATCTCGGCTGCGTGCTCGTCAATTCCGCATCGACAAGAACGGCCCCTTAGGAAAGCAGCGCCACACCGCCAGGCGCGACCAGCGGCGCGGCAAGTTCCAGCAATCGCGGCAGGGGCGCGACCGCCCGGGCCGTGACCAGCGCAGTAGGGCGCCAGGCGTACGCTCTTCCGCCCTCCCGGCAATCACCGCCGCCGGGGCCGCAAGGTCCGGATCGCCTCGCGCAAGAAAGCCGCCTTACGCCGATCCGATTCGATCAGATCAAAATGGATGCCTGTGTGCCTGGCCAGGATCAAGCCGGGAAAGCCGGCTCCACTCCCCGATATCCGCCGCGCGCTCCACTCCTTCGGGATATGAGCCGCCAGCTCCAGGCTTTCCTCGACATGCCGGGTCAACAGCCGACCAACGTCACGGGCGGAAATCAGGTTGATACGCCGGTTCCAGGTCCGCACGCAGGTCGCCGAACACCTCCACCCACGGAGAGGGTTTCACGTGGAACGCTGAGGCGGTCTGTCCGACAGACATGCGCCACCAGTGCCGCCATCCCTGCGGGCGTCATTCCCTGGAGCCGTCCGGCCGCCCCAATCGATGGCGGTGCCTGCCAGATAAGCTTCTCCCGGATCTCCGTCGAAAGCCCGCCGATCCGGCAGAAATCGACGCCCGCCAGGCTAAGCGCCTCCTCGCGGCGAAAACTTCGGACCTCCGCCTCCTGCCTTCCAGGTAACCAGCGTATAGCGCATCCGCCTGAACCCGCGCCAGAACCTTGCCCGGCAGCTCACCCACCCACGGGAAACACCGCTGCAACCGGCCGCGATCGGATGTCCTCCCGCCCGAGAAGGTCAAAAACCGACCGCCAGCGTCCATCCGCGCGCACCGGCAACCCGCACCCGATGCCCAGCACGCCCGAACCCGCACCCTCCGCCTTCGACCGAGCCAGTGCCACCGCCATCCGCGTCTCAACCGTCGCGAAACGCCGCAGCCCGCTTCGGCCCGACGCATCCCCAGCCTTCGCCCCAGCTCCGTCAGACGCAGATCGGCGTTATCCGCCCGCAAGCTCAACCGGAACTCCGCCCGCGCGGTAAACATCCGATACGGCTCGGACACGCCCTGCGTCACCAGGTCGTCGATCAGCACCCCGATATACGCCTGCGACCGGTCCAGCATCACCGGAACCTGACCCCCCGCCCGCCGCGCCGCGTTCAGCCCCGCCATCAGCCCCTGGGCAGCGGCTTCCTCATAGCCCGGTCGTCCCGTTGATCTGACCCGCCAGAAACAGTCCCGGAATCGCCTTCAATTCCAGCGACGGCGCACAACGAGCGCGGGATCGACGAAATCATACTCGACCGCGTAGCCGCACCGCGTCATCCGGACCCGCTCCAGCCCCGGGATGGTCCCCAGCATCGCCCGCTGCACCTCTTCCGGCAGGCTTGTCGATATTCCGTTCGGATAAACCGTGGGATCGTCCAATCCCTCCGGCTCCAGGAAGATCGTGTGCCGATCCCGCCCCGCGAACCGCACCACCTTGTCCTCGATCGAGGGACAATAGCGCGGCCCCGGCCCGGATATCCCGCCGCCGTAAATCGCCGACCGGTGCAGATTGGCCCGGATCAGCGCATGCGTCGCAGGTGTCGTTCCCGTGACATGGCACACGACCTGAGGCGTGGTGATCCGGTCGGTCATCGTGCTGAACGGCTCCGGTTCCGCGTCCCCGGCATCCCCCGCCAGCCGCTCCCACTCGAATGGTCCGCCCATCCAGCCGCGGCGGCGTCCCCGTCTTCAATCGCGCCGAGCGGCAGCCCCAGGCCCCGCAGGGTCCGCGCCAGCCCAATCGACGGCGCCTCCCCAACCCGACCTGCCGGAGTCTGCGCCGAACCGACATGAACCACGCCTCCCAGGAACGTACCTGTCGTCAGCACGACGGCCCCGCACGCAATCCGCGCCCTGTCGCCGCAGACCACCGCAGCCACCCTGCCATCGCGGCCCGATCTCCAGGTCCTCGATCGCGGCTGCCCGGCCACTCGGAGCCCGGCCGTTTCCGCCAGCAAGTTCTGGACCGCACTCTTGTACAGGACCCGATCCGCCTGCGCCGCGAGGCCCGCGCACTGCCGGCCCCTTGCTCCGGTTCAGCATCTTGAAATGGATGCCCGCGCGGTCCGCCGCGCGGCCCATCAGCCCGTCCAAGCGCATCGATCTCCCGCACCAGGTGCCCCTTCCCGATCCCCCCAATCGCCGGATTGCAGGACATCTCGCCGATCTGTCTCGACCCGGTGGGTCAGCAGCAGCGTGCGCGCCCCGGGCCGCGCCGCCGCGGCAGCCGCCTCGCATCCCGCGTGGCCGCCGCCGACCACCACGACGTCACAGCCCGTCATCATTTCGCCTCCTTCTCTCGATGCCATAAGTGATCGCGTGGAGGAACACCTCTCGCGCCATTAGCCTCATCAGTGTGCGCGGCCAACCGGATCGCCGGTCGCAGGCCTCCCCGACCCGCGTCCCCTGTGCCACACTCCACCACATGCCCACCGACACGCCCCCCGATCCCGCCGGCTTCGCCCGCAACACCGCCAATTACGGCGACCGCGACTTCTCCCTCTACCTCCGCCGCTCCTTCGCCAAGTCCATGGGCTACTCCACAGTCAATGCTCGACCGCCCCGTCGTGGGCATCGTTGACACCCGCTCCGATTACAACAATTGCCACCGCACCGTCCCCGACCTCGTCGAAGCCGTAAAACGCGGGGTGCTCGCCGCCGGCGGCCTCCCTCTCAGCTTCCCCACCATCTCGCTTAACGAGCCGTCCCTCTCTCCAACCAGCATGCACTACCGCAACCTCGCCGCCCTCGACACCGAGGCCATGCTGACCGCACAGCCCATGGATGCCGCGGTCCTCATCGGCGGCTGCGACAAGACCGTGCCCGCCCAGCTCATGGCCGCCGCCTCCGCCAACATCCCCGCCATCCAGCTCGTCACCGGCCCGATGCTCGCCACCCCGTTCCAGGGCGAGCAGAGCGC
>CAVSUZ010000009.1:0-75687 GCA_963731335.1 uncultured Pseudomonadota bacterium | reverse complement strand
CTTTGACAATTGCATGAAGATGAAGGGATACGCGGGCGGCGTTTTGCGGTGCGTGGTTATGGTGGGTGCTTTGGCACAGTTTGGGTCATCTGGCTCGGACGCGAGCGGTTGTCTGGCGTATTCGGAAGATGCGTTTAGGAACGCTTTGTGAATGGCCTGCTTCGCTGGAGTACAGCGGGTTAGCGGATTGGATGAGTTCGGGTCTGTTCGTTTTTACCTGCGCTGGAAGGTGTGGGTAGAGATGAACCTGAGAGTTTGATCCTGGCTCAGAGCGAACGCTGGCGGCATGCTTAACACATGCAAGTCGCACGGGCGTGGGGGTTTTGGTCTTTGCGTCAGTGGCGGACGGGTGAGTAACGCGTAGGTATTTATCCAGGGGTGGGGACAACCGCGGGAAACTGCGGCTAATACCGCATGACAACCTTTGCTGTGAGGTGAGGGTCCAAAGCCTTTTGGGGCGCCTTTGGCGGAGCCTGCGTCCGATTAGCTAGTTGGTGGGGTAATGGCCTACCAAGGCTGCGATCGGTAGCTGGTCTGAGAGGATGATTAGCCACACTGGGACTGAGACACGGCCCAAACTCCTACGGGAGGCAGCAGTGGGGAATATTGGACAATGGGCGCAAGCCTGATCCAGCAATGCCGCGTGGGTGAAGAAGGTCTTCGGATTGTAAAGCCCTTCGGCGGGGGACGATGATGACGGTACCCGCAGAAGAAGCCCCGGCTAACTTCGTGCCAGCAGCCGCGGTAATACGAAGGGGGCTAGCGTTGCTCGGAATGACTGGGCGTAAAGGGCGCGTAGGCGGATTTTGTAGTCAGGCGTGAAATTCCCGGGCTCAACTGGGGGCTGCGCTTGATACGCGGGGTCTCGAGTGGGGAAGAGGGTCGTGGAATTCCCAGTGTAGAGGTGAAATTCGTAGATATTGGGAAGAACACCGGTGGCGAAGGCGGCGACCTGGTCCTTTTACTGACGCTGAGGCGCGAAAGCGTGGGGAGCAAACAGGATTAGATACCCTGGTAGTCCACGCTGTAAACGATGTGCGCTGGATGTTGGGGAGCCTAGCTCTTCAGTGTCGTAGCCAACGCGATAAGCGCACCGCCTGGGGAGTACGGCCGCAAGGTTGAAACTCAAAGGAATTGACGGGGGCCCGCACAAGCGGTGGAGCATGTGGTTTAATTCGAAGCAACGCGCAGAACCTTACCAGGGCTTGACATGGCAGGTTTCCACCCAGAGATGGGTGTTCCCGCAAGGGGCTTGTCACAGGTGCTGCATGGCTGTCGTCAGCTCGTGTCGTGAGATGTTGGGTTAAGTCCCGCAACGAGCGCAACCCTCGCCTTCAGTTGCCAGCACGTTTGGGTGGGCACTCTGAAGGAACTGCCGGTGACAAGCCGGAGGAAGGTGGGGATGACGTCAAGTCCTCATGGCCCTTATGTCCTGGGCTACACACGTGCTACAATGGCGGTGACAGCGGGAGGCGAGATCGCGAGGTCCAGCCGATCCCGAAAAGCCGTCTCAGTTCGGATTGCACTCTGCAACTCGGGTGCATGAAGGTGGAATCGCTAGTAATCGCGGATCAGCATGCCGCGGTGAATACGTTCCCGGGCCTTGTAAACACCGCCCGTCACACCATGGGAGTTGGTTTGACCTTAAGCCGGTGCGCCAACCTGGGGTAACCTGGGGGGCAGCCGACCACGGTCGGGTCAGCGACTGGGGTGAAGTCGTAACAAGGTAGCCGTAGGGGAACCTGCGGCTGGATCACCTCCTTTCAAGGACGCATCTGAGTGCCGGTGATCGGAGATCAGCGAGCCATTTGGCTGATTGTCTCTCGGCATTGGGGCGTCCGTTCAGTGCCCGGGGTGGATGCCCCGGGTTTTTGTCCGAAGCGCTGTCACGGCCATCATTGCGGGCGCCGCCCACGTATCCCTTCGCGCGATAGCGGTGATCATTGTGGATCACGCGCGGGCTAGTAGCTCAGCTGGTTAGAGCACACGCTTGATAAGCGTGGGGTCGGAGGTTCAAATTCTCCCTGGCCCATTGCAGTGATCGGTGGCCGGAAGATCGGTGATCAGCGGTTTTACTTGATTACTGGCGACTGATCTCTACGGGCGACTGATCCCTGATCTACTGCCCCGGGGACGTAGCTCAGCTGGGAGAGCACCTGCTTTGCAAGCAGGGGGTCGTCGGTTCGAACCCGATCTGCTCCACTCGGCTATCGCGGGAAACGGAAACATGGATCGGGGTTCTGACGGCGTGGTCTCTGTTGGTTCGTTGGCTTTCTCGCGTGGCGGGGCTGCCGGCCCTGTCCGGGCGTTGTTTTGTGTGGTCTTTGTCGGTGATCTTTGTCAGGGTGAATTAGGTTCTGGTGCGTCTCTGGGCGCGTTCCTGTCGCATGTCTGACCGGTGGGTTCTCTTGTTGCCTGCCCGCGGCGGTTTGGTGTTCAGAGGCGAGAACTTTGTTGTGTGCTGAGTTCCCGAGAGAGATCCATGAGAGATCGTCGTCCTTTTTCCACTGATCACTGATCAGTGATGGATTGAGCGAAGTCTGATGATTGGCGACTGGGGATGGTTTTCTGTGCATGGAGCATGCGGCTTTTCCAGCATGAAGGGCATTCGGTGGATGCCTTGGCACCAGGAGGCGATGAAGGACGTGGCACGCTGCGAAAAGCCACGGGGAGCCGCGAGCAGGCGTTGATCCGTGGATGTCCGAATGGGGCAACCCACCCTTAGGGGTATCGTCACATGAATTCATAGTGTGGCGAGGCGAACCCGGGGAACTGAAACATCTCAGTACCCGGAGGAAGAGAGATCAACTGAGATTCCGCGAGTAGTGGCGAGCGAAAGCGGACGAGGCCAGTGGTTTGTGCAGGGGAAGCAGAACGGTCTGGAAAGGCCGGCCGCAGCGGGTGACAGCCCCGTATGCGTCAAGCTGCGCAGATCCTTGAGTAGGGCGGGACACGTGCAATCCTGTCTGAACATGGGGGGACCACCCTCCAAGCCTAAATACTCCCTGGTGACCGATAGCGAACAAGTACCGTGAGGGAAAGGTGAAAAGCACCCCGAGAGGGGAGTGAAAGAGACCTGAAACCGGATGCCTACAAGCAGTCGGAGCCGCCGAGGGCGCAAGCCTGGTGTGGTGACGGCGTACTTTTGTATAATGGGTCAGCGAGTTTCCGTATGTGGCGAGCTTAAGCCGATAGGTGGAGGCGCAGCGAAAGCGAGTCTGAAACGGGCGTTTCAGTCACATGTGGAAGACCCGAAACCGAGTGATCTAGCCATGGCCAGGCTGAAGGTGGGGTAACACCCACTGGAGGGCCGAACCCACGCCTGTTGAAAAAGTCGGGGATGAGCTGTGGCTAGGGGTGAAAGGCCAATCAAACTCGGAAATAGCTGGTTCTCCGCGAAATCTATTGAGGTAGATCGTCGGGTGTTTACCCTCGGGGGTAGAGCACTGGATGGGCTAGGGGGCCCCAAAGGCTTACCAAACCTAACCAAACTCCGAATACCGAGGAGTATAGTCCGGCAGACAGACGGCGGGTGCTAAGGTCCGTCGTCGAGAGGGAAACAGCCCAGACCACCAGCTAAGGCCCCCAAATCGTGGCTAAGTGGGAAAGGATGTGGGAATTCCAAAACAACCAGGAGGTTGGCTTAGAAGCAGCCATCCTTTAAAGAAAGCGTAATAGCTCACTGGTCTATGAGAAATCCTGCGCCGAAAATGTAACGGGGCTCAAGCCACGTGCCGAAGCTGTGGGTGTATTGTCCAGCGATGGGCGATGCGCGGTAGCGGAGCGTTCCGTAGGCCGGTGAAGGGAGCGGGGTGACCCCTCCTGGAGGTATCGGAAGTGCGAATGCTGACATGAGTAGCGACAAACAGAGTGAGAAACTCTGTCGCCGAAAGTCCAAGGGTTCCTGCGCAAGGTTAATCCGCGCAGGGTGAGCCGGCCCCTAAGGCGAGGGCGAGAGCCGTAGCCGATGGAACCAGGTCAACAGTCCTGGGCCTGCTGGACGTGACGAACGTGGAGCCGTGTATGGGCTTAGTGGATTGCCCGTGCTGGTGAAGTGTTCCAGGAAACAGCTCCAGCGTATAGACCGTACCCGAAACCGACACAGGTGGACTGGTAGAGCATACCGAGGCGCTTGAGAGAACGATGTCGAAGGAACTAGGCAAATTGCTCGCGTAACTTCGGGATAAGCGAGACCTGCTGGGCAACCGTGGGTGGGTGGCACAGAGCAGGGGGTAGCGACTGTTTAGTAAAAACACAGGGCTCTGCGAAGTCGAGAGACGACGTATAGGGTCTGACGCCTGCCCGGTGCCGGAAGGTTAAGGGGAGGGGTGCAAGCTCCGAACCGAAGCCCCGGTAAACGGCGGCCGTAACTATAACGGTCCTAAGGTAGCGAAATTCCTTGTCGGGTAAGTTCCGACCTGCACGAATGGCGTAACGACTTCCCCACTGTCTCCGGCATCGGCTCAGCGAAATTGAATTCCCCGTGAAGATACGGGGTCCCCGCGGTCAGACGGAAAGACCCTATGAACCTTTACTGCAGCTTTGCAGTGGCAGCAGGAGAACTCTGTGTAGGATAGGTGGGAGGCATCGAAGCGTGGGCGCCAGCTTGCGTGGAGCCACCCTTGAAATACCACCCTGAGTGCTTCTGCTGTCTAACCGCGACCGGTCAGCCCGGTCCGGGACCCTGCATGGTGGGCAGTTTGACTGGGGCGGTCGCCTCCCAAAAGGTAACGGAGGCGCGCGATGGTGGGCTCAGGCCGGTCGGACATCGGCTGCTGAGTGCAATGGCACAAGCCCGCCTGACTGCGAGGGTGACAGCCCGAGCAGAGACGAAAGTCGGCCATAGTGATCCGGTGGTCCCGCGTGGAAGGGCCATCGCTCAACGGATAAAAGGTACTCTAGGGATAACAGGCTGATCTCCCCCAAGATTCCACATCGACGGGGAGGTTTGGCACCTCGATGTCGGCTCATCACATCCTGGGGCTGGAGCAGGTCCCAAGGGTTCGGCTGTTCGCCGATTAAAGTGGTAGTGAGCTGGGTTTAGAACGTCGTGAGACAGTTCGGTCCCTATCTGCCGTGGGTGAAGAAGACTTGCGAGGCGCTGTCCCTAGTACCGAGAGGACCGGGATGGACGCACCTCTGGTGCACCGGTTGTCGCGCCAGCGGCACCGCCGGGTAGCTATGTGCGGACGGGATAACCGCTGAAAGCATCTAAGCGGGAAACCCTCCTCTAAACCAGGTCTCCATGGGGGAAACCCCGAAAGGGCCGTGATAGACCATCACGTCGATAGGCCGGGTGTGGACACGCGGTAACGCGCGAAGCTGACCGGTCCTAATCGCCCGAGCGCTCAAAAGTGATCCGTGGCCAGTGATCAGTGATCGCTGGTGCGCCATCCTCCATGCATGGAAATCATCCTCAGTCTCGGCACACAGCAGCATACCAGAACCTGACTGATTACCGATCACCGATCAAGAAACGCCCCGTCCGATCACCGAAAGAACGGATCGCCTGGACGACCTGGTGGCTCTGGCGGGGGGGCCGCACCCGATCCCATCCCGAACTCGGCCGTGAAAACCCCCAGCGCCCATGGTAATGTGGCTCAAGCCACGGGAGAGTCGGTCGCCGCCAGGTCTTCCAGACGATCCGTCCCCTCTAACCCAGCGCGGGGTGGAGCAGCCCGGTAGCTCGTCAGGCTCATAACCTGAAGGTCACAGGTTCAAATCCTGTCCCCGCAACCAAACAGTAGCCGCCTCCTTGCCGTCGGCGAGAAAGCCCGAGAACCCGTGTCACAGGCGCCGGGCAGGGTTGTACGGGCTATTCGGATTAACGTCGAAATCGACGATTTCGACACAGCCCTGTGGTTTGGTATGCGTGTTGCCTGCATGCCAAACTCCATTGCGGAGCTTAGCGTCGCTGACATTACCAAGCCAAAGGCAACGCCACTCACCTGCGCTTGGCAAGCCGGATCGGCTTTGCCCGCCGAACTGATACGTGAGCGCTTTCTCCTCGCCTTTCGAGTGGCCGAGGATAATGGGACAAAGCTCGCGCCGATAACCTCCATAAAAGCAGAGCACCTGTTTTCGATCGACCATGGCGTGTCTGAACAAGTTATAGACTTGGCTCGGCATTTGTCCCCTCCATCGGCCATAAAGGTGAGGGTAGCTGATCGGCTAGCGCCGGAGCGGCTTGTGAGTTCCATTTGCCACCGCTCTCGGCTTGGGCCAAAGGGGTGCCGCCTGGCACGGAGGGACAATGCCTCCATTTCGGAAACCGCGCATATGATCCGAGTTGGGATCGGTGGCTGGTCGTACGAACCCTGGCGGGGAACATTCTATCCTCCCGGCTTGGCGCATGCGAAAGAGCTTGGATATGCCAGCCGCAAGCTGACAACGATCGAGATCAACAGCACCTACTACGGCAGCCAAAAGGCCGAAACTTTCGTGCGGTGGCGGGATGCGACACCAAAGGGCTTCGTGTTCTCCGTCAAAGGCTCGCGGTTTGTCACCAATCGGCGCGTCCTCGCCGAGTCGGGGCGGCGATCGAGCGGTTTTTTGCAACCGGCGTTACAGGCCTTGGCGAAAAGCTCGGGCCGGTCAACTGGCAGTTCTTGCCGCAGAAGCGTTATGAGCCTGATGATTTCGAAAAATTCCTAGGCTTCTCCCACGAGAGCTGTCCGGCCTGTCATCCGCCATGCGGTGGAAGTGCGGCACGAAAGCTTTCGCGTGGCGGAATTTGTCGCACTTCTACGGACCTATGATGTCGCGGTGACGGTCACTGACAGTCCGGTATTTCCGAATATTTGGGATATCACCGCGCCCTTCGTATATGCGCGCCTGCAGTGTTGCTCGGAGGATGTGGAAACAGGATATACTCGCGAGAAGCTTGAAACCTGGGCTGAACGGGCTCGCAAATGGTCGGAAGGCAGCATGCCGGACGACCTGCCCACGCTTCAGGATCCAGACCTACCCTCGATGGTATCCAGAGACACTTTCGTGTACCTGATCAACGGCTTCAAGCCGAGGGCGCCGGCCGCGGCCATGGCGCTGATCGAGGTCTTGCATTGAAGGATATGGCACCATCGTATGACAGGATGATATCATACCCGCTAGGGGCGCACGATGAGCATCACAGCACTTGGATACATGAGCGTCGGCAGTTCCAGGCTGGATGAATGGTCGGAATTCGCCACACGCTGGCTCGGTATGGAGCAGGCTGAGCGATCAGCCCATCAACGGCGCTTCCGCATGGATGATCGCGCACAGCGGCTGATCATCGACGACAGCCTGTCCGATGGCGCTTGCGCCTTCGGCTGGGAGGTCACGGACAAAGCCGCGCTGCAAACGCTCGCCGGCACGCTCGAGATCCGCCGGCGTTCCCCTCCGGCACGAACCCGCAACCCTCGCTGATCAGCGCCGCGTCGCGGAACTGATCTCTTTCGCCGATCCCGCCGGCAACCGGTTGGAGGCATTCCACGGCGCCGAACACGCGGCAGAGCCTTTCCACCCAGGACGGTCGATCTCCGGCTTTCGCACCGGGCCGCTCGGGATGGGACACGTCGTCCTCTCCGTCCCCGACATCGATCCGATGCTCGCCTTCTACCGCGACCTGCTCGGATTCCGCCTCAGCGACTACATCCTGCACCCGTTCCGCGCGTATTTCATGCACGTCAACCCGCGCCATCACAGCCTGGCACTGATCCAGACCGGCAAGCACGCTGTGCATCACCTCATGGTGGAACTCTATTCGCTCGACGACGTCGGCCAGGGCTACGATATCGCGCTGAACGAGCCCGAGCGCATCGCCACCACGCTCGGCCGCCATCCGAACGATCTCATGACGTCGTTCTATCTGCGCTCGCCGGCGGGGTTCATGCTGGAATACGGCTGGGGCGGGCGCGAGGTGGACGATGCCACGTGGCAACCCACCGAGGTGACGGTCGGACCCAGCCTGTGGGGCCACGACAGACTCTGGCTCCCGGCCGAGCAACGCGACCGGGCGCGGCAGTTGCGAATGAAAGCGGCGGATGACGGGATACGCGCGCCGGTCCAGGTGATGCCCGGAAATTACCAGATGCTCAGCGGCGACATGCCCCTGGTGGGATGCGATGCGTAGCAACGCATGCTGAAGCAGGAGGCCGCCTGGGCGTCGCGCCGGCTGATCCGCGCGGCGCGCGCCGGATCGCTCGGCACGTCCGACCGTGGACAGCCCTTCGTCTCTCTCGTCACACCCGCAACGGCCCCCGACCTCTCCCTCCTTCTCCTGCTCTCGGACCTGTTCGCCGCACACGCGCCATCTGAAAGCGGATCCCCGTTGTGCCGTGCTGATCACAGGCGAAGCGCACCGAGGCCAATCCGCAAACGATGCCGCGGGTGACACTGACCGGCCGGGCGGAAATCACCGACGACGCCGGACTGAAGCGGCGCTATCTGGCGCTCCACCCCTATGCGCAACTCTACGCCGATTTCGGTGACTTCCACCTGTGGCGGATGACGATCACTGAAGCGAGCTATGTCGGCGGCTTCGCCCAGGCCGCGCGTCTGACGCCGAGCCGAGATTGAACCGGACGCAGAGCGCCGTCGCGGCGATCGCTCAGGCCGAAAGGTCCATCCGCGATCATTGCAACACCGACCATCCGGACGCGCTGCGCAGGATCGCCGGCGGACAGGGCGACTGGCACATGGTTGCGGTCGATGTCGATGGCTGCGATCTGGCGCAAGAAGAGCAGGTGCGGCGGATTTCGTGGTCGGCAGCGGTCTCCGATGCGGCAGGCGTCAGACGGGAGCTGGTGGCGCTATCGAGCGCCGTCGGCTGAGGAATCATCTGCCGCAGTGCTTCAGCCAGCAGCACGGAATGGCGCTTCTGCCATGCCTCGTTCAGATGATCCGGGCTGTCGAAGAATGCACTGCGCGGATACAGGCTGAGGTTGGGAAGTTCGAGGAATTCCGCTCCGTTCCGCTCATAGACCGCGCGGATGGCCGTGCGGGTCGCATCGGGCATCGGATCGTCGTTCGGTTCGGTGGACCAGCCGCCGATCACCTGGACCTGGTGCGCGAGCGCCCATCGGATGAACCGTATGATGATGTGGGTGCCTTCGCCCGATGCAACACTCGCGGCATCCACGTGCGTGGGATGCGCGTCCGCGCCGGACGGATCGCCGCGGTCGGCGGTGTGGCCGACATGATCGCCCCAGGCATTGGTGGTGCCGGTCACCTCGGCGCGCGGATCGTGGAAGCCCTCCGCCACCAGGGCATGCTCGACCATGGACATGACGGCGAAACGCATGTCGAAGGAGAACAGGGCCCCGAGCCAGCGGTAGCCGGGGAGATCGCCCAATGTGTGCCAGTCGGAGCGGAACATGATGGCAGCGTCCGGCCCCACCGCATTGGCCGCACGGGACCGCACGTATTGCGCCTCCTCCATCGGCAGATAGACGATGTCGCCCGCGCGCAGCAGCGGCCGCCAACGCGCGAATAGATAATCGAGGCCGATGCCGACCGCGACCCCCGCATTGACGCAGGGGCGGCCGATGATCGGCTCGATGGTCTCGCAGCTATGGGAATACGGCGCGTTGGAACCGGCAAGGATGACCAGCTTGGGCGACGCCGCTGCCGCGCCGCGTGCCACCTTCGCGTCGATCTGCTGCGCCAGGAAACCGTATGCCAGTGGGCGATCAAGAACGAAGCCGAAAACCAGCGCATAGAGCAGAAGCGAGAGCAGACAGGAACGGATCAGCGCCATCAGAACTGGAAATAGAGAAAGGGGGTTATGCCGGGAGCGAAGAACATCGCCTGCATGGTGAAGGCGAACCCGGCGACGATCCCGCGGCGCTGCCATACCACGCTCCAGCGGTGCAGATTGGGCAGCGCGAGCGCGATGAACCAGCCAATGGCGAGACACACCGTGGCTTCTGGGAAACTCAGCGTTCGGCCGTCACCCAGGTACGGCAGCGAGCCGGCCGGCTGAGCAAACGCCGTGAGCGGCGGCAGCCACCCCAGCACCATGCGGGGCAGAAGGATACCGTTGCCGCCCAGCATGCCGCGCCAGATCGCCCAGGTTGTGCCGATGTCGGCGGCACGAAACGGCACCCAGGCCACCAGGACCGCGAACAGCGTGACGGACCAGCTCAGTGTCCTGGGAAGCACGATGCCCGTGCGCTTCCACAGCACCTGCGTGATCAGGAAAATGCCGTGCAGCGCGCCCCACAGAATGAACGTAACCCCGGCACCGTGCCAGAAGCCGCCGAGCATCATGGTGGCCATCAGGTTGGTGACGCGCCGGTGTTCGCCGTGACGATTGCCGCCGAGCGGGATGTAAACGTAGTCGCGCAGGAAATTGCTGAGCGTGATGTGCCAGCGACGCCAGAAATCCGCGATCGTCGCCGCCTGATACGGACTGTCGAAATTCAGCGGAAAGCCGACGTTGAACATCCGCGCCAGCCCGATCGCCATGTCGGAATAGCCCGAGAAATCGAAGTAGATTTGCAGCGCGTAAGCCAGCGTCGTGTACCAGGCCTCGAAGAATGTCAGCGTTGCGCCCTGCGCGGCGGCATCGAAACCGACATTGGCGAAATGGGCGAACGTGTCGGCAAGCACCAGCTTCTTCGCCAGCCCCAGCAGAAAGATGGTGCATCCGGCGCTGAAGGCGTCCGACTGGAACCCCAAGCCCGCCGCAGCGGCGAAGCTGAGGCACGATCTCCCGCGCGCGCACGATCGGGCCGGCAATCAGGTGCGGAAAGAACGAAACGAATGAGGCATAAGCCAGCGGTGGCACCCGCGGCTGCTGTCCCCGATAGCTGTCCACCAGGAAGGCGATCTGCTGGAAGGTGAAGAAGCTGATGCCAAGAGGCAGGATCGCGCCGCGATTGAGCCCGATCAGGAAGCCGGCGTATTTGAACCAACCGAGCAGAAGCAGGTTCGCCGCGACGCCCGCGAACAGCACATTGGCCGCCAGCGGCGCGTCGCGGCGCCTGACCAGGATCTCGATCAGGCCGCCGATGTAGTAGTTAACAAGGATTGACGCGAGCAGCAGCGGGACAAAGATCGGGCGCCACCAAGCATAGAAGAACAGGCTCGCGAGAAACAGCCACAGCAGCGGGAGATGGGTTCGTCCGTTTCTGCCGAAGAACCAGAACCCGCCAAGCGTGACGGGCAGGAACCCCAGCACGAAAGCCGGTGAGGTGAACAGCATGCGCTCATCCTCACCCCCGGCCGGCTAATGCCGGGTTAACGGCAGTGGACGCGCCACTACATCGTCGCGCCGATCTGCCAGGGCGCGAACTCGGCCGCCCCGAAATCGAACGTCTCGCTCTTGGTGCGCTCCCCGGAGGCGACGCGCAGCATCAGCTCAAAGATCCGCGCCCCGCATTCCTGCACGGTTTCCTCGCCGTCCAGGACGGTGCCGCAATTCACGTCCATGTCCTCTTCCATCCGCCGGTACATCGGTGTGTTGGTGGCGAGCTTGATGGACGGCGCGGGCTTGCAGCCGAACACGCTGCCGCGGCCGGTGGTGAAGCAGACCATGTTGGCGCCGCCGGCAACCTGGCCGGTGGCGGCCACGGGGTCGTAGCCCGGCGTATCCATGAACACAAAGCCCTTCTCCGTCACCGGTTCGGCATAGCGCACGACATCCACCAGATTGGTGCTGCCGGCCTTGGCCATCGCGCCGAGCGACTTCTCCAGAATCGTCGTCAGCCCGCCCGCCTTGTTGCCTGGGGACGGATTGGCATTCATCTCGGCATTTTCGCGCGCGGTGTAGTCCTCCCACCAGCGCATCAGGTCCACCAGCTTCTCGCCCACCTCGCGAGACACCGCGCGCCGCGTCAGCAGGTGCTCCGCGCCATAGGTCTCCGGCGTCTCCGACAGGATGACCGTGCCGCCGTGCCGCACGACGAGGTCGCTGGCCGCGCCCAGGGCGGGATTGGCGGAGACGCCGGAATATCCGTCGGACCCGCCGCATTGCAGCGCGATCATCAGTTCGCTCGCCGGCGCAGGCTCTCGCTGCACCGCGTTTGCTTCGCCAAGCACCTCCTTCACGAAGGCCACGCCGGCTTCGACCGTCTTCCGCGTCCCGCCCATGCTCTGGATGTCCATGGACCGCAGCCGGCCGGCCAGCCGCTGCTCTTCCAGCAGCCCGCCGATCTGGTTCACCTCGCAACCAAGCCCGACGGCGATGACGTGCGAGAAATTCACATGCCGTGCATAGCCCGCCAGCGTGCGGCGGAGCAGCCGCAGCGGCTCGCCCTCGGTCATGCCGCAGCCCGACTTGTGGGACAGCGCGACCACGCCATCCACGTTCGGGAATTCCGCCAGCGGATCATGGCCGGTGAACGGGTTGCGCTTGAACACGTCGGCGATCAGGCCGGCGACGTGGGCGCTGCAGTTCACGCTGGTGAGGATGCCGATGTAATTGCGCGTCGCAACCCGCCCGTCCGAACGGCGGATGCCCATGAACGTCACGGGGTCGTTCGCGTAGTCCGTGGGCCGCGCGTCCCGCGTGATAGCCGTAGTCCTTGGCGAAATCCCCCATGCCCATGTTCTGCACATGGACGTGGCGGCCAGGCTCGATAGGGCCGGTGGCAAAGCCGATGATCTGGCCGTAACGGCGCACGGCCTCACCGGCCGCGATGGGCCGCACCGCGACCTTGTGGCCAGCCGGGATGCGTTCGGCGGCGGCGACGCCGGACCCGACCGGCGCTCCGGGCAGCAAAGTGGCGCGTGCAATCACCACATTGTCGTCGGGATGCAGGCGGATCACAGGCGTCGTTGTCATGACTTGTTCCGGTTGTTACGAGGCAACTGGTCCCGCACCCTTGCGCACGGCATTCACTGTCTCGCGGGCGGCGCGCGCCATCAGGCCGGAATTGTTGGCCACGGTGACGAAGCGGAAACCCATGTCGATCATCTTGGCCGCATATCCCGCCGTGCCGTTGTGCAGACCGGCAAACAGGCCGCGCTTGCGGGTTTCCTTGATCAGCATCTCGTAGATGCCGAGGATCTTCGGCTCCTCCCGGTCCAGCGTCGGGATCATGCCGAGGGAAAAGCCGAGATCGCTGGGACCGACATAGATGCCGCTGATACCCGGGACATCCAGGATGGCCTCGATATTGTCGATGGCCTCCTGCGTTTCGATCATCGGCATGACCAGAACCTGGTCGTTGGCGATCTTCTGGTAGTTGCTCGCTTCGCCGTACATGGCGGCGCGGATCGGCCCGTTGCTGCGCTTGCCCGCCGGCGGATACAGGCTGGAATCCGCCAGGCGCTGCGCCTCTTCCTTCGTGCTCACCATCGGACAGATCACGCCCCAGGCGCCACCGTCCAGCACCTTGCCGATGATGCCGGGCTCGTTCCACGGCACACGCACCAGCGGCGTGACCGGATGGGCCTGCATGGCCTGGAAGCACTGTACCATGGACTGATAGTCCTGCACGCCGTGCTGCATATCGACGGTCACGCTGTCCCAGCCGCACTGCGCCATGACCTCGGCCGAGAAGCCCGATGGAATGGCAAGCCACCCGTTCACAACCGCCTTGCCATCCTTCAATCGCTGCTTGATTGTGTTCGCCATTCGGCGCCCCTCTGCTTGTGTTCTGCGGCGGGACGCTAGGCGCGCGCCTGGGCCTCGTCAATTCACCTGGGGGCAATACAGCCGCCGTATTACTTCATTGCTTCGGCGCTCAGGGTTGGCGCGCAGGGCGCCGGAACCTTTTCGGTGGGCGGCGCATTTGTTGCGCCATGGAACTCTATGGCGTTCGCCTGGTGGGGATCGATCCCCAGACCGGCAACAAGGTGTTGTTCACCCTGGTGCTGGTGGTGTTTTTCATTGCGCTGCGATGGTTGCTGGGGCGCGTCGTCCGGGGGACATCCAGCCCCAGGACGCTGCGGTTGCGCTTCTGGGTGCAGCAATTCGCCAGCCTGTTCACCGGCGCCATTCTTCTGCTCGGTCTGGTCTCGATCTGGTTCAATAACTCACGCGAACTGGCGACGGTGCTCGGCCTGTTCACCGCGGGCCTGGCCTTCGCGTTGCAGAAGGTGATCACCGCAATGGCAGGCTACTTCGTGATCCTCCGCGGCAACATGTTCCAGGTGGGCGATCGCATCGTGATTGCTCAGGTGCGCGGCGACGTGATCGGCGTCGGCTTCATGCAGACCACGATCATGGAGATCGGGCTGTCCGGCGCCGGCGCGAGCGCGGATGTCTGGGTGGAGGGCCGGCAGTTCACGGGCCGGATCGTGACCGTCAGCAACGCAAGCATCTTCGACCACGCGGTTTACAATTACAGCCGGGACTTTCCGTTGATCTGGGAGGAAATGCACATCCCGGTGAAATACACGGCCGATCACGCCCGGGCCGAGCGCATCCTGCTGGATTGTGCCGAGCGGCACACGGCCGACCTGCAAAAGCGGGGCGAGCATGGGGTGCAGGTCATGCTGGGGCGCTACGGCATGCCGGAGGCCGATCTGCAGCCTCGCGTCTTCTTTCGCCTCACGGACAACTGGGTGGAGTTGTCGATGCGGTTCGTGGCCCCGACGCATGGCAGCCGGGGAATCAAGGATAGCATGAGTCGGGAAATCTTGGCCGAGTTCAAGGCAGCAGGGATCGAGATCGCGTCGTCCACGTCCGAGATCGTCGGGGTTGCCGCCGCTGCAGGTGCGCATGACGGGAGAACGGGTGTGACCTGAGATGCTGTTCCGGCAGAACTCTGCCTGCATGCCCGCTGCCCGCCTGAAACCCTGTCTCCGCTGCACCTGCCGGAAACCTCGCCCTTCACGCTGGATGAACTTCTGACGGTTCCTGCGCCTTGACGCGCCCCGGCCCGGCCCATACACGCAGGCTCGGGCAGCTAGCCCGTCCCGCTCCCGCAGCACGGGGGCAACGCCGCTCCGCGAAGGTTCGCGCAGCGGCGCGTTCCGTTTTGGAGACCATCCTGTGTTCGAAGCGCTCTCCGAAAAGCTCACCACCACCTTCGACCGCCTGAAGGGCCGCGGTCGGCTGAACGAAACCGACGTGGGCGAAGCCCTCCGCGAGGTCCGCGTGGCGCTGCTCGACGCCGACGTCGCCCTTCCCGTTGTACGGGACTTCATCAGCAAGGTCCGGGAGCGCGCGCTTTCGACCGAGGTGTTGGATTCGGTCACGCCCGGCCAGCAGATGGTCAAGGTCGTCAACGACGTGATGATCGAGGAGCTGGGCGGCGAGGGCGCGGTGCCCATCAACCTGAACGCACCGGCGCCGATCCCCATCCTGATGGTCGGCCTCCAGGGCTCCGGCAAGACCACTACCTCCGGCAAGATCGGCCTCCGCCTGCGCGAACGCGCGCGCAAGCGCGTGCTGCTCGCCTCGCTCGACACCCAGCGCCCCGCCGCTCAGCTCCAGCTCGCCCAGCTCGGCGAGCGCGCCGAGGTCCCCTCTCTGCCCATCGTCGCCGGCGAGACGCCCGTGCAGATCGCGCGCCGCGCCATGGAAACCGGCCGGCGCGAGGGCTTCGACATCGTCATCCTCGACACCGCCGGCCGGCTCGCCGATCAACCAGGAGCTGATGGACGAGGTCAAAGCCGTCCGCGAAGCCACCTCCCCCGCCGAGACCCTGCTCGTCGTCGATGCCATGACCGGACAGGACGCGGTGAACACCGCCAAGGCGTTCAACGAGGCCTTGGGCGTCACCGGCATCGTCCTCACCCGCATGGACGGCGACGCCCGCGGCGGTGCCGCGCTTTCGATGCGCGCCATCACCGGCGCCCCCATCAAGCTGATCGGCACCTCCGAAAAGCTCGATGGCCTCGATGACTTCCACCCCGAACGCGTCGCCGGCCGCATCCTCGGCATGGGCGACATCGTCGGCCTGGTGGAAAAAGTCGCCGAAACCGCCGACGAGGAAGAAGCCGAGAAACTCGCCCGCAAGATGGCGCGCGGCAAGTTCGACCTCGAGGACTACGCGTCGCAGCTTCGACAAATCACCCGGATGGGCTCGCTCTCCGGCATCCTCGGCCACCTGCCCGGGGTGAACAAGATCAAGTCCCAGATCGAGGACGCCAACCTGGACACGACATTCCTCAAACGCCAGGGAGCGATCATCGGCTCCATGACCCGCCAGGAACGCAAGACACCGGACATCATCAAGGCGAGCCGAAAGAAGCGCATCGCGGCCGGTTCCGGCACCACCGTTCAGGAAGTGAATCGGCTGCTCAAGCAGTTCGACGACATGACCACCATGATGAAGCGCATGAACAAGCTCGGCCAGAAGGGCCTGATGCGCCACGGCCTTTCCGCCATTCTTCCCAAGGGCATGATGCCCGGCAATCGCCCCTATCACTGAGGAGAACCAATACCGATGGGTCTGAAAATTCGCCTGGCACGCGCCGGCGCCAAGAAGCGCCCGTACTACCACATCGTTGTGGCCGACAGCCGCAGCCCGCGCGACGGCCGCTTCATCGAAAAGCTCGGCAGCTATAACCCGATGCTGCCCGCCGAGCATGAGGATCGGGTGCGCCTCAACAACGACCGGATCCTGCACTGGATGGACATGGGCGCGCTCGCCACCGACCGGGTGGCGCGGTTCCTGGGGAAGGCCGGCATCGCCGAAATGCCGGAATACAAGGAACAGCCGATCAAGTCGGCACCGAAGAAGAAGGCTCAGGAACGTGCCAAAGCCGCCGCCGGCTAGCTATCATTGCAAGGAACCCCCGCGAAAACCGGCGAAGCCGGGCGTCCGTCCGCGCCGTCGCAGCCAGCCCGCATCCTCCTCGCCACCATCGGCCGGCCGCACGGCGTCCACGGCCTCGTCCGCGTGATCAGCTACGCCTCCTCGCCGGAAGCGCTGGCCCGCTACACCCCGCTGCACGCCGAGGACGGCCGTCGCTTCAGCCTGCGCTGGCACGGTGAATCGGTGGCCGAACTCACTGACCTCGCCGCCGGCCCCATCGCCGACCGGACCGCTGCCGAGCGCCTGACCAACCTGCGCCTCTACGTGGATCGCAACCAGCTTCCCGTGCCGGAAACCGACGAGTTCTACGTCACCGACCTGATCGGGCTGGACGCGGTCAGTCCCGATGGCGCGCCGCTCGGGCGCATCGCCATGGTGCACGACTACGGCGCCGGGGCCAGCCTGGAGACCGAGACCGGACTGCTGGTCCCCTTCACCCGCGCCGCCGTCCCGGCCGTGGACCTCGCCGCCGGCCGCGTGACAATCGCCCCGCCCGACGCGATCGACACCCGACCATGACCTGGCGAGCCTCAATACTCACCCTGTTTCCCGAAGCATTCCCCGGACCGCTCGGCCTGTCCCTCGCAGGCCGGGCACTCGCCGCCGGCCTGTGGTCCCTGCGAGACGGTCAACATCCGCGACTTTACCACCGGCCGGCACCGCACCGTGGACGACGCGCCGTTCGGCGGCGGGGCCGGCATGGTGATGCGCCCCGATGTAGTCGATGCCGCCGTGTCCTCGATCGCCGACGCCCGGCCGCTGATCGTCCTCACCCCGAGGGGGCGGCCCTTCACCCACGCCGATGCGGTCCGGCTGGCAGCCGCCGACGGCGTGATCCTGCTCTGCGGCCGCTACGAAGGCATCGACCAGCGCGTGATCGAGGCCCGGCAGATGCAGGAGGTTTCGGTCGGAGATTACGTGCTCTCCGGTGGCGAGCTCCCCGCTATGGTGATCCTCGATGCCGCCTTGCGTCTTCTCCCGGGCGTCATGGGCGCCCCCGCCTCCGCCGAGGAAGAAAGCTTCTCCGCCGGCCTGCTCGAATACCCCCACTACACCCGCCCAGCCGACTGGGCCGGCCGCCGCGTCCCCGAGGTCCTGCTCTCCGGCAACCACGCCGCCATCGCCGCCTGGCGGCGCGAACAGGCCGAGCGCCTGACCCGGGAGCGCCGCCCGGACCTCTGGGCTGCACGCCGGACAATTGCGTCCTGCCCCGCCCCGCCGTAAGCGGACAACCAGCAAAGGACCACGCCAATGAACATTATCCAGCGCTTCGAGGCCGAACAGATCACCCGCCTCACCGAAGGGCGAGCGGTGCCGGACTTCGCCCCGGGCGATACGGTCCGGGTGGCCGTCAAGGTGGTGGAAGGGGAGCGCACCCGGACCCAGGCCTTCGAAGGCGTGGTGATCGCCCGCTCCAACAAGGGCCTCAACAGCAACTTCACGGTCCGCAAGATCAGCTATGGCGAGGGGGTGGAGCGCGTCTTTCCGCTCTATTCCCCAACCATCGCAGATATCGCCGTCGTCCGCCGCGGCGACGTCCGGCGCGCCAAGCTCTACTACCTGCGCGGCCGGTCGGGCAAATCGGCCCGCATCGCCGAAAAGGGCCGAACCCCCGGCACCGCCCATGAAATCGCCGCCGAACCCGAAAACGCCGCGGCCGACTGACACCTCCCGCCGCGGCCGTCCCCGGTGCGCGGGGATCGACCCGGCCATCCACCCACGAAAGCAGCGTTATGTCCGAAGTCCGCCCCCGCACCCTGTTCGACAAGATCTGGGACCGCCACGTCGTCAGCCGGCTCCCGGACGGAACCTGCATCCTCTATATCGACCGCCACCTCGTGCACGAGGTCACCAGCCCGCAAGCCTTCGAGGGCTTGCGCATCGCCGGCCGCAAGGTGCGCCGTCCTGACTGCACCATCGCCGTCGCCGACCACAACCTGCCCACCACCGATCGTCGCAGCGGGATCAAGGAAGCGGACAGCCGCATCCAGGTCGAAACCCTGGAATCCAACGTCAAGGAATTCGGCGTCCCCTACATTCCCATCCTCGATGTGCGCCAGGGCATCGTCCACATCATCGGGCCGGAACTGGGCATCTCCCTCCCCGGCATGACCATCGTCTGCGGCGACTCTCATACCTCCACGCACGGCGCACTCGGTGCCCTGGCCTTCGGCATCGGCACCTCCGAAGTCGAACACGTCCTCGCCACCCAGACCCTGCTCCAGCAGCACGCCAAAAACATGCTGATCCGCGTGGATGGCACGCTGGGCTTCGGCGCCACCGCCAAGGACATCGTGCTCGCCATCATCGGCACGATCGGCACCGCCGGCGGCAATGGCCACGTCATCGAATTCGCCGGAGACGCCATCCGCGCGCTCGACATGGCCGGACGCATGACGGTTTCCAACATGTCGATCGAGGCCGGCGCCCGCGCCGGCCTGATCGCTCCGGACGAAACCACGTTCGCCTACATCAAGGATCGCGAATTCGCGCCCAAGGGCGAGGCCTTCGACCAGGCCGTCGCGTATTGGCGCACCCTGCCCTCTGATCCGGGCGCCGAGTACGACACCACAGTCGTGCTGAACGCCGCCGACATCGCGCCCATGGTGACCTGGGGCACCAACCCGGGCGCCGTCGTGCCGGTCACCGCTGCCGTCCCCGACCCGGCTCAGATCGAGGATGAAGCCGCCCGCGCCCAGGCCCAGCGCATGCTCGACTACATGGCGCTCACGCCCGGCACCCGCATCCAGGACATCCCGATCGATGTCGTCTTCATCGGCTCCTGCACCAACGGTCGGATCGAGGACATCCGCGCCGCCGCCGCCGTCGTCAAAGGCCGCAAGGTCGCCGATGGTGTGCGCGCCCTCGTGGTCCCAGGCTCCGGCCTCGTCAAACAGCAAGCCGAACAGGAAGGCCTGGATCGCATCCTGCTGGAAGCCGGATTCGAATGGCGGGAACCCTGCTGCTCCATGTGCCTCGGCATGAACCCCGACAAGCTCACCGCCGGCCAGCGCTGCGCCAGCACCTCAAACCGTAACTTCGAGGGGCGCCAGGGTCCCGGCGGTCGCACCCATCTGCTCTCGCCAGCCATGGCCGCCGCCGCCGCGATCACCGGTCACTTGGCCGACGTGCGGGAATTGATGAGCGCCTGACGCGCTGAACGAGGAACCCCGATGCAGCCCTTCACCACGCTGACCGCAACCGCCGCGCCCCTGCCGCTGGCCAATGTCGATACCGACAAGATCATCCCCGCCCGCTTCCTCAAGACAATCAAGCGCTCGGGTCTCGGCGTGCACGCCTTCGACACGCTCCGCTACGACGCCAAAGGGAAGGAACGGCCGGACTTCGTGCTCAACAACGAACCCTACCGCAAAGCCGAGATCCTCATTGCGCACGAGAATTTCGGCTGCGGCTCATCGCGTGAACACGCCCCCTGGGCGCTGCTCGATTTCGGCATCCGCTGCGTCATCGCCCCGGACTTCGCCGATATTTTCTACAACAACAGCTTCAAGAACGGCATCCTGCTCATCCGTCTCCCCCGAGCCGTGTGCGACCTGTTGATGGAAGACGCCCGGATGGGCGGTAATGCCCGCCTCTCGGTCGATCTGGAGCGCCAGGTCGTCATGCGCCCGAACGGTCAGGAAATCCACTTCGACATCGACCCGTTCCGTAAGCACGCGCTTATCAACGGCCTGGACGATATCGGCCAGACGTTGAAGCACGCCGACGCTATAGACTCATATGAAACCACACAGCGGAAGCAGCATCCCTGGATGCCTGCGACGAGCGCCGTCTGAGCCATGCCGGCAAACAAGCGGCTGCTCATCCTGGCCGGCGACGGCATCGGCCCCGAGGTGATGCGCGAAGCCCGCCGTGTCATCGATTGGCTGGATCGCCGCCGCCGGGTGACGTTCGACGTATCGGATGATCTGGTGGGCGGCGCAGCGATCGATGTGCGCGGCGCACCGATCACCGACGCCACCATGGAAGCCGCCCGCGAAGCAGACGCCATCCTGTTCGGCTCCGTGGGCGGCCCGAAATGGGAATCGCTCGGCTTCGACGTGCGGCCCGAGCTGGCGATCCTGCGCCTGCGCAAGGAACTCGACCTGTTCGCCAATCTGCGCCCGGCCACGGTGCTCGATCCGCTGGTGGACTCCTCCACCCTGAAGGCCGACGTCGTGCGCGGTCTCGATCTGATGATCGTGCGTGAAAGCACCGGCGGACTCTATTTTGGCGAGCCCCGCGGCGTGGAAACCCTGCCCGACGGACAGCAGCGTGGCTTCGATACCGAAAGCTACACCACGAGTGAAATCGAGCGCGTCGCGCGCGTGGCTTTCGAACTCGCGCGCAAGCGCCAGAAACGCCTCACCAGCGTGGAGAAGGCGAATGTCATGCAGTCGGGCCTGTTCTGGCGGCAGACGGTGACCGCGCTCCACGCACGCGAATACAGCGACGTCGAACTCACTCACATGTACGCCGACAACTGCGCGATGCAACTCGTGCGCAATCCGCGCCAGTTCGACGTGATCGTCACCTCGAACGTGTTTGGCGACATTCTGTCCGATCTTGCGTCCATGCTCACCGGCAGCCTCGGCATGCTGCCCTCCGCCACGCTCGGCGCGGTTCAGCCCGGCGGCAAGCGGCACGCCCTCTATGAGCCGATCCATGGCAGTGCACCCGACATCGCCGGCAAGGGTATCGCCAATCCGATGGCGCAGATCCTCAGCCTCGCCATGCTGCTCCGCTATTCCTTCGATATGGACGAGGATGCCGCGCTGATCGAACAGGCATGCACCCGGGTGCTGGCGAGCCGGCTGCGCACGCCGGATATCATGGTCCCAGGAACCGCCAAGGTCAGTACCGGCGTGATGGGTGAGGCGATCCTGCGCGAGCTCGACAAGCTCGCCGCCTGAACCACCGCACCCCGAGGGCCCGGCGCACGGCCCCTGGACGCTGACTATCCGATCTGAATCGGACTGGGCTGCGATTCCTTCGTCTTCGGCACGGTCAGCGTCCACCCCATCCTGGATCTGCGGCTCGAAGACAGCAGCGACGGCACAAGGTCAGGATCTGGGTCGGGACAGTCCGCCTTGTCATCGCGCCGCGGAGCGCGCAATGCTCGGAACAGGCTCTTTATATGACCGCTCCAGACCACCGTTTTGTCGATTTGCTCTTGCCCGGAGGGAGCCGTCCATACCATGACGTGGGAAGGCATATGGCGCGATCGGCGAAGATGAGCATCCGTCCGGCAGAGGCCGCCGATGTGCCTGCGATAACGCGGATCGTAACGGCCGCCTACAGCAAGTACATCGCCCGAATGGGCAAATCGCCAGGCCCGATGCTGGATGACTATCGCTCACATATCCGCAGTCACACCGCCTGGGTCACTGAAGACGGCGGTACGCTTGCGGGACTGATCGTGCTGATCCCAAAAGATGACCACCTGCTGCTCGACAACATCGCCGTCGATCCGGCGCTCCAGGGACGTGGGATCGGAAAAGCCTTGATGGCATTTGCCGAGCAGGAGGCGCAACGACGTGGGTATCACGAGCTGAGGCTGTATACCCACGAGACGATGACTGAGAATCTGTCGATGTATTCCGCTCTCGGTTGGCGAGAGAGCGGAAGAGGTGAGCAGGCCGGCTACCGACGTGTCTTCTTCAGCAAGCCGGTGCCGCTCGTGCAGGCCGGCGAGCGCTCTGTGTGATCGCGGGACTGGGGGACGAAAGGGATGCCGTTTCGGGCCCCTTTCTGCCCGGCCTCGTCATAGTAGCGGAGTTGGTAATATGAGCACGGGTAGGAGGGAACGCCGGACATGAAGACGAGAGCGATCGCGGCCGTGCTGCTTCTGGGTGGGACGGTCGGAGGCACCTCGGCGTGGGCGGATATCAACGTGGGCCCGGGGTTCGGGACGCCGTGCGCGGAGGGGAGTTGCCCGGTTTACGGCTCATCGGTGAATGCGATCGGCGCGCATTCGCTTGATCTGTTCCAGGCATCCGCCGGTCCGGTCGATACCGGGGCGCTGTTGCTGATTTTTGCCGTCCCGAACAATCCCGCGAATGGGCTGGCGACGAACCCGGTCACCGATGCGCAGCTTCATGTTCCTGCGGCGAACGCCACATCAAGCGCGGTCACGGTCGGCAGCCTGAGCTTCGAAGGCGAGATGACCCATGGGGAGGTGTACGGGTTCCTCGGTCTGCTCGACGGAGATATCGTTGCGTTCAACGATATGGTGGCGGCGGACTACGCCCTGTTTCCGACGACCTACGATGCGACCACCAACCCGATCGACAATTTTTCGATGTATGAGGTTCCGCTGACGACCACCGGCGGGGCGGTGTTCGGTGCAGGTGATCTGATCAATGTCGATTTCACCTCGTTGCCTGTGGGGACGTTTGCCTTGGGGTATGCAACACCGAGCCTCACGGTGACCGACACGCCGTTCGATCAGGCGGGCGTGAGCGGGCTCGCGACGCCGGTGCCCGAGCCTGCGGGTTACACGCTGCTGGGCGCGGCGCTGCTGTGCATGGGATGGGCGCGGCGCCGGGTCGGCTGATTTGCCGCCCCTCTGCCCGGCTGCGCAGAGCGCGCCTGATGGGTTGCAGTCTTGATTCATGCGCCACCGCACCGAGGCGCGGCTTCCTGAAATGGACGCTTCCGTTGCGAGCGCTGGGCTGCGGCGGGTCGTTCTGATCGTTGCAGCACTGAATCTTGGCTATTTCGGGATCGAGTTCGCCGTGGCGACTGCCATCGGCTCCGTGTCGCTGTTCGCGGACAGCATGGATTTCCTGGAAGATGCCTCAGTCAATTTCCTGATCCTCGCCGCCCTGGGATGGACCCTGAAACAGCGGGCGAGAGTGGGGATGGTTTTGGCGGGTATCCTGCTCGTCCCCGCCGTGGCGGCGCTGTGGACAGCATGGGACAAGTTCAACCTGCCGGTTGCTCCCGCGCCCGCCCCGCTGACGCTGACCGGAGCTGGGGCGTGCATCATCAATTTTGTGGCCGCCGCCATGTTGGCCAAGTACCGCGGGCGGGGGGGAAGCCTGACCCGCGCTGCCTTCCTGTCGGCCCGGAATGACGTGCTGGCGAACATCGCCATCATGCTCGCGGGGCTGGTGACGGCTTTCTTGTGGCAATCGGCATGGCCCGACCTTCTCGCCGGCCTTGGCATTATCGCCATGAACGCGGACGCAGCGCGGGCGGTGTGGACGGCTGCATGGGAGGAACACCGGGACGCGTCACAAGCCTAGTCAGGCCGGACAGAAGGTCAGTGGCCATCCTGAGCGTGGAGGATGGTGTTCCGGCCGTGCTGGTCTTTGAGCGCTTCCAATCGTTTGACGGCCAAACGGAAGTCCGATCGCCAGCCAAGGACTCGTTCGGCCTTGGCGGACGAGACGTAGTCGTTCGGTTCCGCGATGTTGAAGGCGCCGTCGGCGTCGCGTTGCGCCGCGAGCAGGGCGGCGTGGGCCGCGGCGTCAACGTGGAGGGGGGCGAAGTTGTGGGCGGCGTCGAAGCCGGTGCCGGGCCCGTAGAGGTGGCCGTAGCGGAGAACCGTGCCGCGAAGTCCCGGGGTGGTCAGAACCTGGCGTTCAAGGGAGGCGACGCCGCGCATGCTGATGCCGCGGGAGCCCCTCGGCGACGATGTCGAGCGGATCGTCCTCGTGGTGCGGGGTGGGGCCGTCGGCGTAGGCCCAGGCGAGGCTCTGGGCGATCATGCGGGAGGCTCCGGCGGTGAGGGCGGCGCTGACCAGGTTGGCCGTGCCTTCCTCGCGGATCCGCGCGTTGTCCAGGGTGGCCTGTGGCATGCGAGCCGGGTCGAGGCGGAGCGGCAGGGCGGTGAGTTGGTGGATGACGATGGAAGGCGCGAAGGCGCGGAGTTGCGCGGTGACGGTGGCTGCGTCGTAGATGTCGGCGATGACCGGCTCGGCGCCCAGGCTGCGGAGCAGCTCGGCCTTGGCGGGATCGCGGGTCATGCCGGCGACCTGATAGCCGGCCCGGTGGAGCAGGGGCACGAGGCGTTTGCCGATGGCGCCGGTGGCGCCGGCGAGGAAGATGCGCGTGGCCATGGGCGGCAGCGTAGGACGGTTCAGGGCGCCCGGATAAGGGGGCAGGCCAGGATGTTGCTGGCATCCAGGTTGGATGGGACGTAGCGACACCCGTCACCGCGGATGAGGTGATAGGCGTTGAGGGCGATGTCGGCCATGCCGGGGGCAATGGTCGGGAGTTCCAGGCTCCAGAGAGGTCCGGACCAGGTGCGCAAGGTGGTCTCGATCCGGCCGGTGAGGCGGATCGGCTGTCCGGGGTGAACCAGATTGCTGTCCACGCCGGCGAAGCGGATGCCGGGCGGGGCGAAGGGGATCAGGTAGGACATCGGTCCGGGGTCAAGCAGCAGAACCAGGGCGTTCGGCGGAATTGGCGGGAACTGCACGGCGATGGCAGGCGGCCCGGCGGTGCGTCCCCAGTCGGGATAGACGGTGAGCGCGAGGGTGACGGCCGCGAGTGCCGGTGAGAGCCGCCCGAAGGCCAGGACGATCAGCGTGCCGGAGAGGAGTTCAAGCGCCGCGAGGTAGCGGAAGATGGAGAATTGGGCTTCCCACAGGGCCAGGGCGGTGAGGAAGAAGGCCACCAGGGGTGCGGTTGGCCTGGGTCGCCACGGCTCGCTGCGCGAGCCTCGCGATGACGAGGGGGGGCGGACGATGAGACAGATCGCGGCCGTTAGCGCCAGGGCGATACGGGGATCGCGGAGGGGGATTTCCGAGACCAGCGTGACCGGGTGGAAGGCCCAGAAGGCGGGATAGGCCAGCGCCTGGATGATGCCGTGGGGCATGAAGCGGAGGTCGGCCATGCGGTCGGGTTGGCCCCAGGGGGAGCGGAACAGGTCGTTGAAATAGGGGAAGAGCGGGTTGGCGAAGCGGCGCCAGAGGATGAACCACCAATAGCCGCCGGCCAGACCGGCTCCGAGCAGGACGCCCGAGCCGGTGCGGAGGAGACGCTTGGAGCCGGAGGCCGCCATGAGGCCGATGGCATAGGGCGCGGCGGTGAGTTTCAGCCCGACGGCGATGCCGGCGAGAAAGCCGGGCAGGATGCCTCGGTCGGGGTCGCGAAGCAGGAGTAGTAGCGCGGCGAGTTCGAGGGCGGCGAGGGGTGCCTCGGACTGGGTGGTGGCGAGGGTGGAACCGAGGGCGGCGCCGGTGGCGCCGATGACGGTGGCGAGGAACGCGGGGCCGCGCGGCAGGTAGAGGCGGGCGATGGCCCAGGCGAGGCAGACGGCGACCGCGTTGGGGGTGGCGAGGACGGCGTTGAGCGCGTGGGGTGCGTTGTTGAAGGCCCGGAAACCAACGAAATAGAGGGCGTCGAGGGTGGGGGCGTAGAAGGTCTGGAGCTGGGCGGGGGCGAGATCGAAGCCGAGGCGGCCGTGGAGCAGCGCGTAGCCGTTGTAGAGGTGGTAGTTGCGCAGATCGAAGCTGTCATCCGTGCCCGACAGCGCCGCGGCGAGGAGCACGGCGCCGGCGAGGACGGCGATGGTCGCGCGATCGGCCCAGCGTGGCATCGCGGGCCATGATGGATCGGGTTGGTTGCGCGGGGGTTAACCGGGCCATAGCGTCATGGTGCAAGGCCGGGAGAAGGTGATGGATTTCGACCTGTTCGTGATCGGCGGAGGCTCGGCTGGGGTGCGATGCGCGCGGATTGCGGCGGGATATGGCGCGCGGGTGGCGATCGCGGAGGAGCGGTTCTGGGGCGGCACATGCGTGAATGTGGGCTGCGTGCCGAAGAAGCTGCTGGTGCAGGCGGGCGAGTATGGCGGCTGGGCGGATGACGCGGCCGGGTTCGGCTGGACCATCACCAAGGGGCCGCATGACTGGGGCAAGCTGATCGCGGCGAAGGACCGGGAGATCGGCCGGCTGAACGGGATTTACCGCAAGCTGCTGGAGGGGGCGGGGGCGGAGATTTTCGATGCTCGAGCGGTGTTGGCGGGGCCGAACTGCGTTGAGGTTGCCGGCAAGCGGGTGACGGCGGAGCGGATCGTGATCGCGACGGGCGGCCATCCGGTGCGGCTTGAGATTCCCGGGGCGGAGGAGGGGATCGTCTCGGACGAGGCGTTCTACCTGAAGGAGATGCCGCGGCGGATAGCGGTGCTGGGCAGCGGCTATATCGCGGTGGAGTTCGCGGGGATTTTCGCCGCCCTGGGGGCGGAGGTCGATCTGGTGTACCGGGCCCCGCTGCCGTTGCGCGGCTTCGATCAGGACATGCGGGAGGGGCTGGCCGAGGCGCTGGTCGCGCAGGGGGTGCGGCTGCACCCGAACTCCATCCCGGAGCGGATCGAGGCAAAGGGGAAGGCCAGGCGGCTCTGCCTGTCCGAGGGCCGGGCGATCCGGACCGACCTGGTGTTCTTTGCGACGGGACGTCGGCCCGCGACGCGGGAGTTGGGGCTGGATGCGGCGGGGGTGGCGGTGGACCGGGCGGGGGCGGTGGTGGTCGATGAGCATCTGCGCACCAGCCAGCCGCACATTTTTGCCATCGGGGACGTGACGAACCGGCTGAACCTGACGCCGGTGGCAACGGCCGAGGGACACGCTCTGGCGGACGGGCTGTTCGGGGGCAAGCCGAGGCGGATATCACTCGAAAACGTGCCGACGGCCGTATTTTCGACGCCGCCGGTGGCGACGGTGGGGCTAAGCGAAGAGAGCGCGGCCCGGCGGTGCGCGGTCGATGTGTATGTCTCGCGGTTCACGCCGATGCGGCACACACTGTCGGGGCGGAACCGCAAGTCCTTGATGAAGCTGGTGGTGGGGCAGGAGAGCCAGCTTGTGGTGGGAGCGCACATGTTGGGAGAGGATGCGCCGGAGATCATCCAGGGCATCGCGATCGCGCTGGTGATGGGGGCGAAGAAGAGCGACTTCGACCGGACGATCGGGATTCACCCGACCGCGGCGGAGGAGTTCGTGACGATGCGGACGCGGACCCGGGTGGCCGGAGGCGTGCGGGAGGCTGCGGCATGACGATCGAGGCGGATGACGTCGTCCTGGACATGGGACGGCGATTTTCCCGGGAGCGGCTGGCGCCGGGAGCGGCGGGACGGGAGAAGGCGGGGGCGATCGAGCCGGAGGTGATCGCCGAGTTGGGGGAGCTGGGATTTCTCGGCACCACCACGCCGGCGGAGTGGGACGGGTCCGATCTGGACCCGGTGACCTATGCCCTACTGCTGGAGGAGATCGCGGCGGGGGACGGCTCGGTCTCGACCCTGGTGTCGGTGCACAACTCGCCGACCTGCGTGGTGCTGGCGCAGTACGGGACGGATGCGCAGAAGGACCGGTGGCTGCGGGCTTTGGCGACGGGCCGGCATATCGGGTCGTTCGGGCTGACGGAGCCTCAGGCGGGGTCTGACGCGAGCAACCTGCGGACCCGGGCGGTTCTGCGGGGCGACCGGTACGTGGTGAACGGGTCCAAGCAGTTCATTTCCAACGCGTCGCTGCCGGGCAGCATGGTGTTCTTCGCGGTGACCGATCCGGAAGCGGGGAAGCGTGGGCTGTCCTGCTTCGTGGTGGAGAAGGGGGCCCCGGGGTTTTCCGTGCTGCGGAAGGAGGAGAAGCTGGGGCAGAAGGCGTCGGACACGTGCGCGCTGGCATTCGAGGATATGGAAGTGCCGGCGGACCAGCGGATCGGGGCGGAGGGCGAAGGCTACAGGATCGCGCTTTCAACCCTGGAGAGCGGGCGGATCGGGATTGCGGCCCAGAGCATCGGGATGGCTCGGGCGGCCTTCGAGGCCGCGGTGGGATATGCGCGGGATCGGACGGCGTTCGGCAAGCCGATCCTGGAGCACCAGGCGGTGGCGTTCCGGCTGGTGGAGGCGAAGACCAAGCTGGAGGCTGCCCGGCAGTTGACGCTGCATGCCGCGCGATTGAAGGCCGCGGGGGAGAATGCGCTGGAGGCTGCGTGCATGGCGAAGCTGTTCGCCTCGGAGATGGCGGAGTGGGTGTGCAGCGCGGCGATCCAGACGCTGGGGGGGTATGGGTATCTGGCGGACTATCCGGTGGAGCGGATCTACCGGGACGTTCGGGTGTGCCAGATCTACGAGGGGACGAGCGACGTGCAGAAGATGATCCTGCAGCGGGTGCTTTAGATGTTGTGCAAGACTCGGTTTTTAGACGGGACTCTTGTGCAACATTAACCCTTTGGGCGGTCGATGTTGGTCAACATTAACCCTTTTGCGGGTGAGTTTTGATCAAGACGGCGGTTTGAGCCGGTCAATGTTGTGCAACATATTTGGGGGTCATGCGCATTTTGCGCTTGCCCAGGGTGAGGTGGGCCGCGGTCGGTCGGGCGCCGGGCCGGGCCGTTTGCCCAGTATAACAAATCCGTTACTCGGTATTGCCAAATGTGAAATATCCTGTATGACGGTTCCGACAGGTTCGCTACCGGGACGATCCCTGTGAAGTGCGTTCATTCATCAGGAGGAATACCGCGTGAGAACGTTTGCAACAGTCCTGGCCAGCCTAGTGGTGGCGGGCGCGGCGCATGCCGCACCGTTGAACACCACCTTCAACATCAATCTCTGGTTTGGAACCAATCCGAATCCGGGGGATTCGACCGATCCGTCGCAGCAGGCGCTGCCGACGAATACGTTGACGTCCACAGGGACGCTGATCAACGCCACCTATACAGGTCCGCTGGACTTCAACATCGCGGATCAGGCGCACAACTTCCTTGACGAGTTCATTCCCGGCATCGGCCTGCCGCATCAACTGATCAGCAGTGCGCCGTTTGCGGACACGACAGTGTTTGAATTCACGTGGGTACAGCCGACCACGAGCGGTGGAACGGTCAGCCACGATGATGGTGTTTCGCTGTTCGATATCACCACGAACAGCGGCAATCTGATTCCGGGGAACTCGGCGCCGACGGCTCTCGACGTGACGACGCTACCGACGCTGATCGCCGGGGATAATTACGAGCTTTGGTATGTCGAGGCGAATGGTGCGCCGTCGGTGCTGACGCTCAATCTGACGTCTGTGCCGGAGCCTGGTGCTCTGGGCGTGCTGGGGCTTGGGCTGGTTGGGCTTGGTTTTTTTGTGCGTCGCCGGGCGGGGTAGATCGGCGGCGCGTTCCTGGGGCCGGGCGGCTCCAGGAACGCGAGCTGCGCCAGAGCATGATTTGTTCAGGTTGAACCGGATCATGCTCTATTTCTTTAGCGCGATACACGCTTCGCTGGGCTTCGCAGCCTGAAGCGATCGCGCTCTAATACCAGCCGGCCGAATGTTTGACTCTCGGCTCTTTGGTCGGCCGGCTGGTATCCCTTTGATTTCGCGCGCGGCCGCCCCACCAACCCCGCGCGCATACCAGTCGACCTTTCGGTCGCCTGGTCTCTCTTGATTTCGCGCGCGGCCGCCCCACCAACCCCACACGCATACCAGCGGACGTTAGCGATCGCTCATCTCGGGGCCGGGCTCCTGGCGTCCCGCGGTCTGTGCGCAGATGGCCGGGTCAAGCCCACTACTGTCCGGTTCGATTTCGCTGTGCATGTGCCACGGCATTGATTCTACTGGCTTCGGTTCGGGTGACAGCGAATTGAGCCATAACTGAGGATCAACGCCGTGGCGCACCACAATACCGTACTCCACCAGGTTCTCCGCCATATTCCGTGGGGTCAGTTCGACCGATCGGTGCAACGTCAGCGGGCCGATAAAGGGGTCCGCCGATTGGACAGCAAGACACAGCTGATCGCCATGCTGTTCCATCAGCTCTCCACCCCTGGTGGGCTGCGTCCGCTGGTCTGCGGCTTCAACAGCCATCGCCGCCGGCTGTCTCACCTCGGATGCGCCACGATCTCGCGTTCGACACTGGCGGACGCCAACGCGAAGCGGCCGGCTGCGGTGTTCTCCGAACTGTTCACCGCATTGCTGGGACGCGCCCAACCCAGGCTGGCAAGCAAGGCGCGTGAATGCGTGCATCTGATCGACAGTACGACGCTGCCGCTGAACCGGCTCAGCGGCGCGTGGGCGCGCTTCTCGCCCGACGTGCACGGTGCCAAGGCGCACATCGTTTATGATCCCGACGCCGACTGCCCGATCCATGCGGTGATCACGGCGCAGAACGTCAACGACATCACCCCGGCCAAGGCCATGCCGATCCAGCCGGGCGCCACCTATGTGTTCGACCTCGGCTACTACGATTACGCCTGGTGGGCCGAACTCGATGCCGCGGGCTGCCGTATCGTCACTCGGCTGAAGGTCAACACGCCGTTGCGCGAGATCGGCGAACGCCTGGTCGAGCCGGGCGGCGCGATCTTGTCCGATTGCACCGGTCTGCTGCCGCAGCGCCAGGCGCACAGCCGGCGCAATCCGATGAACCGGCGCGTGCGCGAGGTGCGCGTGCGCACCGAGAGCGGCAAGATCCTGCGCCTTGTCACCAATGATCTGACCTCGCCGGCGGAGAAGATTTCCGCCCTCTATCGACGCCGCTGGGGCATCGAACTGTTCTTCCGTTGGGTCAAGCAGACCCTGAAGATCAGGCACTTTCTCGGCACCGGCGAGAACGCCGTGCGCATTCAGATCATCGTGGCGCTGATCGCGTTCCTGCTGTTGCGGCTCTCCCGGGCAGCGCTGGATGCCACGGTGCCGCCGCTTGCCTTCGCAACGGTGGTGAAGGCCAACCTGATGCACCGCCGATGCATCCGCGAACTGCTCGCCCTGCCAGACGAGGTGCCGCGATGGAGCAGCCCGGAACAGGCGCTGCTGCCGTGGGCGTAGCGAACCGGACAGCCGTGGGTCAAGCCCGGCCATGACGGAAAGGTCAACCCTCATGTCGGCTGGTATAAGCGTCGATCCTGTGCGGTGCTCGACGGCGGGGCCGCACGAGGAGCGAGGCCAGGGCGACGCTTAGAAGGGCGAGGCTGCCGGGTTCGGGAACCAGGGAGTTATTCACCTCACCGGTGTCGAAGATTTTCGCACTGACGGTGAACGATGACGGGTTCGCCGAATTGTCGATGAGGATGTCGTTGTCCGGAAGCAGCCAGTTGAGGTCGAGGTTGAATACCGTGTCGGTCTGGGACGGATCGAGCGAGCCGAGGAGATGGCTGTCAAAATAGACCGGGTCGAAGAGGCTGAGGCCCGAGTAGTCGATTTCGAGGGTCGGCTGAGGCGGTGTGTGCACGGGATCCGAGGTTCGCATTGCGGAGATGACCGCGGGATCGAGGGTGAGCGCCTCGTGATCCATGGCTCCTGGTCCGATGACGGGCTTGTCGGGGATGATTGTGGTCTGTTGGTCACCATGCCCGGTTGCGTAGAACAGGAATTCTTCGTTCGCGGTGAGTTTTCCGCCGGTTGAGAGGCTTTGCATCGCGGCTTCGAGTTGCGCGGTGGTGGCGACCATGGTGATTGACGTGCTGCCGGCCGGTGATCCTGCCCAGGCGGCATTGAGGGCTTTGGTTATCGCGGTGATATCGTTGTCATGGCGATCGGAGTCCTTATTATCGGTCCAGATGATGGCATGATGCGACATACCATCGCTCATTTTTATGGTGTTGCCGGTGGTGCTGCCGGCGCTTTGCGGTACTTCCAGCTTGAGGTTTTTGGGTCCGCTTTCGTCGTTATCGGAGGCGTTCGTCAGGCTGGTTCCGAGCGCCTGGTTGGGCTTTTGCAGTTCGGGGGCGAGAGCCCTGGTCCAGTCATCCGGGTTCTTGGTCGGGTCCTTGTCACCGTATGACTTGTTATTTGCCGCGGAGGCGGAGCCGCCGATCCATTTGATATTATTATCCAGGCTGCTTTGCAGGCCTGTCAGCATGCCGCCGCCGAAGCATTCCTGGAAGAAGAACTTGGCATCCTGGATCTTTCCCGGCTGGAGGTAGAGGGCCATGATTCCGGCGAAGTTGGATGCGGTGAGCGGCTTGCCATCGCTGCCGGAGAGGGTTGACTGGGTCGTCTCGACGGCGAGTGCGGGCGGTGCGGCGAGCAGACACGCGGTGACGCCCAAGAAGGCCAGGCGGGGGATTTTATGGGCCGACGGCACCGACCGAGACTGGGTTGCAATCATATCCTGTCTCCTTCCATGCGGTAGCAAGCTTAGCGGGGCTTGGCACGAAGAAGTTGGAAATGTGACGTCTTTATAGGATATTGTCAACGATCAATTTTTACCGCAAGCGGTTCACCCGCTGGCGTCCCGCGGTCTGTGCGCAGATGGCCGGGTCAAGCCCGGCCATGAGTGCGTCCGCGAGGACGCTTTGTCTGCACGGTGCAAGTCCGTGCCTGGGTTGGTCGCAGCCCAGTAATCGAAGGTCACTGCGTCGCCGCAAGGCGGGGTGGAGAGCAACCGGAGGTGAACCGATAGTCCGTAGGATGACGAACCTGATTCGGCGGGGTTTCGTGGCGAGCCTGCTCATGGAGGGTGAAGCCTGGAACAACCGGCAGCGCTGAGGCGACGGACAAAGCGACTGACGGGCGAACCACGTGGTTGAGGGCGGAATGTCGGGACGGCAAGGCGGCTGAAGCGGAGAGACCTGCCGGTCTGGGTGAGGCCGGCAGGAGTCAGAGCCTTCATAGTACCCGATGCCGCGACGAGCGGCGGGAGGAGCGGGCAGCAAAACCGCCCCGAGGGAAGGGAGGCAGGAAGCTGGATGCGAGAGGTCGAGAATGGAGCAAGAGAGTCCCGGCAGTGCCGCTGCGGCTAAGCAAGGGACAGAAGCCACCGCCGGAGAACCCGGCGAACTGTGGTGGGCGGAAGCTTCGATCTGGACGGATCGCATGGTGTCGGCGCTGGTCAACGGCGTCAAAGGAGGTAAGTGGTTCAGTCTGATTGATAAACTCATCCGTCCCGGCACGCTGGAGGCGGCATGGCGGAAAGTCGCGCGCAACAAAGGCGCGGCCGGGGTGGATGGCCAGAGCATCGAGCGGTTCGCCGCCGGGGCGGAGACCTATCTTCGGGAACTTCATGAGGACCTGAAGAGCGGCAGATACCACCCGCAGCCTGTCAGGCGGGTGGAGATTCCCAAACCGGACGGGCGCACCCGTCCGCTCGGGATCCCCACGGTGAAGGACCGTATTGTCCAGCAAGCGCTGAAGATGGTCATGGAGCCGATCTTCGAGGTCCAGTTCCGGCCCGGCAGCTACGGCTTCCGGCCGGGGCGAAGCTGCAAAGACGCGCTCCGGGAGATCGATCGGCTGATCCAGGAAGGCTACGCCCACGTGGTGGATGCCGACCTGAAGAGCTACTTCGACTCGATCCCACATGACCGGCTGATGGCGTGTGTCGAAGCCTCGATCAGCGACGGACGCGTTCTGGAGCTGGTGCGGAGCTTTCTGCAGCAGGACATCATGAAGGGCATGGCGCGATGGTCGCCGGTCACGGGAACGCCGCAAGGAGCGGTGATCTCCCCATTGCTGGCGAACCTCTATCTCCATCCACTCGACCTCTGCATGGAGGCCAAGGGCTGGAAGATGGTTCGCTATGCCGATGATTTCGTGATCCTCTGCCGAACGCGAGCCGAGGCGCAGGCGGCGCTGCGCGAGGTCCAGGAGTGGGTGGCGGCCAACGGGCTGCTGCTTCACCCGGACAAGACCAGACTTGGGGACTGCCATCAGCCGGGCCAGGGATTTGAGTTCCTCGGCTATCGGTTCGAGGCGGGCCGTCGGCTGGTTCGCAAGAAGAGCCTGATGGCGCTGAAGGACAAAGTGAGGATCAGGACGGTCCGCAGCCGGGGCGATAGCCTGGGACGGATCATCGCTGACCTCAATCCGATGCTTCGGGGTTGGTTCGGATACTTCCAGCATGCACGGCCGGGCGTGTTTGCCCTCGTCGATTCCTTCGTGCGACGGCGGCTGCGCGCTGTCCTGCGCAAGCAGGAGAAACGGCCCGGTGCCGGACGGTGCCTGGCTGACCATCAGCGCTGGACCAACGCATTCTTCGCGAGCGAGGGGCTGTTCACCCTGGACGCAGCCTACGCCCGAGCGAGACACTCCCGATGAGGAAACCGGCAACTGGAGAGCCGTGTGCGGGAGAACCGCACGCACGGTTCGGAGGGCGGGGAGCGCAGCGCGCTTCCCGACCCCTATCGGAAAGGTCAACCTAATGTCGGTTGGTATGACTCGTGCTGGGGAAGAAGGCACTTGCAAATGCGAGTCATTATCATTATACTGATGGTCCTGCGGGTGAGGACTTGGCATGCCGGCACGACCATTGGCTGCGGCTGGGTGGGTGTTTGCGAGTGTCGCGGCGGTTTCATCCGCGGCCGCTGCGGGCGCGCAGGAGCCCGGCTTCATGACGCAGCTTTTTGCTTCTTCGCGCAGCACTCTGCTGGGTGACATGGGCGGGTTGCGGACCACGCTGGGGAATTATGGCATCAGCGTGGGATTGCAGACCACCGACGATGTGTTCGGGGTGCTGTCGGGGGGATTCAGCGCGGCGCCTCGGGCAACGGTTCGACGTTGTTCGGCCTGGGGCTGGATACGAAGCGGGCGTTCGGCTGGGAGGGCGGCACGTTCAACGTGAGCGGGCTGTGGATCTATGGGCCCAATTTCAGCAACAACTATCTGGGCGTGTTGCAGACCAATGACGGCATCACGGCCACGTCGACGGTGCGGCTATGGGAGTTGTGGTACCAGCAGACGTTCCTGGATGGCCGGGCGGATGTGAAGCTCGGGCTGCAGAGCGTCGATCAGGAGTTCATGACGAGTTCGAATTCGAGTCTGTTCATCAACACGATGATGGGCTGGCCGATGGTCCCCTCGGCTGATCTTTATGCCGGCGGGCCGGCGTATCCGCTGTCTTCGCTGGGCGTGCGGCTGCGCGGGCAGCGTGGGAAGCAATGTGATGCTGCTGGGCGGCGTGTTCCAGGACAATCCGCCGGGCGGTCCGTTCAACGATGACGGGCAGTTGCGCGGCAGCACGCGGTGGGGCGGCAATTTCAATCTGCGGACGGGCGCGCTGTTCCTGGCGGAGGCGCAATACAGCGTGCCGGGCGAGGGCACGGTGGTGAGGAATGGCGCGGCGGGGACGTTGCCGGCGACCTACAAGATCGGGTTTTGGTACGACACGGCGCAGTACCCGGATCAGCGGTACGACAACACGGGGCTGTCGCTGGCCGATCCGAACACGACCGGCATGCCGGCGATGCACCGGGGCAATTTCGGGCTGTATGGCGTGGTGGATCAGACGGTGTGGGCGCCGGGCGGCGACGATTCGCGCGTGCTGAGCGTGTTCCTTCGGCCGATGGGGGCGCCTTCGGGCGATCGGAACCTGATCAATTTCAGCGTCAATGGCGGGGCGACGTTGAAGGCGCCGCTGCCGGGACGTGACGACGACACGTTCGGGATCGGGTTCGGGGTGGCGAATGTGAGTTCGCGGGCGGCCGGGCTGGATCGCGATGCTGCGTTCTTTACCGGGACGTATGTGCCGGTGCGGGGGGCGGAGACGTTCCTGGAGATAACGTATCAGATGCAACTGACGTCATGGTGGCAGGTGCAGCCCGACTTCCAGTATTTCTGGATGCCGGGCGGCGGGGTGGCGAACCCGAACAAACCGACCCAGCGGATCGGCAACGAGGCGATTCTTGGGGTGCGGACGGTGTTGACGTTCTGAGTTGAGGAGCGTTAATGCGAATTCAGTCGCAGTTTCAGTGAGGAAGTGGGGATGGGGCGATTTCGGAACTGTGCCGTGGTGGCGTGTTGCGCGCTGGGGATCGCCGGTGCCGCGCAGGCGGCGGACAGCGCTGGGTTTCTGACGGCGATTCATCGGTTCAGCACGCTGACATCGACGGTGCCGGATAACGGGGATCAGAATCCCTATGCGATCGTGGTGGCTCCGGTCTCGGCGGGGAAGATCCACCAGGGCGATGTGCTGGTGACGAACTTCAACAACAAGAACAATCTGCAAGGACTGGGTTCAACGATCGTGGCCTATACGCCGTCCACGCGGGCGATGACGTTGTTCGCCTCGGTGCCGCGGAATTTGCCGCAGTGTCCCGGCGGCATCGGGTTCACCACGGCGATGACCATGCTGAAGTCGGGCTGGGTGATCGTGGGCAGCCTGCCGAGCCAGGACGGCACGACGGGGACGAAGGGGCCTGGCTGTCTGCTGGTGCTGGATTCCGAGGGTCAGGTCGCCGGTGCGATCACCGGGCCGAACATCAACGGGCCGTGGGGGAACATGGCGGTGATCGATCACGGGTCGAGTGCGGTCCTGTTCGTCAGCAATACCGGGTTCGGTGTGGGTGCACCGGGGCAGGAGGTGGTGCACCAGGCCAATGTGCTGCGGTTGAACCTGTCGATCCCGGAGGGGCGCCCACCGGTCGTGACGAGTGAAACGGTGATCGGCAATGGGTTTGGCGAACAGGCGGATAAGGATGTGTTCATTGTGGGGCCGACGGGGCTGGCGCTGGGGCGAGGGGGCGAACTCTATGTCTCGGATGCGATCGATAACCGGATTGCGCGGATTCACTGATGCGGCGACGCGCACGACCAGTGCCGGGGTGGGCGAGGACGTGACGAAGGACGGGAAGCTGCGGCGCCCGCTGGCAATGACGACCGCGCCGAACGGTAACCTGATCGTTTGCAACGGGCAGAACGGCCAGGTGGTGGAGATCGATCCGACGACCGGCAAGCAGTTGGCGGCGCTGTGGGTGGATGCGAACAAGGCGCAGTCCCCACCCGGGAGCGGCGATCTGTTCGGCATTGCGATGACGCCGGCGGGCGATGGGTTCTATTATGTGAAGGACGAGATGAACACGCTCGTGCTGGCGCGATGAGTGCTCGCTGCCCGTTTGCTTCCCGTCGCTTGTTTATGGCGTTGGCGGGCGCCGCGGCGGGCGGGCTGGGTGCGAGGGTTGCGCGGGCGGCGGATGCAACGAGCGCGGTCGAGCCCTTTTGGGGTGCGCATCAGGGCGGGATTCTGACGCCGGCTCAGGACCACACGTATTTCGCGGCGTTCGACGTGGAGGCGAAATCGGCGAAGGCGTTGGCGGGGCTGTTGCAGCGCTGGACGGATGCGGCAGCGCGGATGACGGCGGGGGAGACGTGCGGCGGGTGACTCGGGCGAGGCGATCGGGCTTGGTGCGTCGCGGCTGACGATCACGTTCGGGTTCGGTCCGGGGCTGTTCGAGAAGGACGGCAAGGATCGGTTCGGGTTGGCGAAGCAGCGGCCGGAGGCGCTGGCCGAGCTGCCTCGTTTCAATGGCGACCAGTTGATCGAGGGGCAGACGGGCGGGGATTTGTCGGTACAGGCCTGCGCCGACGACCCGCAGGTGGCGTTCCACGCGGTGCGGCAGTTGACCGCGCTGGCCTATGGCGCGGCGCAGTTGCGCTGGGCGCAGGCGGGGTTTTGCGGCGGGTTCAGCGCCGGGCAGACGCCGCGGAACCTGATGGGGTTCAAGGACGGGACGCAGAACCCGGTGATGCGGCCGGCGGCGGGTGTGACAGACCCGGCGGCGATGCTGTGGGTGGGCGATGAGGGACCGGGCTGGCTGCGCGGCGGCAGTTACGTGGTGGTGCGGCGGATTCGGATTTCGCTGGAGCACTGGGACCGCACGGAGGTGGATTTTCAGGAGCAGGTGATCGGGCGGCAGAAGGATTTGGGTGCGCCGCTGGGGGGAAAGGGGGAGTTCGATCCGCTGGACCTGGAGGCGACGGACAAGGACGGCAATCCGGTGATCCCGGATGATGCGCATGTGCGGCTGGCGAATGCGGCGAGCAACGGCGGGGCGCAGATTCTGCGGCGGGGGTATGCGTATAATAACGGGGTGAATTTCACGGCGGAGCGCTGGCCGCCGTGGCGGCAGGGGATGATGTGGGATGCCGGGCTGCTGTTCATTGCGTATCAGCGGGACCCTCGGGCGGGGTTCATCAAGATTTTCGAGCCGATGTCGAAGCTGGATGCGCTCAATCAGTTTTCCACGCATGTGGGGAGCGGGTTGTTTGCGTGTCCGGGCGGCGTGGGGAAGGGCGAGTTCGTCGGACAGGGGTTGTTTGGCGGGTAGGGTGGGGCGCGGTATCGTTATCCGAGATCCCCGGTTGCCGCAGGCGACCAAGGGCTAAATGAAAAATCGCTGATATACCGAACCGTTCCGGTCATTGATTTTTGCGACGTGATCGGTGAGTTTTCCGCAGAAGTGGGAACGGAAGCATAATGACCAACATCGTGGTGACGAACGCCTCGGACCTTCCATTTGGGGGTCTCGACCTCCGGCAAGCCGTGGCCGAAGCACAGCCGGGCGACATCATTTCCTTTGCCGCCAGCATCACCACGGTCCAGTTGCTCTCCACCCTTGTGCTTGACAGTGATGTCATAATCGAATTCGGGCACGCGGTCGGTGACGATCACGCAACTCGCCGATGATGCGCGGGTGGTCGAGATCGGCGCCGGGGCGTCCGTCACGCTGCAGGGCGTCACGATCAGTGGAGGCACCGGCGTCGGGGCCGCCGGCGGTACAGGATCGATGGGAAGCCATGGCCATGACGCAGCGATGCCATTCGAAGGCGGACCCGGCGGACCTGGAGGCACCGGTGGCGGTGGCGGCCTTGGCGACGGCGGCGGCATCCTCAATGAGGGCACCCTGACGCTCATCAGCGATGTCATTACCGGCAACACGGCGCAGGGTGGGGCCGGCGGTGTCGGCGGCATCGGCGGGATTGGTGGGAGCGGCAATCAGGGGCGTCCCGGCGGCGCGGGAGGCGTCGGTGGAAACGGCGGTGGCGGCGGCACTGGCGAGGGTGGTGGAATCCAGAACGACGGCACCCTGCTGCTGTTGAACACCATGGTCACCGGTAACGTGGCCGAAGGTGGCGCCGGCGGCGCCGGCGGACTCGGCGGTATCGGCGGCGCTGGCGGGTCTGGCTTTCCCGGAAAAATCATCCCCGAAGGAACACGCACCGCCACCGGCCCGGGCGGCAAAGGGGGCAACGGCGGCACCGGCGGGGATGGCGGCACCGGCGGCGTGGGTGGCCTCGCGACCGGCGGCGATATTGAGAATACGGGTGCCCTGCTCATCGAGGGCACCAGTTCCATCGGCAGCGGCAGCCTGATCAGTGGAAGAGGCGGCCTTGCCGGGTTCCCCGAGATCGGCGGAGCGCTGGGACCGGGCGGATCCGGCGATCCCGACGGCCCCGATGGCGTGAACGGCGGCATCGGCGCGGCCGGGTCCGCCGGCGCCACCGGCCCGGCCGGCATTGCCGGGCTCGAACTCGCCGGGCGCGTCCGTCTTCCTGCCGACGCTGCTTTATTCTGGATTCACGGGCAGCCTGATCAGGCTGTCGGGAATTTCCATTGCGGACAGCCTGACCGGGTTGGAGTTGAAGGTATCGGCCTCCACCGGGGCGCTGTACGGCTTGCCGCCGGGCGCGACGTCCACGCAGCATGGCACTGAACTGATCTTCGAGGGCGATCAGAACAGCATCAACGTCGCGCTGACGACGCTGCAATTCAAAGCAGCCGTCAACGGCGCCGCCACGATCAACGTCGCGTTGGACGATGTGGCCGGCAATATCGTGGACGGCAAATTCACGGCGCAGACCGCCTGCTTCGCCGCGGGCACTCGCATCGCGACACCATGCGGCGAAACCGCGGTGGAGGACCTGAGGGAAGGCGACCTGGTCAGGACGCTTGCCGGCGCCGAGCGGGTGCGCTGGATCGGTCACCGCGGTATCGATCTGTCAACGCATCCGTGCCCGCGGGAGGTGCGGCCGATCCGGCTGCGCCGAAATAGCATCGCGGAGGGTGCCCCGGTTCGCGATCTGCTGGTTTCTCCGGACCATGCGGTGTTCATCGATGGTGTGCTGATCCCCGCGCGACTGCTGGTGAACGGGGCGACGATCGTTCAGGACAACGGATTCGATGCCATCCGGTATTTCCACGTGAAACTGGACCGGCATGCGATCCTGCTGGCGAACGGGCTGGCGGCGGAAAGTTACCTCGATACCGGCAACAGCGGCATGTTCGACAATGCTGAGGATGCGGCGTTGACGGCCGATGGGGGCCAGCGGCGACGCGAGGAATTCTCCTGCGCCGAATTGGTGACCGATGCGATCCGGGTGGAATCGATCTGGCGGAGGCTGGCGGCGCGCGCCGAGGCTCTCGGGTTCAGCGTGTCGCTTCCGACGATGATCGATGAACCCGAGCTTCACGTGCTGGCTGACGGGAGAGTGATTCCGCCGATCGCACAGGGGGACGGCCGCCATGCATTTGTCTTTCCGGCGCTCACCCGGGACGCCCGGCTTGTTTCGCGCGCAGCCGCACCGTGCGAAGCGCGTCCGTGGATCGAGGATCGGCGTCGGCTCGGCGTGATGGTCCGACGATTATCGGTGCGGCGTGGAGGGTCGCGCTCTGCAATCGCGCTCGATCATCCGGGCCTGCGCCACGGCTGGTGGGCGGTCGAGCGCGACGGCGGCGATCTGTGGCGCTGGACGGATGGCGATGCCGCGCTGCCGGCGATGGAGGTTTCGGGGATCCTGGAGGTGGAGGTCGGGCAGAGGTTCACGGGAGGGTCCTGAGGCGACAGATGCGTTCGATGTGAAATCAACAGCGAGTGGCGGCAGAGGCCAGGGCATGGCACGAGGTCCGTTGGGCGGATCGAAGAGTTTGCGATAGGGTGCGCCCGAGCTGGATCGAATGTTGTTGCTGGAGGTACCATGGCCGTCGGGTCCACAGCCAAGCCTTCCTTGCGGGACAGGGCTACCGAAGAACTCAGCGTATTCCTGGTGCTCGCTGTTTACCTCTACATTTCGCTTGGCGCGGTGGTATTGCTGAAGAGTGCGATTTTGCAACGGGGCTCGCTGCGGCGTCAGCTCTCTGACATGAGCGGATCGAGGAGTATAGCGTGCGTCGGCTCTTATAGGATCCACGTTCACTCGGCCGCTGGCTGACTCACTCGCGCACATCGTCGGTCCGACGCCTTCGCAAGGCCTCGCTACGAGCCTGATCATGTTCCTGATACTGGTTCCATACTTTGCCTTCAGATGCCTTGAGGATGCCCTGGGCCATCAGTACGTGACGGGTCTTTTTCTCAAGGGCCTCGACGGGATCAACGCACCCGTTGCGTCTCTACATCCGTGACGGCAGCCAAAGTGCAATGATAGGGAAGGCGATCAGGACGACGAGGCGCACAATATCCGTCGCGATGAAGGGCAAGACGCCGGCGAAGATGGTCTTGAAGCTGACGTCCTTGATGACGGTCTTGATGACGAAGACGTTCATGCCGACGGGCGGGTGAATCAGGCCGAGTTCCACGGTCATGACGATGATGATGCCGAACCACACCGGATCGAAGCCGAGCTGGGTGATGACGGGGAAGATGATCGGCACGGTCAGGATGATCATCGCCATGGCATCCATCAGGCAGCCGAGCGCCAGGTAGGTCAGCATGATCAGCGCGAGCACGCCGTAGCGGCCGAGGCCGAGGCTGGTGACGAAGGCGGTGACGTGTTGCGGTGTCTGGGTGACGGTGAGGAAGTAGCCGAACAAGATGGCGCCGATCAGCACCGTGAACACGGCGGCGGCGGTGCGTGTGGCTTGCAGCAGCGATTCGCGGATATCGGCGCGGGAGAGGCGGCGGCGGGCGATGCCGATGATGAAGGCGCCGCCGGCGCCCATGCCGCCGGCCTCGGTGGGGGTGAACAGGCCGCCGTAGAGGCCGCCGATGACGAAGGCGAAGAGCAAAGTGGGCGCCCAGATGGCGCGGAGTGCGCGCCAGCGTTCGGTGAAGGTGCTGCGGGGGGTGCGGGGGAGATAGCCGGGGCGCACGCGGCCGATGATTGCGATGGTTACCATGTACATCGCGGCGGCGAGCAGACCGGGGAGGACGCCGGCCATGAAGAGTTTGCCGATGTCCTGCTGGGTGATCAGTCCGTACACGGCGAGCACGACGGAGGGCGGGAACATGGCGCCGAGGGTGCCTCCCGCGGCGATGACGCCGGTGGCGAAGGATTGCGGGTAATCGAAGCGGCGCATTTCCGGATAGGCGACGGTGGAGAAGGTGGCGGCGGTGGCGACGGATGAACCGCTGATGGCGGCGAAGCCGGCGCAGGCGGCGATGGTGGCGATGCCGAGGCCGCCTCGGCGTGAACCGAGGACGGTGTTGGCGGCCTGGAAGAGTTCGCGGCTCATGCCGGAGCGCGAGACGAAGGCGCCCATGAGCAGGAACATGGGGATGACGCCGAAGGTGTAGTCGGTGACGATGCGCATGGAGGTCTGGCCGACCATTTTCAGCGCGGGTTCGCCGCCGGTGAGGTAACCGAAGCCGGTGACGCCGACGAGGCCCATGGCCATGCCGACGGGGACGCGCAGCAGCATCAGGGTGAACAGCACGACGAAGCCGATGACGGCGACGGCGTCGGGGGAAAGCGTCACGTTATTCGACGGTCCTGACCTGGGTGTCGGCGAAGGTGTCGGGGCGGAAGATCAGGCGCCAGGTGCGCACGGCAATCAGCAGCACGGCGGAGACGTCGCCGATCCAGGCGACGAAGGCGAAGGGCCAGGTGGGGAGGTTGAGGTCGTAGGTGAGGACGTTTTCGGCTCTGATCTGGCGCACCTTGTCGAACAGCATGATGGTTTGCACGGTGACGACGAAGAGCAGCACGAGGGTGGCGAAGATGTCGATGCGGCGCTTGTTGCGGGTGTTGGCGGAGGCCCAGACGAGATCGACGGTGATGTGGGTGCCGCGGTAGGACGTGGCGGCGATGCCCCAGAAGATGAGGATGCCGAGGAGCTGCTTGCCGAAGTCGTAGCTGTCGGGGATGGAGACGGAGAAGAGGTAGCGCAGCAGGACGGAGATGAAGATATCGGCGGCAACGATGCCGACGAAGAGCGCGGCGAGCAGCTCGATGCCGTCGATGAATTTATCCATCGCGTTGCGCGCGATGGGGGGTGCGGGGGTGTCGCGTCACTCGGCGAGGGCGTTGTGTTTTTTGAGGTCGGCCTGGAGCGCGGCGAAGGTGGCGTCGGCGTTGGGCACCTTGGCGGCCCATTTCTGTTTCAGCTCGTCCGCCACTTTATGCCAGGCGGCGACCTGGTCCGGGGTGAGGGTGTAGATGTCCTGGCCGGGTTCCTTGGCGAGCAGCTCGCGGCCGGCGTGTTCCCAGTTGGCCCAGGGGGTGGCGACTTTCTCGGCCCATTCGCTGGTGCAGTGCTGGTCGATCACCTGCTTCTGCGCCGGCGACATGGCGTCATACTTGGCCTTGTTCATCACCCAGACGAAGCTGTTGGAATAGAGCGGCAGGTCCATGTGGTGCTTGGTTACCTTGTCGATGCCGAACAGGATGATGGAGTGCCAGGGGAAGGTGATGGCGTCGGCGACGCCGCGTTCGAGCACCTCGCGCGCCTCGGGGGCGGAGGCCTGGACGTTGGTGCCGCCGAGCATGGTCACCATCGCGCCGATGGTGCCGTCGGCGGGGCGGATTTTCATGCCTTTCAGGTCGGTGGGCAGGACGATGCGCTTGCTGCGGGAGTGGAAGGTGCCGGGATCGAGCAGGAAGGCGAAGCAGTAATGGACGTCTTTCATTTCCTGCGCGGCGTAGGGGCGGTACCATTCATCGAAGGCGGCGGAGCCGGTGGTTGCGTTCGAGACGAGGAAGGGCAGGTCGCCGGCGGCGATGATGGGGAAGCGGCCGGGCTGGTAGCCGGGATTGACGTAGGCGAAGTCGGCGATGCCGTCGCGCGCCATGTCGTAGTGGTCCATGGCTTTGCCGAGTTGCTCGGAGGGGAAGAGGGTGGATTTGATGGTGCCGCCGGAGGCTTTTTCGATGTCCTCGGCCCAGGCCTGGAGGGAGGGGTTGAGCGGGTGGGCGGGGGGCACCCAGGAGGAGAGTTTGAGGGTGACGGTTTTGTCCTGGGCTTGCGCTGGGGTTGCGAGGATGGCGGCGAGGAGGGTTGCGGCTGTGAGGGCGAGGACGTGACGGAATGCGGGCACCGCGTTTCTCCCGTTTGGTAAGGTTTGAGGGAGGGTAAGGAGGTTGCGGGGGTGGGACAAGCTTTTCTGAGATCGGCCGCTTTCGCGTGTGTGGCAGTGTCGTTATTGAGTACCGGCGGTGCCAGCACTCTGACGGTCTGCACCGAGGCAAGTCCGGATGCTCTCAATGCACAGTTGAGCACCACCAGTTTCGATGTCAGCGAACAAGTGGCCGATCGGCTGGTGGAGATGCAGCCGGGCGGGGCGACTATTGTTCCGTCTCTGGCGGAAAGTTGGCAGATATCTGCTGATGGGCTGACCTATACCTTTAAGCTGCGTCCCGGGGTTCGGTTCCAGTCGAACACGCGTTTCACGCCGACTCGCGAGATGAATGCTGATGATGTGGTGTTCAGTTTTCGGCGGATGTTCGATCAGGCCAATCCGTTTTACAAATCGGCGGGCGGCAATTTCCCGGAGTATCTCGATCTTTTGCAACCCAGCCTGGAGTCGGTGGAGAAGATCGATGATCGGACGGTTGCTTTCCGGCTGAAATCGCCGTTTGCGCCGTTGCTGTTCACGCTGTCGATGCCGGCGTTTTCCATACTGTCGGCGGAGTATGCGGCGCGGTTGGAAGAGCTTGGCCGGCTGGGCGATCTTGATAGCGAACTGATCGGCACCGGGCCGTTCAGCTTTGTTCGCTATGACAAGGATGCGTCCGTGCGTTTTCGTGCGTTCCGTGAGTTCTGGGGCCCTGCGGATCGGGCGGCGAAGGTTGATCAGTTAATCTTTGCGATCAATCCGAATGCCTCGGTTCGAGACTTGAAGCTGCGCACCAATGAATGCCAGGTGGCGCGGTATCCGAATTTGAATGAATTGGCGCAATTGCGCGCCGATCCGGATATCAGGGTGGAGCAGGTGGGAATGGCTGCGAGCAATTATGTGTTTTTCAATTTGGATCGGAAGCCGTTCGATGATCTTCGGGTGAGACGGGCCTTGGCGATGGCGATCGATTACGATGCGCTTGCGGCGATCGCGTTTCATGGCGGGACACCGGCCGCATCGTTGGTGCCCCCGGCGCTGTGGGGGCATAATGCGGCACTTAAGCCGTATCCGCATGATTTGGAGGCAGCGAGAAAACTGCTGGCGGAGGCTGGGACATCCGAACGGGTTCGAGACCGAGCTTTGGGCAATCCCGGTGGTGCGGCCGTACATGCCGGACGGAAGGCGGGCGGCGGAAATGATTCAGGCCGATTGGGCGAAGATCGGGGTGCGGGCGCAGATCGTGACGTACGAATGGGGCGAGTATCTCAAGCGGATTCGCGACGGGGAGGCGAGTGTGGGGATGCTCGGGGATTTTTGGGATTATCCCGATCCGAGTGAGGTGATGCTAGAGTTCGTGTGCCACTCACCGGACAATTATCCGCATTTTTGCAGCCCGGATTATGACCGGCTGATGCAGCAGGCGAATGTCAGCACGGATCAGGCGAAGCGCGCGGGGTTGTACGAGAAGGCGCAGCAGGTTATTTATGATCAGATTCCGTTGGTGCGGCTGGCGGATTTGAGCGCGTACATAGCCGTGCGGCGCGAGGTCAGGGGGCTGCGGCCGCAGGCGCTTGGGGCGCAGTCTTACGGGGGTGTTTCGGTGGGGAGGTAATTGCGGGGTGGGTCAGCGAGGCGTGCGTCACGGAAGAGCAGTGCAGCGGGTGAGAAAGTCGTGGATGGCCGGGACAAGCCCGGCCATGGCGACGGGGCCCGGGAATGCGGCGCTCGAACGCAGGTGCGCCCCTTAGTGGGAGCTAACTAATGGTATCCGACATCACCACGGATCTTGCCGCGGAACACCCAATAGGACCAGGCAGTATAGCCGAGGATGATGGGCAGCAGGAACAGGGTGCCGATCATCAGGAAGGCCTGGGTGCTTTCAGATGAAGCGGCCTGCCAGATGGAGTAGTGATACGGCACGATCATCGGCCAGAGGCTGATGACGATGCCGGTATAGGACAGCAAGAACAGGCCGATGCCGGCGAGGAACGGGATCAGTTCCCAGTCGGTGCGCAGTGCGCGCCACTCGATCAGCACGAGTGCGGCGGTGATGATCGGCACCGGCACGAACCAGCCGATATTGGGCCAGGTGAACCAGCGCTGCGCGACGAAGGGATCGCGCAACGGGGTCCAGATGCTGACGGCGACGATGCAGATCACGGTGCCGACCAGGCAGACCTGGCCGGCGCGGCGGGCCCAGTGCTGCAGGTCGCCCTCGGTCTTGATGATGAGCCAGCCGGCGCCGAGCAAACCGTAGCCGAGCATCAGCGCGACGCCGCACAGGATGGCGAATGGCGTCAGCCAATCGAAGGAACTGCCGGCGAAGACTCGGCCGTTGACATTGAAACCTTGGATGAAGGTGCCGAGGATCACCCCCTGGGCGAAGGTGGCGATGGCGGAGCCGACGAAGAAGCCGCCGTCCCAGAAGCGGCGCAGGTGTGGGTTCTTGAAGCGGAACTCGAACGCGACGCCGCGGAACACCATGCCGAGCAGCATGGCGAGAATCGGGAAGTACACGGCGGGGATGATGATGGCGTAGGCGAGGGGAAAGACGGCGAGCAGTCCGATGCCGCCGAGGATGAGCCAGGTCTCGTTGCCGTCCCACACCGGGGCGATGGAGCTCATGATCTGGCCGCGCCATTCGTTCTTTGGCGCGAAGCCGTAGAGCAAGCCAACGCCGAGATCGAAGCCGTCAAACAGCACGTAGTAGAAGACGGTGACGCCAAGCAGGAATGTCCAGATCGGAATAAGGTTCAGAACGGGCTCGGTCATGGGGCCGATCCCGTGCCGGCGGCGGTGGTGAAGGGTTCCTTGGGGCGGCCGCTTTCGATCTCGGCGGGTTCCTCATCGGCGGCGGCGACGCCGGCGCGCGCGAGCCCGGCCATGTAGCCGATGCCGGCGGGATACATCAGCAGATAGACGGCGGCGTAGAGCAGCAGCGAGGCGAGGACATCACCGCCGGTGAGTGACGGCGTGACGGAATCGGCGGTGCGCATCAGGCCATAGACGGTCCAGGGCTGACGGCCGACCTCGGTGGTGGTCCAGCCCATCAGCACGGCGATGAAGCCGGCGGGAGCGAACCACTGGCAGAGGCGGAGGAACCAGTTGGAGTCGTACAGTCGGCCGCGCAGGCGCAGCACCCAGCCGATGATGACGACCAGCAGCATCAGCAGCGCGATGCCGACCATGATGCGGAAGGCGAAGAAGACGGGCCAGACCGGTGCGCGTTGATCAGCGGGCCAGGCATCGAGGCCTTTGACCTCGCCGTTCCAGCTATGGGTGAGGATGAGGCTGCCGAGATAGGGGATGGAGAGTTCGTCGATGTTGCGCGCCTGGTCCTGCAGGGGGATGGCGAAGATGCGCTCGGCCATCGGCGCTTCGGTTTTCCACAGGCCCTCGATGGCGGCGACCTTGGCGGGTTGGTATTCCAGGGTGTTATCGCCGTGGGCGTCGCCCAGATAGATCTGCAGCGGCACGATAATAATCAGCAAATTGAGCGCCATGCGGATCATGACACGCGCCTCGGTGACCGAGCGCTGATGGCGCACCAGCCAGGCGGCGACGCCGAGCACGACGAACGCCGTGGTGATGAAGAAGGCGGTGTCGTTGTGCAGCAGGCGGTAGGGGAAAGAGGGATTGAAGACGATATCGGACCAGTTGCGGGGGAAGAAGCGGCCATCGACGATCTGGTAGCCGCGCGGGGTCTGCATCCAGGAGTTGGTGGCGAGGATCCAGAACGACGAGAAGAAGGTGCCGATGGAAACCATCAGCGCGGCGAAGAAATGCGCCCATGACGGCACCAGCTTGCGGCCGAACAGCAGGATGCCGAGGAAGGTGGCTTCGAGGGCGAAGGCCATGAAGCCTTCGTAGGCCATCATGGGGGAGATGACATTGGCGGTGGCGTCTGAAAAGCGGCTCCAGTTGGTGCCGAACTGGAAGGGCATGATGATGCCGGAGACGACACCCATGCCGAAGGATACGGCGAAGATGCGCGTCCAGTAGCCGGAGATGCGCAGCCAGATGTCCTTGCCGGTGAAGAAGTATAGGCCTTCAAGAACGGCGATGTAGGCCGCGAGGCCGACGGTGAAGGCGGGCAGCAGGATGTGCCATGCGATCACCCAGGCCCATTGCAGACGCGAGAGGATCAGCGGATCGAGATGCATGAGCTCCGGCCCGTTTTGTGCGCAGCAGCGAAGGGATTACCCCCCAAACGAATTACCCCAGGACCGAAGCCGACTGAACCGATAGGAGCGGCGGAATCTTGCCGTGGGACAAGGTCCCGCGAGAATGTGAGTGTGCGTGCGAGCGGGTTCAGCCGTTCGTCAAATTCCCGACCGCGATCAGTTGCCGAATGCCTGGTCCCACGGCTCGGGCATCAGTTCGTAGCCGCCGCCGCGGCGCACCAGATGCGCCACGCCGGGGAAATGGACGTGCATGCCGGCGATGAGCAGGCGATCCGACGCGACACGGTCGAAGGTGCGGCGGCGGGCTTCGGCGGCCATCGCGGGATCGGTGTCGAACTCGATCGTCACTTCCGGGCGCGGCACCTGGATTTCCGGCACGTGGATGATATCGCCCCAGATGAACAGCGACTTGTCACCCGACGTGATCATATAGCCGCTGTGGCCCGGCGTGTGGCCATTCAGCGGAATCGCGCGAACGCCGGGAAAGACATCGGTCTCGGTCTTGAAAGTGCGGACGCGGCCGCGATAGGGCGCGATCTGCTCGCGTGCGGCCTGGAAGTAGAGTTTCTTCTCGCGCTCGGTGGCGCGCGCCATCGCGGCGTCATCGTGCCAGTGCGGCGGATCATTCTCGTGCACCACAACCTCGGCGTTCGGGAACAGCCGCGTCCCGCTCGCCGGGTCCGACAATCCCGCCGAATGATCGGGGTGCATGTGGGTCAGCAGCACGGTGTCGATATCGGCGGGATCGATGCCGGCGGCGGCGAGGTTCTTTTGCAGCATCCCGGCGGTGGGCAGCAGGTAGTTGCCCGACCCGGTATCGACCAGCGCCATGCGCCCGCCCGACCGGATGATGAAGGTGTTGACCGAGGTGCGGCGGCCGGGCCGGAAGGCCTCGGTCAGCATGCGGCGCGCCTCGTCGTGAGGGATGTTCTGCAGCACCTCGACGACGCCATCCAGGTAGCCGTCTGAAACACAGGTCACGACGATATCGTTGATCCGCCGGTGATAGACGCCAGGCACCTGCTCTGTGGGAAGCGTGATCATGGGGTTTCCTTTGTGGAATGAAGGGCCGCGCATGGACCTGCCGCCGCGCCCATGCTACCGCGCCGCGCCATGGATAGCCCGGATTCCCTGCCGCTGGTTGCGGTGCTGAACGGCCCGAACCTCAACATGCTGGGGCTGCGGGAACCGGCGCTGTACGGGGCGGCAACGCTGGACGATGTGGAGCAGTTGTGCGCGGAAACCGGTGAGCGGCTGGGGCTGTCGATCGACTTCCGGCAGACCAACGGCGAAGGCGAACTGGTTTCGTGGGTGCAGGAATGCCGCGGCCGGGCGCGGGGGATCGTGATCAATCCGGCCGGCTACACCACGACGTCGGTGGCGCTGATGGATGCGCTGCTGGCCGCCGAGCTGCCGGTGATCGAGGTGCATATCACCAACATTCACCGACGCGAGCGGTTCCGGCAACACTCCTACGTCTCCAAGGCGGCGGCGGGGGTGATCTGCGGGCTCGGGATCCAGGGCTACGCGCTGGCCCTGACCGGGATGGCCGAGCTGCTCGGGGTGCTGGCATGACCCGCATTCCGATTGACCACGAGGCGATCCGGGCACTGGCCGCGGTGCTGCACGAAACGGGATTGTCCGAGATCGAAATCGCCGAGAAGGACATCCGCATCCGGGTCGCGCGCGCGGCCGCCCCGGTGGCGCCGGTGCAGGTCTCGGTGCCGGTGACGTCGGCAGCGGCGCCGGCGATGGCGGCGCCCGTGGCGGAAGATCCGGCAGCGCATCCGGGCGCGATCCTGAGTCCGATGGTGGGTGTGGCGTACCTTTCGCCGGAGCCGGGGGCGCCGAATTTCGTCGGGGTGGGGCAGACGGTGGCGGCCGGGCAGACGCTGCTGCTGATCGAGGCGATGAAGACGTTCAACCAGATCAAGGCGCCGAAGGCCGGAACGGTGACGCAAATCCTGGTAGCCAACAACGCGCCGGTGGAGTTCGGCGAGCCGCTCATGATTCTGGGCTAAATCTCTTGTTCCACAAGATACTGATTGCCAACCGGGGGGAGATCGCGCTGCGTATCCAGCGCGCCTGCCGCGAGATGGGGATCGGCACCGTGGCGGTGCATTCCACGGCGGATGCCGAAGCGATGCATGTGCGCCTGGCGGACGAGAGCGTGTGTATCGGGCCGCCGCCGGCGCGCGAGAGCTATCTGAACATTCCGGCGATATTGTCGGCGGCGCACATCACCGGGGCGGACGCGGTGCACCCGGGCTACGGATTCCTGTCGGAGAATGCGCGCTTCGCCGAGATGGTGGAGGCGCACGGGCTGACGTTCATCGGCCCGTCGCCGGATCATATCCGGATGATGGGCGACAAGATCGAGGCCAAGCGGGCGATTGCGGGGCTGGGCGTGCCGCTGGTGCCGGGATCGGATGGCGCGGTGATGGACCGCGCGACGGCACGCAAGGTGGCCGATCGTATCGGCTATCCGGTGCTGGTGAAGGCAGCGGCGGGCGGCGGTGGGCGGGGCATGAAAGTCGCCCAGGACGCTCCGTCGCTGGACGAGGCGCTGCGGCTGGCGCGGGCCGAGGCGCAGGCGGCGTTCGGCAATGACGAGGTGTATATCGAGAAGTATCTGGATCGGCCGCGGCACATCGAGATGCAGGTGCTGGCGGACGCGCATGGCCACGTGGTGCATTTCGGCGAGCGCGATTGCTCCTTGCAGCGGCGGCACCAGAAGCTGGTGGAGGAGGCGGGGTCCCCTGCCCTTTCCGCGGAGAGCCGCGCGGGGCTGGGGCGAACGGTGACCGGGGCGCTGGGGAAACTGGGGTACCGCAACGCGGGGACGCTGGAGTTCCTGTATCAGGACGGAGCGTTCTCGTTCATCGAGATGAACACGCGGCTGCAGGTGGAGCATCCGGTGACCGAGATGGTGTGCGGGATCGATCTGGTGCGCGAGCAGATCCGGGTGGCAGCGGGCGATGCGCTCGGCTACGGGCAGCAGGATGTGCGCTTCGGCGGCCATGCGATTGAATGCCGCATCACCGCGGAAGATCCTGAAACGTTCGTGCCCACGCCGGGCGTGGTGTCGCTGTATCACGCGCCGGGCGGGCCGGGGGTACGGATCGATTCGGCGCTGTATGCCGGCTGCCGGGTACCGCCCTATTACGACAGCCTGGTGGCGAAGCTGATCGTGCACGACGACACGCGGCCCATGGCGATCGCGCGCATGCATCGCGCGCTGGAGGAGTTCGCCGTGGTGGGGATCAAGACGACGATTCCGCTGCACCAGCGGATTGTCGCTGATCCCGGATTCCAGGCGGGCGATTACAACATCCACTGGCTCGAGCGATTCGTGTCGGGCGAAACCTGATGACGACGGACCCGGATATCGCGGAATTGCTGGCGGCGCGGCCGTTTTTGCGCATGGACGCGATGGACGGGCTGGTGCTGGACGGGGTGGCGCTGAACGCCATCGCTGACGAGATGGGCACGCCGACCTGGGTGTATTCCGCGCCGGTGCTGCGTGCCCGGATCGCGGCGTTGCGCGGGGCGTTGGATGAAGCGGGCGTGGCGGCGCATCTGCACTACGCGGTGAAGGCGAGCGATCACCTGGCGGTATTGCGGGTGGTGGCACGCGAGGGCGCGGGCGCGGACGTGGTGAGCGGTGGTGAGCTGCGGCGCGCTCTGATGGCCGGGATCGCGGCGGAGCGCATCGTGTTCTCCGGCGTGGGAAAGACGGCGGCGGAGACTCCGGCTGGCGATCGGTGAAGGCGTCGGCCAGATCAACGTGGAGAGTGCCGAGGAGCTGGACGCTGTTTCGGCGATTGCCGCGGCGATGGAGCGGCTCGTGCCGGTGGCACTGCGCGTCAATCCGGATGTGGATGCCGGCACCCACGAGAAGATCAGCACCGGCCGGGCGCGGGACAAGTTCGGCATTCCGTATGGCCGCGCAGCGGCGCTGTATCAGCGCGCGGCGGCGTTGCCGTGTGTGCGGCCGGTGGGGCTGGCGATGCATATCGGCAGTCAGATCGTATCGCTGGCGCCGTATCGCGCGGCGTTCGCACGCATTGCCGGATTGGTGCGCGAGCTGCGCGGCGCCGGGCTGCGCGTGGACAGCGTGGATTGCGGCGGCGGATTGGGCGTGGCGTACCGCAACGAGCCGCACCGTGTCTCCGGCCGGGTTGGCGGGCGTGCTGAAGGCAATTTTCGGCGATCTGGATGTGCGGCTGGCGCTGGAGCCCGGGCGGTGGATCGCCGCTCCGGCGGCGGTGCTGCTGACGTCGGTGGTGTTGGTGAAGCATGTGGGCGAGAACCGCTTCGTGGTGCTGGATGCGGCGATGAACGATCTGGTGCGGCCGGCGATGTATGGCGCGTGGCATGGGATCGTGCCGGTCTCGGCAGTGGATGCGGTGGGGCCGGTATCGGCGGCGGACGTGGTCGGGCCGGTGTGCGAGAGCAGCGATACGTTCGCGCGAGGGCGGCTGCTGCCGGCGCTGGCGCCGGGCGCGCGCGTGGCGATGCTGGACGCCGGCGCCTATGGTTCGGTGATGAGTTCAACTGTACAACGCGCGGCCGCTGGCGGCGATGGCGATGATCGATGCCGGACGGTGGTGGATGATCCGGCCGCGGCAGGAGGTTTCGGCGCTGTGGGCGGGTGAGTTGGTGCCGCCCGGCTTGGCGTGAGAGGCCTCGCGTGAGCTACGGCACGTTCGCGGGGATCGTCGCCGGCACCGGCGTGACGGCCATGACTCTGTGCCTGCTTCTCCATACCGTGATGCCGCGCGAGCGGTTCCGCCGCTTCCACGACGTGAGCTACGCGGTGTTCCTGCAGTTGGGCGTGGTGTTCGCCGTGCTGCTGGCGTTCGTGTTCAACGACGTGTGGGGCGGGTATCAGACGGCGGCGGAGGCGATCAACATCGAGTGCAGTAGCCTCCATGGGCTGGTGATCCTGGGCGACCGGCTGCCGGCGCCGCAGCGTGCGGCGGTGCTGGGAGAGACCCGTCAGTATCTGACGACGGTGGCGGAGCGCGAATGGCCGGACATGGAGCACCGGAAATCGAGCGCGGTGGCGACACGGCAGTTTGAGGTTCTGTGGGGCACGGTAGCGGCACTGCCCAGCGCAGACGCCGTGGCGCGCGGCCCGATGCTGAGCTTGCTGGCGCGAGCGCATGAAGGCCGGGAGACGCGGCTGTTTCAGATGACTCAGGGTGTGCCGCCGCTGGTATGGGCGATGCTGTCGCTGTTCGCGGCCGGCCTGGTTGGATGCATGCTGGTGTTCGCGGCCGAGGGATCGCTGATCAAGGCGGTGTTCATCGGATGCTTCGCCGGATTCCTGACGGTCGCGCTGTTGACGGTGCACATTCTGGATTATCCGTTCGAGAGCGCGCTGGAGCTGTCGCCGGCGGATTTTCAGGGGACTCTGGCGAAGGTGGACGCGTTCCTGGGGTGGCGGCACCGGGGGGGTAGCGTCTCGACTTGCGGCCGACGTGGGTGGGGTTGTGAGCCACAGATGAACATCGATGCACACAGATGAGGCGGTTCTGAACGAGATTTCCGGGCCAATTATCGATGGTGCGATGAAGGGTGCCGGTGCGCCGGAAAGACGGTCACTGGGGAAATGCTCATGACCGCGCTGAACTGTATCTGTGTGCATCTGTGTTCATCTGTGGCTCAAGCCGGATGGCCCGCCTGCGCAGGCACGCCGGAGAGATGAGCGATAGACGGTTTTCAACGCGTCACCGACCTAAAGTTCGGTGTTGAGCCACAGATAAACACAGATGCACACAGATGAGGCGTTTCTGAACGAGCTTTCGGGGGAGATTATCGACGGTGCGATGAAGACTGCCGATGCGCCGGAAAGACGGTCACTGGGGAAATGCTCGTGACCGCGCTGAATCTGTATCTGTGTGCATCTGTGTTCATCTGTGGCTCAAAGCTGGATGGCCCCCCTGCGCAGGCACGCCGGAGAGATGGGCGATAAACGGTTTTCAACTCGTCACCGACCTAAAGTTCGGTGTTGAGCCACAGATAAACACAGATGCACACAGATGAGGCGTTTCTGAACGAGCTTTCGGGGGAGATTATCGACGGTGCGATGAAGGCTGCCGATGCGCCGGAAAGACGGTCACTGGGGAAATGCTCGTGACCGCGCTGAATCTGTATCTGTGTGCATCTGTGTTCATCTGTGGCTCAAAGCTGGATGGCCCCCCTGCGCAGGCACGCCGGGGAGATGAGCGATAAACGGTTTTTCAACTCGTCACCGACCTAAGGTTCGGTGTTGAATTACAGATAGACACCGATGCACACAGACAAGCGTTTTTTGAACACGATATCCGAGCGGATCATTGGCGGGGCAATGACGGTTTCGAACGTGCTCGGATGTGGCTTCCTGGAAAAAGTCTATGAGAATGCATTGGTTGTTGAGTTGCGTCGATCTGGATTGCGTATTCAACAGCAGCCGGCGCTTACCGTTCATTACAAAGATGTGGTTGTCGGAGAGTATAGTCCCGATCTTCTGGTCGAAAGCGCCGTGCTGGTGGAACTTAAAGCGTCCAGGTCGATCGAGGGCGTTCACCAGGCGCAATGCATAAACTATCTCAAGGCCGCCAACCTGAACCTCTGCCTTCTTCTGAACTTTGCCAGACCATCTCTTGAGGTGAGACGCATTGTTTGGGGCTGATCCGGGATTACGCGCCCGGACAATCGACGGGACCCCCGGGGGGGCTTCCCCACTCCGTGCGTGGCATTCCGGCGGGCGGATGCTTATGCTGAGCGGATGCGCATCCGGCGCGGCAGACAATGACTGAGCAGGACCAGAGCGAGCTGTCGCGGCTTGCCCGGCGGCTGGCGGGGCGGCGAGAACTGGCGCGGCTGGTGCTGTTGTTCGAGCGGACGTGGCCGGCGCTGTGGCCGGCGACGGGGGTCGCGGGCCTGTTCATTGCGCTGGCGCTGCTCGGCTTGCCGCGGATTCTCTCACCTGGGCGTGCATCTGGCCTATGCGGCGGGGTTCGCCGCGGCGTTCCTGGCATTGGTGGCGCGTGGCATCGCGCGCATCCGGCTGCCGCGGGACGCCGAGGCGGACCGCCGGCTGGAACATGCGTCGGGGATGCGGCACCGGCCGCTGGCGGTGCTGTCGGACCGGCCGAGCGTGCCGGACGACACGGGGCTGTGGGCGGCGCATGTCCGGCGGGCGATCGCGCAGGTGCGGCGGCTGCGGGTGGGGGCGCCTCATCCGGGGCTGGCGCGGCGGGATCGGCGGGCGCTGCGCGGGGCGCTGGTGGTCGGGTTGGTCGCGGCGTTCGGGGTGGCGGGGCATGACGCGCCGGCGCGGCTGCTGGATTCGGTGCGGGTCACGCTGCCGCGTGGTGCCGCGGGTCCGGCGACGCTGGTTCAGGCCTGGGTCACGCCGCCCGGCTATACCCACCTTGCGCCGGTGTTCCTGAAGCCGGGGATGGGCACGATTTCGGTGCCGGCTGGCTCACGGCTGAGCGCCAGCGTGACCGGCGGGACCGGTGGCGCGCCGGAGCTGGCGGCGGAGGGCAGCGCGAGTCCGTTCAAGCTGCTGGATGCGGGAAGCTACCAGATCGAGCATCCGCTGTCGTCCGGGGGGCATGTGGCGATCCGCCGCGGCGGGGCGGACCTGGCGGGATGGGACATCACGGTTGTGGCCAATCAGCCGCCGACGGTGGCGTGGGCCGAGGCGCCGGGGGCGGCCCGGTCCGATCCGCAGCAGGTGCGGCTGCCGTGGAAGGCCTCGGATGATTACGGGGTGACGTCGGTGCGGGCCGAGATGCGGCTGAAAGACCGGTCGAGCGCGCCGCCGCTGGTGATTGAGCTGCCGCTGCCGTCGGGCGAGGCGAAATCGGCGCACGGGGCGGACCAGCGGGACCTGACGGCGCATCCCTGGGCGGGGCTTCCGGTGATCGCCCGGCTGGTGGCGCGGGACGGGTCGGGACTGTCGGGCACCAGCGCGGATGCCGGGTTCGTGCTGCCGGAGCGGCCGTTCCGCAATCCGGTGGCGCGCAGCCTGATGGAGATTCGCAAGGGCCTCAGCCTGGCGCCGGACAACCGGGATGATGCGCTGGCGGGGCTGGATGCGCTGATGATCCACCCGGAGGCGTTTGGCGAAGACTACGGCGCGTACCTGAACCTGGGCGCGATCTACTACCTGCTTGAGCATGACCAGTCGCCCGATACGGTGGGCCGGGCGCAACAGCGCATGTGGGACCTGGCGCTGCACATGGAGGAAGGCTCGCTCGACCGGACGGCGCGCGCGCTGGAGCAGGCGCGGGCGGCGGCGAAGGACGCGCTGGAACAGGCGAAGAAGGACCCGAGCGCGGCGAACCGGCAGGCGCTGGAGCAGAAGCTGGCGGAGTTGGAGCGTGCGATCCAGCAGCGCATGCAGGCGCTGATGGATCAGTTGAAGCGGGAGGGCCAGCAGGTTCCGCCCGATCAAAACATGATGCATCTGAGCAGCCGGGACATGGAGAAGCTGGCGGAGCAAGCGCGTCAGGCCGCCAAGCAGGGCGACATGAAGACCGCCGAGCAGCGCATGGCGGAGCTGGAGCGGATGCTGGACGCCCTGCGCAACGGCCGGCCGATGACGGCGCAGGAGATGCAGAACCAGCGCCAGCGGCAACGCGGGCAGCAGCAGCTTGGGGTGGTGCAGGACCTTATCGGCCGGCAAGGGGGCTTGGTGGATCATGCGCAGGAGCGTGCGCAGCCGCCGCCGGAGGAGGATGATCAATCGCCTCGGTTTGGCCAGCCGCCGCCGCATGGGTCACCAGGGCAGCAGTCGGAGGGGCAACAATCGGCGGGGCAGCAATCGGCGCAGCCTTCAGCGCAGGACCAGGCGAACCAGCGCGAAGCCGACCGCCGGATTCAGCAGGCGCTGCGGGAGGCTCTGGGCGAACTGATGCAGCAGTTCGGGGATTTGACCGGCAAGGTGCCGCCCAGCCTGGGCCAGGCGGATCAGGACATGCAGCAAGCTGGACAGTCGCTGGCCCAGGGGCAGGACAAGGCGGCCGGCGAATTGCAGCAGAGGGCCATCGCGGACCTGCAGAAGGGCGGGCAGCAGATGGCGCAACAGATGGCCCAGCAGTTCGGCAGCCAGCAGGGGCAGCAGGAGGGTGAGGGGCAGCAGAACGGCCCGGGGCTGGCGCTGCAGGAGGGGCCGGGGGATGACCCTGGCGCGGGGCCGCTGCCTGGCCGTGCCGGGCGTCGTGACCCGCTGGGGCGCCCGTATGGCGAGGGGCACAACGGGGCGGATGAAACCGACCAGGTCAACATCCCCGACCAGGGGGCGCGGCAGCGCGCGCAGGAGATCGAGCAGCAGTTGCGCGAGCGCGGGGCGCAGCGGACGCGGCCGCAGCAGGAGCTGGATTACATCGACCGGCTGTTGAAGCAATTCTGAGCCGGCATCGGTGCGGATGGAACCAGCCGGTCCTCGGAGGCTTTAACCCAAGGTGTTCAGAGGGTGTGGCATCATGCGCTGGGTTTGGCTGATGACCGGGCTGGTGGTTCTGGGTGCGGTTCCCGCGGTGGCGCAGCAGAGCACGACGGTTCCGCGCTCGCGGGCGCAAACGGCGCAATCATCGGAGCGGCCGGTCGATCACGGCCCGTACACGCCGGAGGCGAACAAGGCGTACATGGGCGGCGGAGTGATTTTGCAGGGGCCGCCGGGCGCGCCCGCGCCGCCGCCCTCAGCGGTGCTGGGCGTGCCTCCGCCGCCCAATCGGCCGCCAGGGTGACGGCGGCCTATTTTCGCCGCGCGGCTTCGTAGCGGGCACGATTCTCAGGGTTGGGCGGATAGAGGCCGGGCAGTTTCGCGCCCCCTTCAACCTCATTCATGATCCACGCCTCCAGCGCCTCCTGCTCCGGCCCCTGGGCGGCGACGTCCTCCACCAATGCGGCCGGGATCACGACGGCGCCATCGGTATCGGCGACGATCAGGTCGTTGGGGAAAGACCGCGACACCGCCGCAGCCGATAGGCTCCTGCCAGTTGACGAAGGTCAGGCCGGCGACGGAGGGGGGTGCGGCCGCGCCGGCGCACCACAGCGGCAGGCCGGTGGAGAGCACGCCGGCCATGTCGCGCACCACACCGTCGGTCACCAGGGCGGTGACGCCGCGCTTCGCCATGCGGGCGCAGAGGATGTCGCCGAAGATGCCGGCATCGGTGATGCCCATGGCATCGACCACGGTGATGCAGCCTTCCGGCATGTCCTCGATGGCGGCGCGGGTGGAACGCGGCGAGGACCAGGATTCGGGGGTGGCCAGGTCCTCTCGCGCCGGGATGAAGCGCAGGGTGAAGGCGCGGCCGATCAGCCGGGGCGAGTCGGGGCGTATGGGCCGGGGGCCGCGCATCCAGACATTGCGCAGGCCCTTCTTGAGCAGGATGGTGGTGATGGTAGCGGTTGAAACCGAGCGGAGGGCGCGGATCAGGTCGGTGTCGTCGGGCATGGGCGTTCCTGTCATTGCGGCCCGGGCGTGCTGGCGCACCCAGGCGGTGAAGTCTTCGTCGGTGATATCGTCGGCGGCGAGGCGGAGCATGATCATCACGCAGTCGACTTCACGTGCTTCGAGTTCAGCACGCCGTCGAGGCGGAGAAAGGCGTCAGTGCGACGAACGCGGCGCGCTTGTTGCCGTCCACGAAAGGGTGGTTGCGCGTGATGGCAATGGCATAGACCGCGGCCAGTTCGAGCGATATCCGGATCACCGTAGCCGGCATGGTTGAGTGGCCGTGCCAGTGCGCTTTCCAAGAGTCCCTCATCGCGCATGCCGCTGCTGCCGCCATGTTCGGCGATCTGCTCATCGTGGATGGCGAGCATGAGTTCGCGTGACAGCCATACGGTCATGTCGTTTGAAAGCGTGATTTACGCTTCCGACCTTCGGCCTTCAGCGATCACGCTTTTGCGAGCTGCACAGTTCCGCCCGCCGCTCCTTCATGATGCGGCGCGCCACTTCCATTTGCGTCTCGAAATCCGGTTCGGCGCTGGTCAGGCGAAGCCCGTTCGCGACCTGCACGGCGTGCAAGGTGTCGCCCTTCTGAAGCCCGAGCTTCACGAGCATGTCCTTGGGCAGCACCACGCCGACCGAGTTGCCGATGCTGATGAGCTTGAGTTCAGCCATGAGGAACCTCCAGGATTGTTATAACAGAGGTTGGAACCTGGCTTCAACCCCGGTGGAGTTCCCCGGCCTGAACGGCGGCCTGCGGTCGCGGGGTCGGGTCTGTCTTGTACCACGCGGCAAGGGCGGCAACCGCCACCATGGAGACGAACCCGCCGAGATTGACGGCGAGCTGCATCAGCGTGCTGTCGTCGGCCTCCAGCCCCAGGCGGGCGATGAAGCCGATGAAGATGCCGAAGCAGAACACCGGGAGCGAATGCTGGCCCATCAGCACGAAGGGCAGGCCGCGCGCGATCGCATCCAACGAGCGCCGGCCGGAACCAGCCGGACGGTAGCCAAAGCAGGGATAGGATGGAGGCGAGGCGGAGCGGGTCGAGGTTGGTCTTGTCGATGATCAGCAGTTCTCGGGTGACCGACCACGGCAGCCAGATCGCGAGAAAGGAATGGTGCCAAATGCCCACATTGACCGAGATACCCAGCGCGACGACCGCCCAGGAGGCGCAGTCCAGCACCCTCGCGGCCCAGCGTGGCGGCAGGGAGGGCGGCTTATAGGCCAGGATGGCGCCGATCATGAACAGCAGCTGCCAGGTGAGCGGGTTGAAGAACCAGCCTCCGCCGGTCCAGGAAGGGAGGTTCACGTGATCGTCGCGTGCGGCGGCGTAGATTGCGAAGGAGAGGATCGCCAGCACCCTGGGTTTGCGCAGTAGGGGCATGGCGAACGCGAAGAACACCAGCAGCACGATGTAGAGCGGCAGGATGTTGAGCAGACTGGGCTGGTATTGGAGGGTAAGGGCGCTGGATCAAAGCGGTGTAGGGGGCGTTGGCAAGGACATTGAGGCCGCTTTCCTCCAGGTAGTTGCCGCGAGCCAGGGCGGCGGCGCTGTAGGAGACCTGCGCAGCGTACACCACGAACAGGAAGATGTGGGCGATGTAGAGGGTCCAGGCGCGCTGCAGCGCGCCGGCGCTGCCACGTAGCCAGCCGCTGCGATCCATGCGCAGAGCATACGCCTTGCCGGCGCCGAAGCCGGCGAGCAGGACGAAGACCTCGGCGGCATCGCAGAGCGCAAAGTTCTGCAGGCTGACATTGGAGAGAATGTCGCCCGGGATATGATCGGTGTAGATCCACCACAGAGCGAGGCCGCGGAAGAAGTCCACCCGCAGGTCTCGGTTGTGGCTGCCGCGAACGAGCGCCATGGGTTGGTTGTAGCAGAGCGTGACGGCGGGACCGAGGCGCGGTTTTGTGAGCGTGTGTTACGGCGGGCCAGGGCGCCGGCCGCCGCACTGTGTCGGGAGAGAGTGAGCGTGAAAATCACCGGATACAAAACGTTCCTGGTCGATGCCCACCGGGCCAACTTCATTTTTGTGAAGCTGCTGACGGATGCCGGTTACGAGGGGCTGGGCGAAGCGACGGCGGAGTGGAACGAGAAGGCGATCGTCGCCGCTCTGGAGGAACTCGGCGAGTTCCTGATCGGCAAGGACCCGTTTCAGACCGACTACCTGATCCAGACCATGCACCGGAATTCGTACTGGCGGACCGGGCGTGATCCTGCGCAGCGCGCTCAGCGGCATGGAAGCGGCGCTGTTGGATATCAAAGGGAAGGCGTTGGGCGTTCCGGTCTATGAATTGTTGGGCGGCAAGCATCGTGACGTGGTGGGCTGCTATGGGAACGGGTGGTTCTCGGGGGCTGTCACGCCGGAGGATTTCGCGCGCAAGGCCAAGGAGGCGGTGGCGCAAGGGTTCAAGGCGCTGAAATGGGATCCGTTTGGAGCGGCGTGGCTGGAGATGGATCGGACGGCGCGGAATCGCACGATCGCGATCGTGGAGGCGGTGCGCTCGGCGGTCGGGCCGGATATCGACCTGATGATCGAGGTGCATGGGAGACTGAATGTGCCGACGGCGATCGCGATGGCTCGGGAGTTGGCGCGGTTCAATCCGCGGTGGTTCGAGGAGCCGTTGCCGCCGGAAAGCATCGATTCGCTGGCCGATGTGCGGGCCAACAGCCCTATCCCGATCGCCACGGGTGAGCGCTATTTCGAGCCGGAGCGCTTCATGGAGCTGATCCACCAAGCGGGCGGTCGATATCCTTCAGCCGGATGTGGGGCATGTCGGCGGGATGCTGGAGGCGCAGAAGATCGCGGCGATGGCGCATGCGCGGTTCCTGCCGGTGGCGCCGCACAATCCGACAGGTCCGGTGATGAACGCGATGACGCTGCAGGTTGCCGCGACGATTCCCGAACTTCTGCATTCTGGAGACGATTGCGGTGGATGTGCCGTGGCGACGGGAGATCGTGCGGGAGTTGCTGGAGTTCACCAACAGCGAGATCCGGATTCCGAATGCACCGGGGCTGGGGCTGGAACTGGACGAGGAGGCGTGCGCGCGGCATCCCTATGTGCGGCATCCGATCCGGCAATTCGAGGCGGGAGCCTTCTCCCGCCCCGAAGGATCGGTGCCGTTCGTTACACCCTCACCCGGCGCGCGTTAAGCGCGCCGACCTCTCCCGCAGCGCGGGAGAGGTGAGACTCAGTGCGCGGGTTGCACAACGGCGAAGGCGATGCCCTGCGGATCACGCGCCTGTATGATGCGACTGCCGCCGGGCACCTCCATGGGGCCTTGCGTCACCGTGCCGCCGGATGCGGTGATGGTGCTGACCGCGGCATCGATGGCAGCGACGTTCCAGTAGAACATCCATGACGGGCTGAGCTGTGGGGCGCAACCGCCGATGTTCATCATGCCGCCTGACGGCACGCCGCCGATGGCGAAGATCTGATAGATGCCCATGGCTCCCATGTCGATCGCGTGGTCCTTGGTCCAGCCGAACAGGCCGGCGTAGAACTCGAACGCGCGCTGCCATTCGCCGGCGCGGAGTTCGTTCCATCCGACATGACCTGATGTGCCGGGTGCGGGGGGTGCCGGCGGATCGGCGGGCAGCGGCTTGAACAGGTTGAATGGCGCGCCGAAGGGATCCTGCGCCACGGCGAAGCGGCCGATGCCGGGAATGTCGTCGGGCGCGCGGCAGATGGTGCCGCCGGCCTGGAGGATGCGGGCGGCCAGTTCGTCCACGTCGGCAGTGCCGACATAGCCGGTCCATCCTGGCGGCTCCTGCGGGAAGGCCGCGCGGATGCCGCCGCTTCCCGTCCGTTCGCCAGCATCACTGTGTAGGAAAGGTCCGGCACGGGCTGCGCGGTCCATCCCAGGACGCGGCCGTAGAATTCGATGGCGGCATCGACGTCGGGGGTGGCGAGTTCGTGCCAGACGAAGCGGCCGGCGTAGGCGGGCTGGGACATGGTGGGTGTTCCTTCACTCGCTTGACAATGTTAGGTTGATATCAACATAATCTTGAGATGGCAAGCCGGCGCCGCGTTCCGTTCGACACCACGCTGATGGTGCGGGACGCATGTCTCTGCCTGCACTTGCAGCGTGCGGCGCGGGCGGTGGGCCGGCGGTGCGATGCGGCGTTCCGTCCGCTTCGACTGACCAACGGGCAGTTCTCGCTGCTGATGGCGCTGAACCGGCCGGAACCGCCGGCGATGGCCCCCGTCGCCGGGTTGCTGGCGATGGATCGCACGACACTGACGGCTGCGCTGAAGCCGCTGGAGCGGCGCGGGCTGGTGACGATCGAGGCGGACCCGGAGGACCGACGCTCTCGGCTGGTGCGGCTGACCCCGGCGGGGCATGCGCTGCTGCTGCGGGCGCTGCCGGTGTGGGAGTCGACGCACCGGGAGGTGGAGCATGCCGTGGGTCAGGCGGGCGAGCTGCGTGCGATGTTGAAAACCCTGGACGGTTCCTGTGGGGCCTCACGGCGCCGGAATCCCCAAACCATCGCTTGACTGCGGCGAAAGCTGCCCGAATATTACGAATACAGAAAGTGATCGGATAAGCCAAGAGATAAAGCTCGGGGGGGACAATTCCGATGACAGTTTCTGGAAGGATAAGATGGAATGCGAGTGTCCTCGCTTTCCTGCTGGTTGGCTGTGCGATCTGCGGGGCAAGTTCCGCCGGCGGCTCGTCCGGCTTTGGAACCCCGATTACCTTCAAAAGCGGTGCCTGTCCCGCTGAGCAGGCTAAGGCGCTGGCGAGCCTGAACGCAGCTTGCGGAACGCTGACGGTCCCCGAAAAGCGCAGCGACCCCAAAGAAGGCAAAGTTCAATTACCGGTGGTCATCGTGCCTTCCCAGACGCAGCCGCCCAAACCGGACCCAGTTGTTTACATGGCCGGCGGTCCGGGGGGCAATGCGATTGCGCAGGCACAAGACCTCGTCAACGTAGGCCTCAACCAGAAGCGTAACCTCATTATCATGAACCAGCGCGGGGTTGCCTACACCGTGCCCGATCTGGCGTGCCCCGAGGTCGATAGGGCTTTTGCCGCGGCGGTCGGACTGCCCTCTGATTCGCCGGCGGTCGAGACCAGGCATGTGGCCGCAACCAAAGCGTGCCGCGACCGCCTCGTCGCCGAGGGTGTTGACCTGAGTGCGTTTAACACGCGTGAAAACTCGGCGGACTTCGCTGACCTGCGTATGGCCCTTAAGATCAAGCAGTGGAATGTGTACGGGTTGTCGTACGGTACCGAACTCGCGCTCAGCCTGATGCGCGATCATCCCGCGGGGATCCGCAGCGTGATCATCGATGCGGTCCTGCCTCCCAGCGCGGTGAGCCTGGGATGGACGTGGACGAACGCCAACGAGGCAATCAACAACATCTTCCGCGCGTGCGCCGATCAGCCGGCTTGCGCCGTCAGGTATGGCGATCTGAGCGCGCAATTTACCGCTCAGGTCCAGAAGCTCGAGACCAATCCGCTGACGTTAACGGTGTCTGTCCCGGGAACGAAGACGAGCACACAGGTGGTGCTGGACGGCGGGGCATTGGTCAATTGGATCGGCTCGCTGCCTGATCCGGTCGTTCCGATAGCTTCGATCCCCGCGGCAATCAGCGCGCTGACCCGGGGGCAGCCGACGCAAATTGCCGAGGCGCGCGCCATGGCGGCTCACCCCGACGCGATCGGAGCTGTCGGCTACGGCCTTATGTATGGCGTGATCTGCAGCGAGTGGGTGCCGTTCGAGCCGGTCTCTCAAATTCTCGAGCAGGGGCAATTGGCTTTCCCGGCTTATCCGCAAAGCGTCCTGTCCCAGCCCGTGGGACTGCCATTCATGACTGAAGACTGCGCGGTGTGGGGCGTTGCGCGAGCCCCGGCCTCGGTGCGTCAGGTCACGATCAGCACAATCCCGACCCTGGTGTTGAACGGAAGCTTCGATGGCAAGAGTGCGCCGCAATGGGGAATTTATGCGGCCGGTACCCTCCAGAATTCTACCACGGTCACCGTTCCCGGCTCAGGCCATGGCGCGCTGTTCGGGATCCAGATGCCGCCCGACGCGCCGGCTCGGGCGTGCACGCAGAGTATCGTGGCGTCGTTTCTCGCGAACCCGGCGCACCCGGAGACAAGCTGCGTGGCGTCATTGAGGGTGCCGCCGTTCGCAACGCAGTAAGCCGGTCCGGCAGAGTGAGTCATGGGTAGCACAAAGGCTGGGCGGCCTCACGGGGGGCGAAGAACGGATTTGAAGTCCGGGACCAGGTTTCGAGGGAAATGCACGTTGAAGATCTTTGACGGATCAGTGCGCACGTTGGCGCAGGGCGCGGCGCTGGCATTGGTAATCGCCACCTGCGCGTGGATCACCGGGCAGTGCAGCTTCCGGTGTCGCTATCGCCGAGTTTCGAGCCCGGAGCGTGTCCGTCGCGAGTGGCTTCGTCTCCAGCCTTTGCCCACGCGCAATGTGGACAATTGATCGTGCCGGAGAACCGCCACAAACAGAACGGAAGAACGATCAGCATCTCCGTCGCGATCATTCCCTCGGTTACCCAGCCCCCGAAGCATGTACCTGCTTTTCTACATAACCGGCGGTCCCGGCGGCGACGCGATGGGAGATATGGAATATCTGGCTCCAACATTGAACCAGGACCAAAACCTGATCGTGCTGAGCCAGCGCGGTACCTTGGATGCAACGCCAAGTCTTCTGTGCCCCGAAATCGACGCATTCGACGCCAAGGCGGTGAGCCTCCTCTACGATGCCGCATCGACCGGCGCTCTGCACGTCGCGGCAACCAAGGCCTGCCACGATCGACTTGTCTCCGACGGAATTGATCTCAGCGCCTACAATACGCTCGAGAACATCGAAGACTTCGTTGATTTGCGCGAAGTGCTCAAGATTCCCGCGTGGAGTATTTTCGGAACGTCCTACGGCACTTATGTCGCGCTCCTGCTGATGCGTTTGCATCCGGAGAATTTGGTGAGCGTGACGATCGACTCCATCTCGCCCCCCAGCGTGGCGGGCCTTGGATGGCCCTGGAGCAGTGCAGGCGAAGGGTTCAACAATCTGTTCGATGCGTGTGCCGCTCAGCCTTCCTGTGCCTCAAAGTACGGCGATGTGCGGAGCAAGTTCACCAGTCTGGTCCAACAACTCGAGGCACATCCGATGACGGTCACGAGCCAGTACGCACAAGGCGGTCCGCCGGTTCAGGTCTGCTCGACGGCGGTGCGCTGGTGAACTGGCTCGTCGCGGGCGGCCGCTCAGTTTTCGCGTCAGTGCCTTCGGCGATCCAGGAGCTTGTGAACGGCAAGCCGGTTCAGATCGCTGCCAGCCGTGCCGCGCTGGCGAACCCGGCGAGGGAAAGCACTCAGGGTTATGGTCTGACCTACGGCGTGTTTTGCAGCGAGTGGATTCCGTTTCAGCCTCAATCGCAAATTCTCAGCGACGGCCTCGCCGCCTTTCCGTCCTATCCGGCGACGGTTCTCTCCCAGACGCCGCAACTTCCGTTCGCGACTGAGGATTGCGCGGTATGGGACGTTCCCAAGGCGCCTGCCTCCATCAAGGATGTCACCACAAGCAGTATCCCGACCCTGGTGATAAACGGCACGTTCGACGGTAAAACCTCGCCGATGTGGGCGACATACGTCGCTAAGACCCTGCGCAACGCGACGACCATCATCATTCCGGGGATAGGCCATTTGGTGACGGCACAATCGCCGTGCGCGCAGACGGTCGTGCGGGAGTTCCTTGCGGACCCTACGACACCTCCCGACACCAGCTGCGTAGCCAAGGTAACCATCCCGCCCTTTGATTAAAGGAGGAAAGCCCTATCACCATCGCTGTCGGTGAGGTGCGCGCCTGCTGTGTGATGCCCAGCGTCGCAGCGCTCTATGGGCGACGAGGAGGACGCCCCGGGAGCGCGAGCGGATCGAACGCGCCAAGCCCATCGGCACCGCCTCGTGATCCTCGCCGCGCCATAGCAGTCACGATCCCGTCACTCTCTGCCGCGTTGCCGAAGGTGAACGTTAGCCCCGGCAGGGGACGGAGATCGGCATGGCACAGGACAACGCGACGCCGGCGGATGAGGGGCGGATCGCGCAGGCGCGGCGCCTGGCGGAGCAGGGACTGGCGGCCGGCGGGCGGGGGATCGAAAGGCGGCGGACCGGCTGCTGGACGAAGCGACCGAAGCTCGATCCCCAGGCCGTGGAAGACGTGCTGGAGGAAGCACGAGGCGGTCGGTGAGACGCGGCGGGCCCACGCGCGGTGCCGCTGCGGGCCGGCGGCGGATTGCAGGCGGTGTCGGCGCCTCCCGCAGCGGAACTCGGCGCCTGGCAGGCGCGCGGCACCGCAGGCGGCCCGCGCGCCGGATCAACGCATCCGGCCGCTTCGCCATCACGCTCAGGATCAACGGCGCGGATCACGCGCTGACGGTGGATGCGCGCACGACGCTGCTGGATGCGCTGCGCGACCGGCTGCATCTGAGCGGCACGAAGAAAGGCTGCGCGCTGGGGCAGTGCGGATCGTGCACCGTGCTGCTGGACGGCCGGCGGATCAATGCGTGCCTGATGCTGGCAGTGATGGCCGAGGGGCAGGCGATCACCACCATCGAGGGCTTGGCCCGGGATGGCGCGCTGCATCCGGTGCAGCAGGCGTTCATCGATCATGACGCGTTCCAGTGCGGCTACTGCACGCCGGGGCAGATCATGTCGGCCGTCGGCGCTGATCGAGGAAGGACGCGCCGGATCGGAGGACGAGATCCGCGAGCACATGAGCGGCAATCTGTGTCGCTGCGGAGCTTATGTGAACATCGTGGCGGCGGTGCTGCAAGCCGCGCGGGAGGAAGCTAGCGATGCTGCCGTTCGGCTATACGCGGGCGCCGGACGCGCGCGCCGCGGCGGAGATGCTGGGGCAGACGCCGGAGGCTATGGCGATCGCCGGCGGCACGGACATGCTGCAACTGCTGCAGGAGGCGGTGATCGCGCCCAGCATGCTGGTCGATCTCAACGGGCTGGCGTTGCGGGGAATCGAGGACGATGACGGGGGCTTGCGCATCGGCGCGCTGACCCGGCTGGCTGACATCGCCGATGACGAGCGGGTGCGGCAGGATTATGCCGTGCTGGCGCAGGCGCTGGATGAAACAGCGTCCCCGCAGGTGCGGAACATGGCCACCGCCGGCGGCAACCTGCTGCAGCGTACTCGCTGTTTGTATTTTCGTGACGTGACCGTGCCGTGCAACAAGCGCGCGCCAGGCTCGGGCTGCCCGGCGCGCGAGGGGCAGAACCGGATGAACGCGGTGCTGGGCGTGAGCGAGCACTGCATTGCCGCCTATCCGGGCGACATGGCGGCTGCGCTGCTGGCCTGGATGCGGAGTTGATTCTGCTCGGATCGTCGCGGCGAGCGGCGCATCGCGCTGGAGGCGCTGCATCGGCCGCCGGGGGATACGCCGAACGTCGAGACCTCGCTGGAGCCGGGCGAGCTGATTGCCTGGATCGTGCTGCCGGCGGCATCACGCGGGCGGCGATCGCATTACCTGAAGGTGCGCGACCGGGCGACGTTCGAATGGGCGCTGGCATCGGCGGCGGTTGCGATTGAAACGGATGGCGGCGTGGTGCGGCGGGCTCGGGTGGCGGTGGGCGGCGTGGCGACGACATCCGTGGCGGCTGCGGCATATCGAGGAGATGCTGGTTGGTCGGCGGCTGGACGAGGCGGCGTGCCGCGTGGCGGGGGAAGCGGCGGCGCGTGGCGCGTCTGTTGTGCCGGGCCTGGAATTCAAGCCGCTGTTGCTGCGCCGGGTGGTGGAGCGGGCGCTGCTGGAGGTTGGAGGGCTGGCATGAACGCGATCATCGGTCAGCCGATCTAGCCGCATCGATGGGCCGGCGAAGGTCACCGGCCAGGCGGTGTATGCGGCGGAGTTTACGCTGCCCGAACCTGGCATACGCGGCCCTGGTGACCAGCACGGTGCCGCGCGGGCGGATCGGGCGATCGATGCGCGCGCGGCGGAGGCGGCGGAGGGTGTGCTGGCGGTGATCTCGCACGAGAATGCCGAGCGTCTGGCATACAAGGAATTGGACAAGCGGCCGCAGGTGGATCCGCAATCGGGCGATCAGTTGCGGGTGTTCCAGGGGCCGGAGGTGTTGTTCGTCGGTCAGCCGGTGGCGGTGGTGGTTGCCGAGACGCAGGAGCAGGCGAACGGGGCCGCGCGAATGGTGCGGGTGACGTACGAGGTGGAAGAGCCGACGACGGTGTTCCAGTGCTCGGACGGCAAACCGCCGGCCAAAGAGTGGGCGGAGGCCGAACGGCCGCCTGCGAGTGAACGGGGTGATGCGGATGCGGCGTTCGGCATTGCGCCGGTGCAGATCGATATCGAGGCGAGCCACGCGCGCGAGCATCACAACGCGATGGAGCCGCATGCAACCATCGCGGAGTGGGTGGGCGATCGGCTGACGCTGTATGATAAGAGCCAGTGGGTGAACAATGTGCGGAAGGAGATCGCGCACATCTTCGGCATGCCGCAGGACGCGATCAGGGTGATCAATCCCGTATGTCGGCGGCGCGTTCGGCTCGGCGTTGCGGACGTGGCCGCATGTAACGGTTGCGGCGCTGGCGGCGCGTGCGGTGCACCGGCCGGTGCGCGTCGAGCTGACAAGGCGAGAGTGTTACAGCGCGATCGGCTTTCGGCCCCACACGCGCCAACGGGTGCGATTGGGCGCGGAGCGGGATGGCAGGCTGACGGCGATCATTCAGGAGGCGTGGGGCCAGACCTCGGTGTACGAGGAATACGCCGAGACGACGCTGGAGCCGGCGCGCACGACCTATTCCTGCGCCAATGTGCGGACCGGCTACCGCCTGGTGGAGATGAACACCAACACGCCCTGCCCGATGCGCGCGCCCGGCATCGTGACGGGCACGATGGCGCTGGAAATGGCGATGGACGAGCTGGCCGAGGCGCTGGGGATGGACCCGCTGGAGCTGCGCATCCGCAACCACGCGGAGCGCGACGAATCGGCAAACAAGCCGTGGTCGAGCAAGAAGCTGGTGGAGTGCTATCAGGAGGGCGCTCGGCGGTTCGGATGGGAACGTCGGAACCGCGTGCCGGGTGCGTTGCGGGATGGGCACTGGCTGGTTGGACACGGCATGGCGAGCGCGATCTATCATGCGGACCGCTCGGGCAGCTCGGCTCAGGCGGTGGCGTACGCCAACGGCAGTGTGGTGGTGCGCACGGCATCCAGCGACATGGGTCCGGGGACCTATACGTCGCTGGCGCAGGTGGCGGCGGAGACGCTGGGTGTGCCGATCGAAGCGGTGGATGTGGAGATCGGTGATACCGACATGCCGTTTGCGCCGGTGCATGGCGGGTCGATCACCATGGCGAGCGTGGGCAACGGGGTGATGGCGGCGTGCCGGGCGTTGCAGGAGAAACTGGATGAGCTGGGCGACGGCTCGATTGCGGCGCGGCTGCGGCGCGCCGGGTTGGAGAGGCTGGAGGCGGAGGCTGAGGCCAAGCCGGGGGATGAGAGTGATCGCTACGCGAGTGCGGCATTCGGCGCGGTGTTCGTGGAAGTGCGGGTCGATCCGGCGTTTGGGACCGTGCGGGTGCCTCGGATCGTGGGGGTGTACGACGCAGGCCGGGTGGTGAACCCGAAGATCGCCCGCAGCCAGTGCATCGGCGGCATGGTGCAGGGGATCGGCATGGCGTTGCAGGAGGAGGCGGAGTGGGATGAGCGCCTCGGGCGGGTGATGAATGCGAACCTGGCGGAGTATCTGGTGCCGGTGAACGCGGATGTGGGCGAGTTGGATGTGTCGTTCGTGCCGGGGGATGATCGGGCGTTCAATCCGCTGGGGGTGAAGGGGCTGGCGGAGATCGCGATCTGCGGCGTCGCACCGGCGATCGCCGCGGCGGTTTATAATGCGACGGGGCGGCGGATGCGGAATTTGCCGATCCGGGTGGAGGGGATGGTGGTATAATTGACTATGGCTACAAGGATCTCTGAATCCATCGTGGACCTTCCCTCGGACGAGGCGACCGAGGCTGCGGCTGATGCGGCAGCCGAGGCCGAGATCGTGGCCGGCAAGGGCATCCCGCACGCGTTGGTGCGGGAATGGCTGGAGTCCTGGGAGAAGCCGGACGGACCGCTGTTACACTGGGTCGACCAGCGGCTCTTGAGATCGACTTTCGTGCCCTGTGGATAACTCGGGAAGGGGCCGTTCTGCTGCTGGGTCCCCGCTTTCGCGGGGATGACGAGGATGGGTCAGTCTTTGCGTCCGCTGATATAAGTGCGTCGGATCCTCGGGTCTCGCGATGACGAAGGTGCCTGCTTGCGTGCGAACTCTCACTCCGGATTGCTTCAGCCCGCCGCGCGGGCTTCGCAATGACAGTGCACGGGCGCTATCCGCGTTTGACGAGTGCATGCGCCGCCCCCCATGGATCGCGCACGACATTCGGCATTCCAGATACCCCGGACCGATCGGCACCTTTCCATGCCCGCCCGGAATATCCAGCACGTACGTCGGCCAGGCGAGCCCGGTCATGCGGCCGCGCAGTGCACGTAAAATCCGCTGGCCTTCCTCGATCGGCACGTGAAAGCGCGACGTCCCGGGCGCCGGATCGAGCTGGTGCAGATAGGTACGGTTTGACACGTGCCGCGAGCATCGCACGGAACAGCGCCTCCAACGCATCGGGGCTGTCGTTCACGCCCCGTAGAAGTACCGACTGCCCCAGAACGGGAATCGCTTCCGCCTGCAACAACCGGATTGCCGCCCGCGCGCCATCTGTAAATTCCCGCGCGTGGTTCGCATGGATCACCACCCACATGGCGCGTTCCGTCCGCAACGCCGCGGCCAGAGCCGGCGTCACCCGCGGCGGATCGGCAATCGGCAATCGTGTATGCACCCGGATGGTGCGGATGTGCGGGATCGCCGACAACGCGGCACAATCCCGCCGAGCCGCCGCGGCGAGAGCATGAGCGGATCGCCGCCGGTGAGGATCACTTCTTGCATGGCGGGTGCGCGGCGAACCAATCATATGCGGCGTTCAACTCGGTCTGGAGCAGCAGCCCGCCTTCCGGGACCGACATGTTCGCGGCGAAAACAAAACGGCAATAGACGGGGCAGGCCAGGATTGGTTTAAACAGGCCCGATCCGGATAGCGATGCACCACGCCCTTGATCGGCGACAACGCATCATCCCCGATCGGGTCGGCACGTTCGTGCGGCGCGATGTCGAGTTCGGAGGGTCGGGGATGAACTGGCGGGCGATCGGATCGTCCGCGCCTCGATCAGCGCCTGCATCGCGGGCGTGATCGCCACCGCGTAGCGTGCCTCGGTGCGGGCGATGGCCGCGAGCGCTCCGCCGGAATCAGCCCGGCGGCGGCCAGATCACCTGCACGTACGGAGAACGCGCGCACTCAACGGCCGAGCGACGGTCCTGACGGCACGACTGGCCCGGCGGGCGGGGTCGGACCGCCGGGCAGCTCCCGATCAGCCCCGGTTCCCGTATTGCGGATGCAATTGGAGATCATCTGCTGCTGGGCATAGCTATCAGACAGTTGGCGGGTCGGAATGTCGAGCAGACCGAGGCCGGAGTTGGGCGAATTGGGCTGGTAAATGCGATAAATCTGATCGCTATTCTGAATGTTGTAAGCGGTGTTGGCCTGCTCGCGACAGGCCTGGGCCGTGGTGCGCTGGGTCTCGGTCTCGGGTGCACCGGTCGTGCATGCGGCGAGCAGAACGGCCAGGAGCATCACGCGGATCATGCGGGCAGTCCGGCGAGAGCGGCAGGCGCGCCTAACGCAAGCGGTGCGAGTCTGGGCGCGGAAGCGGGATTCCTCGAAGCGGGCGTCCGGGCTGAGCGGCGTGGCGGCGGCCGCGCGCAGCAGCGCGGGATCGAGCTCGGCGCCGTCGCGCTCCAGCCGGTAGAACGGGCCGGCCCAAGGCGCGCGGGCGAGCAGATCGATCAAGGCCAGCAGGCGGAGGCAGAGGGAAAACCCGTAACAGGTGCCAAGACCGACGGTGACATCGACGGCAGCGGCCCAGCAGCGTGCGTCCTGATCGGCCAGAGCCAGGTCGGTGGTGGTGCCGTCCGGGCGGAGAAAGCGGAACCCCCTTGTGACGCCCCAGACCGACGCGATGGCGGCCTCCCGCGCCGCATGCCAGGCGCGTTCGACATCGCGGCTGCGCACCGCGGGCAGTTCCTCGGGCGGGAGGTCGATCAGGTAGGTGCGGGTGCCATCCACGCCGAGTCCGATGCGGACCGGGGGCGTGTGTCGAGGTGCGTTCATCGCCAGAAAGGATGGGCCCGGGGACGCGGCGCGCCAGTCTTGACTCGCCAATCTTGGCGGGGGCCAATCTTGACGGGGTGAGTGTGCGGAGTCGCCACCGACATCACGCAACCTCGCGCAGCAGTCCCCACCGCACCACGGTCACCTGCTCGAGCCTGGCGAAGACCAGCCAGTCCATCAGCAGCCAGATCACGCCGATCACGATCATCCCCAGCAGAACCGTATCTGTCTGGTACCATTGGACGGCTTCGATCATGCGGAAGCCAATCCCGTTGGTGCCTGCGATCATCTCGGCGGCAACCAGCGCGCGCCATCCATAGGCCATGGAGGTGCGCAGCCCGACCAGGATCTGGATCAGCGCGCCGGGGAGAACCAGCTCCGAGAGGATCTGTACGCCGTGCGCACCGTGGCAAAGTATCGCGCGATGCAGGGCGATGGGGATCGTGCGCACGCCATTCACGGTGTTGTAGATCGAGCTGAAGAAGATCTGGTTGGCGATGACAAACAGCACGGCGCCCGGGCCGATCCCGAGCCATAGGACGGCGAGCGGGACCCAGGCAATGCCGCCGATCGACTGAAGAAACGTCAGGAGGGGGACAAGCAGATACGAAATGCGCCGGTTGAGCGCGATGGCGATGCCCAGCGGAATGGCGAGCGCGTTGCCGATGCAGAAGCCAAGGACGAGTCGCGCCAGACTGTCCAGGATGTCGCGCGGCAGTGATCCATCCTGAATGCCGGACACCACCTGCCCGAACACGTCGCCGATGTTCGGCAAGGCATAAGGGGGAACATTGACGATGAGCGGAATGAGCACCCAGGCGGCGATCAGCAGCGGCGAACGGGATGGCTCCGGGAGAGGCGGCGAGGCTGGCGAGATAGGCCCGGGTGCTATTACTCCCGCGCATCGTGCACCAGCCCCCAGCGCTCGACGGTGGCAGCCTCGAACGGACGCAAATAGAGCTGGTCGATCATCAGCCAGAGCAGGCCGATGACGATCATGCCCACGATGGTGCGGTCGGTGGCGTGATTGGCGGCGCTGGTCAGGATCAGGTAGCCGACGCCGGTCTTTGCGGCGACCATTTCCGCGAAGATCAATCCCCGGAAGGCGAAGCCGGCGCCGATGCGGAAGCCGGTGATGATGCCGGGCAGCGCGCCGGGAAGGATGACCTGACGAAGCATCTGCATCCTGGTCGCGCCGAGCGATGAGACCGCGTTGATCAGTATAAGCGGGGTGCTGCGGACCGCGGTTGCGGTGTTGAACAGCACGGGGAAGGCGACGACGTAGGTCAGCGCCAGGACGATGGTCTTGAGCCCGTAGCCCCACCAGATCACGAAGATCGGGATCCAGGCGACCTCCACGATCGCGTAGCAGAAGTTCAGGATCGGCTGGAGCAGGCGCGACATTTTCGGGCTCATGCCGATCGACAGACCGAGGATCAGACCGATGCAGACACCAAGGCCGATGCCGGCGAAATAACGGCCCAGGCTGTCGGCGATATAGACGGGCAGGATGCCTTTCTGGACCAGATCGATGGCGGCGCGGACGACATCGGCGGGCGAGGGAAAGAAGTAGCGGGGAATCGACGAAGCGCTCGCGATCAACTGCCAGATCGCGAGCAGACCGAGGATACCGATGGTTCCGAGCGCCGCCGGTTCCAGGTTCACGCGGGGCGCGCGGCCTTCGACCGATGCGCTCATGTCTTGCGCCACGGGTGGATCTCCCCGATCCAATACAGCCGCGCGAGATCAACAAGCTGATCGCGCGCGACGCCTTCCAGCCAGACCTGACGGTCGGCGATCCTGACCAATCGGCCCGCCGCCTGAAGCCGCTGGATGTTGAACGCCTCGGGCGTGAAGGGCAGGGTGATTTCGATATCGACGGTGTGCCCGGGACCAGGCACCTGGATGCCGGCAAGCCGTTCCCGGCCCAACTGCCAGCTCCAGATTTCGAAGCATAGCAGGGCTACGATCAGGATTGCGGTCGCCACGATCGGCCGCAGCCAGGTGCGGCTCATGCGGATGGTCCATCTCCGCGCACGAGATGCAGCACGTGTTCGCGGAGCTCGGTGAAACGCGGGTTGCGGCCGAGCGCCGTCCAGGTGCGTTGGTCGCGCGGAATGTCGATCTGCACGATCGATTTCAGCCGGCCCGGCCCGGGCGTGAGGACCGCCACGCGGTCGCCGAGGAACACCGCTTCCTCC
>CAVSUZ010000008.1:0-58438 GCA_963731335.1 uncultured Pseudomonadota bacterium | reverse complement strand
CAACTATTTCAAGTAGATAGCTTGGACATCGCTCGAAGGAATTATCTTCCAAGTGATGCTGGGGCTTCAATGGGGCTTCAATTTGGGTCTGCAACGAGGCGCGATTCGACGGCTTGGGAAGGGCGAAATCTCGCGAACTCGCCGATACGCGGGCGGACCGCTGGGCGCATCTGCCGCTGACTGGCCGTTAGGCTCCGCGACGGCGAAGCGGCTTCAGGAGATCGGGAACGAAGTGGGATCGTCTTGCCAGGGATTGAACAGCGCAGCCCCGGTGTAACGCACATCCGGCACATTGGGGGTTGCGAGATAGAGGTCGTGCTCAAGCGCGGTGGCGGCCGCATTGTGTCAATCACCGGGAGCGGATGGCCAGTGTCTCGTCGCACCGTCCCGCTGATCCCGCCCCATCGACAGATAATGGCATCCGGCAGCGGCAGCAAACAGTCGCCGAACCGTGCGGCCAACTCCCCTGTCATTATTTCGGCGCAGATCCTGGTCGGGAAGGTTGACGATGCCCTTGTCGTATTCGGCAATGGTGAGAATGCTGAGAATCAAAGCTCGACGTCCCGCCCCGTATCACGGGCGCGGGTGAGGTCGAGGCCGTCAACGTCGAGGCTTTCCATACAGGCGACGAATGGCATCTGATCGTCAGCAGGTGGTCTCAACCGCTCAAGCTCGTCGGCGGCAATCACAACCACAGCGTCGTGGCCGCGAATGATCACCCGCTGCGGTCCTTCGGTCGGCGCACGGCGGAGCAGTTCGCTGAACCGCGGCTTGGCATCCTGCAACTGCCAGTCTGCACCCGGGCAACACGGGGGCGATCTCGGGTAAGAGCCATTCATCAGCGCCTGGCTATCTGACCAGATGTAGCATGTTCCGGGTGTTCCGAAAGTGCGGAATTGCGCAGCCGAGCGCGTGGAACCCGTTTTGTAGCCAGCGACACGCTGTGCGTTCGCCGTGCATGCCAGGATCAAACCGGCTCTGACTTGCAGGAAAAGTTGTGGCCGCGTGCCCGTCTCTCGTTGCACAATATGGATGAACAGTCACTCGAACTGTTCGGAAGGCCCGCCCCCGGGCGAAAGGAGGCGCTCCTGATACTAGCCCATTCCGCGCCTGATCCGGCGCGCGGCGGCGAGGCGCTCGAGGACCACCTCCGCGACGTTGGAACGCGCGCGGCTGCTTTTGCGGCCGCGTTTGGTTGGGAGAATTTGGCGCGCACGGCGGGGCTGCTGCACGACATCGGCAAGGCCTCGGCCGCGTTCCAGGCGTATATTTCGGTGCCACGGCAAGACGGGCGGAAAGGGCCGGATCACTCCACCGCGGGCGCGCGGGAGGCGGAAAATTTGTACAGACCGCCGCTCGGTCGCCTGCTCGCCTATGCGATCGCCGGACACCATGCCGGGCTCGCTGATTACGCGGAGCTGAACCGCCGCCTGCAAGAGAAGGCGCTCCCGGATTATGCCGGTTGGAAGGCGCATGTGGCTGACCTGCCGCCGCGCAATCGCTGCTGCCGCGCCGTCCTCTTCGCAGCGAACGCTGCACGCCGGGTTCAGCGAAGCGTTTCTCGACCCGGATGTTGTTCTCGTGCCTTGTGGACGCGGATTTCCTGGCGACGGAGTGCTTCTTCGACGGTGTCGAGCGGCCAGCCGCCGACCGATCTCGCGACCTTACAGGCCCGGCTTGAGGAACATCTCGCCAGCAAGCGGCGGGACGACACCGAACTCAATCGCCTGCGGACGCGGGTGCTGGAGCATGCAGTCGGCAAGGCCGGGCTGCAGCCCGGGCTGTTCACGCTCACCGTGCCGACCGGCGGGGGCAAAACGCTGACGTCGCTCGCGTTCGCGCTGGCGCATGCGCAGCGCATGGCCTGCGCCGCGTGATCTACGTGATCCCCTACACCTCGATCATCGAGCAGACGGCAACGGTGTTCCGCGAGGCGCTCGGCACGAGCGAGGACGTGCTGGAGCATCACGCGAGCTTCGACTGGGAGCCGGCGCGGCAAGGCACGGAGCAGGCGCGACGACGAGGGGCCGACGGGTCTGGCGAAACTGCGCAAGGCGTGCCGAGAACTGGGACGCGCCGGTCGTGGTGACCACGGCGGTGCAGTTCTTCGAGAGCCTGTTTGCACGGCGCACCACGGCTGCCGCAAGCTGCACAACATCGCGAATGCGGTGGTGGTGCTGGATGAGGCGCAGACCCTGCCGCTGCGGTTGTTGCGCCCTTGCATGGCGGCGCTGAACGAACTGGCGGCGAACTATCGGACGAGCGTCGTGCTGTGCACGGCGACCCAGCCGGCGCTTCGCGTGTGCGATGGCTTCAAGGACGAGACGCTCGCGCCGAAGCAGCCGCGGCAAAAAGTGGGTTTCGACATCGATGACGGGCGCGAACTCGCGCCCGATCCGCAGGAGCTCTACACGGCGCTGAAGCGCGTCGAGATTGAGCGGCGGCCCGACCAGACCACGGATGCCGAAATCGTGGCGCGCTTCGCCGAGCAGGCCGCAATGCTCTGCATCGTCAACAGCCGCCGACACGCGCGCGACCTGTTCGATTTACTGAAGGCCGATCCGCACACAGCGGAAGGCGCCCTGCATCTGACCACCCTTATGTGCCCCGTCCATCGCCGGGCGGTGCTGGCCGAGGTCATGGCAGACTCGATCCGCATGATCCCGAAGCCCGTTCGCCTTGTTGCCACATCGCTGATCGAGGCCGGGGTCGATATCGATTTCCCGGAGGTCTGGCGCGCCATGGCCGGGCTCGACTCGATCGCGCAGGCGGCGGGGCGCTGCAACCGCGAAGGCCGGCTGGAACGCGGCCGGGTCGTGGTGTTCGAGCCGGCGGACAAGGCGCGCGCCTCGCGACCTGCGGCCGCTGATCGAATCGGCCGAAGGCGTGTTCCGTCAGGGGCTGGACCCGCTCTCCATGGACGGTGTCCGCGGCTATTTTTCGCGAGGTTTACTGGCGGCGTGGCGCGGAGGCGATGGATGCCGCGACACTGGACGGGGCGGCCTTGGCCGATCCTGCAAGCGATTGCTGAGCGCGCCGCTGCGCGCGAGTTCGACTTCGAGACAATCGCTCAGGTGTTTCGCCTGATCGACGATGCGCAGGAAACGGCGATCGTGCCCTACGACGACGAAGCCGTGGCAGTCCTGGCGCGTGTCGCGGTCATGGACCGTCCACGAGCGGCCGATCTTCGCAAGCTGCAACAATATGCAGTGTCGATTCCCGAAGCGGGACCGGGATGCGTGGCTCGCAGCTGGCGTGCTCCGTGCGGTGAATCACGCAAATCGGTGCGGCGCTGCTGCGCTTCGAGGACCGGGCGCATTACCGCGAGGAAACCGGCGTCGACCTGCAGAGAGCCGGAACGGCGGGACGCAGCGGCAAACCTGATCTGAAAACAGCGCCCACCCACAGGCCCGTGGGTGGGCGCTCACCCCGATCATCCACACGGACCCGGCGGCTATTAGTGTTTCGACCCGCGCTCCCATGAGGGAGCGACTATGGTGGTCAATCAATGATTAGCTCGCTACTCCTGTCATCACCCGACCCCTCGTCTGTTAGTAAAATTCTTGACGAACTTCAGCAGCACGGATAAAACCGTTTTGTTGCAGAAAGCGGCGAAGATGAGCTACGGCATACGCCTCCATGTCTGGGGTGAGCGGGCCTGTTTCACGCGACCTGAAATGAAGGTCGAGAGCGTCAGTTATGATGTGATGACCCCGTCGGCAGCGCGGGGCATTATCGAAGCTATCTACTGGAAGCCGGCGATCCGCTGGGTGATCGACCGCATCCACGTGCTGAAGCCGATCCGATTCCAGTCGTTCCGGCGCAACGAGGTCGGCGCCATTCGCCTCCGGCCAGCTCGCGAGATCGGCGATGAAGCGCGGCGACGTGAACGGCCTCGGCCTCGTGGTCGAAAATAACCGGCAGCAGCGGGCGACCATGCTGCTCACGAATGTCGCTTATGTGATCGAAGCACATTTTGATATGACCGAGCATGCCGGCACCGACGACGAGCCGGCCAAGCATGCCGCCATGTTCCAGCGCCGGGCGGAGAAGGGGCAGTGCTTCCATCGCCCCTGCCTCGGCGCGCGGGAGTTCCCGGCTGACTTCGCGCTGCTGCCGGAGGGTGCGCCTCTGCCGGCGAGCGAACTGCCGGCGGATCAGCGCGACCGCGATCTCGGCTGGATGCTGTACGATATCGACTTTCGTCCGGACGGCACGGCGCAGGGTTCGCGGTTCTTCCGTGCGCGGCTGACGGATGGCGTGCTGGACGTGCGACGTTGCCTCGAGCCGGGGGAGTCGCAGCGTGATCCTGCAGGCGCTCGACCGCTACTACGACCGCATGGCGGCGCGGGGCGAGGCCGAGCCGCCGGGCTGGGCAAAGGCGCCCATCGGCTGGGCCATTGAGCTTTCGCCGGACGGCGAGCCGGTCGCCGTGCTCGCAGCTGCGCGATCCGCCGGCAAGAAGCCGCGTCCGCAACCCTTGGCCGTTCCGGCGCCGGTCAAGCGCACGGTGGCCATCGCGCCCAACCTGTTCTGGGACAAGACTGCCTATGCGCTCGGCCGCACCGCGAGGACGGGCAAGCGGACAGCCGAGGAACACGCCGCTTTCAAGGACGGCATCTCGATCTGCATCGGCGGCAGCGATGACGAAGGCCTGACGGCGCTTCGCCGCTTTCTGGAGCGATGGACGCCGGAGCGATTCGATGCGCCGCCGTTCACGCCGGACATGCTTGACGGCAACGTCGTGTTCCGCCTTGCGAGGCGAGCATCGGCTTCATTCACGAACGCGCCGGCCGCCAAAGCGCCTGCTCGTCGGAAGCGGCCGCCCCCGGTGACGATGCGGACACCTGCCTGATTACCGGCGTGCGCGCCGCGCCGCACCGGCTCCATCCCGAGATCAAGGGGTGAATGGGGCGCAAAGTCCGGGCGCGTCGCTGGTTTCGTTCAATCTCGACGCGTTCAGAGTCTACGGCCGGGAACAAGGCGCCAACGCGCCGACTCCGAAGCAGCGGCGGAACGCTACGGCGCGGCGCTGAACGCCATGTTGGCCTCGGGCGAGCGAACCGGCTTCGTCGGGGCATCGGCGATGCCACCGTGGTGTTCTGGGCCGATGCATCCGGCAAGGAACAGGAGCCGGCTGCCGAGGCCGCAGAAGCGCTGTTCGCCCAAATCTTTGCGCCGCCGACAGACGCGACCGCCGGACGATGGCGATGCAGGCCAGGCCGCCAAGTTGCGCGATGCGCTGAACGCACCTGCCGAAGGCCGGCCCGCAAGAAGCGAACCGGAACTGACGCAGGGGTGCGTTTCAACGTGCTCGGGCTTCGCCGAATGCCGCGCGGCTTTCCGTCCGGTTCTGGCTGTCGGATAATTTCGAGCGCTTTCGCTCGCGCCATCCTGCGTCATATGGAAGATCTCGCGATCGAGCCGTCGCCGCGCGGCTGGTCCGGAAAGAAAGGGCCGCCGGAACTATGGCGGCTGCTCGTGAAGACCACCGCGCGTGCAGGAGAAATTCGAGAATGTGCCACCACGTCTGGCTGGCGAACTCGCCCGCGCCGTGCTCGGCGGCGACGCGCATACCCGCGCAGCTGGCTCGCCGCCGCGATCATGCGGCTGCGCGCCGGCGACGACCCGGCTGACCGGCTGGCACGCCGCCGCCATCAAGGCCTGCATCAATCGGAACGCCAACAAGGAGGATCTGCCCGTGGCGCTCGACCGAGAACAATCCAACGCCGCCTATCAGCTCGGCCGTCTGTTCGCGGTGATCGAGGCGGCGCAATACGCGGCACTCGGCCGCGTGAACGCGACGGTCGCCGATCGATATTACGGCGCCGCGTCCTCCACCCCTGCACGCGTGTTCGCGCCGCTGCTGCGCAACGCGCGCAACCACGTCTCCGACGCGAAGAAGCGCGGCCGGCGGTTCTGGATCGAGAAGAAGCTTGACGAGATCGTTGGCACGCCTGCCACCCGATCTGCCCACGAACGCTAAGCTCGAAGACCAAGGCCGTTTCGCCGTCGGCTATTACCATGAACGCGCCTCCCGCCACGCCAAGGCCGGACGCCGCCGCTGCCGAGAGCGAACTCCGAACGGCGGCCGCAAACGCCTGAACCCGGAGGATCGCATAAATGACCTCCCCGCCCCGCTCGCCCGCCGCCACGAATTCGTCCTCTACTTCGATGTCACCAACGGCAATCCGAACGGCGACCCCGACGCCGGCAACATGCCTCGGCTCGACCCGGAGACCGGCCATGGTCTGGTCTCGGATGTGTGCCTCAAGCGCAAAATCCGCAACTACGTCGAACTCGCCAAGGCCGACGCGCCGCGCTTTCGCATCTACGTCACCGAGGGCGCGATCCTGAATGACAAGCACCGGGAGGCCTATCTCGCGCATCCTGAAGCCGCCGAAGGCGACGTGAAGAAGGCCGGCGAAGCTCACGCCCAAGAGCGACGAGGCCGCCGCGACAGGTCCGCCGTTTCATGTGCGACAATTTCTTCGACATCCGTACCTTCGGCGCGGTGATGTCCACCGGCATCAACGCCGGCCAGGTGCGCGGCCCCGTGCAACTGAATTTCGCCCGCTCCGTCGAGCCGGTGCTGCCGCTGGAAATCTCCATCACGCGCATGGCCGCCACGAACGAGGCGGAGAAGAAGCAGCGCGACGAGGGGTCGAACGTCGAGGAGAAGCGCGGCGACGCCCGCACCATGGGCCGCAAGCACGTGATCCCCTACGGACTCTATCGCGCGCACGGCTACGTCTCCGCGCCGCTTGCGTCGCACCCCGTCAAAGGCACCGGCTTCTCCGACGAAGACCTGGCGCTGCTGTTCCAGGCGCTGCGCGATATGTTCGAGCATGACCGCTCCGCCGCCCGCGGCGCGATGGCGACCCGCAAGCTTGTGGTGTTCCGCCATGCGGGCGCAACTCGGAAATGCGCACGCCGACAAGCTGTTCGCACGCGTGGAGCACTGGCGCCGTGCGGCAGGACGGTCCCATGCCGATCGGCGATCACGCGGCTGGACAACGCCAAGCCTCCGCGCAGCTTTGCCGATTACGTGATCACCGTCGATCGGGATGACCTTCCGGACGGTATCGAAATTCTGGAAGACGACGAAATCTTCTCCAGCCATGTGCCGATCGCGGCCGAGTGAGGGCGCGTCCTGCCACCGCCCCACCGCCCGCCGCCGACGCCGCCGAGGACGCGCTGATCCCGCTCTCGGCCTTGCAGCATTGGCTGTTCTGCCCGCGGCAATGCGCGCTGATCCATGTCGAGCGGCTTTGGGCGGAGGATCGGGCGACGGCCGAAGGGCGGCTGCTGCATGCGCAGGTGGATGCGGGGCGCGGCGAGAGCGCGGCCGGGCGTGCGGGTGGCGCGTGGCGTCCAGCTCCGCTCGCTCGCGCTCGGCGTCTTCGGGCAAGTGCCGACGTGGTGGAGCTGCGCGGCGCGCCGCCCGTGCCGTTCCCGGTCGAGTACAAGCGCGGCAAGCCGAAGGCGCATCGCGCTGATGAGGTGCAGCTCTGTGCCCAGGCGATCTGCCTCGAGGAAGCGTTCGGCGATCCCGGTGCCCGAAGGCGCGCTGTTCTATGGCGAAACGCGGCGGCGCATCGCGGTGACGTTCGACGCGGGCCTGCGCATGCTCACCGCGCGGGTAGCGGCCGAGGCGCGTGCGGCGCTGCTCGCCGGGCGTCACACCCGCGCCGGTCAAGACGCCCGCCTGCCGGCGGTGCTCGCTGCATGACATCTGCCAGCCCGACCGGCTGGAGAATCCGCCGGCGGTTCGATCCTGGCTCGCGCGGCGACTTGCGGCGGCTGCTCGCGCCGGAGGCCGACGCGTGAAGCGGATGCTGAACACGCTTTACGTGACCAGCGAGGGCGCGTGGCTGCGCAAGGACGGCGCCAATCATCGTGGTCGAGGTCGAGGGGCGAGGAGCGGGGCCGCGCGCCGCTGCATATGCTGGAGGGCGTGGTCGGGTTCGGCCGCCCGGGTGCCTCGCCGGCGCTGATGGCGGCCTGCGCCGAAGCCGGCATCGCGCTTTCGTTCTGCGAACCCGAACGGCCGGTTTCAGGCTCGCGTGGAGGGCGCGCGTTCGGGCAATGTGCTGCTGCGCCGCGCCCAGTACCGCGTCGGCCGACGACCCGGCGGCGCGAACCACGATCGTGCGCGGGCTTCGTTGCCGCCAAGGCCGCCAATCAGCGCACGGTGCTGCTGCGCGCGCTGCGCGATCACGGTGCGGGGCTGACGCCGGATACCGTGGCTGCGTTGCAGGCCGCGGCGGCGCGCCTGGCCGATGCGGCGCGCCGCACGCTGGTCGGCGACCGACGTGGACGCGCTGCGCGGCATCGAGGGCGAGTCGGCCGCCGCCTATTTCGCCGTATTCGACTGTCTCATCCGTCCCCAGCGGAGAGGCGTTCCGCTTCCGCGGCGCGCTCGCGCCGGCCGCCGCTCGACCGGATCAACGCGCTGCTCTCGTTTCTTTATGCCATGCTGGGACACGACTGCCGTTCCGCGCTGGAGGCGCACGGGCTTGATCCGCAAGTTGGGTTTCTGCACGCGGATCGGCCCGGACGGGCGGGGCTGGCGCTGGATCTGATGGAGGAACTGCGCCCTGTGCTGGCCGATCGGCTGGCGCTCTCGCTGATCAACCGCGGGCAGCTTGGGGCGGAGGATTTCGTGATGGAGGAGGCCGGCGCCGTACGCCTGAGTGATGCCGCGCGCAAGACGGTGCTGGTCGCCTGGCAGGAACGCAAGCGCGACGAACTGATCCACCCGTTTTTGGGCGAGAAAGCGCCGCTCGGGCTCGTTGCGCATCTGCAGGCCCAGCTTCTCGCGCGCCGGCTGCGCGGCGATCTTGACGGCTACCCGGCATTCATCTGGCGATGGGTGGGCAGCCCACCGGATGCTGATGCTGGTCGCCTACGACGTGAACACGGAAACCAGCGCCGGGCGGCGGCGGCTTGCGGCGTGTGGCGCGCGCCTGTCTCGATTTTGGCCAACGCGTGCAGAATTCGGTGTTCGAATGCGAAGTAGAGCCAGCACAATGGATTTTGTTGCGCGCGCGCCTTGTGGCGGAAATCGACCCTGCATGCGAACTCGCTGCGCTTCTATCGGCTGGGCGCGGAGGGCAAACGGCGCGTCGAGCATGTCGGTGCCACGCCCGCGCTGGACCTTGACGGGCCGCTGGTGTTCTGATGAGCGCGAACCGGCAGCACACGCGGTTCCAGGGCTAGGTTCGCGCGGCCTGCAAGTCGTTCATTGACATTGTAAATATCGCCCGCCTGGTCGCTCGCGTGGTCTGCTGTGCCCGCGCCCCCGCCGGGGTTCGCGCACCCGGGGGCGTTGTTTGAGGAGTGGCAAGAGCTTACGGTGCCGCCGTCGCCCCCTTCGCGGGGGCGCGGATCGAAACTGGCGAATGCGGCGATGGGGCGCCAGGTCGCCCCCTTCGCGGGGGCGCGGATCGAAACTGACGATGTCACGTCACGCGGTATCGGGGTCGCCCCCTTCGCGGGGGCGCGGATCGAAACATGGCATGAAGTCGCAGGAGCCGGCGCTGGAGCGGACGAAACTGTCGCCCCCTTCGCGGGGGCGCGGATCGAAACCCGGGCACCGTCAGGTCTGCCACGTCGCCCCCTTCGCGGGGGCGCGGATCGAAAACAATGTCCTCGGATGTTCCGCAGTCGCCCCCTTCGCGGGGGCGCGGATCGAAACGTCGAGCTGGCCGCGCAAAGCCTCCTCGGGTGGCGTCGCCCCCTTCGCGGGGGCGCGGATCCGCGGGCCCGGTCCAGTACGCCGACAGGGTCGCCCCCTTCGCGGGGGCGCGGATCGAAACCTTGCAGGCACCTGCCCGGCGATCGTGTCGCCCCCTTCGCGGGGGCGCGGATCGAAACACCCGATGGCACGGCGACTGGAACCGCCAGGGTCGCCCCCTTCGCGGGGGCGCGGATCGAAACGTCTGGCAGGTAACGCACCGAATTCGCCCCCTTCGCGGGGGCGCGGATCGAAAGGCATTGGCCACTGGCCAACCATGTCGCCCCCTTCGCGGGGGCGCGGATCGAAACCTGCCCGGCGGGTGACGCGCAGGCGCCGGGGTCGCCCCCTTCGCGGGGGCGCGGATCGAAACTGATGTGCTCCAAGATGACGGCCGGTAGCTGACGTCGCCCCCTTCGCGGGGGCGCGGATCGAAACTGAGCGATGCAGGTCCTCGGGATGACCGTCCGTCCACCGCCGTCAGGTGACAGGTCGCCCCCTTCGCGGGGGCGCGGATCGAAACGCCATCAGCTCCGCGTCAACGGTGCATGCGGGGGCGGGATGATACACGCAGGCGCGGTCGAGCTCGCCCCCTTCGCGGGGGCGCGGATCGAAACCATCGTCGCGGCCGGTCCCTGCGACCATCGATGCCTGATCGCTCCGTCGGTCGCCCCCTTCGCGGGGGCGCGGATCGAAACACCTGATCAGGGCACCGCTCCGCCGCTCCGCACGCGTCGCCCCCTTCGCGGGGGCGCGGATCGAAACAGAGTTCAGGTCGCTGGCCGCGCATCCCGGCCGTGTCGCCCCCTTCGCGGGGGCGCGGATCGAAACTCGCCGATGCGTGCGTCCGGGTCGCCCCCTTCGCGGGGGCGCGGATCGAAACTGGTCCAGCGGCGCTCCGGTCGCCCCCTTCGCGGGGGCGCGGATCGAAACTGACGAGTCCGTCGGGGACCGCTTGCGGTCGGCTCCGCGTCGCCCCCTTCGCGGAGGCGCGGATCGAAACATCGCCCATGATGTCATCGCGAGGCCCGCGTAGCGGGCCGTCGCGACCCAGGCCTACCGCACCCAGAAAACGGGCAGTATCCCCATCGCCGTGTCGCGCTCCTACTTTCCGGGCACCATCCTCACCGCTTCCCCTTCTCCGCCTCCCGCGTCTTCTCACCCATATGGCGCAGCTTCTCATCCGCACCCGACTGACCGAAGCGCTCCTTGTCGCTCAGCACACTCCCTTCCGCCTTCTCCGGCTTCTTCTCACCCTGCTGAGCCGTGGGCTTCGCCTTGTTCTCATCCATGACCCGCCTCCTGCATGTCACGCCACGAGAACACCCAGCCGCGCCCCCCGTTTCACCGCGCCGCCGAACCGCCCCTTCACCCCAGCGCCTGCCACACCCGCACCGCCTGCACCGTCTCCGCGACGTCGTGCACCCGCAGGATGCTCGCCCCGTGCCACAACGCGTGCAGCGCCCCCGCCAACGACCCAGGACCCGTCGCCCGCGGCGCCTCCGCCCCCGCCAGCGACCGCACGAAGCGCTTCCGCGACAGCCCCACCAGCACCGGGCACCCGATGTTCAGCAGCATCGGCAGATGCGCCAGCAGCGCCTGGTTCTGCCGCGCCAGCTTCGCGAACCCGATCCCCGGATCGACCACCATCTTCCCCCGAGCCACCCCCGCGCGCTCCGCCGCCGCCACCCGCTCCGCCAGCTCGCGCGTCACCTCCAGCGCCACATCCCCGTATCGCGCGAACGAGTTCATCGTCTGCGGCGTCCCCCGCATGTGCATCAGCACCACCGGGCAGCCGCGCTTCGCCACCAGCGCGGCAGCCTGCGTATCATAACTTAACCCCGACACGTCGTTGACGATCGTCGCCCCCGCATCCAGCGCCGCCGCCATGGTCGAGGCGTTCCGCGTATCCACCGACAACGGCACGCCGCAGTCCCGCAGCGCCCGGATCACCGGCAGAACGCGCCGCTGTTCTTCCTCCGCCGAGACCACGACGGACTCCATCGGCCGCGTGCTCTCGCCGCCGATGTCCAGCACCGCCGCCCCGGCCGAGGCCATGGCGCGCCCGCCCTCCGCCGCCCGGCCCGCATCGAAATGCACCCCGCCATCGCTGAAACTGTCCGGCGTCACGTTGATGATGCCCATCACCGCCGGCCCCGGCGGCAATCCGATCACCGTCCCGTCAGCCGGCGCCGCCGCCAGCCGCTCCGCCGCCGCCGCCCACTCTCCGCCAACCGTCGTCGCCGCCACCAGCCCGACCGTCTCCGCGCTGCGAATCAGCCGCGCCGCCGCATACGCCATCCGCCCGCCGGCCAGCGGACGCGCCACCCCCGCCCCAATCGCCGCCCGCGCCTGCTCGCCATGCAGCAGACCGAGCGGTTCGATCAGCCGCTCATCCAGCGCCGGAATCGCCAAGGTTCTGCTGGATCACCCGAGCCAGCGCAAAGAACCGCTGCTCGATCAGATCGGGCACCGCGCACGCATATTGCGTGGTCTGCCGCCGCTCCTCGAACAGCCGCGTCTCCCACGTCAACTGATCCCCCAGCGCCGCGATCTGCTTCGTGTCCTGATCCGCCGCCGCCTGCAGCGTATGCAGCTTATCCACCTGCCCGCGGATCTCCCCCGCCAGCTCCTGCTGCCGCGCACCGAACCGGTCGAGACCCGCAACCACGCTCGCCCGCTCCTGGTTCAGCACCTCGAACAGCCCGGCCACCAGCGGCAGCAGCTTCGCCTTCCCGCTCGCGGCGGCAAACCGCTTGATCTCCGCCGTCGCCTGGTCCATCGGCAGCCGCCGCTGCGCCAGCCGCGCCGCCAGGTCCGCCACCTGCGTATCGGCCGACCACGTCGTGCGATACGCCTCCACCGACGGCCCCGACCACACCGCCGCCAGCGACAGGCTCGGCACCTTGATCGACATGCACGGCCAGTTCGCATCCCGTGGCCCCGGCGCCGCCGCGAACGCGCTCCCCATGCCCGCCGTCACCAGCAGAACCGCCAGGTTGCGGACCACCGCATTTGCCCGTTCCATGCACCAGGAATACCCCGCACCCAGATTGGTTGAAAGCGCACCCGGATGCGACTGCCCCGAACCGTCTTCCCGCTCCTCCTCATCGCCTCGGCCGCCGCCGCCCGCGCCGAGCCGACCGCCGCCGTCTTCGGCTTCACCCTCATCGACACCAGCAGCATCGCCAACGCCGCCGACGCGAAACGCATCGACGCACTCAATTCCCGGTTGCGCGACAAGCTCCGCCACGCCGGCTACCACCTGGCCGACACCGCGCCCGTCGCCGCCCAGGTCAAGGTGCAGGACTTGCAGGACTGCGGTGAGTGTGCCGCCATCCTCGCCCGCCAGCTCGGCGCCGGCATCTCCGTCTATGGCTGGGTGCAGAAAGTCTCCAACCTCATCCTCGACATCAACCTGGTGATCCGCAACGCCGCCACCGGCACCATGCTCCGCGCCGGCAGCGTCAGCATCCGCGGCGACACCGACAAATCATGGACCCGCGGCCTCGATTATCTGCTCGCCGAGCGAATCTTCCCGCACGGCGAAGGACTTCCGCAATGACCCGCATGCTGGCCAGCGTGCGCGATCTGCCCGAGGCGTTCATCGCCCTCGAAGGCGGCGCCGACATCATCGACCTCAAGGAACCCTCGCGCGGCGCCCTCGGCGCCGTCGCACCCGACGTGCTGCGCACCGTCGCCCGCGAACTCGCCGGCCGAGTGCCGGTCAGCGCCGTCACCGGCGATCTGCCGCTGCTCCCCGAACCCGTCACCCGCGCCGTGGCCGCCGCTGTCGAAGCAGGCGCCGCCATCGTCAAGCTCGGCCTGTTCCCCGGCGGCGATCCCGATGCCGCCCTCCGCGCACTGCAACCCTTCGCCCGCCGCGCCCAGCTCGTCGGCGTGCTGTTCGCCGACCGCGAACCCGATCTGTCGTTGCTGCCGTTACTGGCGCGTGCCGGTTTCGCCGGCGCCATGCTCGACACCGCCACCAAAGGCACCGGCGGCCTGCTCCAGCACATGAGCCTCCCCGCGCTGCATCGCTTCACCGCCGCCTGCACCGCGCACGGACTTTTCGCCGGCCTCGCCGGCGCCCTGGAAGCGCCCGACGTGCCGCGTCTGCTCGTCCTCAAACCCGCCGTTCTGGGGTTCCGCGGCGCGCTCTGCGGCCCCGCCCCGCGTGACGCACCGATCAGCCTCGACGCCGTCCGCCGCATTCGCGCACTCATTCCACCCGAAACCAACCGCGGTGACAGCGAGCATGAACACACCTGGACCCTCGCCGCCCAGGGCTACGCCGCCGGCGAGCCGCCCACCGACCTGGTCCACCTGCGCGACTGGATCCTCCCCGTCCGCATCGGCGCCTACGCCCGCGAAGAACTGACCCCCCAGCCCGTCCGCTTCGATGTCGAGGCCAAGATCGCCCGCGCGCGCAACCCGGTGCACGACATGGCGGACGTGTTTTCATACGATATCATCAGCGACGCCATCCGCATGCTCACCGACGATCAGCACGTCGCCCTGGTGGAAACCCTCGCCGAGCGCATCGCCGCGCTCGTGCTCGACCATCCCGCGCGTCGTCTCCGTCCGCGTCTCGGTAGAGAAGCTCGACGTCGGCACCGGCATCGTCGGCGTGACGCTCGAACGTCGTCGTGACGACCCCCTCCCGCCGCTGTCATTGCGAGGAGGGCGCGAAGCGCCCGACGCGGCAATCCAGGGCCCGCCGCACCCAGGGACCGTGCAGTGAACCTAACACCCCCGCTGTCATTGCGAGGAGGGCGCGAAGCGCCCGACGCGGCAATCCAGGGCCCGCCGCACCCAAGGACCGTGCAGTGAACCTAACACCCCCGCTGTCATTGCGAGGAGGGCGCGAAGCGCCCGACGCGGCAATCCAGGGCCCGCCGCACCCAAGGGACCGTGCAGTGAACCTAACACCCCCGCTGTCATTGCGAGGAGGGCGCGAAGCGCCGCACCCAAGGACCGTGCAGTGAACCTAACACCCCCGCTGTCATTGCGAGGAGGGCGCGAAGCGCCCGACGCGGCAATCCAGGGCCCGCCGCACCCAAGGACCGTGCAGTGAACCTAACACCCCCGCTGTCATTGCGAGGAGGGCGCGAAGCGCCCGACGCGGCAATCCAGGGCCCGCCGCACCCAAGGACCGTGCAGTGAACCTAACACCCCCGCTGTCATTGCGAGGAGGGCGCGAAGCGCCCGACGCGGCAATCCAGGGCCCGCCGCACCCAGGGACCGTCCCGTGGGCGTAACACCCCGACTCGTCATCAAGCTCGGCGGCAGCCACGCCGGCTCGTACCTCCTGCGCCCATGGATCGATGCCCTCGCCCCAGCCACCGGCATCGTCATCGTCCCCGGCGGCGGCCCCTTCGCCGACACCGTCCGCACCATGCAGCCCGCCATCGGCTATAACGACCACGCCGCGCACGACATGGCGCTCATGGCCATGGCGCAGTTCGGCCGTGCCCTCGCCGCGCTCTCCCCGCACTTCACCTGACTGCGACGACCTGGACCAAATCCGCGCCGCCACAGCGGATCCCCATCTGGTCGCCCTGGCCCGGCCTGCGCAACGCCCCCGACATTCCGCAATCCTGGGACGTCACATCCGACAGCCTCGCCCTCTGGCTCGCCCGCGCCCTCGACAGCCCCGCCGTCCTGCTCGTCAAGCATCGCGCCGCACCCGACCTCCCCATCACCATGCTTGCACAAGAAAGCATCGTGGACCCCGCCTTCCCCGACTTCGCCGCGCGCTACGACGGCGCGATCTACATCGCCGGACCCGACGACACACCCCGCGGCCCCATCGACCCGCTCCACCCGCCCGGCCGCCGCATCGCCCGATGAAAAAGCCGCGCACGCCGCGCTGGGGCTGGGCACTCACCGGATCGGGCCACTTCCTCCCCGAATCGCTCGCCCTGATCCGCGACCTCCGGCACGTGGACCTGTTCGTCAGCCGCGCCGCCGCCGAGGTCGTGCGCATGTATAAATCCCGCCTCGAACTCCCCGCCGAAACCCGCATCTTCCGCGATACCACCGCCAGCGCCGCACCCGTCGGCCTGTTCTATCACGGCGTCTATCACACCCTCATCCTGGCCCCCGCCACCTCCAACACCGTCGCCAAATGCGTCGCCGGAATCTCCGACACGCTCGCCACCAACGTCTTCGCCCAGGCCGGAAAATGCCGCGTGCCGATCATCGTCTTCGCCTGCGACAGCGCGCCCGAACTCGAAACCGAAGCACCCTCCGGCACGGTGAAAGTCTTTCCCCGCCGCATCGACCTGGAGAACACCCAGCGCCTCGCCGGCTTCGAATCGACCGAGGTCGTGCTTACCCTCGACGAACTGCGCGCCGCGCTCGACCGCCGGCACGCCACGCTCGATCGCCCGTGACTGAACGCATCCTCTTCCTCACCGGACACCTGGCCGAACCCCGGCTGCGCCGCATCCTCTCCGGCATCGACGCGCCGGACCTCGCCTGGAACATCGCCAATGTCGGCGTGAAGGTCGCCGCGCTCATGACCGAGCCGATCGTCTTGCGTCGCTTGAAACCACCCCTGAACGCCGACCGGGTGATCTTCCCCGGCCGCGCCGGCATGGACCCAAAGCACCTCTCCGCCGCCTTCGGCGTCCCGTTCCAGCGCGGGCCCGACGAACTCGCCGACCTGCCGCGCTATCTCGGCCGCCGCGGCAGGCCAATCGATATCTCCCGTTACGACATCCGCATCTTCGCCGAGATCGTCGAAGCCCCTTCGCTCGACCCCGCCGCTCTGCTCGATCGCGCCCGCGTTCTGCGCGATCAGGGCGCCGACGTCATCGACATCGGCTGCCGTCCCGGCGTGGCATTTCCCGAACTCGAACAGCCGCATCCACGACCTGAAGCAGCGAAGGCTTCCGCGTCAGCGTCGATTCCGGCGACCCATCCGAACTCCGCCGCGGAGCACAGGCCGGCGCCGACTTCCTGCTCAGCCTGACCGAGCACACCCTCGACGTTGCATCCGGAACCACCGCGGTCCCCGTGCTCATCCCCGCCCAGCCCGGCGACCTCAATTCCCTCCTCCGCGCCGCGCACCTCGCCACCGCCCGCGGCATCCCCTGCCTGCTCGACCCGATCCTCGACCCGATCCACTTCGGCTTCACCGCCTCGCTTCTCCGCTACGCCGAACTCCGCCGCCGCCTGCCCGACGCCGAAATCCTCATGGGCACCGGCAACCTCACCGAACTCACCGACGCGGATTCCTCCGGCGTCACCGCCATGCTGCTGGGCATCTGCTCGGAACTCGCGATCCGCAATGTCCTCGTCGTCCAGGTCAGTCCGCACACGCGCCGCACCGTCGCCGAGCATGACATCGCCCGCCGCATCATGTACGCCGCCCGCGCCGAGTCCGAACTGCCGCGCGGCTACAGCGCCGATCTGCTCCAGGTCCACGACCGCTCGCCCTATCCGCAGACCGCCGCCGACATCCGCGCGCTCCAGGCCGAGTTGCGCGATGCCAACTTCCGCATCGCCACCACGCCGGAAGGCATCCACGTCTATAACGGCCGCATGCACGCCGTCGCCGACAGCGCGCTCGATCTCTATCCCCGCCTCGATCTGCAAGCCGACGCCGCGCACGCCTTCTACATGGGCGCCGAGCTGATGAAGGCCGAAACCGCCTGGCGCCTCGGCAAGCGCTACACCCAGGACGAGCCGCTCAACTGGGGCTGCGCCGCACCTCGCTCCGAGCCTGACCCGACCCGGCTCAAGGACCCCGGCCACACCTTGCCCCATCGCACATCCGGCAGCGACGCCCCTAACTAACCTCTAGAAGTCACCTGCACTAACCCCATATCCGCCCCCATGGCACTCCTCCTCGCAACCTCCGACATCGCCTTCTCCCTCCCCGCCGACGCCTACTACGCCATGCTCAAAGTGCTCGGCGAAACGCTCCCCCCGCCGCCCCAGGACCCCGAGGACCGCAAGCGGCGCGACCACGCCATCATCGCCCAGCTCTCCGCCTTTCGCCCCGTCGATGCCGCCGAGGCCATCTTCGCCGCCCAGGTCGTCGGCACCAACCAGCAGTGGCTGGACTGCCTCCGCCTGGTGCAAATCCATCTCGCCGCCGGCAACCATGCCGAGGTCCACCGGTGCCGCGCCCACGCCGCCACCAGCCTGCGCGGCTCTCACGCCTCCCAACGCACCCTTCTCGCCACCCAGGCCGCCCGCCAGAAGCTCCACGCCAACCCCGAAACCGCCGAGCGCGCCGAGCGCGTCGAGCACATCACGACCCACATGCTCCTCGACGCCCTCGCCGAAATCAACGCCCGCCCCGAGCCCCCCCGCCGTCATTGCCCCCGCCGTCATTGCCCCCGCCGTCATTGCGAGGAGGGCGCGAAGCGCCCGACGCGGCAATCCAGGCCAACCGCACCGACCCCGCCGCCGACCCCCCGCCGTCATTGCCCGCATCGCCATTGCCCGCATCGTCATTGCGAGGAGGGCGCGAAGCGCCCGACGCGGCAATCCAGGCCAACCGCACCGACCCCGCCGCCGACCCCCCGCCGTCATTGCCCGCATCGCCATTGCCCGCGCCGTCATTGCGAGGAGGGCGCGAAGCGCCCGACGCGGCAATCCAGGCCAACCGCACCGACCCCGCCCCCGTCTCAAAAACCACCCGCACGTCTCGCACCAAAAAAACTGAGAACTCCCCCGATACACTCCGACATCCCCCCGGAAAGCCCCGCCCGCCAGGCCATCCTCGACGCCTTCTTCCGCGACCCCAGGCCCTTCGATCCCCGCCGCCCCAGCCCCTTCCCCCCGTTCAAGCGCGGCTGCAACGGCACCGCCCCGCAATCCCCCGTCAACCCCGCCCCGCCGCCCGACCCCGAAGACGAAGACGACAACGGCAACGACACGATGCACTAACCCGCCCGCACGCCCGGCCCAGCGAACCCCCGCGAACCCCACCCCGCGATAATCCCCCAACTTTACAGCCGCTTACCAAAATCGCCGCCGGCAAAAATCCCCCGCCGCGCCCTTGTTCCGTCCCGCCCGGCTCAATACATCCCGTCCATCAATCGTTCGTAATCCCTCCCGAGGGTATCCGCCCAAGGGACATGTCTGGGGATGCCGGCGGTGCTTCGGGCCGTCGTCGTCTGCTGAAAAGGAGTGTTCATGGCCAAAGTCATCGGTATCGATCTCGGCACCACGAATTCCTGCGTTGCCATCATGGAAGGCAAGGATGTTCGGGTGATCGAAAACAGTGAGGGCGCGCGCACCACGCCCAGCATGGTCGCCTTCACCGACAGTGGTGAACGTCTCGTCGGCCAGTCCGCCAAGCGTCAGGCCGTCACCAACCCGTCCAATACCCTCTACGCCATCAAGCGCCTCATCGGCCGTCGTTTCGACGACCCGATGGCGCAGAAGGACATGGGCCTGGTTCCCTACAAGATTATCCGCGGCGACAACGGCGACGCCTGGGTCGAGGTCAAGGGCCAGAAGTATTCGCCCAGCCAGATCAGCGCCTTCATCCTCGGCAAGATGAAGGAAACCGCCGAGGCCTATCTCGGCGAACCCGTCACCCAGGCCGTCATCACCGTTCCCGCCTACTTCAACGACAGCCAGCGCCAGGCCACCAAGGACGCCGGACGCATCGCCGGCCTCGACGTGCTGCGCATCATCAACGAACCCACCGCTGCCGCCCTCGCCTACGGCATGGAAAAGAAGGGCACCGGCACCATCGCGGTTTACGACCTCGGCGGCGGCACCTTCGACATTTCCATCCTCGAAATCGGCGATGGCGTGTTCGAGGTGAAATCCACCAACGGTGACACCTTCCTGGGCGGTGAGGATTTCGACGCCCGCATCATCGATTACTTCGCTGATGAGTTCCGCAAGGACCAGGGCATCGACCTGCGCAAGGACCGCCTCGCGCTGCAGCGCCTGAAGGAAGCGGCAGAGAAGGCCAAGATCGAACTCTCCTCGTCGAAGGAGACTGAAATCAACCTGCCCTTCATCACCGCCGACGCCTCCGGGCCCAAGCACCTGGTCATGAAGCTCACCCGCGCGAAGCTCGAAAGCCTCGTGGACGACCTGATCCAGAAGACGCTTGAACCCTGCCGCGCCGCGCTCAAGGACGCCGGCGTCACCGCCGCCGAAATCAACGACGTCATCCTCGTCGGCGGCATGACCCGCATGCCGAAGGTCATCGAGGCGGTGAAGCAGTTCTTCGGCAAGGACCCCGCCCGCAACGTCAACCCCGATGAGGTCGTCGCCATCGGCGCCGCCATCCAGGGCGCCGTCCTCAAGGGCGACGTCAAGGACGTGCTGCTGCTCGATGTCACGCCGCTCTCCCTCGGCATCGAAACCCTGGGCGGCGTCTTCACCCGCCTGATCGAACGCAACACCACCATCCCCACCAAGAAAAGCCAGATCTTCTCCACCGCGGATGACAACCAGACCGCGGTCACCATCAAGGTCTATCAGGGTGAGCGGGAGATGGCGGCCGACAACAAGCTGCTCGGCTCGTTCGATCTGGTCGGAATCCCGCCCGCCCCGCGCGGCGTGCCGCAAGTCGAGGTCACCTTCGACATCGACGCCAACGGCATCGTCTCGGTGCAGGCCAGGGATAAGGCCACCGGCAAGGAGCAGCAGATCCGCATCCAGGCTTCCGGCGGTCTCTCCGAAGCCGACATCCAGCGCATGGTCAAGGAAGCCGAGGCCAACGCCGAAGCCGACAAGCAGCGCCGCGAACTGGTCGAAGCCAAGAACCAGGCCGAAGCCCTCGTCCACCAGGTCGAGCGCAACCTGAAGGAGCATGGCGATAAGATCTCCGCGCAGGAGAAGGGCGAGGCCGAGGCCGCCGTCGCCGCGGCACGCTCCGCCCTCGACGGCACCGATCAGTCGGCGCTGAAACAGGCCACCGAGCGTCTCGGCCAGGCCGCCATGAAGATCGGCGAGGCGATGTACAAGGCCCAAAGCGCCTCCGGCCCGACGCCTCCGCCGGTCCTCAGGACCAGCCCGGCACCGGACCCGGCGCCCGCCCCGACGACAAGGTCGTGGACGCCGAGTTCGAGGAAGTGGACGAAAACAAGAAGAAATCCGCCTGATCGTGGGATCGCCCGCGCGTACCCGCCCCTCCGTCATTGCTGCCCTCCGTCATTCCCGCGCAAGCGGGAACCCGGCGGAGGGGCGGACCTCACTGGCAGTCTCGCGCCCGCTCGCCCACCCCTCCCCTCCAGGGCGAGCCCGCGCCCTTGCTCAGGGCCACGACGTTTCGCGCCCGCCCACCCCGCCCCTCCGTCATCGCGAGGCCCGCGAAGCGGGCCGTGGCGATCCAGGGCGAACCGCACCTGCCCCCGCCCTTGCTCAGGGCGACGTTTCGCGCCCGCCCACCCCGCCCCTCCGTCATCGCGAGGCCCGCGAAGCGGGCCGTGGCGATCCAGGGCGAACCGCACCTGCCCCCGCCCTTGCTCAGGGCGACGTTTCGCGCCCGCCCACCCCGCCCCTCCGTCATCGCGAGGCCCGCGAAGCGGGCCGTGGCGATCCAGGGCGAACCGCACCTGCCCCCGCCCTTGCTCGGGCGACGTTTCGCGCCCGCTCACCCCGCCCCTCCGTCATCGCGAGGCCCGCGAAGCGGGCCGTGGCGATCCAGGGCGAACCGCACCTGCCCCCGCCCTTGCTCAGGGCGACGTTTCGCGCCCGCCCACCCCGCCCCTCCGTCATCGCGAGGCCCGCGAAGCGGGCCGTGGCGATCCAGGGCGAACCGCACCTGCCCCCGCCCTTGCTCAGGGCGACGTTTCGCGCCCGCCCACCCCGCCCCTCCGTCATCGCGAGGCCCGCGAAGCGGGCCGTGGCGATCCAGGGCGAACCGCACCTGCCCCCGCCCTTGCTCAGGGCGACGTTTCGCGCCCGCCCACCCCGCCCCTCCGTCATCGCGAGGCCCGCGAAGCGGGCCGTGGCGATCCAGGGCGAACCGCACCTGCCCCCGCCCTTGCTCAGGGCGACGTTTCGCGCCCGCCCACCCCGCCCCTCCGTCATCGCGAGGCCCGCGAAGCGGGCCGTGGCGATCCAGGGCGAACCGCACCTGCCCCTGCACCGCGACGTTTCGCGCCCGCCCACCCCGCCCCTGGCCACGTTTCCCTGAAGAGCTGAGATGGCAAAGCAAGACTACTACGCCACCCTCGGCGTCGCGCGCGAAGCCTCCGCCGACGAGCTCAAGAAAGCCTACCGCAAGCTCGCCATGCAGTACCACCCGGACCGCAATCCGGGCGATAAAACCGCCGAGGCACGCTTCAAGGACGTCAACGAAGCATACGAGATCCTGAAAGACGAACAGAAGCGCGCGGCCTACGACCGCTACGGCCACGCCGCCTTCGAACAGGGCGCCGGCGCCGGGCCCTTCGGCGGCGGCTTCGGCTTCGAAACCGGCGGCCTCAACGACATCTTCGATCAGATGTTCGGCCAGTTCATGGGCGGACGCGGCGGCCAGGCCCGCACCCGCGCCGGCAACGACATCCGCCACGCCGTCGAGATCGATCTCGCCGAGGCCTTCACCGGCATCAAGATCCCCGTCCGCATCAACACCCGCGTCGCCTGCGATGCCTGCGCCGGCACCGGCTCGCAGGATCGCGGCCGCAGCACCGACACCTGCCCGACCTGCCAGGGCCACGGCAAGGTGCGCAGCCAGCAGGGCTTCTTCCTGGTCGAACGCTCCTGCCCGACCTGTCACGGCACCGGACGCGTCGTCCGCAATCCCTGCCGCGTCTGCCACGGCAGCGGCACCGTCCAGCGCGAGCGCAGCCTCCAGGTGCAGATCCCCGCCGGCGTCGAAGACGGCACCCGCATCCGCCTCCCCGCCGAAGGCGAGGCAGGCGGTCCCGGCGGCACGCCCGGCGATCTCTACGTCCACGTCGCCGTCCGCCCGCACCCCATCTTCCAGCGCGACCAGGCCAGCCTGCTCATGCGCGTCCCCGTCCGCATGAGCACCGCCGCGCTCGGCGGCGAAGTCGAGGTGCCCACCATCGAGGGCGGCAAGACCAAGGTGAAAATCCCCCCCGGCACCCAGACCGGCGATCAGTTCCGCCTGCGCGGCAAGGGCTTCTCCGTCCTGCGCAGCACCGCGCGCGGCGACATGTTCATCCAGGTCGCCGTCGAAACCCCCCAGAACCTCACCCGCCGCCAGCGGGAACTGCTGGAAGAATTCGACGCCGAGGACCAGCCCAGCGACACCCACCACCCCGAAACCGAAGGTTTCTTTGCCAAGGTAAAGGAATTCTTCGAAGGCCGCGACTAACCGTCATCGCGCCAATGAACCTACGCCGTACCGTCATTGCGAGGAGGGCGCGCAGCGCCCGACGCGGCAATCCAGGCCAACCGCACCCAACCCCCGTTCGTCATTGCGAGGAGGGCGCGCAGCGCCCGACGCGGCAATCCAGGCCAACCGCACCCAACTCCCGTTCGTCATTTGCGAGGAGGGCGCGCAGCGCCCGACGCGGCAATCCAGGCCAACCGCACCCAACCCCCGTTCGTCATTTGCGAGGAGGGCGCGCAGCGCCCGACGCGGCAATCCAGGCCAACCGCACCCAACCCCCGTTCGTCATTGCGAGGAGGGCGCGCAGCGCCCGACGCGGCAATCCAGGCCAACCGCACCCAACCCCCGACCGTCATCGCGACGCCCGCGCAGCCGGACCGCCCGACGCGGCAATCCAGGCCAACCGCACCAACGAACCCACACCGTGCCGCACCCAACCCCCGACCGTCATCGCGACGCCCGCGCGGCCGTGCCGCACCCGCCCCCTACAGCTCCCGACCCCGCACCGACACCCCGCCCGTCCGCTCCAGCGCCGCCGCAATCCGCGCATACAACCGCACATCCCGCGTCATGCTCCCCAAAATCCGGCTCATCAGCTCATCGGGCAGCGTCTCCCGCGTGAAATACTGCACCGACTTATTGTGCCGCCGCGACGGCGCGATCCCCCAGCGCTCCTCCAGCCAGCGATCCAGCCGGCGCACATCGGTGATCTCCACGTCGTGAACCCGCAGCAGCGAAACCGCGCCGTCAAGGTCCCCGTCGCCCAGCCAGTAGCACAGCGAATCCTTCGGGATCATCAGCGGATGCCGCACCGCCCGGCTCGCCACCGTCTCGATGAACTCCTGGCTCAACGGACCCTCCGGCGCATCCAGATCCAGCATCTGCAGCCACTCCTTCGTGTCCTGCCCGAACCGCCCCGTCTCGCTGTCCGCCGCCAGCCGCGTCAGCACGTAGTTGAGCTGCGAGATCACCATCTCCACCGGCTCGCGCACCACCGTGAACACCCAGTCGGTCGGCCGGATCAGCCCGCGCTGCGCATAGAACGTCAGTTGCACATGCCCGGTCACCAGCAACGAGTTGTACAGCGGCACCACCCGCGCAAACCACGAAAGCCGCTCCAGCAGCGCCGACTGGCCCGTCCACTCGCCCTGCGACAGCACATTGTCCAACCGCGGCAAACACCGCCCCAGATACGCCCCGACATGCGTGCCGCCGCATTTCGGCACGTGCACGAAAATCACCCGACGCTTGTCCTCGAACGCGCGCAGCGCGATCGGAATCAGGTTCGCCTGGAACTCCTCCGACCCGATCCACTCGTGCAGCGCATCCCGCGCCCCTTTCGCATCCTCCCACCCCGCTTCGAAGCGCTCCGCCGGCATCGCCTCACCGAACACCGCGTACCACACCGAAGCAGGACTGCGTCCCTCCAGATCGACGCGCCCGAGCAGCGGCAACAGACCCGTGTCCGGCCGATAGAGGCTGATCAGGCCCAGCAGCTCGCGCGGGGTGCGAGGGCCGGGGATGCGCCCCGGCACCGCCGCATCCACCTCCGCCACCGCCTCCCGCACCACGCCGTCGCCCTGCACCCGGAACCCGGCATCCCCGACCGCAAGCCCGCTCTCCGCGAAATGCACCCCGATCACCGCGCCTTCGGCGATCACCTCGTCCGACGGCCAGGAAAACCCGTGCCGCCCGTCGCCCAGCCGTCCCGTCCGCTCCAGGTCCTCACGAAACTGGTTGCAAGCGACCCGCGCGACCCGCACGCCGTTGACCAGCACCAGGACCTCTACGGTCCGGTGCGGCTCAGCATCATCGGCCGCCCACCCGCTCACGCCGCGCGGCGTGACCTCATCCACATGTCCTTCAAGCATTCAGTATGGCCGCCCCCCGTCGTGGCCGGGCTTGGCCCGGCCATCCACGACTTTTGTCACCAACACCACCGAAGGATTGACCCGCAAACGCAGACTGCGCCTTACCCCAACCTGTTCACCAACAGCAACAATCTGCAACACCCCCCACCATTGCACCCCACCCGAGCTCACCCCAGGATCATGCCATGCCCGCCCCTGCCCGACCGCGTCGCAAGAGCGCACCCTGGCGCGATCGCCAGGGACGCCTCTCGGCCCTCAAGATCACCACACTCGTGCTCTGCGCCGCCCCCGCCGCAACCGTCGCGGTCTGGCTCGCCGCCGGCATGCTCGGCGCCCGCCCGGTCCATCAGGCCCTGCTCTGGATCGGCCTCTGGACCGTCCGCTTCATCATGATCGCCCTCGCCATCACACCCGCCGCAATCGTGTTCGACTGGAACCGCCTCCTCCTCGTCCGCCGCATGGTCGGCGTCACCGCCGCCGTCTATGCCTGCACCCACCTCACCCTCTACATCGCGACCGAGAACGTCAGGCTCCTCCACGTCGCCTCCGAAATCGTGCACCGCTTCTATCTCACCATCGGCTTCGTCGCCCTGCTCGGTCTCGTCGCCCTCGCCCTCACCTCAACCGATGCCGCCCTGCGCCGCATGGGGCGAAACTGGAAACGCCTCCATCGCTTGGTCTATCTGATCGGCGCACTCGCGCTTTTTCACTACTTCATCCAGAGCAAGGCGAACGTCAGTGAGCCGGTCTTCGTCGCCGGCCTCTATCTCTGGTTGATGCTCTGGCGCCTGCTTCCCGCACCCTGGCAGCGCTCGCTGGTCGCCACCGTGCCGCTCGCCGTGGTCAGCGCGCTTCTCACCACCGGCGTCGAATACGCTTGGTACGATCTCGCCACCCACATCAACCCCGCCCGCGTCTTCGCCGCCAACGAAACGCTGCGCTTCGGCCTGCGCCCCGCGCACGAGGTCTTCCTCGCCACCCTGGCCATCGGCATCATCGCCGCTATCCGCCGCTGGACCCCGCGCATCCCGGTGCTCCGCCCGGCATGACCCGCCGTCCTATGACCGCCCCAGAACCGCGTAATCCTCCAGGCTCCGCCCGCCGCCCGGCACCTCGAACAGCCGCCCGCTCAGCCGCACCCGCAGCACGGCGCGCGCATCAAGCGTCAGCTCCCGCGTGTCGAACGAGAACCCATGGTGGGTCTCTTCGATGCCCGCGCGTCGCAGATCCTCCCGCGCAATGTCCGCCTTCATCGAAGCCACCGTCCGTCCGCCCGCAATCAGATCCACCTGCAAGGGCGTCGCGTTGTTGGCGTCCCGGCACCAGCCCACCAGGTGCTTGCCGATGAACCCGTCCACGAACCCCTCGAACCGCCGCGTCGCCACCTGCTCGTACGCCACGCTGTCAGGTTCGATCAGCCGCACCAGCTCGGCCCGCGCCTCCTCCTCCAGATCCGCCGCCGCGAACGACAGCAGCGAATCGACGAACCCCGCCGGATAACCGACCGCCTTCTCGTAACTCACCACCAGCACCGGACACTGGAGAGACCGCATGAACCCGATCAGATCCGCCATTCCCTCGGCCGTTTCGAACAGCGCCGCGCCTTGATCCATCCCCTCCGCGATCGGCATGCCGCCGCGCCGTCGCCGCCAGGTCCCGCATCATCACGATCACATGCGGCGCCCGGAATAGGTCGATCTCCGCCGGCTCGAGAAATCCGTGGATCGAGGGAATCTTGAACGCCCACGCGAAGTCCCGCGCATTGCGCCGTGCGATGATACCGGCCAGCGCCGCCCGATCCCGCCCCGTCAGCACATCAAGGAACTCCCGATCATCCAGCGTCACCGGATAGGCATCGCCGATCGACAGCAGTCCGAGCTTCCCGAAGATCGCCGCGGTCATGCTGGTGCCCGAGCGCCCGAGGCCCGTCACGATGAACGTCCGCGGCAAATGGCTGCCCAACGCCGGGGGGCCAAGATGAATCGTGCCCGGATTGCCCGGAGCCCGCGCCGTCACCTGCTCAAACCCCGGCATTCAAACCTCGAACCACGTGCCCGCCACGAATGCCCGAAAACCGCAATGCCACACAACGTCTCACCCGGCCGCGCGTCGCGACGGCCGCAGCAACAGCAGCAACAGCAGCGGCGGCACCACCGCAAACGCCATCATGTGGAAGTCGTTGTTGTACGCGATGATCTCCGCCTGTCGCTCGATCATCTGATTGAGCAGGGCCGCGCCGCTTCGCGTCACCGGCGACAGATGCTGCTGCACCGCCCCGCCGTCCTGCAGCAGCCGGTCGAACGGCGTGATCCCCGCGGCGATATCCGCGTGCACGCTCTGCACGCTGCGCGCCAGGGTGAACGTCGTCACCGAAATCCCGATCGCCGATCCCATGTTGCGCGACAGCGCCTGCAACGCCGTGGCATCCCCGCGCAGCCGCGCCGGCAAGGTCACGAATGCCAGCACCGTCATCGGATTGAAGATCAGCCCGGTCGCGATCCCCTGCACGATCAGCGTCGCCATCATCTGCTGCTGCGATACATCCGGCGTCCACCGGCTCATCGCGTGCAGCGCGAGGCCCAGCACCACCAGCCCGCCGCCCATGATCTTGCGCTGATCCACATGCTCCGACAGCCAGCTCGCGAAGAACATCGCCGCCATCGTGCCGAGACCCGCGCGGCGCCAGCGAAATCCCCGTGTCGAGCACCGGATAGTCCGCCAGGTTCTGCAAATACGGCGCCAGCAGCGCCGAGGTCGCCAGCATCAGCATCGACACGCAGAACTGCATCCCCACCGAGGCGATGAAGTTGCGGTCCCTGAACAGCGCCGGGCTGATGAACGGTTTGCGGGCCGTCAGCATGTGCACCACGAACATGTAAAGCCCCAGACCCGCCAGCGTCGCCTCGATGATGATCTCGCGCGAGCTGAACCAGTCCAGCAACTGCCCGCGGTCCAGCATCAACTGCAGCGCACCGACCCCCACCGCCAGCACGCCGAAGCCGCGCCAGTCGAAGCGCAACTCGGACCGCCCGGAACCGCGCGGCATGAACACCGCCAATCCCGCGATCGCCAGGATGCCGAACGGCAGGTTCACGTAGAACACGTAGCGCCAGTTATACGCCTCGGTCAGATAGCCGCCGAGCGTCGGCCCCATGATCGGCCCGAACATCACGCCCGAGCTGAAGATGGCCATCGCCTGCGCCCGCCGGTGGAACGGATAGATGTCCAGCATCGTCGCCTGCGACAGCGGCACCAGCGCCGCGCCGCCGACCCCTTGCAGCAGTCGGAACACCACCATCTGCGGCAGCGTCTGCGCCGCCCCGCACAGCATCGATGTCGCCGTGAACCCCGCCAGGCACATGATGAACAGCCGCTTGCGCCCGAACCGCACCGCCATCCACCCCACCGGCGCGGTCATGATCGCCGCCGAGATCACGTACGACGTCAGCACCCAGGTGATCTCGTCCTGCGTCGCCGACAGGCTGCCTTGCATGTACGGCAGCGCCACGTTGGCGATCGCCGAATCCAGCACCTGCATCAGGGTCGCCATCATCACGCACAGCGTGATCAGCGCCCGGTGCGGTACAACGCGCTCCTCCGAGCCGGACACCGCCGCCCGTCCTGCCGAAGTCGATGCCGGCGCAGCGATCAGCCCGTGCTACGCCGTCTCGGCCGTCGTCGGATCGATCACGCGTGCAACCTTCTGGATGTGATCAGCCGGAAATCCACCGCGCCGGGCATGCTCTCGGATCATCTCGTCGTTCGGAGCGTTATAGACGCAATACACCTTGTCATCCGTCACGAAGCTCTCGACCCACTGGATCTGCGGTCCGAGCTGTCTCAGCACATCACACGATTTCTGCGATATGGCTTGCAGCTCAGACGCCGAGAGCTTCCCGGCACCGGGGATATTCCGTTCGATAACATACTTCGGCATTTCGTTCCCTCCAGTCCTGTGCGTCAAACACTAGCGCCCGTGCCGGACGCCAGCAAGGAGACACCTGGCGCCGAGAACGATAGAGTGCCGCCAAGCAAGGAGTGCGACCCGTGGACGTGACCGCCCAGCTATCCCGATTTGCCGCCAACCTCTCCCTCGCCACCCTGCCGCCCGAGGTCGTCGCCCGCACCCGCTTCCTGCTGCTCGACCTCGTCGGCAACATCGTCCGCGCCCGCCATGACGCCGAGAGCACCCCGTCCTTCCTCGGCATGGTCCGCGCCACCGGCATGGCTGTCGGCACCTGCGGCGTCTTCGGCGACGACCACCGCTACGGCCCCGCCGGCGCCGCCTTCCTCAACGGCGCCCTGGCCCACTCGCTCGACTTCGATGACACCCACGCCGCCGCCAGCCTGCATCCCGGCGCGCCGGTCATCCCCGCCGCGCTGGCCGCCGGCGAGATGGTCGCGGCATCGGGCGCCGATGTCCTTGCCGCCATCGTCGCCGGATATGAGATCACCTGCCGCATCGCCCTCGCGCTGCCCGCCCAGGCGCATTACGACCGCGGCTTCCACCCCACCGCCACCTGCGGCGCATTCGGCGCCGCGGCCGCGGCCGCGCGTGTGTTCGGCCTCGATGCGGCCGGCATCGAAAGCGCCCTCGGCACCGTGCTCAGCCAGTGCGCCGGCAGCCTGGAGTTCCTGGTCAACGGCGCCTGGACCAAGCGCTCCCAGGTCGGCTGGGCCGCCTGCAACGGCCTGGTTGCCGCCACCCTGGTGCGCGAGGGCTTCAAGGGCGCCGCCCAGGCCCTCGAAGGGCCGCATGGTTTCATGCGTGCCTACGCCCCCGACCCGACGCCCGAGCGTGCCCTGCAAGACCTCGGCACCGCGTGGGAGCTGATGCAGACCGCGGTCAAACCCTATCCGTCCTGCCGCTATGGCCACGCCGCGATCGATGCCGCCCTGATGATGCGCCAGGACATCGCCGAACCCCGATTCAATCGAATCCGTCACCATCGGCCTGCCGAAATCCGGCATGCTGCTGATCGGCGAGCCTGCGGCGAAGAAGTCCGACCCACGCAACACCGTGGACGGCCAGTTCAGCGGCCCGTTCGTCGTCGCCTCGGCCCTGCTCACCGGCACGATGGGCTGGGACAGCTACCGCCACCTCCAGGACCCCGCCGTCCGCGCCCTGATGCCGAAGATCACCTGCGTCAACGACAATGACGTGCAGGCCGAGTTCCCCGCCAACATGGCCGGCAAGCTGACGATCCGTGCCGCCGGCCAGACCCATACCCGCATGGTGAAGGTGCCCAAGGGCGAACCCGGCAACTTCCTCACCGAGGCCGAACTGCGCGCCAAGTTCCACGGCCTCGCCGATACCATCCTCGGCGCCGAGGAAGCTGCCCGCCTGGGCGACGCGATCCTGAGCATCGACACGCACCCCGGACGTCACCACCCTCTGGCGCCACGCGGCACCACCGGCGCACGCCATCCGACTGGCCGGGGAGTAGATGAACTCAGAGAACGGGCACGACCTCCCCATCGTCATTGCGAGGAGGGCGCGAAGCGCCCGACGCGGCAATCCAGAGCCTGCCCCGAGCGAAGCGAGGGAGCGACCCGCACTGGCCCATCATGCTTCGCTTCTCCAAGGACGAGAAATTTGTAACGGCTCCTTCAAAAGTCTTTACAGTCGATCTGCACATGTACCTAACGTTTTGGTCGGAACTTGGATCATCCGGCTAACGTTCGCGTACGTTCAAGGAGGCCTAAACCGAGGCGTCAGAAGTGTCTTCTCGGGATGATTGCGCTGGCGGGGGGGGATCTTAAGCACTGCGGCGGCCCCTGCTAAAGCAAGCTACGTTGTAACCTTCAGTCAGGTCGGTTCCAATGTGGTCGCGAATGGCTCCGGCACTCTCAACCTCACTGACCTCAGCCATATCGGCAATCTTAATCTGGCTGCGCAGATTGACCCGCAGGCCGCGCTTGAAATCACCGGAGTGGCGGAACCGGCCTATGGTGTCGAGGCCCTTCACCAGGGAGCGCCACAACCTTTTGGACCTTTCGGTCCCGGCAACAATGACACGGCCGCTGACACCGGCAGCGGCGACGTGGTCGGTATCGAAGCCGATTACGCCATTGTTGTTCCCCAAAACTATATCTCGGGCGCACCCTTAACGGACACTTCCACCTACACCGGCCAATCGTTTGCCAGTCTCGGGACTCACGCCAGGAATCTACACCTACACCTGGGGGTCCGGCGCACCGGCGGACAGCTTCGTCGTCAGGATCGGCAGTGCAAGCGTCCCGGAGCCAGAAGCTTTGCTATCCTGGCCGTGGGGATACTGGGAATTGCTTTGACCAAGGCAAGGGCGCCCGGGCCCAGGGCTTGAAGCGCGAGAGAATGAACGGGACGCAATGCCGCGCCGAAAGATCTCACCTATCGACGTGGGCCAATTCACTTCGACGCGGCATCATGGAAGATCCCGGGCAGAGCGCCCGGACCAGCACCTGGCAACTGTGCCCCGAGTTGCCATAGAGATTGACTTTCCGCTCCGTCAGCGTATATTACTCGAATATCCCCCCGATCGCTTCGGTGGTCGGGCGCGAAGCCGCCCTTCGGGCGGCTTTTGCATGTCTGGAGGCCGTCATACGAACGAATGTCTATGTTGACGGCTTCAACCTCTACTACGGAGCCCTCCGGCGCACGCCCTTCCGTTGGCTCAACCTGCGGAAGCTCTGCGAACTCCTCCTGCCCCACAACACCATTATCGAAATCAAATACTACACGGCCCGGATAAAGCCACGTCCGACTGACCCCGACCAGGCAGTGCGCCAGCAGCTTTATCTCCGTGCGATTTCCACGCTGCGTGGGGTCTCCATCCACTACGGTCACTTCCCTCAGCCACGAAGTGATCATGCCGCTCGCACCGATATCCCGGCAAAAACAGCAGTATGTGCGGGTCATCAAGACCGAGGAGAAAGGGTCAGACGTCAATCTCGCAACACACTTTCTCCACGACGCTCACATGGGACGCTACGATATCGGTGTCGTGGTCTCCAACGACAGCGACCTGCTCGAACCGATACGCATTGTGCGCGAACAACTCGGTAGGAAAGTAGAAATCCTAAACCCGCACCCCAGGCCAAGCCGTGCGCTCCTGCCGCATATCGATTTCATCAAGCAGATCCGTGCCGGGGCACTCAGGGCTTCCCAGCTTTCGCCCGTGCTGAACGACGTGCATGGAACCTTCAGCAAACCTGAGTTCTGGTAAGAGCTTTGGCAGAATTGCGGCAAGATGCTCCGTCCTCGGATTGCCGTTCTCCGAACGCATATGGTGAAGACTCTTACGATACTTCACCCCGTTAATCGGGTACTCAAACCAAATCGTGACGTATCAACTCTCTCTCAAGGCCGATGCTAGACGAACAACCAGGCACACGCACTTCGCTCTCAAAACAGGAGCACCCATGCCCACCTTCACCTGGGAACACATCCACCTGCGTAGCCCGAACCCCGAGGCAACCGCCGCCTGGTACGCCGACAAACTCGAAGCCGAGATCATCCGCACGCCGCAAGCCGGCGGTGCCACCCGCATCGACCTCAACCTCGGCGGCCAGCCGGTGTTCATCGCCCCGGCCAACCCGTCGCTCACCACGCATCCGGCCCCCGAAACCCCCTATTACGGCCTGGAGCATATCGGCCTCACCGTGAAGGACATCGACGCCACCGTGGCCGCGCTGAAAGCCAAGGGCGTCAGCTTCACCATGGAGCCCAACACCATCCGCCCCGGCGTCCGCATCGCCTTCCTCCGCGGGCCGGAGAACGTGCTGATCGAACTCATCCAGCGCGGCTGACCACAGCATGACCGACCCCGAACTCGACGCCATCCGGGCGCTCCTGCAATCGCGCCCGCGCCCTGCCGGCCTGGCCGAGCGCCGCGAACGCCTCGACGCCCTCGGCGCCGGCTACACGATCCCCTCCGACGTGCGCACCGAACCCGCCGACGCCGGCGGCGTCCCCGCCGAGTGGACCTCGACCCAGGCCGCCGACCCGCACCGCGTGCTGCTGTTCCTCCACGGCGGCGCCTACATCGCCGGCTCGATCCGCAGCCATCGCCACATGATCGCCGAGGCCGGCCGTCAGGCCCACGCCCGCACCCTCGCGCTCGACTACCGCCTGGCCCCCGAGCACCCCTTCCCCGCCGCCCTCGAGGACTCCCTTGCCGCCTACCGCTTCCTGCTCTCCTCCGGCTTCGATCCGGCCAACATCGCGCTGGCCGGTGAAAGCGCCGGCGGCGGTCTCGCCCTCGCCACCCTCATCTCCCTCCGCGACGAGCACACGCCGCTCCCCGCCCGCGTCTGGCTCAGCTCGCCCTGGACCGACCTGACGAACAGCGGCGAGACCATGACCACGAAGGCCGATGTCGATCCGCTGATCCAGCGCGCCGTACCTGCAGGAAACCGCCGCGCTCTATCTCAACGGCGCCGATCCGAGGAACCCGCTGGTCTCGCCGCTCTTCGCCGACCTGCACGGCCTGCCGCCGATGCTGATCCAGGTCGGCACCGCGGAAACCTTGCTCAGCGACTCGCTCCGCCTCGCTGCCGTCGCCGCCGAAGCCGACATCCGCGTCACGCTCCAGGCCTGGCCCGAGATGATCCACGCCTGGCACCTGTTTCATCCGCAACTTGCCGCCGGTCGCCAGTCCCTCGCCGAAGCCGGCTCCTTCATCCGCGCAGGGTGATAAGGCGCCCCCCAGGGCCCGCTCGGCGGCAGACCCTGTCACTGCTATAGTCACGGCCGAGGTGAAGCATGACCAAGATCGATTGGAGCCGTTGCGACGACGTGGAGCGCATCCCTGGCAAGGTCTCCGGTGCTTGGCTGGTGAAGAACACGCGAATCCCGGTGGACGCGGTGTTGAGCAACGCAAACGACGGCTATACCGCCGAAGACATCGTCGCCAACATTTACCCGAGCCTTCCGCTCGACCGCGCGCGCCGCATTCTCGCTTATGCACGTCAGCGAGCGAATGCGCCGAATCCTGCTTGACGAAGGCGTTCCAATCGGAGTTCGAGGACTCATAACCGGGGGTCATGTCCAAACCGTCGCGGAAATCGGTTGGGCCGGGCTAGCCAATGGAGACCTCATTCGGGCTGCGGAAGCTGCCGGATTCGAGATGCTCGTCACCTGTGATCAGAACATCCGCTATCAGCAGAACCTTGCGGGCCGTGCTCTGACCGTCATCGTGCTGACGACGAATCACTGGAATACCATTCGCGAAAACGCGGCAGGGATCCAAGCCGCCGTCGCGTCTGCCGCCGAGGGCGTGCTCATCACAGTCCAGTTGCCGAAGGCGCCGCGCCGCCGGCGACCTTATCTCTCCGCCGACTGACCCCGCTTCCGCCCCATCCCACCCTGTGCCACTCTCCCCGCCAACAAGAACACGGGGGAGTCACCATGTCGGACGCGGTCATTCCCGCCTCTCGCACCACGTCCTTCGACGCGCGCCGCGCCGTCGTCGCTTCGGCCATCGGCAACGTGCTCGAATGGTACGACTTCGGCGTTTACGTCTTCTTCGCCGCCACCATCGCCCACACCTTCTTCCCCGCTGCCAATCCCACCGCTGCCCTGCTGTCGTCCTTCGCCGTCTTCGGCGTCGGCTTCCTCATGCGTCCGCTGGGCGGCATCATCATCGGCCGCTTCGGCGACACGCACGGGCGCAAGGCCGCGCTCATGCTCACCATCATGGCCATGGCGTTCGGCACCGTGCTGGTCGGCGTGCTGCCCGGTTACGCCTCGATCGGCGTCGCCGCCCCCGTCCTGCTCGTCATCGCGCGGCTGATCCAGGGCTTCTCCGCCGGCGGCGAGTGGGGCGGCTCCACCGCCTTCATGGTGGAATGGGCACCCGCCGATCGCCGCGGCTTCTACGGAAGCTGGCAGCAGGCCTCCATCGCCCTCAGCCTGGTCCTCGCCTCCGGCACCGGCGCGCTCTTCACCTCCATCCTCTCGCCCGAATCCCTCAACGCCTGGGGGTGGCGCATCCCCTTCCTGCTCGGCATCATCCTCGCCCTGGTCGGCCTCTATCTGCGCAGCAACGTCGAGGAAACCCCCGCCTATCGCCAGGCCGAGCGCACCGCCGCACCCGCCGAACACGGCTTCCACCTCGCGCTCCGCGCCTTCGGCTTCACCATCCACTGGACCGTCGCGTTCTACATCTTGCTTTCCTACATGCCGACCTTCACCCGGCTGCATGCCGGCGTCTCCCCGGCGCAGGCGCTGTGGTCCAACACCATCGGCGTCGTCGCGCTGATGATCCTGATCCCGATCTTCGGCATGGTGTCGGACCGAGCCGGCCGCAAGCCGCTGCTGCTGCTGTCGTGCGCGGCTTTCGTCGTGCTGCCGATCCCGCTCTGGCTGGTGATCCTCGGCAAGCCCGCCTTCGGCACACTTGTGCTGATCCAGATCGTGTTCGCCGCGGCCATCTCGCTGTTCTCCGGCGCCGGTCCCGCCGCGATATCGGAGATGTTCGCAACCATGGGGCGCTCCACCTGGATGACCCCGGCCTATGCGCTGGCCGTCGCGATCTTCGGCGGCTTCGCGCCCTTCATCGCCACCTGGCTGATCTCCGCCACCGGCTCGCCGCTGTCGCCCGCCTTCTATGTGATTGCTGCCGCAATCATCAGCTTCATCGTCATCTGGCGCATGCCGGAAACCGCGCACCTGCCACTGCGATAGGACACCCACTTATGCCCCCCTTCCTCTTCACCGGCGGCCGCTTCCTCGACCCGCGCCGCGATTCCCTGATCGACGGCATCGAGGTGCTGGTCGAAGACGGCACCATCAAGGAAGTTTCCGACAAGCCGATCAGCGCGTCATCCGCCACCCGCATCGCCATCGGCAACCGCACGCTCATGCCGGGCCTGATCGACTGCCACATCCACATCATCCTGACCGAAGTGAACCTGCGGATGCTGGAAGACATCCCGCTCACCCTCCTCTCCGCCAAGGGCTCCGCCTCGATGCGAGCCATGCTGATGCGCGGCTTCACCACGCTGCGCGACACCGGCGGCGCCGACTGGGGCATGAAGGAAGCAGTCGAACAAGGTCTGTTCGAGGGACCGCGCCTCTACATCGCCGGCCAGCCGCTCAGCCAGACCGGCGGGCATGCCGATCACCGCCGTCGCACGCAATCCGCTTTCGGCTGCGCCTGCTGCAACGGCCTGAACTTCACCTCGCGCATCGCCGACGGCGTGCCCGAAGTGGTGAAAGCCGTGCGTGACGAGCTTCGCAAAGGCGCCGACCACATCAAGATCATGGTCTCGGGCGGCGTCGCCTCACCCTCCGATCCGCTCGACAGCCTGCAATACCGCATGGACGAGATCGAGGCCGCCGTGGATGAGGCAACCCGCTGGGGCAGCTATGTCTGCGCCCACGCCTACAGCGCCAAGGCGATCGAACGCGCGGTGAAAGGCGGCGTCCGCACCATCGAGCATGGCAACATGATCGATGCACCCACCGCCCGGCTGATGGCCGAGCGCGGCGCCTACGTCGTGCCCACACTGGTCGCGTCCGATTCCATGAAGCGCCGCGCCCGCAGCTTCGGCATGTCGGAGGTCAGCCTGGCGAAGAACGACAAGGTGCTCGAAGCCGGGCTGAAATCGCTCGAAATCTTCCAGGCCGCCGGCGTGAAGATCGGCTTCGGCAGCGATCTGCTCGGCCAGCTTCAGGGCGATCACTGCAATGAGTTCACCATCCGCGCCGAGGCCATGAAGCCGCAGGACGTCATCCGCTCCGCCACCCTGATCAACGCCGAAATCGTCCGCGCCGACGGCAAGCTCGGTGAACTCATCCCCGGCGCCCATGCCGATCTGCTGGTTGTGGATGGCGATCCGTACCGCGACCTGTCGGTGTTCCAGAACGACGGTGGCCGCCTCTCCGCCATCATGTCCCGCGGCCGCTTCGTCAAAAACACGCTCTGATGCCATCGCGGGCCGCCTAACAATGTCATTGCGAGCCGCGCAGCGGCGAAGCAATCTCCACCGTCCAGGTCGCACCCACTCGCGCCGCACGCCCACCCTCGCACGCCTCCCCCTCGACGCACTCTGCGTCGCCGGCGGCTTCATCATCGGCCTGCCCCTCGCCCTCACCCTCTATCTCAGCTTCTTCAACGAAAAGCTCGTCACCTTTCCGCCGCACGGCTACACGCTGGCCTGGTATTCCTCCACCTTCGCCGAGTTCGGCGGCCCCTTCATCTTCAGCGCCGAACTCGCGGCCCTCGCCGTCGCCGGCAGCCTGGCGCTCGGCATTCCCGCCGGCATCGCCCTCTCCCGCCACCGCTCCGCCGCCACCTCCGTCGCCGGCACCATCCTGCTCGCGCCCATCGCCTTCCCCGGCATCGCGCTCAGCCTCGCGATCTTCGTCTATCTCGTGCTGATCGAGCAGCTCACCACCCTCGCCTTCGTCGGCTTCGGCGGACTGCTCGCGGCCCACCTGCTGATCACCACCCCCTGGGTCGTGCGCCTCTGCGTCGCCAGCCTCGCCAACCACGACCGTGCCGCCGAGGAAGCCGCGACCAGCCTCGGCGCCTCCCCCGCCATGGTCATCTGGCGCGTCACCCTGCCGGCGATGCGCGCCGGCATCGTCGCCGCCGGCCTGTTCGCCTTCATCATCTCCTTCGACAATCTGGAGATGGCGTTGTTCCTCGCCGCCCCGGGCATGACAACGCTGCCCGTCTCCATCCTGGAATACCTGGAATATCATATCGATCCGCTGGTCGCCGCCATCGCCGTGGTGCAGATCGTCGCCATCGGCACCCTGCTCCTGATCCTCGACCGCTTCGTGCGGCTTACCGCGGTGGCGCGATGACCGCCGCTGAGCTCATGCTCGAACTCAGCTCGGTCAAGATCTACGACGAAAGTCACGCCGTACGCGATATCTCGCTCCAGATCGCTCCCGGCGAGCTGATCGTCCTGCTCGGCCCGTCCGGCTGCGGCAAGACCACCACGCTCCGCATGATCGCCGGTTTCACCGACCCGACCGCGGGCGACATCCGGCTCGATGGCCGCAGCATTATCCCGCTCCCCGCACACCGGCGCGACATGGGCATCGTGTTCCAAAGCTACGCGTTGTTCCCCCACCTCTCCGTTACCCGCAATGTCGCCTTCGGGCTGGAGATGCGGCGCTTTCCGCGCGACCGCATCGACCGCCGCGTGCAGGAGATGCTGCAGCTCGTGAAGCTGCACGAACTGGCCGACCGGCTGCCGAAGCAACTATCCGGCGGACAGCAACAGCGCGTCGCACTCGCCCGCGCGATCGCCATCGAACCGCGCCTCCTGCTGCTCGACGAGCCGCTGTCGAATCTCGATGCCGCCCTGCGCGGCGACATGGCACGCGAAATCCGTCTGCTCCAGCGCGACCGCGGCATCACCACGCTGATGGTCACCCACGACCAGGCCGAGGCGATGGCCATGGCCGACCGCCTTGTGGTGATGAAGGACGGCACCATCCAGCAGATCGGCACCCAGGAAGACCTGTATCAAAGCCCCGCCAGCCCCTTCGTCGCCGGCTTCATCGGCGCCAGCAACCTGTCACCGGCCGCCTCGAACATGACCGGCTGCTGCTCCCCGGCGCACGCATCGATCTTGCCTGCGCCTATGCGGCCGACGGTGAAGCCACCCTCGCGGTGCGTCCCGAAAGCCTGCGCCTGGTCGCGCCGTCGAACGACGCCCGGGTTCACGGCACCGTCGAGCTCTGCACCTATCTCGGCCCGGTAGTGGAACATGCGGTGCGGCTCGCGCCTGATACCGTTCTGCTGGCCCGCGGCCCTGCCTTCGGGCCGGACGCCGTTCCGCGCCACGCACCCGGCGCCGATATCGGCCTGAACTGGGGCGCCGCCGAAGAGCGCGTCTTCAACGCCGCCGGACAACCGGCGCAGCCTCTCATCAACCAGCAACAGGGAGAACAAGCATGGACCACCTGAAACTAACCCGCCGCGGCATGCTGGCCGCAACTGCCGCGGCTGCCGCCTTGCCCCGCATCGCACGCGCCGACGAACGCTGCGTCGTCGGCACCTGGGGCGGCGACTACGCCCACCTGCTGCAACAAAACATCGGCGATCCCATCCTCAAGCCGAAGGCATCCAGGTGGTGCAGGAGGTCGGCGACGAAACACCGCGCTACGCCAAGATGGTGGCGCAAAAGATGCTGCCCCGCGGCATCTACGACATCGCCTGCCTCGGCGCGCCCAACGGCTATCGCGCCGGTCAGGCCGGGCTGGTCCAGAAACTGGATCCCGCCAAGGCGCCCAACCTGACCAAGGTCCTGCCGATGCTCCAGAACGAGTATTTCGTGCCGCACATCTACAGCGCCCAGGTGCTCGCCTACAATCCGGACACGGTGAAGGAGCCGCCGCAGACCTTCACCGATCTGTTCGACCCGAAATGGAAGGGCAAGGTCGGCGTCGTCGCCACCACCGGATTCTGGCTGATGATGGCGGCCAACGTCGCGGCCGCGGGCGATCCCAATGCGTTCGACAAGGGCAAGCCGCTGATCCAGAAGCTCAATGACAACGGGCTGCATCTCTACCCCGAGACCGACAACCTGGCCCCCGCCTTCAAATCCGGCGAGATCGATGTCGGCATGATCTGGCTCGCCCGTACCGTCATGTGGCGCAACGCCGGCTTCCCCGTCCGCGGCCAGTTCCCCAAGGAAGGTTCCATTCTCTACGTGTCCGGCATGGTGATCCCGAAGAACGCACCCGACCCGGACGCCGCCTGGAAATACGTCAACGCCATGCTCGAACCCTCGGCGCAGCAGGGCTTCGCCGCCCATATGGGCTACCTGCCCACCGTACCGACGCCAATCTGACCGGCCAGGTCGCCGAAGACCTCGCTCTCCCCGACCCGCATCCGAAGATGTTCCAGCCCGACTACGCCTACACCACGAAAGTCCAGGCCGAGATGCAGGACTGGTGGGACCATAACATCCAGCATGCATGATCACGTGTCATTGCGAGGAACCCCCGCGAAAGCGGGGGGACGAAGCAATCTCGACCGTACAGGTCGCACCGACCCACCCCCTTCGTTCATGGCCGGGCTTGTCTACAGCCCGGAGACATGGTTGACAGGTGTTCGGAGAGATCGCTGACAGGTTGGTTCCGCGACGGCACTGAACATTGTGCTCCGGTCCGCGGTCTCGCGGTCAAGCCCTGCGCCTTCGGCGCACCGCGTTGCGGCTGCGGGGCTTGACCGCGAGACCGCGGCCGAAGAGGCGGTTTTGGTGCCGTGGACGGGTTGCTCTGTCGGCGGAAGGGTTTCGCCGGAGACCTGGCTGACACCGCAGGATGCATGGATCAACCGCGAGGAGGGCGGTCCATGCCGTGGCAGGAGGTGTCGGTGGTGGATCAACGGCGCGAGTTCGTGCGGCTGGCGGAGCAGGAAGGGGTGAACCGGCGGAAACTGTGCCGCCGGTTCGGGATCAGCGCACAGACCGGCTACAAATGGCTCGCGCGATCGGCCGGCGGCGATGCCGCCTTGGTGGATCGCTCGCGTCGGCCGCAGCACAGTCCGCGTCGCACAGCGGCGGAGCTGGAAGCCGAGGTGCTGGCGGTGCGCGATGCGCATCCGGCCTGGGGTGCGCGCAAGATCGGGCATTGCCTGAAGCGAGGCGGCATTGTGCCGCCGGCGGCCGCGACGGTGCACGCGATCCTGCGTCGGCATGGCCGCATTGTGGCTGCGGCTGGTGGTTCGCCAGCGGCGCAGCGGTTCGAGATGGATGCGCCGAATTTGCTGTGGCAGATGGACTTCAAGGGCTGGGTGACGCTGGCCGACGGGACGCGGTGTCACGCTTTGACCGTGGTGGATGATCATTCGCGCTATCTGCTGTGCCTGACAGCGTGTGCTGACGAACGATCGCTCACGGTGCGGCAGCATCTGGAAGCGACGTTCCGCCGCTATGGCCTGCCTGAGGCGATCTTCGTCGACAATGGTTCGCCATGGGGTGACAGCGCTGGACAGCGCTGGACGCGGCTCGGGGTATGGCTGCTGAAGCTTGGCGTTGGTTTGCTGCACAGCCGCCCGTATCATCCGCAGAGCCGCGGCAAGAACGAGCGCCTGCACCGCACGCTGAATGCTGAAGTCTATGAGTTGTGTCGCTTGCGCGACCTGGCTGATGCGCAACGGGCGTTCGATCGCTGGCGCGACGTCTACAATCTGGATCGGCCGCACGAGGCGTTGGGGCAGGCGGTGCCAGCCAGCCGCTATCGGCCGAGTGCGCGGGCGGTGCCGGAGCGACCGGCGGAGCCTCGGTATGAGGCGGAGAGATTGTCCGCAAGGTCGGCAGCACGCGCGCCGCCATCAGCTTCAAGGGCCGGCTGTGGCCGGTCGGTCAGGCGTTCTTCGGTGAGCGACTGGCGATCCGGCCGCGTGGCGAGGCAGGCCACTACGGCATCTTCCTTGGGGCTCACCAGATTGCCGTGATCGACTTGACCCAGGCGAGATCCGTCAGCCATGTCTCCGAACAGGTGTCCACCATGTCTCCGGCTGTACACTCTGCCGGCCATCCACGACTTTGTCGCCTACCGCACCGCTTGTTCATAATACCAGTCGGCCGAAAGGCCGACTGGTATGCGCGCGGGGTTGGTGGGGCGGCCGCGCGCGAAATCAAGAGGATACCAGCCGGCCGACCATAGACCGAAGAGTCAAACATTCGGCCGGCTGGTATAAGCGTCTCGCACCCGCATGACCACTGGTATCAGACGCACCAACCCCCAAGGCGCCGCGATCCTCCTCGCCCCCGCCAGCCTCCTCATGCTGCTGATGCTGTTCGGGCCGCTCGCCCTGCTCGCTCGTTTCAGCCTCAACAAGTTCGACCCGACCGAGATCATGATCGCGGCGCTCACCCCGGCGAACTACGCGCGGTTCTTTACCGACCCGTTCTACCGCGACGTGCTGGTCACCACGCTGCGCGTCTCGGTCATCGTCACCGTCGTCTGCCTGGTGCTCGGCCTGCCGATGGCCTGGCGCCTCGCCCGCAGCACCAGCCGCTGGAAATCAATCTGGCTGCTGTTGACCATCCTGCCGCTGTTCATCGGTGCCGTGACCCGCACATCCGGCTGGATCATCCTGTTCACCCGCGGCGGCATGCTGGACGTGCTGTTGCACGCCCTCGGCCGCACCGGCCGGTTGGACGTGATGTACACCGAAGGCGCGGTCATCGCCGGCATCATCTCCATCAACCTGCCCTTCACCATCCTCGTGCTGCAGAGCGTGTTCGAAGGCATCGACCCGCGTCTCGAGGAAGCCGCCGCCAGCATGGGCGCCGCCCCGGCTTCGGCGTTCCGGCGCGTGATCCTGCCTCTCGCGCTGCCCGGCATCCTGATCGCCGCGGTGCTCTGCTTTATTCTGTGCATGAACGCGTTTCCCACGCCCATCCTTCTGGGCGGTCCGCGCTTTCACATGATGGCCCCGCTGATCTACTGGGAATTCACCAACAACAACAACTGGCCGTTCTCGGCGGCATTGGCGTTCATCCTCACTGCCACGACACTTGGCCTCACCATCTTCGCCAACGCCGTGATCCCCCGACGCTATCGCGCCTGACCCGCCCGGCAACCCATCTGCCCATTGTCATCGCGAGCCGCCGAAGCGCGAATCCATTGCGTACCGGCCCGCATCTTGCGATATCGGGGTCATTGCGAGGAGCGCGGCGCGCGACGAAGCAATCTCGTTCAAGGGGCGCACGATATCGCCCAATCGATCAGGATTGCTTCGTCCGTTTGATGCGGATCGCCGCGGTCGGCTCGACCGCCACAATGCCATGCCCAAGCGCCGCGAACCGGCCGCATCGCGCCCGGTCCCCGCCCCGATATCCAGCACCCGTGCCGGCTCTGCCGGCAGCAGATGCCGGATCGGCTGTGAGCCTCCGCGAACGTGATGCTCTCATACTGCCGCGCCAGGGCGTCGGCCTCGTCCGCGTATTCCTCGGTGCCGCTCGGCGCGCTTTCTGGCATCGCCCCCCTCCCGCCCCATAAACTCCGGCCATGACCGAACCCGATCTGCCGTCCGATTTTGCCTGGGCCGGCCTCGTCCCGGAACTGATGGTGAGCGACATCGCAGCCAGCCGGCGCTTCTGGTGCGACCTCTGCGGCTTCGCCGTCGCCTATGAACGCCCCGAGGACGGCTTCCTCTATCTCGACCGCGCCGGCCGACAGATCATGCTGGAGCAGCTCATGCCCGGGCGCCGCTGGGTCACCGCGTCGCTGGACCCCCCCTTCGGCCGCGGCATCAATTTCCAGATCACGCTCGATGACATCGAGCCGATCCGTGCATCCCTGACCACCGCCGGCTGGCCCCTCTACCTCGAACCGGAAGAGGTCTGGTATCGCGCCGGGACGAAGCAGGTCGGGGTGCGGCAGTTCCTGGTGCAGGACCCCGATGGCTATCTGATCCGCTTTTCCCAGCATCTTGGGCTGCGAACGCACCGCTGATGCTCCGCGCGGACTTTCCGCCCCTTTATTTCTCCGCTGGCAAGGCATCCTCTGCAACGGGGGTCAGCCGTGCTGTCGCTGGATCATAAACATATCGCGTGATCGTCCCATCCCTGATCTTCCCGATCGCCTCATCGACCGCGAACAGCGGAACCAGGAATCATTCTTTCGGAACTACCGCGCGATCCGGCAGTCCGCACCGCCGGCCTCGAATTCGGCCGCCCGATCCGCATCGGCTGCAATGTCTGGATAGGCGCGGGTGCGATCATCCTCCCCGGCGTTACCATTGGCGACAATGCCGTGATCGGCGCAGGCAGTATCGTTACGCGTGATGTGCCTGAGGGCGCGACGGCGTTCGGCAATCCGGCGCGCGTGCGTCGCTGCCCATAATAACCCAACCTGCCACAGGCATTTTATGTCACAGCCGTGCTGAGCTTCGCCCCATGCGCGGCGACATAGATGCCGGTGGTGCGAAACGCCCTGCTCGCGAACGGCACGAACATCGCCGCAAGCACCGGACCGGCGGCGATCAAGAGGAACACGCGGTCCACGTTCAAGCCGGCCTGCAGCATCGCGCCGACGATGAGCGGTGCGGCGACCTGTCCGAGACGGCCCATCCCCATGGCCCAGCCGATACCGGTCGAGCGCATGACTGTCGGATAAACGATCGACGAGAAGGCGATCATGCCCGACGCGCCGATGCCGATGAACACGCCGATCAGCCCGTCGCACAGTGAGGCGAGCATGACCGATGTTCCCACATGCCGAGCATCATCGTCAGCACGGCGCCAGCGAGGAAAGCGGGTACCAGCGCCGCGGTTCCGAACCTCTCCAGCACGCGTCCGGCGATTGCCATGCCGATGAAACCACCGAGACCGTGGAAGGCGACCACAAGCGCCGCATTCGGCGCACTCATACCGCTCTGGCGCAGCAGCGCGGGTGTCCACAGCACGACGATGACGAGCACGCCAAACGCCATGAAGAACGGCACCCACATCAGCACCGTGGCGAGCGCGCGGCCGTGGGCGAAGATCTCGCCCGCCGGGACACGCTGTGACGGCCGCTCCTCCGCGAGACGTAAACGACGCGTGCGAGTCCAGGCCTTGCTCGGTCGGCGAGAGGCGGCGGACGATGCCGACAACCGCTCCGGTCGCGCTGCCACCGTGCGGCGAGCAGGAAGCGAGCCGATTCCGGAACGAAAGCCAGCATCAGAATGGCGACCATGAGGGTGCGATGCCGCCGAAATAGAACATCGACTTCCCAGTCGAATGCCTGATGAGGTAGGAGTTGAGAAGCCGCCGACCATGCCGCCGAGAGGAAAGCCGGCCCAGAGTGCGCTGCTGACCCGGGCGCGGAAGCGGGCGGGAGCGTATTCCGAGGCGAGGGCAAGAAAGCAGGGCGTGGCACCTCCGAGCCCGATGCCGGCGAGGAAGCGCGATCGCGAGCAGCGATTGGCAGGGACCACGCGAACGGCGTGAGGAAGGTGAAGATCGAGAACGATCAGTGACGGCGATCACGAGCATGACCTTGCGCCCGAAGCGATCCGCGAGCGGCCCGAAGACGAAGGCGCCGAGGGTCGCGCCGAACAGCGCGGCGGAGAAGACCGGTCCGAACGTGGTTGAGCGGGATCGCGAGTGCCGCTGGCGATCGAGGGAGCGGCGACGCCGATGGAGAACGTGTCGACGCCGTCGAGCACCGCCACGAGGGCGCACACAACAGCAGCCGCACCTGATAAGCGGAGAGGCCGGCGATTGTCGATCAGCGCGCCGACGTCGATCGGCCCCTCGGCGGACAACGGTTTTCCGGTCTGGACGCGAGGGTCGCCGTGGCGCCCGCGCGAGTGACAGCTTTCAATTCGTCTCGTCTCCGTTTCTGCCGCTTGCCGAAGCGGCTGCCGGCGTCCCGGTCACGCTGCGCGAGCAGCGCGTCCGGCGTCAGCCAGCAACGACGTCGCCCGCGCCACGCCACGTGCTGGTCGGGCCGGATGAGCGCGAAGCCGCGCCCGTAGCGAGCGGGCAAGCCGCGCATCGCCGGGCGCCACGCACCGTCGAGCGGACGCCGCGGCGGCGCGCTGCGGCCACGAAGCGCGTCGGTCGCGCACGCGGCTCGCCCTGCGTCACCAGCAGGGTGAAGCCCGGGCCGAAATGGTCGTAGAGCGAGATGCCATCCGCGAGCCACAGATGCGGCGCGAGGCAGCCCGGATGCGGCGGACGGCGTGTAGTGCATGAAGTGCTCGGGCGGCGGCTCGGTGCCGTCCGGGCACGATGAGGGGCGAGTCGTCGTAGCGGTAGCCGAGCACGACGCCGAGCGTGCTGAACTCGCGCACCTTGCGTCGCCTCGATGATCGTCGCCGACCTCCTCGCGCGTCGCCTCGCCGATCCGGCCCGCGTCCTCGAGGCCGGGACGGACGAGCTGATTGCCGACGGCGCCGTAGTTGACGGTCGCCTCGTCGATGGTGCGCTCGTGCACGGGCCGGCGCTCCGCCTCGTAGGAGGCGAGCAGCGCCGGCCGCCCCAGCCCTGCAGCGTCGGCGGCCAGCTTCCAGCCGAGATCGACCGCGTCGCCGATGCCCATGTTCATGCCGAAGCCGCCGAACGGCGGATGCAGGTGGCAGGCGTCGCCGGCCAGGAACACGCGGCCCTCGGCGTAGCGGTCGGCGATCAGGCTGCGCGCCGACCCAGGGATCGGTGCGCGACGATCTCGATCGCGAGATCGGCGAGGCCGGTGCCGCGGCGGATCAGCTCGACCGGATCGACGCGTCGCCGGGTCGACGTTGCCCGGCGAGCTTGGTCGCCATGAAGAACCACAGCCCGTGCTGGTCCATCGGACCCAGCAGCGGCGGGCACGTCTGCGTTGACCAGCCAGTACATGATGGCCGGGCCGTGCACGTGCCGCGCGGCGAGATCGGGCGCGCGGAAGATGATGCTGAGATTGCGCAGACGCCGCGCCGTCGCCCATCATGGCCGCGCCGATCGCGTCGCGCACCGTGCTGCGCGCGCCGTCGGCGCCGACCAGGTAGGCGCTGCGCACGCGTGCCGCGCCTGCCCGGTCGCAGGTCCTCGCGCATCGTCGCGGACGACGCCGTCCGTCGTCTGCTCGAAGCTGCGCAGCTCGGTGTCGAACGCGATGCGCACGCCGGGGAGGGACGCGGCGTGGCGCGCGCAGCACCTCCTCGAGCATGTATTGCGGGACCCATTGCGCCTCCTCGGAGTAGAGGTCGTTGCGCTCGCGCCGGCCGTTGAAGGCATTCTCGAACCGGGCGAGCAGCGGGCCGTTCATGCGCGTGGCGAAGACGACGTTCGGCGGGTAGTCGGGCGGGATCGGCGAGGCGGCCGCAATGCGTCGGCGATGCCCCAGCGGCGCAGATGCTCGCGCGTGCGCACGTTGGTGGTCTTGGCGCGCGGGCTGTAGCCGACGCGGTCGTTGCGCTCGACGACGAGGCAGCGGACGCCGCGGTGGCCGAGTTCGATGGCGAGCGCGAGGCCGACCGGACCGGCGCCGGCACGATTACGACATCCGTCGCGGACGTCACGCTCCGTCGACGTCGCCCGTGGTCACTGCCCGCCTGCTCGTAATTGAAGGTACGAAGTCCGGGCCGGCGGCGTTCGGTCCCCAGATGTAGAACGCGTCCTTCCGGTGCGTGATCGCCGCCGCTCGCCCAGTCGAGCTGTCTCGGCGGGAATGTAATCGATGTCGCGACGAATACTCGCACCAGCTTCCCCACGGGTCGCGCACGTAGTGGAAGTAGTTGGAGCCGAGCACGTGCCGGCCGAGGCCCCAGCCGGCGCGAATCCCTTGTCGGCCATCTGCATCGCGCCAAGCCCGACGTCGTTGATGGAGCCGACGTCCCAGCTGAGTGGTGCAGGCCGGTCCGCTGGACCGGGCGAAGGCGATCATGTGATGGTCGCTGCCGTGGACGCCGTGCATGAAAGCGATCCCGTCGCCGGAGCGGTCTGACAGCCGCAGCCCGAGCATGTCGTGATAGAACCGGATGGCGCGCGCGACATCGGCGGTGAAGAACAGCACGTGCGCGAGGCGCCGCGGCCTGACGCGAGGTGCGCGTGAGCGGTTGGGCGCGCCACGCACGGCCGGGGGCGGGGATTGCGTTGGACACGACCGATTTTTGGTCGGGCGATGATTTTTCGGCGACGCGGATCTCCACGAGCAGACCGTCCGGGTCGCGGAACCAGAGGCCATTGGATTCAAAGCCGGGGGGTGGGTCGAGCTGGGGAATGGCATTCGCCTGGAGCCGCTGGCGAAAGCGGTCCATGTCATCCTCAAAGGCGCCGAAGGAGAGAAAGTTCAGCTTCTTGGCCGGCCCCTCGATGAACTGGCCCCAGCAGTGGTTGTGACCGGCGGTGAAGATGCGCAGGCGATTGCCGTCCTCTCGCAGTCGAGCCGAACGCCTGGTAGAAATCGGCGGCCGCCTTGAGGTCCGGCACCACGACGATTGAACAGGTCCACGGAGTGGACGCCGAGTTCGCCGGGGCGGCGTGACGGCGCGATATATCCGCGTATCTGGGTCATTTTGGATGTCCTCCGCGACGGAGCTTCGATTTTCGCCGGAATATGCGCCCACGCGATGGATCGCGGGAAGATGGCAGATGAGTTAAAGCGATGCCTGACGGGTATCGGGGAGGCATCGCCCGGTGAAGCTCCACCAGTTCCGCGACATCGTGGCGATTGCCGAGCAGGGGAGCCTGCGGGCGGCGGCGCGGCGTCTGGCCCTGGCGCAGCCGGCGCTGAGCAGAAGCCTTTCGGAACTGGAGCGCGAGCTTGGGGTGACGCTGTTGAGCGGCAGACCCGCGGGATGGTTCCAACGGCAGCCGGGGCGGCGTTCATCCGCCGGGCCGCGGCAATCCTGAACGACGTGCGGAAGGCGCGCGAGGAGATCGAGCAGCTTGGCAGCGGAATGGGGGGACGCGTGGTCGCGGGGCTTTCGATGGTGCCGCACATCGCGCTGCTGCCCGCGGCGCTCGCGCCGTTCCGGCGCCGCTATCCGGGGGTGCACCTGGATATTGTCGAAGGTTACTATCCGACGCTGGAGAGCGGACTGCGCAGCGGCCAGGTGGATTTCTACATCGGCCCGCAGCCGGACACGCCGATGCCGCCCGGGCTTGCGCAGGAAATGGTGTTCGAGAACACGCGTGTCGTGCTGTGCCGGAAGGGGCACCCGCTGCAGAAGGCGTCGCGGCTTCGGGAGCTTGTGGATGCGGAGTGGGCGACGACCACGATCACGATGCGGGAGGAGGAGGAGTTCCGGCGATTGTTCGAGAGCCACGGGCTGGCGGTGCCGCGGCTGGTGCTGCGCAGCCAATCGGCGCTGACGTTGATAGTGGCAGTGGGGAGCAGCGACATATTGGCGATGGTGCCGGTGCAGTGCGCGCGTTTTCCCCCGATGGCGGAGGGGCTGAGCTGCATGAGCCTGCGCGAGACGCTGCCCGCGCCGGGATCGTGCTGATCCGCCGGGCGGACCTTCCGCTGACGCCGGCCGCGCTGCACCTCGCGGAACTGATGACGAGGGCAGGCGGCCGGACCGATAGGAGTCTAAGCGATAGAATCTATGGCCCGGGCTCCACATCCCTGAACTTCAACTTGCATTCCCCCCGCCAAAACCCAACCATCCCTCCCATGTCCGGCCCCTCCTGGACTTCCCCGATTCGCCCAGCCTGACTACAGGTCCGAGCCGTCCTCGGACCCACCAACACCGGCAAGACCCATCTCGCCATCGAGCGGATGCTGGCCCACGCCTCCGGCATCATCGGCTTCCCCCTCCGCCTGCTGGCCCGCGAAAACTACGACCGCATGGTCGCCCGCAAGGGCGAGCGAAATGTCGCCCTCATCACCGGCGAAGAGAAGATCGTCCCGCCCGACGCCCGCTGGTTCTCCTGCACCGTCGAGGCCATGCCGCTCGACCGCGACGCTCCTTCGTCGCCGTGGACGAAATCCAGCTCTGCGCCGACCCCGACCGCGGCCACGTCTTCACCGACCGCCTGCTCCACGCCCGCGGCTACGAGGAAACCATCTTCCTCGGCGCCGAAACCATCCGCCCGCTGCTCCGCCGCCTGGTCCCCCACGCCGCAGTCGAAACCCGGCCCCGCCTGTCCCAACTCACCTACGCCGGCCCCATCAAGCTGACCAAGCTGCCGCCCCGCACCGCCGTGGTCGCCTTCTCCGCGGCCGAGGTTTACGCCATCGCCGAGCTGATCCGCCGGCGCCGAGGCGGCTGCGCCGTCGTCATGGGCCGCCTCAGCCCCGCACCCGCAACGCCCAGGTCGCGCTGTATCAGGACAAGGAAGTCGATTTCCTCGTCGCCACCGACGCCATCGGCATGGGCCTCAACATGGACGTGGACCACGTCGCCTTCGCCGGCCTGGTCAAGCACGACGGCCACCGCCTGCGCCGCCTGACCGCCGCCGAAGTCGCCCAGATCGCCGGCCGCGCCGGCCGAGGCATGCGCGACGGCACCTTCGGCACCACCGCCGATGCCCGCCGATGGCCGAAGACCTCGTGGCAGGGGTGGAAAACCACGCCTTCGAGCCGCTCGAATACCTCCACTGGCGCAACAGCGATCTCGACTTCACCCATATCGACGCCCTGCTCGCCAGCCTCAGCGCGCCGTCCCCCGGCCCGCACCTGGTCCGCGGCAACGACGCCTCCGACCTCATCACCCTCCAGGCCCTCGCCCGCGACCCCGACATCCTGAAGCTCGCCCAAGGCCGCCCGGCCGTCCGCACCCTGTGGGACGCCTGCCAGATCCCCGACTTCCGCAAGCTCGCCGACGAAACCCACACCCGCCTCTGCGGCCGGGTCTTCGCCACATCGTCCGCGGCCAGACCCTGCCGACCGACTGGATCGCCGGCAACATCGCCGCCCTGGCCCGCCCGACGGCGACCTCGACACCCTGATGCAGCGCCTCGCCGGCGTCCGCGTCTGGTCCTACATCACCGCCCGGCCCGACTGGGTCCGCGACTCCGCCCACTTGCAGGCCCGTGCCCGCGAGGTCGAGGACCTGCTCTCCGACGCCCTGCACGAACGCCTCACCACCCGCTTCGTCGACCGCCGCGCCGCCCACCTGATGCGCCGGCTGGAAGCCGACGACGGCCAGGATCTCCTCTCCGCCGTCACCCGCCGCGGCGAGGTCGTGGTCGAAGGCCACCAGGTCGGCCTCGTCGCCGGCTTCACCTTCTTCCCCGACCCCGCCGCCGCCGGCGAGGAACGCAAGCTGGTCATGCGCGCCGCCCGCCGCGCGCTGCGCGAGGAAATCCCCCGCCGCGTCGCTGCCGCGGAAACCGCGCCGGACGACGCCTTCACCCTCACCGCCGACCACGCCATCACCTGGGACGGCCAGCCGATCGCCCGCATCCGCCCCGGCAGCTCCGCCCTCCGTCCCCGGGTCGAAATCATCGGCAGCGAGTTCCTCGACGGCGCCCAGCGCGAACGCCTCCGCGCCCGGCTTCAGCGTCACCTGGACGAACAGATCCGCCAGGACCTGGCGCCTCTGTTCACCGCCCTGCACCGCTCGGCCTCCGACCGGCGCCTCCGCGGCCCGATGCACCGCATCGGCGAGGGCATCGGCGTCATCCCCGACCGAGGACACACCCCCCGACCTCCGCGCCCTGCTGAAACCGATCGGTGCGAGATCCGGCCGCTTCGCCCAGTTCCTCCCCGCGCTGCTGAAGCCCCGGGCCGCTGCCATGCGCGCCCGCCTCTGGGCCCTCCAGCACCGCGTCCCCGTCCCGTCCCTCCCGCCCGCCGGCCTGGTTGCCATCGCCCCGCCCGACCCCTGGCCCGAGGGCTTCGCCGCCGCCATGGGCTGGATCGAGGCCGGCCCCATGCTGCTCCGCCTGGACGTCGCCGAGCGCATCGCCGCCGACCTCGCCTGGCGCACCCGGCGCGGCCCGAGCGCCCTGCCGCTCGACCTCGCCTCCCGCCTCTCGATCCGCGCCGACCTGCTGCCCGTGGCACTGCGGCGCCTCGGCTTTCGGGTTCAGCCCGCGTCCAGCCCCGCCGCCGAGGCGTTCGGCCCGCCTGCCCCCGCCATGCTGGTCCCGCTCCGCCGCCGCACCATGCGCCCGCCCGCACCGCCCCCCGAGCCGTCCCGCACGGCCCCTTCGCGGGTCTCGCCGTTCTCCAGTCCTGAACTGCCGGATCAGGAAGACCGCGATTGGCAGCGCCTGGATAAGTGGCTCTGGTGCGCACGGTTCCTGAAGGCCCGCTCCGACTGCACCCGCCTCGCCAGCCGAGGGCCTGATCCGCATCAACCGCCAACCCACCGATAAGGCCCACGCCCGCATGCGCGTCGGCGATGTGCTGACCTTCCCCCTGCGCGGCCAGGTCCGCGTCGTCCGCGTGCTGTCGCTGGCACTCCGCCGCGGCCCGGCGACCGAAGCACGGATGCTGTACGACGAGATCAGTAAGCCGAGATCCCACCGGCTGTCTCCAAGGCCGTCGATCGGTTGGTTTCCGTTTAAGGAGGCTGTTCGGAAATGCAGGATCCGCTCCATCCCGTTCCCGCGCAAAAGCTTGCCCCGCGCGAAGTAACACCCGAGCGGTCCGTTTCTGTGGATAACCGATCGAGGCTCGTTGGCAAGCACTTACGCCGGGCCTATCCATGGCGCATCTACCATCACAGGATCCCGTCTCGCCCCCAACCGCGCATTTCGTGAACCACAGTCCTCGCTCCGCTCGGAACACCCCTTCATATCAGCCGCCGCTACCGTCGCAGCGGATCAGGGGCCAGCAGAAGCCCGATGACCCACCCCAAATAAAACCGCGCATCCACCCAGAAATCCGCCGCACTGTAGAGTGGCGCCACCAGCAATAACGCCGCCCCGAACACCAGCCACCCAACGCTCACCACGCCAACGATCCAGGCCAGCGGCGTAAATCCAGTCGCCCTCCGCCCCGACGGGCGGAGACCGATCGCCAAAATGACAACGGTCGGAACGAAACCGGTGACCGCGGACTGCCACGGCCAGGAAAACACCCAGCACACGATCAACGGCGAAAGCACCGCACAGGCGGCGGTGGCCACGCCCAGCCATCGTCTGCCGCGGGTAAGCCACGCGAGTGATACGGCGAACGGTGTCCACGCCCAGCCCAGTGTCAAGGCCAGCGCCTCGCTGAGGGCTGTCTCACCGCCGGACACCGCCGAGGTGATCGCATCGTGCAGGAGCACCGAAACAACGGCAAAGGCGATGCTCAGAAGCACTGTAAAAAATGCGTCTCGCGTGTGCGTGTGCGATGCGGCATGACCATGCGAAAGACGCCGGGCACTTTCCATCAGGGGTTCGACGAAAAAGGCCAGGATGGCGCCAACGAGCAGGGCGCCCACGATGGTGGTCCAATCGGAATGACCGATCGCGATGGTCATGCCCTGCCAGATGAACTCCGGCGCGGCCGCACAAACGGCGATCCACAGCGACGACGCGAGCACAGCGGGAATGGCGCTCATCGAGGCATCATGGCGAGGATCGAGCTGAGGATGCACTGGCTCCCGAATGCCTCCAAAAATCCCAAGCGACACCTGCCTCCCAATCGCCCCGATGGCCACGCCTGCCGATGCATTTTGTCCAGATTGATCCGAGACCCTCTCTCCCTCTCCCGCGCCCCGCTGCACAACCCCCTCCCACCCGCTATCCTCCCCCCATGATCCCCCGCATCGCATTCGACCCCGACGCCCCGGCCCCCCTCACGGACATCCGCGTCATCGACCTCTCCCGCCTGGTCGCCGGCAACATGCTGTCCCTCCAGCTCGCCGATCACGGCGCCGAGGTCATCAAGATCGAGGACCCGCAGAAGGGCGACCCGCTCCGCGCCTGGCACGTCAAGGGCGCCAGCCTCTACTGGAAGGTGTACGCCGTAACAAGAAAAGCCTCGCCCTCAACCTCCGCGCCCCCGAAGGCCGTCAGGCCTTGCTCGACCTTGCAGCCAACATCCCAGGTCCTGATCGAGAATTTCCGGCCCGGCACGCTCGAAGCCATGGGCCTGCGCGCCCGACACCCTCCACGCCCGCAACCCCGCCCTGGTGATCGCCCGGGTCTCCGGCTTCGGCCAGGACGGCCCCTACCGCGAACGCCCCGGCTTCGGCTCGCTGGTGGAAGGCATGTCCGGCTTCGCGGCCAAGAACGGCTTCGGCGACCGGGCGCCCGTTCTGCCGCCGCTGGCGATGGCTGACATGATCGCCGGCCTCTACGGCGCCTACGCCGTCATGGTCGCCCTCCGCGTCGCGGAAGCGCACCGGCAAGGGACAGGTCATCGACCTGCCGCTGTTCGACCCGATCGTCTCGATCCTCGGCCCCGACGCCGCGATCTATCGCCTGACCGGCGAAAAACCGAGGCGCACCGGCAGCCGCTCGGCCACCACCACGCCCCGCGGCGTCTGGCGCACGTCCGATGGCCGCTACATCGCCATCTCGGCCTCCATGCAGCCGATGGCCGAGCGCCTGTTCCGCGCCATCGGCCGGCCGGACATGATCGACGACCCCCGCTTCCGCACCAACACCGACCGCGTCCGTCACGCCGATGAATGCGAAGCCCCCGTCGAAGCCTTCATCGCCGCCCGCACGCTTGATCAGAACATGAAGGTCTTCAATCAGGCCGACGTCACCGCCAGCCCGGTCTACGAGATCGACCAGTTCCTTGATGACCCGCATGTCCAGGCCCGCGGCGTGGTGGTCGAGGCACCCGACGAGGAGATCGGCTCCGTGCTGATGCACGGCATCATCCCGCGCCTGTCCGAGACGCCTGGCCGGCTGCTACGGCCGGCGCCGCGCCTGGGTCAGCACAGCGCGGAGATTTTACGCGCGATCGGCTACGACGAGGCGAGATTGCCGCGCTGGAACAGGCAGGAGTCGCACGTCATGACCGAACCTGAAGCTCACATTCGCGGACGACGGCGCGGTTCCGAACACGCGCTTGCCGATGCTGGTCTATCGCGCGGCCGTCCCGGCGATCCCGATGCCATCGAGCGCCTGTTCGAGCAGAACCTCTGGCCGCCCGCCTGGCGCAACGGCGTCCACCCGTTCCACCACTTCCATAGCGCTGCCCACGAAGCCCTGGGCGTGGCCCGCGGCTCGGCGGAAGTCCTGTTCGGCGGCCCCGGTGGCAAGGTCCTGAAGGTGCAGGCCGGAGACGTCGTGGTGCTTCCCGCCGGCACCGGACATTGCCGCCAAAGCGCCTCGCCCGACCTGCTCATCGTCGGCGCCTATCCGAAAGGCCAGTCGGGCAAGGTGGACCTCCGCCGCGGCAAGCCGGAGGAACACGACGAAGCCGTTCGCAAGATCGCCAAGGTGCCGACGCCGAACGCCGATCCGGTTCGCGGTGCCGACGGGCCGCTGCCCCGGCTCTGGACCTGACATGCCCTGGACCCCCGAGGAAGCCGAACGCCACACCCACAAGGCGACAACCCGCGCTCTCCAGGAACTCTGGGCAAATGTTGCCAACGAGACCCTGGAGCGGACCGGCGACGAAGGCCGCGCCATCCGTGAGGCGAATGCTGTCGTCGCCCGCCAAGCGTCTCATGCCGGCTCACATTGACAGCGGCCCGCTCGTCTTGGCGGGTGAGGACCAGGGTTCATAAACTGCTCGCGTCGTTGTTCGAGCCGGGTCGCATGAAAAGGTTACACAGACAAATAATAGATGCGCACAGATGAATAAAAAATCTAGAGACATTGGCAAACTAGACAAATCTCCAGGCGCCGTAGCGGGAATTAAACAGTAACTTGGCGCCGCTCATCTTCTAGCTATCTGCGTGTGTCTGTGTGCATCTGTTCTTCATCTGCGTAAAGACTTGCTTTCAGCCCCAGCGATCCATCGCCGGCCACCCTGGGGAAAACATGGAGCCAACCCGATGAAGCACAGCCTGCTGGCGGGCATCATTCTCGCCGCGCCGTTCACGGCACACGCCCAGGCGCCGGCGTCGTGCGGCCCCTCGGGCTCGGCCGAGTGCTTTCAGCGCCCGGTCGATCTGTTCAACGGCATGCTGATGAATGGGCAGAATGCCTATCGCGCGTCCGATGCCGATGCGCAGCCCGCCATCTCCATCGGTCCGTTCGCCGGCGCGTCGCTGCCCGGAGATGCGCAGTTCTGGTCCGCCGTCGGGCCGTACGCGTTTGAAAGCGCCGAGACGCGGCTGTCTGAAAGCCTGGCAATCGGCCTCGGCGCCGGCATCGCCAACACCACGGCCGGCGGCTTTTTCGCCGGCATCAGCGCCGGCGCCTCGATCACCACGCAAGTGAACAGCATGGCGATCGGCCTCGATGCCATGCGGGACTACTGGGACACATCAGGCGGCCTCGCCATCGGCATCGGCGCGCTGCAGGACGGCATCGGCGCGGATAACGTCGGCATCGGCAGCCTGGCGATGGCGGGCGCGTACGCCACGATTACGGTCACCGCCACGCCGGCCGCGGGAGATCAGCTCAAAATCGCCATCTCGTCGGCCAACCCCTGCGCCGGCCGAGCATCGCGAAATTGCACCACCGGCATACCCGTGACTGCGAGCCTATACGGTGCGGGCAGGGGACACGGCTGGTTCGGCAGCCTCCGGCCTGATGGACGCGATCAACGCGACGAGGGTTGATTACATCCTCGGCGACGGCATCGCGGAGAACCTGCACAACGGGTTCCGGATCGGCGCCCAGTCCGCCCCCGGGCATCCGAACACCATCAAGATGCACACGCCCGCGAATTGGCAGTTCTCCTTCGCCTACTCGTGCACGGGTCCCGGCTGCGGGAACGAGCGTGTAACGATCAGGCGTGGCTTCACCGGCTCCCACAACGTGGTGATCGCGCCGAGAGGCTTGGCCAGCCCGCTGCTGACCGACCCGCAGAACAACGTCATCATCGGCCAGAACACCGCGGACGGAAATGACGCGACCAACCCCTCCAACGACGTGTTCCTGGGCGACGGTATTGCGCCGAACATCACGACGGGCACCTGGAACATCATCTCCGGGACGCTGGCCGGCGCTTCCCTGACCAGCGGGAATGGGAACGTCATCAGCGGCTTTGATGCCGGATCGAAGCTCACCACGGGTTCCAACAACCTGATCGAAGGCAACGGCGTTGCTTCGGCCACGCTGCGGACGGGCAGCAACAATGTCCTGGCGGGTGCGTCGAAGGCGGTCGATACGCCGGCCGCCGATACCGACAACTACATGAACCTGTTCAATACGATCATCGAAAACACCACCGCGCCGACCATCCGCGCGCGGTTTCGGTACCGGCTCCCGCGTGGTGGCCGGGGCCTCGACCCACGCCTTCAGCGTGAATGTCGGCACGGGGGGGACCGCGTCGTCGGGCATCATCGATATGGGGCGCAATGCGGCGCCACCTTTGGGCATGCACCGCCGTCGATATGACCGATCCGGCCGCGTCGAACACGGTGGCCGTGCCGGCCGACGCGACCACGATCAGGCTGGTGAATTTCATGCCGCACGACCGGGGCGATCACGGCCTGGGCAGCCGGGGACGTGGTGGTGGTCGGCGCCCCTGCACGGCGTTCTGACCTACGCAGGCAGCCGCCCCGGTCGCCTTGGCGACGGCCGCGACCACCTTGCCGACTGCGGCTTCCAGTTCCGCTTCGGTCAGGGTGTGATCGCGGGGCTGAAATGTGACCTCGACGGCGAGGGATTTTTTGCCGGCGGGCAGGCGGTCGCCCTCATACACATCGAACAGCCGGACTTGGACGATCAAGGTCCGTTCGGCGCCCCGGCGGCGCGGAGCACGGCATCCGCCGGCACCGCGACTCCACCAGGAAGGCGAAATCCCGGCGCACCGGCTGGAATGCCGGCAGGTCGGGGCTGCCCGGCGCCGTCGCTTGGGTTCGGCGATCGCGTCGAGGAACAGCTCGAAGCCGACCGCGCCGGGCAGGTCGAGCTTTTCGAGCACCGCGGGGTGCAGGGTGCCGAAACGGCCGAGGACGAGCTTCGGTCCCTGGCGACCACGCCCGAGCGGCCGGGGTGATAGAAGCCGGGGCATCCGGAGTGACGCTGAGCGCCTCCATCGGCACCGCAAGAGTTCCAGCGCGGCGTAGAGGTCCGCCTTGGCGTCCATGGCGTCGAGGGGGCGGGACGGTTCGGCCCAGTTGCGCTCGGTGGTGCCGGCGCGGAGGCCGGCCGCGACGAGGCGTCTGGCCGTCGGCGGAGAAGGCCGGGCCGATCTCGAACAGGGCGATGTCGGGCCAGCCGCGGGCGGCGTTGCGGGATGCTGCGAGGGCGAGGCCAGCCAGGGGCGTGGGGCGATCTGGTCCAGGTCCGCGGCGATTGGGTCGGCAACGCGGAGGGTTTCGGGGGTCTCGCCGAACAGACCGCTTCGGCGGTCGCCATGAAGCTGAAGGTGACGCACTCGACCAGGCCTTGGGCCGCGAGGGTGCGGCGGACCAGGGCGGTGCGGGCCTGGCGGGGGGTGAGGGTCGGGCCGGGGACCACTCCGGGCATGGGAAGGGAGACGGGCGGGATGGAGTTGAGGCCGCGGAGGCGGAGGATTTCCTCGATCAGGTCGGCCTCGGCTTCGACGGTCTCGGCGCCCTGGACGGCCTGGTGGCGTGGGTGGGGTGGAGGTCGGCGCCTGGTCAGCGAGACCCGGCGGCGATGTCGTTCGCCAGGAGGGGACCGATACGGTGACGCGGCTGGTGTCGCGGGTCCGCACGGTGGAGCCGAGCCGTTCCAGGGAGGAGACGGCTTCGTCGGGGCGGGATCCAGCGCCGCCGAACGTGGCCAGGCGCTCGAGCGCAGGCTGGCGGAGCGATGCCAGTCGGGCATGCGGCCCGCCGAGACGACGGTGCCGGGTTCGCCGCGGCAGAGGTCCAGGATCAGGCGGTGGCGGCTTCGACGGCGTCGGGCATGATGGCGCGGTTGATGCCCCGTTCGAAGCGGGACCGGGCGTCGGAGGCGACCTGATGGCGCCGGCCGGTCAGGGCGACGCGGACCGGATCGAACAGCGCGCATTCGACGGAGACCGTGCGTGTGATTTCGTCGCAGCCGTAGGCCTCACCGCCGACCACGCCGGCCATCGACTGCACCCCGGCGTCATCGGCGATGGCGCAGTCTTCGGGGGAGGGTTTATCCTTCCGTTGAGGGCGAGGAAGCGCTCGCCGGCACCGCGGCGGA
>CAVSUZ010000007.1:0-321329 GCA_963731335.1 uncultured Pseudomonadota bacterium | reverse complement strand
GGACGGCTTTCTGAAAATGGCTCACGGTCACCGCCGACTGCACCAGGTCCGCCGTCTTGCCAAAGTAAGTCTTGCCGCCGGTCGCATAGACCAGCGCACCGATCTCACCTCGACGAACGATCGAGCCGGAAAACACCGCGTCGCCGGATTTTTTCGCGGCCGGCAAAGACTCTCCCGTCAACGCGGACTGATCGACCGAAATTTCGTCGCCGTCCTGCAGGCGCGCGTCCGCCGGCACGATATCGCCCAGACGCAGGCGGATGACGTCGCCCGGCACTAATTCCCTGGCGGGTGGTGTGCTCCACTTGCCATCACGCTGCACCCGGGCCTTGATCGCCAGCCTCGCCTTCAGCGCATCGATGGCATTGCCTGCCTGGCGCTCTTCCCAGAAACCGATCGTCGCATTGGCAAGAAGCAAGACCAGGATGATAAAAAAGTCCGGCCAATGCCGTACGACAGCCGACAGCACGACGGCCACTTCGATCATCCACGGGATCGGGCCCCAGAAGTACTTGAGAAATTTCAGCAGGGCGTTGGTCTTCTTCTCCTCGAGCTCGTTCGGCCCGTATTGCGCCAAGCGCTTCTTCGCTTCGGCCTCGCTCAGCCCGTCCGGCGTCGTGCCCAGCCGCTTCTCGACCTCGGGCAGAGGTAGTGATTTGAGGTCGTCCTTTGCGTCCGAGGGTGAAGTCGGCTTGCCGTCGGGTGCTTTGGCGTGGTCGGCAGCGAGCTTCGCCATGGCGGCTGTTCCTCTTGGTTCTCTGGGGCCTGCGCCCCGGCTCCAGACGTTGGAGCGGCCCCGGCCGACGGGTCGGCCCGGGTGCGGCCCGGACGATAGGCAATGCGCGGTGAGAGAGGGAGGGTCGGAAACTACCCAGACACGAGCGCCGGCTTGCTGTACGAATGGTCCGGCACGCTCCGAAGCACTGCGTCGAAGTCCGCCGCCAGCAGGCTCGCCCCGCCGATCAACACGCCGTCGACGTTCGCCAGCCCAAGGATCTCGTGCGCGTTGTCCGAGGTGACCGATCCGCCATAGAGGATGCGCATCTCGGCCCCTGCCGCACCTGCGAGCTCGGTCAGGCACTTTCTGATGTGCCGATGCACCTTGGCAATCTGATCGGGCGTTGGCACATGTCCGCTACCGATCGCCCAGAGCGGCTCGTAGGCAATCGCGGCCGTGCCGGACCGCGCGATGTCTGCGGGCAGGCTCCCCCCGATCTGCTCCCCGCAGACGGCGAGCGTATTGCCGGCGCGGTGCTGGGCCTCCGTCTCACCAATGCAAACGATTGTGGAAAGTCCGGCTTGAGACGCTGTCTTTGCCTTCGCGGCCACCATTGCATCGGTCTCACAATGGTATTTGCGCCGCTCCGAATGTCCGACGATCACCGTCGTCGCGCCGGCGTCCTTCAGCATGTCGGCGCTGACGTCCCCCGTGAACGCACCGGAGACTTCGGTGTGACAATCCTCACCGCCGATGGCGATGCGGCCAGCAGCCGTCTGCACCGCCCTGGACAGCAAGGTCGCCGGAAGGCAGATCAGCACGTCGGCTGCTGGCGATTCGGCGTGAACGGTTGCCGCGATGGTCTCGATCTCACGGAGCTGCGCTGCTAATCCATGCATCTTCCAATTTCCGGCGATCAGGGGCCGCATGGGCATCTCACCATCGTTGATAGTTCGGGTGAAAACCAGTTCACTAGCGTCCTAGTACTACTGACGAGCCGGCGACAGCAGCTCCTTGGGGAGCGATCTCGTCGCCGGGTGGGTTGCTTCGGGCGTCGCCGTTGATTGGTCGATCGATGCCGGGACATTGGATGCCGGCTTTGGGATCAGAAATACGTTCAGCGCCATCCCGACGGCGAAAGCGAAATAGAGAATCGTGAGCGGCACCCATTTCGGCGTTGTCGTTGCCGAGATGGCGGAGTTGCCTTGGCGAAGGCTTTTCGTATTTGACGGCAGGAGTTGAACCAGCCGGGCGGCACTATCGCGGGCGCCGGCGAGAGCAGACGGCGCGAGTGGCATCTCGGCGATGCTTCGGGCCAAGCTGTCGATCACGGCAGCCTTCGGGAGCGCGGCCCATCTTGCCGCCTCCGCCCAGGGGTCTTTGCCAAGCCGTGCCAAGATGGAAAGGATCGTGAGCGTCGATCCATTCGCCTCGGCGCCGACATCGGCGTACAAGAACGCCTCAAGACCTGACTTCTTTAGAGCAAATACGTTGGAGTGCGTCGCTTGCATTGAGTGTCTCCTGTCGGCGAGCGGCTTCCAGCGCGGCAGCGTCAATCAAGGGTGCCGCTCCTTACCACCCGTAGCCAGGCCAGTCGTAATGGCTGTGCAGCCGCCTCTCGAACTCCCCGTTGATTGCGTCAGCCGGGTTCCAGGACGGGCTGGACCTGACCTTGTCTCGGGCGATGTCGAGTTGGATGTGGTGGTCGGACCAGTCCACTTCCTTCACCGCATACGGCGAAATCAGCACGTGCTGCCCGACCCACCAGTTTGAGGTATCGACGACCAGATAGCGCACGCCCCAACTTTCACTGTCGACGAGGAAGTCTTCGACATGTCCGATGTTCCCATCGCTCGCGTGCACGTGGTAACCGGTGACCTCGGCAATGCTGCGCAGGTGAGGGTCGCCATCATCGAGGTTGGCCTCGCCACGCTCGGCTTCCCGCACCGCGCTCGCGCCGAAGTAGACGGGTGCCGACAAGGGCGCGATCCCGCCGATTCCGCCGCCGCCTAACATGGCACCGCCATACATTCCGGTGCCGAACATGCCTCCGCCCCAGAGCGGATCCCAGCCATAATAGCTGTAGAGGCCATTCTGCATCTGTCGTGAGACCGGGCTGTCCTGCAGGATGTCGGGGCTGTCCTTCACCTGCGCCTTCGACAGCGCGACGGTGAGTTCTCTTGCGCCGTACTCTGCGGACACAACTGCCGAAGGGTGGATCAGGACCTTGCGCCCGGTCAGCCACCGCCCAGTGTCGACGACCATCCAGCGCACCTTCCAGGTGCTGTCATCGAACAGAAAATCGCTTACGGTCCCAAGGCTGCCATCTTTTGCCTGAAGCCGGAATCCCTTGAGCGACGATACGACGTTCAGCATGGTGCGGTCCTTTGGCTTGCATTCATGATCGACGGTCCAGGCGGCGGTGAGCCGGTGTGGACGCCGGTGTACTGGCTCGCTCTGATGGCGGTCGCGGCGGGCGTCCGCGTCGGCCGGAACCAAGCTGGTTCGTTTGCCTCGCCCGCACCGGCGCATCGGCACAGCACACGATGTGGCTGGCCGGGCCAGGGATCACAGGTTCGGAAACTACTTACGCGAGGCAGGCTTTCGCGAGATGCCCGGATTGCCTACGTCGTGGCGAACAAGGCCCCACGTGGGTCCGGGACGGCGGTCAGTTCCGCCAGACCAGAAATAGCGCCACGATCGCCCGGCAGCCCGTTCGGGCAGTCAGCCACCCGCGCCGCCACTCATTATTTTATCCCAATGAACGGCTTATCACAGCATGTCGAGCGTATGCCGGGCGATCGTGGCCTCCTCGTCCGTTGGGATCACGTGGACCTCGACCCGGCTTCCCGCAGTGCTGATCCGCCCCGCCCCGCCCGTGTTGGCGACGGCGTCGAGAGCCACTCCCAGCCAATGCAGCCGCTCGCAGACCATCGCGCGGGCCTCGACCGCGTGTTCGCCGATCCCGCCCGTGAAAACGAAGCCGTCCAGGCCGCCCAGCGAGGCCGCCATCGCGGCTGTCTCCTGCCCGACGCGGAACGCGAACAGCTCGACCGCCGCGCGTGCGCGAGGCTCGGAGCTGGCGAGCAGCGTTCGCATGTCGCTCGACAGGCCGGACACGCCGAGCAGGCCGGAGCGTTCGTACAGGACGCGCTCCACCTCGCTCGCCCGAAGCCCCTTCTGCTGCAGCATGTACAGCACCACCCCGGCGTCCAGGGTGCCGCAGCGCGTGCCCATCACCAGACCGTCCAGCGCGGTGAAGCCCATCGTAGTGTCCTGGCTGCGGCCGTCCCGCATGGCGCACAGGCTGGCGCCGTTGCCCAGGTGTGCGACGACGACCCGCCCGGCGGCAAGGCCCGGCGCCTCCCGCCGCAAGGCGCGCGCGATGTATTCGTACGACAGTCCATGGAACCCGTAGCGCCGAACGCCTTCGGCCTCGTACTCGCGCGGCAACGCGAAGCGGGTGGCGACGGCGGGCATGGTGCCGTGGAAGGCGGTGTCGAAACACGCGACCTGGGGCAGGCCGGGCCGCAGCGCCATCAGCGCGCGGATCGGCGCCAGACTGTGCGGCTGGTGCAGCGGCGCCAAAGGCGTCAGGGCGTCCAGTTGCTGGAGAACATCGGCCGTCAGCCGGACCGGTTCGGTGAAACGGCTTCCGCCATGCACGACGCGGTGCCCCACCCCGGCGAGAGTGTCGGGTTGCACGTGGCCCTCCGCCCACGCCAGCAAGGCACTCAGCATGGCGTCGTATGCCGCGTCCTTCCCCCGCCAGTGCTTGTCGTCCAGCATCAAGCCAGCCGCGTCCGTGGCGGTGAAATGCGGGTCGCCGCCCACGCCTTCGATCCCGCCCTTCGACATGAGACGGAGCCCCAGCCCTTCGCGGACCTCGAACAGCCCGAACTTGATGCTGCTCGACCCGGCGTTGAGCGCGAGGATGGCGCCCGGCATCACGCCGCGCCCGCCGGGGCGGGCAGCGCGTGGTCGGGGTTCATCAGCCCGTCCGGCCCGGCTACGATGCGGTGCCGGTCCGCGCCCGTGTCGTTGGCACTGGCGCCGTCGAACGCGCCGCGGATCGTCACCAGCCGTAAACCCGTCGTGTTGGTCGGTGAATGCGTCCACCCGGTGGCAGCGAACACCTCCGGCGCACACTTCTAGGCGCGGCGTGGATGGCCGGCAGGCTGTTGGGAGCTTTGCTCATGCGATCCTCCGTGCGGGTGATCTGGTGATGTGGCAGCATTGGAAACTGGAATGCCACTGGACGGCAGGCTCGGAAACTACTCACCGCTTCGGGGTGTCCAGCCTGACGCCGCCGCAACTCCTGGTCCTGCGACGCCGCGCGCCATCGTCGTTGTCGGGTCAGATTGCGGTGGCGCGGTCGCTACTCAGCCATGCCGACACTGGCTTGGTCGAGCGCGCGTGCGATTGCGCGGATGAGGTCCGCCTCGCGAAACGGCTTGGTCAGCAGCACGGCGCCGGGTGTGCCCGCCAGCCGGCCAAGGCCGCTCATGAACACATGCGGAATCGGCCCGGTCTGGGTGATGCGTTCGACTGCCGCAATGCCGGTGCCCTCGGCGAGTTCTCATGTCGACGATCATCAGGTCCGGCTTGTGCCGTGCAGCCGCCGCAACGGCTCCTTCCTCCGTCGCTTGGATCGCGCCGATTTCGTATCCGAGGCCGGCAAGCATCTCGGCAAGCAAGGCGCCGATCATGGCATCGTCCTCGACAAGCAGGATGCTCAGCGGCTTCATGACGCCACGTCGGCGTCGGCGCCGTCCTCGTTCACCCACGCTTCGAGCTGATCACGGAGCTCTCGGGTGCGAAACGCCGCCTCCGGCCAGTGCGGCTGACGACCCGGGCCGCCAGGGCGTGAGCCGGCGGGCTCGACCCACGATGTGCGTTGGATTGGGTGCACGCTCGATCCTCCTGGGCGACAGTCGCTCGGTGGTCAGTGATCAAGGCCTGGACCCGCTGTTGCCGCATTCCGACCCTATGATCGGTTCGCCTGGCGGGCGAAGGATCGGAAACTACCCATTCAGCTTCCGGATGAGCCGGCTAACGACCGGACGCGGTCCGTGATGCAAAAGGCAGCCCGGGCGGCTAGCCGTTGTGCTATCAGCGTTCATGTGGCAACGTCGGAAGTGGCGCGAAGCAGTCGCCAGGATGCCGCAGCAGGTGCCACCTCAGGCAGAACTCAGTGTTAAAGCCGCCCGGCGGCGCCACCGTACGCGGCCGCCGATGCCGCGCGGATCGTCCGCCGACGCCCAGATGCGGGTCGTCGCTCTCGGCGCGTCGTCCGGCGGTCTGGAGGCGTGCACCAACCTGCTTGATGCGCTGCCTTCGCCGACGGCAATGGCTTTTGTGCTGGTCCAGCACCTTGATCCCACTCACCCGAGCTTGCTTGTGGAGCTGCTGGCCGAGCACACGGCCATGGCGGTGCTGCAAGCCGAGGACGGCATGACAATCCTGCCGGAGCATTTGTATGTCATCCCGCCGGGCGCCTATCTGTCCATCCGCGGTGGCGCCCTGCGCCTGTCGACGCCCAAGGCGCCCCGCGGGGCACGTCTGCCGTTTGACTTTTTGCTGGAATCCCTCGCCGCCGAGTACGCGGATCGCGCGATTTGCGTGGTGCTGTCGGGAAATGGCGCCGACGGCACCATTGGTCTGCGGGCCGTCCGGGAAGCAGGCGGCTTGATCCTCGCTCAAGATCCCGAGGAGTCCGGCTATGGCGGAATGCCATCCAGCGCTATCGCCACCGGGCTAGTCGATCAGGTGGTGCGGGTTGCGGCAATCGCCGATGCGCTGTCCTGCCGCGGACGGGGATCGCCGCTCACGGTGGTCCCGCCTTCTGACGGTGCCTCGGCCGCTTCCGATCCGGTCCTGGCGATTGTCGCATTGCTGCGCGCCCGCACCGGACACGACTTCGCCCCGTACAAGCGCGGCACGCTGGAACGCCGGATCGAGCGTCGGATGGCGCTCGCGCGCGGCGATCCCGGACCGGATGGCAGCGACGACTTGCGGAACCGACGCGCCAGCACGGGCCAGTTGGCCGACAAGATGGGATCCTATCTCGCGCGGTTGCGCACTGACTCGACCGAGCTCGATCTGCTGGCCAAGGACCTGCTGATCCATGTGACGAGCTTCTTCCGCGATCCCGCCGCCTATGAAGTCCTGGCCAAGCAGGTGATCCCCGGCCTGCTGAAGGGTCGCCCAGCGGACCAGCCGCTGCGCATCTGGATCGCGGGGTGCAGCACGGGCGAGGAGGTCTATTCCCTGATCATCCTGTTCCACGAGGCGGCCGCGGCCGCCGGACAGGAGCGCAAGAGCGCGGACCCCAAACTGCAGGTGTTCGCATCCGATATCGACGCGGACGCGATCGCCACGGCGCGGGAGGGCCTGTATCCGCCCGGTATCACGTCCGATATTTCGGCCGCACGCCTGGCCCGGTTCTTCACAAAGGAGGATGGTCAAGGCTACCGAGTTCTGCCCGAGCTGCGGGCCTCGGTCGTTTTCACCGTCCAGGATCTGCTGACGGACCCGCCCTTCTCCCGCATCGACCTCATCTCCTGCCGCAACCTGATGATCTATCTGGGACCGGAGGCGCAGGCCAAGGCCGTCAGCCTGTTCCACTTCGCGCTCAAGACAGGCGGCGTGCTGCTGCTCGGGAGTGCCGAGACGGTCGGCGAGGCCGATGACCGGTTTAAGCTGATCGACAAGGTGGCGCGCCTGTATCGCCACGTCGGCCGCAGGCGGCCGGGCGACCTCAGCTTCGCGGTGACCGCCGCGGACAGCCCACGAACCGCTCGCCTCGGCCGCCCCGCCCATCCCGCCCGGATGCTGTCGCGCCAGGCCGTGCTGGCCGAGCTGTGCCGGCAGGCGGTATTGGACCAGCATGCTCCCGCGGCGGTGCTGTGCAATGCTCGGCACGAGTGCTTGTATTCGCTGGGGCCCATCGATCGCTACCTGCGCGTGGCGCCAGGGCATGCCACCCCGGACGTGCTGGCGATGGCGCGCGTCGCGCTCCGGACCCGCCTCCGCTCCGCACTGGCCCGCGCCACGCAGGAGGATTCGCGGGTCACCCTTCCCGGCGGGCGCGTGATGGTGGGTGGACGTTCGATGCCGTTCGCCATCGACGTGCAGCCACTGTCCAGCGACGGCGAGGCGCTGCTCCTCATCTGTTTCGTCGACACCTCCGCATCATCCCAGCCAGCGCCTGGCGTACCCTCGGCCCGCGACGCATCGCGTATTGCCGAGCTGGAAAGGGAGCTGGAGACGGCCCGCGCCGAGCTGGAGGAGGGCGCACGCAGCCTGGAAGCTTCCGGCGAGGAGCAGCGCGCGATCAACGAGGAAGCCCTGTCCGTAAATGAGGAATACCAGTCCACCAATGAGGAGCTGCTGACATCCAAGGAGGAACTGCAGTCACTCAACGAGGAGCTGACCGCGCTCAACAGCCAACTGCAGGAAACGCTCGAGCGGCAGCGCACCACGGCGAACGACCTGCAGAACATACTTTACAGCACGGATGTCGCCACGCTGTTCCTCGATCGCGATCTCAACATCCGCTTCTTCACGCCGGCCACCAAGGCGCTGTTCAAGGTGATCCCGGGCGATGTCGGCCGGCCGCTGGCAGACCTGCACTCGCTTGCGACGGACACCGATCTGCCGGCCGATGCCCAGGCGGTGCTGGCCAGCCTGAAGCCGGTCGAGCGCGAGATTGAGACCGCGGAGGGCACCTGGTTTCGCCGCCGCATCCTCCCCTATCGCACCGATACGCAGGGGGTGGAGGGCGTGGTCATCACCTTCAACGACATCACGCAGCGAAGGAAGGCCGCCGCCGCCCTGGAGGAGGCCAAGGCCGGAGCCGAGGCCGCCAACCTCGCCAAGTCCCGATTTCTCGCGGCGGCCAGCCACGATTTGCGCCAGCCGCTGCAGACGCTGGCCTTGCTTCAGGCATTGCTGGCCAAGGCTGTCGCCGGGGACAAGGCCGTCGAACTGCTCAAGCGCCAGGACGAGACGCTGGGCTCCATGTCGGGGATGCTCGACACGCTGCTCGACCTCAACCAGATCGAAGCAGGCGTCGTGAAGGCGGAACTCAGGGATTGCCGGATCGATAGCCTGCTGAATCGATTGTGCGATGAGTTCGCCTACCATGCCCAGGCGAAGGGCCTGGTCCTGCGCGCAGTGGCATGCAGCGCCATGATCCGCACCGACCCGACGCTGCTGGAGCAGATGCTCCGAAACTTAGCGACAAACGCGCTGAAATACACGGATCGAGGCCGGGTGCTCCTGGGTTGTCGCAGGCACGGCGGCACGCTTCGGATCGAGGTCTGGGACACGGGTATCGGTATCCCGGACGGTGAACTGCAGGCGGTGTTCGACGAATACCACCAGATCGGCAACGAGGCGCGAGAGCGGGAACGCGGCTTGGGCCTCGGCCTGTCGATCGTCCAACGCCTTGGCGACCTGTTGGGTCACCGGGTCACGGTGCGGTCCAGGCCGGGCAAGGGATCGGTGTTCACCATCGAGGTTGCGCGCGTCCCCGATGCGCCATTGCCTGCTCGACGCCAGCTTTCGCAGCCTCCCACCGAGGTCGCCGAGATGGTCGCGCCGTCCGACGACCGTCGGACGGGTCATATCCTGGTGGTCGAGGATGATCCGGACCTGCGCGATTTATTGCGCCAACTACTGCATGACGAAGGTCACCAGGTGGACCTGGCGCACACCGGTCAGGCGGCGATGGACAAGGTCGCGGACGGATCGTTCCGGCCCGATCTGGTGATGGCCGACTACAGCCTGCCGGGGGGCATGACGGGCCTGGAGGTAGCGGCCAGACTGCGCGAGAGCTTACCCGACGTCCCGGTCGTCATCTTGACTGGCGACATCTCGACAAGAACCCTGCAGGATGTGAGGCGTCATGGCCTCATCCAGCTTACCAAACCGGTAAAACCGTCGGTACTGATCAGAATGATCGAGGACCTTCTGCTGCACAATCTGCCGGAAGAGCCGGCGACAATGCCATCCCCTGCCGGTCCAGATGCGCAGGCCGGCGCACCCGTCATCTTCGTGGTGGACGACGACAGGAGCGTCCGCGCGGCGCTTCGTAACGTGCTCGAGGACGACGGCCGCGTGGTCGAGGACTACTCTGGGAGTGATGCGTTTCTCGCCGCGTTCGGAACGGGCCGTCCCGGCCGGAACGCCTGCCTGTTGGTGGATGCCGCGATGCCCGGCATTAGCGGACTGGAGTTGCTGGAGCAGTTGACGGCGACCGGGCACACCCTCCCAGCTATCGTCATCACCGGACACGGCGACGTGGCCATGGCGGTGCGTGCCATGAAGGCCGGTGCGCTCGACTTCATCGAGAAACCGGTTCGTGCGCCGGAATTGCTCGCCAGCGTCGCTCACGCGCTCGATCACTCACGCGACGCAGGTGTCCAGGCGGCGCGGCACACCGAGGCCGGGGCCAGAATCGCGGGCCTCACGCCCCGCCAGCGTGACGTGATGGGCATGGTGCTGGCGGGACACCCGAGCAAGAACATTGCCGCCGACCTTGGCATCAGCCAGCGCACGGTCGAGAACCACCGGGCCTCCATCATGCGCAAGACCGGCGCCCGGTCGCTGCCAGCGCTGGCCCGGCTCGCGCTGGCGGCCGTTCCGTCCGGTAAGGCTGCCTGACGCTTGTAAGTAATTTCCAGCCCTGCCAGACCGGCAGCCGGGTTCTGGAGCGTTTGAGAGGAGAGGTGGGGTGATTGCCGTCGCGGGCATTCGCTCCCTCGACTTGGCAATAGGAACCTCAGGATTGTCACAACAGCCCGCATACGTCCTCGCCGGGCGCCGGGACGGCGACGCCTTCGTCATGTGGCGCTCGATGCCATCCGGTCGTGCAGAGCAAGCGGGTGATGGGCTTCTCCGACACCTAGGAAGCAGCCGTCCACCTGACGAAGAAGACGAGTTGAAGTGGCTGGCCGGACGTTACGAGAAGGCGGCTGATTGGGGTGACCATTCCCCTTGGTGACCATTCCCCGCCGATCGGCGCCGGAGGCAGGCCACGACTTCCTTCGAAGTGCTTCCGATTAGCTTCCATTGCCTGGGGTCAGCACTGTCGGAAGCGCGTCTATCAGGAAAAGCTAGGTATAACCTATTGTCCCAGCCCAAAAAATTTTGGAGCGGGCGAAGGGATTCGAACCCTCGACCCCAACCTTGGCAAGGTTGTGCTCTACCCCTGAGCTACGCCCGCAAGCCTTCCCTCCCTAAGCCACCACTCCGATCTTGGCAACCGTCCGACATTGCCCCTGATATGAACCCACCCGCTTGTCAGCGCGGCCCCGCACAACATCTATCCTGCGGAAAATTCCGGGAAATCTCATAGTCATGGAAGCGTTGATCGGCCAGAACGAACAAGCCCTAGCCAGCATGATCGTGGAGGGCGACCAGAAAACCTTCATGCAGGACGTTGTCGAAGCATCCCGCGAAATCCCCGTCCTGGTCGATTTCTGGGCAACCTGGTGCGGCCCTTGCAAGCAACTGACCCCCACGCTGGAAAAGGTCGTCCGCGCTGCTGGCGGTCGGGTCAAGCTGGTGAAGATCGACATCGACCAGAACCGTTCGCTCGTCCAGCAGCTCGCCCAGCTCGGGCTGCCGATGCAGTCGGTCCCCACCGTCGCCGCCTTCTGGCAGGGCCAGATCGCGGACCTGTTTCAGGGCGCGGTGCCGGAATCCGAGGTCAAGCGCTTCGTCGAATCCCTGCTGAAGCTCGCCGGCGGGTCCATGCCCGCGGCCGACATCCTGTCCGAAGCAAAGGCTGCCCTCGCCGAAGGCCAGGCCGAGGAAGCCGGCGAGTTGTTCAGCGCCCTGCTCCAGCAGGAACCCGAAAACCCCGACGCCTGGGGCGGCCTGATCCGGGCGCTGATGGCGCTCGGGCAGGAAGACCAGGCCAGCCAGGCGCTGGCGCAAGGTTCCCGCGGCGATCGCCGATCATGCCGAGGTCGCCGGCGCGCGCAGCGCCCTGGCGCTCGCGCAGGAGGGGCGCAAGGCCAAGTCCCAGCTCACCGGCCTGCAGGCGCGGGTCGCCGCCGACCCGGCCGATTTTCAGGCGCGCTACGACCTTGCCGCGGCGCTCAATGCCTCGGACGAGCGAGAGCAGGCGGCAGAGCAGTTGCTGGAGATCATGCGGCGCAATCGCGCCTGGAACGAGGATGCTGCGCGGCTGCAGCTTCTCAAGCTGTTCGAGGCATGGGGCTTCGAGGACCCTGCCACCATGTCGGCGCGCCGCAAGCTTTCGGCCCTGCTGTTTTCTTGATGACGGGTTCCACACCCGAAGCTGGGGATCTGCCGTCCGAGATCCCCGTGTTTCCGCTTACCGGCGCGCTGTCTGTTACCCTGCGGCAAACTGCCGCTGAACATTTTCGAACCACGCTACCTTGCGCTGACCGAAGACGCCTCTGGCCGCTCGACGGATGTTCGGGATGATCCAGCCGGACCCCTCGGCTGCCGGGAACGCCGTGCGGCCCGGGCCTCTACCGGGTCGGCTGCCTCGGACGTCTCTCGTCCTTCGCGGAAACCGACGATGGGCGCTTCCTCCTGACACTCACCGGCGTTGTCCGGTTCAGCGTCGTTGGCGAATGCGAGATGCGGAACGGATACCGGCGCGTCTGCGCGGACTACGACCGCTATCAGGCGGATCTCGATCCCCAGCCGTCATCATCGCTCCCCGTCCCACGGGAGACATTCAACGCCGCCCTCAGCGGGCTATTTTGCCCATCGCGGTTTCGAGGCAAACTGGGACGCTGTCGCCCGCATTGAGGACGCGATGCTTGTTGTCACCCTCGCCATGATTTGCCCATTCGAGCCGGCGGAGAAGCAGGCGCTGCTCGAGGCGGCATCGGACGCAGAGCGCGCCAGCACGCTGCTGGCATTGCTTGAGATCGGCGCCGCAGGCGACGCGTTGATACCACAGCAGGTGAGCTGATATGGACGCAGCCGTGCCGATTGACCCGCGTCTGCTCGAGATCCTGGTCTGTCCGGTGACCAAGGGACCGCTGGAATACGATCGGGACAAGAACGAGCTGATCAGCCGCTCCGCCAACCTCGCCTATCCGATCCGAGACGGCATCCCGATCATGCTGCCGGAAGAGGCACGTCAGCTCGACAGTGACTCCCGCTCCAACCGAGATTCGCTACGATCAGAGCCGCCAGGGTGCTCCATGTTGTGTTCCCTGGTGGATCACGCTTCGACTTGCCGGCGGAATATCTCCGCGTAGAGAGCCCGAGCGCCGAGGTGCAGGGTCATGGCCCGGGACAAAGAACGTTGATCGCCGGGCGTCGGCACGTCGGCATTATCGGCATAGAGCCTGTCGGCAATTATGCCGTGCGGCTGACCTTCGATGACCTGCATGACACCGGCATCTACTCCTGGGACCTCCTGCTGGAATTGGGGGAGGAGTACGGCCCGCGATGGCAGACTTATTGAACAACCTTGCCGCGCAGGGCCTTTCCCGCGACCCAGCCCCGCGAAGCGTCCTAACGAGGATGTGAGGGCGTTGGCCCCTGCGCAAAGCTCGTTTCTCCAAACCTATGGACCTGGGCAACTGTTCAGGGTAGAATGGAAGCCTCCGCCAACCAGAGGGAGAGAACCTGATGGCATGGACACGTCCGAAGCTTCGCGAAATCTGCATTGGCATGGAGATCAACGGCTACCTGCCGGCTGAACTCTAAAAGCCACTTACAGGCACGATCGCTCATCACGCGATCGTCCGCCTGGACCTCTGAGGCGCCGCCGCGGCTGTTCTGGCTGGGTGGCGCTATTTTATTTGTGCGGACGCGCGGCTGTGCCCCGTCGCGGTCCTGCCCCGATTACGGCTTGCTTTGGTCGGGTTCACCACCACGCCCCAGGGCAACTGGCCCACGGGGATAGACCGCGTTACCGTCAGTGATGGCACGTCGATCACCGATACGTCGTTCGACAGCCCATTTGCTGTCAGTAGTTGCTTGTAATCCGGCGTGAAGCCCAGGTGCCACACCCTCTCACCCACCAGCAGATACTTTTTCACCTGTAAGTTGTAGCATCGACGACGGCCACGCGATTGGCCGGTCCCAGCGCAACGAACGCCAGCTTGTCGTCCTTGGTGAAGCGGATGTCCTCGGGCTGCACCTCGTCCCCGCGCAATCCTTGCACCGGGAAGGCAATTTTGTGCGTCACCGTCCGCGTCTTGGGATCGATCACGCTGACGGTGCCACCGAGCTCCGCTGACACCCACACCTCCGACCCATCGTGCGTGAACCGCGCATTGCGCGGACGAGGGTCCACCAGCACCGAACCGACCATCTTCTCGGTGTCGAAATCGATGAAGTGGGCCATGTTGGTGGTTTCCGACGTGTTCACCACCGTCTTGCCGTCGGGGCTCGACATCCATCCCCTCGGGCTCCACCCCGGTCGGGATGGTGGCGAGCTTGTTTCCGGTATTGATGTCCCACACGGTCACGAGTGCATCGTTCTCGTTCGACACGTACAGCGGATTGCCCGAGGGGCGCAGTGCGAACAGCTCGGGGTCCGGTGTGGGCAGGGTGCGAGCCACCTGGAACGTGGTGGTGTCGAAAATCTGGATCTCGTCGTCATCGCCATCACAGACCAGTACGTATTTGCCGTCGGGCGTCACCAGGATGCCGCGCGGACGCTGGCCGGTCGGCACCGTCTTGATCACCTTGCCGGCGTCGATGTCGATCACCGACATGGTGTTGTCACGCTCGTTCGAGGTGTATGCGATGTAGGCCCGTGCCGCCGGCGCGGGCGCGAAGCACGCTCCCCCGATCAGTGCCAGCGCAACGATCGGCAAATCATTTCAGCTTGCATTGCGTCTCCGGTCGATCGAAGCCGAGCGTGTCGAGGTCCGTCACCTGGTGCAGGAAACCGGCTTGCGGCGAGATGGACACCACGTTTCGCCCGTCATCCAGGAAAATTCCCTGGCGAACTTGCAAGTCCCAGTCGCGGATCGACAGCGCCTCGCCGCGATATGCGGCGATCTGGAACTGAGGTCCGCGCATATACGCCATGATCTTTCGCCGGATCGGTCGAACTGCTGCGACTAGCCGCTTCGCCGATCATCCGGACGGCGATCCATGCCTGCATGTCCAGCGGCCGCATCGTGCGATGGAACGCCCGAACGAACCGGTCCTGCATTTGCGCCCCGGCAAACGATTCGTTGCTCGGCGACCAGCTCACTGGCATCAGGCCCGCCGATCCGGCCACCGGCCGCGCATCCCACGTGCGATAAGGCAAATATCCCGCGAATACCTGATTCTCGTCGGCCGCGACCAGCACGTCATAGGCAGGAGCGCTCTGCGTGAAAACAGGCATTTGCTGTTGCGTCTGGATCAGGCCCGTGTCGGTTTCGCCGTGATCCCGCGCCGCCTTTGTATTCGCGCTCCTGCACGATGGTCGCACCGTAGCGTTTTGCCGAGCGCCGGTACGCGTCGCGCAACGCCGCATCGTTCGGATGCGATCCGTACGCCAGCACCCAGCGTGTCCAACGCTTCCACACCAGATACTCGCCGAGCGCATCCGCCAGCATGGCGCGCGACGGGGCGACATGGATCACGTTGTTCCGGCAGTCGCCCTGACGCAGCGAATCATCGGGCGCCTGCACGTTGAAGATCGTCGTCCCGACTGCCCGCGGCGGCCGACAAGGCCAGCACGCGATCGGCTGGCGTATCGGTCAGCACCAACATCACGCCGGCCTTGGTCAGGTCTGCCAGCTTGGCGGCGACATCATCGCTTGCACGCACCGGCACGTCGGTCAGCGCGAATTGCTGGCCAAGAAAGTGCCCCGTGGTGTTGTTGTCCTCCAACCCCAGACGGGCGCCGGCGATCCCATCATCGCGCGCCGGCCGATCGAGCAACGAGATGGTCGGCGTTCGCTCCATCCAGCGGATGTAGCCGATCGCCACGGTCCCAGTGGCGTCGCTCGCGGTGTCCGCACGCGCCGCCCGTCGCTGCCACCAGCGTCGCACCGCCTAAGGCCGCGAAAACCGACCGCCTGCTCAGGTCTGTTGCTGCTCCTGACTTGGCCATTCACACCGCCATCTTGCAATGCGCACGTCCGGATGTTCGGCACTCCATTGCGCGAGATAGAACTGCGCCTGGAACATGCAGGCGCGCAAGGAGCCATGCGCCTCAAAAAGCAGGTGCCGTTCCTGACAACTCTGCGGGTTGGAGAGCAGGCAGACGGTTACGATCAGATCGACCAGGTTCACGGCGGGATTCCGCAAGCAGACGGCGTGGTGCGGTACTCTCGCACGCGGATCGGCGTTTTCCAATCACCCGGTTCACCCTGTTACGGGCAGAAACACTTCTCCCTTGCCGCCGCCGGACAGGTCACCCGTCATGCGGCGCAATTCCGAACCGCACAGCCTCTCCGCCGCCGCGCTGATCCCGCGCGCATGCGCCGCCAGCAGATGCAGAAAAACCGGACCGCCGGCATTGGAATCAACGAAGCCCGGACCCAGCGCCGCCGCCGCGCCCGCCACGACCGTGCCGCGCCGCATCAACCCCGCCGATCCCGCACCGATCCGCCCGCAAACCATCAGGGTGCCGGCCAGCATCGCCCAGCCGGCATATTCTCCCGCATCGCCCTCGATCACCACGGTGCCGCGTCGCAGCCGCGTCGCGGCATGCTCTCCGGCGTGGCCACGCACCAGGACGATCCCGCCTCGCATGCCGGCGCGCTCCCCCGCATCAGGCCCACCCAGGAACGAACCGGCATTGCCGCCGATCGTCACCTGTCCGCCGCTCATGTCGCTCGCGGCGAACGGGCCGGCGTCACCATCGACCGTCAGCACCCCGTCGCGCAGGCCGTGTGCCGCCCGCGCACCCACCCGTCCGGTCACGCGCAGGCTGCCGCCGCCGCATGCCCGCGCCGACGTTGTCCAATCGCTCCGATCCGCCTTCGATCACCAGATCCGCCACGTCGCCCATGCGGACCGCAAAAACATCGCCCACCGTTACCGCCTCGCGCGTCGTGCCGATCTCGATGCGCGCAATGTCCGCCTCGCTCAGTCCCGCCAGCCGGTCCGCGACCAGCGGCGACAGATCAAGCCGCTGCTCCGGGTTCGCTGCGCAGAGCCAGCCGAAGCCCGCTCATGGCAGCAGTTCGGCCAGCCGGAAATGGTGCCGTCCCGAGTTTGCCGCCATAATTGCCGGCGGTGATCCGTTGCACGCCGCTCTCCGCGCCCCGCTCCGTCACCGCGGCGATGCCCGGCCCGCATTGCCTCCGACACAACTGTATCCGTCAGTCCATCGATCACGATCTCCAGCACGGCGCCCTCGATTCGCCTGCAGCTCGGACGGCGCCAAGCCGCGCAGGGTCGGGCAGAACGCGTGGTTGGTGGAGGCGATCAACTGCTTGTATTTGGAACCGATCTTCGATCCCGAGCGGGCGATCCCGCCGGGGAACGGCATCACCACCCCGGCGATCCGTCGCATCGCCTCCACCGCATGCTCTGTCCCGCGCAGCACACCTGCCTGATCCGCCCCGATCAGGATCAGATTTCCGCCGCCCACCGCGGCCTTGGTCAGCCCGGTCGAGGCCTCGCAGACGAACTCTCCATCCATCACCGGGAGCCGCCAGTAATGGCGATCACCCAGGCGCTTCGAAATCTGCCATCCATCGCCGAACCAGCGCAGCGCATCACCCAGCTTCAGCCGCTCGGTGCCGCCCAGCCCGGCGAAGCAGGCGCTGCCCGGGCTGGTCAGCACGCACTGGCCCACCCGGTTCTGCAACTGCTTCTGCAACTCCGCCGTGCTCGCCGCGAACAGCAGTACCCGCACGCCCGGTCGTCCGTCCGGCGTCTCTTGCGGCGGCAGCGCGCGATCGATCCCCGCCTCCACCCCGCAGGCGATGATCGAGGTGGCGAACCCGCACAGACTGTCCGCCGCCCGGCGCGCCCACCCCGCGGTTGCGGCGGTGATGACCAGCGCCGTCGCCCGCATGTCGAAGGCTTCGGCGAACGTGTCTTCGATCGCGATGCCGTTCACGCTCAACGGCATGGCACCGTCTCGAACACGGCCAGATCCTCCGGCACGTCGAACACCCGGCGGGAGATGCCGAAGCACGCCTCGTAATAGCGCTCCACCCCGGCATCCGAACGAGCCGGCGCACTGACGCAGACAGTGCGGCCGGCACGCTCGGTCAGCACCTGCCCGTCGCGCACCACCAGCTCGCCGTCCTTGAACACCAGCGCGGCCTGCCGGAACATCGCCGCGCGATCGGCCTGCGGGCGATAGGCGGCAATGTCCGCCCGCGCGCCGGTGCTTAGATGCCCGCGATCGGCCAGCCCCAGCAGCCGCGCCGGCGCCGCCCGGGTCATCACCGCGATATCCCGCCAATCGTATTCCCGCCGAATGGACGGCAAGGTGCTCAGCGCCAGAGCGGATTTCGGCAGCTCCGCCATCCATTGCTCGCGCAAGCCGCGATCCATCAGCAGCGCGAGCAGATCGGGATACGCAGTAAACGGCGCACCGTTCGGATGATCGGTGGTGAAGAACACCCGCCACGGGTCATCGATCAGCAGGAACAGTTCCAACCCCGCGGCCCACTGGATCGCGTTGATCGCGTTGCTGCGGCGATAGCGATACGGCACCACGCCGCTGCCGTTGCCCTCGGTTTCCATGATCGCCCATTTGCGCGGATGGCCACCTGTGCGTCCGACGAACTGGCGCAGCGTGTCGCAGGAGATCGTCACCGTCTGACCGAACATCACCTGGCCCACATCCGCCGTCACGTTGCGCGCCGTGTTCACCGCCTCGGCCAGGCGTGCCGCCGCCGACGAAAAGCCGCGCTTGCCCTCGGTGCCATAGGCATAAAATTGCAGATGCGCGAAATGCACCGGCATGCCCTCGGCGGCGGCAATGGTCGCCAGGGCGGTTTCCACGTTGCCCGGCAGGCCGAGGTTGTTGCAGTGCAGATGCAAAGGATGCGGCACGCCCAGCGTGCCGACCGCGCGTTGCAAGGCCTGCATGATGGCGCGTGACGTCACGCCGAAATCCGGCACCTCGTCATCCAGTCCGAAGCGCCGCGCATTGGCCTTGAACGCCGCGCTGCCGCCCGGATTGATGCACTTGAGTCCGATGGCGCGGCTGCCCGCCCAATGCCCGCGCGGCGTGATCGGCCACCGCATCGGCGCTTTCGCCATCGCGCAACAGCCGCAGCAGGTAATCATCATTGCCCAGCACCACCAGCATCGCGCGGTCGATCAGCGGGATCGCCGCCAGCTCCAGATGCGCCTGCACGGCCTGATGCGGCAGCACGGCCGGTTCCACCACCAGGCTGAATCCCATCGCCGCATAGGTCCGGCCCACGCGTGCCGAAACCGGCGTGGCGTCCCATTCGCCGTCCTGACGCATCTCCGGCAGCAGCAGACGCGCAGCGGTCACGCTGGCGCTGGCGATGTGGGAGTGGATGTCGATGCCGCCCGCCAGCACCACCAGGCCGCTCGCGTCGTGCGTCTCATCCGCCGATCGCGCGGGTCCGGGCGTTGGGACGATGCGGCCATCCTCGAACCAGACGTCCTCGACCGCGTCCACATCGCGCGTGGGATCGACCACGCGTCCGCCGCGCAACCGCGTCAGCATGGCGGAAGCGCCGCCGTGATCGCGCGCCAGCACGCAAGCGGCCGAGGGCAACGCGCCGGCGGTTGACGCGGACACCGATGCAAGCGCGGCCAGCCGGGGCTGGTACACCACCCCGCCATGATCCACGCCGGTCCGGCCGATGGCGATCTCCACCGCGGCGTCGCCGCCCGGCCGCATCGGGCGGCACCACGGCAATCATCGGCACCTGCCGCCGCCATGCGGGCTTGCCCGGCCCCTCAGCCGAGACCCACACTGCGGCGTCCGCCTCGCCGCTCTCGATCAATCGCGTGGCCGCGAACCGCCAGGGATCATGTTCCGGCACGCCGCGCGTGAAACCGACCGGCAAGGGATACCCGGTCAGCCAGGCCGCGACCTGCGACGCGGCAACCGCATCGGCGCATGGCGGCAGCGGCAGCCCGGCGGCGCGCGCCTTGGCATTCAGTACCTCCACCAAACCGCAGAGCGCCTCGACCGCCGGCCCGCTGAGCTACGCCGCCGACCAGGCAATCACGGCATATTTCGCGCGGCGCAGCGCAGCGGCGCACGCCACCACATCGTCCGGCGGAGCGCTCGCGCGACCCGCCAGTGTCATTCGCAACTGTGCGATCCGCGCGATCAGCGCCTGCGCGTCGCCCTGCGGGCAAAGCCGGAACACCGATTTCGCCCGACCTGCCAGATCACCTGCCAAGTCATCGGCGATGCCAAGACTCCGTGCCGCGTCCTCCACGCCGGGACCAGCCAGCACCACCACGTCTGCCCGCGCGCGTGCCTCCAGCGGCGTGGTGATGATCCATCCGCTGCGACGCATCACCTCGATATCCCGCAACAGCGCAGCCGACTCCGCATGGTCGGCCACGCCGCTTGTTCGCCGCGCCAGATCGATCGCCGCCGTCACGCCCGCCACATCCGTCGCCAGTCCCGCGATCAGCGGCAGGCGGGCCTGTACCAGGATGCGGGCGGCTTCCCGTACCGCCGCGTCAAACGCCGCAACGCGCCCAGCGATACGTGCCGGCTCCACCCGTCATCCTCAGCGATCGTATTTGATGTAGGCAAAGCGCGCATCACTCTCCGGCGTGCCCTCCAGCGGTGCATCGTCCGGTCCGGGCTTCCACTGCACCACCTCCTCGATCTTGCGCGCCAGGGCAAAGTCCTTGTCGGTGATGCCCTTGGCGGTGTGCGTCATCAGCCGCACCTCGACCCAGGCATAGGACGCGGTGATGTCCGGATGGTGCCACGCCGCTTCGGCCAGGTGGCCCACCACGTTGATGACCATCAGCGTGCCCTTCCAGCCATGGGTGCGAAAGCGGCGGCGGATCCAGCCGCGCTCGAACGTCCAGTGCGGCAAATCCCGAGCCAGCCGCTCGGCGATTTCCGTCTCGCTATAGGTTCGCTCGTTGGTTGTCTCGGCCATCCTCGCCTCCCGCCCCGCCACGCCGCTGATGTTGTGGGGCACGTCATCCGCGTGCAACATGCCGCAATGGCGGATGCATTGCTGAAGCCCCCACTCCCATCGCCCGCCACGCGCCGTAATGCCCGGCCCCATCCCGGACCGGCCTCGCGGCCATCCGGCGTGGTGGTACGTGCCGCGGCGCGCCTGCATCTTGGGTTTCTTGACCTTCACGGCGGCCTCGGCCGCCGCTTCGGCAGCCTCGGCATGGCGCTCGACGGGCCGGAAACCAGGATCGAGCTGCGGCCCGCTCCGCACGCGCTTGTGACCGGACCCGAGGCGCAGCGGGCGCAGCTCGCACTGCGCCGTCTCGAGTCCGCGCTCGGACTGGACCGGCCACACGCACTTCATGTGGCCACGGCGATTCCCGCCCATGCCGGCCTGGGCTCGGGCACCCAGCTCGCGCTGTCCATCGGCGCGGCGCTGCGCCGGCTGCACGGGCTGGCGCCCGATCCAGCCGACGACGCAGCGCTTTCAGGCCGCGGAGCGCGATCCGGCATCGGCATCGCGTTGTTCACCCAGGGCGGGTTCGTCGTGGATGGCGGGCGTGGCGATGCCACATCGATCCCGCCGCTGCTCGCCCGGCTGCCGGTGCCGCCGGACTGGCGCGTGCTGCTGCTGCGTGATCCGGATCACCAGGGCCTGTTCGGCGAGCAGGAGCAGCAGGCGTTTCGCGATCTTCCCCCGATGCAGCAGGATGATGCCGCCCGCCTGTGCCGGCTGACCTTGATGCAGCTTCTTCCGGCGCTGGCGGAAGCCGATCTGCCGCGCTTCGGCGTGGCGCTGTCGGACATCCAGCGCATCATCGGCGCGTATTTCGCACCCGCCCAGGGCGGCGTGTTCGCCAGCGCCAAAGTCGGCGCCGCGCTGCGCTGGCTGGAAGGGCAGGGGGCCTGTGGCACCGGCCAGACCTCCTGGGGACCGAGCGGTTTCGCCTTCGTGAACGCGCCCGACGCCGCCGAGGCGCTGGCACGCGCCGTTGCCGATACGCCGCAGGCCGCCGGCCTGATCATCACCGTCCAGCAGCCGCGCAATCACGGTGCCCGTATTCAGGAAGCGCATTTAGGAAGCCTGACATGACCAAGCAAATCCTGCATCTGCTCAGCCCGTTGGGGCACATCAGTCCGTTCGACGCCAACATGGCTTTGGATGCGGGCTATGACGCCGTGCTGCCCTACACCGGCGTGAAAGAACAGGAGGTGGCGGGCCTGGTGCAGGACGCGATCTTCTCCCGTCCACCCAAGAGCGCGCTGCGCACCGGCATCTTCATCGGCGGCAAGGACGCGCTGATGGCGCTCGACATGCTCGACAGTGCCCGCAAGGCCATGGTGCCGCCGTTTCTGGTCTCCGTGTTCGCCGATCCGTCCGGCTCCTTCACCACCGCGGCTGCCATGGTGGCGCATGCACGGCGCGCGCTGCGGCGTCAGGACGCCGACCTGCGCGGACTGAAGCTGGCGGTGTTCGGTGCCACCGGCGTCGTCGGCTTCGCTGCGGCGGTGATCGCCGCCAGCCAGGGCGCCGATGTCTCCCTGGTCGGCTACGACGGCATTGCCCGGGTCGGCCGCGCCGCGAAGGAGATCGGCGCCCGCTTCAATCTTCCCGCCACCGCCGCCGATGGCAGCAGCGAGGACAAGAACGCCGCCATCGTGCGCGACGCCGAGATCATCTTCAGCGCCGGCCGCGCCGGCGTGCAGGTGATCTCCGCCGCGATGCTCGCCGCGGCGCCCCGGCTGCGTGTCGCCGCCGACGTCAACGCCGTGCCGCCCGCCGGCATCGAGGGGGTCGAGGCCACCGCCGACGGCGCACCCATTCCCGGCTCGCGCGCGGTGGGCATCGGCGCGCTCGCCATCGGCCGCACCAAATACCAGGTGCAGTTCGACCTGTTCCGCCAGATGATCGACGCCACCGAGCCGCAGCGGCTGGACTTCCGCGAGGCGTTCGAACGAGCCGAGACGATCGTCGCGAACGCCAAGGCAGGTTGAGCCTGACGCGTGTCGGACCCTTTCGTGCTGCTCGCCGCTGTCTCTGCTCGCGCGTTGGCCCAGTCGGCGCGACTGGATGGATTTGCTCCGCTGGTGGCCGACCTGTTCGCCGATGACGATACCTGCGCGGTTGCCGCCGCGGTTGAACGCCTGCCCGGCGGCTTGCGGGGCGGCTTGCGCCAACGCCCGCTGCGCGCGGGCGCTGATACGGCTCGCCCAGGACCGGATCCCCCTCGGCTTGGTCGTCGGTTCGGGTTTCGAGCGCCACCCCGATCGGCTGACGCGTCTCGCGGTGCCGGTATTCGGCAACACACCCGCCGTGGTGCGCGCGGTGAAGGACCCGACATCGCTTGCCGGTCTGTGCGACCGCCTCGGCATTCCCCACCCGGCCATTCGCCTGGATCAGGCGCCGGGCGACGGATGGATCAGCAAGCGCGCGGGCGCGGCGGGTGGCGCCCACATCCGCCCGGCGCGCCCCGTCGCCCGGCTGCCTCGCGGTCGCTACCTGCAGCAGCACGTCGCAGGCGAGCCGGTCTCCGCCCTGTTCCTCGCGAACGGGCGCGCCTGCCGCATCATCGGCTTTTCCGAGCAATGGACCGCACCCCGACCGCGCCATCCGTTCCGCTATGGCGGCGCCGTGCGGCCCGCCCGGCTGGGAGCCACTCTTGCCGAAGCACTGACTCGCGCCGTGCACGCCCTTGCAGAATCCGCCGGCCTCCGCGGCCTGTGCAGCGCCGACTTCCTCGTCGCCCCCGACGGCTTCCACCTGCTCGAGATCAATCCCCGCCCCGGCGCCACCATCGATCTGTTCGCCCAGCCCGGCTTGTTTCGCGCCCACCTCACCGGCTGCCGTGGCGAGAGCCTGCCCGAACTCCCGCCTTTGCCCGGCGCACGCGCCAGTGCGATCGCCTACGCGCGCGCGCTGATCTCGCTGCCGACCGGCTTTCCCTGGCCAGCCTGGGCCGCGGACCGCCAACCCGCCGGCATCCCGGTTCCCCCCCACGCCCCGTTCTGCACCGTCCAGGCCGACGCACCCCACACCCAAGCAGCCCGCGACCTGGTGATGCACCGTATCGACACGATCCTTCGCCTCGCCGAGGCCGCCCAATGATCAGCGTCAATCGCGCCGCCTGGCGGCTGTTCGAAGACCTCTGCGCCGATGCCGACGCCCTGCGCATCGGCGCCTCTCCCGGCCCCCACGCCGAGCGCCTGCTCGATGCCGGCTCACACCACCCGGGCGGGATCGAAGCCGGGCTGCGCATGGCGGAAATCTGCATGGGCGGCCTGGGACGCGTGCAATTGATATCGGACGGAACCCTCCGCCGATGGCCCTGGACCGTGACCGCACGCTCCTCGCAGCCGGTGATCGCCTGCCTGGCCAGCCAACTCGCGGGATGGAGTCTCAAGCACGAGCGCTTCTTCGCGCTCGGCTCCGGCCCGGCCCGCGCCCTGGCCCGCAAGGAGGCGCTGTTCGCGGACCTGGACTACGCGGACCAGGCGGACGCCGGCGTGCTGGTGCTGGAGAGCGCGAAGCCGCCGCCGCCGCTCTTGCTGACCGAGATCGCCGCCGCCTGCGGCATCGCGCCCGACCGGCTCGGCATCGTCTTCGCGCCCACGCAAAGCCTCGCCGGCAACGTCCAGGTGGTGGCGCGCGTGCTGGAGGTGGCGCTGCACAAGGCCCACGCCTTGCACTTTCCGCTGGAACGAATTCGCGACGGGCTGGGCAGCGCACCGCTGTCGCCGCCGCATCCGGATTTCGTCACCGCCATGGGCCGCACCAACGACGCGATCATCTTCGGCGGGCGCGTGCACCTGTTCGTCACCGGCGCCGCGTCCGACGCGGCCGATCTGGCGAACCAACTGCCGGCTGGTACCTCCCGCGACCATGGCCGCCCCTTCGCCGAAATTTTTCGCGCCGCCAAAGGGGATTTCTACGCCATCGACCCGATGCTGTTTTCCCCTGCCGCGGTCAGCGTCACCGCGGTCGAAACCGGTGAAACCTTCCACGCCGGCCGGCTCGACCCCGAACTGCTCGACCGCAGCTTCGCGTGATCCGGCTCACGTGATCCGCTTGGCGCTGATCGTCAGTTCACCCGACTGGCAATCAACCGCCCTGCTCGAAGCCTGCCGCGCCTGCGGTGCCGAACCGGTGCCGCTGCGCCTGGCCGACTGCATGTTCGATACCGCCGTCCCATCCGGTCTGCACATGCCCGGTGTCGATGGCCTGCCGGATGCGGTGCTGGTGCGCGCCGTCGGCGGCGGCACGTTCGAGGAAGTCACCCGCCGGCTTGGTGTGCTGCACGCTCTCTCGGCGCTGGGCGTCCCGGTCTGGAACAGCGCCACCGCCATCGAACGCTGCGTGGACAAGAGCATGGCCGCGTTCCTGCTCTCCCGTGCCGGCATACCGACGCCGCCCAGCATAACGGTGGAGGGACTGGAAGCGGCACGCCTAGCTGTGTCGTCAAGCGCCGTTCCCGCTGGTGCTGAAGCCGCTGTTCGGTTCGCAGGGAAGGGGGCTGCGCCTGATCAACGGTGCGGACGACCTGCCGCCAGAGGAGGAGGTCGGCGGCATCTATCACCTGCAACGCTTCGCCGCCGCACCGCGGGGCGGTTTCTTTCGTGATTACCGCCTGCTGGTCTGCGCCGGTCAGGTGATCGCCGCCATGACGCGGCGCGCCGAGCACTGGATCACCAATATCGGCCGCGGCGGCACGCCGGAACCCCTCAGCCCGGACCCGGAGATGGCCGCGCTGGCCCTCCGCGCTGCCGACGCAGTGGGCGCGATCTACGCCGGGGTCGATCTGCTGCGCGATCCGGGCGGCATGCCGCAAGTGATCGAGGTGAACAGCATGCCGGGTTGGCGCGGGCTGCAGTCGGTCACCAAGACACCGATCGCCTCCCGCCTGATCCACGCTCTGCTGGCCCTCCGGCGATGAACCCCCAGATGGCGTTCATCACCGCGTGCGAGCAGGAGATTGCGGCGCTCAAACCGGGGAACGTGCACGTCCATGCGGCGGGTCACCGCATGACGACCGACGATTTCCGCCGCAGCGCCCGCGCTGCCGCCGCGATCTCTCTGCGCCGCTGGAACGCCACTCGGCCGCCGGACACTGAACGCCGTCGCGGCGACGCGTGCCGCCGTCGGCCAGAACACCAATCTCGGCATCCTGCTGCTCTCCGCACCGGTCATCATGGCCGCCGAGTTGGGTGCGTGTTCCCGCGCGGGCGTGATCGCGGTGCTCGACGCCGCCACAGTGCAGGACACAGCGGACGTGTTCGAAGCCATTCGGCTCGCCTCCCCCGCCGGATTGGGGGATGCCGCGCGCACATGATGTGCGCGACGCCGCCACCGCGCCGCTGCGTCCCGTGATGCAGGAAGCCGCCGGCCGCGACCGCATCGCCGCCCAGTACGCCAGCGGATTCCAGGAGGTTTTCGGGCTTGGGCTGGATGCCTACCGTTCGGCCCTGGCCCGCTGGGGCGATCCGCTCTGGGCCACCGTTGCCGTCTATCTCCGCTTTCTTGCGACCGGACCGGACAGCCACGTCGCCCGCAAGTTTGGTGCGGCGGTGGCCGAGCAGGTCCGCGCGGAGGCCGTCGCAGGCCGAGGCCGCGCTGCTGGGCGCCGCCGATCCGGCGGCGCAGACCGCCGGCTCTGCTGAACTGGGACGCGCGACCTCAAGCGCCGCGGGATCAATCCTGGGACCTCGGCCGACCTGACGGTGGCGACCGTCCTGGTGGAGCTTTGCGGAACAACTTGCCCCCGCCCGGGGACGATGATTGATTAGGCGGGCCAGCCGCCGGCTGCCGGCGGCGGAAGCGTTCCGGCATCAACCGCAATCGAAAAAGGGAGCGACAGCAATGGCGACCATCAACAAGGTCTGCGTCGGCGAGTCACTGGTCGGTGACGGCAACGAAGTGGCCCATATCGATCTGATCATGGGGCCGCGGGGCAGCGCGGCCGAGGCGGCGTTCTGCAACGCCCTGGTCAACAACAAGGACGGCTTTACCTCGCTGCTCGCGGTCATCGCACCCAACCTGCCGGCCAAGCCCAACACCGTCATGTTCAACAAGGTGACCATGAAGGGCGCCAAGCAGGCCGTGCAGATGTTCGGCCCGGCGCAGCATGGTGTGGCGAAGGCCGTCGCCGACAGCGTCGCCGAAGGGATCATCCCCGAGAGCGAGGCGGACGACCTGTTCATCTGCGTCGGCGTGTTCATTCACTGGGATGCGGCGGACGACAAGAAGATCCAGGACTACAACTACCGCGCCACGCAAGGAGTCGATCGCCCGCGCCGTGCGTGGCGAGCCGCGCGCCTCGGAAGTGGTCCGCCAGCGCGATACCGCCAAGCATCCGTTCGCCCCGAACTGAACTCTGATCCGGCCCCGGGGAGGAGCTCCCGGTTCAGAGCGTGAGTTATGCCGCCACCCATTGTCATTGCCCATTGTCATTGCGAGGAACGCCGCGATAGCGGGCGGACGAAGCAATCTCGTCAACGGGCGCACGGTGGTTCGAACGCCGCATCGGCTGAGATTGCTTTCGCAATGACATCGCTGCGTGTCGCGCTCCTATGATTCTGCCGCGCTAACTCATCGACGCCAGCGATGTGAACGGCACCGCCAGCGTGCCAAGCTGAAGCTGCACGCCGCTGGTGCCCGAGGTGACGCCGGACACCGTGCCGTTCACGGTGAACGGCACCGATGTCGTGCTGCCGTTGCTGCCCACCGCGTTCACCGTCACGCCATAGGCGCCATCCGCCATGCTGGTGCCGCTGTTCGATTTCCCGTTCCACGTCCAGTTGTTCGTGCCCTGCGTCGCGCTGACCAGCGCGCTGCGCACCGTCTGGCCGGTCGGGTTGGTGATCTGGATCAGCACCGGCTCGGCCGACGGCGCGGTGAAACTCAGGCTGCCGCTGCCGCCCTGCAAGGGCATCTGCGTGGACTGCACGCTCACCTGCTTGCCGGCCAGTGCCGAGCCTTGAATGATTTCGCCCGCCTGGTTGAGTGAGATCAACTGGTTCAGGCTGTTGTTGGTGTTGATCTGCTGCTCGACGCCCGAGAACTGCACCAGCTCCGAGGTGAACTCGTTGGTGTCCAGCGGGCTGGTCGGATCCTGGTTCTGCAACTGCGTCATCAGCATCTGCAAGAAGTCCTGGAAATTGCCCGAGAGCTGATTGAGCGCATTCTGTCCTGTCGAGCTGGTCGAGCTCGCGGTGGTGCCGGTGGTGCTCGCCTGCTGCGCCGCCACGGAGGCAATGCTGCTCATGCGGTGGTCTCCTTCATGCGGTGATGTCGAGGGCCGAACGGGCCCAGCGCGTTGGTCTGGCGGTTGCTCCGGCAGCTCGGTCTGCGCAACGCCTGTCCCCGAGACGTCCAGCCCGCGACGCGCGGCGAATGCCGCTCGCCCGTCGGCTGCGAGCCGCCGGATCCCGCGTTGCCGCCGTCGCTCAGGGTCAGCACCAGGTGGCGGTTGGCCGGAACGCCGGCCTGATCCAGCGCCTGCTGCAACCGCGGCTGGTCGTTGGAAAGCAGATCCAGCGTGTGGGCATGCTCCACCTTGATCTCCACCCGAGCGGGCGCATCGGTCGGGCGATCGATGCGGACCTCCAGCCTGCCCAGTTCCGGCGGGGTCAGATGGATCGTCAGGTGCTGCGGACTGATGATGTGCGCTGCAACCGGGATCGGTGCGACAGCGGGCGCCGTGGCCTGCGCCTGAGCGCCGGGAAGGTGCCGCGGGGCGCGCCGCCGGATCGGCTTTCGGCGGCTGCGCCGCCATGTGCGTGGCCGCTGCCACCGCAACCGGCTGTGCGATGCCAGCAGCGACCGTACTCGAGGCGCGGGGCGCCGGAGCCGGGGCGTCGGCGGTCGGTTGCGGCGCGGCATTCGCCGCATGGGGTTCCGGCGAGGCCACCGCAGCGGCCTGATGCGGCTCATGCTTTATCGGCCCGGCCGGCCCGGCCGGCGCGTCCGGCAGCGCGGATGCCGCCGGGCATGCTGCGGATGATCGGTCGCGGCGGCAGCAGCAACCGTCGGCGCGGTCTGTAACGCCGGCATCTGGCAGCACCGGCGGAGGCACCGCCGAAGCATCCGGCTGAACCGTCGCGGCGCCGGCAACCTGGTCCGGCTGGCTGTCGTGTGACGGCTTCCGGCTATCCGCCGTCGCTCGCGTGGCGACTTTTGCCGTCCCCGATCCATGCTCGCCGGCTTCTTTGCCGCCGCGGTCTGCGCCGGCAATGACACGGCAGCCGCCGGGTCCGCCGGCAGCTCCGTCATCGAGGCTCGGCTGCGACCGGATTGACTTGTGCCGGGCAGGGCAGGGGTCTTGTCCCCCGGGCTTGGCGCGGCCACAGAGTATCGCCGTCCAACAGACGCGCGAACCCGTCCGAGCGCCCACTTCTGGTAACCGGGGCACCGGGCAGGCTGATCGCGAGCGTTACGGCTTGTGCCGCTCCTGGCATGCAGGCACCCACAGCAAAATCCCTGCCAACGACACGAACGCACGCGTCGCACGCACCATCCCGCCTCGGCGAGCACGCCACCCGGCACGTCCTGCCGGGTGCAATCTGCCGTGCTGCGGGCCGCAGCCGTCCCGCCAACGCGTGTGTTTCCGGCGAAACCACCGGCATCTCGCCCTGGCACGATTCCTGCCACGCAGCGTCCGAACAACCGACGGAACTGCCCGCATGTCCCTGTTCGGCGCCCTCAACACCTCGGTCAGCGGTCTGACCGCCCAGTCTTCCGCGTTCGGCAACATCAGCGACAACGTCGCGAACAGCCAGACCGTCGGCTACAAGGAGGTGGATACCGAGTTCATCGATTATCTGACCGACAGCACCGCCCAGCAGAACGATCCCGGCGCCGTCGTCACCCGTCCCGATTACACGAACAGCGTGCAGGGCACGATCACGCAAAGCAGCAATCCGCTCGCCTTGGCCATTTCGGGGCAGGGCTTCTTCGCCGTATCGGAGCCCGACGGCGTCACCTCCGGCAGCTCTGCCCCGACCTTCAGCGCACAGACCTACTATACGCGCGACGGCGGCTTCCAGATGGACAAGAACGGCTACCTGGTGAACGACGCCGGCGAGTATCTGCAAGGCTGGCCGGTGAACTCGGTCACCGGTGCGGTCAATCAGTCCGATCTTTCGCCGATCAAGGTCAGCCAGGCCCAGTTCGCCCCTGTCCCCACCACCAACGTTGATCTCTCCGCCAACCTGCCTGCCGACGCCAGCAGCGGCACCACCGCCTGCATCCCAGGTGGACGTGTACGATTCGGTGGGTGACGCGCACACGCTAAACCTGACCTGGACAGCGCCGACGGCCGCCGGTTCGCCCTGGACACTGGCCGTCACGGATGAAACCGGAGCCAGTGTCGGTGGCGGCACGGTGGATTTCGGCACCGGCGGCATGGCCGCCGGCACGATCAGCGCCATCGACGGCACGACCGGAACCAGCGGCGGGGCGGCAACCATGTCGCTCACGCCCGGCTGGGCCGCCTCACCCATCACGCTCAACCTCGGCAATTATGGCGAGGGTAACGGCGTGACGCAGTACGCCGCCAGCAGCTACAGCCTGCGCAGCCTGAGTCAGAACGGCGTGGCGCCCGGCGCCTTCACCGGCATTTCCATCGACAGCAGCGGCAACGTCGAGGCGAACTACGACAACGGCCAATCCGAAACCATCGCCCAGGTCCCGGTCGTCACCTTCGCCGACCCGTCGGCGCTGCAACGGCAGGACGGTCAGGCATTCACCGCGACATCCGCCTCGGGCAATCCCATCGCCCAGGCCGCCAACACCAACGGTGCGGGCAATCTGGTCACCGGCTCGGTGGAAAGCTCCAACGTCGATATCGCCACCGAGTTCAGCAAGCTGATCGTCGCGCAGCAGGCCTACAGCGCCAACGCCAAGATGATCACCACGGCTGACACGCTGTTGCAGACCACGATCAACATGAAGACCTGATGAATATCGACGCTGCCCTTTCCATCGCGAACAGCGGCCTTGGCGAGCATCAACGCCCAACTGGCGGTGGTGTCGCACAACGTCGCCAACGCCAGCACGCCCGGCTACGTGGAAGAGGCTGTGCCGGTGCGCGCGGTGGATGCCTCCGGCCAGGGCATGGGCGTCTTCACCGGCCCGACGGTCCGCAGTGTCGATGACTCCGCCCTGCTGCAATCCGTGCTGACCCAGAACGCCGCGACGGCGAATCTGCAGACCACCAGCACCGCTTTGTCCGCCGTGGAAGCAGCCGACGGCACGCCCGGCGACGGCACCGACCTCAATAGCCTGCTCGGCAACTTGCAGGATGCCTTCTCCACTCTGCTCAACGATCCGTCCAATCAGACCGAGCAGTCCGCCGTGGCCAGCTCGGCCGCGGCGCTGGCGCAGGGGTTGAACAGCCGTTCAGAGACCATCACCACGCAGCGTCAGTCAGCGCAGGACGGTATCGTCACCTCTGTCAATACCATCAATACGGACCTGGCGAGCATCGGCGCGATCAGCAACCAGATCATCGCGGCGCAGGCCGCCGGCCAGAGCACCGCCGATCTTCAGAACCAGCGCGACCAGCAGATTTCCTCGCTGTCGCAGTTGATCGACGTGCAGGTTCTGCCGCAATCCAACGGCGACGTTCTGCTTACCACAAGCTCCGGGCTGGAACTGCCGATCCACAACGCCACACCGCCGTTCAGCACGTCGGACGCCACCGTGGGGCCTCAATCCTACTACCCCAGCACGCTCCCCGCGATTGTGCTGAACGGCACCGACGTGACCCACGCCATCACCGGCGGCCAGCTTGGCGCTGACATCAAACTGCGGGATTCCACCCTGCCGACCGAGCAGGCGGGTCTCGATGAGTTCGCCGAGGGATTGGCGACGCAGTTTGCCTCGCAGGGTTTGACCCTGTTCACCGACGGCTCAGGCTCCGTACCCACCTCCAGCGGCCCACCCGTGCAAAGCGGCTATATCGGATTCGCGGCAACCATCCAGGTGAATCCGGCCGTCCAGACCACGCCGTCTTCGGTACGGGACGGCACGCCATCCGAGAATGCCTCGAACGCAGCAGGCTTCAATAACGTCATCCTGAATGTCCTGAACAACACCTTCGGCAGCGGATCGTCCTTCAACACCACAGGCCTTGGCCCCGCCGGGTGGCTTTCGCTGTCATTTTCCTCGCCCACCTCGCTGTCCGGCTTTGCCGTCAGCCTGAGCGGCGCGCTTGCCTCCGCCAGCGCCAACGCCACCAACCAGCTTCAGACCGAGCAAGGCGTGCAGAGCACGCTGCAAAACCAGCTCACCTCGGAAACCGGCGTGAGCCTCGATGCCGAGATGTCGCACATGATCGCCCTGCAGAACGCATACGGCGCCAATGCGCGCGTGCTCGGCACCGTGCAGTCCATGTTCTCCGATCTGCTCAACGCGGTGCGCGGCATGACCGCCATCAGCGGTCTTGGCGGCGGCGGATTACGGCACGCTCGGCATCCTGGTGGGTGACACCGAGAGCATTCAGAAGAAACTGAATACATTGACCGAACAGGCCGGGACCGGTTCGGTTTCCAGCATGTACGCCGGGCTGGGCAGCGGGCGCCACGACTTCGCTGACCTGAACGCCTCGGTCGGCCACCTGCAGACCTGGCAAAGCAACATCAGCGCCGCGACCGGCAATATGCAGGTGACCCAGACGGCGATGACGCAGATCCAGCAGATCGCTTCCGACCTGCTGGGCCAGCTCAACGGCCTCCAGGGCGCCGACGGCAGCGAGATCGACACCATCGCCTCCACCGCGCAAAGCGATCTCGCCGAGGTCGCCAACCTGCTCAATTCCACCAACGGCACGACATACGTCTTCGCCGGAACCGACAGTTCCAATCCGCCGGTTCCCGATCCCGACGCGATCACCTCCTCGGGCTTCTACACCCAGATTGCCGCCGCGGTGGCCGACCTTTCGACCGCGGGGGCAACGGCGACGGCCTCCGCCACGCTATCCATCGCCGTCGTCGGATGCTGCCGGCACCACGCCGTTTTCTGCCACCATCGGCAGTGTTCCGGTGATCCAGACGCAGAGCGGAGAGACCCAGCAGACCGGGCTGCTGGCAAACGCGAACGCCTTTGTAACCTCCACCGGCAGCTCCACCACCGGTTCCTACATGCGGGACCTGATGCGAGCACTGGCGACGGTCGGATCGCTGACCAGCTCGCAGCAGAACGATCCCGGGGCTGGCGTCGCTGGTGCAGGACACACGCACCAGTCTGCAGGGCGCGATTTCGGCGATGGCGCAGGACGTTGGTGTGCTGGGCAATACCCAGTCCATGCTGACCCAGGAATCGACCACGCTCCAGCAGACCCAGACGGCGATGACCACGCAACTGTCTTCCGTGCAGGACGTGGACATGGCCAAGACCCTGTCGAGCATCACTTTAGTACAGACGCAACTCCAGGCCTCGTATCAGCTCATTGCCAATGCGTCCGGCCTTTCGCTTGCAAAATTCCTACCGGCTTCCTGATGCAAACGTCGCGATATTCACCAGCCGTTAAACATCGCGCGTGTAAATGCGCCAGTGCCCGCAAAAAGCGGGGAAATCCGCAACCTCTGTGGGCAAGGGAAAGACCATGTCCGGAACTCTGAATTCAGTTAATACCAACGTCGGCGCGATGATCGCCCTTGAGGCGCTCAATTCGACCAATCAGCAGTTGGATGCCACCCAGAAGCAGATCTCGACGGGCTATCGCGTGTCGGACGCAACGGACGATGGCGCCGCGTATGCGGTTGCGCAGTCCGTACGGTCGGACGTGAACGCGCTAAGCACGGCGAATGAGCAGCTTGGCGGTGTCCAGGGCCTGCTCTCCACCACCAGTTCGGGTCTGAACGACATTTCCAACACGCTGAGCAGCATGCGCGACACGCTGCTGGAGTTGGCGAACGGCAACAACACGGGCAATCAGCGCACACAATACGCGGCAACGTACTCGTCGTTGCTGGCGAACGTGAAGGGCTTTATCGAGGACGCGAACTACAGCGGCAAGACGCTGATCGGCAATATCACCGGCAGCAACGGCACGTTCTCCTCGGTCTCAGTGGTACGCAACGAGGTGGGGTCCACCTACGGCATCTCCACGTTCAGCGGCTCCGCACTCTACAATGCGATAACATTCACGACGCTGCTCGGCCATACTACTGGCACGGCTATCGGGTCCATCGCGGCCCTAATCACCGATACCGGTACGTTCATCACGCAGTTCAACGGCGTTGGGACCGCTCTGAACACCTATGGCGCAGCTACGAATTACGTGTCGAACCAGATCACCTACAACAGCAACAAGATCGATGCGCTCAACTCCGGTCTCGGCGCCCTGGTGGACGCCGACATGGCGAAAGAATCCGCCATGCTCCAGTCGCTGCAGATCAAACAGCAGTTGGGCACCCAGGCGCTTTCGCTGGCCGATCAGGCGCCGCAGACGCTGCTGTCGCTGGTCAGAAACGCCTGATGCTTCCGGGGCCGGCGACGCCGCCGGTCCCGACCAGCCTCGCAGAAGGTGCGATCATGTCGAACCTCGTGCTTGAACTCCGGCAGGGCGACCTGATGATCGTGAACGGAGCCCCGATCCGGTTCCGCACGAAAAGCCGTATCGAACTCACCGCAAAGGTGCGGTTCCTGTTCGGCAAACAGATCATGCCGCCCGACCAGGCGGACAGTCCGGCCCGGCGCATCTATTTCGCGCTGCAATCCGCCTATATCGGCGACACCGGCGAACGCGAGCAGGCGCTGAAATCGGCGCGGTCGCTGATCGAGGAGTTCAAGGAGGCCACCACCTCGCGCCTCGCGCGCGAAATCCTCGATGAGGCGCTCGAGCTATCCGAAGCCGACGATTGTTACCGCGCGCTGAAACTGGTCCGCCGCATCATCCGGCATGAGGACGCCGTCATGGGCCGCGACGGCCCGCCAGCCGCACCGCCCATGCTCCAGAAGGGAGACTCTCTGCCGCTATGTCGAACCTAGCCCAGGCAGCCCGCGCCTATCAGGCCGGCGCATCGCATCGCAGCATGCGGGCGCAACAGGCCGAGGTCTTTCGCATCATCAACAGCGCGTTGCGCAGCGGGCGTGAAGGCGGCACCATCGCGCGCGCCCGGGCGCTCGCCGACAACCGCAGGCTCTGGACCACGGTGATCAACCTGATGCGCGATCCCGCCAATCCGCTGCCGGCCGAACTGCGCGGTTCCATCCTTTCGATCGGCATAGCGGTGCAGCGCAATATGGATCACGACGAGCCTGATTTCGACTTCCTGATCGAAACCAACGAGAACGTGGCCGCCGGCTTGTCTTCATGAGCGGATATCTCACGTCGCTGCTGTCTTCTTCGGCTCTCTTCGCAGAGCACGCTCACGTCGCTGCTGGTGAGTGCGATGGAGAGCGGTGGTGTGCGCCTGGCCTACCAATCCCCTCGCCGCACTTGCCCGGGCGCGAGCAGGACCAGACGCAGGAGATTGCGGCGACTGCAAAGGAACCGCAGGTCCAGCGCGCCATCCAGGCCTTCACCAAGGCGGTGCAGTCGGCCACCACGCCGCAGCAGCTTCTTGCCAATCCGCAGGCGCTGAACGTGCTGCTTACGGCCAACGGCCTTGGCGATCAGGTCAGCTATACCGCCCTGGCCACCAAGACACTGCTGTCCAACGCCAACGACTCCAACGCGCTGGTCAATCAGCTCAGCGACACGCGGTGGAAGAGCGTGGTGCAGACCTACGATTTCGCCAACAAGGGTCTTTCGATCATTCAGAACCCCGAACGTCATCCAGACCATCACCAACGGCTATGCGGAAATCACCTGGCGCCAGTCGCTGGACGCCACCACGCCGGGTCTTTCCAACGCCCTGACCTTCCGCGGTGAGGCATCGCAGATCACCTCGGTGGATCAGATCCTCGGCGAATTCGGTGATGCGCACCGTGGTGACCACCGCGCTTGGGCATTCCCCTGACAGATCGCCTTCCAGCCGCTGGAAGCGCAGGAGAAGGCGATCAGCTCCCGGCTCGACATCACGAAATTCCAGAACCCGCAATTCGTCGAGAGCTTCACCCAGCGCTACCTGCTCGCCGCACAGCAGCAGGCGTCGTCAAGCTCGTCCTCCTCATCCACGCTCGCGGCGCTGGCTGTCCGCGCCGAGGGCGTGATCGCCTGACGCGCAACAAACCCAGCCGGATGCTTGCAAAATGCAAGTCGCCCCGTCCCTCCGATCACCTGATCGAGCGAGCCGACGCGTTCCTGAGGGCAGGCAACACCGGCCCGGCGGAGCCTTTGCTTGCGGCTCTGCGTCGCCTCGCCCCTGGGGATCCCGCCATCCACGAACTCACCGCGAGGCTCGCCATCCAGAACGGCGATGTCGCTGCGGCCGGTCAGGACACTCCACACTGCTCTCGCCGACCATCCGGGCAACGCGGCGCTGCTCCGCTGCCGGGCCGACCTGCGCCACCGCCAGGGCGATCTGGCCGGCGCGGCGCAGGATGCCGCCGAGGCGGTGCTGGCCGATCCCGCGAACCCCATGGGCAAGGCCATCCTGGGCGTGCTGATGACCGAGCTGGGCCGCGCCCCGGACGGCATCGCCTGCCTGACCGAAGCGGTCGCCGCGGAACCCGGCTCGGCGGCCTTCCGCGAGGCGCTCGCCCGGGCGCAGACGAAGGCCGGCGACTTCGATGCCGCGGCCAAGACCCTGGAGCGGGGAATTGCAGCCGCGCCCGATGCATGCCAGTCTGCGCAATGCGGCGGTGCTCCTCGCGTGCCGGCGCGGGCAACACCGGCAGGCGCTCGAGCTCGCCGAAGCTGCCCGCCAGTACGGCCATGCCGACGCCTGCCTGCTCGGCCTGCGAGCCCACGCGCTGTCGTGCCTTGGGCCAGCATCAGGAGGCCGGCGAGCTGGTACGCCGAGGCGCTCAAGCTCGGACCCGATGATCCGTACGTGCGCCACCTTGCCGCCACGGCCGGCACCAGGACCAGCAACACGGCCGCGCCTCCGGAATATGTCGAGGCCCTGTTTGATGCGTACGCCGCGGATTTCGACGAGAGTCTTATCCGGCTGCGCTACCGCATCCCGGGCGTCATCCACGCCGCGGTCGCGGCCTATGTGAAGCCCTGCCGGCAACGGCCTCTGCGGCCCTGCGCTGGATATCGGCTGCGGCACCGGCCTGGTTGCGGTCGCGCTCAGCGATCTCCCGATCGGCCCGATGCACGGCATCGACCTGTCCGCCCGCATGCTGGCGCAGGCCGAACAGCGCAAGCTCTACGCCTCTCTCCGCCACGCGGACCTGCAGCAGGCGATGAACGAGCAGGGACCAACCTACCGCCTCATCTTCGCAGCCGACGTCTTCTGCTATCTCGGCGCGCTCGATCCGCTGCTCACCGCCTGCTTCAACCGCCTTGCACCAGGCGGCTTCCTGTTCGCGTCGATCGAGGAAGCGCCGCCGGCCGATCTCGCGGGCAACGGATGGCGGCTCGGTCCGCGCGGCCGCTACGCCCACGGCGCCGCGCTATCTCGACCATGCCGCGTGTGCGCGCCGGCTTCACCGTTCGTCGCCATGCGGCCAGAAATCATTCGCGACGAGCGGGACGCACCGGTCCACGGCCAATTTGCCATCCTGCGCCGGGACCCACGATGAGCGAAACGCTCGACCGCCTGCCCCACGCCGAAGCGCTGGCTCAGCTTCGCGCCGCCTGCGCCGCCGGCGACCGCTCGCCCGCTCACCGTCCTCAACCTCGCCATCGCCCGCGATCACGTCGGCGAGCACGACGACGCGCACGAAGATGATGCAGCAAGATCGCCGCGCTGATGCCGGACTGGGACGAGCCGTGGCTGCGCATCGCCGAAAGCTGGCGCCGCCAGGGCCACATCGGCCAGGCGCTCGCCGCGTACGGCGAAGTGCTCGAACGCAATCCCGCGCGGCAGGAAGCACTGGTCGCCAAGGGCGCCATCCTGCTCCAGCAGGACCACCCGGATCAGGCCCGTTCGCTCCTGCTTCGCAGCATCGGCATCGATCCCGACCGCGCCGAGGCCTGGGACGCGCTCGGCCTCGCGCTCTCCCGGCTCGATGATTTCGCCATGGCCGAAAGCGCCTTCGCCGAGGCCACCCGGCTCGAGCCCCGCCGCATCGACTTCGCCCTGCATCGCGTGGAAGCCGCCGCATCCGCCGACCGCATCGAGGCAGAGATCGCCCGGCTGGAAGCCGCGTGTTCCGCCAATCCGCTGGACACCGTCAGCCTCACTGCCCTGGCGCTCGCGCTGGATCGGGCGGGCCGGCGCCGCGCTGCCGCCGACATGGCGCAGGCCGCGGCAATCCTCGCCCCGGACATGACCAGCGCCGTCACCCTGGCCGGCGTGCTGCTCGCGCGCGACAACCGCTTGAAGGACGCCGAGCCGCTGCTCCGGCGGGCCTGCCAGCCTCGATCCGCACGACCCGGCCCTGTCGCCAACGACCATGCCGCCGTGCTGATGCGCATGCACCGCCATGCACGAGGCACACGCCATCCTCGCCGCCCTGCTCGCACGGCACGAGTCCGACGCTCAGCGTGCTGTGCAACTTCGCCACCGCCGAGACCTCGCTCGGCTTGCAGGATCAGGGCGTAGCGACCGCGCATCGCGCCGTGGCGCTCGAGCCGGTCTCCGCCGCGGCGCACCGCACGCTGCTCAACGCGCTGCCATACCGCGACGGCGTTACCGGCGCCGAGATGCTCGCGGCCGCGCAAAACTTCTCCGCCCGGCTGGAGCATCCTGCGGCGCCCGATTTCGCCAACGACCGAACGCCGGATCGCCCGCTGCGCATCGCACTCCTGTCCGGGTCGATGCGCACCCATCCGGTCGGCTGGCTCACCATCGCCGGCTTCGAGAACCTTGATCCGGCGCGGCACAATCTGGTCGGCCTGGCGCAACGGGAGGGCACCGATCCGATCGCCCGCCGCTTCCGCGCGGTCACCAGCGAATGGCACGACGTCAGCCCGCTCGATGACGCAGCGCTTGCCGCCCTGTGCCGCGATCGCCGCATCGACATCCTGATCGACCTCGGAGGCTTCGGGGACGGCGGACGCGCCACCGCATGCACCCATCGCGCCGCGCCGGTGCAGATCAAATGGGTCGGCATGCAGACCCACTCCTCCGGGCTGCCGGAGATGGACTGGATGATCACCGATCGCTGGCAGACACCGCCGGGCGCCGAAGCGCTCTACAGCGAACGGCCGCTGCGCATGCCGGACGGTTACGTCTGCTACAGCCCGCCGCCCTACGCACCCGATCCCGCGCCGCTGCCGGCGCGGCGCAATGGCTTCGTCACCTTCGGCTGCTTCAACAACCTGGCGAAGATCACGCCCGCCACGCTGCAAGACATGGATCGCCATCCTGCACCGCGTCGCGGATGCGCGCCTGGTGCTCAAGACCCATCAGTTCTCCGAACCCGAACCCTGCGCGCGCATCCAGGCGGTGTTCAGCGTCCGCCGGCATCACGCCCGATCGCATCGAGCTGCGCGGCTCCTCCGGCCATCGCGAGTTCCTCGGCCAGTACAACGACATCGACATCGTGCTCGACCCGTTCCCCTACTCGGGCGGCCTCACCACGTGCGAGGCGCTGTGGATGGGCGTGCCGACCGTCACGCTTGCCCGGGACCACGTTCTCCTCGCGCCACTCCGTCAGTCATCTGAGCAATGCCGGCCTGAGCGACTGGGTGGCGAACAGCCGCGAGGACTACGTGCGGCTCGCCTGCGCGCGCGCCGCGGAACTCGACGCGCTGGAATCACTCCGCGCGACGCTGCGCGCACGGGTGAAGGCAAGCCCGCTCTGCGATGCCCCGCGCTTCGGCGCCCATCTCGCCGCCGCGTTGCGATCGGTTTGGCACGATTGGTGCCAACGCAATTAACCACCCTGCAACCACGGCAGCCCATACTTGCGAACAAGGATTCAGGAGTTCCGACAGTGACCGCGGCCTCTATCGTGGACGTCAACCTGATCGTGCACAACTCGGCACTCACGGTCGGCCTCGCAATCGAAAGCGTGCTGTCGCAGACCTGGCCCGCGATCCGTCTGACCGTGATCGATGACGGATCGACCGACCACACCGGGCAGGTGGTGTCGTACTACCTGGAACAGGACTCGCGAATCAGGTTGAAGCGGAACCGCTGGAACGGCGGCGCGGTGGCAAACTTCCAGCGCGCCTTCTGGTTCGGCGACGCCGATTTCGTCATGCCGAAATCGGGCGACGATGTCCTGGCGCCGACCTTCATCGCCGAGGCGATGGAGCTGCTGCTCGCGCATCCTGACTGCGCGATGTGCCACGCGGCCGGCCTGGTGTTCCGCGATGACCAGGTCCAGGGCGAATATCCGCTGGCGCACCGGCTGCACGCCGTGGATGCCGATCCCTGCGCCCGCGCGCGCTATGTCATGAGCCGCTATACCTCCTCGCCGAGCTTCTGGGGCATCTATCGCCGTTCGGCGGTGGATCGCACGTCGCGGCTCGCCGGCGGCGCGGGATGGGATCACGTCTTCCTGGCCGAACTCGCCCTCGCCGGGCAGATCCGCCACATCCCCGAGCTGCTCTATTGGCGCCGCAGCGGCGGCAAGCCCGTGCTCGATCTCGCCCGCGCCGCCACCGCGCAGGCCCAGAACGGACTGCCCGCCGATGATGAGCTGGGTGAGCAGCTCTGGCGCATGCCGCGGATCACCACCGCCTGGCAGCACATCCAGATGCTCTCCACCGCGCGCCTGCCGCTTCAGCAACGGCGGGAACTCATCGCCGAAGTGCCGGAGATTTTCCGCCGGCGCTGGCTGCCGCTGATGCGGCAGGAGGCCGAGCAGTTCCGCGCCGACCTGCCGCTGCTGCTGGACCGCATCGCGCAACTGCAAACCCCCGATGCGCGCTGGCAACGTCTGCAACTTCTTCGCGCGCAGGAAGCGTGCACCGCCATCGTGCCGGAGATCGTCTTCCCGTCCGATGCTGGAGATGGCGGCATGATGGACGGGGCAAATACCGCCCGGCTGCGCCTGAATATCGGCTGTGGCGGCAATCCGATTCCCGGCTGGATCAACATCGATCGCATCGCCCGCGCCCCCGGTGTCGTCACCGATATCGACGTCACCACGCTGCCCTATCCCGACGGCTCCATCGAAGAAGTGCTGGCCGAGCATGTGTTCGAGCATTTCTCCTTCGCCGAGGAAGGCCTGGTGTGGCTGGAAATGGCCCGCACGCTTCGCCCCGGCGCGCGCCTGACCATCGAGGTGCCGGATTTCGAGTGGGTCTGCCGCAGCTTTCTCGATGCAAAAGATGAATGGCGCGATTTCTACATCGTCGGCCACGCCGACCACTACGGCGGCTGCGGGCGCAGCCTGGATCAGCGCTGGGGCATCCTGCAAACCATGTTCTTCGGCAACCAGAACGGCGCCGGCCAGTTCCATCGCTCGGCCTACACGGAAGCCAAGCTGCGCGCGATCGCCGATCAACTGGGATTCCAGTCCATCGAGGTCACCCGCCTGTTCAGCAAGGGCGGCCAGGCCCTGCGCGCCACTTTCACGCGCTGAACGGGACAGGCATCGTGCGCATCTTCGTCAGCGGCATCGCGGGATTTCTCGGCAGTCACCTGGCTGAACGGCTGCTCGCGCTCGGCCACGATGTGGTCGGCTGCGATTCCCTGCTCGGCGGCGAACTGATCAACGTGCCGCCGGACGCCGAGTTCTATCAATACGACTGCCGCGATTTCAACGCGATGTCGAAGGTGCTGCGCGGCTGCGAGGTGGTCTATCACTGCGCCGCCACCGCCTATGAGGGGCTCTCCGTCTTCGCCCCCGCGATGATCATGGACAACATCGTCACCGGTTCGGTCTCGGTGTTCTCCTCGGCGATTTCCAACGGCGCACGCCGCATCGTCTTCTGCAGCTCCATGGCCCGCTACGGCACCAACAAGGTGCCGTTCCTGGAATCCTATCAGCCCCGCCCGCAGGACCCGTACGGCATCGCCAAGGTCGCCGCCGAGCGAGCGCTGATCAACCTGTCACAGGTGCACGGGCTGGAATATGCCATCGCCGTGCCGCATAACATCATCGGCGCGCGGCAGAAATTCGACGATCCCTACCGCAACGTCGCCAGCATCATGGCCAATCTCATGCTGCAGGGACGCTCCCCCTACATCTACGGCGATGGCGAACAGCAGCGCTGCTTCAGCCATGTCGAGGATTGCCTGTCCTGTCTGCTCGAACTGGGTCTGTCGCGCCGCAGCCTGTGCGGGGTGGTGAACATCGGCCCGGACGAGGAATTCGTCAGCATCAATCACCTGTTCCGCCGCCTGAAAGACACCACCGGCTTCGAAGGGCAGGCGATCTACCTCAAGGATCGCCCGCAGGAGGTCCGCAACGCGGTGTGCAGCAGCACCCGCGCGCGTGAACTGCTCGGCTACCGCACGAGGCATTCGCTGGATGAAGGCTTGCGCGACATCGTGGACTATATCCGCACCGTCGGTCCGCGCCGCTTTCGCTACCACCTGGATATCGAGATCCGCAACGAACGGACACCACGCACCTGGACCGACCGGTTGATGTGAACCAACGCCCGTAACAAACAAGTTGCACATGACCGGCCGGCTGCGATTAACTCCTGGTCACCAGGGCCGGGAGGATCGCCATGCAAGTGACCGTGTATTTCGCCACGAACAGGGTGGTCCACGGCGCGCCTGATCAGGTCGGCAGCTACACCACCGGCATCCTGCCGCCCTCCGCCACCAATCTGACCTACGGAACCGCTTTCGTGGACGGCATCGACATCGCCGCCAACGGCCAGGGGCAGATCACCTCGATCCAGGAAACCGCGGAAGGAACCTGGCCGCCCGATGCCGCCGGTGACCTCTCCGACCCCGGTGAAAACATCCTGCTTTTCATCCATGGCTTCGACAATTCGTTCTCGGATGCCATCACCCGCGCCGCCTTCAACCGGGAGTGGCTGGCCGCGGCCGGCGCCACGGACGCAAACACCAAAATCATCGCCTTCAGTTGGCCGTCGCTCGGCGCCATCGCCGGCTGGCCGATCCCGCAGGAGGATTATCTGCGGGACCAGCAAAGCGCCCGACTTTCCGGGCTCCATCTCATGACCTTCTTCTCGCGGTTGCAGCCGATCCTGACCGCGGCCCGCGCCCGCGGCCATCGCTCCTTCCTGCTGACCCACAGCATGGGCAACCTGGCGCTGGAGAGCGCGGTGGAGAACTGGTTCGCGCACGGCAACGGCGATGCAACCCTGTTCGATGTCGCCGTGCTCGCCGCCGCCGACTGCGGCTATGCCAGCTTCGGCCAGCCCAACCTCGCGCGCCTCAGCGGCCTGAGCCGGCTCGCCCCGCGCATCGCCGTCTATTTCAGCCGGGACGATCAGGTCCTGTTGCTCAGCACGGTCATCAACGAAGGCGCCCACCGCCTGGGTTCGGACGGGCCGAGGGATCGCTCCAACCCGACCGCGTTTCCCGCCACGATCTACCACATGGCGGACGCATCGGCGGTGCGCGATTACGACTATGGCTTCCTCAACTCGCACCAATACTACCGGATGTCACCGTCGATCCGCACGATGATTGCAACCGACATAAGCGGCTGATCATCGGCGCGCGACACGTACATTGTCATTGCGAAGCCCGCGCAGCGGGCTGAAGCAATCTCGTGCGAGAGGTCGCACGCAAGCGCCCCCGCCGTCATCGCGAGCCGCCGCGTAGCGCCCGACGCGGCAACCCAGGCCTGCCGCACCGGCCCACTCCAAGCCGGCATGTGCACCGGCGGCGCCCATTGGAACCACCGCCCCCCGCGGCATACGATGCGCGTCCACCCCCTCCGGAGCCGTCATGCGCGGACCAAACCCGCCCTTTCAAACGCGTATCCGCCTCATCCTCGCCGGTCTGATCATCGCCAACATGCTCGTCTGGGCGGCAACGCTCCTCGCCTTCCATACCGTCCCGCTGCTCCTTGGCACCGCGCTCCTCGCCTACGGTCTCGGCCTCCGCCACGCCGTGGACGCCGACCATATCGCCGCCATCGATAACGTCACCCGCCGCCTGATGCAGGACGGCCAGCGTCCCGCCGCGGTCGGTCTGTTCTTCTCGATGGGACACTCCACCATCGTGGTGCTTGCGTCCGCCGCACATTGCCACGGCCGCGCTCGCCTTCCGCGACCGCTTCGATGCAGTCCAGGCCTGGAGCGGCGTGATCGGCACCACCGTCTCCGCAATCTTCCTGCTCATCATCGCCGGCGTGAACGCCGCCATCCTGCCGCCGATCTGGCGTGCGTTGCGTGCCTTGCGCCGCGGCGCCGCCCTGCCGGCAACCGACATCAACACCCTGCTGGCGGGCGGCGGCTTTCTCGCGCGTCTGCTCCGACCTGCCTTCCGCCTCATCCGCGCCTCCTGGCAGATGTATCCGCTCGGCGTGCTGTTCGGCCTCGGCTTCGATACCGCGACCGAGATCGCTCTGCTCGGCATCGCCGCCGCCCAGGCAGCGCACGGCATGACCATCTGGGCCATCATGCTGTTTCCGGCACTCTTCACCGTCGGCATGTCGCTGGTCGATACGCTGGATGGCATGATGATGGTCGGCGCCTATGGCCATAGCGCGACCGATCCCGCGCGGCGTCTGCTCTATAACTTCGCGACCACCACGCTGTCCGTTGTGGTTGCACTCGCCATCGGCGGGATCGAGGCGCTGGGCATGATCGGCGACCGCCTGTCACTGTCGGGCGGCTTCTGGACCGCCGTCGCCGCCTGCAACGACCACCTCGGCGCAATCGGCTACGTGATCGTCGCCGGCTTCGCCCTGATCTGGGCGGCATCGGTCGCCATCCAACGCCTGCGGGGCGAGATCACCGTCTCCCGCTGAGCACCAGATCGCTCGCCCGCTCGGCCACCGCGATGGTCGCCGCGTTGGCCATCGCGTGCGGAATCACCGGCATCACCGACGCATCGATCACCCGCAGCCCGGCAACACCCCGCACGCGCAGAGCCTCATCCACCACGCGTGCCGATCGCGCACGTCCCCACCGGATGGTGGAACGAATTCGCGGCACGACGAACGAAATCGCGCGGCCCCGTTCGTCAGCCCGGGATACACCTCCTTCTCCCGCCACGCGGCGAACGCCGCGCTCGCGCCGATCTCCCGCGCCACAGCCACACCCTCGCACAGCCGCTCCAGATCGTCCGGTTCGGACAGATACCGCGGATCGATCAGCGCCGCCGCCGCGCGGATCGGCCGAGGCCAGGCTCACCCGCCCGCGGCTCGATGGCGTCATCAAGCACGGCGTCAGGACATAAGCCGGCGGCGGCGAGCTTCCCCACCTCCGGCAGCACGAACGGCAGCGACAGACACATCACCAGATGGTCGGGACCTTCGCGCGGATCATCACGCGGCACATACAGCAGCGCATCGGCATGGTTGTAGTGCGACCGCGGCACCGCCCGCCGCGCGGCATAAGCCACGCCGGCAACCAACAAATGATCCTGCAGATTCCGCCCAACCTCCGGCAGATCCTGCATCACGCGAATCCCATGCGCCCGCAATTCATCCGCCGCTCCGATGCCGGACAGCATGAGCAGCCGCGGTGAGTTGATCGCGCCGGCGCACAGCAACACCTCGGCCTCGGGGCGCACGACACCGCTCACCGAGCACCACACCTGTGCACCGCCCGCTCGCGATTTCCAGCCCCAACACCTCGGTCCGCAGCAGCAGATCGACGGTGTCGCTTTTCAACCCCGTCAGATACGCCGTCGCCGCATCGTCGCGCATCCCCGCGCGAATGCTGAGCTGATTCCACGCCACGCCGGTCGTCTCCGCGCCACCGATATCGGGCGACATCGGATACCCGCGCTCTCGCGCCGCCTGCACAAAAGCCGAGGCAACAGGCGTGCGATCCTGCACGTCCGCCAGCGACAGCACGTGCAGCGGACCGGCACCGCCGCGCCATTCATTCGCGCCACCCGAAAACGTTTCCGCCCGCTTGAAGTACGGCAGAAGATCGGCGAAGCGCCATCCCGCCGGCCAGCGATCGTACGCCGATGGATGCCCGCGCTGATACGCCAGCGCGTTGATCGTGCTCGATCCACCCACCACTTTCCCGCGCGGGTAAGCAATGACGCGCCCGCCCAGACCCGGCTGCGGCACCGTCACATACCGCCAATCCACCGCGCTGCCCTGAAGCACCGGCCAATCCGGCGGACGCGCGATGGCGGGCAGATTTGCCGGCCCACCGGCCTCGATCAGCAGCACCCGGCGCCCGGCCCGGCCGAGACGATGCGCCAGCACGCAACCTGCCGAACCCGCGCCGACGATGACGTACTCGTACGCCGGCACCAAGCTGCTCCTGCGAATGCAACACGCCTATCCCGGAAAGCATCACGCCCGATCCGATCGCGCCCACCAACGCGGTGCGGCGGCCAACTTCGCTGCGTCCCACACGCTCACTCCGGTTGGACAGGTTTGCAAACCGCAGCCTATCATTGCGCAACGCACGGGAGAAACGGCATGGAGCAGGGCTGGAAAGAGCAGAAGGTGCGGGTCGCCGGGCTTGAGTTGCATCTGATGCGTGCCGGCCAGGGGCCGTTCCTGCTCGTCCTGCATCACGATATCGGCACGCCGGACCGGCTCGCATTCTACGATCAGCTCGCCGAGCGCTTCACCGTCCTGATTCCGCATCATCCCGGCTGGGGCCGCTCGGAGCGCCCCGCCTGGGCGCGCCACGTGCGCGACCTCGCCGCCGTCCATCAGTGGCTGCTGGCCGAACTCGACGTCCCGCACTGCGCCTTGCTCGGCCTCGGCTTCGGCGGATGGATCGCCGCCGAGATGGCGAGCCTCTCACCCCGGCAGTTCAGCCACCTGATCCTCGTCGGCGCCATGGGCATCAAGCCGCCGAGCGGCGAGATCATGGACCAGGCCGTGATCAGCTATATCGACTACCCGCAGGCCGGATTTCACGACGAAGCAGCGTTCCGCCGCGTCTATGGCGATGTCTCCACCGACCAGCTCGAAGCCTGGGACATCGCGCGCGAGATGTGCTTTCGCGTCGCCTGGAAGCCTTACATGTACAACCCGGCGTTGCCTCACCTTCTTGGCGGGGTCCGTTCGCGCGCGCTGATCGTCTGGGGTGCGAACGACCGAATTGTCCCCCCAAGCGCCGCCGATGCCTACGCCGCCGCGCTGCCCGGCGCGCGCCGCGAAACCATCCCCGCCTGCGGTCACCTCGTGGAAATGGAAAAGCCCGTCGAGCTGGCCCGCATCGTCACCACCTTTCTGATCTGAGGAGGCGCCACCATGCACCTCATGTATTTCACCGAACAGCCGATGTCGGCCTACGATGCCAAGAAGGGCCTGGAATACGGCGCGACCGCGCTGACCTTCTCCAACAGCCACTTCGACCCTGCCGCCGCCAGCCGACTCTACAACCAGTACCTCGAAGACTACATCTACGCCGAGGAATGCGGCACCGATGGCATCATGCTGAACGAGCACCACAATGCGCCGTTCTGCATGCAGGCCAAGTGCAACGTCTTCGCCTCCATCCTCGCCGCCGTCACCAAGCGGGTGAAGATCGTGCTGCTCGGCAATCCGCTGCCGCTGGCGGAAAATCCCGTCCGGCTGGCCGAGGAACTGGCCATGATCGACATGATCTCCAAAGGTCGACTGGTGTCGGGCTTCGTGCGCGGCGGCGGGCAGGAGCAGCTCGCGACCGGTGTGAACCCCGCCTTCAACCGCGAACGGTTCGAGGAAGCGCACGACCTGATCGTGAAAGCCTGGACCCAGCCCGGCCCGTTCCGCTGGGAAGGCACGCACTACCAGCATCGCGTCGTCAATCCGTGGGCGGTGCCGCTGCAGAAACCCTATCCGCGGGTGTGGATTCCCGGCGTGCTTTCAAAAGAAACCGTTATCTGGGCGGCCCGTCACCGGTATCCTTACATCGCTCTCAACACCTCGATCGACGCCACGCGCACGATCTGGGATCTCTATACCCAATCTGCCGCAGACGCCGGCTACACCGCAGGGCCGGAGAACTTCGGCTATCTCATCCGCGTGCACGTGCAGGACAACGAAGAAAAAGCCATCCGCAACGCCCGGCAGTTCATGTGGATGCAGGGCGAGTTCACCGGCCTTGCCCATCCCGTCTGGGCCAATCCGTCGGGCTATTTCTCACCGTCCGGCCGCCGCAACTTTGTGGAATTTGCCGTTGGCCGCGCCAAGAACCCCCGCGGTGCCATGACCTTCGAGGAACAGCTTGCCAGCACCATGATCATCGCCGGCACGCCCGACACGGTCATCCCACGCCTCAAGACCCTGATCGAGCACACCCGTCCGGGCATCATGGCGTTCTGGGCCAACGATGGCTCCGTCAGCCCCGAGGACACCCGCACCTGCATCCGCCTGCTCTGCCAGGAGGTGATGCCCGCCATCCGCGAACACGGCAAATCGCTCGGCCTGAACAGCCCGTTCGAAGCCGATGCGCCAGTCAGCATCGATCATGCCCATCAGCCGGTGCGGGTCGCAGCAGAGTAGCAGAACGCCGTAGAGGCGGGGCGTTCGATGCGATGGTGGCCCCGGGAAGACAGCGCGATCGGGCCGCTCAGGATTCTTCTCTCGGCTTCGCTCGTCGTGCCTGTTGCCCTGTTCCTTACATTCTGCTGGATCAACTACCGGTCCGACATCGCCGAGGTTCGGCAGGATCTGTGCGCACCAGCCAGATCGCCCGCGAACACGCGATCAAGGTGCTGGAAGCGCAGAACGAGGTCGCGGAGCGGGTCGACTGATCTGATCCGCGGCCGCACGGAAAGCGAACTCTCGGGATCGGAACCGGCCCTCCATGAGGCCATGGCGCGCATCGTCGCCGATCTGCCGGACATCAGCAGCGTGATGCTGATCGACCGCTCGGGCACGCCGATCGCCAGCGCCAAGGTGTTCCCGATACCGCGCACGCTCGACTTCCGTGGCGACACGTTCTTCCGGGCCCTTGAGGGCCAGCCACGAGGAAATTTTCGCTGACGCGCCCCAGATCGGCGCCGTCAGCGGCCGGCCGTTCTGGGGTTTCGCGCGGGCTTGGCACGGTCCAGGAGGACAGCTCGACGGGTCATCATCGTCGGCGTGCTGCCGAGCGTGTTCGAAATTTCTACAGTGCCATGATCAGCAGCAACCCGGCGGGACACGGGGAGGTCATTGGCTTGGTACGGGCGGACGGTCAGATCATCCTGCGCTATCCATCCATTGGCAGTCCCGCCGCCGAAACTCGCCTCCGACAGTCCTTTCCTGCGCGGCGCCGCGTTGCAGCCGGAGCGAGGCGCGTTCGACAGCCGCTCCGTCCTCAGTCCCGGATCAGCCAGCTTCCTGTACGCCTATGAGCATGTCACCGGGTATCCCGATCTACGTCGTCTCCGGCCAGAGCCTCGCGGTCGTCCGGGCCGGCTGGGCCCGCTTCATGGCGAGCCACCTGATCTTCGGCATTCCCGCCACCCTGGCCTTGTTCCTCATTACGCTGACAGCGCTGCGCCGCACCCAACAAAAGGACGAAGCCTTCGGCCGCTTGCAGTCCGAGATGCTCCGGCGCGAAGAAGCCGAGGCGGCGTTGATGCAGCGCCACCGGCTGGATGCGGTGGCCGGGCGCAGTCATGCTCGACGCCCGGGCAGTTGGAAGGCGCGCTCATCAACCTGATCGCGCCAATCGCCGGCCGGATGCCCATCGGCCGCCGGAGGCCCTCGTTCTTTCGAGCCGGGGATGCCCCGGCCGCCGATGAGCAGGAGCGCGGCGGGTCTCAACGGCCAGTACCGTCCGCATCGCCGCTGACGGACAATGGTCTCGACGGCATGGACCCTGCCATCGCATCCCGCGTCTTCGAACCCTTCTTCACCACGAAAGAGGCAGGCAAAGGCACCGGCCTCGGGCTGAGCCAGGTTTATGGCTTCGCCAAGCAGGCCGGGGGTGACGTGTCGATCACCTCCGCTCCAGGGCAGGGCACCACGGTGGCGATTCTGCTCCCCAAGGCGACCGAGAAGCGCCCAGCCGACCGCTCGCGCACCGCCTCCCGCGTCCCGGCCGGCGCCAACCGGCGAGGTGGTCCTTGTGGTGGAGGATGAGCCCGGGGTGCGGGCAGCTGGCGATCGAAAGCCTGAAGGAGCTCGGCTATCAGACGCTGAGCGCGGCCAACGCGGCCGATGCGCTGAAGGTGCTGCGAACGGACGGCCGGGTCGATGTGATGTTCTCCGATGTCATCATGCCAGGGGGCATGAACGGCCTCCAGCTTTCGGTGGAAGCCCGTCGGCTGCGGCCGGGGACTGAAGGTGCTGCTGGCCTCCGGCTATGCGCCGACGATCTTCGGTAGCACCGTGCCGCAGGACGTGCCGCTGATCACCAAGCCGTACAACCAGACGGACCTCGCCGCCCAACTGACCGCGGTGCTGAGCATGTAACCGTCATCGCGAGGCCCGCAAGCGGGCCGAAGCAACCCAGGCTCACCGCATCGAGGGTCCGTAGATGACGTCCGGTCTGCAAAACGACCGCCCCCTACACCACCGTCTTGAAAAACTCGCTCAGCTTGTCGCGGCGGTCGTCTTGTCCGTCTTGTCCAACGCCGCCAGTTCCGCCGCCAGCCGATCCATCGCCGCCTCGTAGATCTGGCGTTCGCTGAAACTCTGGTCCGGCTGGCCGCGTTGCGGTGCAGGTCGCGCACCACCTCGGCGATCGCCAGCGGATCGCCGGAGTTGATCTTCGCCTCATATTCCTGCGCGCGCCGAGACCACATCGTCCGCTTCACCCGCGCCCGGCCCTTCAGCACGGCCAACGCCTCGTCGAACAGCTTGCGGGTGGCCAGCTTGCGCAGACCCGCGGTGCGCGCCTTGGAGACCGGCACCCGCAGCGTCATGCGGTTTTCCTCGAAGGTGATGTGGATCAATTCCAGCTTGTGGCCGGCGATCTCCTCGGTCGCGATCCGCTCCACTTTGCCCACGCCGTGGGTCGGATAGACCACGTGGTCACCTTCCTCGAACACCTCTGCCTTCGCCATCGGCCGAGGCGGCAATTGGCGCCCGGGCGGCATTGACGGCCGCATCCGATGCGCCTGTGGCGACATTGTCCTGCTCCACCGCTCCGTCGCGCGCTCCACCCGCTCCGGTGGCTTGCTCCACCCGCTCAGGTCGCGCCGTGCTCCGCGGGCCGGTGGCTCCGGAGCGGCTCGGCCGCCGCAACCGGTCGGCGGGACAGCGGGAGCTGCGAATGGGGGCGTGGAGCCTCGGCCGCGACCGGAGCAGGTGCAGCAACCGGGGATCAGCAACGGTGCGACGGCGACCGGCATGGGGGCGGCGCCGCCGGCGGAACCGGCGCGGCGGCCTGCGCTTCCGAGATATGCGACGGGCCGCCGGGGGCGGTGTGGCAGGCGCAGTCTTCGCAGCCTTGGCAGGAGGCGGCGATTTCGCGGCCCGGCCGCCGCGCGGAGTTGCCGCCGGCTTCACACCACCGGCCTGACGGCCGGCTTCGCGGCGACCGGTTTGGCGACCGGCTTCGCCGAAGTCTTTTTCGCAGGTGCAACCGCGACTTTCACGGGCTTGCGCGACGGCGGGCTGGGCGCCCGCTTGCGTGCCGGCGCGGCACTGGCCGCAGGTCGGCTCTTCGGTGCTGGTTTCGCCGCGGCACGCGCCGATTTCGCGGCTGACTTGCCGCCCGAAGCGGCGCACGGCGAACGGATGTGGAGGCTGCCTTGGCCTTCGCGCTTGACACGGTCTTCTTCACCCTCATGGCACTTCAATGGTTGCGCCCAGGCGGAGTCACCCAGGCGGTTCCCAGGCGCCCCGCTGCCGCTTCGAAGCCGACCCGAGCTGGCTGGAAAGCCCGCGATGACCCACGCCGCCGCCGCGGAAGCATATAACACGAATTGCCGCCCTCGTCATGGGGCCCCTGCCATGTGAGGCAGGCTCCCAGCTCAGCCGGCCATCGGCCGCTCCAGCGCGGTCATGAGTTCCGTCCATTCGCGCCGGCTCAGACCGCTTTCCGCCTGTTCCATCTGCTCTCCGCGCCAGCATCCGCCGAAGCACCGCCAGCATCGGGGCAGAGAAGGACACAGCCCCCAGCCGGTAGTCCAGGAACGCCTGGAGGCCAGCGGCACCCAGGCCCTGACCGTCTCCAGCATGCCACCGCATAGGCACGAATTTCGTACTGCGCATGAGCGTCAGCCCGCAAGCTAAGGAAATGAAACAGGTTATGCAGATCGATCTTCCAATACCACTGCGTGTATGTGTTCAGCGTCAGGTTCATCCGCGCGAGTTCCCGGGCGAGGCCCTGTCGCCGCGGGATCGGCTCGTCCTCGTTCAGCATGGCCAGGTAATGCTCATGGCACCGGCCGCATCGGCCGCAGCAGGTCGAGAACCCAGGCCGCCTCCTCCCCCTCCAGCACGGCGCCGCGGCCCTGGCGGTTGACCGCGGACTGCGCGGCCAGGTTGGCCGGGTCGGGAATATAGAATTCACCGTCCAGGACCGAGTAACGCGCGGAGTATTCGTTCACGTTTGCGGTGCGGTGGCGGATCCATTGCCGCGCCACGAAGATCGGCAGCTTCACGTGATACTTGATCTCGCACATCTCGAACGGGGTGGAGTGCCGGTGCCGCATCAGATAGCGGATCAAGCCCCTCATCCTGCTGGACCCGCCTGGTGCCCCGGCCGTAGGAGACCCGAGCTGCCTGCACGATCGCGGCGTCGTCGCCCATGTAATCGATCACCCGGACGAACCCGTGGTCCAGCACGGGGATGGGCTGGGCGAGCATCGCTTCCAGCGCCGGCACGGTGGGCCGCAAAGTGGCCGAGCGCTCCGCCCGGGCGGCCTCGATTTCCGCCGACTGATCATGGCTGAGCGGCATTATCCGACTCCACTTTCGCTGGCTGCTCTCCTATATCCCGCTTCGTCGGTTTTCCGACTATGGCGATAAACGGTGTGTGGAATAAGCGTAGTGGACCCGGGGGCAGTGCCCGGCGCCTCCACCATATTTGCTCCATCCGGTTCACGCTCCGCACCTGCGGCGCGTCGTGACCGGATCGGGACAACATCTGGGGGCGAAACAGGCTCGACACGCGCGGTAAAGACATATCTTTCGCCCGGCATGGTTCCGCCGTTATCGGGCCATTGATACGTGCCAACGACAATGAGGCACTCGCTGTCGCTGCATAAGCGATAAGCGCGGTTCGGGGGGCACCGGGCAACAGAAGCCCCCCACTGCGCCCCCCTTCGGAACACTGGTTTGGCAGCGGGCTTTCGCGCTATGGACACCCTGATGACCGACGAACAACAAAGCCCCGTCGAGAGCCTGCTCCCTTATGGGGAGTGGACCGAGGACGCCATGCGCCAGGTGGTGGTCCGGGCGCTGTCCCACGTCGCCGCCAATGGCCTGCCGGGCGATCACCACTTCTACGTCACATTCCGCACCGACGATCCCGGCGTGGTCATGCCGCCGCGACTGCGCGCCCAATATCCGCAGGAAATGACCATCGTGCTGCAGCATCAGTTCTGGGACCTCAAGATGGACGAGGAAGCTGGGCTGATCAGCGTCGGGCTGTCGTTCGGTGGCGTTCCGTCCACGCTGGTGATCCCCACGGCCGCCCTGGTCGCGTTCGCCGACCCGCATGTGCGCTATGGCATGCGGTTCCATGCCGAGCCTGATGCCTCCACCGAGGAGTCGCCTGCGCCGGAGCAGGCGACGGGGGACGGGGGGAAACAGACACCGGAACCGCAGGTGGTCAGTCTGGACGCGTTCCGCCGGCGTGGTCCAAAAGCCTGACCGCCATCGAGCCGGACGCCATCTCGGGGACCGCCATGAACGCACCGCTGCCGCGGCCGGAGGGCTTCGCCTACGCGCCTATGTTTCCGCTCGGTCCGGACCGGACCGCCTATGACCCGCTGCCGCTTGACGGGGTTCGCACCACCGTCTGCGACGGTCACAGCATTCTGCGGATCGCCCCGCAAACACTGACGGAACTCGCGTTCCGGGCCTTCCGAGAGGTGTCCCACAAGCTTCGGCCCGGCCACCTGGCGCAGCTCCGCGCCATCCTGGACGACCCGGAATCCTCGGAGAACGACCGCTTCGTCGCGCTCGATCTGCTGAAGAATGCGACCATCGCCGCCGATGGCGTGCTGCCCATGTGCCAGGACACCGGCACGGCGCTGATCTTCGGCAAGAAGGGCCAGCGCGTCTGGGTGGACGGCAACGAAGAAGAAGCCCTGGCCCGCGGCGTCTTCCGTACCTACACGGAAACCAACCTGCGCTATTCGCAGATGGCGCCGCTGTCGATGTTCGATGAGGTGAACACCGGCACCAACCTGCCGGTGCAGTTCGATATCATGGCGGCTCCCGGAGAGGATCACGCCGACGAATACAGCCTGATGTTCGTCGCCAAGGGCGGCGGATCGGCGAACAAGACCTTCCTGTTCCAGGAGACGCGGGCGATCCTCTCGCCCGAGGGGCTGACGCGGTTCCTGGAGACCAAGCTGAAAACCCTCGGTACGTCGGCCTGCCCGCCCTACCATCTGGCTATCGTCATCGGCGGCACCTCGGCCGAGCTGACGCTGAAAACCGTGAAGCTCGCCTCCACCCGCTGGCTCGACAATCTGCCCACCACGGGCAGCCGCGCCGGCCATGCCATCCGTGATATCGCGTTCGAGCAAAAGGTCCTGGACCTCACCCGTCAGTTCGGCATCGGCGCCCAATTCGGCGGCAAGTACTTCTGCCACGACGTGCGGGTGATCCGGCTGCCGCGCCACGGTGCCAGCCTGCCCGTGGGCATCGGCGTCTCGTGCAGCGCCGACCGCCAGATCCTCGCGAAGATCACGCCGGACGGGGTGTTTCTCGAGCGCCTGGAATCCGACCCGGCCCGCTATCTCCCTGAACCCAGGGCGGCGGACGAGGGCGGTGCCGCCGTGCCCATCGACCTGCGCCGTCCCATGCCGGAGATCCTGCGCCAGCTCTCGGCCTGCCCGGTGAAGACACGGGTGGCGCTGACCGGTCCCATGATCGTCGCGCGCGACATCGCGCATGCGAAGTTGAAGGAGCGTCTGGACACCGGGCAGGGTCTTCCCGGCTATTTCAAGGACCATCCGGTGTATTATGCCGGCCCGGCCAAGACCCCGGCGGGCTATGCCACCGGCAGCTTCGGCCCGACAACGGCGGGGCGGATGGACAGCTACGTGGCCGACTTCCAGGCGGCGGGCGGGTCCATGGTGATGCTGGCGAAGGGCAACCGCTCGTCGGCCGTGCGTGAGGCGTGCAAGCGCTTCGGCGGGTTCTACCTCGGCAGCATCGGCGGCGCCGCGGCCAGCCTGGCGCGCGACTGCATCCGCAAGGTGGAGGTGCTGGAGTATCCCGAGCTCGGGATGGAAGCCATCTGGCGGATCGAGGTGGAGAACTTCCCGGCGTTCATCGTGATCGACGACAAAGGAAACGACTTCTACGAGGGCCTCACGTAACGCGTTTGCTCGCCGCCGTGACAGTGGTTTTGGGTATCGATGCAGCGTGGAAGCACGGCGGCTACTCCGGCATCCCGCTGGCGGCCGACCCCATCGTCGGCCGCCGAGCGGCCGGCAATGCGGGCTGCCGGCTTGCAGTGGCTGGGCATACCGGGATACCCGCGTTGATCGAGACCTACCCCCATCCGATCATGACGCAGCTATGCCGCAGCCCTCGCCGGGTGCCCTACAAAATTGGACAGACGCGACGCGACTGGGCCGACCTGCACTGGCCCAGGCGCCGCGCGCGGCCGCGCACAGGCCGGGAGCAGATCCACCTCGCGTTGGAGGTCGTGCGCCATCGCCTGCGCGCTCGGCGAGCTGGCTTACGCAAAGGGACGCGTATGGCGACCGCTTTGCCGCCATCCGGCTGCCGCGCGGCGGCGAACACTACCGGGCATGGGCAGCCTGAGGCCGCAGCCACGGTCGGTCGGCTGGACCGCGCTGGCCGGCTTCTTGGGCCTCTGATCCCGCTGGCCAATTGGATGATCTCCATGTCGGCACGGTCTGTCCCGCCCGGCGGTCCCTGCCTGCTCCCGGTCGCGCCCGGGTATCCTGGCGCCGTCAGGGGTTGTGACCGTCGGCGCCGCGCTGGTGTTGCGCGATGTGGTGCAGCGCTGTCTCGGGGCGCGCTGGAGCCTGGGCGCCATCGCGGCGGGCACATTGCTGTCGGCCATGGTTGCACCGGCGGCACTGGTTGTCGCGTCGGGAACCGCCTTTGCACTCAGCGAACTGGCGGACTTTGCGGTCTATTCGCCGCTGCAGCGGCGCCGGCTCGTGCTGGCGGTCCTCGCCTCGGCCTGTGTCGGCGCTGACGGTGGATTCCGTCGTCTTCCTGATGCTGGCGTTCGGCAGCCTGCAGTTCCTCGGCGGCCAGATCATCGGCAAGCTGTGGGCAGTCGCGATGAGCATTCCGCCCATCCGTCTGCTCCGCCGGTTGGCGCCCGCGCCCGCCTGAGCCGCCGATGACCCGGCTTGCCCTGCTCCATCATCTCGGCTTCGCCGCCATGCTCGCGCTGCTGTCGGCCGGCACGGTGCGGCTGATGATCGCGGCGCGGCTGCTGGATCATCCGAACGAGCGCAGCTCGCATGAGCGGCCCACGCCGAAAGGCGGAGGGGTCGGCATCCTGGTGGCGTTCCTCGCCGGCATCGTCGTGCTGTACCTGACCGCATCGTTTTCTCGCATCGCCGAGCCGTACTTCCTGGGCGTGATCGCGGCATCGGCGGGGATCGCGGTCGTCGCGTTCCTGGACGACATGTTCGACTGGCCATTCACCGTGAAGCTGGCGGCTCAGCTTCTCGCCGCGCTCGCCGCGGTGGGCAGCGGGGTCTATGTGCAGAACTACCGGCTGCCCTATGTCGGGCCGCTCTATGTCGGCTGGATCGGCGGCCCGCCACGCTCGCCTGGATCATCTTCGTCACCAACGCGGTGAATTTCATCGACGGGCTGAACGGCCTGGCCGGCGGGGTTTGCCTGATTGCCGCGGCCTTCCTGGCAGGCATCGCAGGCTTCCAGGGAGGCTGGTTCGCCTACTTCTCGGCGCTGCTGCTGGTCGCCGGCCTGGCCGGATTCCTGCCGTTCAACTTTCCCCGGGCGCGCATCTTCATGGGCGATGTCGGCAGCCAGTTCTGCGGCTTCGTTCTTGCCATGCTGGGTGTGGTGGCGGGCCGGTTCGACGGGGTCGAGCTGTCGTTGCTGCTCGTGCCCATGCTGCTGTCGGGCGTGCTGTTCGACGTCGCGTTCACCCTGGCGCGGCGTGCCGCTGCGGGGGAGAACCTGGCCGCGGCGCATCGCGGACATCTCTACCAGGTCGCTCAGCGGGCGGGCATGCCGGCAGTGTGCGTGACGCTGGTGCACTGGGGGTTCGCGGCTCTGGGCGGCGGCGCGTGTCTGCTGTTCCTGGCGGCCCCGGAGCCGGTCAAGCCGTTCATCCCGCTCGCGCTGGTGGTCCCGCAGGTGGGCTGGCTGACCTACGTGTCGCGGCGGGCAAGCCTGGCCGGGATCACGCGCTGGTAGCTTGCGGACCGCAACCGATTGCGCGCAGGCTGTGGCATGCGTGTGCTTCGTTTTCTGCCGCTGCTTGCCTGCCTGATCGGCGGCACCGCCGCGGGGCAATCCTTCACGCCGGTGCAGCGGGCCGAGATCGTGCAGATCCTGCGCAACGCACTGAAGCAGGATCCCTCGATCCTGCGCGATGCCGTGGCGGCGCTGCAGGCAGACGAGGCGAAGCAGCAGGCCCAGGCGGTACTGGCGCATCCCGACAAGCTGATCACCCCCGCCGACCCGATCGAGGGCGATCCGCACGCGCCGGTGACGATCGTGGAGTTCTACGACGTCCGCTGCCCGTACTGCCGGAAGATGGAACCCGATATGGCGCGGTTGCTGTCGCAGCATCACGACGTTCGGGTGGTGTACAAGGACCTGCCCATCCTGGGGCCGTCGAGCATCATGGCCTCGCGCGCCCTGCTGGCGGCGCAGAAGCAGGGCGGGTACCTGAAGCTGCGCACGTTGCTGATGCAGGCGCCGCCGAACATTACCGAGGATACCATCAGGCAGGCCGCCGCGCAGGCGGGTCTCGATTGGACGAAGCTGAAGCAGGACATGCAGGACCCCGCGATCCAGGCGCAGCTTAACGCCAATCTGCAATTCGCGCGTGACGCGGGGATCGACGGTACACCGGCGCTGGTGATCGGCAAGCAGTTCGTCACGGGGGCAATCCCCTTGGCGGAGCTGGAACAGGACGTGGCGACGGCACGAGCGGAGTAGGTCGGGGCGGTGACTACCGCCCCACGATCTCCAGCGGCTGATCCACCGTGGCGTGCACCCGCACGCAGGCCACCGACCGGTCAGGCTCCAGCGGACGCAGAGGCGGCGGTGCGTCGAGGCAGCGAGGCAGTGCCACCGGGCAGCGATCGGCGAACTTGCAGCCGCGATCGACCACGGCACCACGGATGGCCGGCGGACGCTCGGCCGGCCAGTTGCGTGCGGTGCTGACACGGGGGATCGAGCTGATCAGCAACTGCGTATAGGGATGGCGCGGGTCCTTCACCACGCGCTCCACGTTGCCGGACTCTGCGACCGCGGCGCGATAGAGCACCAGGATGGAATCCGCCACCTGATAGGCGGTTGCCAGATCATGGGTGATGTACAGGATCGAGATCCCCAGGTCGTCGTGCAGCTTGCGCAGGCTGCCGAGGATGGTGGCGCGCAGGGACGCGTCCACCATGGAGACGGGTTCGTCGGCAACGATCAGCTTGGGCCGCAGCAGCAGCGCGCGCGCCACCATGACGCGCTGGCGCTGTCCGCCGGAAAGCTGATGCGGATAGCGCCCGAGGATTTCCTCCGGCCGCAGGCCGGTCGCGCGCAACGCCTGCTCGATCAGATGGCGTGCCTCGCCACGTGATCGGGCCAGCCGAAACTTGCGCACCGGGGTGGTGAGCACGTGGTCCACCCGATAGAACGGGTTGTACACCTTGTACGGGTCCTGGAAGATTGCCTGCACGTCGTGCAGGAACTGCGCTGCGATCGGCGAAGGACAATGAGCGAAGGTCGCTGCCCCTATAAAGCACTGCACCCTCGGTGGGGTCGATCAGCCCGAGGAGCAGGCGCGCGAGGGTGGTCTTGCCGCTGCCGGATTCGCCCACGACGGCGGTGATCGATGGGCGGTCCGGGTCGATGGTGAAGGAGAAGGGTTCGAGCGCGGTCTTGCGCTCGCGGCCGAGCAACCCGCCGCTGAAGGTCTTTGACGCGTCGCGCAGTTCCAGCAGCGCGGTCATGCGTAGTGGCAGGCCGCGAATGAATCCGGGCCGAGCTGCCGCACGGCGGGTTTTTCGCTGCGGCAGCGGTCGGTGGCGCTGGGGCAGCGCGGATGGAAGGCGCAGCCGGGCGGCAGGTCGCGCAGGATCGGCGCGAGACCCGGGATGCCCTGCAGCGTGCCGCGAGCCTCGAGCGAGGGCAGGCTCTCGATCAGCATGCGGGTATAAGGGTGGCGGGGTGCGGCGATCATGTCGGCGATCGGCGCGACCTCCACCAGGCGCCCCGCGTACATGATGCCCAGCCGGTCCACGAACTGCGCCATCAGTCCCATGTCGTGGCCGATCAGGATCACCGCGGCGCCGAGCTCCCGCTGCACCCTGCCGAGGGTTTCCATGATCTGACGCTGCACCACCACGTCGAGCGCGCTGGTGGGTTCGTCGGCGATGATCACCTTGGGGCGAAGCGCGATCGCGATTGCGATGCAGGCGCGCTGCTTCATTCCGCCCGAAAGCTCGTGCGGGTAGCGGCTGGCGGTTTCAGGCGGCAGGCCGACCTGCACCAGCAGGGACGCGATCCGGTCGTGCAGCTCGCGACGCGACGGGCGCAGGTCGTGATCCGCGAACGCGTCCTCGATCTGGTCGCGGATGCGGGTCACCGGATTGAGCGAATTCATCGAGCCTTGCGGCACCATTGCGATGCCGGCCAGCCGCAGCTTGCGCTGATCCTCCTTCGAGAGGCGGGAAATCGAGCGGTCTTCCAGCCAGATCTCGCCGCCTTCGATGCGCCCCGGCGGTTTGATCATGCGCAGGATGGCGAGCGACATGGTGGATTTGCCGGAGCCGGACTTGCCGGCCAGGCCGAAGCGCTCGCCGGGGCGCAGGGTGAAGGACACGTCATCGACCGCCTTTACCGCGCCGAGCGGATGGTCGTAGGCAACGTGCAGGGATTCGACGCGGAGCAGCGCACTCATACGGTGCGCCGCAGGCGGGGATTGGCGATTTCGTCCAACCCAACGGTCAGGAAGAACAGGCCGAGGAATACCATCACGATGATCACCAGCGGCGCGGTCCACCACCACCACCAGCCGTTGATGATCGCCGCGTTGAAGAACACCCAATACAGCGTCATGCCGAGCGTCGGTGCGTCGATCGGGCCGAGGCCGAGCACCTCCAGCCCCACCGACGACAGGATCGCGGCGGAAACGCTGCTGACCAGCGTGGCGGCCAGGTACGGCATCAGGTTGGGCATCAGTTCGCGGAAGATGATTTCCGGTCCCTTCATGCCGTTCAGCCGCGCGATCTCCACGTAGCCGCGCTGGCGCAAGGTCAGCACCTGGGCGCGGATCTGGCGTGTCGGACTGAGCCAGGACAGGGCGGCGATCACCAAGGCCATCTCGTTCACCGTCATGGTGCCCTTGATGGACACGGCGATGATGATCAGCACCAGCAGGGCGGGGACGGTCAGGCCGATATCGGCGATGCCGCGGATGATGGTATCGACCGCGCCGCCGTAATAGGCGGCGGTGAAGGCCAGGATGGCGCCGATGCCGACGCCCACGAAGCCGGCGATGAAGCCGATGCGCAAGGTCATGGGCGTGCCGGCGACCATGACGGCGAGCAGGTCGCGGCCCTGGCGGTCGGTGCCGAAGGGGTAGGCCCAGGAGGGCGGCTGCAGTGCCGGCACCGACAGCGGCTGGGCGTTGGACGTATCCACCAGGATCGCGCCGACCACCATGAACAGTATCAGGATGCCCAGCAGAACCAGGCCGACCACCAGCGAGGTGTTGCGCCGCAGGTAGGAACGGAGGGGCGAGTGGCGTCGGGGCGGCGGCTGTTCGGTCTCGGCGCTCTCGACCAGGAGAAGGGTCTGCGACATGTCAGGTGCGGTGGTACGAAATGCGCGGATCGAGCCAGGGATAGAAGATGTCGAGCAGGAAGGTGGCGAAGCCGAGCGCAACGATCACGGTGAAGACGATGCCCTGGATCAGAAAGAAGTCGTTCTCCTCGATGGCCTGAAACAGCAACGCGCCGATGCCGGGATAGCCGAAGATGGCTTCCACCAGCACCGCGCCGGCGAGGATGTTGCCGAGTGCCAGCGCCAGCCCGGTGGTCTGCGGCAGGATGGCGTTGCGCAGGCAGTAGCGGGCGAAGACGGTGCGGGAGCGAAGCCCCTTGGCTTCGGCGAAGGTCACGTAGTCCTCGCCCATCGTCGTAACCATCATGCCGCGCATCGCCAGCGCCCAGCCGCCGACCGAGACCAGCACGATCGACAGGGCCGGCAGCACCGCGTGCCGCAGGATGTCAAGAATGAACGTAACATTCCATGCCGCATGTGCGCCGGCGGAATAGCCGCCGAAGATCGGCAGCCACTGGAACTGGAAGGCGAACAGCCACATCAGCACCAGGCCGAGCAGAAAGAACGGAATGGCGTGCAGCGCCCATAAGGGCGGCATCAGCCATCGCAGCCATGGCGGGGCGCCCGGCCAGGCGAGCAGCGCGCCAAGAATGGTGCCGGCCGCGAAGGAGAACAGGGTCGTGAGCCCCAGCAGCCCGATCGTCCACGGCAGCGCCTCGCCGATCATGCCGACGACGGTGCGCGGATAGTTGGCGATGGAATAATTCAGATCGCCGTGCGACACCTGTTCCAGATAGCGTCAGATACTGCCTTCCACAGCGGCTTATCCAGGCCGAACTTGGCCTGGTACTCGCTTCACCATGTCCTCGATCCCGCCCTGCACGTATCCGCCGAGCGAGGCCTGCTCCAGCAGCTTGGTGCGCACCGGGTCCTGGCCGGACAGTTTCGGCAGAAAGAAGTTCAGCGTGCCGGCCAGCCAGACGATGATCAGGAAAACGACGAAACGCTTGGCGATGTAGAGGGGGTGCATGTCGGCGCCGACGGCAGTCGAGAATTGCATCGCGCCTTGGGGACCCGCAGATGACGCAGAGGCCGAGCGAGCTGTCATGCCGGCTGGAGGTTCCACAGCACCATCGGAAATGTCAGGTGCCAGGACGCGCCGTTGATGTACGGATTGTCCTGGGTCGGCCAGTTCTTCCAGTACGTCGTGTTCATCGGGATGCGATGGTGGTTCTGCACCAACTGGATGTCCGGCAGCTCCGGCAGCCAGATCTCCATCGCCGCGCGGAACAGCTCCTTGAGCTTGCGCCGTATTGTCCGGATCGGTGACGTAGACCTCGTCCACCAGCTTGTCGAACTCCGGGTTCTTCCAGTGGCGAGAAATTCACCAGATGCGCCGCCCGGCACCGCGATGCTCTTGCTCTGATACAGCCGCATCGTGTCATACGGCTCGCGGATGCTGCCGCCGTGGCCGTAGATCGAGGCAGCTGTAGTCGCCCTTCTGGAACCGAGTGTTGAAATTCGGGCGGCAACGCCAGCGACGCGGTCGACGCCGTGGCGCTTCAAAATCTCCGACACCACCGGCCCGAGCGCCGCGCCGAACGTGCCGGTGCTGATGATCGGCACCTCCAGCGGCTGCCCGTCAGGCCCGACCCAGGTGCCCTTCTGCTTCTTGAAGCCCTTGCCCTGGCAGCAGCGCGTCACCCTTCTTCGGGTTGTACTCCAACGTGTTGTATTTGATCAGCAGGTCCTTGATCGGCATCGAAATACGGCAGCAGCGGCTTGTAGGGCGGCATCGGCAGCGCGGAGACCTGCGACGCGCCGAGGAACCCGACCTGCACCACCTGGTCGCGATCGATGTAATGGCTGAGCGCCCAGCGCACGTCACGGTCGTTGAACGGCGCGACATCGTTGTTCACATACAGGCTGATCGGCCACCAATCGACATAGCCGTAAGGCGGCTTCTGCCCGGTATGGGTGATGATCTTCGGATTGCCGCGGAAAATCGTCGGGAACGTCGCCGGCAGCATGTCATACGCGGTATCGGCCTCGTTGGTGATCATCGCCTGCGCGGTCTGCTGCTCCCCCGCGTTCGGCAGCCAGATGCTGCGCAGCATCTGCGGCATCGGCGCCAGACCGCGCTCGGCCGCCCACCAGGTCGGGCGGCGTTCGAACACTTTTGCCGCCAGCGTGGCATCCACCACCTTCCATGGCCCGGTCGTGACCGGCCAGCCCTTCGCCAGATCGAAATGCTTGAAGCTGGTCCAGTCCTGGCCCTCGAAGATGTGCTTCGGAACGATATACACGCCGATGTCGTATTTGTAGCTGGCAAAGAAGAAGAACCGCGGCGAGGGGATCTTGAAGTTCAGCACCACGGTATTCGGATCGGGCACAGTGGCCTGATCGAGCGACTGGTTGACATCCACGCCCCATTTCACCTTGGGGCCGAGATCGCGCAGCGAGTTGAAGGTGTAAGCGACATCCTCGGCGCTGAACGGCGCTGCCGTCGCTCCAGCTGACGCCCTGCCGCGTCTTGATCGTCAGTTGCTTGAAATCCGGGCGTGAACTGATAGCTCTCCGCCAGCCACGGATACATCTTGTCGGCAAACGCGCTGTAATAGGCCAGCGGCTCGTAGATCAGATTCGGCCCGTTCTGGTGGTTGGAACCGATCGCGTAGGCATTCCACAATTCGTAATCCACCCAGCGGCCGTCCACCGCGCCGTTCTTGATCAGGATCAGCGTGCGGTTGCGAGGAATCGCGGATTGCTGCGCGTCGGCGATCCGGCCGGGCAGCAGCGCGGCAGCGCCTGCCGCGGCCGAGGACAGCAGAAGGCCGCGGCGGGGAAGGGCAGGGCATGCGTCAGCGACGGCTGCACGTTCCACAGCACCATGTTGTACGTCAGGTGCCAGGATGCGTCGTTGACATAGGCATTCGTGTCGGTCGGGTAGTTCTTCCAGTGGGTCTGGTTCAGCGGGATGCGGTGGTAGTTCTGCACGAGCTGGACGTCCGGCAGATCGGGCAGCCAGATCTCCATCGCGGCGCGGAACAGGTCCTTCAGCTTTGCCACGTTGTCGGGCTCGGTGACGTAAACCTCGTCCACGATCTTGTCGTATTCGGGGTTCTTCCAGCGCTGAGAAGTTCACCAGGTGCGCGCCGGGCACCGCGATGCTCTTGCCCTGATACAGGCGCAGCGTGTCGTACGGATTCGCGGATGCTGCCGCCGTGGCCGTAGATGGATCCGGTGTAGTCGCCCTTCTGGAACCGGTCATCGAAATTGGGCGGCAGCGCCATGCTGGTGGTCACGCCGTGCCGCTTCAGCATCTGCGACAGCACAGGGCCCATGGCCGAGCCCGAGGCGCCGAAGCCGATGATGTCCAGCGTGAACGGCTTGCCGTCCGGCATGTGCCACATCTCGCCCTGCTTCTTGAACCCCTTCGCCTCCAGCAGCGCGTCGCCTTTCTTCGGGTTGAACTCGTTGGTGTTGTATTTGGCCAGCAGGTCCTTCACCGCGTCGAAATACGGCATCAGCGGCGGATAGGGCGGCATCGGCAGCGCGGAGACGGTCTCCGCGCCCAGATAGCCCACGTCGATGATCGTCTTGCGGTCCATGTAGTAGCTGACCGCCCAGCGCACGTCCTTGTCGTCGAACGGCTTCTTCTCGTTGTTCAGGTAGAGCGAGATCGGCCACCAATCGACATAACCCCATGGCGGCTTCTGCCCCGAATAGGAGGTGATCTTGGGGTTCTGCTTGATCACCGTCGGGAAGGTCGCGGGCTGCAGCGTCGATCCGAAGTCCGACCCGTTGGTGATCTGCGCCTGCGCTGTCTCCTGCTCTCCCACGAACGGCAGCCAGATGTTGCGCTGGATCTGCGGCATCGGCGCCAGCTTCTGATCGGCCGCCCACCAGGAATCCCGCCGATCGAACACCTTCTGCTGCAACGTCGAATTGCGTCACCTTCCATGGCCCGGTGGTGACCGGCCAGCCCTTTGCCAGATCGAAGTGCTTGAAGCTGCGGCCAGTCCTGGCCCTGGAAGATGTGCTTCGGCACGATATAGACGCCGATGTCGTATTTGTAGGTGACGAAGAAGAAGAAGCGCGGAGAGGGAATCTTGAAGTCCAGCACGACCGTGTTGGGGTCGGTCGCGGTCGCCTTGTCCAGCGCCTGGTTGACGTCGATGCCCCATTTCACCTTGGGCCCGAGGTCGCGCAGCGTGTTGAACGTATAGGCGACGTCCTCGGCGCTGAACGGCTCGCCGTCGCTCCATTTGATGTTCGGCCGCGTCTTGATGGTGAGCTGCTTGAAGTCCGGGCGTGAACTTGTAGCTCTCGGCCAGCCACATGTACCACTTGTCGCCGAAGGCGCTGTAATAGGCGAGCGGCTCGTAGATCAGGTTGGGGCCGTTCTGGTGGTTGGCGCCGATGGCGTACGGGTTCCACAGCTCATGATCCACCCAGCGTCCGTCACGGCTGTTGATGCCGATCAGCACGAGCGTCTTGTCGCGGGGTACGCTGGCCTCCTGGCCTTGGGCATGCACCACGCCGGCCGGCAGCATCGCGGCGGTTGCCGCGGCCATGCCGCCTTTGACAATGGTGCGCCGGCCAAGGCCCGGCAGGTGCAGATCGCTGGACATAAACGTTTCTCTCCCCTGGCCTTTCCGGGCCGATTATTGGTGATGCGTGCGCCGGAGCATCGCCGTGCGGCAGGCGAAGTCAAGTGAGGGTGCGTTCAGGGTGACGGCAGCGCCGGAACCGAGAAGATCTGGCCTGGATAGATGCGATTCGGGTCGCTGATGTCGTCACGGTTTGCGGCATAGATCACGGTGTAGCGGACGCCCTTGCCGTAGCTCCTGCGGGCGATCCGCCACAGCGATTGCCCCGGCTGGACGATCACGCTGTCGGCTGATGCGAGCGCCCGCTGGGGTTCGGCCTCGCGGCTGAACGGGAGTTCGAGGCGGGCGACGACCTTGCCGGTGCGGGCTGATCTGATCGAGCCGCAGCCTATGCTGGCCCGGGGCGATCGGGATGCTCGGGGTGAGGTCCCAGGTGCCGTTGCCGGACACCGGCGCATCACCGGCATGGGCATTATCGACGTAGGCGCGAACCGTCGTCCTGGGCGGAGCATGGCCGGCAAGCCGGACGTCGCCGGTTGCTCCGTAATCCAGCACCTGCAAGGCGAGCCTGTTGCCGTTGGCCGGTCCCGGGATTTGCAGGATGCGTGGCGGGCCGGCCGGTGTGGTGAGCATGGCGAGCGGAGCGGTGCGTTCCGGAGAGCCTGTCGTGGGCAAGGCGAGCACCACCTGCTGCTCGGATCGGGCGTCGTTCGGACCGGAGACGGTGAGCGTGCCGGTGCCGGAGGGCAGAGGCGCCGGCCGGGGTCAGGACCCAGGTGCCGTCCTGGGTGGCCTGGGCGGTGCCGATCTCATGCTGGCCTTCCCGCACGGTGACCGTGACGCCCGGCGCGGCCCGCCCGGCGATCACGGCGTGGCCCTCGGGGGTGACGCGAACCACGTCGAAGCTCGGGACCGGCGTTGCCGGGATGGTGGCCGCCGGTGGCGGGGAGGGTGGCGGGGGGACGGGTCGGAGGTAGAAAGCGGCAGCGCCCGCGGCGACCACGCCTACGCCGGCGACCGCGAGCAAGCCCCGGCTGACAGCGGATCGTGGTGCTGGAAGTCATTGTCCCGGCCCCGTTCCGAACAGCGATTACGGATGATGCGGCCGACTGCGATTGTAAGCAAGGGAGCGGGGTTACGACATCAGGCCCGGGATGCTGGCGGCCAGACGCTCCAGCAGCGTGGTGAGGTCCCGCTGAACGGCCTCAAACACGGGGAGGGGTTCGATCAGCGCCTCGTTCATATAGAGGCTGCGGGCGAGTTCGAGCTGCACCACATGCACGCCTTCCCGTGGCCGGCCATAATTGCGGGTGACGTAACCGCCGGCATAGGGGTCGTTGCGCCGCACGGAGTAGCCGAGTTCGGTGAGGATCTGCTCGATGCAGCGGGTGATGCGCGGGGCACAGGCGGTGCCGTGAGCGTCCCCCAGCACGATGTCGGTGCCGCGAAGACGGGCCTGGCCGGGTCCGGCCTGTGCCGGCATGGAGTGGCAGTCGAGCAGCAGAGCGGCGCCGAACAGGGCACGGGTGCCGCCGAGCAGGGCGGTGAGGGCGTCGTGATAGGGTTCCCAGTACGCCTCGACCCGGCGTTGCGCCTCCTTGAAGCGCAGCTTGCCGGCGTAGATCGGCTCCCCTGAAGCGACCACACGGGGGATGGTGCCGAGGCCGGCGCCGACCCGGGCGCTGGTGGTGTTGACCCAGGGGGGCAGGGGTTCCTCGAACATGGCGGGATCGAGCTCCCATTTTTCCCGGTTCGGGTCGCAGAAGGCGCGGGGGAAGCTCGCAGTCAGAAGCGGCGCCCCAAGGCCGGGTGCCGCGGCGAAGAGTTCGTCCACGAAGCTGTCTTCGCTGCGGCGCAGGCTAAGCGGATCGAGGCGTGCGGCGGAGAGGAAATCAGCGGGGTAATCGCGGCCGGAGTGGGGAGAGGCGACGATCAGGGGGACGGTCTGGCGGAGCGGATGGCGGACCGAAACGGGGGATAGCTCGGGCTGGAGGGCGACCGGAACGTCCATGCTGGCTATTGAACCCGCGGCACGGGGTGATGTCACGGGCGTATTGCGGAAAAAGCCTAGCCGTTTGGCATTGCGATATTTGATCAAAGCGGTCAAAGCTGGACCCTAATTGCGGGCTGGCATGTTCGAGATGAGAAGTTTTCGATCAAAACCGAGCTGATCCCATGTCGGATATCGACCAGGCGATTCGTGACGATATCGTTTCGGGCAAGCTCGGCTTCGGGGCGCGGTTGCGCATTGATGAGATGGCAGGGCGTTACGGCGTGAGCCACATGCCGGTTCGGGAAGCGCTTCGGGTCCTCCACGGCGAAGGGCTGGTGGTGATCGAGCCGAACCGCGGCGCGCGGGTGCTCACGGTACACCCCGGCTTCATCCAGGACCTCTTCGACATGCGTATCGCACTGGAGACGATGCTCGCCCGACGGGCCGCGGAGCGGCGGTCCAATGATCATCTGCGAAGGCTGCGGCGGGCGGAGGAGGAGCTGGAGGCGCTGATCGAGGCGGGCGAATTCGGCGTGGTCGCCGAGGCCAACCGCCGCTTCCATACCGTGATCAACGACGCGGCCGGCAACCCGGGTGCATTGGTCATCGTCGATCGCCACTGGCTGCTGTTGTCGGCGCTGCTGCGCCGCTACGGGTACGGCGAAAATCGCTTCCCGCGCGTGATTGACGATCACCGGCACATCATCCACTCGATCACGCGGCGGGATGCAGCCGCTGCCGCGGCACTGATGGGGGCGCATATCGAAAAGGCGAAAAACAATCTCCTGCAGCGCGCATCGGCCATAGCACGATGACCCGGCCGACCTCGCCGTGAGGCGCCAGCGCATCGCCCGTGCCTTTGGCCTGCGGCCATCCTTCCTGCTCGGCTGCCTGTCGCTGGGCGGGGTGATCCTGCTGGTACTGGCTGATGGCGCTGCGGTCCGGCATCAATCCGGCGCTGGTGCCGGCGCCGCCGCAGATTTTCGAGGCGCTGGTCGATGAGCTGCGCAGCGGCGACCTGCAGGTCAATACCATCTCGAGCCTGCAGCGCGTGGTCATCGGCTTCATCGTGGGCGCCAGCGTGGCCGTGGTGCTCGGGTCGCTGGCGGGCTGGTTCCGGGTGTTCGGCTACGTGTTCAATCCGCTGATCGACGCGATCCGGCCGGTTCCGGCCTTGGCCTACATCCCGCTGGTTATTGTGTGGGTCGGCATCGGGGAGCCGTCGCGGGTGATCATCATCGCGCTGGCGGTGTTCAAGCCGTGCGTGGTGAATGCGCGGGCAGGGATGCAGGAAGTGGCGCAGATCCACGTTGATGCGGCACGCACGCTCGGCGCCTCGAAATGGCGCGTCTTTCGGACCGTGGGGGTGCCGAGCGCGATTCCCTACCTGATCGCCGGGCTGCGGACCGGACTTTCCACCGGCTTCCTGGCGCTGGTGGCGGCCGAGCTGATCGCCGCGCCGACCGGGCTGGGTTTCATGATCGAGAATGCCGGGCAGTATTTCCGCACTGATATCACCATCGTCGGGATCATCGTGATCGGCATTCTGGGTGCGCTGCTGGATCAGATCGCCACGCGCACCGGCCGTGCCCTGACGTCGTGGAGCGAGGTCCGCCGCGACCCATGAGGGATGAGGCGACCGTTCGCCCGGTGCCAAAGCTTGGCGTTCATCACCTGACGCATCAGTTCGCCATGGGCGGAGGTCAGACCCCGCTGGAGGTGCTGAAAGAGATCGATCTGGACATTCCGTCCGGCAGATTCATCAGCCTGATCGGCGAATCCGGTTGCGGCAAGTCCACGCTGCTCCGGCTGATGGCGGGGCTGATCACGCCGACCCATGGCGAGGTGCGCCACGACGGGGTGGCGGTATCCGGCATCAACCCGGCGCTGGGCTTCGTTTTCCAGCAGGACGCAGTGTTTCCCTGGCTGACCGTGGAGAAAAACGTTGAATACGGTCCCAAGGCGCGCGGCCTTCCCAGGCACGAGCGCGAGCGGCTGGTGACGGAATGGTGCGAGAGGGTCGGTCTGGGCAATTTCCGCAAGGCGTATCCCAAGCAGCTCTCCGGCGGGATGCGCAAGCGGGTCGACCTCGCGCGCGCCTACGCCAACTCGCCCGACGTGCTGTTGATGGACGAACCGTTCGGGGCGCTCGACGTGCAGACCAAGGGCAAAATGCAGGAAGCGGTGCTGGAGTTGTGGCAGCGGACCGGCAAGACGGTGGTGTTCGTCACCCATGACCTGGAGGAGGCGGTTTTTCTGTCCGATCTTGTCGTGGTGCTGAAGAGCCGGCCGGGAGAAATCCACGCCGTTGTGCCGATCGAGATCGGCCGGCCGCGCACCGAGGAGGGCCTACAAGGCGGAACACGTTCAGCTTGAGCCGGTGCTGTTCGATTCCGCCGCCGGGCCGAAGATCCTGCAGGCGCTGGGGGGCGCCAGCATCGATTTGAGCTTCGTCAATACCACCGCAGCGCTGCTGGCGCTGGCACAGGGAGCGATTCCGCTTCGCCTGATTTCCGTTCCGACCGATCCTTCGCGGCTGTTTGCGGTGATCGGCAAGGCAGATATCGGGTCGGCGCCGGCGCTGAAGGGCAAGAAGGTCGCGGCGACCGAGGGCACCGCGCTGCACTATTTTCTGGCCCGCGTGCTGGCCAAGTACGGCATGGGCTTTTCCGACATTCAGTACGTCAATCTGCCCGCGGCGCAGGGACAGGCGGCGTTCGTCGCCGGGCAGGTGGATGCCGTGGTACCATCCGTCAATGGCCGCTTTTACCTGATGAGCACCGACAAGAGCGCGCGCGAGGTCTTCACGCACAAGGATTTCGGGGCCAGTCCCCAGCCGCAGACCTTCATCAACTACGACCTGTTCGTGACGACGGAAAAGGTGGTTCAGAGTTCGAGCCGACGATCTGAGGAAGTTCCTGACCGCCTATCACGGCAGGGCGGTGCCGTATTTGCAGAATGCGGACACAAGAAAGAAGGCCATCACAAGCATCACGGACTACATCAACACCGAGCAGAAGAACCCGACCGATCCGACGATCATGACGCAGATTATCGATAACAGTGGATTCTACAATATTGCTGAGATCAAGAAAGTCATGGAGGCACCGGAGTTCCGGGAATCAATGGAGTATCAGGTCAAGTTCTTCAGGGACCTCGGCAAGATCAAGAAGGCGCCGGACTTTGATAAGGCGATTGTCACCGACCTCGTGTGACGCGGCGGTTGCCGTCGCGCCAGGCGAGCAGCCGGCGCTCGATCAGCAGCACGGCGTAGTACATGAGCATGGCCACGACGGCCATCACGAGCAGGGCGGTGACCGCGCCGGTCATGTCGATGACGTTGAGGGCGTTGGTGATGTACCAGCCGAGGCCGGCGCTGGCGCCGACCAGCTCACCCACCACCGCGCCGGTGAGGGCCAGGCCGATGCCGATCTTGGTGGCCGCGAGCAGCCAGGGCACGAGGGACGGGATGATCAGGTGGCGCAGCATCTGCCAGCGGTTGGCCCTCATGCTGCGGAGCGCCTCGATCAGGTCGGGGTCGATGCTCTCGATGCCTTCGCGGGTGTTGAACAGCACGACGACGAAGACGATGGAGACGGCGAGCAAGACCTTGGACAGGATGCCGATGCCGAACCAGACGATGAAGAAGGGGCCGAGGGCAACGCGGGGCACGCCGTTGATGCCGATGACGTAGGGATCGAGCATTGCCGCGGCGAAGCGCGAGCGGGCCATCAGCACGCCGCCGACGATGCCGATGAGCAGGCCGAGGGCGAGGCCGCCGAAGGTTTCCTCCAGCGTGGGGGCCAGATTGGCCCAGAGGTCGCCGTTGATGGTCAGGTACCCAGACGCGCTGGAGCACCAGGGCGGGGGTGCTGGTGAAGGACGGCGTGCCAAAGATCTGCCAGGCGCCGATGAGAGCGATAGCGAGCAGGAGTGAGGCGAGCCGGGGTTTCATCCCAAGGGCTCGGGGGCGGGTTCCGCGGGGGCGTGCGCGGTGTGGGTAAAGCCGAGCGCGTCCCAGACGCGCTGCTGGAGTTCGGTGAAGCCGGGCAGGAAGCGGGTGGCGTGGTAGTCGCGGGGCCGGGGCAGGGGGATCGGGATGTCCGCGGTGATCCGGCCGGGGCCTTTGGACAGGACCAGGATGCGGTCGGCGAGGGCGACGGCTTCCTCGATATCGTGGGTGACGAAGATCACGGTCTGGCCGGAGCGTTCCAGCAGGCGGAGGAAGAAGTTGCCGACCTGGATGCGGGTCTGGGCGTCGAGCGCGCTGAGGGATTCGTCCATCAGGAAGATCGCTGGGTCGTAGGCGAGGGCTCGGGCCAGGGCGACCCGCTTGCGCATGCCGCCGGAGAGCTGGGCGGGGTAGCGGTCGGCCGCATCCGCCAGGCCGACTTCGGCGAGCAGGTGGCGGGCGTGGGTGTGGGCCTGGGTGGCGCCGGTGCCGGCGAGACGGAGGGCGAGTTCGATGTTGGCCCGGGCGGTTTTCCAGGGGAACAGGGCGTCGCTTTGGAAGACGAAGCCGACGCGTGTGTGGGGTCCGCTGCCGAAGGAGACGTTGCCCGAGGCGGGTGGCAGGAGGCCGGCGATGGCGCGGAGCAGGGAGGACTTGCCGCAGCCGGAGGGACCGACGACGGCGAGGAATTCCCCGGGGGCGACGGTGAAGCTGATGTCCTCGACCGCGAGCACGCCGCCGGGGTAGCGGACGGTGATGCGTTCGACCGTTACGCCGGAGGGTGCGGTGTCACGGCTGGGGGGCATCTTGGGTGAGGGATGCGTAGCTCGGGAAATTGGTGGTGGGGAAGTCGCCGGAGCTCAGCAGCACGTCCTTGCAGGCGTCGTAGAGGTCCTGGGTGAAGCGAGTCTCTTTCCATTCGGACTTCATGTAGAATTCGAGTTCGGATTTCACGACGGCTTCTGTGGTGCCCTGGCCCCAGTATTTCATCGCGGTCTTCAGGGTATAGTCCGGATCGGCGTACATCTTCTGGACGGCCTGGTTATAGGCCTGCATGAAGAGGCGGTACGGGGTGGGGTCTTTGCTGACCTGGGCGGTGCGCGCCATGAAGACGTTCTGGGCGTATTTGTAGGGCCGGAAGTCGAAGGCGATCTGCACGGCGCCGCTGCTGAGACCCTCGTCGAGGGCCGGGCTGAAGACGGTGCCGGCCGCGACGCTGCCGCGGATCACGCCTTGCAGGATGGTGGGCGGGGAGCCGAGGGCGACCAGATGCACGTCGGTGAAGGCCATGTGGGCCTTGGTTTTCAGCGCCCATTTCAGCACGACCTCGCTGGCCGCTCCGGCGCCGGTGATGGCGATGCTCTGGCCTTTCAGGTCTTGGAGTGAGCGGTACGGGGAACCGGCTTTCGACACGAGCGCGTAGAGCATGTTGGTCATGTTGGTGCCGAGGATGGTGATGCCGCCCGGCACCGCGTTGGCCTGGGCCAGGCGGAGCGGGGTGTCGGCGCCGACCATGGCGAGGTCGCCGGTGCCGCCTTGGAACTCGGTGGTGAGGGCGCCCCCGCCGTTGATGGTGACGACCTTGACGGTGAGGTGGAGGGCAGGGGCGAAGTCGGCGATGGCGTTGCGGAGCGGGAGGTCGAAGAAGCCGGGGGTGGATTCGAGGAGGGTGAGGGACTGTTGGGCTTGCGCTGCTGCGGATGCGGAGAGCAGGGCGAGCGCGGTGAGCGCGATGACGCGGGGTTTGTTCATGGGTGTCCTCCCGGGGCGGAGGTTCGTCCCGGGGGTGGTCGAGTGGCAAGGGGGTGTCGGCTGTGGGGAGTCTCGCGGGGTGTGTCGGTTTTCGGCGGCGGGGATTTTGGGGCGTGGGTGAGACGGACGGGCGTTGAGGCGGGTTGGCGTGGAGAGTTGTGCAAGACGCGGGTTTGGCGGGGGAGTTTTGTTCAACATTAACGATTGAGGGGTGCGATGTTGTGCAACATCGGGGTTTTGGGGGTGGAGTCTTGTGCAAGACGGGGGATTCGGGGGGGTGAAGTTGTGCAAGATTCGGCGGCGAGTGTGTCTCGGAAGGGGGCGCAGTTGCGCGGGGTGGGATTTGGGGTTGGGAGGTGAGACGGGTCGGGTGGGGTTTCGGGGGGGCGAGAGAGCGGTTGGGGGCGGTACGCACGAGGGCACGGGTTTTCGGGGCGTCGGGAGCGAAGAGTAGATTTACCACGGAGGCGCAGAGGCGCAGAGGCGCAGAGGAGAGGAGATTGCGTTTGGAATTGTCGTCTCGTGCGAGGATATCGGTATTGCGCGTGGTCGGGCGCGGTGTAGAGGGTTGAGAGTGTCGTAAGATACTGGCAGCGGCCGTAGGGTTGCGCGTCAGGCCCGTGCGGCGGGGTGACGCGTGGAGGGAGTTGATCCGCGGTGTCGTTGAAGCTGTAGCTTGCCGGAGTTGAGTAGCTCGCTGGCGCGGTCGGGCAGGTCACTAAGAAACACTGCGCCGTCATAGTCGGAGTCCGGTTGTGCATCACCGCGGGCCGGTGAGCCAAACAGCACGACGCGCTGAAGGCGATCGCCGTAGATTTCGGTGACGGCGGTGCGGAAGCGCTTCAACACGGGGTCATCTTGCGGCTTCTCAGGCATGGCCGTTCCGATTGGGGCCTGTCAGGAATTCTTCTGTGAAGGGTCGGTTTCACCTGATCCCTTTATTCGACGCTGAACCTGTTGCCGAACATAATGGCGAACTGGGTCATGGCGGCGGTCCAGTCGCGTTGAGCATTCTTCCACTTTCGGCTGACACCGCGCAAGGCAAGGTACAGCAGCTTCGTCGCCGCTTCGTCGTTGGGGAAGTGCCCACGGCTGCGAATGGCGCTGCGCAGAGTGCTGTTGAGGCTTTCGATCGCATTGGTTGTGTAGATGATCCGCCGCACTTCCGGCGGGAAGGCAAAGAACGGGATCACCTGGTCCCACTGACGTCGCCAGAGCGGTGGGATGGCAGGATATTTCTTGCCCCAAGGCCCGGCCTCGAAGTCGTCCAGGGCGAGCAGCGCGGCGTCGGCTGTTGCGGCCTTGTAGATCGGCTTCAGTGCGGCCACGACATGCTTGCGGTCCTGCCAGGAGACATAGGCCAGGGCGTTGCGCAGCAAGTGGACCACGCAGGTCTGCACAAGGGTTTGCGGGAACGCAGCATTGATCGCCTCGGGGAACCCCTTCAGCCCGTCGACCACCGCGATCAGGATGTCCTTGACCCCGCGGTTGCGCAGTTCGTTGACGATCCGCAGCCAGAACCTGGCGCCCTCGTTCGGATCGATCCACAGACCGAGCATATGTTTGCGGCCGTCAGGCGTGATGCCAAGGGCCAGGTAGGCGGCCTTGTTGGACACTGTGCCCTGGTCGCGCACCTTCACCCGGATCGCGTCGAAGAACATCACCGGATACAGCGGCTCCAGCGGCCGCGACTGCCATTCGGCGGCCTCCGCCGACACCGCATCGGTGACCGTGCTGATCAGCTGCGGCGAGACCTCGGCGCCGTAGATCTCCTCCAGGTGGCCCTGGATCTCACGCGTGCTCATGCCGCGCGCATACATCGAGATCACCTTGTCGTCGAAGTCGGGCAGACGGCGCTGGTACTTGCCGATCAGCACCGGGTCGAAGCGTGCTTCCCGGTCGCGGGGAATGGTCACTTCGACATGGCCCTCGCCAGCAAGCACACGCTTGCGGGTGCTGCCGTTGCGATGGTTCTTGCCCTCGTTCGAGGCGCGGTCCTCGGTGAGGTGCTGATCAAACTCCGCCGCCATCATCCGGTTCAGCAGAGCCTTCTTGAGCTCCCCCAGCAGACCGTCCTGGCGCATCACAGAAGCAGGGTCCTGCCCCGCAAGCAACTCGTCGATCAGCTCGCTTCGTATCGTCCTCTCACCCAAGACCGAAGGCGGTGCCAACGCGAAGCTCAATCAAACAGCGTCGCCAAGCGCTGCTTCATTGCGTCGGCGATGTAAAGCGCCAGCGCCTGGATCGTGGAGGTCGGGTTCACACCGCCTGACGTGACCCACACGCTGCCATCGACGATGAACAGGTTCTTCACGTCGTGGCAGCGGCCCCAGGCGTTCACCACCGAGCGTTCCGGATCATTGCCCATGCGCGCGGTGCCGAGCAGGTGACCGGGGCTGTTGAGGATGGTGCGCGAGGCATGGATGTGGGTGGCGCCGGAAGCGGCCAGGATTTCCTCGGCCCGGGCAATGCCGTGCTCCATCATGCGCCGCGTGTTCTCACTGATGCGATACTCGATGCGCGGCGCGGGAATGCCGTGGCTGTCCTTCAGATCGGGGTCCAGCGTGACGCGGTTGTGCTCCTCCGGCAGGTCCTCACAGGCGATCCCGATGCGCAGCCGATGCTCGAACAGTTGGCGGAAGATGCGGTGATGGTCCTGGCCCCATGGCAGGCGTCCGGTCGCCATGCTGTCGATCGCCTCGGATACCGGACCGGTGCCGCGGGCGAATTGCAGCGTGTAGCCGCGCACGAAGCCGCGCGACGGATCGGTTTCGTAGAACTGCTTGCTCCATAGTACAGTCATCGGGCCGCCGATGCCGTCGATGGTTTCCTCGACATAGCCGGTGACCATCGGCCAGGGATGCAGCATCAGATTCCTGCCGACCAGGCCGCTGGAGTTCGCCAGGCCATGGGGGAAGCGCGACGATGCGGAGTTCAGCAGCAGCCGCGGCGTGCCGATGCCGTTGCAGGCGAGGATGACGACCTCGGCGGGCTGGAAGTGCTCCTGGCCGTCCGCGTCGTAGTAGATGGCGCCGGACGCCATGCCATGCTCGTTGGTGGTGATTTCCCGCACCCGGCAGCGCGTGCGCAGTTCCACGCCGGCACGCAGGGCCAGCGGCCAGTAGGTGATGTCGGTGCTGGCCTTGGCGCCCTGGGCACAGCCCGGCGTGCAATGTCCCAGGTTGATGCAGGGGGCACGGCCTTCATATTCGGTGGTGGCGACAGCGGTATCCGACGGCCACCAATGCCAGCCGAGCCGGTTCAGCGCCCGCGCGTACACCATGCCGGTCTTGCCGAGCGGCACGGGGGGCATCGGCGGGTCGCGCGGGGGCACGCCGGGATCGCCCGCCAGTCCGGACACGCCCATCATGCGGTCGTTCTCGGCAAAGAACGGCTCCAGCGTCCAGTAGTCGATCGGCCAGTCGTCGGCCACGCCGTCGAGCGAGCGCACGCGGAAATCCGATGGATGCATGCGCGGGAAATGCGCGGTGTAGAGAACCGTGCCGCCGCCGACGCCGTTGAAGTTGGCGATCTTCATCGGCGAGTTGGCATCGTTGATCGGGTAGTCGGTCTCGCGGCCGCGGCGGTTGGGGTAGATGGCGAAGTCGGTGAAGCGGCGGGCTTCCCAATCCCGCCCGTTGCTCGGGAAATCACCAGACTTCACCCAATCGCCCTGCTCGAGGCAGAGGATGCGCATTCTGGTTTCGGCGAGGCTCCAGGCAACGGCCGCGCCCGATGCGCCGGAGCCGATGATCAGCACGTCAACGATGTCGTGGGTCGTGTTTCTCTGGGCCATGGTCAGGCGGTATGGTCGTCGCGCCAGAAGCGAGGACGGTTGCGGATGGGGTCGAGTAGCGACCAGTCTCCCTGTTCCACGATATGGCCTTTGGGGAAGGGCGAGCGCGGTTCCAGGCCGATTGCGTGCAACACGCGGTCATCGCGGTAGTAGCATTGCAGGATGAGGCGCCCGAGCGCGGCGATGCTTGTGGCGTTCGAGGCGAGGGACGCGATGTCGGCGTGCGGGGGGAATGACGCGAGTTCGGCGCGGATGTCCGCGGCGTCGCGGCCGACCGAGCGGATGATGTCGGCGAAGATGAGCGGATCGTCGGCGCCCGGCACGTTGTATTCCGCGCTGGCGGGGAGCAGCAGTCCGGCAAGGCGGTGGAGTGCGTCGATTTCCGCAGGGGACAGTCTATCAGAATCAGGCAGCATTGATCGATCCTCCTCTGACGTGCGTCGGTTGACAAGCGTCCCGTTTCGATTGGTCACAGGTCTATCGGCGCCCGGGAGGTGTGCGTGCGTTTTTCGCCGCAGCGTCTTTTTGCGGTCGTGACGCGGGCGGGGGAAGGGGTCAGGATAGGTGAATGCGGCAAATGACCCTGGTCGCCTTCCTGCAGGCGCAGAACTGTTCCAACTTCGTCGGCTCCTGGCGCCATCCCGAGGCGCGGCAGGATTTCATGTCGGCCGCGTATTACCAGCGGATCGGGCGGGTGCTGGAGGAGGGGCGGTTCCATCTCGGGTTTTTCGATGACCGGCTGGCGATGCCCGATCGTTATGGCGGGAATCACGCGCACGCGGTGGAGAACGGCATCCGCTGCGTGAAGATGGACCCGGTGACGATCCTGACGGTGATGGGGATGGCGACGGAGAAGCTCGGGCTTGGGGCGACGTATTCCACCACGTACTACGAGCCGTTTCATGTGGCGCGGGTGTTCGCGACGCTCGATCTGATGAGCGGGGGGCGGGCGGCGTGGAACGTGGTGACGTCGATGAACGACGGCGAGGCGCTGAACATGGGCCTCGATCGGCACATGGAGCACGATCTGCGCTACGACCGGGCGGACGAGTTCATGGAGGTGGTGCACGGGCACTGGGACGCGTGGGAGGACGACGCGCTGGTGCTGGACAGGACCAGCGGGTTGTTCGCGCATCCGGACAAGGTTTCGCGGCTGGATTATGAGGGGCGGTTCTTCCGCTCGCGCGGGCCTTTTACCGTGCCTCGGTCGGCGCAGGGTCATCCGGTGATCATCCAGGCTGGGCAGAGCGGCCGGGGCCTGCGGTTCGCGGCGCGCTGGGCGGAGCTGGTGTTCGTGGCGTATCACGAGATGGATCGAGGGCGGTCGGACTATGCGGCGTTCAAGCAGGCGATGGCGAAGGCCGGGCGCGATGCGGCGGCCGTGAAGGTCACGATGGCCTGTTATCCGGTCGTGGCGGAGACGCGTGCGGAGGCGCAGGAGAAGCTGGCGGTGGCGGAGGGGCTGGCGCGCGACATCGACCGGTTGTCGCTGCTGTCGGAGGTGCTGAATTTCGATTTCGCGCGCAAGGGCATCGACGAGCCGTTCACCGATGAGGACCTGGCCAGCATCTCCGGCGTGCAGGCGATGCGTGACCGGGTGATCCGCAACAGCGGCAAGGCCAACCCGACGACACGCGACTTCATCGACATCAGCGGGCGCGGCACGGTGCACGATCATCCGGTGTTCTGCGGGACGGCGGCGGACGTGGCCGACCAGATGGAGGCGTGGTTCACCGCGCCGGCGTGCGACGGGTTCGTGATCGCGGCCTCGCACGTGCCGGGGGCGTATGAGGATTTCGTGCGCTTCGTGGTGCCCGAATTGCAGCGGCGTGGGTTGCACCGGCGGGACTTTGCCGGCACCACGCTGCGGGAGAATTTGGGCCTGCCGCGTCCGGCGATCGGCGCCTGGCGCAACTAGCGGAGGATTCCCATGAAGCTTCTTTACGCTCCGGGCGCATGCTCGCTCGGCATTCACGTTCTGCTGGAGGAGATCGGCAAGCCGTATGAGGCGCAGGCGGTGAACTTCCCGCAGAAGGAGCAATACGGATCGGCGTTCACCGCGATCAACCCGAAGTCCAAGGTGCCGACCCTGGTGCGTGACGACGGATCGGTGCTGACGGAATTTCCGGCGATTGCGTACTGGCTGGCGCGGAGCAATAGCGAGAAGAAGCTGCTGCCGGATGACGTGGATGCGCAGGCGCGCGCGCTGGAGGCGATGGATTACGTGGTGGCGACGGTCCACATGCAGGGGTTCTCGCGCATCGTGCGGCCGGAGAATTATGCCCCGAGTGCGGGGGACCACGATGCGGTGAAGGCGCGGGGCCGGGAGATATTCGAGAAGGGGCTGGCGCTGATCGACAAGCAGTTGGCGGGGAAGGAGTACGTGGCGGGGCCGTTCTCGATTGCCGACGCGGCGCTGTTCTATGCGGAGTTCTGGGGAGCGGCACGGCTGAAGATGGAGCTGCCGCCGAACTGCCGGGCGCATTATCAGCGCATGCTGGCGCGGCCCGCGGTGCAGCGGGCGATGCAGGCTGAGGGGCTGCAGGGCTTGATGCGAGCTTGTGCGCGTTCCGTTCTGGTATCTGCGTCATGGCGAGACCGATTGGAACGCGCGCAGCCTGTCGCAGGGCAATGTGGATGTGCCGCTCAATCAGACCGGGCTGGCGCAGGCTCGATCGGCGGCGGAGTTGCTGCGGGGGCGGGGGATCAGGACGATCGTGTCCTCGCCGCTCGGGCGGGCGCGGGTGACGGCGGAGATCGCGGGCGAGGTGCTGGAGTTGCCGGTGCGGATCGAGGAGGGGCTGCGGGAGGTGGCGTTCGGCGTGCAGGAGGGCCAGCCGATGACCGACTGGTTCACGCGCTGGATCGCCGGGGAGTGGACGCCGGAGGGGGCGGAGACCTTCGTGGCGTTGCGTGATCGCGCCGTGGGGGCGGTGAACCGCGCGATCGCGTTGCCGCGCCGGTGCTGGTGGTGAGCCACGGGGCGCTGTTCCGGGCGCTGCGCTCGGGCATGGGGCTGGTGCCGAATGTGCGGACGCGGAATGCGGTGCCGTTCCTGTGCACGCCGGGGCCGGAGGGGGCGGCGTGGGAGCTGACGCCGGCCGATCCGGGGCTGAGCTTCAGCTACGCGTAGGGGTTTGGCTATGCGAGTGCTTCTCGTTTTACGGCTGAGCCGTTCAATCCCGTTGAATCGTAGTAAGCGACGGCACCATCGGCGAATGAATGAATGACGATTGAGCGCCGCTCGAGCGAGGTTTCCTTGCGGACCGAGCCCGCGTGCAGAAGATTTTCATGCCATATCAGAACGGTGCCCTTTTTCGGCCGATAGATGAACGGCTCGTAGCGGGTCAGCATATTGGCCCATTCCGCGCAGACTGTGCGGATGAACTCCGACCAGTCACCATTGACCTTCGCGCAATCGAACTCGGCGAGACGCAGTCGCTTCTCCCGATGGCTGCCTGGATAGACAACCAGTTCGCCGCTGTCCGGAGCCACATCCTGCAATGCGATCCACGTGCCGCACATGTATCCCGCGGGGAACGGTGTCAGGTGAATGGTATCTTGGTGAGCATCCTGCTGGCTGCCAAACACATAGGTCAGCGTCTGACAGGGACGTGCGTGAGTCCCGAACAGAAGATCGACCAGGCGACGATGGCGCTTGTCCAGCCATAGCTTGCGCACGGCTTCGTAATTCGAATGCAGATGTTCGATTCGCTGACTGGAGCCTGGTACCTGATAGCCTTGGTATTTCTTGGCGATTGCATCATTGATGTCAGCATTGACCTGATCGACGAGATCATCGTCGATCATTCCCTCGCAGACGATAAAGCCATTTTTCAGGAATTCACGGAGATGGCCGGCTTCGCCTTCGGTTATCTCCCGCTTCTTTAACATTTCATTGACGTGCTGGTCTGCGTCCGGCCGGTCAAACCAGGCGGTGTGCGCATTGTATGGGTACATCCGGGAGTCGCAGGGGCCGACGAAGAACAATGGCGTGCCATGAGCGCGCATCAGCCGAGCGGTTTCCTCCGCCAGTGCTCCAACGTTGGATATATTGACTTCGCATGACGCCGACGAGTGCGCTCCGTCCGGCTCATCAAGGTGGAGGGTGATCGACTGTGTGCCATTTGGCAGCAAGTGACAGTGAACGCCGATCGCGACTTCCTGGCCCGGCTGGACGGTGCCCAGATCCGTTCCGGATCGGCCACGGCCGGCGGGTGATGATCGAAGCGTTCCCCCCTGCGCTGCTGTCTCGGAAACTCTTGCATGGATGCGGATGATGCCGCCCATATTGGCCGGATCATCGGTCGTCCACTCCCGGACGTTCCCCAGCGTGTCCTACTGCCGTGCCATGGCAATGCGGATGGCTTCCTGCGGGGAGACGAGGTGATCCAGGCTCTCGGCGGCGTCGGCTATGGCGAGTTGCACGCCCTTGACCGTTCCGTTGAACGCATTGCCGCGTGAGCCGTAATCCGGCGAAACGGGGGCGCCGCTATCCTCTCCGACATCGCAGCCATCGTCGGCGGAAAAGACCATCGCCTGAGTTATTGGGACGCTGCCCTCGCCGACCTTCTTACCGTCAACGTAGAGCGTCACCTGTCCGCCTTTGCCGAGGCCGCCGCCGGCGTAGGCAAACTCCATGCGGACCTGATGGTTGCCTGCCGGGAGTGCCTGCGTGCCTTCGACATAGACGTGGTGCACCCCGGCGACGTTGTAACAGTATTTGAGCTTTCCGTTCTTCGTATAAACCTCCATCTGGCGGCGCAGGATCGGCTTTAGCGCCTCCGGCATGTCGTCCCATGCCGGGATTTCAGCGTGGCGCGCGGTGAGTTGGCAGTCCTCGGGTATGATGCCCAACTTCTTCTGTCGGGCGAAGGTCTCTTGGCGCAACTTGTCCCAGCCCTGGTCGAACTTGCCGGTGTATTTGTCCGCCCATTCCTTGGGCACATGGTGCGGCGCGTGGGTGGCGCCGGGGGCAAAATAGACGAAGAACGGCTTGTCAGGCGCGAGTGCTTTCTGTTGCGCGATCCAGGCGATTGATTTGTCGGTCATGTCCTCCATGAAGTGGTAGCCCTCTTCGGGCGTCTTTTTCGGCTCGACGGGCGTGGTGCCGTCGTACAGCGTGGGGTACCACTGGTTCGCCTCGCCGCCGAGAAAGCCGTAGAATATTCGAAGCCGCCGCCGCCCGTCGGCCAGGCGTCGAACGGTCCGACCGGGCTGGTTTCCCATACCGGTATTTCGTGGCATTTGCCGAATTGCGCGGTGGAATAGCCGTTGAGCTTCAGGGTGCGGGCGAGAGGCGAGATGGTGTTGGGCAGAACCGAGCTGTAACCTGGCGCACCGGTGGCAATCTCGGTGATGCCGCCCATGCCCGCGGAGTGGTGATTTCGCCCGGTCAGCATTGCTTGCCGCGTGGGGGAGCACAGCGCGGTGGTGTGGAAGCGGTTGTATGTCAGGCCGTCTGCCGCCAGACGTTCAGCGGTCGGCGTCCGGCAGGGACCGCCGAAGGCACTTGATGCGCCGAAGCCGGCATCGTCGATGAGGATGATAAGCACGTTGGGCGCGCCCTGGGGCGGACGCAACTGCTCGATCGGCGGGAACTTGGTGTCGGGATCCTTGGCATCGTAGGTGACCAGCCCGGTTGGCGGGGGCGTCGCCATGGGCAGGTGCGAACGATGTTTTCTATCGTAGGGGCTCATGCCTAATGATCCTTCGCACGACGCAGGATGTGGATCGAACTGATCCCGGCTGGGCGGACGTTTAATTCGGCAATCGTCGGGCGGCCGCTTGCACGGTGCGCCCGGATGATGCCGCGGCGCAAGAGCCGATCCGGGGATGAGCTTCGGCTACGTCGGACTGCGGGTGCTGTAGGTCAGCATCATCGTGCCTTTTGCCAGCACGTGACCGTTCAGCGCCGCTTCGAGCTGCTTGCCGGTGAAACGGTCCGGCAGGGTCAGGTGCGGCGTATTCAGCGCGTAAACGGTGAGCATGTAATGGTGCAGGCGTTGGTCGTTCCAGGGCGGGCAGGGGCCGTCGTAGCCGGCGTAGGTGCCGGCCATTTTGGGATCCGACGCCATGAAGCCGGTGTAGTCGTTGACGCCGCGCATGCCGTTCTTTGTGGGTCCGGGTGGTTTGCCGTGCGGTGTAATGGCCGTGCTGTCGGCGCCGGCGGGAAATTGGGTGACGGTGGCGGGGATGTCGGCGAGCAGCCAGTGGTAGAAATCGACCCGCGGGGCCGCGGCGGCGATGGTTTCGCCTTCCTTGTTGGCGTTCTTCGCGTCGGCCGGCACGTCGGGGTCTTTCAGTACCGATGGCATAGGACTGAGTGCCGCGGGGGCCGGGCGACCAGCGCAAGGGCGGGCTTTCGTCCTTGCTGAGCGCGATGTGGCCGGTCGGGGCGGGGCGGCAGAAGGTGTAGGTGTCGGGAAAGCGGGAGCCGGGTTTCACGCCGGGGATGTCCACGTGCAGCGTGCCTTGCGCTGAGGCTGCCGCGGGAAGAGCCAGGGCCGAGAGCGATGATGCAGGGCTTAAGCATGGGCGACGATCTCCGCGAGGGCGTTGCCGACCTCCGCGGTGCCGGCCTGGCCGCCCATGTCGCGGGTGCGGGGACCGGCTTCGCGGAGCAGGGTCTCGATGGCGCGTTCGATGGCGTCGGCGGCGGTGTTTTCGCCGAGGTGGCGCAGCATCATGCCGGCCGACCAGATCTGGCCGATCGGGTTGCAGATGTGCTTGCCGGCGATGTCGGGGGCGGAGCCGTGCACGGGTTCGAACATCGAGGGATGGGTGCGTTCGGGGTTGATGTTGGCGGACGGCGCGATGCCGATGGAGCCGGCGACGGCGGGGCCGAGGTCGCTCAGGATGTCGCCGAACAGGTTGGAGCCGACGACCACATCGAACCAGTCGGGGTGCTGGACGAAGTGCGCGGTGAGGATGTCGATGTGGTACTGGTCGGTGCGGATGTCGGGGTAGTGCTTGCCCATGTCGGCGAAGCGTTCATCCCAGTAGGGCATGGTGAAGGTGATGCCGTTCGACTTGGTTGCGGACGTCAGGTGCTTCTTGGGGCGCGTGCGGGCAAGTTCGAAGGCGAATTTCAGGATGCGGTCGGTGCCCTTGCGGGTGAAGACGGCTTGCTGGGAGACGAACTCGCGATCGGTGCCGACGAACATGCGGCCGCCGACCGAGGAGTATTCGCCCTCGGTGTTTTCGCGCACGACGTAGAAGTCGATATCGGCCTCGGTGCGGTTGGCGAGCGGGGTGCGCACGCCGGGCATGAGCTTGCAGGGGCGGAGGTTCACGTACTGGTCGAAGCCGCGGCGGATGGGAATGAGCAGGCCCCAGAGGGAGATGTGGTCGGGGACGTCGGGCCAGCCGACGGCGCCGAGCAGGATGGAGTCTGATTGGGCGAGGCGGTCCATGCCGTCGGGCGGCATCATGGCGCCGGTTTTCTTGTAGGTTTCGCAGGACCAGTCGTAGTGGGCGAAATCGAGGGAGAAATTGAAGCGGCGCGCGGCGGCATCCAGCACCTTCAGGGATTCGGGGACGGTTTCCTTACCGATGCCGTCGCCGGGGATGGCGGCGATTTTGTAGGTGGGCACGGGATGGGGTCTCCTGCGGGTTGGGTCCTGAAAGCCGATCATAACCGACCGGGCGCACCGTCCTGGTGATTAGGCGCAAGCCTGGGTGATACGTTCGCGATTTTCAATCTGATGTTCAATCACCATCGTTGAAACTCGGAACTCGTTGGCTATCGAATATTCGTCACGCTCGTCCTCCTGCATTGATTGAATTTCATCGATCGGCGCCAGAAACTCGGCCGCAAACGCTCGGCCTGCTGCCTGCCGATACGCGTGTCGCAAGCGATTGATGGGTGAAGCCTGAGGTTCGGGGAAACAGGTTGCATCTCCGATCGCGCGCGCCAAAGCGAATAAGTGGGTAGCCGCTGCACCCCGGAAACCGCCATGGTTGCGGATGTGTATATGGATGTTATCGTATGCTTCACGGCGCAGTGCGCTGATACCATCGACGGTCGGAGCGAGGTTGTAGGTTTGGGCAGCTCCGAAATGGAACGCAAGGTCCCGGAAAGACGCAAACCGATGGTGCTGCTTAAGTCCGAGTTCCTGGCGTACCGCGCGAGCACGGCGGTAGCCGGCAGACCATGCTGGTTCCCCCGGACGAAACGGGACATCCTTCGCGACCTTGTCGACAATAGGCCGAAGCTTGGCGAGGCGGTAGGAAAACCCCTTCATATGCGTCATTCGATCGACCCAGGCGATCAGCCGAGAATAGTCCACCTCTCCCGCCCCGGAAACAAATTCGACGAGCAACTCCCTCTTAAATACGACTTCTGCCTTTTCGATGAAATCAGCTATATCGTCCGCAATCTGATATGGATCCAGCCCAAGGCTGCCTGCTGCCTCGCAAAAGAAGCGTTCACCTGAGGCCAATGAAGACTGGACCCGCTGCCACCGCAATGCGGCGCTTAAGTCCGATATGGCTTGCCCGTCCAAGCGCGTCAGAACTTCCTTCACGAGGGACGACAGCCAGGTTTCGCCCTCCTCTCGCGACAGGAGTTCGGTGGTTCCACTCCAGAATCGGAGGTCTGGATCAGTATAGGCACATTGGTGGGCCGTGACCTCGAAGACCGCACCGTCAAACCGGATGCGGATGTCCGGAAGCAAATAGCCGGTCCGATAGCGAGCCAGCGAGATTTCCCGATCTCGTGCACCAAAGATCGACCACCAATCATGAACAATCCCATCGACCAATCCGTAGAGGGCAACTGTCACAGAGTCGGCGACTTTGCCATCGATGATGTGCATCGTGACATTCTGGCGATTAAGAAACAGGCGCAGGTCTCCAACCGTCGCACGCTCCTCGGGTGCTGCGTTGATCGCATCGTCCTGCCATTCAATCGAATGTCGCACGCTTCTCCGCCTCGGTGATGGGCCAGCCCTTGTAAGTTCCTGCAATCTAATTCACGGCGAATCCGAACCAAAACTGTCCATTGCTCTCCCTGTACCAGGATATGTTTAGGATAGATTTGATCTCCCTCGCGGAACCGCAGTTGGCCTGCCCTCAGTGCGGCTCGTACCCACCGACTTGCCTCTTCCCGATCCTCGTTCGTGACCTTTCGGCAGATTGTCGTGTGTTCCTTCTTTGGCCTTTTGGCCTCGCCCTCGGCGGCCTCCGGTGCTTGAGGAAGGCCACCCCACCAACGCTGCACCTTGTGCTCGCTGCTGCCAACGTAACACGCAGCTTCAACTTCTTGAAGCGTCAATGTCTTGCGTTGAGGGATCTGCTTCGGTCGCGCCATCTTGGTATAAAACGAGGGGCCATCGTGGTGGTCAATCAAGTTACTTCAGTGCCTCAAGATGAGGAGTTGCTGCTCTCGGGGAAGTCGCTACATGCCAGCGTCCTTCGCAAGCGGAGTGTCCCCACCATAGCGACTTGCCTACTGGGTGTGGCCGTGCGGCGGCGTCGAGGACTTTGAGGGATTCGGGGACGGTTTCCTTGCCGATGCCGTCGCCGGGGATGACGGCGATTTTGTAGGTGGGCACGGGGGGTCTCCTGCGATCAGGGTCGCGCTCTCGTGGAACGGCAAGGGATTTCCGTCAAGGCAGCGCCGCTACCAGGGCGGTATCGAAGCATGTCCACCAGGAGGCCGAAAGCCGGGGACGTGAGGCGTCGGCTCGGGTAATAAAGATGGTAGCCTGAAAACAACGGACACCAGTCCTTGAGCACTCGAATCAGCCGCCCGTCGGCGATGTGCCCGACGACCTGATCCTCCGGCATGTACGCGAGCCCGAGGCCATCGAGCGCCGAACTCAATCTGAGTCCGATGTTATTGACGATTATCTGCCCCTCGACGCGCACGTTCACCTCATGCCCGTTCTTTTCGAACTCCCAGGCAAACAGGCCGCCATAGGTCGGGAGCCGGATATTGATGCAGTTGTGTGACGTGAGGTGTTGCGGAGTCTCCGGCCTCGGGTATCTCTCGAAATACGCCGGGGACCCAACTACGGCCATGCGCATCTCGGGTCCGATGCGCACCGCGATCATGTCCTTCGCAACCTGCTCACCCAGACGGACCCCGGCATCATAGCCTTGGGCGACGATATCGGTCAGGCCGTAGTCCACGATGATCTCGACCTTGACATCCGGATAATCCGGCAAGAGGCGGCGTAAGGCGGGCTGCAGGACGGCAATGGCCGGATGCTCTCCGGCGGTGATGCGGATTGCGCCGGCGGGCTTGTCGCGCAATTCGCTCAGCGCGGCGAGTTCCGCCACGATTTCCTCGAACCGCGGGGCGACGGCGCGCAGAAGGCGCTCGCCGGCTTCGGTGGCCGCGACGCTGCGCGTCGTGCGCCGGAGCAGCCGCAATCCAAGCCGTTCCTCGAGATTCCGGATCGTCTGGCTGAGGGCCGAGGGCGAAACGCCGAGCTGAGCGGCTGCCCGGGTGAAGCTCCGCTGCTTCGCGACAACGGCGAAGGCAGCGAGGTCATTGAAATTTGCCTGAGGCATTTTGTAGCCAACCTAACAAGAGCATGCAGATTATGTTGTCTAATCGCAAGCCGGCCGGCGCACCAGGTTTCGCTCGTCAGCCCAAAGGAGAAGGCAATGCAAAAGCGCACCTTGGGACAGTCCGGCCTGGAGGTCTCGGCTATCGGGCTGGGCTGCATGGGTTTGAGCTACGGCTATGGCCCGGCGACCGACCGCAGCGAAGCGCTGAAGCTCATTCGTGGTGCGTACGAGCGCGGGGTCACCTTCTTCGATACGGCAGAGGCGTACGGTCCCTTCATCAACGAGGAGGTCGTCGGAGAAGCGTTGGAGCCGATCCGGGACCGGGTCGTGATCGCCACGAAGTTCGGCTTCCAGGACGGTGACTCGTCGAAGCCGGTGGACAGTCGGCCGGAGCGCATCAGGCAAGTCGCCGATGAGGCGCTGAAGCGCCTGCGCACCGAGGTGATCGATCTGTTCTATCAGCACCGCGTCGATCCCAAGGTGCCGATGGAGGACGTGGCGGGGACGGTGAAGGAGCTTATCCAGGCGGGAAAGGTGCGGCATTTCGGGCTGTCGGAAGCGGGTGTCGCGTCGATCCGTGCAGCCCACGCGGTGTTGCCGGTTACCGCCCTCCAGAGTGAGTACTCACTGTGGTGGCGCGAGCCGGAAAAGGAAATCCTGCCGGTGCTCGAGGAACTGGGCATCGGCTTCGTTCCGTTCAGTCCGCTCGGCAAAGGTTTCCTCACCGGCAAGATCGATCAGAACGCCACGTTCGGCGACAAGGATTTCCGGCGCGTTGTGCCGCGCTTCTCGCCGGATGCGTTGAAGGCCAACCAGGCGCTGGTCGATGTGCTCGGCGAGATCGCGGTGGAGAAGGGGGTGACCTCGGCGCAGATCGCGCTGGGCTGGCTGCTGGCACAGCGCCCCTGGATCGTGCCGATCCCGGGGACCACCAAGCTGCATCGGTTGGAGGAGAACGTTGGCGCCGCATCTGTCGCGCTCACGCGCGAGGACCTGGCGACAATCGAGCGCGCTGTTGCGAGCGTGCAGGTCCAGGGTGATCGCTATCCGGCCGAGCTGCAGGCCCGGGTGGGCCGCTGATTTCGCCGCGCGTGCGAGAAACATAACGGGGAACCGTGTCTTGAAGCACCTCGCAACACTGCTGCTGTCGGCGACGCTATTGGCGTCGTCTGCGGCGATGGCTCAACCGGCGGCCAAGCCAGAACCGCTGGTCATTCAGGCGCAGGGCAGCTTCGCCGCTGGGGGGTCGGTGGCGACCGCTCCGGGGACGTTCGACCCGAGAAAGCCGCTGGACCCGGCGGGCCAAACCTACCACGGCGACCACGTTTACGCCTTTTATCAAATTCCGGTGAACCCGCGGAAATACCCGATCGCCATGTGGCATGGCGCAGGGCAGTTTTCCAAGACGTGGGAAACCACGGCGGATGGCCGCGAGGGCTTCCGGACCATCTTTCTGCGCCGCCGTTTTGCCACGTATCTGATCGATCAGCCGCGTCGCGGCGATGCCGGTCGCAGCATGGTCGGGACGACGATCAAGCCGACGCCCGACGAGCAACTCTGGTTCAATCAGTTCCGCATCGGCTTGTGGCCCAACTATTTTGATGGCGTGCAGTTCGACCGCAGCGCTGAGACGCTGAATCAGTTCTTCCGCGCCATGACCCCGAACACCGGGCCGTTTGACATGAATGTCGTGTCGGACGGTGTCGCGGCGCTATTCCAGAAGATCGGGCCCGGCATCCTGTTCACGCATTCCCAGGGCGGCGGCCCAGGCTGGCTGACAGCGATCAAGAGCCCGAACGTCAAGGCGATCGTGGCTTTTGAACCGGGCAGCAGCTTCGTCTTCCCGGACGGCGAAGTGCCGCCGCCGATCCCGAGTGCGTTCGATACGCTCGAGGGTGTTGGCGTTCCCGCGGCTCAGTTCACGGCGCTGACGCGGATTCCCATCCTGGTCATTTACGGCGACAACATTCCCGATCACCCGGTGGACTTGCCCGCCCAGGACAGTTGGCGCGCGCGGCTGCAGATGGCGCGGCTGTGGCGGGACACGGTCAACAAGCATGGCGGCGACGTGACGCTGGTGCATCTTCCGGAGATCGGCATCCGGGGCAACACACACTTCGCATTCTCTGATCTGAACAACGTTCAGATCGCTGACCTGGTGTCGAGGTTCCTTTCGGAAAAGGGACTGGACTGAGATGTTGACACCGTCACTCCGAAATCTCCTCGTCGCAACGGCCATCCTGCTCGGCGGAGGCATGTCCACCATGAGTCACGCCCAGCAACCCGCATCCGCGGCATCCGGTCCCGGTTCCGGTAGCTCCCCGGCATTGACGCGTGCGCAGCAACTTCTGGGCGACATTGACCCCAAATTGGCGGAGCTCACTGATAGAGTTCTGTTCGGCGACATCTGGGAGCGCCCACAGCTTTCGAAACGGGATCGCAGCCTGATCACGGTCGCCGCGCTGATCGCGATGAATCGCCCCGATCAGCTTCGCTCGCATCTCGCGCTAGCCCTGCAGAACGGCGTGACGAAACAGGAACTGGTCGAGACGATCACGCAAATGGCGTTTTACTCGGGTTGGCCCAATGCCGTCTCGGCGGTGGCGGTCGCACGAGATGTGTTCGCGAAAGCCGACCAGCAGAAATGAAGGTGGTCGTTTAGCGACCAAGTCCGAAAGGAACCGGAAATGAAGATGCGCAGGTTGGGAACGACTGGTCTTGAAGTCTCCGCCCTCGGCCTCGGGTGCATGAGCATGAGCGCGCTCTATGGGCCGGCTGCCGACAAGGCGGAGATGATCAAGCTCATCCGCACCGCGCACGAACGGGGCGTCACGCTGTTTGATACCGCGGAATCCTATGGCCCCTTCGTCAATGAGGAACTTGTCGGTGAGGCGCTGGAGCCGATCCGGGACGGGGTAGTGATCGCCACCAAGTTCGGCTTCGATATCGATCTGGCGACCGGCGAGCGGCGGGGCGGCACCAACAGCCGTCCCGAGCATATCAAGGCGGTGGCCGATGCCTGCCTGACGCGTCTCCGCACGGACCGGATCGATCTGTTCTATCAGCACCGCGTGGATCCGAATGTGCCGATCGAGGACGCGGCCGGTGCGGTCAGGGAGCTGATCGCCGCGGGAAAGATCAAGCATTTCGGGCTGTCGGAAGCGGGTGTGCAAACGATCCGCCGCGCCCATGCGGTGCAGCCGCTGACGGCGGTGCAGAGCGAATACTCGCTGTTCTGGCGTGGGCCGGAGCAGGAGCTTCTGCCGCTGTTAGAGGAATTGGGTATCGGCTTCGTGCCGTTCAGTCCGCTCGGCGCGGGTTTTCTCACCGGGAAGATCGATGAGAACACCAGGTTCGATCCGACGGATTTCCGCAACAACGTCCCGCGGTTCTCACCGGAGGCGCGCAAGGCGAACGCAGCGTTGGTGAACCTGATCAAGACCATTGCGGCGCGGAAGGGCAGCACGCCCGCCCGCATCGCGCTCGCATGGCTGCTGGCGCAGAAGCCCTGGATCGTGCCCATTCCGGGCACGACGAAGCTGCATCGGCTGGAGGAGAATCTCGGCGCCGCCGACGTGTCGCTGAGCGAAGGCGATCTGCGCGAGATCGCGGCGGGTCTTTCGGGAATTGAGATCATGGGCGAGCGCCTGCCGGAAGCGGCGCTCAAAATGACCGGTCGATGATCGTCAGTGATGTTCCCTGCTGATACGACCCGGAGGGCACTGATGATCAGTTCGCTGCTGTTGCCAGCGGCTGGTGCAAGTGCGTCCGCCACGACGACGGAGGCGGGTCAGAGCCGGATCCGCAGGACGCTGGTTGCGTATTTTTCCCGCAGCGGAAACACGCGGGTCATAGCGGGGCAGGTCCACCGCGCGCGTGGTGCCGAGCTGTTCGAAATCGAGCCTGCCAAGGCGTATCCGGAAGATTATTTCGCGACCGTCGAGCAAGCCCGCAAGGAACGTGACAGCGGCTACGAGCCGCCCCTGAAGGCGCGGGTTTCCGGCATGGCGAGTTACCAGACGGTCTTTCTCGGCTTTCCCATCTGGGGCGAGACGACGCCGCCGGTCATCCGCTCGTTCCTCTCCGCGCATGACCTTTCCGGAAAGAGCGTGATCCCGTTCATTACGCATGGCGGTTATGGCCTCGGCAACAGCATTTCGGTGCTTCGCTCGCATGCACCGCAGGCGCGGCTCGTCGAGGGCTTTTCCATGCAGGCGCCGCAGGAAAGGCGAACGATCGCGCGCGTCACCGACTGGCTCGGAGGGCTCACAGGGGTCGAGTGAGCTCGTGGCGGTGCGGCGCCAACCCGGCGCTCAAGCCACCCGGAGGCCGGCAGGTCTGTAACGGCATGGCAGAGGAGTTACGTTCTCTCCCGTGATGAGGTCCGCGGCATCGAATTTTGCCAGTACACTCGATTGAAACGCGGCTTCATATCCGCGGGACAGCAAGCGGACGACCTGTTCACGCCGCAACTGACCGACCATCGCAGCGCAGGCTCCGAGCGTGTCTTCCCACACCTGATCGCTGACGGCGCCGATCTGATGCATGCGGTAGGTGTTATGAACGTAGTTGAGGTACATGAAGAGGACCGCGTCATCCGGGGAGCCCCACGATAGGGTCCTGCAGTTTGCCCAAAGTCACCCGCGCATTCTCTGAATTGATCACCGTCGTGTTCACCAGGTTGGCGAGCGAGTTGTTGTGGTTGATCAGCGTCAGGGCGCTCTGCCGCCTGGTGTAGCGGAACGTCATCAGGCCGATGGCGGCGGCGGTGAGTGCTGTGCAAACCTGGCACATGGAGCCCGCCACTCGCATCAAATGGTACCAATCGGTCAGCGGGAGGTCCGAAATCATCGTTCATCTCCGAGGCGGCGGGGGTGTGATGCGCTTCAGGCTGCCACGCCGGCGGCCAGATCGGTGGTCTTTTTCTCCAAGGCACTGGCCAGCGCGGACCCCGTGCCATCGCCGAGCAGGGTCCGGAAATCCGACCGCAGCACGGCGATGCGGCTGATCGTGCCGTCCGCCAGGACGTCCACCACGCGCCATGCGGTTCCGCTGCGACGGGCGACGAAATCCAGCCGATGCGTCTCGCCCGACGTCGAGACCAGCTCGGTTGAGACGACGCAGCTATCGTCGGTGACGGGGCGATCCGCGCCGAGGAAGCGGAAGGTCTGGCCGGCGTAGGAGTTGAAGTGCGCCACCCAGCTCGCGACGCTATAATTCAGGAACGTCTGCAGCAGGCGTGACTGTTCGGGGCTTGGGAGAGCGTTCCAGCGCGGACCCACGACGAGCCTGAGCACCGAGGGCATGTCGAACGTGCGTTCGAGGACCGGTTTCAGCATCGCGCAGCGCTGGGTGAACGGCGCCGTGCGGCCGGCCAGCATGATTTCGCAGGAGCGCCGCCTGGAACTCGGCGACGGGACGGCGGGCGTCGTTGTTGACTGGCGCGGCAAACGCTTTCGCGGCGGTGGCCATCAGAGCAAGACCGCCGAGCGATTGCAGGGCAAGGCGACGAGATATCGAGAGCACAACTTCCTCCGCCACGTTTGTTTGTGTCGGCGGTGTAGCCGTGGGCCGGCAGGTGCCGCGTCGCTCGGACGGGCCAGGGCGCAAAAAAATCTTGTATGGCCCGTGCGGGTTATAGGTGAGGGTTATGCCGGGGCCAGGATGCCGAGACGGGCGGCCTCGGCCACCGCGGCTGCACGCGTGGGCAGCGCCAATTTCAGCAGGATATTCGCCACGTGCCGCTTCACGGTATGCTCGCTCAAGCCCAGCTCCACGGCAATCCGCGGATTGCTGAGACCCTGCGCCACGAGGCCAAGGATCTGCTTTTCGCGTCCACTGAGGGGATCGGAGCCGCGGGACGGCGCCGCACCTTTCGCTTTGTCCGAGGCGGCCTCGGCGGCGAGCCGGAGGGCGCCCACGTAGCGCGCGGCAAGCTCCGGCACGGCGAAGTAGGTCTGGCCGGAAAGCCGGCTGTGCAGGAGTTCCGGCTCTGCTTCGGCCAGTGCCCTGACGATTTCGGCGGCTTCGCTCAGCCTGCCGGATTCCGCCAGACACGCTGCCAGAATGATCTTGTGCCCGCTGAACTGGGGATTGAGCGCCATGGCGCGCCGCGCCTCACGCAGGCACGCCTCGCGATCGCCCGCGACGAAGGCAGCCAGCGCCAGCACCCAATAGCTCAGATCGATGGCGCGGTCCCGAGGTCCGACCCGTAGCGCCAGCTCCCCATGGTGCCGGGCATCGTCAACCAGGCCAAGATTGGATTCTTCCCACGACAGCCATCGCAAGGTTGTCAGGTGGCTCGGATTCAGTTCGTGCGCGCGCCGGAGATTCTCGATGGCCTCCTGATGGCGCAGGCGGCGCATCTGGAGATGGCCCAAAATCGCGTAGGCCGAGTAGTCGCCTGGATCGAGTGCCCGCAACCGCAGCGCCGCGGCGTTGGCCGCTTCGAGATCGGCCCAACGCTCCTTCCGGATGCCGCCGATCACGCCGCGTCGGCAATAGCCCCAGGCGAGAGCGTAGTGGGCGCGTTGGCAGGACGGATCGAGTGCGACGGCTTGCTGAGCCAGACGGATGGCTTGGGACAGAAGGTCTGCATCGGCCGGCGCCAGCCCCCGCTCGATCAGCGCGCCGGCGCGGAGCGCGAGGTCGTAGGCCGCCACGTCGTGGATCGGCCGCCTCTCCGCGCGGCGCTGCTCCAGCTTCTCGATCTCAGGCGCGATGCTCGCCGCCACCCGGGATGCGATGGTTGTCTGGATGTCCAGCAGATCGCCGATCAGCCCGTCCTGCCGGTCGGCCCAGAGTTGGTCGCCGGTGGACACATCGACCAGGGCGCTGGTTATCCGCAGCCGATCGCCCATGCGCCGGATACTGCCGTGCAGGCCGTATTTTACGCCGAGCTGCCGCGCCAAGTCCCGGCTGGCGGGAACCTCCCCGGCGTCGGGCCGCCAGCCCCGGCAGATGACGAGCAGTTCGCGATAGCGGGAGAGTTCAAGCACGATATCGTCGGTAATGCCCTCGGAGAAGTACGGATCGGCGTTCGAGTCCCCTGCGTTCGTATAGGAGAATACGGCGATCGAAGGCCGGTCATCCGCGGCCTGGCCGATGTCGGGAGATAGCGCTCGCTGTTCTGTTTCTCCGGCGACACTTCTGTGGGGCGTCATGCGTCGAGTTTAGCCAAAAATCAATCGAGGGGAAGCGCGGAATGGCCCTTTTGGGCTATGGGGGGTGGTGCCCGGATGGTCCGGAAGGGCCATCGGCAATCCGTGACCGGGGGAGATTAGGTCCCTCGCACCGAGATTCTTCCGCCAGCAGTCCAGGATTGGTCTGATAGGGTGCGATGTTCATTTCCTTCACTGCTTGTTTGACCTCCTGGACAAACAGTTGCACCACCGGGCTTTGAGTGCGGTTCTTGAGCGTGAAGACCGCGATCGGCATCGGGCCCACAGGCAGATTGGTCGGCAGCACCTTCAGCTTCCAGGTTTCCGCGTTGAACTGCAGCACAGAGCTGTGCAGAACAGTCAGGAAGCGCCCAGTCCCAAGCAGATGAAGCCGCATTTGGATTGAGTACGAGCGCAAGGCGCGGCGTGGTGGTTCCAGACCGTGCGCGCGAAACGCGTCGGCAATGTGCGCATCGGACAGGCTGCCTTTCGGAAAGAGGATCCACGGATCCTCCATTAGCTCAGAAAGCGCGATCTTCCGGCGTCTTGCCCACCGGGATGTCGTGCCGGCAACGACGAAGAACGCGTCCCGGCAAAGCACCTCCACCGTGACATCATCCACCGATACCGGTTTGAAAAGTCTTCCCAGCAAAAGATCCACCCTGCGCTCGCGCAGTTCGTGGAACTCCTGCTCGCCGGGTTGTGCCGACACAACGTGCACGGAAATCTGAGGATATCGGCGCGTCAGCCGATCAACAATCGCCGGAACGAACCCTGCTGCAAGCGATTCAGGACACCCAATGCGAACTTCGCCCCGGGTGGGGTCAATCAGGAAGTCGATATCCCGAATTCCCTGCGTGAGTTCGTCGAAGATGACGTGCCCACGCTTGAGCAGGGCCTGCCCGTAGATCGTCGGTTCGATCCCACGGGGGCTGCGATCGAGGAGTGGAACATCCAGAGCGCTTTCCAGATTGGCGATTGCTTCCGAAACCGCGGGCTGCGAGATGCCGAGACGAGCGGCGCCCTTCGCCATGCTGCCCCACTGGACGACCGTGGACAGGATGTGCAAGTCCCGCAGTTTGAGACGTCGAGCCAGCCGGTTCTCCCAGTCGCCGGGTGGTCTGGCCATCGGAATCGCCTATAGGGATAGAGGAAAAAGAGCACTTCCGCTTATCACATATCTCCTTGAGCGTCATTCAGGATGGCCGCCAGCGCGGCAAGGAGGAGGAGATGGGCCGGAGGATAATCCGTAGTGCGACCGTTGCCGCCCTGATTTTTCAGGCGCTCGCGTGGGGGAGCGCCGGCGCGCCGGCGCAGGACGTGTCTGGTGTTGTCGGAACATGGACATTGGTGTCATCGGTTACGGAAAAAAACGGGGCAAGGACCGAGCAGTTTGGGTCTGGCGCCAAAGGGATGCTGAGCCTCGACGGGCACGGAACCTTCATGCTGACGATCATCGGGGCAGGCCTTCCGAAATTCGCTTCGAACAATCGCGCGAATGGCACGCCGGAGGAGATCAAGGCGGTGGTCAGTAAGAGTATCGCCATGATTGGCACGTACTCGGTGGACCTGCGGGAGAAGACACTGACCTTCAAAGTAGAAACTGCCACGTTCCCCAATTGGAATGCGACAGAACAACTTCGAAAGCTGGTTACAATTGGCAGGGATGAACTCCAATATGTAACGCCCACAGCTTCGAGCGGCGGTATCGGGACAGTGACCTGGAAACGCGTGCAGTAGTTATGCCATGGCTCGCTAATCGCGACCCATGGCATTCAAGTCTTGTTCCGCGCACCCGTCGTAAGCGTTGGCTTCGTCAGGTTCCCGCTTGCGCAGGAATGACAGGTGCGGGCGATGCTGCTTCGCCATGAGGCTTTTCAGCGGACTGCAGGTACTACACGACCAGGCCGGGCCGGGTGTCCTGGTCCAGCGGCCAGATGGGGCGCTGGATCTTGGTGTACGGGATGCGGCGGTAATCGCGGCTGAGCGGTCCGTCGCTGTCCACGTAGATCACCTTCTTCGCGATCGGGCCGAACGCCGCCATGAAGTGGTTGGTGGATTTCACCACGACCAGTTTCCGTTCGGTCGGTTCGATGCCGAGATTGCGGAACAGTTCGAGGCCCAGCGCCTGGGTGCGGTTGGTGATCAGCACGACCTCGACGCCGCCAATCTTTATCGCGGCGCAATCGCCCAACGGGACCTGCGTCGGGCCAAAGCTCTGCCAGCAATCGCGCTTCAACCCGGCGACCGTGACGGTTGCATCGACCGGCTGGCCGGAGGCGGGGCCGGTCTTACCGCCGAAACGTAGTGGAAATTCCGCTCCCTCGCCGGCATCGAAGCAGAGGCGGACGGCGATCGGATCCCAGATCGGACCGATCGCCGCGTTCTGCACGTCGCGTGCGATCATGGCGCGGAGGATGGTGGTGTTATCGGTCGGGGCACCGCCGCCGGCGTTGTCGGCGGGGTCGGCCATGACAACGGGGCTGGCGTTGAAGCCAATCGCGGTCGTCAGGCCGGATTCGATGTCCATGTAGTCGGGCGCGGTGCGGCCGCGCATCGCGATGAACTCCTGGCCGATCTCGGTGGCCAGGCGGTTGGCTTTGTCCTTGTCGTTGTCGGTGATCACCAGGATGCGGCCGGTGAGTTCGGGCACGTCGGCGTAGGGGAAGCAGTGGCCGATGGAGACGGAGAGCACGCCGTTCTTGCCCTCCAGCGCGGACGTGCGATCGACGAAGCCGCGCATCAGCGGCAGGGTGGTGGGGTAGCTGCCGATCTGCCGGCAATCGAACAGCGACATCACGGGGCGGATTTCGCCGCTTATGGTGCGGAGGGTGAGGGAGAGCAGGTCCTCGGCGCGCTCGACGACGTCGGTGTGGGGGAATTCCTTGTAGAGGATGACGATGTCGGCGAGCGAGACGCGCTTGATGGTCAGGTGACAGTGGGGGTCGAGTTCGACGCCGATGACGCATTTCGGACCGACGGTGGCGCGGACGCGTTCGATCACGTCGCCTTCCACGTCGTCGTAGCCGTGGGCGACCATGGCGCCGTGCAGGCCGAGCAGCACGCCGTCCAGCGGCATCGCATCGCGGAGCTGGCCGAGGATTTCGTCGCGCATGAATTCATAGGCGGCGCGGCTGGTGGTGCCGGCGGGGCTGGCGGCGAAGCAGCTTCCCTCGATCAGGGTGTAGCCTTCGGCCTTGGCGCGGCGGCGGGCGACGAAGAGCGTGGCGGTACACATGCGGGGGGCATCGTCCGGGTGTTCGCCGGGGCGGAAGAAGACGCCTTCCTTGTAGGCATCGAGCGAGGTGGGCAGGGGGGAGAAGGTGTTGGTCTCGGTGGCGATGGTGGCGGTGAACAGGCGGGTCATTGGGGGCCTTTGTCTGCGAACAGGGCGTTGATGCCGGTGGGGGAATCGAACATCTGGCGGGCATTGTGGCCGGCACCCGGGACGTCGGCGATGGTCTGGCGGAGCGCGGCGCCGAACTGGCGCTGCAGGGCGGCGAAGTAGGCGTGGCCGCGGGCGTAGCGGGTGGGGCCCTGGGCCTCGGCCATGCAGGTCTTGTCGAGCGCGGGGTGGTTGGGGTCGGTGTCGGCGGTGCCGAGCAGGTAGGTGACGGTGCGGGCGGCGAAGGCTTGCTCGAGGGCGGGGATGCTCCTCTGAGTATCTGATTCACGCGGCGAAGCGTTCGCGCTGGCGCTGGTCACGCTTCTCTGCGATCGGATACTGGCGCCGCCGGCGTACGCGGGCAGTGCGTTCATGCCGTATTTCCAGCGGTCGTAGCCGGGACAGGATGCGGCGATGGCGGGGTCCGGACGGCTGGGGCCGAACCAGGCGTAGCTGCTGGGATTGGCGACGACGTAGCGGATGCGGATGCCGGCGGGTCGGGCGATGGCCTCGGCGTGGCTCAGGATGGCGTAACGCTGGGCAACCTGTGCGCCTCCGGAGTGGCCGGCGACGACGATGTCGGTCAGGGCCGGGAAGAGGCGGCGGTCGGACAGGTGCTGCACGATGGCGTCCAGCACGGCGTAGGAGCTGAGCGGGGCGGGGGATGCGGCGGGGGCGCCGCCTTCCCAATCGTCGTTGGGCCAACGGAGGAGGTTCGGCGGGGAGCGGGTGTGCGGCTGCGTCGGCCTGGTCGAGGAATTGCGGGGCGATGATGAGTGTGTCGGCGCCGCGAGGCCCGGCGGCTTGCTGTGCTGTAAGCCCGGTGCGGAAGTAGCTGTCGGCGTTTCGTTCGTAGCCGTGAAGGATGAGGACGGCACGGCGGATGTCCGGCAGGGGCGCCGACCAGTCGCGGGAGACGAAGAGGGGGAACTGGGCGGTGCCGATGGCGAGGCGTTGGTCGGCGATGACCTTGACCGGACGCTGTGAGCCGGAGAGGGGCGGGGGCGGGGCGGCGGCCAGGGCTGGGGTGAGTGTGAGGATGATCGGGGCTGCGAGCAGCATGCGAAGAGCGCGCGGCATCATGGCGCGCAGGAGATCACGCGGCTCCTGCGGCGTGAAGGGCGGTCGGGCGGCGGGAGTCCGGTCGGGCGGCCGGTATTCGGGCGAGCTGAAAGAGAGTCCTTACGCAGATAAACGCTGATGCACGCCGATGACGTGGATGGAGGCAAACTGAACGATCTTCCGAGCGCGGGATCGGTTGTGCATTCACTGTTCAGAACGTCCTCCGGGGGGGCATCGATCGGCGTGCATCTGCGTGTATCTGTTCTTCATCTGCGTAAACCCTTGTGCAGCCCGACTTGGATGACGACCGCGGAAGCTAGAAAGAAATGGCGGGCTGGTGCGGTGGGCACTGGATCGCCACGGCCCCTTCGGGGCCTCGCGATGACGATTGGGGGTGGTATCTTTTCATGTCCAACGGGTCGGTGAAGCCGGTGGGGAAACTAACACGAATGGTGGGCTGGTGCGGTGGGCACTGGATCGCCACGGCCCCTTCGGGGCCTCGCGATGACGATTGGGGGTGCTATCTTTTCATGTCCAACCGGTCGGTGAAGCCGGTGGGAACTAACACGAATGGTGGGCTGGTGCGGTGGGCACTGGATCGCCACGGCCCCTTCGGGGCCTCGCGATGACGGTTGGGGGGCTATCTTTCATGCCCACGGGTCGGCGAAGCCGGTGGGAACTAACACGAATGGTGGGCTGGTGCGGTGGGCACTGGATCGCCACGGCCCCTCGGGGCCTCGCGATGACGGTTGGGGGGCGTATCTTTTCATGCCCAGCGGGTCGGCGAAGCCGGTGGGGACTAACTAACACGAATGGTGGGCTGGTGCGGTGGGCACTGGATCGCCACGGCCCCTTCGGGGGCCTCCCGATGACGGTTGGGGGTGCTATCTTTCATGTCCAACCGGTCGGTGAAGCCGGTGGAGAACTAACACGAATGGTGGGCTGGTGCGGTGGGCACTGGATCGCCACGGCCCCTTCGGGGCCTCGCGATGACGATCGGGGGTGCTATCTTTTCATGTCCAACGGGTCTGCGAAGCCGGTGGGGACTAACACGAATGGTGGGCTGGTGCGGTTTGCCGCCGGGTCTTCGCCTGCCGTTGCGTACGCAACGGCCGCGATAACAAAGGGGCTGTCCCGATCAGACGCTCGGCTCCGGGACTGGGCGTGAGCCGTCGGTGAAGCGGGAGAAGCGGAACGGCGTCGGATCCACCAGCGGGGAATCGCCGAGCGCCAGTTGCGCGACGAGCTTGCCGGCGGCCGGGCCGATGCCGAAGCCGTGGCCGGAGAAACCGGTGGCGACGATGAAGCCGGGGATGGACTCGACGGGGGAAATCACCGGCACGATGTCGGGCGTGACGTCGATCATGCCGGCCCATTCCTGCGCGATCTTTGCGCCGTTGAAGACGGGAAAGCGCGCCTTCAGATTCTTCAGCGCGACCTGGTTCTGCTTCGGGATCGGATCGGGATCGAGGATGCGGTTGGCTTCGAAGGGCGAGGGTTCGATCGGCTTTCCAGCGCCGGGGAAGGCGCATTTCCTCCAGGAAGCGGCGGCTCAGTGTGATGCGCTGGCGCTGCTGCCGGAGCAGCGGCAGGAAGTCGCGGAAGTAACGGAAGGAGTTGGGGACGATCTCGGCGACCTCGGAGCCGAGGCTGGTGAAGGTGTAACCGCCGTCGAGCCGGCCGCGGAACAAGAAGCCTTCGCCGAGCGCGTTGACCTCGGGGCCGCCGTGCAGCGGCTCGGTGCGCATCATGGAGACGCGGACTTTCAGTTGCGGCAGGCGAAGCCCGAGATTGCCGCAGAACAGGCTGGACCAGGCGCCGCCGGCGAGAACCACGGTGTCGCAGGCGATGCGGCCTTTCTCGGTCATCGCGGCGGCGACGCGACCGCCCTTGGTTTCGATGCTGCGAACGGCGCAGTTGGTGAGAATGACGGCGCCGGCCCGGCGAGCGGCGGCGGCGATGGCGGGGGCGGCTTTCTGCGGCTCGGCTCGCCCGTCGCTGGGCGTGTAGAGCGCGGCCTTCGCCGGCTTGCTCATGCCCGGCAGCAGCGCGGCGATCTCGTCAGGGCCGATCATGCGGCTGTCGAGTTGGTATTGTTTGGCGATGTCGAGCCAGCGTTCGCGGCTGGCGATTTCCTCATCGGTATCGCAGAGATACATCACGCCGGTGGTGCGAAAGCCTGTTTCGCCTTCGACCATCGCGTTCATCTGCGGCCACAGGCGCAGGCTTTCGATGATCAGCGGGATTTCGCGGGAGTCTCGTCCGGTCTGCCGGCACCAGCCGGCGTTGCGGCTGGATTGCTCGCCGGCGATCTGGCCTTTTTCGCAGAGCACGACGGGCACGCCGGCCTGGGCGAGAAAGAATGCGGCGGAGGCACCGATGATGCCGCCGCCGATAATCACCACGCCGGTGCGCGGCGGCGGGGTTTCATCGACGGCGATCGGATCAACGGGAGGGCCCATGAGGGCTCATGCTGATCGGGTCTGCGTCGTTGTCAATCGCGCCTGCTCGTGTTGCCGCATGGAAGTCGCTGTGGCTTACTGGAAAATTGCTGCACAGGCCGGGGGAAGAAAAATGCGGACAGCATCGCATGGCGTCACGCGTCGCGTGGTGTGCTTGGCGGAAGCGCGGCCGCGGCAACGATGCTGGGTGTGGGGAGCGGTGCCGCGAAGGCCGCTCCGTCCGACAAGCCGTCGGGCCAGGTGATCATCAGCTTTTCGCAGGAGCCGACGGTCTTCAATCCGCTGCTGCCGCATATCGAGGTCGATCAGGGCGTGCACTGGAACGTCTTCAGCCCGCTCTGGCTGCCCAATGCGAAGGGCGACTTCGTGCCGGAGCTGGCGACGGAAGTGCCGACGCAGGACAATGGCGGCATTTCCAAGGACGGGCTGTCGTGGCGGGTGAAGCTGCGTCCGGACGTGAAGTGGCATGACGGGCAGCCATTCTCGGCGGACGATGTCAAGTTCTCGTTCGATCTGATCAACAACCCGAAGTTCCGCGCCTTCACGCGCAACGGGTTCAGCCTGATGCAGGACATCACGGTGGTCAGCCCGACCGAGATCACGTGGAAGACGACGAAGCCGTATGCGCCGTTGCCCGCGCTGCTGTCCTGGACCTTCATCGTGCCGAAGCACATCCTGGGCAGCGCCGCCGACCCGAACAGCGGGCCGTTCAATGATGCGCCGGTGGGGACGGGTCCGTTCAAATGGAAGGACCGGATGGCGGGTGATCATATCACGCTGGTGGCCAATCCGGATTACTTCGGCAGCGGGCCGAAGCTGGCGACGGTGGTGTTCAAATACGTGCCCGATCTGACGGTGGCGTTCACGCAGTTCCAGACGGGCGCGATCGACTATATCGGGCTGCAGGGGATCACGGCGGATCACTACGCCCAGGCGAAGACGCTGAAGGACCGCAACGTGGTGGTCGGGCCCTCGCCGTTCTGCGAGGCGTTCATCCTGAACATGGATCGCCCGCAGTTCAAAGACCCGGCGGTGCGGGAAGCGATGTATATGGCGATGGATATGAAGTCGATGATCGAGCAGGTGTATTATGGATTGCCGACGCCGACGGGGACGTTCCTGCCGCATCAGTCCTGGGCGTGCAATCCTGATCTCAAGCAGCCGGCGTACGATCCGGCGAAGGCCAAGGCCATGCTGGACGCGGCGGGCTGGAAGCCGGGCGCCGGCGGCATTCGGGAGAAAAATGGCGTGCGGCTGTCGTTCAGCAACTCGACGACCGCGGGCAATCATGTGCGGGAAACGGCGCAGCAGTTGTTCCAGCAGAATTTGCGCGATGTCGGCATCGAGATGACGATCAAGGACATGCCGCCGGCGGTGGTGTGGGGCGATTACACGATCATGTCGCATTTCGATTCGCTGATGGCGGCGGATGACATGATGTATGGCGGCGATCCGGATGTGACGGCGTATTTCGCCAGCAATGAGATACCGGCCAAGGGCGGGGCGGGGCTGAACTACTCCCAGTATGTCAATCCCGAGGTCGACAAGCTGCTGTCGGAAGGGGCGGCGACGTTCGATCGCGACGCACGGCAGAAGATCTACTGGCAGATCGGCGAGATCATTCGGAAGGATCTGCCTCGGCTGCCGATGTCGCAATGGGCGACGGTGGAAGGGACGAAGAAGGGGCTGATCGGCTATCAGCCCAGCGTTTATGTCGCGTGCAACACGTGGAACGTGAAGGATTGGTACTGGGAAGCGGCGTGAGCCGTGGCTGACGCGGTTGTCGTCGGCGCCGGGATCAGCGGTGCGGCGACGGCGTATCAGCTTGCGCGAGACGGATTGGCGGTGACGCTGATCGACCGGTTCCAGCCGGCGGCGATGGCCTCGGGCTGGACGCTGGCGGGGGTGCGGCAGTCGGGGCGTGATCCGGCGGAGCTGCCGCTGGCTCGGGAAGCGGTGGCGCTGTGGGCGACGCTGGATCAGGAGCTGGGCGCGCCGACGCACTACCGGCGGTCGGGCAATTTGCGGGTGGCGCGGGACGAGGCGGAGATGGCGATGATCCGCGACGTGGTTCGCAGCCAGTCCGCGGCCGGGCTGGATATCGCGCTGCTGGCGGACAATCGCTCGGTTCGCGAGGTGGCGCCTGCGCTGTCGGAGAAGGCGCTGCTGGCGTCGTATTGCACGAGCGACGGGAGCGCCGATCCGGTGGCGACGGTGCTGGCGTTCGTGCGGGCCGCCGAGCGTCTGGGTGCGGTGTGCCGGTTCGGCGAGCGGGTGCTGCGGATCGACACGCAAAGCGGGCGCGTGACGGGGGTGGTGACGGACCAGGGCCGGATCGCGACGGAGCGGGTGGTGATCGCCGCGGGGATTTACGGCAACGAGTTGCTGGCGCCGTTCGGTGCGGCGGTGCCGCTGGAGGTGCCGGCGGTGACGGTGCTGCTGTCGGCGCCGGGGGAGCGGGTGCTGGACCAGGTGATCAGCACGGCGACCGCGACGGTGACGGGGCGGCAGCAGCATGACGGACGCTGGCGGGTGACCAACGGCGCCGAGGCGTGGCACGGGACGATGCGGGAGGAGACGGATGCGACGGGGCTGCGGCCTCGGGTCGATCCGGTGGCGCGGAGCGTGGCGGACGTGGTGGAGCGGTTCGGGGCGTTGGTGCCGGTGTATCGGGATGCGGTGATCGAGCAGAGCTGGGCCGGGCTGCTGGACCTGACGCCGGACGCGCTGCCGGTGCTGGATGCGGTGCCGGGGGCGGAGGGCGCGTTCGTGGCGATCGGGTTCTCGGGCCACGGGTTCTGCCTGGGGCCGGTGACGGGGCAGATCATGGCGGGGTTGGTGCAGGGGCGGGCGAGCGGGTTGCCGCTGGGGCCGTTCGCGATTGGGCGGCCGGGGTTACGGCGGAATGCGGAGCGGGCGACGCTGCACGGGTAGCGCTCACCGTGCGACGGTCAGGCCTCTTCGAGCAGAACGCAATGGCGCGGATCCGCGCTCAGCAGCGCCGGCTGGCCTTCGGCCCAGCTCTGCGGCCCGGTCTGGCGGACGATCAGCTCGGCTTCGCCCCAGCGCACATGGGTCTGCGTGAGATCGCCGAGGAACACCGAACGCAGGATCGTCACCGGCCATTGGTTCGGCACACCGGATGCCGGCGCCGCATCCGGCGCGAGTTGCAAATGCACCGTGCGCACCGAGACGCACGCCTCGGCGCCGGATTGCCGGCCATGCGCGTTGGCGAGAATCGTCTGCCCGTCCTGTCGTCTCCACCGCCACGATGCCGTCGCGCGACCGATCGGCCCGCACCGTGCCGCGGATCAGGTTGGAGGAGCCGACGAAATCCGCCACGAAGGCGGTGCGCGGATAATTGTAGATTTCGCCCGGCGGCCCGCTCTGCTCGATATGTCCGGCGCGCATCACGAGGATCTGGTCGGACATCGCCAGCGCCTCTTCCAGGTCGTGCGTCACGTAGAGCGATGTCACGCCCAACCGGTGCTGCAGCTCGCGCAGCTCGATGCGCATGTCGCCGCGCAGCTTGGCATCGAGGTTCGACAGCGGCTCATCGAACAGCAGCACGGAGGGTGAGAAGGCGCAGGCGCGCGCGAGCGCCACGCGCTGCTGCTGGCCGCCGGAGAGTTGCGAGGCGTGGCGCTGCGCGAAGCCGCCCATCTGCACGAGATCGAGTGCGTCGCCGACGCGCTTTCTGAGTTCGGCGTCGGCTGTGCGGCGCACGCGCAGACCGTAGGCGACGTTTTCAAACACCGTCATGTGCGGCCAGATGGCGTAGGACTGGAACACCATCGACAGTCCTCGGCGCTCGGCCGGCATGTTGAGGCCGGCGCTCGCATCGAACATCACCGTGCCGCCGACGCTGATACGTCCTGCGCTGGGTTTCTCCAGGCCGGCGACCGCGCGCAGTGTCGTGGTCTTGCCGCAGCCGGATGGGCCGAGCAGCGTGAGTTGTTCGCCGGGGCGCGCCTGGAAGCTGACGTCGCTCACGACGGTGGTCGCGCCGTAGCGGATCGCAAGACCTTCGACCTGGACGGCGGGTGCGTCGGTCATGCTTCGATCCGCGACAGCCGGCGGGTGAAGGACAGCACGATCAGCATGGCGATGCCGACGACGACGGTCTGGATGATGGCCATGGCGGCGGTGAGTTCGCTGGAGGAGGAGAAGAACGCCTCGACGATGGCGGGTGTCATGACCTTGCTTTGCGGTCCCATCAGCAGGATGGAGGCGCCGAGTTCGCGCACGCTGGCGACGAAGATGAGCAGCCAGGCGGCGATCAGGCCGGGCTTGATCAGCGGCATGGTGATGGTGCGCATGCGGTAGCCCCAGGGCGCGCCGCAGACTTCGCCGCATTCGTCGAGGCTTCTGTCGAGCTGCACGAGCACGCCGGAGATCGTCCGCACGCCGAGGGGGAGGAACACGGTGAGATAGGCGATCAGCAGGATCCAGAACGTGCCGTAGATCGGCAGCGGAAAGACCAGCCATGCCCACATCATGCCGAAGGCGAAGACGAGGCGCGGCACGGATTGCGGGAACATCACGATATATTCCAGCACGCCGCGGCCGGGCAGGCGCGAGCGGTTGATGATCCAGGCGAGCAGCCCGGTGACAACGATGCCGATGGTGGCGGCGAGAAAGCCGAGCAGCAGACTGTTCCACAGCGCCACACGAACGGCGGTTTGCGAGAAGGCGGCGCGGTACTGATCGAGCGTGAAGTTGCTGAGCGTGGGAAAAGCCGTGGAGAGGCGCTGGAAGGATGCGAAAAGCAAGGTGAGGATCGGCAGGACGGCGGAGACGAGCCACATAGAAGACGCCCACGCCGAAGAAGACCCAGCGCATGTGGCCCGACATCCATGGGACGGGGGCGGAATGCCTTTCCGGTGACGGTGACGAAGCTGCGTCCGACGAGCACGCCGCGGTAGATGCGCAGCATGACGAACATCACGATGAAGAGGGTCACGCCCATGGCCGCCGCCAGCGGCAGTCGCGGGGGGAATTGCTGAGACGAGCTGATAGATCGCGGTGGTCAGCACGTAGAAGCGGTTGGGCGTGCCGAGCAGCGAGCGCGGCTGAGAACGAGCCGAGCATTTCGGCGAAGACGAAGACGGCGGCGCCCAGCAGACCGGGCGTAACCAGCGGCAGCGTGATGCGCAGCATGGTGCGGAATCGGCCGCCCGCCGATGACCTGGCTCGCTTCCTCGAGCGACGGGTCCATCGATTCCATCACGGCCGCGATCATCACATAGGCGACCGAGCCCTCGAACAATGCCATCACCCAGGCGATGCCGACCGCCCCGGTGATGTCGATCAATGCACCGCTGCCGCCGAGCGCCCGCCAGACCTGGTTGATGAAGCCGCTCTCGGGCGAGCCCAGCATGCTCCAGGCCAGCGCGCCGAGCAGCGGGGTGACGTAATAGGGCACGGTCATGAGCTGGGTGAGCGTGCGGCGGAAGGGCACGTTGGTACGGGTCAGGATCCAGGCCATGGAGAAGCCGAAGAACGAGCGCGATGGCCGCGGCGACGAGCGACACGACGAGCGTGTTGAGAATGATCTGCCAGTAATTCGTCAGCAGCACGAAGTTGCCGAAGCCATAGGCAGTGGGCGGCCGAGCCTCCGGCTCGCCGACGTCGAGCGACGCCTGGATCAGGTAGAAGACCGGATAAAGCACCAGGACGGCGATGACGACCGCCACGCCACCGCCGACGAGCTATTGTGTCGGCGGTCGTCGTGTTGGTGTGCGCCAGGGCTCGAACCCGGCCATCGCCGGCTATAGCCCTCCCAACCCCATCATGCCGTTCCATTGCTTGACGAAGATCGGCATTGCCGCGGTCAGCGCGGGGACGTCGGTCGGCATGAGCAGCTTCAGCTTCGGACAGCTTGATGCTGCCCATCGGCTGCGCATCCTTTCGCAGCGACGGATAATAGAGATAGGGGTTATTCTGATAAACGCGCCTGGCCGCGCGGCGAGGCCAGCCAGTCGATGAACAGGCGGCGGCCTCCGGATGCGGTGCCTTGTCCACGACGCCGGCGAGCGTGGGCGTGGCCGGCATGCCGTCCGGCGGGGTGACGAAGGCGACGGGCGCGCCCTTGTTCTTCACCAGCAGATAGCCGGCCCATTCAGCCAGGCCGCAGATCTTGTCGTCGCCCTTGGACGAGCCGGTCGAAGATCTGCGCGCGCGCAATCGAATCCCTTCGGCTTCTGCCTGGCGAACTCGCGTCCAGAAATCGTCGCCGTACAGCTTTTTCAATTCGAACCATTCGACGAACTGCGTGCCGCTGGTCGACTGCTTCATGCTGATGGCGTTCTTCCAACGCGGATCGAGCAGGTCCTTCCAGTTCTTCGGGGCGTCGGCGGCGGGGACCAGATTGGTGTTGTAGGCGATGCCGACGAAGGTGACGCCCGAGAAGAAGAAATAGCCGGCCGGGTCGCTGAGATATTGCGAGGGGAAGAATTGGTATTGCGGTGACTGGTACTGTTCATAGCCGCCGCGTTTCTTGAAATCGTAGGCGGTGCTGATGTCGGAGAACTGGATCGTGTCCGCGAGGAAGCGGCCGGCCGAACGTTCGGCAAGGATCTTGCTGTAGAGGGCGCCATTCTGGAGGCGCGTGTAGGACCCCTTGATCTTGGGGAAGTCCTTCGAGAAAGCCTCCATGATCGCGGCGCCGGCGGGGTCGCTGTCATGGGTGTAGAACAGGACGGCGCCTTCGGATTCCGCCTTGGCGACGTCGGCCGCGGTTTCGAATCCGGCGGCATGTCATCGTGGTTTTGCGGTCCTGCGCGACGGCAGCGCGGCTGGTCAGGACAGCGACGGTGGCCGCGGTGCCTTGCATCAGCCGCCGACGCGACATGGTTTTCACTGTCATATCCATCAAGGTTTTCTCCCGCCCTTCGGGTGAATGCTATCGCAGGTATCCACCAGTGTCTCCCCCAAGCGCCGTTGCGGATCAAAGCCCGAGTGAATCGCGGATCCGCCCATACGTGATCCGCAACGATGCGCCGAGTTTCCACAGTCCGTGGAATGGAATTTCCTTCAGCGTCGTAAGCGGCATGTTCAGCGCGTCAACCGGCGTGCCGGTCAGCCGGCGTGCGATCTCGTCCCCCATGGCCGTGGCCATGGCGACGCCGCGGCCATTGTAGCCAAGGCTGATGAGAACGGACGGGTCGGGTTCGTGGAAATGCGGGTAGTGATCGGTGGTGACCGCCACCTGGCCGTTCCAGGCGTGGGTCCAGCGGGTGCCGCGCAGCGCCGGCCAGAGGCGTTCGGTGTAGCGGATCAGCCAGCGCAACGTGTCCTGCGTGACGCCGTCGCGCATCGGGCTGCGACCGCCCATCAGCAACCGGCCTGAGGTATCCACGCGATAATAGACGGTGATCTGGCCGTTCTCATACAGCGCCGAACCATCGGGCAGAATGGAGGCAACCAGCGCCGGCGGTAACGGCTCCGTCGCGACGATGCCGCTGAATACGGGCACGACGCTGCGGCGAAGTTTGGGCCAGGCATCGTCCGTGTAGGCGTTGGTAGCCAGCACGAGCCGTTCGGCGCGCACCGTTCCGGACGGGGTCTGAACAGCCCAATACGCACCGTCGCGACGAATCGATTGCGCGGGTGAGCCACCGTGCACAGAGACGCCAGCGTGCGACGCGGCTTCCGCCAAGCCGCGGGCATAGCCCAGCGGGTTCAGCGTGCCGCCGCGGCGGTCCAGCACGGCAGCAAGATAGCGCCGCGTGCCGGACATCGCGGCAATGCCATCGCCTTCCAGCAACTCCACCGGCATGCCGCGCCGGATGCACTGCTCGGCGGTGCTGCGTACCTCAGCGGCGTTCTTCGGTGCGTAGGCGGCGCGTAACGTGCCGCCCTGCCGGGCCTCGCACTGGATCTGATGGGTGCGGATCAGTTCGAAGACCCGGTTCGGAGCGTTGGTGCTGAAGGACACCATGCGTGTGCCGAGTTCGGGACCGAAATCCGCCTCGACCTGATCGGGATCGTATTTCAGCCCCGGGTTCACCTGGCCGCCGTTGCGGCCCGAGGCGCCCCAGCCGGGCTGGTGCGCGTCCAGCACCACCGTCTCGACGCCGCGTTCCGCCAGATGCAGCGCCGCGGACAGGCCGGTGAAGCCGCCGCCTACCACGGCGACGGAGACGCGCTTGTCGCCATCGAGCGGCGGTGCCTCGATGGGCGGGCGCGCGGTGTCGGCATACAGGCTGGGCGGCAGCGGGGAGGGGGCGTAGGCGGGCATCAGAGCGCGCGGGTGCGGCGTGCGGCCTGGCGGCGCAATGCCTCGGCGACAACCAGCAGCACGATCGAGATCGACATCATCAACGTGGCGGCCGCGGTGATCGCCGGACTGATCTGCTCGCGCAGGCCGGCGAACATGACGATCGGCAGCGTGCGCTGCGGTGCGCTGGCGAGGAAGAACGCCACCACGACCTCGTCGAATGACGTGACGAAGGCGAAAGCGGCGCCGGACAGCACTCCGGGCAGGATCAGCGGCAGCATGACGCGGCGGAAGGAGAGAAGCGGGCGGGCGCCGCAGATCGAGGCGGCCCGCATCATGGTGCGGTCGAACCCGGCGAGGCTGGCGCCGACGGTGACCACGACGAAGGGCGAGGCGAGCACGGTGTGGGCCAGGATGATGCCCGGAAAGGTGCTGGCGAGGCCGATGCGGGCGTAGAACAAATAGGCGCCGACGGCGGTGATGATGACCGGCACGGCGAGCGGCGAGACCAGCACGGCGGTGATGGTTCGGCGTGCCGGGCAGCGCGGATTCGACAGGCCCACCGCGGCGAGGGTGCCGAGCGTGGTGGCGAGCATGGTCGTCGCCAGCGCGATGATCAGGCTGTGCTGCAAACCGGCGCGCCAGTCGCCGGGGCCGAGCACGGTATCGTACCAGCGCAGCGACAGGCCGGCGAGGGGGAAGGTGAAGAAGGGCTGGCTGTTGAAGGAGAGCGGAATGGGGACCAGGATCGGCAGCACCAGGAACAACAGGACCAGCACGCACCACGCCCACAGTGCCGCGATGCGGATGCGTTCTCCGATCGTGGGATAGGGCGACAGCAGCATCATCAGGTCAGCCGCAGGCGTCGCAGGCCGACCAGCCGGCCAAAAATCGCGAACAGGGCCAGGGTGAGCGCCAGCAGGATGAAGCTGAGCGCGGCGGCCATGTGCCAGTTCAGATCGACCTGGATGTAGTTGGCGATGAAGTTGCTGACGAGCTGATCGTCGGGGCCGCCGACCAGCGCGGGGGTGATGTAGTAGCCGAGGCAGAGAATGAAGGTCAGCAGCGATCCCGCCATGATGCCGGGCATGGCCTGCGGCAGATAGACCCGGCGGAACGCGGTGAGCGGCCTTGCGCCGAGCGAGTAGGCGGCGCGCATCTGCACCGGCGGGATGCCGCGCAGCACGCTGTAGATCGGCAGCAGCGTGAACGGAAGCTGGATGTCCGTCATGGTCAGGATCAGCCCGCCGCGGGTGTACATCAGGTCGAGCCGCGCATGCGTGACGTGCAGGAACAGGAGCAGGTCGTTGAGCAGGCCGAATTTCTGCAGCACGACGGTCCAGGCGGCGGTGCGCACCAGGATGGAGGTCCAGAACGGCAGCAGCACCAAGATGATCAGGACGGCGGCCGGGCGGGGCGGCAGATGCGCGGCCAGCCAGGCGAGCGGAAAGGCGCAGATCAGCGTGGCCAGGGTCACGATGGCGGCGACCAGGAAGGTGCGGCCGAAGACGCGCAGATAGAGCGCCTCGTTCGGGCGGGACGAAGCCGATGCCATGCGCGGTCGGTCGCAGGTCCAGCGCGGTGAGGAAGTAGTAGGCGGTGAACGGGTTCAGGCCGGAGCGGATGGCCGCCCAGGTCTTCGGCTCGCCCCAGAGCGGATCGATGGCGATGAGCGACTGGCGGGTGACGGCGCCGGCCGAGCGGGCCTGGCGGGCGGTGCGCAGCACGTGGCTGCGGGCGCCGGGCAGGCGGAAGTTCAGGCTTTTTGCGAACTCGTAGATGCGGTCCTGGGCGAGATCTTGCGCGAAGTCGGCGCCCAATGCCTGGAACGCGGCGTCGGCCGGCAAGCCCCTGTCCATCCCAGCCGCGCAAGGCGATGGCGGTGCGGGGCAGGTTGTCGGCGATGGTGGGGTCGTAGAAGGCGCGGCCGAGCAGCAGGAGGATCGGGATCAGGAAGCTGACGACCACGAGCAGGAGCAGGGGCGCGGTCAGGCCGAACGCGCGGAACTGTTCTCCACGCCCGCTCTGCGGACCGAGGCGGCCAGGCGCCGGTCGCGCGGCAAGGCGCGGCCGGCGGTGGCGGTTAGCTCGGACAAACGAGTACCCAGGCCCATAGCAGCGTGGGGTAATCTGGGCCGATCCGGCATTCGAAAGGCCGTGCGTCCCTCGGTCGAGATTGCTTCGGCACTACGCGCCTCGGAATGACGAAGTTGGCTGGGCCGTGGGGACCGGGGTTCGGTGCGGCTGGCCCCGGCTTTCGCTCGGGGCAGGCTCTGGATTGCTTCGCTGCGCTCGCAATGACGGCGGGCGTGCGTGCCTTCGCGTGGGATTGCTTCCCCGCCATTGCGAGGATCCCGCCGCTTTCGCGGAGGTTCCTCGCAATGCCACGGTGCGCAGAATGACTCACGCTCTTACGACCGTTAGCTGGACAGCCACGTGTTGAAGCGGCGGTTCAGGTCCTCGCCGTAGTCGCCCCAGAATTCCGGATCGGCGACAAGGTGCAGTTTCATATGGTCGGGGGCGTTGGGCAGCTTGGGCACCACGTCCTTGGGGACCTGGCTGACGGCGGCCTGAATCACCGGGCCGTAGGGGATGAACTCGGCCAGCTTTCCGTTCACGTCGGGCTGGGCGATGAAGGCGAGGTATTTGTAGGCCAGGTCCTCGTGCTGGGCGCCCTTGGGGATGGAGATCATGTCGTATTCCAGGATCTGATGATCCCAGGCGATCTTGAACGACGCATGGTCGTGGTCGATCGGGTTCTGGATGCGGCCGTTCCAGGCGGTGGTCATGATGACCTCCTTGGAGGCGAGAAGCTGGGGCGGCTGGGCCCCGGCGGTCCACCAGACCACGTCGTTCTTGATGGTACCGAGCTTGCGGAAGGCCTGGTCCACGCCCTTGGGGGTGGCAAGTTCCTTGTACACCTGATCGGGCGGGACGCCGTCCGCCATAAGCGCCCACTCGACGTTGTTCTGCACCACTTTCCGCAGCGCCCGTTTGCCGGGATATTTCTGCGTGTCGAACAGCGCCAGGAGCGAGGTGGGGCCATCCTTCAGCACCGTGGTGTCGAAGGCCAGAATGTCGCCGTACACATCGAGGCCCATGCCCGCATCGAGCGCCGCGCCTTGCAGGAAGCCGTCGCGCGGGGCGATGCGTGAGTAGTCGAGCTTTTGCAGCACGCCGGTGTCGCCGCCCTGCAGCACCTCGGCGGTCTCCACGGTGACCAGGTCGATCGGCACATTGCCGGCCTGCACCATGGACTGGACCTTCGCGAGGCCGTTGTCGGTGACTTCCTCGTTGAAGGTGATGCCCATCTTCTGGGCGAAGGGCGCGTACCAGGCGTCGTGCTGGGCCTTCTGCCAGGCGCCGCCGGCGGACATGATGGTGAGCACCTTGGCGTCCGCGGCCCTGGCCCGGAAGCGTGTCGCGAGCGTGCCCGCGGCGAGTGACTGCAATAAGAGCCGACGTTTCATGATTTTCCCCTTGTGTGTCGTGCGGCGGTGGTTTCGCTCGGAAAAGCCCAGCAGTCGGCGGCCGACCAGTTGAGGACGACTTCATCGCCGGGCGTGGCGGACAGGGCGGCCTCGGTCTTCACGGTCAGCGATTGGCCGTTGGGAAGGCGGACGAGAAGCTGCTGGTGGTCGCCCAGGTAGATGCGCCCCTCGATGCGGGCGATGAAGCGGTTTTCCGCGTCATGCTCGCCGAGCCGGATGCTCTCGGGCCGGACGGCGAGGCGGACGGCGCGGGTGCCGGCTTCACAGCGGGGCCGAGCGGCGACCGGCAAGCCGCCCTCGAGACGGGCGCGGCAGAGCGTGCCGTCGATTTGTTCGAGTTCGCCGTCGAACAGGTTGTTCTCGCCGATGAAGCCGGCGACGAAGGCATCGGCGGGTTGGTTGTACAGCGCGTCGGGCGAGCCGAGCTGGACGATGGCGCCGTCGCGGAACACGGCGACGCGGTCCGACATGGTCAGCGCCTCGCCCTGGTCGTGCGTGACGTAGATCACCGTGATGCCGAGCATGTCGTGGAGCTGCTTGATCTCGATCTGCATGTGCTCGCGGAGCTTGCGATCGAGCGCGCCGAGGGGTTCGTCCATCAGCACGAGGCTGGGTTCGAAGACCAGGGCGCGGGCGAGTGCCACGCGCTGTTGCTGGCCGCCGGAGAGCTGGGCGGGACGGCGGTCGGCGAATTCCTCCAGCCGGATCATGGCGAGGGCGCGTTGCACGCGGGCGCGCTGTTCGCCGCGTGGGACGCCTCGGACGCTGAGGGGGAACGCGACGTTCTCGGCCACCGACATGTGCGGGAAGAGCGCGTAGTTCTGGAACACCATGCCGATGTTCCGCTCGTACGGTGGCAGCCGGTCCACCGGGCGGCCGTCGAGGGTGATGCGGCCGTGGGTGGGACGTTCGAACCCGGCCAGCATGTTGAGGGTGGTGGTCTTGCCGGAGCCGGAGGGGCCGAGCAGGGTGAGGAATTCGCCGCGGGTGACGTTCAGATTCAGGTCGCGGACCGCCATGGTGCGGCCGTCGTACGATTTATCGACGTTGCGGAATTCGACGAAGCTGGACCCCGGCGGCACGTTGTGGCGCTCCTGTTGCGGGGAGGATTGCAGGTTCGCCGGGGGGTCGCAATGTTACCGCGGCCGTCGCGGTCAGCGACATCCGGTGTCATGATCACGACTGTGGCGGGACGGACATCCTGGGCGAGACCCGATTGTGGCCGAAATCGATCTCGGGCTGATCGCCCGTCAGCAGCAGACGCTACTGGCCGAAATGGCGACGCTGCGCGATGACATCGCCGTTGTCATAGCAGTCGTGCAACGGTTGGACGGGACCGTGAGCGGACTGGTCAACGAGATTCGGGCAACTCACAGGTGACCCGGCGCATCTGAGTTAATTTGCGTGCATCCTCTTTGATCTGAGTAGAAGGGCCGGATCAAAAAACGGAATGCAGATGGAAAGAGGGATACACGCGGATTCACGCTGATGGCCGGGCGCGTTGGGCAGCGATGGTGCGCCCTCGGGCATGAGATCGGGTCGCCAGGGCCCGCTGCGCGGTCCTCGCGATTGTCTCTTGTAGTTTCGCTATATAGCGAGAGTTCCGCCGTGGCGGGATGCGCCGTGCCGGTCTCACCACCGACACGGCGCGCGGCCAGAGCGACCGTCTCGCGATTGGGCATTTGCCCGCTGTCATCATGGTCCTCTGGCCGCTTCGTTTGCAACGCTTGGTGGGTTGAATGGGCTGCGCCTGCCGCGCACGCCCGCAGACAATCGAAAGTTTCGCAGGCACTCCATGACCACTTTCTCTCCAACCGCCTTCATCGGCTGCGACGTCGGCAAGGCGGAGATTGTATGCTTCGACAGTCGCACCGGACGAACTCGAACGTTCCGCAATACGCCCGAAGCGCTGGCCAGGTTCGCGCAGAGCCTGGACGAGACCTGTCTCGTCGTCTGCGAGGCGACGGGCGGGTACGAGGCCGAACTGCTGGAGGCTGTGATCAGCGCCGGGCGCGCCGTGCACCGCGCCGACGCGGGTAAGGTCAAGGCGTTCATCCGCTCGTTCGGCACGCTGGGCAAGACCGACGGGATCGACGCCCGGGCACTCACCCTCTATGGCGAGGAACGCCACACCCGGCTGGCGCTTTGGCAGCCGCAGGATGCCGAGCGCGACCGGCTGCATCGGCTGGTGATGCTGCGGCGTGACCTGGTCGCGCAACGCACGGCCTGGGGCAACCGCGCCGGCGCGCCGGGCGGGGCCGAACTGGACCGCTACATCCAGCCGCTGCTGGCCTGTCTGGCGGCTGAGATCGCGGCGGTCGATACCGAGGTTGCCCGGTTGATCGACAGCTCGCCGAGCTTGCGCCGCGATGCCGCGGCGTTGTGCGGGATCGCCGGCATTGGACCGCGAACCGCGGCCGCCCTGATCGCTTTGATGCCGGAGTTGGGACGGCTCAATCGTCGGCAGGTGGCGGCTCTGGCCGGGCTGGCGCCGCATCCGCGACAGAGCGGGGCGAGCAACGGTTATCGCCGGGTGAAGGGCGGCAGGCCGGAGGTCAAGCGCTCGCTGTTCATGGCGGCGTTGGTGGCCGGTCAGCACAATCCGCAGCTGCGGGCCTTCCGTCAGCGGCTGATCGAGCAGGGCAAGAAGCCGTTGGTTGCTCTTGTGGCGGTCATGCGCAAGCTGATCGTCATGGCCAATGCCGTGCTGCGCGAAGCCAATCCCTGTTCCTTGGTTCGATCATGACGCCGTTCCTTCGTCCCGACCGCCAACTCCACGGGCGCCAGGCGGAGCAGCGGTCAAGGATCGCCGAAGGCGACCGCCGGCCGGCGGCGCGCATGCGTCCTTGACGGCTGCGAGCATGGCGCCAGCATGGTCCGGTTGGGCTGAATGGGGAGCGGTACACAAGTGGGTTGATGACACCCCCCAACTACCCGCCCAGGGGTGACCAGGCGGGGTCGGAGGCGTTGGTCGAGGTCGCGATGTTGCGCTGGTTGAAGCCGGTGATGTCGATGGAAGCGAGGTGGGAGGAGAAACCCTGGCCCTGGCTGCCGGTCGCGCGGGTGGTGCTGAAGAACATGATGACGCGTCCGTTGGGCAGAAGGTGGGGCCTTCGACGTCCCAGCCCTCGGCGATCAGGCGTTCGCCGCTGCCGTCCGGGTGCATCACGCCGATGGAGAAATTGCCCTCGTCACCGCCGTAGCGGGTGAAGGCGATCAGGTCGCCGCGGGGCGACCAGACGGGGGTGCCGTATTTGCCGTTGCCGAAGCTGATGCGACGGGCGCCGCCGCCCGAGGCGCCCATGATGTAGAGTTGCGGCGTGCCGTCGCGGTCGGAGTTGAAGACGATCTGCGAACCGTCGGGGCTGTAGCAGGGGCTGACGTCGATGGAGTTGCTGTTGGTCAGCGCGGCGGCTCCACCCCCGGAGAGGCCGACGCGGACGATCTGCGAGCCCTGGCCGCGGGAGAGGGACATGATCACGGCGCTGCCGTCGGGGGAGAAGCGGGGGGCGAAGGTCATGCCCTGGAAGTCGCCCAGCACGCTTTGGCGGCCGGAGCCGAGGTCGAACAGGTACACCCGGGGCCGGTTGTTGGCGTAGCTCATGAAGCAGATCTGGTCGCGCGTGGGGGAGAAGCGGGGGGTCAGCACGGGCCATTCGCCGCCGGTGAGGAAGCGGCCATTGGCGCCGTCCTGGTCCATGATGGCGAGGCGCTTGGTCTCCCGCCCGCGCGGGCCGGTGATGCCGACATAGACGATGCGGGTGTCGAAATAGCCCTTCTCGCCGAGCAGGCGCTCGTAGATGGCGTCGGCGATGATGTGGGCGATGCGGCGCCAGTTGGATTCGGTGGTGGTGTAGGCGGTGCCCTGGAGCTGGGTCTGGGGGAGCACGTCCCAGAGGCGGAACTCGACGCGGGTGCTACCGCCGCCGCCGGTGACGCGGCCGGTGACCAGGGCTTGGGCGCCGATGGCGGCGTAGGTCTGGAACTGCGGCACGTCGGAGGGGGCGGCCTGGACGTAGGCGGCCTGGGCGATGACGCCGGAACAGGCCGCAACTGGCGAGGTCGTTGCTGATCACCTGCACCATCTGCGCGCCGAGCTGCTGCGAGGCGGGATCGGCGCCGGCGAAGTTAGGGAGGGCGATGGGGATGGGGGCGGCCCGGGCGTGGTTGACGTCGATGACGGCGGTCTGGCTTCCGGCGGATTGCGCGAGGGCCGGCAAGGGGAGGCCGAGCAGGCTGGCTCCGGCGAGGAGGGAGCGGCGGCGAATTGAGGGGGTCTCGGTCATGCGCGGGTGTCTTTCACGATGGCCTGGAGGGTGCAACGGCGGAGGGGTTGGTTCGCCGGGATTTCATCGGGTTCCTCCGGTTGGGGAGCCGTGGGGTTGGTTCGGTGCGGTCCGCCCCCGGGTCTTCGCCCTACTCATTCACACATCTTGCTGGCTCCCACCGGCTTGCTGTAATTCAACAGCCGAGAAGCACCATTCTCGGAGCAGCCATGGCTCGCAGCAAGTGTGTCGGGGCTGTGCGGCGCGAGGGCGAGCGGTCTGGCTGCTGGACCGCATCGTCGGAGCATATCTCAAGCCGCGGGAGTTCGGCCAGACGCGCGCCGGCGGCGGCCGCGCACCGTCTGCTGTCGTCGGACGATTTCGGCCCGACTGCACTGCTGGTGCCGCATGTGGCGCGCACCGCCGCTGCCTGCCGTGGTGCCCGGTGGTCGCGGCGCAGACGCCAGCGAGATCGATTTCGACCGCTCGCGCCGCCCGGCTGTCGGGCTGGCCAACGGTAACCGCGATATCAGGGGCTGCTCGTTCGTCCGCTGGTCGCCGTGGACGCCGATGCCGAGACGCTGCTGGGTGTTGCCGGCGCGCGGTCTGGACCCGCGGGGAGGCTCCGACGCCTGACCACGCAGGAATTCCGTTGACGAGAAGAGGTCGTCGCTGGCTTGAGGCAGCGGAACTGGCGGCTAGCCGGCTTCTCCGCCGCCGCACAGGTGATCGTCATGGCCAACCGCGAGCGACGTTTATCCGATGTTTGCGCGCTGCCCTCGACGGTCGATCTGGTGGTGCGTGCCACGCACGATCGCATCCTGACCGCGGTGGCACGCTCTTCGCATTGCCAGCAGCATGGCCGCTGCTGGGCAGCGCGCAGGTCAAGGTACGCGGAGCGACGAGCGGCGAAGACCGCACGGCGAGCGTCGCCATCAAGGCGGGCAAGGTAAAGTTCGAGCGGCCAAGGGTCGCGTTGATCGGTCCGATCCTGCCACGCTGACCCTGGGGCTGGTCGAGGTTCGTGAGGCAATCACCCCGGAAGCAGCGGGCAAACCGCTGCTGTGGCATCTTCTGACGACGCTGCCGGTCGCCACGCTGGCTGAGCTCAGGAAGTGGTCCGGCTCTATCGCTGCGATGGCGCATGAGCAGGTGTCCGATCAGAGAGCGAGGCTTCGTCATCGAAGACAGCAGCTGAGACCGCCACTCGGCTGATGAACCTCGCGCGCTCGCCCTGTCGCCGCGGCGCGCACCATCAACTCGTCGAGCCGGAGGCAGGCGCCCCACGAGTCAGCGCAGAGAGAGACGGGGCAAACTCTGCAGTGCTCGAAGGCCACGAACGGCAGAAAAATCCCCACCCAACGGATCGCTCCCTGGCTGTCGTGATCGCGCCGCTCGCGAGGAAGCACACAAGCCCACCAAGACAGCGCGGCGACCGACTGACAACCATCGCTGGGATCGGCTCGCGGCCGGGCCTCGCAATGGTATCCCGCAACTCCGCCAGGCTTCCTGAAGTGGCACGGCCGCTACGCGGGCCTCGCCATGCCCTACGGGCTGAAGCGGAAAGTCAGGATGTTGATCTTGCCGAGCATGGAGCGGGGCAGGGGCAGGGTGGCGCAGGCGGGGTCCATGACGGCGCGGACGGCTCGTTCGGCGAAGGCGCGGAACATCGGGTCGCCGAGCTTGCCCTGATCCTGGGCGGCGACGACGGCCTGGCGGACGACGCCGGACTGGTCGGTGGTGACGGTCAGCATGGCGTGCATCTTGTCGAGGTCGAGGGCGCCGGGATCGGTGGTCCAGCACGGGCGGACGTGATCGCCGATGGCGCCGCGTTCGGCGGCCGTGAGGGCGGCGGTGTCATTGCCGTTGGGGCTGCCGCCGCCGTTCGGGGCGCCTCCCTGGGCCGGGTTGTAGCGGGCGTTGGGGGGCGACTTCGGCTGCTCCAGCGAGCGCAGCTTTTCCAGGGTGTTCTGGAGCGCGTCGCTCTGCGGCGCCGGGTTCTTGGTCGGGTTGGGCTGGGAGGTGGCGCTGGGCATCGGCGGTGGGGGTACCGGCAGCGGGGGCAGCGGCAGGGGTGGCGATGGGGCCGGCGCCGGGGGTGCGGGTTGCGGCGGAGCCGGGGTCGGGGGTGGCGGCAAGGGCAGGGTCGGCGCCGGCTCGGGGGTGGGCTGCGGCGGTGGGGTCGGGGTCGGCGGGGTGGGCACCGGCACCGCAGGGGCCGGCGAGGGCGGTGGCGGTGGAGGCGGTGGGGGTGGAGGCGGAATCGCCTCGTTCGGATTGGGCTTGGGCGGCTGCGACGGCCGGCGGGGCCTGGGTGGGCGTAGGGATGTTGGCGGGCGCGGGGAGAGGGGCGGGCGCCTCGGCCTTCATGGTGGTTTGGGCCTGGCCGCCCTGGAAGACCATATCGACGGTGTCTTCCTGCGGGGGTTCCGGGGGGCGCCAGAAGGGCAGGCCGATCAGGATGAGCGGCGATGATCGCGGCGTGCAGGCCGGCGGAGAAGGCGGCGCCTCGCCGGAGGTCGGGGTCGAAGCCGTTCAGCCAGTCCCGCATGGAGAGGTCAGCCGGCCCTCGGGTTGGCGGGGGCAGCTTGCGAGGCGGCGGGCTTGGGGACGGGCGGCGGGCCTGAGGGGGGCTGGGCGAGCAGGGCGACCTTGGTGAAGCCGCCCTGGGTGATGGTGCCCATGACCTGCATGACCAGGCCGTAGGAGATGTCCTTGTCGCCGCGGACGAAGATGCGGCGCTCGTTGTCGTTCTGGGCGACGGCCTGGAGCTTGGTGACGAGTTCCGGGAGTTGGACCTCCTGGTTCTGAAGGAAGATCTTGCCCTCGGCGTTGATCGAGACGGTGAGAGGGGTGCTGTCGGTGTTGAGCGGCTTGGCGTCGGTCTTGGGGAGATCGACCGAGACGCCGGAGGTCATGAGCGGGGCGGTGACCATAAAGATGACCAGCAGCACCAGCATGACGTCCACCAGGGGGGTGACGTTGATCTCGGCGAGCGGCTTGTAGCGGCCACGCCGGTTGCCGTTGGTGAGGGGGGAGGCGGGCATCAGGCCCTCACCCGACGCCCTTCGGGCGTCGACCTCTCCCGCCGGGCGGGAGAGGTGGTCACGGCTTTTCCTCGCTTTGGCGGGAGAGGATGGCGCTGAACTCGGCGCCGAAGCCTTCGAGGCGGGAGGCGAAGCGGGCGAGGTCGGTGCTGATCTTATTGTAGGCGAGCACGGCGGGAATGGCGGCGATCAGGCCGATGGCGGTGGCGAACAGGGCCTCGGCGATGCCGGGGGCGACGACGGCGAGGTTGGTGTTGTGCATCGCGGCTATGGCGGAGAAGCTGTGCATGATGCCCCAGACGGTGCCGAACAGGCCGATGAAGGGGGCGGTGGCGCCGACCGAGGCGAGGAAGACCATCCACCGCTCCATGCGGTCCATCTCGCGCTGGACGGTGACGGTGATGGCGCGATCGACGCGGTCGCGGACGCTGGTGTGGCTGATATCGGCCCCGGCGACGCGGAGGGTTCGGCGCCACTCGGCCATCGCCGCGGCGAAGACCGCCGCCATGGGATGTTTGGGCTGGGTGCCTTCCTGCTCGTAGAGGTCTTCCAGGCTGCCGCCGGACCAGAAGCGATCCTCGAACGCGTTGGCGTCCTTGTTCACTTTGCGCAGAACGGACCATTTTTCGAACACCACGGCCCAGACCCAGATGCTGGCGAAAATGAGGCCGATGATGACGGCCTTCACCAGGATATCGGCCTGGAGGAAGAGGCCCCAGACCGACAGGTCGGCGGCTTGCGCTGCCAGGTTCGTCGCATCAACCGCGCGGTCCAAGGCATTCTACTCCGTTACTGCGCGGGCGGTTTGGCCCGCATGGTCTCAAAAGCGTCCCGCCAGAGGCGGGGGATGCGCGCCGGCCTGGTTCCACCGGGCGGCAGGCAGGCGAGTTGCACCGTCAGGGCGGCACAGGGTCCGTCGGGGCCGTGCACCGTCTGGTCCAGGGTGACGGAGGCGGGCCGCACCTGTTCGACCCGGGTGCGGACCTCCAGCGAATTGTCGAGCCGGGCGGGGCGGAGATAGTCGATTTTGATGCGCCGCACCACGAACATGAGGTTGCAATCGCGTAGCATCCGGGCATGGGGGACACCGGCCTCACGCAAGGCTTCCGTGCGCGCCCGTTCGGCGAAGCGCAAGTAGGCGGCGTGATAGACCATGCCGCCGGCATCGGTGTCCTCGTAGTAGATGCGGATGGGGTGGCGGTGGGTCATGCGTCGTCACGCAGCATGTCGAGTTGGTCGGGCTGGCGGGGTGGCGGAGCGAGGTTGAGGTGCTGCCAGCCGGGGAGGCCGAGCATGCGGCCGCGGGAGGTGCGGAGGATCAGGCCCTCCTGGATGAGGAAGGGTTCGATGACGTCTTCGAGGGTGTCGCGGGCCTCGGAGAGGGCTGCGGCGAGGGTTTCGATACCGACGGGACCGCCGGCGTGGTGCTCGGCGATGCGGCGGAGATAGCGGCGGTCCATGGCGTCGAGGCCGATGGCGTCGACTTCCAGGCGGGTGAGAGCGGCGTCTGCGATGGTGCGGTCGATTTCGGGGGTGCCGGCGACGGAGGCGAAGTCGCGGACCCGGCGGAGCAGGCGGCCGGCGATGCGGGGGGTGCCGCGGGAGCGGCGGGCGATTTCCTGGGCGCCATCGGGCGTGAGGTTCATGACCAGCTTTTCGGCGCCTCGGCGGACGATGAGGTCGAGTTCCTCGGGCGTGTAGAGGACCAGGCGGAGGGGGATGCCGAAGCGGTCCCGCAGCGGGGTGGCGAGCAGGCCCGAGCGGGTGGTGGCTCCGACGAGGGTGAAGGGGGGAAGGTCGATGCGGACGGAGCGGGCCGAGGGACCCTCGCCGATGATCAGGTCGAGCTGAAAATCCTCCATGGCGGGGTAGAGGATTTCCTCGATGGCGGGCTGAAGGCGGTGGATTTCGTCGATGAAGAGGACGTCGCGGGGCTGGAGGTTGGTGAGGATGGCCGCGAGGTCGCCGGCCCGCTGGATGACGGGGCCGGAGGTGGCGCGAAAGCCGACGCCGAGTTCGCGGGCGATGATCTGGGCCAGGGTGGTCTTGCCGAGGCCTGGGGGGCCGTGGAGCAGGACGTGGTCGAGGGCTTCTTCGCGGGTTTTAGCCGCTTCGACGAAGATGGCGAGGTTTTCGCGGGTGGTCTTCTGGCCGACGAACTCGGCGAGGCGCTGGGGGCGGAGGGAGGCCTCGGCGTGGTCTTCTTCGGTGCGGGCGGGGGTGAGGGTGCGGTCGGACACGCTGTGGGGTGTGTAGCGGGGGGGCGGAGTTGGGGGGAAGGGGGTGCGGAAATGTTGGTCAAGACGGCGGTTTGGGGGTGCGAGTCTTGTACAGCATTAACGGTTTCGGGGGACGATGTTGGTCAACATTGACGATTTGGGGGGGTGATGTTGGTCAAGACGGGGGATTTTGGGGGGAAATGTTGGCCAAGATTTGGGGGCGAGTGTGATTGAACCGGTCAGACGACCGGTCTAAATGTTGGGCATGGATGGGTCGGTTGGGGCGTATGACGCGAAGGCTCGCTTTTCGAGTCTGCTTGATCGCGTCGAGCGGGGCGAGGAGATCGTGATCACGCGGCATGGGATTGCGGTGGCGCGTCTGGTTCCGGCATCGCAGAGGCGGAATGCCGCGAAGGCACTGCGGGCGGTGGAGGAACTGGCGAAGATCGGTGATGCGCTGGCTGCTCGGGGTGTCGTGCTGACCGTGGGTGAGGTGCGGGAGATGCGAGAGGCTGGCCGGCGCTGACCACGGATGGTGATCGATGCATCTGTTACGATCGCGGCGGTGAGCGACGAGGTTCATACCGAGCGAGCGCGGGGGATCCTGCACGTGGTTGCGCGTGAGGGCGCCGTTGTTCCCGGGTTATGGTCCGTCGAGGTTGCGAACATCCTGCTGATGATGGAGCGCCGCGGGATGATTGACGGCGACACGCGGCTGCGGATCGGGGCACAGTTGGAGTCGCTGCCGATCATGGTTGATCCGGAGACGGCCGGACGGGCGTTGGGGCGGATTTCGGAGATTGCCGCTCGGCACCGGCTGAGTGTGTATGACGGGTGTTACCTGGAGCTGAGCCTGCGGCTGGGGGAGCGGCTGGCGACGTTTGATGCGGCGTTGGCTCGGGCGGCGAAGGATGCGGGGGTGGAGGTGGTGTAGGCTGACCGGGTAGCAGTGTAGCGATTCGCGGCATGTCATCGGGGCAGCTTCAGTTTCACCCGCTGCCTGGAGGCTAGAGCGGGCCTCCGCGCTTCACGTGCGAGACGATACGCGGTATTCTTCGGCGATGGCGGCGTTGAGTCGGGCCAGGGCGGTGTGACCGCCGCGCGAAGGCGGGCGAGAGCGCGGTGAGTTGATGAGCGGGTCTGGCGGTGGCGCATTGCTGGGGCGACATGGGTGAGGCGACGAAGAGGTCGGTCTGGGTAGGGGCGAATTGGCGCATGAACAGACTATAGGCCGAAGCCGAATTCGTCGCGCCATCCCGAACCATGGGAACCATGCCCCCGAACGTCCTCGCTGACTACCTGAATGAGATCGCGCGCATCCACGGGACTCGCAGGGGCACCGGGGAAATCAGCTATTACGGCGCGTTGACGGGGGCGTTGAACAACATCGGCGAGTCGTTGAGACCCCGTGTCTTCTGCGTTCCTAACCTGCGCAACCGTGGCGCCGGTTTTCCGGATTGGGGTTGTTTGTCGCCGCCGGCCGGGATGCGCCTGAGGACGGCGGAGGGACGCCCGCGGAACGTGGTGTCGTCGCGGTTGACGACATTCCCGCCGCCATATGGTGAAGCGCGGCACAGGTGAACGATACCTGGCCGCGCGGATCGTGCTGGTCACAAGTTCCGTGCCTTGGTGCTGCTTGGCATGCGCGACGGCGCGCGAGAGGTGCGGGATCGGGCCAGCTGCGGAGGCGCCGACGCGGGCGCTTTCTTCGCGTTGACCTGGGGCGGGCGGCGGTCGCGTGATCGGGCAGTGCGCTTTCGAGTTCCTGAAATGGGCGCTGCTGACCAAGCCCCTGGCCGGCCGGTGATCTGGCGGTCTTTCGCGTATTAGGCCGGGACGCGCCGGAGCGGGTGGAAGCGAAAGCATCGTTGCCAGCGTTCGAGATCTTGCCGGCGTTGCAGGATCGCTGGGCCTGAGGTTCGAGGGGCCGCGGGGCGAGCACCTGTTTGCAGCACGCTGGTGCAGACCCTGTTTTACGGGTTGTTCAGCGCCTGGGTGGAGGTGGCGCGGGAAGGTGCGGCGCAATTCAACTGGCACGCCGCCGGATGGGACCTGCATGTGCCGTTCATCGATATGCTGTTTCAGCGGATCGCCACGCCGGAATATCTTCGTCCGCTTGACCTGGAGGAGCCGCTGGATTGGGCGGCAGGCGCTCTGAACCGCGTGGATCGTGCGTCCTTCTTTGCGCGCTTTAATGAAGCGGACGCGGTCCGATATTTTTATGAGCCCTTTCTGGCGGCGTTTGACCCCAAGCTGCGCAAGGAGCTGGGCGTTTGGTACACGCCGCGCGAGATCGTGCGTTACATGGTCGACGCGTGGATCGCGTGCTGCGCACCGAGCTTGCTTGGCGGACGGGTTGCCGATGAGTCGGTTTGGGTGCTCGATCCTGCTGTGGCACGGGCGCCTATCTTGTGGAGGTGTTGGACCGGATCGCGCGCACACTGCGGGAGAAGGGTGAGGATGCGCTTGTCGCGGAGGATCTGAAGCAGGCGGCGACGACACGTGTGGCCGGGTTCGAAATCATGCCGGCGCCTATGTGATTGCCACTGGCAGGTGGGGCATGTGCTGCTCTCCGCCGGTGCACCGCTGAATGCACAGGAGCGAGCGGCGATTTATCTGACGAACGCCTGACAGGATGGGCGGCACCTCGGGAAGAGGTGAAGCCGGATGAGGCGCAGCGGGGATTGCGGCTGACATATCCACCGCTGGCGGCGAGCAGGATGAAGCTGCGCGGGTGAAGCGCGAGCGTCCGATTTTGGTTGTGTTGGGCAACCCGCCTTACAACGCGTTTGCCGGCACCGCACCGGTCGAGGAGGCGGGGCTGGTGAACCCGTACAAGGAAGGATTGCAGCGCGACTGGGGTAATTCAGGAAGTTCAATCTGGATGATTTGTATGTGCGGTTCTTTCGGATCGCCGAGCGGCGGATTGCGGAAGGGACAGGACGCGGCGTAGTTTGTTTCATCAGCAACCATTCGTGGCTGTGGTATCCGTCTTTCGTGGTGCTGCGGAAGCGTATTTTGGCAGAGTTCGATCGGATTTGGATCGATAATCTGAGGGGGTCGAAGTTTGAGCCGGTAAGGTGGCGCCGGACGGCAGCCCTGATCCCTCGGTGTTCAGCACGGAGGCGAACCGCGAGGGTCAGGGGACGGCGGTCGCGCGGTGCGGACGGGTCAGTGGCGCCCGGAGGTTCGATTTCGCGATTTGTGGGGTCGGTCTACGAGCGGCTGCTGGAGCGCGAGCCCGTCGTTTCAATGCATTCTACCAACGGATGCAACGTCGGTAACCGGTTGTGCTTCGGCCCGGTACGCAGCTTTCGATTATGCGTCATGGCCGACCCTCACGGATTCTTAGCCTGGACGCCGTTCAGCGGTGCAATTGGTATTGCGGCGCGGATCTTTGATGTCGTTTGATCGCGGGGAGTTGGAAGACGATTGCGCCATTGCTGGTCAGAGGGGTCATTCGAGGCATTCCAGCATGTGTTTAGGGCCCGGCGGAGCTGGCTGACTTAGGCGGCCGTCGGTCCGACGCAAAGTCCTGGAGGAGGGCTTCGTCGAAAGCGCTATCCGAAAGATAGCTTTGTATCCATTCGATCAGCGCTGCGGCGTACCATACGGAGGTTAGACCAATTTGGAACCGACCCCGCCGGAGTTTGCTGCGCGAGTTCTTCCTGGCGGTGGCTTCATTGTTGCCCGTTTCCGTGCCCGCCGCCCTGGGAGGGACTTCCTGGTCTTCATTGGAGGACCGTTCTTGCGGGATATCATGTGCTGGACCCAAACTCTCATCCGCTGCCCGTGTTTGGGAGCGCAATCGCGCCAACCTGTCCGAGATGATCCGCGGTTGGCTCGGCGGCCTGAACCTCCCCGACCCCAAATTCCGATTCCGAAACGGCTAAGCTCCCCTGGCTCCACGCACCTCACAATCGGCTACGGCCCCGCATGGTTGACTGAGAACGCCAACGGCATTCGCCAGGACTGGCCACGCGTGCCGTTGCCCGACAACGCCGCTCTGCTGCGAGCCTCCGCCGCGCTCGGCGCTCGGATAGCCGCCCTGCTCGATCCGGAGACGGCCGTGGACGGCGTCACGGCCGGCGCGATTGACCCTGTCATCGCCGGTATCGCCGTTCCTGTCCGTCAGGGCGGCGGGGCGATGAGCGAGGCGGATGCGGTGACGGCTGGGTGGGGCACGCGGGTGCGAGTGGGCGGTGATGCCCGGACGCAGGCGGATTGTCTCTCGCGATCACGGTGCAGAAGAGGCAGTGACCCAGGCGCAAGCTGCGTTGCTCGGGGAGAAGACGAACGACATTTACCTGAATGCCGAGGCATATTGGCGCAACATCCCGGACCGGGTGTGGGACTGCACGAGCCGTGGCTATCAGGTGCTGAAGAAGTGGCTTCCTCTCGGGAGCGGCTGTTGCTCGGGCGTGCTCTCACCGCCGGGGCAGTGCGGTACGTGCGCGATGTGGCGCGGCGGCTTGCTGCGTTGTGCCTCATGGGACCGGCACTGGACGCGAATTACCGCGCTTGCGCGCCGGCGCAGCGGTCGCGTGAGGACCCGTGTTCGTGCGACCGCAGACAGACTGCTCCGTCTTTCAGCGCTCGATCGGTCGTGCGCCCATCGGCGGAGATTGCCGCGTCGGGCGCTTCGCGCCCTCCTCGCAACGACGACGGGGGGGCGCGGTACGGCGGCATCTGCTCCGACTGGCATAAGTGAGCGGTTAACCTTGATGGCTTACCGGCGAGGTTTGGAGACAGTCGGTAAGGATCATGGCCAGCAACGGAACGACGCTTGATGTCACGCTGAGTGCGCAGCTCCAGGCGGAGCTGGGGCATGCCGGCGTTTATGCCTATGCGGTGGTGTTTGACGCGGCGGGCGGGAATACGGCGATCGAGCCGGTCACGACGCTGGTCAATAACGGGACGGTGGTGGGCGGCGGCAGTGACGAGATCGCGCTGACCGACGGCGCCGGGACGATGAACGGCGGCAAGGTGTATTTCGTCGTTCAGAGCATCGATCCGGCGGATACATCGACCCTGGCGAATGATATTACCTCGCAGTCCTGGATCAATCCGGGCAATGCGAGCGGGACGGCGGATTTCGCCTACGACAGTGTCGAGGTGTCGCTGCTCGGCAAGTCGTCGGATGCGGCCAACCTGACGTCGGTCAACGGGTTCGGGCTGCCGATGGCGCTGTCGGTCGATTACGACAACGGGACCAGCGCCAGCGTCGGGTATGGGATCAGCGGCAGCGTGGTGGCGGGCAGCATCGCAAGCAGCGGGATCAACAGTACCGCGACCTATGCGGCGGGGCCGCTGGTGAATGACTTTCGCATGTCAACCTCGCCGTCGGAGGCGAACGACGTCAATACCGGGACAGTGAGCACCGGCGGGGCGTATCCGGAGTCGGCGTGGCTGTCGTATATCGGTGCGCTGGAGAATACGTCGGTTGCGAACGGCATCGTCATTTCCGGGCAGTTCAACGGCGCGGCGGATGCCGGCGGCGTGTGGCACAATGGCGGGTATTACGCATACGGGCTGGAGTGGGATGGCAGCGCGTTCTGGCTGGTTGCCTCGGATACCAGCCAGATCAAGGGGGACATCCGGCTGACGCCGGATCAGATTGCCGAGAACATCTACGCGCAACTCGGCACGGTGGAGATCTACAACAGCACGACGGACGTGACGCCGGCGTTCACGGTCGGGGTCGGGGATAATACGCAATGGGGCGCGGTGCTCGCACAGTTCCTGACCGGGTTCACCGGGGGGTATTACGGCGAGGCCGGGACCCCTTTGAACGGGCAGGCGGGCGGGACGGTTTCGCTCGACCAGAACTATAACTGGGATCCGACCTATGCCTTCGGCAACGATGGAAGCAATACGCTCGGGCTGAGCGGGGACCAGGTTTATGATGCGTATTCGAAGATCTTCTTCGGTGCGTCGAACTCCTATGGGTCGCCGTATTCCGATGCGCTGATGAGCCAATACAGCGCGGGCGGGCCGCTGCTGACGGTGTCGCAGCCGGGAACGGCTACGGATGTGGGCACGATCAAGGTGACGCTGTACGCCGACGGGGAAACGCCGTCGGGCTATACGGTGCCGTCGATCGCGAACTATATCGCGCCGGCCGGCACGGCGTACGCGACGCCGACGACGACCGGCTCGGGTGCCAATGTGGCGCTGAATTTCGCCGCGGCGGTGGCGGACAATGAGGGCATCAGCCTGAGCCAGGACGCGACGATCACGTTGCGCGTGCTGACGGGCGATGCCGGCGGTGTGCCGAGCTGGGCGACGATCACGTTCGATGCCGCGGCGGCGACGGATGGCGCCGGGCTGTGGCAGCAATGGACGATCAGCAGCGACGGGGATGGCGGTTATACGGCGGCGCCGTTCCTGAACGGCGGCAGCGCGGTGGCGCAGCCGACCGGGACGATGGTGCTGCTGGATTTTCCGACCGCGCCGAGCGGCGTGTCGTGGTACGAGATCACGGTCGGCTCGGGCGCGGCTGCCAAGACGTACAACCTGTACACCACGACCGGCGATGGCGGGCTGTTCGAGAACCCGGCGTATAGTGGGCAGTCCGGTGCGCTGGCGATTGACGGGCTGGCGACGATCACGCCGCAGGTGTCGGCGGCGCAGTATGTTCCGACGTTCACGGTGGATTTCGCGAAGGGCGATACGGTTACCTACAATCCGGACCTGGCGGTCGAGATGACCGGATCGATCGCCAGCGGCGGGACGGTTTCGTGGAACAGTTTCCCGGCGACTCCGCCGACGGCGCCGGTGGCGGGGATGGTGAATGGCGGGACGTTCGCCGCCGAGGCCGGGCAGATCAATGAGGATTCAAACACCATCACGGTGACGACGGACGGCACGTTCCATTTCGGCTGGACCGGGCTGAACACGGGGTCGGATTCGTGGGTGAGCGGTTACACGAACAAGACGAATGCGGGGGATTTCGCGGTTATCCGTGTGGCGGGTTCGGTGGGTGCGACGGCGACGCTCACCGCCCAGGCGGATCTGGATGGGGCGTGGCAGACGGCGTCGGGCGTCGAGCTGGGCAACGGCACCTATACGGTGACGATGCAGGATTATGTGCCGAGCGGGGGAGAGGCGGGGGCGCCGGTGACCGCGGTGAGCGATGCGCTGGTGATGACGGTGGATGATCCCGCCAATGCGAATGCGGGCGGGGCGATCGTGGTGGTGCCGTGCTTCCGGAGGGGGACGCGGCTGGCGACGCCGGATGGGGCGGCGGCGGTGGAGGCGCTGCGTATAGGCGATCGGGTGATGACCGTGGGGGGCGAGGCGCGGCCATCGTGTGGATCGGGCGGCGGGTGGTGGATTGCGTGCGGCATGTGCGGCCCTCGGCGGTGTGGCCGGTGCGGGTGGCGGCGGGGGCGTTCGGGGCGGGCGTGCCGGAGCGGGACGTGTTCCTCTCGCCGGATCACGCGGTGTACGCGGAGGAGGTGCTGGTGCCGGTGAAGCACCTGATCAACGGGACGAGCGTGGCGCAGGTGCCGATGGCGCGGGTGGAGTATTTTCATGTGGAACTGGAGGCGCACGACGTGGTGCTGGCGGAGGGGCTGGCCGTGGAGAGTTACCTGGATACGGGTGACCGGGCCTCGTTTGGCGGGGATGCCGGGGTGATGGCGCTGCATCCGGTTTGGGGCTGCGAGGCGCGGGACGTGGCGCTGGTGATGGAGGCGGCGGCGTGTGCGCCGCTGGCGGTGACGGGGCCGGAGGTGGAGGCGTTGCGGGCGCGGTTGGGCGGTAGGATGGTGGGGGCAGGGAGACGCGATCATGATTCGGATTACCTGCGGGGATTATGTGTTTGAAGCGCGGTTCGAGGATGCCGCGCCGAAGACGGTGGCGGCGTTCCGCGGGATGCTGCCGTATCGGGAGTCGCTGATCCATGTGCGCTGGAGCGGTGAGGCGTGCTGGATTCCGATGGGGGATTTCGATCTGGGCCTCGGGCCGGAGAATGCGACGAGCTATCCGGCGCCGGGGCATGTCATTCTCTATCCGGGCGGGGTGAGCGAGACGGAGATCCTGATCGCGTACGGTCCGTGCTGTTTTGCGAGCAAGGCGGGGCAGCTTGCGGGCAACCATTTCCTGACGATCACCGAGGGGTTGGGGGAGTTGGCGGCGCTGGGGCGGCTGACGCTGCGGAAGGGGGAGCAGCCGGTGTTGTTCGAGGCGATGTGAGGCGTATCGTGCGACGTCCCGTTGGGGATTGCCGCGACCCGCTGCGCGGGCCTCGCAATGACATCGGGCGGTCGGAAAAGCCGAAGGAGTTACCGCATTGAAGATCACTCGCATCCGCACGCTGACCGTGGCGGCGCCGCCGCATCGCAACTGGGTGTTCGTGAAGGTGGAGACGGATCAGCCCGGTCTGTATGGCTGGGGCGAGGGCACGCTGGAATGGAAGACCCGCGGGGTTGTGGGCACGGTGGAGGATTTCGTGCCGATCCTGGTGGGGCATGATCCGCGCGATGTGACGCGGATTGTCGAGTTGTTGCAGAGGACCTCGTTCTGGCCGCTGGGGGTGATCGGGCTGACGGCGCTGAGCGCGATCGAGCAGGCGTGCTGGGACATCAAGGGTAAGGATCTGGGGGTGCCGGTGTGGGCGCTGCTCGGCGGGAAGGTGCGCGATCGGGTGCGGGTTTACACGCATATCGGCGCGGGGAAGGTGAAGGTGCGACGGCACAGCCGCGACATTGCGAGCTATGCGGAGTCGAACTGCCGAGTTGCGAGAGCAGGGTTACACGGCGGTGAAGACGGGGCCGGTGCCGTACACGCATTATGATTTCGATATGCGCGAGGTGATGCACACCGAGAAGCTGCTGCAGCGCTGCGGGATGCGGCCGGGGACGCGATGGACATTCTGCTGGATTTTCATGGCCGGCCGTTTTCGGCTCGGGCGGCGCTGGCGTATATCGATGCGTGCTCGCCGGCGCGTCCGATGTTTGTCGAGGAGCCGATACAGCCGGGCGATCACGTGGCGATGGCGGAGATCGCGCGGCTGGCGAAGTGTCCCGATCGCGACGGGTGAGCGTTTGATCACGCATCGGGAGTACGAGGAGTTGTGCGGGCTGCGGGCGGTGACGTACGTGCAGCCGGATTTGTGCCATTGCGGCGGGTTCACGGTGGGCAAGCAGATCGCCGCGACTGCGGCGACGTTCGGGATTGGGGTGTGTCCGCATAATCCGATGGGGCCGATCGCGGGCGTGGTGGGGCTGCATTTCGGCGCGGCGGTGGCGAATTTCACCATTCTGGAGGAGATCACCGGGTCGGTGCCGTGGTACGAGGATGTGGTGCGGACGCCGATCAGGCGGGTCGATGGGTATTGGGAGTTGCCGACGGCGCCTGGTTTGGGGGTCGAGGTGGATGAGGCGGTGGCGGCGCAGCATCCGTTCGAGCAGGAGGAGATTGCGTCGATGGAGGCGGTGCTGGCGCGGGATGGGACGGTGGCGAATTGGTGAGTGATTTTCCGCTGGAACGCTGAGGCCCGCGCGTCGTCTGCCTTCGGCGTGGGCTGGGGGATGGTGCGTTGAAGTGGATCGGCTGGCGGGTCTGGGATCAGCGACAATAAAGCGCAGATAAGAATCGGATGCACACAGATTTACGCTGATGCTGAACTGGGCCCGACTTTTCGGGCGCGCGACACGTGATGCGAGAGCATAGGCCAGAACCAGGTCGGTCAGATCGGCATCACCGCTGACCCGAAGATTGGCGCGGCTCGTGCTCGGTCCGGCTGAGGGCGAAGTGTCGGGACTCGCCACCGCGGTGCGATCGGCGCTGTTCCGGCTCGGCCTTGATGGCGGCGTTGGTTTCCCTTGGGATCGCAAGTGTCACCTCTGCGGCGCACGCGTACTGCACCTACCAGTACCGTCTGGGCCGCCGTTTGAAGCGGCCGCCCTGGCAGCCAATCGACTTCCGCAAATGGCAGGACGCACGATCAACTCTGCGGTGGTTTCCGGCAGATGATCGGGATTGCGTCACGACGCGTCGCACCTGGCCGGGCGTCAACTTCCGTTTGGTGCGCGCCGGGCCTCGTGAACGGCATCCGAGGCGTTACGATCGCTGATCTCCGAGTTCAGCCAGTTCTCGGCGCAGGAGGCCACGTCACGACGCGTCGCACCTGGCCGGGCGTCAACTTCCGTTTGGTGCGCGCCGGATTTGCGAGGTCATCTTCGTGCGCATGAGTGATGCGCAATGGCCGCTGGCCCCAGCCTTCTTGGCGGTCGAATTCCCGGCTGGACAGGGTGGTTATGGTCATCGGGGCTGTTTCGGGCGGTGGAAATGTTGCTACATTGGGTTCGCCTCTCAGGGCGCTGTCGTTCCGGTGGCATCCGATCGGCCTGGGCGCTGGGGGCACTGGCTGTGATCTCGATCGGGTTCGGCGGCGACGCGCGGGCGCAACAATCCGACGCCGATCTTGCGGCGGCGGCGCAAAATCCGGTTGCCGCCACCTCTAGCCTCCCGTTTCAAAACAATATTTTCGGTGGCGCGGGCCCCCTCCCACGACGCGGTCGGGAACGTGTTGAACATTCAGCCGGTGCTGCCGTTCAGCTTCGGGCGCTGGAGCATCATCAGCCGGACGATCGCGCTCGATGTCTATATGCCGAGCCGGTGCCCGGGTCGTCAGATCAATGCCGGCAGGCCATCGGCGACCAATTCCGTGTTCGGCCTCGGCGACGTGAACCGACGTTCTATCTTTCGCCGGCGAGTGCGAAAGGGCTGATCTGAGGTGTGGAGACTCGATCAGTTTCCGACCGCGTCGATACCGCGAGATTGGCTCGGGGAAGCTCAGTATCGGGCCGGCGAGAGTGGCGCTGGTGATGCCGAAGCCGTGGTGTGATCGGTCTTGCCGGCCATTATGGTCGGTTGCCGGTTCGGACAGCCGCAAGGATGTAGTCAGCGCGGTGCGGCCGTTCGTCAATTACAACATGGTGCATGGATGGTACCTGGTGAGCGCGCCGATCATCACGGCGAACTGGACGGCCGTTCAGCTGAACGTTTGACGGTTCCGATCGGTGGCGGAATTGGCAAGATCTTCCGTTCCGGGGGCCAACCGCTGAACGCGTCGCTGCGACGATTCGATTATCCGATTTGTCTCGAGCCTCGGGCCGGCCTGGGCATTCAGGTTCCAGGTGCAATTGCTCTTTCCGCAATAGAGGCCGTCGGTTCGCCCAGGTCTCCACCAATACTATCGGCCAGTTCCTTCAAGCTCTCGCGGATGATGGCGTCGAGGCTGGCGGCGGCCCCGAGGCGTTCGGTGACGCGGGCGACAGTCGGCTGGGCCTCGGGGCGGCGGTAGCCGAGGTTCATCAGCGCGGAGAGCGCGTCATCGGCGAGTGACCGGGGCCGGGCGGGGCGGGGTGACCGAGGAAGGGCGCCGCGATGGATTTGTCGCGCAGTTCGGTCAGGATGCGGGCGGCGAGGCGGGCGCCGACCCCGGCGCTCGGGTCAGGGCCGCGCGGTCCTGGGCAATGATGGCGGCGGCCAGCTCCGCGGGCGAGAGCGCGGACAGCAGCGACAGCGCGACCCGGCCGCCGACGCCTTGGACCGTGGTCAGCAGGCGGAACCAGTCGCGCTCGGCGGGGTCGATGAAGCCGAAGAGGGTGATGGCGTCCTCCCGCACCTGGGTTTCGACGTGGAGGTGGGCGATCTACGGGCGCCGGCGGGAATGGCCGCGAGCGTCCGGGTGGAGGCGTGGACGAGGTAGCCGACGCCGTGGACGTCGATGACGGCGGTGGTGTCGTCTCGGCTGACGAGCTGGCCAGTGAGGCGGGCGATCATGCTGCGTCGGCGTCCAGGCGAGGCGGCTGGCGCGGTGGTGGGCGTGGCAGATGGCGACGGCCAGCGCGTCCGCGGCGTCCGCGCGGCGGATGACGGCGGCGGGGAGCAGCCGGCGGACCATCATCTGGACCTGTTCCTTCTCGGCGGCGCCGGTGCCGACCACGGCCATCTTCACCGTCTTGGCGCCGTATTCGGCGACGAGGATGCCCGCCTGGGCCGGCGCAAGCAGGGCGATGGCGCGGGCGTACCCGAGCTTCAGCGTCGCGGTGCCGTTGCGGTTGACGTAGGTTTCCTCGACCGCGGCCTCGTCCGGGTGGTGGACGCAATCAGCTCGGCGAGCGCGTGGTGGAGGGTGCGCAGCCGTTCGGGCAGGCTGGCGGTGTGGTCGGTGGCGATGACGCCGTCGGCGAGATGGCGCAGGCGGGCCCCTCGGTGGTAATGAGGCCCCAGCCGGTGAAGCGCAGGCCGGGGTCGATCCCAGGAGGGTGGGCACGCGCGAACTCCGCATGGGATGGAATCGCAGTGTAGCCGGGTTGATGCATTTTGGATCGCATCGGCCTATGAGTGCCGGGAAGAACGATGGGAACCCTGATGTCCGACCAGACCAGACGCGAGGCGGCGCCGGAAACGCCGGGCACCCCCGTTGTGGTGAAGAAGTATGCCAACCGGCGGCTCTATAATACCGAGAGTTCGAGCTACATCACGCTGGACAACCTGGCGGAGCTGATCCGCGAGGGGCGGGATTTCGTGGTGTATGACGCGAAGTCGGGCGAGGACATCACGCGCAGCGTGCTGACGCAGATCATCGTGGAGGAGGAGGGCAAGGGCCGGAGCCTGCTGCCGACGACCTTCCTGCGGCAGTTGATCGGGTTCTACGGCGATCAGATGCAGGGGCTGGTTCCGCGGTTCCTGGAGCAATCGATGGCGGTGTTCGCGCAGCAGCAGGAGCAGATGCGCTCGGCGATGCAGAAGACGATGGGCAACTTCTTCCCGTTCAGCAACGCGGCGATGGAGGAGGTCGGGCGGCAGAACATGGCGATGGTGGAGCGGGCGATGAGCCTGTTCAGCCCGTTCTATCGCCCGGCGGGGAGGCCCCGCCGGCTGTCTCGCCAGATGGGTCGTCGGCTGCGTTGTCGGCTGCGGGGCCGTTGAGGCGTTGCAGGCGGAGGTGGAGCGGCTGCGCGAGGAAAACGAGGCGTTACGCCGGCAGCTTGCACGGCGGCGCCGGTGAAGGCGGCGCGGAAGGCGTCCGCGTCGTCCGGCTGATGCGGCGATGAGGCTGCGGGATATCCTGGTGGTGGTGGATGGTTCGCCGCGCTGCTCCGTGCAGCTTGGTTTGGCGGTGGAGTTGGCGCGGCGCATGACGCGTATCTGAGCGCCGTCTGTCCGCTCGATCTGTTGTCGCCGCCGAATATCGGCACGCTGCTGGGCGGATATCCGGACGCGGTTTCGATCCAGTTCGCGTCGGCGCAGATGGAGGCTGAGTGCCGGGCGAGGGCCGAGCCGATCGAGGCGGGATTTCGCGAGGAGTTGCGGCTTCACGCGCTGCGGGGCGGATGGCAGGCGGCCCGCGGGGCGGCGAACGAGGTGATTGCGGCGGCGTTGCGGACGGCCGACCTGGCGGTGATGGGGCAGGCGGAGCCCGCCGCGGATGGTTCGGCGGTGAGGCGCGACCTGCTGGAAGACGTGCTGATGACGGCGGGTCGTCCGGTGCTGGCGGTGCCGTATGCGGGCAGCTTCGGCGCGGCGTTCCGGACCGTGCTGGTGGCGTGGAACGGTTCGCGGGAGGCGGCGCGGGCGATGAATGACGCTCTGCCGCTGCTGGTGCGGGCGGAGAGCGTGACGGTGCTGTCGGTCCAGGGGCGGCGGGAGGTGGAGCGGGAAGATGTGCCGGGAGCGGATGCGGCGGAGCATTTGGCGCGGCATGGGGTTCCGGCGAGCGCGGCGCGGGTGTCACGCGAGGGCGGGACCTCGGATGCCGATGCGATTCTGAATTACGCGGCGGATATCGGGGCGGACCTGCTGGTTGCGGGATGCTACGGGCATTCTCGGGCGCGGGAGCTGGTGCTGGGCGGGGTGAGTCGCGGGCTGCTGGAGGCGATGACGCTGCCGGTGCTGATGTCGCATTAGATTTGGGTTGGCGTGCCGCTCACCCCTTACCGGCGCCCTGCGGGCGCCGACCTCTCCCGCGAGCGGGAGTGGTGAACCGGGCTTCGGCGATCTTGTGGCCATCCCGCTAGGGTGATGATTATCCTCGGGTCGGTTTGACGTTTGCAACAGGACCGCCCGATGGACATCCGCGCCGCGACTGAGGCCGATCTGCCTGAGATCCAGTCGATCTATGCCCACCACGTGCTGACCGGGACCGGCAGCTTCGAGGAGGTGCCTCCGTCACTGGAGGAGATGGCGGAGCGGTTCCGAACGGTGCGTGACCGCGGGTGGGCGTGGCTGACGGCGACAGACGCGACGGGGGTGTTGGGGTATGCGTATTACACGCAGTTCCGCGACCGCTCGGCGTACCGGTTCACGGCGGAGAACAGCATCTACGTGCGCGATGACGTGCGCGGGCAGGGGGTCGGGAAGGCGCTGGGGGAGCGGCTGATCGCGGCGGCGGAGGCGGCGGGGTTCCGGCAGATGATCGCGGTGATCGGGGATTCGGAGAATGTGGGGTCGATCGGGGTGCACTCGACGCTGGGGTTCCACATGGTGGGGACGATGCGCGGGGTGGGGGTGAAGTTCGGCCGGTGGCTGGACGTGGTGACGATGCAGAGGGCGCTTGGGGCGGGGAGCGGGGGGGAGGTGGAGGGGGCGCTCGTCGGTCCGTCTGACGCGAGCATGCCGTAGGACGGGGCTGAGGCGGCCGGATTGGGCGCGCGCGGCTTCCCTACCGATTTTCTTGTGGTAGGCTGTTTGGAAGGCGGTGACGCTTCCTTGCCCAGTAGATGCTATTCCGGCAAGAGTCCCAGGGCATATTTTTAGACATGACGATCTCTCTTACACCTGAGCAACAGGCTTGGATCGAAAAGCAGGTCAACCGAGGCGAGTTCGCGTCTATCGACGATGCCGCGCGCCAGCTTATCGACGAGCGCATCGCGGAGCGCGCGATTGAGGAGGAGGACCTGGCTTGGGTTAGGCCCTACGTTGACACGGCGCGGGCCGCCGTGGCGCGGGGCGACGTGATCAGCCGCGAGGAGCATCGCATCCGAAACGCCGCGCGTCTCGCGGCCCGCAAGGACTGAATGGCGCGGGTCGTTATTGCTTCCTTCGCGGATGCCGATACCGCTGTCATTCTCGACGATCTTGCGACCGAAGCCGGCGTAGGCACGTCGGCCAAATACGACCGCCTCTTCGACAGGCTTTATCAGCGGCTTGCCGATCATCCCGCGAGCGGAGCGCGCCGACCTGCCTTAGGGCAGGATACGCGCATCGGCGTCGTATCACCCTATATCGTAATTTACGATTACTGTGAGCAGGACGATACGGTGACCGTGTTGCGGATCGTTCACGGCAAGCGGGACATCACGCGGCGTTGCTTGGCGGCTCGCGCTGAGCAAAGACTTCGCCACATCCGCCTTGATCCCGCGTTCGGCGGTGATTGTCGCGGGAGACGACCAGAGCCGGGCGGCGCTTGTCGCAGGAGAGGTCGGTGAAGCGGAAGCGGGTTAGGATGATATTACCGAATGGGTACACTCAGCCGGCCTGCCGTTGCGGAAGATCGGCATCGCTGTAGAGATCGGCTTCGTCGGCGAGCCAGTCGAATGCATCACTGGCCTGGGCGAGCGCCGCCATAGGGAGTGATCCGCCTTCGGATTTGTCGTCAGTCAATAGCTCGATCTGCGCGCACGCGAGCTTCGGCGGGCCAACTCGGCGGAGACCTGCCCTGCTTCGGCAAGCAGGATCATTCGCGTCGGGTTGCGCTTCATCGTTTGTCTGTTCTACCGAAGTTGGTGGGTGTTGTCGTGTTGGTGACCCCTGGTCGCTGTGCGCCGGATCGAACGTCAGCCGCCTACCGGCCTTCCCATCGAGTTCACTCCCTCGAGTTGACTCCCGCGAGTCAACTCTTCGGCGTGTTCTCTCTATGTTCCGGCATGGCGCCAGGACGAGAACCGATCAGCCGTCGAATCGTCTCGGTATGGCTGCCGTTCTGGGCGACCGACCGCATTCGGGCGGCGGGGTGTGCGTCGCCTGGTCCCCCGCTGGGTCCGCTGGTCACCAGCGGTCGGGACGGCCAGCGCATGGTGCTGGCGGCGGTGGATGCGGAGGCAAGGCGGCTCGGTCTGCATGCGGGGATGGCGCTGACCGATGCGCGGGTGCTGGTGCCTGGGCTGGCGGTGCGTCCGGCGGTTCCGGAGCAGGACCTGGCGGGGCTGGGGCGCCTGGCGGGGTGGAGTTTGCGGTATGCGCCGCTGGTCTCGGCCGATGCCCCGGACGGATTGTGGCTGGACGTGACCGGGTGCTCCCATTTGTGGGGCGGCGAGGCGGAGCTGCTGCAGGATTTGTTGAAGCGGCTCAATACCGGGGGGTTTGCGGCGCGGGCGGCGGTGGCGGACACGGCCGGAGCGGCGTGGGGTCTCGCGCGCCATGCCGGCGAGCCGCTGGTGGTGGTTCCCCCGGGACAGACCGAACAGGCCATCGTCGGGCTGCCGATTGCGGCGCTGCGGCTGGACGCCGAGACGGTGGGCGTGCTGGCGCGCATGGGGCTGGAGCGGGTGGGGGATTTGATGGCGCTGCCTCGGGCGCCGTTGGCGCGGCGCTTCAAAGGGAGCGGCGTGCTGCGGCGGCTGGACCAGGCGCTGGGCCGGGTGAGCGAGCCGATTCAGCCGATCAGTCCGCCGGATGCGATCGGCGCCCGGATGGGTTTCGTTGAACCTCTGCTGACGGCCGAGGCGCTGGCGGGCGTGATCGTGCGGCTGGCGGAGCGGACGTGTGCGCGGCTGGAGAAGGCGGGGTTGGGTGCGCGCCGGGTGGATCTGCTGTTCCATCGGGTGGATGGGACGGTTCAAGGCGTTCGGATCGGCACGGCCTCGGCTTCGCGCGATCCCAGGCATCTGACGCGGCTGTTGCGGGAGCGGCTGGAGCAGGTGGATGTGGGGGAGGGGATCGAGACGATGCGGCTGGTGGCAACGCTGACGCAGTCTCTTCCGTCTGGCCAAACGAGCATGCTGGCCGAGGACGGGCCGGGTTCGCTCGCCGGGCTGGTGGATGTGTTGCGGACGCGGCTGGGGGCGGACCGGGTTTTCCGGGTCGCGGCGGTGGAGAGCGATGTTCCGGAGCGGTCGGTGCGGCGGATCGCGGCGCTGGGTGAGGATGCGGGGGTGAGCTGGCCCGAGCTGCCGCGTCCGGTGCGGCTGTTTTCGCCGGCGCAGCCGATCGAGGCGCTGTCGCTGTTGCCGGACCATCCGCCGGCGGCATTCACCTGGCGGGGCAAGCGCTTCGTGGTCCGGCTGGCGGACGGGCCGGAGCGGATTTACGGCGAGTGGTGGCGGGATTTTTCCGAGGCGAGCGGCGGTGCGCGACTACTGGCAGGTTGAGGATACCGCCGGGCGGCGTTTCTGGTTATACCGCGCCGGCGATGGCGAGCGCTCCGAAACAGGCAACCTTCGATGGTTTCTGCACGGCATTTTCTGATCCGGCGAACCATGCGCAGTTCATCAAGTTCGCGGTGGTGGGGACGGTCGGGTTCCTGGCGGACACGGCTATTGTGTATGCGCTGCGGGGTGCGTGCGGATTGTATGTGGCGGGACTACTTTCGTATGGCATCGTTGCGTCGCTGAACTGGGCGCTCAATCGCGCATGGACGTTCCGCGGTTCGGGGGCGGGGCCGGCGCATCACCAATGGGCGCGCTACCTGATGTTGAACCTGGTGGGACTGGTGGTGAATCGCGGCACCTATGCGGCGCTGATCGCATCGTTTGCGCTGGTGCGGGCGGAGCCGGTGTTCGCGGTGGCGGCGGGGGCGCTGGCGGGGATGCTGATCAACTTCGTCGCGTCCAAAAAGTTCGTCTTCATCTGACGAAAGAGATTACGTCTGCAATTAACTGTTGCTTGAAGTTTCCGCCGCACAAAGCCCGACAAGACGAACGGCTGAACGGCGGCGATGTATTTCGGCAAGTCCAACATGGCGCCGGAGCTTGTGGCCAATGCCAGCTTCGGTTTCGACGCAGAATTCCTGTCGGGTCGCGCCGCCCCGGGCGGGGTGCGCATTCGCTGGCGGAGCGTCGCGAAACGCGGCTTCGATATTGCCGCGTCATTGATTCTTCTGGCGGCCTTCGCGTCGTGGCTGTTTCCGCTGATCGCGCTGTGCATCCGGCTGGATAGCCGGGGCCCGCGTTCTTCCGGCAGCAGCGGATCGGGCTGAACGGGCGGTCGTTCGAGCTGTGGAAGTTCCGCAGCATGCATGTGCACGTCGCCCCGGCGGGGCTGTGCCCGCAGGCAACGCGGCGGGACGCTCGGGTGACGCGGGTGGGCGCGTGGCTGCGGAGGGTTTCGCTGGATGAACTGCCGCAGTTGTTCAACGTGCTGCGGGGCGAGATGTCGCTGGTGGGGCCGCGGCCGCATGCGCCGGGTACCTGCGCCGGGGGCCGGCGGTTCGAGGATGTGGTCAGCGGCTATCAGCTTCGGCACCGCGTGCTGCCGGGCATGACGGGGCTGGCGCAGGTGCGCGGCTGGCGAGGCGAGACGGATACCGAGGAGAAGCTGGTTCACCGTGTGGAATCAGACATCGAGTACATTCGCAACTGGTCGCTGCGGCTTGACCTGTTGATCCTGTTGCGCACGGTTGGGGCGCTGGCGACCGGCGACGCGTACCGACGGCCGGACGGTGATGCAGGTACGCCATGTGGCCGGTGCGGTGCGTCCTCCGCGGGGCGGCTACGACGCCGATATCGTGATCCTGTCGCTGAACCGCCCGGCGGAGACGCAGGACGGCAATTGCCTCGGCGCTGGCGCAGCGGGGCCTGTCGCGGCACGTGACGGTGCTGGACCAGGGATCGTCGGGGGAGGCGCTGCAACGCATCGCGGCGTTCATCGCGGACCGCAGCGACGCGACCCTGCTGGCGGCGGAGGAAAATCTGGGGGTTCCCGGGGGGCGCAATGCGGTGTCGGACTTCGGGCATGGCCGGGTGATCATCGGGCTGGACAACGATGCGGAGTTCGCCTGGGCGGATACCGCGGCGCGGGCGGTGCGCACGATGGACGATGCGCCGGAACTCGCGGCGCTGGGGTTCCGCATCCTGCGGCACGGAACACCGCACGATGATGCGTCGTCGTGGGGTTATCCGCCGGCGATGCTGGCGCGGGCGAGTGCCAGCTTCAACACGGTGACGTTCGTCGGCGCGGGGCACGCGATCCGGCGGGCGGCGTGGGAGCAGATGGGGGGTTATGACCCGTCGCTGTTCTTCTGCTGGGAGGAGGTACCGAGTTCTGCCTGCGCGCGCTCGCCGCGGGGTGGAGCGTGCGCTACGACGGGCGGATCGCGGTGACGCACAAGGTGAGTGCGGAGCAGCGGGTGTGCTGGTCGGGCGAGCGGTGGTTCTATTTCGTGCGCAACCGGCTGCGGATCGAGCGGCGCTGGGGCGCGAGCTGGCTCGGGCTGGGGCCACGGATGGCGGGGTACGTGGTGCGTGGCATGCGCAACGGGCAGGGGGTCAACACGCTGCTGGCGATCGCGGCGGCGCGGCAGGCGGACCGTGGCGGGCGGCGGTTTCGCAAGACGCGGGCGATGCGGGAATACATGCTGGCGAATGATGGCGCATGGCGAGGCGGGCTGATCCGGCGGTTACGGGGGGATGTGCTACGGGGGTTTGCGATCAGGGCGGCACGGGGTGAGGGGGTGGCGCGCCCTGTCGCCGCGAAGGCTGTGCGCGCGTGCAGCCAGCCGTGAGACTCGGGTGTCGATCTCTCCTAATTCGCAGTTCCTGATCGACAACGGAAGCCGCAATGCCCTCATCATCGGCCGGCAGGGAAAGCCGTCCGGTCAGTATTCTTCAAAACGGCAGCCGAGGACCTCACCAAGCCCCCTCGAGGAACCCGGACAGTCAGCACGAAATCTCCCTCGCGGGCGCGGATGCGGTGCTCCCTCGTATGCAGTACGATCTCGCATGCAGGACCGAATTTGAACACGTTTTTGTATTTCAAATTACCTTTAGGACATCTTTCTTGACTGTCCAGGTAGAGATGGCGTAAGGGTAATGACAGATTCATGAGGGGGCGAAATGAAAGCCAGGATTGTCAAATTAGCAATTCCGTTCGGTCTCGCATTGGCGTACACCGCGTCTCCGGCGTCGGCCACGCCGTTCCTTGGCACAGCGCAGAGTTTCGCGGTCCTGGGTGCCTCGACGGTCACGAATACGGGCGCGACCACCATCCAGGGCGATGTGGGCGTGTATCCGGGCACCGCGATCACCGGCAAGGACACCATTACCTTGGTGGGAGCATCGGCCTATCATCAGACGGATGCTGTGGCGCAACAGGCGCAGATCGATGCCACGACGGCTTACACCACCCTGGCGGCTGAGCCGGCCACCCATGACCTGACGGGCACGAATCTGGGTGGTCTCACCCTTGCACCGGGCGTTTATCACTTTAATTCGTCGGCGCAGCTTACGGGAACGCTCACCCTCAATGCCATGGGCAATGCCGATGCGCTCTTTATCTTCCAAATCGGATCCACGCTCACCACGGCCAGTGGCTCGGCGGTCGACGTGATCAACGGCGGGCCCAATGACGGCGTGTTCTTCCAGGTCGGCACTTCCGCGACCCTGGGTACGACCACAGCGTTTGAAGGGAACATTCTCGCCGACGCGAGCGTGACGCTGAACACGGGCGCTACGATCCTTTGCGGCAGGGCCATCGCGCTGACCGGCGCCGTGACGATGGACACCAACACCATCTCCAACGACTGCAACGCCTACAACGGCGGCACCGGCGCCACCGACTTCGGCAGCCAGGGCTTCAGCAGTCCCGGCGGCGTCGTCCCGCCCGTGCCGGAGCCGACGACGTTGGCGGTGCTCGGCGTCGGCCTCCTCGGCCTCGGCGTAGCTCGTCGCCACCGCGCCTGATCCCGACTGATTGAATTCTCCCGCTGGGCGCTCCAGCGGGAGGCCGATCAAGGTCTTATTTCCCGCGACTGCGTCTTAACGGCGTGGTCGCGCGGCCTTGCTAATGCAGTGCTCGGCGCCCCCTGCAAACCATGCTGCTGACATAACATGTCGGCCAGCTCCCCCAACATGATGTCTACCTGAACTGCGATAGAACCATTACATCCGATAGGCCTCGATGCGATGGGCGCGCTGATCGCGTCGCGCCTGTCTCCCGGGGATACCCGCACCCAGCGGATCGATCGGAGTCCGCCCTAGCTGGCTAGTCAAGCTGTGCACAGTTTCGGCGATTACTGATTTCGCATAGCCAGCGGGCGGCTTGCTATGCGAGAGGAGGTGCGGAAACGGGACGGATGGGTGCGGCGAGATATGCGGATGCGATTTCAGGCAGTTGGAGGTGCTGTTTTGCTCGCGCTGGCTCTGGACGGCTGCGCGCCAGGGGGCCAACGACCACGGTCTTCGACGGGGTGTATCAGGGCCAAGGGACACTCTCTGACCCTGGACTGCCGTGCCAGGAGACGGCGTCGCTCAATCCGATGAGGGTGTCCGGCGGGCATGTCGATTTCGGCAATCTGCACGGCTGGGTGCAGCAGAACGGCCAGCTCAGTCTGGAGTTTGGGCAGATCTACGTTGTCGGCCAGTTCGAGGGACCGCGGTTTTCCGGGCAGATCGAGTTTCCGCAGCCCGCGTGCAACTACACCATCAGCATGACGAAGGTGAGCTGAGGGTTATCTGTCGGCCGGTTGCTTCGGGTCGGGGATTATCCGGTCGGTTTGGCTCATGAGCGCCTGGTAGATATCCTCGATATCATTATTCACGGCGTTCTCCTGCTGCTGCGATGGTGCGATCCCGGCCGCCCGCTCCTGCTCCAGGACCTCGGTTTCGTCCGGCTGATGGGACAGCCCGCTCCAATCGTTATCTTCCCGCTGTTGGGCGCGGACGGAGGAGAGGCTGCAGGCCGCGGCGAGCAGGGCAATGGCTGCAACTGTGAGGAGTTTGGGCGTGGTCATGGACGGGCTCCGATCAAGCCGGCTTGGCGGGCACCGTGTGGATCACGCGGCTGCGGCTGTAGCAGGGCTGGTAGTCGGCGCCGCGGGCGGGGCGGGGCCGAAAGCCGCACACGGGGCAGCCTGGCCATTTCGTTATTCTCCATCGCCATTTCCTACTCGAAGGCGAAGACACGTTTCCAGTTTTGTTTCATGCTGATCATGCTCCGGCCGCGGTTGTCGGCTTCATCACGGCCGGGGTCGAAACCGATCGAGGGCCGGTCGCGCACGCAGTTTTATCGCAGCGACCGCACCCGAAGGATCGTCTTGCGATTGGCGAGATCGCCGAGTGGTTCGACAAGAACCTGGGCAAATGAGAGAGTGGTCCGGGACAGAGTTGGGCAGCACTCCCCGCTTTCGCGGGGGTTCCTCGCAATGACACGGTACGCGCCGTGGGGTAGTAGAGACAGATGATTACAGGCGACCCCGTCTGGCGCTCGATGCTCTTTGTCCCGGCGAGCAACCCACGCTTCGTCAACGGCGCCGCCGATCGGGGCGCTGATGCAATCATTCTGGACCTCGAGGACTTCGATTGCGCCGGCCCAGAAAGAGAACGCCCGGGCGGCGTTGGCGGGCGCCGTCCCGATCGTCTCGCGCCACGGCGCGGACGTGCTGGTGCGGTTGAACCGGCCGTGGCGGATGCTGGTGCGGGACGTGGAAGCGGCGGTGCTGCCGGGCGTGGCCGGGCTGATGCTGACGAAGGTGGACAGCGCCGAGCATGTGCAATCGGTGGCGGAGGTGGTGGAGGAACTGGAAGCCGAGCGTGGCCTGCGGCCCGGGGTGATGCGCTTCGTGGTTCTGATCGAAACCACCGCGGCGTTCTTTCGCATGGAGGCGATCGCGCGGGCGCATCCCCGGGTTGCCGGGATCAGCCTGGGGACCGAGGACTTCACGCTGTCCGCGGGCATGGTCCCCGAACCCGAGGGGCTGCTCTATCCCAAGCAGCACACGGTTTTTGCGGCGCGGGCGGCGGGGATACAGCCGCTCGGGTTCGTGGGGTCGATCGCCGATTACCGCGATCAGGAGGCGTTCCGGGCGATCGTGCGGCGTTCGCGCAAGCTGGGGTTCGTCGGGGCTTCGTGCATCCATCCGTTGCAGGTGCCGGTGCTGAACGAGGAGTTCGCGCCGGCGCCGGAGGAGGTGGACAAGGCGGAGCGGATGGTCGCCGCGTATGACGCGGCGCTGGCAGCGGGGACGGGCGCGGTGGCGTTCGAGGGCAAGATGATCGACGTGCCGGTGGTGGAGCGGGCCCGCGCGGTGCTTGCCCGCGCCGAGCGCGATCCGCCGTCGCACGTCGAGAGGCGCGTAATGCCCGCGCTGTTCCTGTCGGCCGTGGGGCCGCACCTCACCGCACACGATTTCGACCTGGAAAGCGGGGCGCTGACGCAAGCGGCGAGCACGACACTGCCGGCGAACGTGCAGTACGCGTGGCGGCATCCGCACCAGCCGATCCTGTATGTCGCGTCGAGCGATGGGGTTGGGGGACGCACGCACCGTCTCTCGGCGCTGCGGCTCGATGCGGGGCTGGCGCTCCATGGAGAGCCGGCCATCCTGCCGGCGCGGCCCATCCACATCTGCGTCGATGGCGCAGGCCGGCACGTGCTGGCGGCGTTCAACGATCCGGCGGGGCTGCGCGTATGGCGGATCGAGGGTGATGGGAGGCTCGGGAGGGAGCGGCCGCAGGGCGGCCTGGATGCGGGGATCTTCCCGCACCAGGTACGGCTCACGGCGGATGACGCGCTGGCGATCGTGGCGGCGCGGGGCAATGACGCGATGGCAGGGCGGCCGGAGGACCCCGGCGCGCTCAAAGTATTCCGCTACGACGACGGCGTGCTGACGCCGCTGGCTTCGGTGGCGCCGGAGGGCGGGCTTGGTTTCGGCCCGCGGCATCTGGACTTTCATCCGACGAAGCCGTGGATTTACGTCTCGCTGGAACGGCAAAACCGGCTGGAGATGTTCGAGCGGGCAGGGCAGGGGATCGACCCGGCGGCGCGCTTCAGCCGCACCACGCTGGCCGAGCCGGGGCGGATCTGGCCTCGGCAGCTTGGCGGGACTGTGCATGTCCATCCGAGCGGGCGGTTTGTGTATGTGGCGAACCGGGCGGATGCGCGCGGATGCGGATGGTGCGTTCGTCGGCGGGGACAATACCATCGCGGTGTTCGCGCTCGACGCCGAGAGCGGCGAGCCGACGCCGATCCAGCATGCCGAATCCAGGGGTTCCACTGCCGGACGTTCTCGATCGACCCCGCCGGCCGGTTGATGATCGCGGCGCATATCGCGCCGATGCGGGTGCGCGAAGGCGGTGCGCTGCGCACTGTCGCGGCCGGGATGTCCAGTTTCCGCATCGAGCAGGACGGGCGGTTGCGCTTCCTGTGCCGCACCCCGGTGGAGACCCACGGGCGCAGCTCTGTTCTGGAGCGGCATGGTCGCCCTGAATGCCTGATCCCACGCGGGACGGCGCCTTCCTGCTGCTGTGCGGTGTGCTCAACTCGCGGCGATCGCTGGACGACTGCCTTGCCGGGCTGCCCGCGATGGAGCGGCGGGATCGCGCCGCGGCGCATCGGCTCGCCGCCACCGTGCTCCGCCGCCTGGGGACGCTGGATGCGGTGCTCGAGCCGTTTCTGCGCAAGACGCCGCCGACCCCGGTGCGCCATGTACTTGCGCCTCGGGGCGGCCGGCCTGCTGTTGCTGGACACGCCGGCCCATGCCGCGGTCGGCACGGCTGTGGCCCTGGTGGAACGGCAGGGGCTGCGGGGCTTTGCCGGGCTGGTGAACGCGGTGCTGCGCCGGGTGGGGGCAGCCGGGCGCGCGGCGTTGGAGGCGCTGGACGGGCCGCGGCTGGACACGCCGGCGTGGCTCTGGGCGTCGTGGGGCGCGGATGCGCGGGCCATCGCGACGGCGCATCAACAGCCAGCGCCGCTCGATATCACGCTGCGGTCACATCCGGCGGGTGAGGGCGGAGTGCGCCTGCCGACCGGGTCGGTGCGCTTCCCGGCGGGCACCGATCCGGCGGCGCTGCCCGGCTTCGCCGAGGGCGCGTTCTGGGTGCAGGACGCGGCTGCGGCGCTGCCCGCCCGGCTGCTGAACGCGCAACCGGGGGAGCGCGTGGCCGATCTGTGCGCCGCACCGGGGGGCAAGACGGCCCAGCTTGCCGCCGCCGGCGCGCTTGTAACGGCGGTGGATCGCGATCCGGCGCGCCTCGCCCGGCTGCGGGAAAACCTGGATCGTCTTGGCCTGACGGCACAGACCATTGCGGCGGACGCCTCCGCCTGGGTCGCGCCGGAGCCGTTCGACGCGGTGCTGCTCGATGCGCCATGCACCGCGACCGGCACCATCAGGCGGCATCCGGATCTCCCGCACCTGAAGCGGCAGCGGGACGTGGCTGCGGCGTGTGCGGCGCAGGACCGGCTGCTTGCAGCGGCGCTGGGGATGCTCCGGCCTGGCGGGCGGCTGATCTACGCGGTGTGCTCGCTCCAGCAAGAGGAGGGGATGGCGCCGAATAGAAGTCTGTACAAACAATGGCTTGGGACGTGTTCTCTCCATTCACGCATGAGGAATTGCGGGAGGTTCCGGAGGCTCGCAGCGCCAGCGGCACGCTGCGCACCCATCCCGGGATGTGGCCGGAGTTCGGGGGCATGGACGGATTTTTTGCCGCACGGGTCGTTCGAGATCGAATGTGACTGGACTTCGTCACGTGAACGTGGCGTTAAGGGCGCATGCTCACCCGCTTGTGTAGTTTGTTGCTGGTGTGTATCTCCGCGGCCACCCCTGCGGTGGCCGGCTCGTCCTGTCCCTTCGAGCCCGCCGGGGCTATTGCGCCTGCCGCACGCCCAGGCGGCGGTCGCTCAAGGCCACGAACTGCTGATCGTTGCCGTGGGTTCGTCTTCCACCGAGGGGGCGATGGCCTCCAGCCCGTCGCACAGCTATCCGGCGCAGCTTCAGGCCATGCTGGCATCGGACCTGCCGCAGGGACACGTGGCGGTGATCAACCGCGGCATCGGCGGCCAGGACGCGGGGACGCGAATCGGACCGGCTGACGGCGGATGTGATCGCGATCCGGCCGCAGCTCGTGATCTGGCAGGTGGGAGCCAACGGCGCCCTGCGGGCCGAGAACGTGCAGCGTTTCCATGACCTGGTGGCGGCTGGGGTGCGCAAGCTTCTGGCGGCCGGGATGGATGTGGTGCTGATGGACAATCAGCGGTCCCCCAGGATTCTGAATTCCCCGCAGGATGCGGCGTTCAACGCGACGCTGGCCGAGGTTGCGCAAGAGAGCGGCGCGGGGCTGTTTTCGCGCGACCGGCTGATGGAGAGCTGGGAGCAGGAGGGTGCGCCGGTGGCGGATTTCGTGGCCAGCGACGGCTTGCACCACAACGACCACGGGTATCGCTGCGTGGCGCAGACGCTGGCCGATGAGATCGCGGCGGCGATCAGCGCGCGGTCATTCTCCGCGAGCCGATAGTTCAGTCCATCTCGCCGTAAACCTCGACCTGATCCAGGTGGAGATTGGCCGGCGAGAGCAGGGTAAAGCGGACCCAGCGGGCGGGTACGGGCCCTGGCGTCCGGACCACCAGGGGGGATCCGTCGGCGCCGCCGAACACCGGGCCATCCGATTGATGATGCAGGGTCAGCCAGTTGTCGGCCGTCGGCTGAAGCGCTGAGTGCGCAGGCGCGCACGCGCTCGGCGAGGCTGGGGTCGTCACAACGGTTGAAGACGCGGATTTCGTGCACCCTGGCCGGGGCACCGAGGTCGAGCTCCCACCAGGCTCGTTCCTCGTTGGCGGTATGACACTGGAAGCCGCCGGAGATCGTGCCGTTCACCAGGCCGGCGGCGTCCTGGACCGGATCGCCGCCGCGCGACCAGGGCGAGACGGAGCTTTGCCGCGCCGGCTTGCGCAGCGCGATATTGTCCCAGGCAGGCGCGGGCAGGAGCGTGGCCCGCCGGGCGGAGGCCTTGATCCGCGCGGCCCAGAAATCTGCCAGGGCGCGATCCTCCTGGGCATCGAGCTGGGCCAGGACGGCGCGGTGCTCGCCCTTGGCGTAGAGGTCCCGCCATCGTGCCTGGCCGGCGAAGTCCCCCTGCACCCCGCGTGCGGCCCGGAGCAGGAAGTCCTGCTCCGAGCGGAAGGGGTAGTGGTGGACGAGTCCTCGGGCCATCAGGCGGCCGGCGCGGTCTGGATCGATCCGTGGACGGGGCGGCGGAGGCATCGGCTCACCCAGGAGGTTCACCTGCCGCGCACCGGCGGGGAGGAGCGAGGCGGGGTCGGTCCAGATCGGCGCGGGCCGGTGTGGCTCCAGCCTCAGGCGGCTGCTGCGGAGCAAAGCGCGGGTGACAGGGGAGAGGTCCTGCTGGCGCCGAACGAAGTTGCGCAGCGTGCCGCCGGGCGGACGTGTGCGAAAGCCGCTGTTGCCGAAGCCGATGCGGTTGAGATGCACGGCGTCGTGGCCGTTCTCGACGGCGTCGAGCGCGCGCTCGATGTCGTGCAGCCCGGGCAGATGCACGAACTCGTCGAGATCGAGGACCATCGCCCAGGGATAGGCTGCGGCGGGCCTGCCGGAGGCCGCGAAGGGCCATGGCGAAGCGCTGTCCCGGCCAGGGATGGTGGCTGAAGGTGACGAACGGGTTCGGCCCGGTGGCGAAGGGCAGCACCGCTTCCCACAGCGCGGCGGGATCATCATCATTGCAGGTGAGGTAAACGTGGTCGAAGCCGATCGCCCGGTGGTAGGCGAGCCATTCGGGAGCGAACGGCGTCTCCCAGCGGGCGGCGGCGACGAGCGCGACGCGGCGGGATGGGTCAGCGGCAGGGATCATCGCGGCGAGCTATAGCGGGTTGTGATGGGCGGTGTCCAGCCCCAGACATTCGCCCATTTTTGCGAGGAGTCCTGTCATCGCGAGGAACCCCCGCGAAAGCGGGGGGACGAAGCAATCTCCTCAAGGGGGGGCACGCTGGTTCGAACGCCGCATCGGCCGGAGATTGCTTCGGCCTTTCAGGCCTCGCAATGACATCGCTGCGTGACGCGCCCATCGCAATTCCGTGCCCCAGTCGTATCGGGCGGATAGCAGAACAGTGTGGCACCTGGAAGCCACACTGGTGGCAAAACAGCCACTGACGGCAGAACAGTAGGTCCCGGGGGCCTGCTCTTGGGTTAAAGCGTCTATGCGGATCGGCAAAAAACGTTGAAAACGCGAAACTTCCAGGACCGGATCTGCAACTCTACGATGAAAAGTTCTTGCCTTCACGGACCCGTGAAGGTTAAGCAGGCTTTATCTGGACCTTCCGGGGCGGCCGCCCGGGCGTCTCCCGGAGTCGCCCCGGTCGGGACCGGAGCACCTTGGCGCCGGTTCCGCGGGGGTCTTCGCGGGCTGAGCAAGCGGGGAAACGTCATGGATGCATATTCCCACGGTGCCCCAGCCCACGGTGTCCCCGTGCCGAAAGGCTTAGCCTTTGATCTTGATGATCTGAATGAACTCTTCGCCTGGGCGAAGGCGCATCGCATGCGCCTGGTCGTGGAGCTCGATCATGAAGTGGAAGGTGAAGAGTATGAGGAAGTGCTGGGGTTCTTCGAGGAGGACAGTGCCCTTCGGCGATGGAACATCTGGCGCTCGCACGACCATTTCGTGCTCGAGCCGATGAACGGCCCCACCTTGCGCGCCCACCTCGTCGCCGACCTCATGCAGGAGCTGACGCCCCTTCGGCCCTGAGGCGATCCCTGGTTCCGACGCCCCCACCTGTCGCCTTGAGATCTGTCGCCTTGAGACTTGGCGCCTTGAAGCCCGTCGCCTTGAAGAACGTGTAGCAGAACACCCCGCTCGGCCCGGCGCCCGTTCGGTGCAGCGCCCGGATGCCATCGTCGAACGCCTCTGCCGTCGTGAGCCCCCGCCGCGACCGCGCGCTCCCGTATGCCCTCGATCATCGCCGTGAAGGTGCGTCGGGTGAACCCGTCCACCAGGGCGGGACGGCTGGCGTCGGCGTAAACCATGCGCGGCGAAACCCGCACTGCCTCGAAATCCCGCCGCGACCAGCAGCGGGTAGAGACGCCGCCCGATATTGGCGTCCCCGCCGGCGCGGCGTTGCAGCTCCACCTGACAGGCAATGGCGGCGCGCGCCGCCGCGCTTTCGGGGTGGAAGAAGGTCGAGCCATGGTCGCCCTCGATCACGGTCACCGCCCCGCCGGGGCGCAGCAGCGGACGCAGTGCGACGAGCGCGCCTGCGGGGTCGGGCAGGTGCTCCAGGACGAAGCAAAGAACGATGTGATCAAACGAGGCCGGCGCGAAGGGAAGGGCCCGCAGGTCCGCCTGCCGGAATGCGACGTTGCCCATCCCCTCGGCCGCGATCCGCGCCGCGGCCTCGGCGAGTGAAGCCGCCGAGACATCCACGGCGGTGATCCGCGCGTCCGGGTTGCGGCGCGCGAGCGCGACCGTCTGCGCCCCTGTGCCGCAGCCCGCCTCCAGCACCTCGGCCCCGGCCGGGAAGCAGGTGTCGCCATGCAGCAGTTCCTCCAGCGTGCGCGCCTGGTCTTCCAGCCGCTCGGTCTCACGTCGGTCGTAGCCGTGCACGTAACCGCCCATTTTCTCTCCCCCTTGGCCGCAAAGCGGGCCCTTTTTTCCCGGCAGGGTCAAGATCATCATCCGTCGGGAGCCATGTGATGGGGGCCTGATTGGCAGGCGGAAGCGATGCATCTAGGCTTCGCTCAAATCGGAGACGGAGGGCCAGGTGGATTTCGGCGCATCGATGTTCTTCACCGACTATTCCATGACGGCCCGCCGATCTCGGGCGCGCGCTGGAAGAGCGCGGCTTCGAATCGCTCTGGGCGCCCGAGCATTCGCACATCCCGCTGAAACACACGCCGTTTCCCGGCGGCGGCGATATTCCGAAGCACTACTACGACGCGATGGACCCCTTCGTGACGCTCAGCGCGGCCGCCGCGGTCACCAACCGGCTGCGCCTCGGCACCGGGGTCTGCCTGGTGGTCCAGCGCGACCCGATCCAGACCGCCAAGCTGGTGGCCTCGATCGACCAGGTCTCCGGCGGGCGGTTCCTGTTCGGCATCGGCAATGGCTGGAACGCCGAGGAGATGGAAAACCACGGCACAGCCTTCGAAACCCGGCACAAGCTCGCCCGCGAACGCATCGAGGCGATGAAGGCGATCTGGACGAAGTCGAAGCCCGAATACCACGGGGAATTCGTCAATTTCTCGCCGATCATGGCCTGGCCCAAGCCGGTGCAGAAGCCGTATCCGCCGATCATCGTCGGCGGCGCCTGGCCCTATGGCGCGCGCCGGGCGGTGCGCTATGGCGACGGCTGGATCCCCCTGGCCAGCCGGCCGCAATACGAGGACGTGACCGAGTTCTTCCCCGCCTTCCGCAAGATGGCCGAGGAGGCGAAGCGCGACCCGGCCTCGCTCTCGATCAGCATCTTCGGCGCCTCGGAGGATGAGGCGAAGCTGGCCGGCTATCAGAAGGCCGGGGTGGTGCGGGTGTGCACCTCGCTGCCTTCGGCCAAGGCGGACGTGGTGCTGCCGATCCTCGATCGCTGGGTGAAGCTGCGGGAGAAGTTCGCGGGGTCGGTAACACAGAGGCCACCGAGGATGAGACGGAAAGTCCACTCCCCAGGGACGCGGCGCGGCAGCGCGCCGGATCGCCCGCCCGGTGTCACGCGGAGCCGGATGATTGGCTCTCTTGGGCAAGGCGGACCGCTCGGGCGGGGGTGATCGCGGAGGGTCTGTCGGACGACGACATCGACCGGCTTATCAAGCAGGCGCAGAGGGATGTCGAGCCCGGCCCCTGACTGAGGGCAGCCACGGCCCGCCTGTCGCGGATCACCCCTGGCAGCCGTTCTCCGCCAGGAACCCGATGCGCGTGGCCCAGCAGCTCATCGACAAAGTCCTGCGCCACGGCCGACAGTTTCCGCCCCTGAGAGCACACCACCGCGGTGCCGAGCGTGACCGCAGGGTCGAGCGGCCGCATCACCACCCCCCGCCCGGCGAATTCGCTCGCGCTGAACGGATCCACGATGGCGACCCCCATCTGTTCGGCCACCAGGACGCAGGCGATCATCGACAGCGAGGTATCGATCGACTGACGCCTGGTGACGGCGTGCAGCAGGTTGTGGATCGGGTGCGTGGCGGATTTGTTCAGCAGCACGAACGTCTCGTCGCGCAAATCCTTGGGTGTGACGGTCTTTTTGTCCGCCAGCCTGTGACCCTCCGGCATGACGACGACGGCCCGGTCCTGCAGCGGATAGATCACCAGCGATGCCCGTTCGAACGGGAACGCGGTAATGCCGACATCGAAATGACCGGCCGCGACGCCATCGCGTATCACGCTCGAAGCCAACCCCTCGATCGTCACCTTCAAATTGGGCCTGCTCCGGCAGAAGGCGGCCACGAAGCGCGGTGCAAAGCCGGCGGCCATCGCCGGCAGGACCGCGACCCGAAGCGAGGCGCGCCGCCCGACCCGGATGTCGGTCGCCACGGCACGAAGCTGCGCCAGGCCGATGAAGTGCCGTTCGACCTCGACCAGCAGGGCCTCGGCCTCGGCGGTCGGGACCACGGACGCGCCGTGACGCTGAAACAGCGTCAGACCGAGTTCCGCCTCGAGATCACGGACCAGGCGGCTGATGGCCGGCTGAGTGACATGGACCGTCTGCGCCGCGGCGGTCATGGAGCCGGTGACCATCACGGCGCGGAACGCCTCGATCTGCCGGCTTTGGATCACCGGCGAAGCATAACATTTCGTTATGCATCCCCGTCAACTCGGCATTAGCAACTGTCTTATTACAGGATTAATCTCTCGTTCATGCTCGAAGCTGCTTCGACGCACAGGAACGGAGGCTCCATGCATCGCTTTCTAACCGTCACCGCTGCCGCATCCCTGCTGGTCGGAGCGACCGTCTCGGCCAACGCGGCCGTGACCTTCTATACCGATGCCGCGTCCTATGCGGCCGCCGTCGCCGCGGCCGGGCTGACCACCTCCAGCTTCAATTTCAACGCCACGCCGACCGGAAATTACAGCACCGCCGCCGGGCTCACGATCGACGGGGTCAATTTCGTCGGCAACACCGGGGATGGCGGCTATTCGCTCTCGGTCGCACCACCTTATTTTTGCTGCAACTCCTACGACAATCCCAACGCCACGCTACAGGCACCCCCGGTGTCGAGCGCGTTCTATGGCATCCCGAACGGCTCCACCGTGATCACCCCGTCGGGTGGCACGCAGGCCTTCTCCTTCGACGCCTACACCGTGCGGGCGGGCGATTACACCAACTCGGGCTACGACACGCTCAACCTGACGGTGGATGGCTCGACCGGCCAGACAACGACCTCACCGGGATCGGGGATCGGCTTCCTGGGCTTCGTCTCGACGGCGTCGGTCAGCTCGTTCGTCCTCGCCGGCAGCACGGCGGAGGATTTCATCGATATCGTGGACGGGACCGTCGCTCCTGGCGCCATCTCGACGCCGGAACCCGGCTCGCTGGCGCTGTTCGGGCTGGGGGTTATCGCGGCGGGCTTCGCCGCAAGGCGGCGCCGCGGCTGATCACAGCCAGCCCGTTCGCGTCCTGAGATTGGTCGCCCGATTTAACGTTCTACCGCAATGACCGTCACGATCCGAGGCGCGCCAGATCCTCCGGCGTGTTGACGTTGCGGAACGGGTCGTTGTCGGTCGTCGCCGCGAAGGGGACCGCCGTCATGCCGATCAGCGCGCCGAACCGGTGGGCAGCGTGCGGGCCGTTGCCTGAGAGGAAGGCGCGCAAATCCGCCGCTGCGTGCGCAGGCCATAACGCCACGAGGTGATGGGTTCTGCCCAGGCTGGCGGCGCAGGACGGGGCAGGGGTCAGCGCCGCGGCCAGCCCGGCGGGCGTGAAGGGCGTATCGGCCGGGATGGTCAGCAGCGCGTCGGCGCCGATCGACGCGGCCCAATCGAGGCCGGCCAGCACGCCGGCGAGGGCCAGGCCGGCGATCACGCGCCCTGGCCGTATGGCGCGCGTCGTGCGGTGCGTTATGGCGACGGCTGGATTCCCCTGGCGAGCCGCCCGCAATACGAGGACGTGACGCGGTTTTTCCCTGAGTTCCGCAAGATGGCGGAGGAGGCGAAGCGGGATCCGGGGGCGCTTTCCATCAGCATCTTCTCGGCGCCGGAGGATGAGGCGCGGCTGGCGGCGTATCACGAGGCGGGGGTAGCGCGGGTGGTCACGAGCGTGCCCTCCGGCGAAGGAGGACGTGGTGCTACCGATCCTGGACCGGTGGGTGAGGCTGCGGGAGAAGTTTCGGGCGGCTCAAGGATCACCCGGCGGCGATGCGGCGGGCGCGGGCGTCGCGGGCGGCCGTCGGCCTGCGTCTCACCAGTTCGCGCCATCCTTCATCACCTTGCGGGCGATGGACCAACGGTGAACCTCGGACGGGCCATCGTAGATCCGGAAGCCGCGCACTTCGCGGAAGATGCGCTCGACGAGGGTTTCGCCGGTGACGCCCTGGCCGCCCATGATCTGCACGCAGCGATCGGCGACGCGCCAGATCGCCTCGGAGCAGACCACTTTCGCGATCGACGAATTCCGTGCCGCCGCGTTCGCCCTGATCCAGCACCCAGGCGGTGTGCCAGATGGCGAGCCGTGCCATGCGGATATCCATCTCGTTGTCGGCCAGCATGAAGCCGACGCCTTCGTGTTCTCCCAGGCGGCGGCCGAACACTTCGCGGCGGCGGGCGTACTCGGCGGCGATGGCATGGGCGCGCCGGGCGGCACCGAGCCAGCGCATGCAGTGGGTCAGGCGCGCCGGGGCGAGCCGCACCTGGGCGTAGCGGAAGCCCTTGCCGGGTTCGCCCAGGATGTCGCTTGCCGGCACGCGCAGAGCGTGGAAGCGCACGACGCAGTGGCCGCCCGGGAAACCCTGATCCAGGCTGTCCATCCGTCGCACCACCTCGATGCCCGGGGTGTTCATGTCGGCGAGGAACATGGTGGCGCGGCCGTCATCACCGGCCGCCATGATGATGGCGAAGGCAGCGCCGTCGGCGCCGGTGATGAACCACTTCTCGCCGTCGATGACCCAGTGATTGCCGTCCTGCACCGCGCGGGTTTTGAGGGCGGCGGGATCGCTGCCGGCGCCGGGGGCGGGTTCGGTCATGCAGAAGCAGGAGCGGATTTCGCCGGCGGCGAGCGGGCACAGCCAGCGGGCTTTCTGTTCCGCCGTGCCGACCGCTTCCATCAGGTGCATGTTGCCCTCGTCGGGGGCGGCGATGTTCATCGCCAGCGGGCCGAGCAGGGAGTAACCCGCTTCTTCGAACACCAGCGCCTTGCCGGTATGTGAAAGGCCGAGACCGCCGAACTCTTCGCCGACATGGGGGGCGAGGAGGCCGGCGGTGCGCGCCAGCGATTGCAGGCTCGCGTCGGAGGTCCTCGGACGGGCCGTGACGGGTCTGGCGCGGGTCGGACTCCAGCGGGATGATCTGATTACGGATGAAATCGCGGGTGCGGTCGCGCAGTTCGGCAAGATCGGGCGGGATGGAGAAGTCCATCAGAAGGCGCGTCCTTGCGCGATCTCGTGGGTGAACTCCAGCAGGCCGGTGCCGATCCCGGTGAGCGGGGCGTAGCGCGGCTCGGTGGTTGCGCCGGTGCGATAGCGCAGGCCGAGCTGCAGGAAGATCACCGAGAGCTTGTACATCGCCAGCACGCGGTGGAACAGGAAGTCCGACATGTCGCGCCCGGTCAGCGCGCCGTAGGTTTGCACCGCCGCGCGGCGGTCGAGGAATCCCGGCTGGTCGGCGGGCATCTGCGCCATGTCGTGCATGGCTGGCGGATCGTCGGGTTCCACCCAGTAGGAGAGCAGGGTGGCGAAGTCGAACAGCGGATCGCCGCGCGTGCCCTGGTCCCAGTCCACCACGCCGACCGGCGAGAGGTCGCGCGGATCGAGGATCATGTTGTCCAGCTTGAAATCATTGTGGAGCAGGGCAGGGGGGCCGTCGGGGACGAGGTGGCGCTCCAGCCAGGTGCCGACGGCCTGATGCAGCGGATCGGTGCCGTCTTCCATGGCGGCGACGCCGCGCTTGCGCCAGCCGGCGACGGCGCGGCCGAGGAATCCGTGCGGCCGGCCCAGGTCGCCCAGGCCCACTGCCTCGGCATCCACACTATGGATCGCCGCCAGGGTTTCCAGCAGCACCTGGGACAGGCGGCGCCCACCTCCGGCCGGCCGGCCAGCTCCGGCGGCAAGGTGGAGCGGATCACCAGCCCCGGCGCGGTATTCCAGGATCTGAAATGGCGCGCCGAGCACCGAAGCATCGTCGCACAGAGCAGGCTGCGCGGCACGAAGGGCAAGGCGCGGGCAAGGCCGCGCAGAATGCGGTGCTCGCGGGCCATGTCATGGCGCCCGGCGGCAGACTCCCCCATCGGCGGGCGGCGCAGCACGGCCGGCGCGCCGTTCAGCGTGATCAGGTAATTCAGGTTCGCCAGGCCGCCGCCGAACTGCCGCGGCGGCGGATCGAGCGCCAGGTGCATGCCCCGGGCCGCGCAGCCAGTCGCGCGCCCTGGCCCAGTCCAGAGCGACGGTCTGATCGGCGGGTCGGAGCCCGGGCCTTTCGTCCATTCGTCACGTGCGGGGCGGCAGCCGCACGGTCAAGCGACTTCCGCCTTCTCCCGGACGGAGGCATCACAGTTCAGCTATAGCGGTCGCGGCTGGCCCGCCATCGTCACCCGGTTGTGACTTACGTGCGCGGGTGAGCTGGAAGTACAGGCTGTCGGTAATTCGCTTTAACGCAGTGTGATTCGAATTGGCTATCAGACCGGGAAATACCCCAAACCGAGGAAAGCCCAGGAGGTATCGATGAAGTCAGCGCGCATCGTGAAATCGCTATTGCTTGTAGGGCACCGCGGTTGTTGCAGCTGCGGCCACCGCAGCGGGGGGACCGATTTACTCGCTCCTGCAAACGATTGCGGTTCCGGCAACCGCCGGAGAACAATCAGGGTGGTGCGTTTTCTGGCTTTCGATATCAGTTTCGCCGACACGACCGGTTACGTTTACATTGCTGATCGGTCCAACTGACACCACCGGTTACGCTGGATATTGCAGACCGATCCAATGGTGCCGTGGACATCATTAACGGGGCAACAAGCACACTCGTGGCTCAGGCCGGGCGGCCCTGGCGTCTTCACGGGGCAGCAGTCCACCACAGTCCACATCCGGGCCCGATGGCGTGCTGGTGGCGCATATCGGCGGGCAGGCGATGTTCTTTGCCGGCAACGGCGCGCAGCCAGCGTCGTCTCCTTCAATGTCAACAATCCGGCCGCCCCGACCTTGACGGCGTTTTCGCCGACTTCCACCGGGGGAACCTTCCGGGTGGACGAGATGGCGTTCTCACCGGCAACCAATCAGGTGATTGGTTGCCAATAACGCCGACACCGCCCGCTTTCGCGACGCTGATCAACGCGGCGAACCGGCGCGGTCCAGGTTGGTCAACATCACCAGTCCCAGGTTCCCCGCCCGACCGGTGGGCATGGAGCAATCGGTCTGGGACCCGCATACGGGAACCTTTTTTGTCTCAGTTCCCGGCCTTTAGCGGGGTTAACAATCCAGGAGGGGGCTGGCGGAGATCGACACGTCGGGGAATGTCATTGCGACGTTTCGATTTCAGCCAATTTCGGCATCTGCTCCTGCTCGCCCGCGGGGTTGGCGCTGAGCGGCAACGGCAATCTGGCGGTGGGATGTGGCAACAAGAACACGCAAACCGTGGTGTTCAACCCGACCGCCATGGTCGGATGCGGAAACAAGAAAACCCAGACCGTGGTATTTGATCCAACCGCCAACACCGGCGCCGGCGCGGTGGTGGCGAAGCTCACGGAAGTGTCCGGCTCCGACGAACTGGACGATCCAACCACGGGCGATTATTATGTCACTGGCAGTGAATTCCGTCCGGCGATCGCGTGATCGATGTGTTCAACAGCCTGCGCTTTGTCGCTTCCAGGACGAGATCAACCTGACGGCGCTCGGTGCTGACGACGTCAACGCGCATTCGGTCACGGTGGACCCGCTGAATGGCGAGATCTTCGTTCCGCTCGAGGGCTTGGCCGGCAACACGTTGTGCCCGAACGGCTGCGTCGCGGTATTCGCGCGCTCCCGAGCCAGGCTCGTTGCCGCTGCTTGCCTTCGGGTCTGCTCGGGCTGGCGGGGGTGTCGATCCGGCTGAGGCGATCAGCGAGCGCTGAGGGGGCGCGGCGAGCCAGTCGACGCGCCGCGAAGAACTCGCCAGGACCTGGCCGAGGGCTTACCGAGACGAGATCGCGCACAACTCTGGGCCGGATGTTTACTGGGGCTCTGATCGGGAGGGGTGGACCCGGTGCCGCCGGGGCAGGGTTTGGACTGGCCGACCTGCTCCGGGCAGTTTAACAGTGTCGCCTGGCGCTTCACGCTGGTCCCCCATAATGCCGGACGCAATGCCGCCCGCCTCGTACGGTCCCGACTCAGGCTCCGCGGCCTCAGCAAGTCATGGGGCGGGGCGGTGGTGCTTGACCAACTCGATCTGCACATTCCGGGCGGGCGCTTCACCGTGTTGCTGGGCGGTTCGGGGTGCGGGAAGACCACCTGCCTGCGGCTGATCGCCGGGCTGGACCAGCCGAGCGCGGGGCGGATCCTGGTCGGCGGGCGGGATGTGACGGCGCTGCCGCCGGCGGGGCGGGGTGTTGCGATGGTGTTCCAGAGCTACGCGCTGTTTCCGCATTTGAGCGTGGCGGAGAACATCCTGTTCGGCATGAAGGCGCGCGGGGTGGCGAAGGCCGAGCGCGAACGCCGGCTGGCGCAAGCGGTGGATATCCTGGGCATCCGCGCGTTGCTGTCGCGCAAGCCGAGCCAGATTTCGGGCGGGCAGCAGCAGCGTGTGGCGCTGGGCCGTGCGATCGTGGCGCAGGCTCCGGTGTGTCTGATGGATGAGCCGCTATCGAACCTGGACGCGCAGCTTCGGGCCGAGATGCGGCGGGAGATCGTGGCACTGCAGCGACGGCTGGGGCTGACCATGATCTATGTCACGCACGACCAGGTGGAAGCGATGAGCATGGCCGACCAGGTTGTGTTGTTGCGCGCCGGGCGGATGGAGCAGGCGGCGGCGCCGGCGGAGGTGTATGATCGGCCGGCGAGCCTGTTCGTGGCGGGGTTCATCGGCTCGCCGCCGATGAACCTGCTGCCGCTGGAGCATTCCGAGAATGGCATGGTGATTGCCGGGACGACGGAGCGCGTGCTGACACCATCGTTGCCGGAGCGCGTGATCGTCGGGATCCGCCCGGAAAGCTTTTATCCGGCGCGCGCGTCGGAGTTCGATCCGGTGCTCGATCTGCAGGTGGAGCACAGCGAATATCTGGGGGCGGACACGATCCTGATCGGACAGGTCGGGACGGCGGGCCACCGCATGCAGGCGCGCCTGCCGGGGCGGCATCCGGCCGCGCTGGGGGAGACGGTGCGGCTGGGTTTTCCGGCGTCCGCGCTGCATCTGTTCAATGCAGAGTCCGGGGCACGCTTCGAGCGTGTCGCGGCGCTTGCCTGACATAACTGGGGAGGAAACACACATGATGAGGATGAATCGCCGGAGTGTTCTTGCCGGCCTCGGCGGGGGCCTCGCGGGAGGCCTGGGGGCGCCCGCCATCGTGCGGGCGCAGAACGCGCCGCTGGAAATCCAGTTTTTCTTTCCGATCGCGGCGGCCGGGCCGATCACCAAGATCATCGACGGGTATGCGCGGGATTTCGAGGCGGAGCACAAGGACATACGGATCAAGCCGGTTTATGCGGGCAATTACGACGATACGATCGCCAAGGCGATCACTGCGTTCAAGGCGGGCAAGGCGCCGCCGCTCGCGATGCTGGGCGCGATCCAGGTGTTCAGCCTGATCGATCTGGATGCGATCGTGCCGATCGATGAGCTTGCGAACACGCCGGACGACAAGAAGTGGCTCGACGGGTTTTTCCCGGCGTTCATGGCGAACGGCAACGTGGAGGGGCATGTGTGGAGCGTGCCGTTCCAACGCTCGACGGCGGTGCTGTACTGGAACAAGGACGCGTTCAAACAGGCGGGGCTCGATCCGGAGAAGCCGCCGGCGAGCTGGACCGAGCAGACCGACATGGGCCGCAAGCTGGTGGTGAAGTCGGGCGGCCAGGTGAGCCGGTGGGGCGTGCAGATTCCGGCGACGGGCGGGACGTACTGGCTGTACCAGGCGCTGGCGGCGGAAGCCGGGCAGAAGCTGATGAACAGCGCGGGGACGGAGACGTATTTCGACGCGCCGGGATCAGTGGAGGCGCTGGCGTACTGGGTGCAGCTCGGCAAGGACGGGGTGCAGGGGCCGGGCGTGCTGGACTGGGGCTCCACGCCGAATGATTTCGTGGCGGGGCGCACGGCGATGATGTGGATCACCACCGGCAGCCTGACGTTCGTGAAGAACAACGCGAAGTTTCCGTTCGGCGTGGCGATGCTGCCGGCCGACAAGCAGCGTGGGACGCCGACGGGCGGGGCGAATTTCCACATCTTCTCGACCGCGACGAAGGATGAGCGTGCGGCTTCAATGCTGTTCATCCGCTGGGTCACGTCGCCGGAACGTGCGGCACAATGGAGCATCGACACGGGCTACGTCGCGACGCGGCCGGACGCGTGGGATACGTCGAAGATGAAGGAATACGCCGCGAGTTTCCCGCCGGTCGAGGTGGCGCGCGATCAGTTGCAGTATGCGGTGCCGGAGCTTTCGACGCATGACAACCAGCAGGTGACGATACCGCTGAACAGTGCGCTACAGGCGGCCCTGGCGCTGACGAAGCAGCCCAAGCCGGCGCTGACGGAGGCGCAGGCGAACGCGGAGCGGCTGCTGCGGCCGTTCCGCAAGGCGTGACGGCCCTCACGCTCGGCGCTCGGGCGCCGCGACCTCTCCCGCGGCGCGGGAGAGGTGAAGGGTGAAGCGCGAGACGCTGCAGGCCTATCTTCTGATTTTGCCGGCGGTGGCGCTGCTCGCGCTGTTCACGCATTTTCCGACGGTTGAAACCATCTGGGCGGCACTGCACACCACGCCGGTGCCGCACCATCCATCCCGCCTGGATCCGGCCGTCAACTTTGTCGCCATGGCGGCCGATCCGGTGTTCTGGCAGGTGCTGCGCAACAACGCGGTGTATGCGGGGTGCACCATCCCGGCGACGATGGCGCTGTCGCTGATCATGGCGCTGGCGGTGAACCGGCGGATTCCGGGGCGGCCGCTGCTGCGGCTGGCGTATTTCACCCCGACCGTGCTGCCGATGATCGCGGTGGCGAATATCTGGCTGTTCTTCTTCAGCCCGGGCTATGGGCTGATCGACCGTGTGCTTGCGCCGTTCGGGTTCGGCAACTGGAACTGGCTCGGCTTTGCCTCCACGGCGCTGCCGGCGATGATCATCATCGCGATCTGGAAGATGGCCGGGTTCTACATGATCTTCTATCTCGCGGCGCTGCAATCGTTGCCGCCGGAACTGGCCGAGGCGTCGGACCTTGAAGGCGCCTCCCGCATCACGTTCTTCCGCCGGGTGGTGTGGCCGCTGCTGATGCCGACGACGCTGTTCGTGTTCGTGAACACGGTGATCGACGCGTTCCGCCTGGTCGATCAGATCATCGTGCTGACCCGAGGCGGTCCCGACAACTCCACCGCCATATTGCTGTTTTACATCTACCAGGTCGGGTTCCAGTACCTGGGATTCGAACTATGCCGCGGCGCTGACGGTGGTGCTGCTGGTGATCCTGTCGGCGGTGGCGGCGCTGCAGTTCGGATTGATCGAACGGCGGGTACACTACCGATGAGTGTCGCGCTCGAGTCTCGTTCGGCCGGCGCGCATCACCCTTCCGGTGCTGCGGCTGGATACGATCGGCGCCTGGCTGCTGGGGCTGATGTGGGTCCTGCCGCTGCTGTGGGCGATCTGGAGTTCGATCCATCTGCCGGCCGAGGTGGCGAATTTCAATCTGTTCGGGCGGGTGACGCTGGAAAACTTCGTGGCGGCGTGGAACATGGCGCCGTTCGGCCAGTACATGATCAACACCGTGTTTCTGGTGAGCATGGTGCTGGCGGCGCAGTTCGTGTTGTGCACCCCCGCGGCGTTTGCCTTCGCGCGGCTGAATTTTCCCGGCCGTGACGTGATCTTCGCCCTGGTGCTGATCCAGTTGATGATCACGCCGGACGTGCTGATGGTGGAGAATTACCGCACGATCGGCGAGCTGGGGCTGGTGGATTTGCTGCTGGGGATCGCGCTGCCGTATCTGGGATCGGCGTTCGGCATCTTCCTGCTACGGCAGGCGTTCCGCACCGTGCCGCAGGATCTGGACGATGCGGCGAAGCTGGCGGGGCTGGGCCTGATCGGACGGCTGTGGCGGGTCTATGTGCCGCTGGCGAAGCCGACCTACGTGGCGTACGGGCTGGTGCTGGTGAGCTTCCACTGGAACAACTTCCTGTGGCCGCTGGTGGTGACCAATTCGGTCAATGTGCGGCCGATCACCGTCGGGCTGGCGATGTTCTCCACCACCGATCAGGGGACGAACTGGGCGGTGATCACCGCGGCGACGCTGATGTCCTCCGCGCCGCTGGTGATCGCGTTCCTGCTGTTCCAGAGGCAGTTCGTGCAGAGTTTCATGCGCACACGGTCGGGTTGAGCCCCTGCTGCGAGGCAGCTTTCAGGCGGCGCGGGCGAGTTCCACGCCGCTTGCATCGAACGCCCCGAACAGTTTCGTCTCCTGCTCTGCGCTCAGCGGCAGATGCGGCGGACGGATCGCCTTCCATCCGGCATCGCCGGTGTTGCGGGCGACGAGGCTTTTCAGGCCCGGGATCAGCGGCACCGAAGTGACGGCCTTGCGGGTCGCGGTGAGTATGAGTTGAGCCTGTTCGCCATGGGTGGCGTTCCAGTTGGCGTAAACGCGGGCGCCCGCGCTGCAATTCACGTTCGACGCGGCGGTGATGCAGCCGGCGCCGCCGGCTTTCAGGTTGGTGAGGAGCAGGCTGTCGTCGCCGGCGTACACTTCGAAGCCGTCGCGGGCGAAGTTCTCGACGTAACCACGTGTGGTGTCCCAGTTGCCGCTGCTGTCCTTCACGCCCTTGATGACGCCGGGGAAGGCCTTGAGCAGGCGGGCGATCAGGTCGATGGAGAAGGGCACGGCGGATTGCTGGGGGAAGTTGTAGAGAAACAGGCGGATTTCACCGCCGACGCGTTGCACGACTTCGCTGAAGTAAGCGAACAGGCCGTCATCGGAGGGGTTCTTGTAGTAGAAGGGCGGCAGCAAAAGCGCGCCGGGGCAGCCGAGTTCGGCGGCCTTGCGCGTCAGCAGCACGGTATCCGTCAGCGCGGTCGTGCCGGTGCCGGGCATCAGTTTTGCCGCGGGGATGCCGCGCTGGACCAAGCCTTCCATGACCTCGATGCGTTCGCCGATGCCAAGGCTGTTGGCCTCGCCGGTGGTGCCGAGGATGGCGAGGCCGTTGCAGCCGTTCTTCAGGAGCCAGCGGCCGTGCGCTTCCATGCGGTCGAGATCGGGCGAGAGATCGCGCTTCATCGGGGTGAGCATGGCGGCGTTGACACCGCCGTAAAGGGTTTCGTTGGTCATTGGGGTGGATCCTTTTGTAGTCGCCGGGCGCGAGGGTTGCGGCCCGGCCAGGATTCGACGTGGTCCTCCAGGGCGCCGGCTTCGCGTTCGCTGACCGCGCGGCCACGGACGGAGATGCCGGCGGTGTGGACGGTTTCGGGATCGCCGGACACCAGCGGGTGCCACCAGGCGAGGCCCTTGCCCTCATTGATGCGGCGATAGGCGCAGGAGGGTGGCAGCCAGTCGATTTCCCGCACCGTGGCGGGCGTCAGCATGACGCAATCGGGCACCCAGCGCTGGCGGCGCTCGTAATCGGCGCAGCGGCAGGTGTTGAGGTTGAGCAGACGGCAGGCGACGTTGGTGAAGGCGAGGGCCTGGGTGTCCTCGTCGCGGAGCTTGTGCAGGCAGCAGCGCCCGCAGCCGTCGCAGAGGGATTCCCACTCGGCGCGGGTCATTTCCTCCAGCGTCTTGGTCTTCCAGAATGGGGCGGTCATCGGGGCGGAAGGTAGGCTGGGGGGAGCGCCGGCGCCAGGGCGGATGGAACCACCCCGGCCGCGGGGCGTCCTTTCAGGATCGAGCAGGCCGGGAGGGGACATGAGAACAGGGACGATTGCTGCGAGCATCGCGCTGATGATCGCGAGTGCGGGTTGCCAGGAGCACAACCGGAGCGCGATCTCCTCCCGGCCGAGCCAGCCAGCGGAAGCGGTCGCGCCACAGGCGGAGAAGCTGGAGCAGCGTCCCCCGGTTGCAGCATCGCGCGGGATCGACCGGTCGGGGGGCAAGCAAGCCGGCAAGGCGTCCTATTACGCGGGCAAATTCCAGGGCAGGACGATGGCGGATGGCAGCAAATTCGAGCAGAGCGCCAATGTTGCCGCGAGCAAGACCTTGCCGATAGGCACCACCGCGAAGGTGACGGATGTTACGACGGGCAAGTCGGCGATTGTCACGGTGCGGGATCGCGGGCCGCATGTGGGGGGGCGGATATTGGATGTCAGTCCATCGGTCGCGCAGCGGCTCGATATGACGCATCACGGGGTGGACAAGGTCGTGGTGAAGCCGATAGCGGAGCCGACGCCTGATGGCGGAACCAAGCTGGGCGCGGGAGCGGCCGAGACGCCTGCGCCCGTTGTGCAGCAGGCGGTGAAGACGACGGAGAGCGTGGCGGCTGGACGGTAGCGGAGGGGAATACGCCCCGTCAGGCATGGGTCAGGATATTGACCAGGCAGCCGAGCGGGTCGCGCACATAGAAGCGGCGGACTCCCCAGGGTTCGTCCACCGGACCATACTCGATAGCGAAGCCGCCGGCGCGGGCGCGTTCCAGCACGTCCTGGAGATTGTCCACTTCGATGGAAATCGCGGGCACGGGGGTGCCTGATCCGCCTTCGGTTGCCACGCTGATCTGCAGGGGAGCGTGGCCTTCGGCGGCGAAGGTGGTGATCCAGCCGAGGTCCATGGCGATGCGCATGCCAAGGACGTCGCGATAGAAGGCGACGGCCGCCGCGGTCTGCCGGGCGGGAAGATTGGCGGTGATTCGCTTGATTGTCATTGGCGTGCGTTCCGTGAGCGGCGGCCCCTTGGCTTAACACCTTGCTTACGCTTACGCTCGATGGTGGTGACGGCAGAGGGCCGTTCAGTTCGGAGGGACGTTTCGCAGTGACGATGAAGCACAAGGTCTCGCGCCGCACGGCGCTGAAGGTCGGGGCGGGCGCCGCGGCCTTGCCGCTGGTCCACGTTCGCACGGGGCATGCCGCGGGAAAGGTTACGATCGGCTTCTGGGATCATTGGGTTCCGGCGGGCAACGACGTGATGAAGAAGCAGTGCGCGGCGTTCGCCAAGGCCAACAACGTCGAGGTGGTGCCGGACTTCATCACCTCGATGGGATCGAAGAACATCCTGACCATCGCGGCGGAGGCTCAGGCCAAGGCGGGTCATGACGTTCAGGCATTCCCGAACTGGGAGACGCAGAACCACGGCGACCTGCTGGAGCCGATGGACGACGTGATGCAGCGGCTGACCGACAAGTATGGCCCGGTCAGTCCGATCAGCGAGTACATGTTCAAATACAAGGGGCACTGGGCCGCGGTGCCGACCAGCTCCGGCACGCAGAACAAGGGGCCGTGCGGGCGCATTTCCATGCTGAAGGACATGGCCGGGATCGACGTGACGAAGATGTATCCGGCGGAGGACGTGCACACGCCGGAATCGGACAACTGGACGCTGGATACGATGCTGAAGGCGGCCGAGGCGTGTTCCAAGGCGGGCAAGCCGTTCGGCATCGGCATCGGCACCACGCCTGATTCGGTGGATACCGCGGGCTCGATCTTTGCCGCGTTCGGCGCCGAGCTGGTGAACAAGGACGGCGACATGGCGCTGGATTCCGACGAGGTGAAGCAGGTCCTGGAATACGGCGCACAACTGGTGAAATACCTGCCGAAGGACGCCGTGAGTTATGACGATGCATCCAACAATCGTGCGCTGATTTCCGGCAACGCCGCGTTGATCTGGAATCCGCCTTCGGCGTGGGCGGTGGCGAAGCGCGACGCGCCGGACGTGGCGAAGGATTGCTGGACGTTTCCGGCGCCGAAGGGACCGAAAGGCCGCTTTCTGCCGCTTGGCCCGTTCGCCTGGGGGGTGTGGAAGTTCAGCCAGAACAAGACGGCGGGGAAGGAGCTGATCGAGTATCTGATGCAGCGCGACAATGTGGAGGAGCGTTGCAATGTGGTGGTGGGCTACGACGTTCCGCCGTTCATCAGCATGAACAATTTCGCGGTATGGTCCGATGTCGAGCCGCCCAAGGGGACGGTGTACAACTACCCGATCCGCAAGAGTTCCGGGCAGCAATCGTGGGTGGCGGTGGCGCCGGCGCCCCCTGACATCGCGGTGCAGATCTACAACCGGGGCACGATGCCGACGATGTTCGCCAAGCTGCACAGCGGCCAGTCGCCGAAGCAGGTGATCGACTGGGCGAAGGGCGAGGTCGAAGGGTTCACGCGGTAGGCTCTACCGGGGGCCGCCGTCGCGATCTGACTCTTGTTTGAGAGCGAGATTCACGCGCTGCGACGTGTCCGCCTCGCGCGATCTCGCTCTTGTTGTTTGAGAGCGGAATTCACGTGCTGCGACGTGTCCGCCTCGCGCGATCTCGCTCTTGTTGTTTGAGAGCGGGATTCACGCGCTGCGACGTGTCCGCCTCGCGCCGTGGATGTGCTACCCGCGCGTGCATCCGGGCGCGGTGCCACCTTCCATGCCGGATGATCTGGGATAGGATCAGCGGCGCACAACGCCCGGGAGGCATCGATGTCCGGAGACCAGAACGGCAGAAGACCTCGCTCAGTGGCCCTGGTGGGGCCGTACGGCAGCGGCAAATCCGTGTTGTTCGAAGCGCTGCTGGAGGCGGCGGGCAGCCCGGTGAAGAAGCCGGCCGATCCGCGCAACCGCCCCTCCACCACCGAGTTGCGCCTGGGCCATTGCACCTATCTGGGTGACACGTGGTCCATCCTGGATTGCCCCGGTTCCATCGAGTTCGCGCACGAGGCGGCGGCGGCGCTGGCGGTGGTGGATCTTGCGGTGGTGGTGTGCGAGCCGGTGCCGGCACGGGCGATGGCCGTGGCGCCGTTGATGAAGATGCTGGCGGACCAGGGCACGCCGTACATCGTGCTCTCAACAAGATCGATACGCTGGATGGCGGGCTGGCGGAGGCGCTGGCGGCATTGCAGGCCTACGCCAAGGGGCCGCTGGTGCTGCGGCAGATGCCGATCGTGGAGGGCCAAAGCGTCACGGGCTACGTCGATATCGTGAGCGAGCGGGCGTATCGCTACAGGCGGGGCATGCCGTCTGAGCTGATGCAGATTCCGTCCGCGCTGGTGGAGGAGGAGAAGCAGGCGAAGTCGAAGCTGATGGAGACGCTGGCGGATCACGACGACGCGCTGCTGGAGAAGCTGCTGGAGGATGTGCAGCCGAGCACGGACGAGGTGTATCAGAACCTGCGCAAGGACCTGGCGGCGGGCAACGTGATCGAGGTGCTGCTGGGCGCCGCCGAACATGCGCACGGCATCCGCCGGCTGTGGAAGGCGCTGCGGCACGACACGCCGACGGCGGCGGAGACGGCCGAGCGGCGTGGCGTCGCGGCGGAGGGGGCGCCGCTGGCGCAGGTGTTCCGCACGGTGCACGCGGGGCATACCGGCAAGCTGTCCTATGCGCGGATCTGGCGCGGCAGCATCAAGGACGGGGCCACGCTGGGCGGGTCACGCCTGGGCGGGATTTATCATTTCAATGGGAACGACCTGGCCAAGGCGCCGGAGGCGGAGGCGGGCGAGCTGGTGGCGCTGGGCCGGCTGGAGAACGTGGCGACGGGTGCGACGGTCTCGCCGGGCGGCACGGCCGAGGCGCTGGCGTTCCCGGCGGCTCCGGCGGCGGTCTATTCGCTGGCGATCGCCACCACGGACCGCAAGGATGACGTGAAGCTGTCGGGCGCGCTGCAGAAGCTGCTGGAGGAGGACCAGTCGCTCAGCCTGGACCACAACCAGGACACCGGCGAGACGGTGCTGCACGGGCAGGGCGAGATTCATCTGAACACCGCGGTGGCGCGGCTGGCGGGCAATTACGGGCTGAAGGTGACGACGCACAAGCCGGCGGTGGCGTTCAAAGAGACGATCCGGCGCGCGGTGCACCAGCACGGGCGGCTGAAGCGGCAGACCGGCGGGCATGGGCAGTTCGCCGATGTGAAGATCGACATCGCGCCGCGGGAGCGCGGGGCGGGGTTCGAATTCGTCGATAAGATCGTGGGCGGCGCGGTGCCGCGGAACTTCATTCCCGCGGTGGGCGAGGGCGCGGAGGAGGCGGCACGCAAGGGGCCACATGGCTTCCCGGTGGTGGATATTTCCGTCACGCTGCGGGACGGGCAGTTCCACAGCGTCGATAGCTCCGACATGGCGTTCAAGACCGCGACGCAGATCGCGATGAAGGAGGGACTGGCGGAGGCGGATCCGGTGGTGCTGGAGCCGATCGACCATGTGACGATCAGTGTGCCGAACGATTTCACGGCGCGGGCGCAGCGGCTGCTGACCGGGCGGAAGGGGCAGATCCTGGGGTATTCGGAGAAGCCAGGCTGGACGGGATGGGACGATGTGGAGGCGCTGGTGCCCGAGGCGGAGCTGCACGATCTGATCATCGAGCTGCGGTCCCAGACGCAGGGGCTGGGGACGTATGCGCGGCGGTTCGATCACCTGGCGGAGTCGCGGGAGGCGAAGCCGCGGGCGGCGTAATCAGGCGGTGGACCCGGGATTATGCTATGGTGGGTCGTATGAAGCGCGAGGACATTATCGCCCGCTTGCGGGCAAACGAGGCTGAGTTGCGTGCGCGCGGCGTGGTCCACGCCGCGCTGTTCGGTTCTCGGGCCCGGGGGGATGATCGTCCTGACAGCGATACGGATATCATGATCGAAATCGATCCGGCCGCTCGTGTTGGCGTCTATGAGTATGTCGGATTGAAGGAGTACATCAGGAGCCTGTTCGACGGCCCGGTGGACGTGGTCAATAAGGAGGGGATTCAAACCTTACCTTCGTCCCACCGCGACAGCAGACGCGGTTTATGCCTTCTGACGGGAAAGCGACCCATCGCTGGCTGAATGACATTCGGCACCATATCCACCTTATAGATGCCTTCACGGCAGGTGTGACGTACCAAGCGCTTTCAGGGACGATATGCTGCGGCTCTATGCCGTGATCCGCTGCCTTGAAATGCGTTCGTGCGACAGTTGAGGCGAGGCATCCCGATGCGTGGGCGCGTATGGCGGGCGCAGGAAATGTCTATCGGCATGAGTATGAAGACGTTGCGGCGTCCTTCGTGTGGGTTGTTCTCCAGGACCATCTCCCGCTTCTCCGTGCCGCGATCGACCGTGAATTGGATTTGCTCGACGGCGCATAAATCACGCTGAGGTGTCGGGATCACGCGGGGCTTCGGCGTTCCACAGGATAATGGTGCCGGCGATGGCGGACAGGACGGATGCGGCGAAGATCGCGATTTTCGCAGCGTCCAGTTCGGTTTCGACCGGGAACGCCTGGCCGGCGATGAACAGGGACATGGTGAAGCCGATGCCGGCGAGGGCGCCGGCGCCGGCAAGCTGACGCCAGGAATATTCATCGGGCTTCACGGCGAGGCGCAGCTTGACGGCCAGAGCCGAGGCCCCGACCAGTCCCAGCGGCTTGCCGATTGCCAGCCCGACGATAATCGCCAGCATGATCGGTTCGTGCCCGCGAAGCGCGCCGGCGGTGATGGCGACGCCGGCATTGGCGAAGGCGAATAACGGCAGGACGATGTAGCTCGACCGTGCGCCGGCGTGGCGAAGCAGACGGTCGGCGGGGGATTCGAGCCGGTCGTGAATGGCGTCGAGGGCGCGCAGGCCGGGCAGCGACGGGCCGTGGTGCAACGGCTCGTTGCCGCGGCCTGCTTCGGCGATGAGGATGGCGCTGGCCTGAGCCCTCAGCGCGATCAGATCGGGCGGAGGAAGGGTCGGGATGAACACGGCGAGGATCACGCCGGCCATGGTGGCGTGGAGGCCGCCGGCATGGACGCAGGCCCAGAGTGCCACGCCGAGGATCACATAGGGCGTGACGCTATAGATGCGGGCGCGGTTGAGCGCTGCCAGCGCGACGACGATTGCGGCGGCACCGAGCAGATACAACGGATGCAGCGCGCCGGAATAGAATCCGGCGACGACGACGATGGAGCCGAGGTCATCAACAATGGCGGCCGCGGTGAGGAAGACGCGCAGTTCGACCGGCACGCGGCGTCCCATCATGACGATCAGCGCGACGGCGAAAGCGGTATCGGTGGTCATCGGCACGCCCCATCCGCGTGACCAGGCGCCTGCGGGGATCACGAGCAGGTAGAGCAGGGCGGGGACGATCATGCCGCCGATGGCGGCGGCGATGGGGAGGGCGGCGGAGCGCGGGTGGGCGAGACGTCCGACGGTGAACTCGCGTTTTATTTCGAGGCCGACGACGAGAAAGAAGATGGTGAGCAGGGCGCTGTCGATCCATTCGAGAATGGACATGGTGAAGCGCGAGGGGCCGAAGCTGACGCCGAGTTCGTGTTGCCAGAACGCCGTGAACGCGTTGCCCATGGCGGAGTTGGTGAGCGCGATGGCGAGGCATGTGGCGATCAGGAGCAGGACGCCGGCGGAGGGGGCCCAGTCGGCGAAATCGAGCGCGGCGGAGCGGATGCGATGGCCGAGCGTGCCGAGCATCGCGTCGGCAAGCGACCTGGCATCCCAGGCGCCATCGTAGCGGCGTCCGTTGATGAAGAAGGTCGGCGTGACGCTGACGCCGCTGGCGCCTGCGCTGCCGATATCGGCGTCGACGCGGGCTTTGGCGCGTTCCTCGGCCTGCAGCGCTTCGTCGGAGTCCTCGGTGATGAGCGACAGCCTCTGGGCGACGGCGCGCAGGTCTTCCTCGGTCAGGGTGGGCGAGCGCGTCATCAGCGCGACGTGCGCGTCCCAGAACTGTTCGGGGCTGGCGGCGCGTTCGGCGAGTTCGGCGGAGCGGCGGGCGAGCTCGACGCCGACGAGCGGATAGTGGCGGAAGACGTAGCGGACGCGGTCGCCGAACTGATCGCGGACCTCGGCGATGCGTTCGTTGGCGGCGCGGCAATAGGGGCAGGCGTAGCTGCCGTATTCGACCAGGGTGATCTCGGCGTTCGCGGGGCCGAGGGTGTGGTCGTAGGAGTCGTCAACCGGGCGGTCGAGCCGGTTGTGCAGGACTGCTTGCATTGCTGTGTCTTGTTGCTTCGGCGCGGCGACGTTCAAGGGGCGGTGCGGTGGCCCCGGGTCTGTCGCCCGGGCAGGCTCGGGTCGCCGCGCCGTCGGCTGCGCGACGCGCTCGCAATGACAGTGCGAGCGGTCAGTGCGGTCTTTGACTTCCCCGTTCGGCATCCCGCATCATGCCGTCATGCGCTTGCGGGAGGAAGAGAAGGCCTGGGAAGCCGGAGAGGCTGGCCCGGCGCGGCAATGGGCGATCCGGCATCAGGTCGCCGTGGGACGGTATCTCGGGGCCGGGGACCTGGTGCCGGTCTCTCAGGCGCACATCATGGCGGATACCGAATCGCTCGGCGTGCCGGGTGTGGAACTCTGGAGCGGTTGGCGGCGGAAGGCGCGCGGGTCATGGTTCCGACCATGACCGACCCGCGCGGCACCGATCTGGCAGCATCGGCGACGCTGAAGCAGCAGGACTGGATGGTGGCGCTGGAGCGGCGGGTCATCGCGGCGTTCCAGGCGATGGACGTGCTGATGACCGATACCTGCGTCAATTATCAGACCATCATGCCGGCGGTGCTTGGCGAGCACATGGCGTATGGCGACACGGGGGTGGTGATCTATACGAACAGCGTGCTGGGGGCGCGGTCGAATTTCGAAGGCGGGCCCTCGGCGCTGGCCGCGGGGCTGACGGGACGCACGCCACGCTATGGGTTTCATCTGGAACAGAACCGGCGCGCGACGCTGGCGGTGCGGGTGGAGCGTGCACCGGATGACCTGGCGGACTGGGGCGCGCTGGGCGGGCTGGTGGGCCGGCTTGCGGGCGATTACAGCCAGGTCCCGGCGGTGCTGGGCATCGACCGCGTGCCGGGTTCGGATGAGATGAAACATTTTGGCGCGGCGGCGGCGAGCTATGGCTCCGTCGCGCTGTTCCATATGGCGGGAGTCACGCCGGAAGCCGAACACATGGTCGATCCGGCGATGGCTGTTCGTGCGACCATCACGGCGGGGGACATCGCCGCGTTTCGCGCGGGCTATACCGCGCGCGGCGGCCGGATCGACGTGGTGGTGTTCGCCGCGCCGCAACTCAGCCTGATGGAAATGCAGGCGGTTGCCGCGCTGCTCGATGGCCGCCGTGTGCGCCTGCCCACGCTGGTGGTGACCAGCCCGCAGGTGCGTGCGGATGCGGACCGGATGGGGCTGACGGCGCGGCTGGAACGGGCGGGTGCAACGGTGCTGTCGGGGATGTGCTTCTACCAGAGCTACGCGCGCGAGATGGCGGAGGCGAACAACTGGCGCGGCCTGGCGACCAACTCGGCCAAGCTGGTCAACATCCTTGGCGGGTATGGCTACGCGCCGGCGCTGATGGCGATGGACGCGTGCATCGATATCGCGTGCGGGGGCCGCGCATGAGGCGCTTCGTGGCCGCGGCGGGAATGGGCGCGCCGGTGCAGGGGCAAGCACTGGTGGCGAGCGACGGGTTTTCGGCGCGCTATGACCTGGATCGCATCAAGGGCGTGTTCTCCCGTCCCGATCACAAGCTGGCGGGGGAGTCCTATGTGGATCGTATCCTGATCCTGGACGCCGCGAAGGGCGGGGTGGCGACGGCGTGGATGCTGCACGAGATGCGTGCGCGCGGGATTGCGCCGGCGGCGCTGGTGCTGAACCGGGTCAATCCGATCATGGTGCAAGGTGCGGCGCTGGCCGGCTTCACCATGCTGTCGGGCTTTGACGAGGACATCACGCGCGCGGTGCCGACCGGTGCGACGGTGCGGCTGGAGCCGGCTGCCGATCCGCCGTGCCTTGTCGTGCTGGATGGCGCATGACGCAGCGTGCCTATGCCGGGCTGAAGGTCATCGATCTTAGCCAGGGCGTGGCGGGTCCCTATTGCGGCATGCTGCTGGCGCAGCACGGCGCAGACGTGATCAAGGTGGAACCGGTGGAAGGCGGCGACTGGAGCCGCGGTCTCGGCACCAAATACGGCGACCAGACCGCGTATTCGATCCCCTGCAACCTGGGCAAACGCGGCGTGGCCCTCGATCTGAAGCAGTCCGCCGGGCGCGACGTGCTGTGGCGGCTGATCAGCGGCGCCGATATTTTCATCCAGAATTTTCGGCCCGGCGTGATCGACCGGCTGGGGTTCGGCTATGACGCGGTGGCAGCACGCGAGCGGCGCATTCTGTATGTGTCGATCTCCGGCTTCGGGGCGCGCGGGCGGCTGGCGGAGCGCCCGGCGATGGACCCGGTGTTGCAGGCGTTCACCGGGCTGACGGCGGAGAATGCGGGGGAGGACGGGATTCCGCACCGCGTGCCGATCGTGGCGATCGACATGAGCACGGCGCTGTTCACGTTCGGTGCGCTGGGCGCGGCGTTGTTTGCGCGTGAAAGGACCGGCGCGGGGCAGCATATCGAGGCGTCCTTGTTGCAGGCTGCGGCTGGGCTGCAGGTGATCCGGATGCTGCAGCAATACCTGGAGGACGGAAAACTGCGCCCGCCGGCAGCGCCCAACGGGGTGTACGCGACCACGGACGGTTGGATCAGCATCACGGTGGTGCGGCCATTCGAGTGGGAGGCGTTCTGCCGGGCGCTCGATCTGGGCTGGATGCTGGAGGATGGACGCTTTGCGCACGATCGATGACCGGGTGACCCATGCCGACGTGATCCGCGCGGAGCTGCGTCCGATGTTCGCGGGGCAGCCGTTCGCGCACTGGTCAGGGCGGCTGGCGACCGCGAAGGTGATGCACGAGCGGCTGAATACCTATGCCCAGTTCCTGGCCGATGCGCAGACCGCCGATTGCGGGGCGATCACCTGGGGGGAGCATCCACACGTATCGCGCGCAGTGCCGCTGCCGAACGTGATCGGCGCGCCAGCATTGGAGGGGGGATCGCGGCAGGCTCGGGCGCCGTCGCTGGGAGAGCATACCGAGGAGGTGTTGCGGGCGCATGGGTTCGGGACGCACGAACTGGCCGCGCTGCGGGAGCAGGCCGCTATCGGCTGAGAGCGGGGCGCGACACACGGCCGGGGATCAGTCCTCCGGTGGGTGGCGCAGGTACCAAAGGCGTTCGTGCGCGGCGACGAGGCTCTCCATGTTTTTTCGGCGCGAGCCGTCGGGGGTGAGGGGCTTGCGGCTTACCATCATTTCCAGAATGCGCAGCAGTTGCTCGGCGACTTCAAGGTCGGATTGGTCGCAAGCCTGGTGAAACGCGATGAGGATTTTGTCCGACAACCTGCGCGTGTAGCGTGTGGCACTTGTGGAGGCGGGTGCCTCCTCACGGATCAGCTCCTCTTGTCCCTGGGTCACCCGGTCCCCCTCCCTGCGCGGCGCTTGCGGCTGCCAATTCGTGATCAAGATACCGGAAAAGGCAATCAAGCACCTGTCAAGCTAACGGGAATTTGGCGTGATTTTGCCCTGTTTGTCTCAATGAGCGGATTTCGTGGCCGCACTGTCTCCGCGTTGCGACGATTCCAGCGCCAGCGTGGGGGTTGCATTGAAGGCTTCCTCCCAGGTACCGATGGTGGACGCCCTGCTGTATTCCGTCGCGCGGTTCTCAAAAAAGTTGGCATGCTCGACTGCGTTGAGCATTTCATCAAGCCAGGGGAGGGGGTTGCGGGCGACGCGGTAGATCGGATTGAGGCCGAGCTGGATCAGCCGCCGGTCGGCGATGTAGCGGATATACTCCTTGACCTCGCGCGCGGTGAGGCCTTCGACATCGCCTGCGCCGAACGCGAGGTCGATGAATGCGTCCTCGTGGTCCACGATGGTGGCGCAGATGGCGTAGATTTCCCGCCGGAGCTGTTCATTCCAGATCGTGGGGTTTTCCTGCACGAAGGTGCGGAACAGGCGGATCACCGAATTGCAATGCAAGCTTTCGTCGCGGACGGACCACGAGATGATCTGCCCCATGCCCTTCATTTTGCCGAAGCGGGGGAAGTTGAGCAGGATGGCGAATGACGCGAAGAGTTGCAGGCCTTCGGTGAAGGCGCCGAAGGCGGCGAGGGTCTTGGCGATCTCGTAGCGGCTCCCGACGGAGAAGCCCTGCATGTAGTCGTATTTGTTTTTCATCTCCTGATATTTGAGGAAGGCCTGATACTCGGTCTCCGGCATCCCGATGGTATCGAGCAGGTGGCTGTAGGCGGCGATGTGGACGGTTTCGATGTTGGAGAAGGCGGACAGCATCATCAGCACTTCGGTGGGTTTGAAAACCTGGCTGTAGTGCTTCATGTAGCAGTTGTTCACCTCGACATCCGCCTGGGTGAAGAAGCGGAAAATCTGGGTCAGCAGATTGCGCTCGGCGGGGGTGAGATTGCGGTGCCAATCCTTGACATCGTCAGCGAGCGGTACTTCCTCGGGCAGCCAGTGGACGCGCTGCTGGGTGAGCCATGCCTCGTAGGCCCAGGGGTAGCGGAACGGCTTATAGACGGGGTTTTCGGTCAGCAGATCGGTGGCGGCAGGCTGGTCCATGGTGGAGTCCCTCCGAGGCGGACCATTCTTATATATGGTGGGCAGCCCCGTCGCCAGACCCAAGATGCAGGGTTTGGGGTCTGCGGGTCTCAGCCCGGGCGGGGGCTCCCGCGGGGCGCGAAAGTGGTTAAGGAAAGGTTGCGACGCTTAACCATTTCACGATTTATTCCGGGTTGACCCGGTCTTTCCGACCGCGCTTGATTCGCCTCGGCTGACGACCGTCGGAGAGCACGGGTCATGACGACTGAAACGTTTGTTGAATTCACGTTCGAAGCGGCGCACGCGCTGCCGCCTTTCGCTCCGCTGCACGGTCATTCGTTCAAGACCGCGCTTTTTTTGCGTGGCACGGCGGACCCGATCTACGGCTGGTCGCATAACCTGTACGAGGTGGAGAAGGTGATCGCCGAGGTTCGCGAGGAGGTGGATCACCGGCTGCTGAACGACTTCATCGAGGCGCCTTCCTTGGAGAACGTTGCGCAGTGGCTGTGGGCGCGGTTCGAATCGCGGATCCCGGGGCTGGACCGTCTGACGCTCAGCCGGGGTCGCGACGGCGCCGCGGAGGGCTGCACCTGCTCGCGCGCGCTTTCGCGCACCGCGTCGCGATTCGTGGCGCATGCCGAGGCGGCCGGAGCATGAGTGTCAGCATCCACCGGCTGCGGCGTCCGGTGCGCGCCAACGAGTCGGTCGGGGAGCCGCTGAGTTCCTCGGAACGCGCGCTGATGATTTCGTCGGCGGAGCAGAAGATCGCCGAGCTGTTCGAAGTGCTGCAGATCGACCACCGCAACGATACCCATACGCGGGAGACGCCGCGGCGGGTGGCGAAGATGTTCATCGAGGAGATGATGCAGGGGCGGTATAGTGAACCGCCGGCGCTGACCGAGTTTGAAAACGCCACGGCGTTCGACGAGCTGATCGTGACCGGTCCGATCGAGGTTCGGTCGAACTGCGCCCATCATCTGCTGCCGATCTATGGCGAGGCGTTCGTCGGGGTGCTTCCCGCCAGGGACGGGCGGATCATCGGTCTTTCGAAGTATGATCGCGTGGTTCAGCACTTTGCCGCCCGGTTGCAGGTGCAGGAAGAGCTGGTGCAGCAGGTCGGCAAGTTCATTGTGGAGCGCACGGCGCCGCGGGGCCTCGCGGTGCGGATCAGCGCGGTTCACATGTGCAAGACGCATCGGGGGGTGCGCGGGTCCCATCGCAGCCGGATGGTGACCACGAGCTGTTTCGGCGAGCTCGAGACGAACGAGGCACTAAGACAGCAATTTCAGCGCGAGTGCCTTGCGTTACAGCCGGCGCATTAATCAAGGGCAAGCGGTTCAGCGTTTCTTAACCCGATGATCTTAACCGGCGGGTGTCTAGATTTGGAGTGACAGGATGAATTTGACCCGCCGGTTCCTGTTCAACGTCCTGCCTGCGCTGGCGCTTGCCCCAATAGTGCCGGCACGCGCGGAAGGACTGGGATCACCCCAGAACAAGCCGATTTTGCGTATCTCGGGCAAGATCACCGCGTCCAATCAAGGCTCGGAAGCAGTGTTCGACCTTGCGATGCTGGAGGCGATGGGATCGGAGACCATGCGCACACGCACGCCATGGTACGACCAGGCGGTGGTGTTCCAGGGCGTTCTGATGCGGAAGTTGCTGCAGACTGTCGGGGCCTATGGTGATTCGCTGATGGCCACCGCGCTGAACGATTACAGTTGCCAGATTCCCACCCAGGATTTCACCCGGTTTCCGGTTCTGCTGGCCTACAAGCGGAACGGCCAACTGATGCCGGTGAGCGACAAGGGGCCGCTCTTCATTGTCTATCCGTATGACAGCGACCCCGAACTGCAAAGTCAGAAATATTACAGCCGCTCGGCCTGGCAGGTGGCGAAAATCCAGGTCCTGTGATCGTCGTGTGGCGCGGTCTGCGATTGGTGATTGCCTCGCGTGATCTGCGGCTGAAGGTCATTCTTTCGGGCGTGCTGGCGTTCCTTGCCGTCTCGGCGGTGATCGCGATGATGGCGATCATCGAACGCGAATCGATCCTGGATACCGATTCGCGCTCGGACGCGGTGTTCACGATCGACCAGGCGGCGGTGGAGGTCGCGCGGCTGGAGGCGACGGTGGCCGCGGCGCAGGTGCCGGGTTCCGAGGTCGATGCGGACGACGTGCAGACCTGGTTCGAGATTGTCGCCAACCGGATTCAGGTGCTCACCCGCGGGCAGGTGAGTGCGTTCATCGCCGCCGACCCGATGCTGCATGATCTCGCGGGGCAGATCATCGATTCGATCGACCAGGCGCGCCGGATCGGCGAGCAGCCGGTGGGGCCGGAGGCAGCGAAACAAATCCTGAAGATCCTGGTTCCGGCGAACGCGCGATTCGGGCGGCTGACCTCGCTTGCGCATGTTCGGGCGAGCGAGATCGCCGGCGACAATCTACGCATCCTGGTGCAACTGCAGCGGCTGTTCTCGGGCCTGATCACGGCGTTGATCCTGTGCTGCCTCGCACTGGTCGCCAACTTCCTGCGGCACAACCGGCTGCTCAAGCGCGCACATGCCGAAGTGCGGCAGTTGCTGGAGAACCTGCAGCTCACCAGCGCCGAGCTTGCCGGCGCCAACGACAAGGTGAAGAAGGCGATGGCGGAGGCGCAGCTTCACAACCAGATCCTGCGCGCGCGGGATATGGAGCTGCATACTCAGAATGCCCGCTTCGACGCGGCGCTGAACAACATGTCGCAGGCGCTGTGCCTGGTGGATTCCGGTTGCCGGCTGATCGAATGCAACGTGCGGTTCCTGGAACTGTTCGGGGTGCCGCGGGCGGCGGCGCGTCCGGGTGCGCCGATGCAGCAGGTGTTCCAGGCGATCGGTGACGCAAGGCGATATGATGTGCGGATGATCGAATCGATCCGGCTGGAGCAGGAGTCTCTGGCCGTGTCGGGGCGGTCGGGCAAGTTCTTCCAGGAGGATGCGCAAGGGCGGGCGCTCGCGGTTTCGCACCAGCCGATGGATGACGGCGGCTGGGTGGCCACCTACGAGGATATCAGCGAGCGGCGGCGCGCCGAGGCGCAGATCAGCTTCATGGCGCACCACGATGCGCTGACGTCACTGCCGAACCGGCTGCTGTTCCGCGAAAGGATGGAGACCGCGCTGGCTCGGCTCACCGGTCCGAACGACAGCCTCGCGGTGCTGTGCATCGATCTCGATCACTTCAAGGACGTGAACGACACGCTGGGCCATCCGGCGGGCGATGCGCTGTTGCGGGCGGTGGCCGGACGGCTTCGCAAGTGCGTTCGCGATTGTGACGTGGTGGCCCGGCTGGGCGGCGACGAGTTCGCCATCCTGCAGATCTCGGGCGATCAGCCGGACGCGTCGGAGAGCCTGGCGCAGCGGATCGTGGAGAGTCTTGCGCGGACCTACGATGTCGATGGCCATCCGGCGGTGGTGGGCGCCAGTGTCGGTGTTGCGTTGGCGACCGATCCCGCGGCCTCACCGGACGTTCTGCTGAAGTGCGCGGACATGGCCCTTTACAGGGCGAAAGCCGACGGGCGGGGCCGGTATTGCTTTTTCCAGGCGGAGATGGATGCGGAGTTGCAGGCCAGGAAGGCGATAGAGCTCGATCTGCGGGACGCGTTGAGCCGGGACCAGTTCGAGGTATTTTACCAGCCTCAGTTCGATGTCGCCCGCGGCCAGGTGAGCGGGTTCGAGGCGCTGTTGCGCTGGCATCATCCGCAGCGGGGCATGGTGCCGCCGGATCAGTTCATTCCGATCGCCGAGGATTTGCAGTTGATCGGGTCGATCGGCGAGTGGGTGCTGAACAAGGCGTGTGCCGACGCGACGTGCTGGCCGCCGCACGTGCACATCGCGGTCAATCTGTCACCCATGCAATTCTACGGGGGCGACCTGGTCGAAACGGTGCGGGACGCGTTGGCCGCGGCGGGGCTGTCGCCGAGCCGGCTGGAGCTGGAGATCACCGAGTCGGCGCTGCTGGAGCATGACGAGCATGTGCTGGCGGCGTTGCACCGGCTGCGGGCGCTGGGGGTGCGGATCGCGCTGGACGATTTCGGCACGGGGTATTCGAGCCTGAGCTATCTGCGCAGCTTCCCGTTCGACAAGATCAAGGTGGACCAGTCGTTCGTGCGGGAAATCGGCAAGCGGCCGGATTGCCTGGCGATCGTGCGGTCCATTGCCGATCTCGCGCAGCAACTGGGGATGACGACCGTGGCGGAGGGGGTGGAGACGCAGGAGCAACTGGACGCGGTGCGGGAGGCGGGGTGCACCGAGGTGCAGGGTTATCTGCTCGGCCGGCCGGCCCCGCGCCCGGTGCTGCCTGACGCGCCGGGGGAGATAGCCGAACCGCAGGAGGTCATGGCGGCGTAGGGCGGTTCTTCTCCGGATTGCCTGGCCGACGGGATCGCCGCGGCAAGCCGCGCGGGTTTCGAGATGACGGCCCGCGCCCCGGCCTCGCCGCGACGGGAGACGGACTTTGGTGCGGTCAGTGGGTTGATGACCCGGCGCTCGCGGGGGCGCGGCTCACCCCGGCGCTTGTCAGCCGCTGCGCCAGGGTGACCACCCGTGTCGCGTTGTGATCCCACGTCAGGGATTGTTCGGCGATGGTTTCCTCCGCCGCCCTGCCCAGGCGGCGCCGCAGGTCAGGCTCGTCGCAGAGCCGCAGCAAGGCGACGTCGAGTGCCGCCGGGTCGTCGCGGGAGAAGAGCAGGGCATTGCGGCCGTCGGTAAGGATCTCGCGGATGTTGGGGTCATCGGGGGCAACGATGGGGCGGCCGAGGAAGAGATACTCGAACAGCTTCAGCGGCGACGAATAGGGCGTGACGGCGGGCAGCACGGCGATATCGAACGCGGCGATATGGCGCGCCATGTCGTCCCGCTCGACAGTGCCGGTGATGGTCAGGCGATCCTCGATCCCGAGTTGGCGGGCGCGCGCCACCAGGTCCGGCCGGGAGGGGCCGTCGCCCACGATCAGGAGGTGCAGGTCGCGCTGGGGCGCGTTCCCGGCGACGAAATCGATCAGACGGTCCACCGCGTTCCAGCCGCGGATGAAGCCGGCGAAGCCGATCACCAGCCGCTGGGGCAGACCCAGAGCGGCCTTGGCCGCGGCGATGTCCGGCGTCGCGGCGAAGCGATCCGGGTTGATGCCGTTGGGAATCACGGTGATCCGCTCTTGCGGGACGCCGTAGCCGGCGATGGTGCGGCCGAGCACGGCGGTGACCGGCAGCAGATGGTGCGCCCGGTTCCAAATCCAGCGCTGTGCCCGGCGCCCGACGAGGTGAAGGCGCAGCCCGTCGTTCTTCGCCCGTTCCTCGAACAACGGGGAGTTGATCTCCAGCAGCAACGGCGTGCCGGTGACCCGGCTCACCAGGATGCCGGCGAGCAGGAACAGGCTGAACCGCTCATAGATCACATCGGGCCGGTGCCGCTGGACGGCCCGGCGGAGGCGCAGGAAGGCCTTGAGGTTGTAGAAAAGCTCCAGCACCTCATACAATGCGCCAGGGGTTGACCGTTTGAGCCGCTCGATCAGCGGATTGGACTTGCCGAAGCCCGTGCGACCGAAACCAGGCGGGCCGACGAGGATTGTTTCGTGTCCCTGCCGCTGCAATGCCGCGATCAGTTCTTCAATGTGCACCGCCTGGCCGTCGCGCGAGGCGATTCGATGATGGAAGACGATGCGCATGCGGAGCGGATATCCTTCATTCAGACGCGATCTGGGTCGGGCAGGGGGCGCCATACGGGCCGGCGCACCGACCGCGCAACCAGATTCCGAGAGTGCAGGGCGTGTCCTGGCTTTCGGTTAACCGCGACGAGGCAGGGAGGCATCACCGGCTGTGAGGCGACGTGACACTCTGCTTTTGGGTTTTGGGACCGTGCTCGGCGCGGGGCGGGCGAAGGGCGCCGCGGCGCCGGACGTCACGATCAGCAACGGGCTGACGGTGTTGGGAAAGCCCCAGCTTCCCAACGGCTTTCCCTATTTTCCTTATGTCGATCCGCAGGCGCCGAAGGGGGGGTCGGTCACGCTGGCGTCGGTGGGGAATTTCGACAGCTTCAATCCCTATATTCTGCGCGGCACGGCGGCGCAGGGGATGACCGGCGCGTGGGTGATTCTGCCCGGCGGGTCCGAGGGCGGCTCGACCATCGGGCATGTGTGGGAAAGCATGCTGGTTTCCTCGGCCGACGAGATCGCCACCGCCTATGCCCATGTCTGCGCCACGATCGAAACGCCGGCCGACGGAATGTGGGTGGGGTTCAACCTGCGCCCGGAGGCGCGGTTCTCGGACGGCCATCCTCTCACGTCGGAGGACGTGGTCTGGACCTTCCGGACGCTGCTGGCGAAGGGCCGGCCGAGCTTCAAGGCGCAGATGGCGGACGTGAAGGAGGTGGTGGCCGACGGGCCGGGGCGCGTGGTGTACCGGCTCCGGGTGAACACCAACCGGGCGCTGCCGCTGATCCTGGGGGGGCTGCCGGTGCTGCCGAAGCACTGGTTCGGTGACCGGCCGTTCGATGAACCGCTGCGCGATCCGCCGGTGGGGTCTGGCCCGTATCGCATCACGTCGGCCTCGCTCGGGCGCAGCATCACCTACGAACTGGACCCGAACTGGTGGGCACGCGATCTGCCGACGGCGCGCGGCACCAACAACTTTGCCACGGTGCACGTGGAGTATTACCGCGAGAGCGCGATCTCCATGGAGGCGTTCAAGGCGGGGCAGGTGGACATTCGGTCGGAGAACATCGCCAAGCGCTGGGCCACCGGCTACGACTTCCCGGCGGTGAAGCAGGGGCTGGTGATCAAGCAGGATATCCGCCACCACCTGCCCACCGGGATGCAGGGCTGGTCGATGAATGCGCGGCGCCCGGCGTTTCAGGATGTGCGGGTGCGTCAGGCCCTGGCCTGGGCGTACGACTTCGAATGGGCCAACAAGAACCTGTTCTACGATCAGTACACGCGGACGCTGAGCTACTTCAGCAACAGCGATCTCGCGTCCTCGGGACTTCCGGGCGAGGATGAACTCACGTTGCTGGAGCCGTACCGTTCCCAATTGCCGCCGGAGCTGTTCACCACACCGTTCACGCTGCCGGTCACCGACGGTTCCGGCAACAACCGCAAGGAGCTGATGACGGCGCTCAAGCTGCTGGCAGAGCGCCGGTTGGTCGGTGAAGAACATGCAGTTGGTGAATGCGCAGGGCGAGCAGATGCGCTTCACGATCCTGCTGCCGGATCCCTCGTATGAACGGATTGCACTGCCCTACGCCGAGACGTTGAAGCGGCTGGGGATCAATGTGCAGGTGCGCACGGTCGATCCGGCGCAGTACCAGCACCTGGCGGACGACTTCGATATCGACATGACGCTGTGGATCTATGCCCAGGGCGACGTGCCGGGGAACGAGCTGCAGGATTACTGGTCCTGCGCGGCGGCGAAGCTGACCGGCAGCATGAACCTGCCGGGGATTTGCAGCCCGGTGGTGGATGCGCTGGTGCAGAAGGTGGTCACCGCGCCGGACCGGCCGACGCTGCGCACCGCGGCGCGGGCGCTGGACCGGGTGCTGCTATGGGGATGGTGGATGGTGCCGGGCTGGGGGAGCGACACGTACCACATCGCCGATTGGAACCGCTTCGGCTTTCCTGACAAGCCGATCCGGGAAGGCGTGAATTTCGACTGCTGGTGGGTTGATGCGGCGCTGGCCGCCAAGACCGATGCGGCGCGCCGGGCGTAGGGTGCGGGGCGGGGCGCGGCTGCAATCTGATGATCGGCTACCTGATCCGTCGGCTGCTGCTGGTCATCCCGACGCTGTTCGGCATCATCGCCATCAATTTCGTCGTGGTGCAGTTCGCCCCGGGCGGACCGGTGGAGCAGGTGGTGGCGCAACTGCGGGGCAGGGCGCAGATCGGGGCGCTGTCGGGGCAGACATCCGAGACGGGAGCGCAGGGGAGCTACCGTGGCGCGAGCGGTATCGATCCGCAGGTTCTGTCGGACATCCGCAAGATGTTCGGGTTCGACAAGCCGCCGCTGACGCGCTTTCTGGAAATGGTATCGGGCTATCTGCGCTTCGATTTCGGCCGCAGCTTTTTCCGTGGCCAGACGGTGATGCAGTTGATCGCGAGCCATCTGCCGGTGTCGATCTCGCTCGGCCTGTGGTCCACGCTGATCATCTACACGGTGTCGATTCCGCTCGGCATCCGCAAGGCGGTGTGGGACGGCAGCCGGTTCGACGTGGCGACCTCGGCGGTGATTCTGGTCGGGTATGCTGTGCCGAGCTTCCTGTTCGCCATCCTGCTCGTGGTGCTGTTCGCCGGCGGCAGCTACGTGCACTGGTTTCCGCTGCGCGGGCTGGTCAGTCCGGAGGCCGTCTCGTGGCCCTGGCCGGAGCGGGTGGCGGATTATGCCTGGCACATGGTGCTGCCGATCACGGCGGTCGTGGCGGGCGGCTTCGCCAGCCTGACGATGCTGACCAAGAACTGCTTCCTGGAGGAGATCCGCAAGCAGTACACGGTGACGGCGCGGGCCAAGGGCGCCGGCGAGCGAACGGTGCTGTACGGCCATGTGTTCCGCAACGCGATGCTGCTGATCGTCGCGGGATTTCCGCAGGCATTCATCGCCATCCTGTTCACCAGCGCGCTGCTGGTGGAAATCGTGTTCTCGCTGGACGGGCTGGGGCAGCTCGGATTCCAGGCGGCGATCCAGCGCGATTATCCGGTGATGTTCGGCACGCTGTACATTTTCACGCTGCTGGGACTGGTGATGCAGATCGTCGGCGATCTGCTCTACACGGTGGTCGATCCGCGCATCGACTTCGAAGCACGCTCGGGATGAGATTGGCGAGATGAGGTTGACGCCGGTCACGCGGCGCCGGCTCGCGATCTTTCGCGAGCATCGGCGCGGATACGCGTCGTTCTGGATTTTCCTGGTGCTGTTCGTCGTCAGCCTGTTCGCGGAGTTCATTGCCAATGACCGCCCGCTGCTGGTGCGATATGACGGCACGTTCTATGTTCCGGTGTTGCACAATTATCCGGAAACGACATTTGGACCCGATTTCCTGCCGACCGAGACCGACTACACCGACCCGGATGTGGCGCAGGCGATCCGGACGCATGGCTGGATGATCTGGCCGCTGATCCCGTATCACTACGATACGATCGTGAAGAACCTGCCGAGTCCGGCGCCGTCTCCGCCCTCGTGGCGGGACTGGCTGGGAACGGATGACCTCGGGCGGGATGTGCTGTCGCGGGTGATCTACGGGTTTCGCGTCTCGGTGCTGTTCGGCTTCGCGCTGACGGCGTTCTCCAGCGTCGTGGGTGTGTTCGCCGGTGCGGTGCAGGGGTTCTACGGCGGGCTGACGGATCTGCTGTTCCAGCGCTTCACCGAGGTGTGGAACGGCATGCCGCAGCTTTACCTGCTGATCATCCTGGGCAGCATCATCACGCCCGGGTTCTGGGTGCTGCTGATCTTCCTGCTGCTGTTTTCCTGGATGAACCTGACAGGGGTGGTGCGGGCGGAGTTCCTGCGCGGGCGCAACCTTGAATATGTGCGGGCGGCGCGCGCGTTGGGGGTGAGCGACGGCGTGGTGATGTGGCGGCACATCCTGCCCAACGCCATGGTTGCGACCCTGACCTATCTGCCGTTCATCCTGTCGGGATCGGTGACCATTCTGGCCAGCCTGGATTTCCTCGGCTTCGGGCTGCCGCCGGGATCGCCATCGTTGGGCGAGCTGGTGTCGGAGGGCAAGAACAACCTGCAGGCGCCGTGGCTCGGGTTCACCGCGTTCTTCGTGCTGGGCGGACTGCTGACCTTGCTGATCTTCATCGGCGAAGCGGTGCGGGATTCGTTCGATCCGCGGCGGCTGACGACATGAACGCCGGACGCAGGCGCGGGGAGCCGCTGCTGCGGGTCGATGACCTGTCGGTGGCGTTCGGCAGCAAGCAGGTGGTGCACGGCGTCTCCTTCGAGGTGAACCGGGGGGAGACGCTGGCGCTGGTGGGCGAGAGCGGCTCGGGCAAGTCGCTGACCGCGCTGTCGCTGCTGCAGCTTCTGCCGCATGGGGCGCGCAATCCCACCGGCCGGATCGTGCTTGCGGGTGAAAGCATCATCGGCGCGAGCAACGCCACGCTGCATCGCGCGCGCGGCGAACTGGCCGGCATGATTTTCCAGGAGCCGATGACCAGCCTCAACCCGCTTGCATCGGATCGGCCGGCAGGTGGCGGAGGCGGTGCTGCTGCATCATCGGCTGCCGCAGGTGCCGTTGCGCCGAGCGGGTTATCGAGCTGCTGGAGCAGGCGGGATTTGCCGATGCGGTGCAGCGGATGGGGGCGTTTCCGCACCAGCTTTCCGGCGGGCAGCGCCAGCGGGTGATGATCGCGATGGCGCTGGCGAATGATCCGGCGCTGCTGATCGCGGACGAACCCACCACGGCGCTGGATGTCACGATCCAGGCGCAGATTTTGGAACTGCTGGCCGCGCTGAAGCGTCGCCGGCGCCTGGCGCTGCTGCTGATCACCCATGACCTGCAGATCGTGCGGCGCTATGCCGACCGGGTTTGCGTGATGCGCGACGGCAAGATCGTGGAGGCGGGGCGCGCCGCAGCGATCTTCGAGGCACCGACGCATCCCTATACGCGCATGCTGATCGCGGCGGTGCCGAAGGGACGGCCGGAGCCGGTGGCGGCGGACGCGCCGGCGCTTGCGGTGGCGGAGGATGTGCGGGTGCATTTCGCGATCCGCCGCGGCGTGCTGCGCCGGGTGGTGGGCGCGGTGCGGGCGGTGAACGGCGTTTCGGTGACGGTGCGGGAAGGCGAGACGGTCGGGCTGGTGGGCGAATCCGGCTCCGGCAAGACCACGATGGGATTTGCCATGCTCGGGCTGACCCGGGCCGACAGGGCGGATCGCGTTCGAGGGGCGGGAGCTTTCGAGCCTGAGCAAACGCCGGCGTCGTGCGCTGCGGGCGCACATGCAGGTGGTGTTTCAGGACCCGTTCGGCAGCCTGTCGCCGCGCATGACGGTGGGCGACATCGTCGCCGAGGGGCTGCGGGTGCACGCCCGGCATCTCAGCCGGTCGCAGCGCGAGGCGCAGGTCGCGGCCGAGCTGGAGGAGGTGGGCATTCCGGCCTCGGCGATGGACCGCTACCCGCACGAGTTCAGCGGCGGTCAGCGGCAGCGCATCGCGATTGCGCGGGCGATGGTGCTGAAGCCGAGCTTCGTCGTGCTGGATGAACCGACCAGCGCGCTGGATATGTCGGTGCAGGCGCAGATCGTGGAGCTGCTGCGCGGGCTGCAGCGCGACCACGATCTCGCGTATCTGTTCATCAGCCACGATCTGAAGGTGGTGCGGGCGCTGGCGCACCGGGTGGTGGTGCTGCGACGCGGCGCGGTGGTGGAGGAAGGCGATGCGGAGACGATCTTTTCCAATCCGCGCGAAGACTATACGCGCACGCTGATGAAGGCGGCATTCGCCTTGGAGTGGGCGGAGGAGAAGGGTCAGCAATGGCAAACGATACCGGGCTGACGCTGCGCACCGTCGGATGCCGATGTGTGGTCCCGATGCCTGGAAATCGCTGTGGGGCGCGGTGGTCGGCTACGCGATGGACGGCTTCGACCTGCTGATCCTGGGGTTCATGCTGCGGCCGATCGCGGCGAGCCTGCATCTGGGGCCGGCGCAGGCGGGCAGCCTGGTGACCGCGACGCTGGCGGGCGCGGTTGCAGGTGGCATTATCTTCGGCATGCTGGCGGACCGGCTGGGGCGGGTGCGGGTGCTGACCTGGTCCATTCTGTTGTTCGCGGTGTTCACGGGCCTCTGTGCGCTGGCGCGCGGCTATGGCGAGCTGCTGGCGTTTCGGACCATCGCCGGGCTGGGGCTTGGGGGCGAGTTCGGCATCGGCATGGCGCTGGTGGCCGAGGCCTGGCCGGCGGCGCAGCGGGCGCGGGTTTCGTCCTATGTCGGGCTGGGCTGGCAGGCGGGGGTGCTGCTGGCGGCGGTGGTGACGCCCTGGCTGCTGCCGGCGATCGGCTGGCGCGGGATGTTCGCGGTGGGCGTGGTGCCGGCGCTGGCGGCGTTCCTGATCAGGCGCAGCCTGGCGGAGCCGGCGCTGTTTGTTCAGCCGGCGCCGTGATGCGGGGTGGGGGGTGTCGCTGCAGCTGCTGGTGGCTGATGGGCGGACCGCGCGGATCAGCCTGGGCATGGTGGTGCTCTGTTCGGTGCAGAACTTCGGCTACTACGGGGTGATGATCTGGCTGCCGAACTACCTGTCGAGCAGGTTCGGTTTCGGGCTGACGCAATCGGCGGCGTGGACGGCGGTGACGATTCTGGGCATGGCGGCGGGGATTTTCGTGTTCGGCCATGTGGCGGACCGGGTGGGACGGCGGCCGGCGTTCCTGGGGTGGATGCTGGGCGCGGCGGTGATGGTGGTGGTGTATTCGCGGCTGACCGGCCCGGGCGCGCTGCTGGTGGGCGGCGCGGTGATGGGGTTCTTCGTCAACGGCATGCTGGGCGGGTACGGCGCGCTGATGAGCGAGCTGTATCCGACGGCGGCGCGGGCGACGGCGCAGAACGTGCTGTTCAATATCGGGCGGGGGGTCGGGGGGTTTGGCCCGGTGGTTGTGGGATTGATCGCGGCGTCGGCGGGGTTCGGGTCGGCGATTGCGCTGCTGGCGGTGTTGTATGTGCTGGATATGGTGGCGATGGCGTTGTTGATTCCGGAGCGGCGGGGGGCGGCGTTGGTGTGAGGGCGGCAATCTGTGTTTGCCCTTAACCTATGCCGCCTAATGAAAGACGCCGGCCAGGATGGTCCTGGCCGGCGCTTCGGGAGAACCAAGCATGCTGACACATGCGTGGCTCCTGCCGCTGATCGTGGTAATCTGCGCCTTGCGAGTCAAAGGTGAAGATCGTCATCCGACTGCGGTAGGGCAAGGGAGGCCAGTTCGGTGTCGGGCTGGTCTCCCGCCCCGAGGGGGGAAGTGAGCGACCGTGCGTTTGAAGGCGTTTTGCAGGCTATCGGCATCGCGGACGGCGGTGTGGATGGCGATTGCGTCGGTGGTGCTGGCGCTGTTGATTCCGGAGCGGCGAGGAATGGAGTTGGCGTAGGCGGTGACGCCGGATCGCTCCTGGCTTGCTATCCGAACCCCTGGCTGACGAGGGCGAAGCTGCGCGGACGGTCGGGCCCGGGGCCTCGCAGCATACGGATCGCGCCGCCGGCGTCGGCCAGGCCGAGAGCCTGCAGCCAGTCCGACAGACCGGATTCTTCCGGCACATCGACGCGGATGAACTGGCCTGGATTGGCAGCGAGGAAGTGCCCGATCAGCGCCCGCGCTCCCGCGGGATCGCGTGCCACGACGGGCCCGATCACGTGACCTGCCCCGAAGCGGCGCAGGACGGCGAATCCGACCGCGGTGCCCTGATCATCCAGCACCACCGCGGTTCCGGCTCCGAGGAGAGCGGTGATCAGCGCGCGGCGATCGAAGCCGGTGGCCTGGCGATCGAGCTCCGCGAGCGCCGGCGGGTCACTGCGGCCGATCGGACGCAGCCGCTCCCCCGGACGCAGGGGCATCAGCCTGGGTTGAAATGCCGCGCCCTGATGCTGGCGGATGCGCCCGGCGGGCGTGAAGCCCAGGACTGATAGAGACGCAGTCCCTGATCGGTCGCGTGCAGCACGACCGTGCGGTTTTCAAGGTGGTCCAGGAGCTTTTGCAGCAGGGAGCGGCCGAGACCGCGGCCTTGCTGGTCGCGGGCCACGCAGATCATGCCCAGTGCGCCGGCATCCTGGCCATAGGTCCAGCACAGTCCGGTGCCCAGCAGCGCACCGTCGTGTTCGGCGGCCCAGCCTTGCCCGAGCGCAAGCATGAAACTCCAGTCCTCGGTGCGGTGCGGCCAGCCGAAAGAGGCGGAGAGCGACTGCGCATCCGCCAGATCGGCGGGTCGCAGGGGACGCAGCCGGAGCTGCGCGGCGATATCGGTGTCGTTCGCCAGCACTACATCATCCCCGGACGGCGCAGCGGTGTTCCATCGGCGAAGCGCGCGTGGCGGAACGGTGCCGGATCGACGATCGGGGGATCGCCGGTGAGCAGATCGGCCGCGAGCCGCCCGGCCGCCGGCCCGAGGCCGAAGCCGTGGCCGCTGAACCCGCGGCGAGAAAAAATCCGGGCAATGCCTCGATGGGCGAGATCACCGGCACCGCATCGGGGGTCGAGTCGATCCATCCGCCCCAGATCCGCGCCATGCGCAGGCCATTCAGCGCAGGGTATGCCGCGATCACTTGCCGCAACGCCGGTTCGACGATGCTGGTGTCGGCGGGCGGGGCGAACACGCGATGCTTTTCGAACATGGTGGGCGCATCGAACGACCAGGTGCGGGCGCCGGTTTCGGGTCCGTCGAAGAAGGTCCGGCTGATGCCGATCTTCAGGTTCTTGCGGCGCTCGCGGAACAGCGGCCAGAACTGGCGGGCATAGCGCAGCCCCTGCGGCGTGACGTCCAGCCGGCCGCGATCCTGCGCGGCGACGATGTAGCCGCCATCCAGCCGGCGTGTCAGGGTGAAATCGGGCGTGACCAATCCGCCGGGCGTAACTTCGGCGCCTGGGGTGGTGGCGAATACGGTGGAGCGGATGCCAGCCTGCGGAAAGTCGATGCCATGGCGGCGGCAGAATACCGAGGCCCACGCACCGCCCGCGCACAGCACGCTCGAGGTTTCGATCCGTCCGGCCTCGGTGATCACGGCGGCGACACGGCCGGCCGTGGTTTCGATGCCGCGGGCGGCGCAACGCTGGAGAATGGTGGCTCCGAGCCGGCGAGCGGCTTGCGCCAGGACGGGTGCGGCCATGGCGGGTTCGGCGCGGCCGTCCTGCGGCGAATACACGCCGCCGATCCAGTCCTGTTCGTTGCCCGGGGTCATGTTGCGCGCCTCGGCGGGCGCCAGCATGCGGCAGCCGACCTGGAACGGCTGAGCCATCCGCACCCACCGTTCCCAGGTGGCGAGTTCCTTCGGGTCTTTCGTGACATAGACGAGGCCGGTGCGGCGATAGCCGAGATCGGCGCTGGTTTCTCGGTCGAGCGACTCCCAGAGCGCCATGCTTTGCTTCATCAGGGGCAATTCGCGCTCATCGCGGTTCTGCTGGCGGCACCAGCCCCAGTTGCGGCTGGATTGCTCGCCGGCGATCTGTCCTTTTTCGAGCAGCGCGACGGAGATGCCCTTTTTCGCCAGGAAATAGGCGGCTGCGACACCGACGATGCCACCGCCGATGACGACGGCATCCGCCCGCGGCGGCAGGGCGGGATCACCGGCGACAGGGGTGATCCAGGGACCTTCCGGTGGGTCTGTGTGCGAGGTCACCCGCTGAAATCTACCGGCGCGGGGCAGGGCGTTGTGTCAAATCCGCTTTGCCCCGAAGAATAATCTGCGCCGGGGGCACGCAAGGCTGACGTAATCTGCGGCGGCTCAGCTTGCGTGCATTTCCCGCGCGACGGACTCGAGAAGGGAGATGAACATTCGTGCGGCGGAGGTTACGGTGTGGCGCTTCCAGTAGCTCACGCCGACGGTGCGCTTCCAGGTTGATCCTGGTACTCGCACGGCGCCAAGATTGCCGGCGCGGACGAGGTCCATCGGCATGTAACTCAGCAGATCGGTCCGTGCCACCATCTCGGTGATGTAGGGAAGGGAATCGGAGACGATCTGGATCACCGGGCCATCCAGGCCGCGTGCGTGGAACAGTTCGGTCAGCTTCATGCGGGTCAGCACGTTCGGGTTGGGCATCACCCATCGTGCATCGGCGAGATCCTCGAACCTGGCATCCCTGGAGCGGAGCGGGTGGTCGCGCCGCGCGGCGACCACGACGTTGTCTGTGAACAGCCGGCGATTGATGATTCCGCTTGCCGCTGTTGCCGAAATGGTGGTGATCGCGAAGTCGATCTCACCGGCGTGGAGTGCCGCGAGGATCGAGTCATTCAACCCGCTGCGGACGATCAGCCGGATGGCGTGGCCCTGCTGCATGAGCCGCGCGGTCACCTCGGGCAGCAGTGCCACGCACATGCTTGGGCCCGCGCCGAGGCGCACCAGTCCGCTGGCGGTGGAGCGCAGCACCCGCATGGCGTCGGTTGCGTGCTGAAGCTCGGCCCACATGGATTGCGCGTGGGAGAGCAGGGCCTCGCCGAACACTGTGAGGCGGATGCCGCGGGCGTGGCGGTCGAACAGGCGCACGCCGAGAATTGCCTCGAGCCGGTGGATGCTCTTGGTCAGCGCCGGCTGCGAGATGCCGGCATGAGCTGCGGCGGCGTGCAACGTTTCGTGCTGCGCCGCAGCAAGGAAAAGCTCGATCTGGCGAAATTCCATGACCGATATCCTTCGGCTATCGGTGCTGCATGTGTGTACCACTTGGCGCACACGCGGGGAAGTGTCAGCGTGAGTCGCATGAACGATGCACAGCGCCCGGATGCACGGCCGAACATTCTGTTGATCACGTCAGACCAGCAGCGCGGCGACTGCTTCGGTTTCGAAGGCCGGCGGGTGAAGACTCCGCATCTGGATCAGCTTGCGCATGCCGGAACACGGTTTGCCGCTTGCATCACGCCGAACGTGGTGTGCCAGCCATCGCGTGCGAGCATCCTGACCGGACTTCTGCCGCGCACGCATGGCGTGTGGGACAACGGGATCGATCTGGACGACAGTGTCGGTGCGGCAGGGTTCGCCGGCCAGCTTGGCCGCGCGGGCTATCGCACCGGGTTCATCGGCAAGGCCCACTTCTCCACGTTCCACACCTTCGAACCGACCGGCAAGCCGGAGAATCGCGCCAGCACGCATCGCTATGGCCCCGACTGGTTCGGCCCCTACATGGCGTTCGATCAGGTCGAACTCATGGTCGGCGGCCACAACATCCACCTGCCGCAATTTCCGCCCGTCCGGTCAGCATTACGAACGGTGGTATTACGCCGACGGAAACGGGGAGGAGCGGAACCGGCTCTACGCCACCCATCTGCCGCCCGACGTGGGCGCGGCGCAGACGTGGCATTCGGCGCTGCCGCCGGCGTGGCACAACTCCACCTGGTGCGGCGACCGGACGATCAGCTTCCTGCGCGACCATGGCAGCGAGCCGTTCATCCTGTGGACGTCGTTCCCCGACCCGCACCACCCGTTCGACGCGCCGGAGCCGTGGAGCCGAATGCATCATCCGGATGACGTCGATCTGCCGGATTTCCGCGACCTCGATCTGGACAAGCGCCCGTGGTGGCACAAGGCCAGCCTGGAATCCACGCCGCAGCTTGCGAGCAGCGACTTGCGGGATTTCCGTGAACGCTATTCACGCACGCCGCGGCAGACCGACGAACAGCTTCGCCACCTGATTGCCAATTACTACGGCATGATTTCGCTGATCGACCACAATGTGGGGCGCATCCTGATCGCGCTCGATGAACTCGGGCTCAGGGACAACACCATCGTGGTCTATACGACCGATCATGGGGACTGGCTGGGCGATCACGGTCTGATCCTCAAGGGCCCGATGATGTACGAAGGGCTGCTGCGCATCGGCTGCCTGGTCCGCGGCCCAGGCGTGCCGGCCGGCAAAGTGGTCCGCGACCCGGTTTCCACGCTCGATCTGACCGCTACGTTCTACGATTACGCCGGCATCTCTCCCAACGCGCCGATCCACAGCCGCAGCCTGCGCCCGTTGATCGAGGGTGATGCCACGCGCGACTTCGCCTACAACGAATGGGACCTGCATCCGTCGCGCTGCGGCGTGGCACTGCAATTGCGCACCGTGCGCACGCGCGACCACAAGCTGACGCTGGAACTTGGTTCGGGGGCGGGGGAACTCTACGACCTGATCAATGACCCGTCGGAGATGCACAATCTGTTTGATGATGCGGGGGCCGCGGCGGTACAGGCGGAACTGACCGACATGATCCGCAGCCGCCCGGATGACGCGATGATGCCGCCGCCGCAGCCGGTCGGCATGGCCTGATCGCGGAGGAGATGCACATGCCGATGCGCCGGACTGCCTGGTTCGTCACAGCGCTGATCGCCGCGGTGGCGTGCGCCGCCGTGTTTTCGGGGGCGCGTGCCAGCGACTATACGCTACGCCTTTCCTCCTGGGGATCGCCGACCGCGCCGCAGGTCGCGGTGTTTGTTGATAGCTTCACGAAGGCGGTGACGTCACTCTCGAAGGGCCGGATCGCGGTGCAATCGTTTCCCGCGGGGGCGCTGGTGAAGGAGCAGGACGTTCCGTCCGCCATTCAGTCGCGCGTTGTGGATATCTCGCTCTCGACCATCGGATCGTGGACCTCGGTGTCTCCGCCGGCTGCGTTGCTCAATTCGGTCCTGTTCCGCCCGACCGATCAGAGCTTCGCCAGTCTGGTGGGGCAGGGCACGCCGCTGTTCCATGCGCTGGACGAGTTGCTGCGCAAACGCGGCGTGGTGCTTCTGGCGGTGCTGGACAACGGACCGCCGATGATCGTGTCGCGCGTGCCGCTGATGAAGCCGGCCGATTTCAAGGGCAAGGCGATCCGCGTGTACGACCGTGCCAGTTCGGAGATCATCCATACGTTGGGTGCGGCACCGTCCACCATGTCGGTCAGCGATGTGTATCCGGCGTTGCAGCGGGGTACGGTGGAGGCGGCGATCGGCGGTATCCAGGGCGCGGTCGGCCTCAAGGAATACGAGGTGACGAAGTATCTGCTCGACGGCAATGGCGTGTGGGGCCGGGGCGTGACCAACTATGTCATGAATGCCGCCGCGCTGAAGGCGCTGCCGGACGATCTGCAGAAGGACGTGCTGCAGGCCGGCGCGGAGGCGGAGCAAACGACGAACAAGGCGCTGTGGGCGTTCTTTGCGCACGGACTGGACGAGATGCGCCAGCACGGTGTGACGGTCACCACACTTCAGCCTGGAAGCCCCGAATACAAGGCATTCGAATCGGCGCTTCAGCCGCTGGCCGACGCCCAGCGCGCGCGTCTGCCGGCTGACCTGGTGAAGCTCGTCGCCGATGTCCAGCATTGAGCCCAGTGTCGGGCTTGCCCTTGCGGCTCCGGCGATCAATCCCGGTCCATTGGCCGCTGCCGTGGCTCGGTGGCTCACGACGATCTCTCGTTGCATCTGCTATGGGGCGGCGCTGATCGGCTTCCTGCTGCCGCTGCCGGTGCTGTACGAGGTCGTCATGGATCAATTGCATGATCCGCCGACCTGGGTGTTTGAAACCACCGGTTACGCGATCATCCTGCTGGCCTTCGCGGCCAGCGGCTACGGGCTGCATTCGGGGCACCATTTCCGGATAACGCTTCTGCCGGACAAGGTTCCGGCGCTGGTCAGGCCGCTCGCCATTCTGTCGGCCATTTTGCAGGTCTGCTTCGGCCTGGTGCTGCTTGTCGCCGGCGTGCAGCAGGTGTTCACGGACTTTGCCCAGGGCCTTGAATCGGACACGCTGCTGGCGGTACCGCAATATATTCCGCAAATGGCGTTCCCGATCGGCGGGCTCGTGATCACGCTGCAAGGTATTGCGCATCTGCTGGTGCCGCCGACCGCGAAAGCGTTTCATGTTTCTCGCGGGTGATGTCGGAATCATCCTGGTTGTCGTGGGCATGTTCATGCTCATGGCCGTCGGCGTACCGATCTTCATCTCCATCGGGGTGGCGGCGGTCGGCGGGCTGTGGCTCACGTTCGGGCTGCACCAGGCGATGGTGGATTTTACCTCGTTCCTTTGGCAAAGCCTCAACACGTTCGAACTCGTCACCATTCCGCTGTTCGTCCTTGCCGCCATGCTGGTGCAGGAATCGGACGTCGGGGACGAGCTGTTTGCCTTCGCGAAGGTGTGGGTCGGATCGATTCCCAACGGGCTTGGCGTGTCGGTTATCGCGACATGCGCCATCTTCGCGGCGATCTGCGGCTCCAGCCCCGTCACGGCGGTGACGATCGGCCTCATCGCGCTGCCTGCGTTGGCGCGCGAGGGCTATCCGGAACAGATCCGAGGGGCGATGGTGGCGGCCGGTGGAACGCTGGGCATCCTGCTGCCACCGAGCGTGCCGCTGATCATTTACGGTGTGCTGACGCAGACCTCGATCGGCAGCCTGTTCATCGCCACGGTGATCCCGGGCATCACGCTTGCGGTCGTGTTTTCGTGTTACGTGATGTTTGCGGCGGGTCATCGGACCCGGGCACCTGCTTCCTCGTGGGAGGAGCGCTGGAGTGCGCTGTGGCGGGCGTTGCCGGTGATCGTGCTGCCGCTGTTCATCATCGGATCGATCTACTTCGGCGTGGTGACGCCCACGGAAACCGGCGCGGTCGCCGTCGCCTACCTTCTGGTGCTGGGCTTTCTGCGCCGCCGGTTATCGGTTCAGAAGGTGGCACGGGCGGCACTGAACGGTGCGCTGACCTCGGCCATGCTGCTGATGATCTTCGGCACCGGTTCGGTGTTCGCGCGCTACAGCGGCATCCTGCAAGTGCCGCAGCGGATCGCTGACCTGGTCGGCCACATCCCGGGCGGCGGCTTGCTGGTGTTCACCGGCATCGTGGTCGCCGACCTGCTTCTGGGGACATTTCTGGAATCTGGCGCGTTGACCATCCTCACGATCCCAATCTTCTTTCCGATCGCCACCGCGATCGGGCTCAATCCGGTGCAGTTTGGCGTGATGATCGCGGTGAACCAGGAGATCGCGCAGATCCACCCGCCCGCGGGGCTCAACCTGGTGACCGTCTCATCGATTTCGGGAATTCCGCTGACCCGAATGATGCTCAGCATCCTGCCATACATCGCCATCGAGATCGGCATGGTTTACCTGCTCTATTTCATTCCGCAAATGACCCTGTATCTGCCCTCGCAAATGAGCCTCCATTAAGCAGGAGCATCGTCGCGTGCCGTTTGCACAGTATCTGCCTGAACAGATGGGAAGCGCGGTCATCGCGCCGGCTGGCCCGTTCGAGGCAGGCAGCCACGCCGAATTCACGCTGACCTACACCGCGGGCAAGTTCGGCGTCGACGATAGCGGCCATCTGAAGATCTCCTGGCGCACCACATCCGACATGGCGAAGCCGCAGCTTTCCGATCCCGCGGCGGAAAACTACACCAGCATCGAGGCGAGCAACGGCGCGGTGCTGGAGGCGCGGATCGACCGCGTGAATATCCGCCCGTGGGCGAACACGTTGTTCATTCGGGTCAACCGGGGATTTCTACGCGCTGGGGATACGATCACCGTCCGGTTCGGGGATCGGCGCCAGGGCTCCCCGGGACTCAGACTGCAAACGAACTGTGAGCCGGGGTTCACACTGCTGGTCTGCGTCGATGCCTTCGCCACGTATGAGTTCACCGAACTGCCCCGGTCACCGAAGATCGCGCTGGTTCCCGGCGAAAGCGCGCGCATCAAGGCGATCTGGCCGACCTTGGCCGTGACGGGCGAGCCGTTCCGCCTGGCTCTGGTGGCGGAGGATCGCTGGGGCAATCCGACGCAGCGGATCGAGCAGGACCTGACGCTTTGTCCGTCGGCGCCGATCAGCGGACTGCCGGAGCGGGTGATGCTGGCTCCGGGACACATGCCGGTGGTTTTCGAGAATCTGCGCGTCATGCAAGCCGGTGACGTGACGTTGGTGCTGAAGGATAGCGCCGGCGAGGTAGTCGCGACGGCGAATCCGCTGCGCGTCGTGGAAGCCGCACCGCTGCGGCACTTCTGGGGCGATCTGCACGGCCAGAGCGAGGAGACGATCGGCACCAACTCGGTGGAGGACTATTTCGCCTATGCGCGGGATCGCGCGTTCGTCGATATCGTCGGCCATCAGGGGAACGATTTCCAGATCACCGACGCGTTCTGGCGCCGGCTGAATGATCTGACGCGCGACTACGACCAGCCCGGACGCTTCGTCGCGGTGCCGGGCTACGAATGGTCGGGCAATACCGGCATGGGCGGCGATCGCAACGTGTTCTTCGCGCGGGAAGGCCGGCCGATTCATCGTTCGTCCAGCATCCTCGTCTCGGATGCAGGGGACCGACTGCCACACCGCCGCCGACCTGTTTGCCGCGCTGCGCGGGGAAGATGCCGTGGTGATCGCGCATGTTGGCGGCCGCTATGCCGACCTGCACGTGGCCCATGACGGGCGGCTGGAACGCGCGGTGGAGGTGCATTCGACCTGGGGCACGTTCGAATGGCTGTTGCACGACGCGTTCGACCTGGGACTTCGCGTCGGCGTGGTGTGTCACAGCGATGACCACAAGGGCCGGCCCGGTGCAACGCGTCCGGGCGCCTCGCATTTCGGTGCGATCGGCGGGTTGACGTGTTACCTGATGCCGGAGCTGAGCCGGCCCGCCTTGTTTGAGGCGCTGCGGCGCCGACACCACTACGGGACGACGGGCACGCGGCTGTTCCTGTCCGTGACGGGCGACTTCGCGGGCCCGGTCGAATTGCAGGACGACGATCCGAGTCTCGGCCCCTGCGGTGCGCGGTCTGTGACAACCGCGCAGATGGGCGACATTGTCCGCCCTGACGGCCAGACGATGTGTCTGCGCGTGGATGCCGTCGGGTCGGCGCCGCTGGAATGCGTGGACGTGTTCCACGGCAAGGAACTCGTCCGCTCGGTCCGGCCGGCCACGCCGCCCGAGAGCAGACGGATCCGGATCATGTGGTCAGGGCGCGGAGTATCGCGGTCGCGGACGGGAGGTGGTGTGGCGCGGGTCGCTGCGCATGCAACAAGGCAGGTTTCAGCGTGCCGAGGCGGTGAACTTCCTCAACCCCGAGCATCCGCTGAAGGAGAAGACTGCAGGCCGGGAACTGGCATGGACATCGGTGACCACGGGCAACATGGCGGGGATCGATCTGTGGCTCGAGAATGGCAGCACCGAAGTGATCGAGTTGGAGACGCATCTTGGCGGCGGGCGGTTTCCTGCAAGCGATATCCAGCAGGACGGCCGGGTGCTGGAGTTTGGCGGCCTGGGGCGACAGGTCACGCTGCGCCGGCTGCCGGAACAGCTTCCTGCCCGCATCACGTTCGAGCATTCGGTCCGGTTCGCAGGGCCGGCGGACCTGCCGGTGTGGGTGCGCGTGACGCAATCCGACGGGCATCAGGCGTGGTCCAGCCCGATCTATCTGATCAGTTGAAGCCGGATGTGGTCATGACCGAGCCTGTCTCTTCCGAATTCGTTGCCGCCGCGCTGGAGGTGCTCGACCGGCACATGCACGCGCTCAATGCGCGCGATCAGGCCGGCCTTGCCGCCACGCTGCACTTCCCGCATTACCGTCTGGCCGCCGGAGGCATGCGCGTCTGGCAAACACCCGACAGCTATTTCGCTGACTTCCTGGCCCGCGCGGGTCGGGGCTGGCATCACAGCGCCTGGCTCTCGCGCACGCCGATCGCCACATCGGCGAGCAAAGTCCATCTCGATGTGACGTTCGCACGCTACCGGCAGGATGGCTCGATGCTGGGCGAGTTCCGCTCGCTTTGGGTGATCACCAGGCTCGACGGCCGCTGGGCGGCGCTCCTGCGGTCGAGCTTTGCAGACTGAGCGTATCGTGGAATCAAACAACCACAGGGAGGATGGAGATGACTCAGACACATGACCGGGGCGGTGTACGGCGGCGGAACGTTCTGAAGCTTGGGACGGCCGCGCTGGCGCTTCCGGCGATCCTGCGCCATCCGGCGCGCGCCGCGGATGACGTTCTCGGGCCCTATCTGGAGGCCAAGATCAACTGGCGACAGGCCGAGGGAGAGTCGGTCAATGTCGCGATCATTCCCACCACGTTCTACGCCGGGTGGATGGCGCTGGCGCCGCAGTTCCAGGACCTGACGGGCATTCGCGTGACGTTCGAGCAGATTCCGCCCGGGCAGATCCGCAACAAGACGGTGCTCGATCTGCAGTCGAAGACCGGCACGTATCCGACCTCGTTCACCGACCCGATGTACTGGCCGCTCTATGGCGCCAATAAATGGGTGGTGCCCATCATGGATTATGTCGGCGACAGCAAGCTGACCGATCCGAAGTGGTACGATTTCGACGACATCATCCCGGCGTGGCGCACGGCGAACAGCTACCAGGATCAGCTCTACGGGATTCCGTTCGACGGTGAGGCGACTATCCAGGTCTATCGCACCGACCTCTATGAACAGCACGGACTGACGCCGGCCCAGACGCTCGATGACTATACGAAGAACGCCGCCGCGCTGACCGATCCGGCCAATCGCATCTGGGGCGCCGCGCTGCGCGGTTTCCCCGGGCCGGGCCAGAACATGTACATCTATCCTTCGATCTTCTGTGAATTCGGCGGCAAGTGGTTCGATGCGAACGGCAAGGTGAAGGTCAACGGACCGGAGGCCGAGGCCGCGCTCGAGTGGTACATCAATCTCGATCGCAAATACGCACCCAAGGGGGTGGAGAACTGGAACTGGCCGGACATCGCGGATGCGATGGGGCAGGGCATTCTCGCCTCCTACATCGATGGGTCCACGCAAATGCCGGTGATCGTCGATCCGAGTTGTTCCAAGGTGATCGGCAAGATCGGCTTTGACCGCTGGCCGAAGGGACCCTCGGGGCGACGCGTGACGTCGATCTGGAACTGGGGACTTGGGATCAACACGGCCGTTTCCAAACGCACACGGGATGCCACCTGGCTGTTCATTCAATGGTCAACCAGCCGGGAGACGCAGGCCCGTACCTCGATCCACGTGCCGCCCAAGGGTCTGGCCCGCCTGGGTGTTGACCGCCTGTCGCTGCTTCATTCGCCGGAATACGCCACGCTGGTGGAACACATCGGCAAGAATTTCCTGCCCGCGACAATCGACAGCATGGAACACGATACCGATCCGGACTGGCGACCGCGCGTACCCGAATGGCCGGCGATCGGCGAGATCATGTCGGTCACCGTGCAGCAGGCCCTGGTCGGGCAGGCAACACCGAAAGATGCGCTGAACAACGCGCAACGGAGCATCGACAAGGTGATGCGCGGCTGACCCCGAACCGCGCTTCCATGTTCTCCTCACGACCCGGCACGGTGCAGCCCCGGCGGAACGAGCATGCCTTCGCGTTGGCACTGATCTCGCCCAGCCTGATCTTTCTGCTGATCACCACCACCGTGCCGGTCTGCTTTCTGTTCTGGAGCAGCCTGCATCGCCTCAATCCGGCGATGCCGTTCATGAACCGCTTCAACGGTGTGGAGAACTGGGTCGATATGGCCCAGGACTCCGAGTTCTGGAATGCGTTGCGTCTGACCGTGATCTATACGGTCTCCACCGTCGTGCTGCAGGTTGTGCTGGGCCTGGCGATGGCGGTTGCCATCAGCGAATTGAAGCGCGGCGCATGGATCATGCGACTGATCGCGATCCTGCCGATCGTGCTGGCCCCCGTGGTTGTCGGCCTGTATTTCCGCACTCTGATCCTTACGCCGACGTTCGGCGTGTTCGATTATTTTCTGCTCACCCTCGGCCTGGGGTCACACAACTGGCTCGGCGACCCGAGCCTGGCGCTGATATCGGTGATCGGTATCCACACCTGGCAATGGACGCCGTTCGCCTTCCTGGTATTCCTCGCCGCATTGGCCACGCTGCCTGCGGACATCTACGAATCCGCGCGGATCGATCGGGCGAACGCGATCAAGCGGTTCTGGTATCTCACGCTGCCGCTGCTCCGTCCGGCGATCATGATCGTGATCATCCTGCGCATCACCGTGGCACTTTCGGCCTTTGCCGCGATCTTCGCGGCCACGGGCGGCGGTCCTGGTACAGCCACCGACATCCTGAACCTTTATGCCTATCGCACGTCGTTCAACCAATTGCAGATCGGCTACGGAGCGGCGCTGGGCGTCACGCTGCTGGTCATGACACTGGGCATCACCTTCATCCTGTTCCGCCTGCGGCGGGCCCGCGACGCATGAAGCAAATCCGTGCCCTGCTCGCCACGATCGTCCTGGCGGTGTTCTTGCTGATGTGGGTGTTCCCGGTGATCTGGGGCGGCGTGACATCACTGAAGACGGAAAAGGACGTTCTCAATTATCCGCCGATCAGTGCGTTCCATCCGACGTTGCAGAGCTATGCCGACGTCCTTGGGGGCTCGGTCAGCATCCTTCCCAATCTGCTCAGCAGCGCCATTCTGACCGTCTTTGCCACCTCGATCACGATCCTGCTCGCGGTACCCGCGGCGTACTCGCTCGCCCGGCTGCAGCTTCCGCTGCGACGCCCGATGGGGTTCTACATCCTCGCGACGCAGATGCTGCCGCCGATCGGCCTGGTCATCCCGTATTTCCTGATCTTCACCCGGCTTGGTCTGCTGGATTCCTATCCGGGACTGATTACGGTTTATATCTGCTTCGCTCTGCCCTTCGCGATCTGGCTGCTGGTGTCCTACTTCGAGGACATTCCGCGCGAGATGGAGGAAGCCGCCTATATCGACCGCGCCAGCCGGCTGAAGGCGCTGTGGCACGTGATCCTGCCGCAGGCGCGCGGCGGCATCGCCGTTACCGTGGTTTTCGTTGCCCTGAATGTATGGAACGAATTCCTGTTCGCCGTGGTCCTGGGCGGGCGCCACGTCCGACCGATCACGGTTGCCATGTTCAACTTCATTTCGCTGGAACAGACCCAGTGGGCCCGCCTTTCAGCCGGCGCGCTCGTCGCCATGGCGCCGGTGATCCTGCTCGGCATGTTGGCGCAAAAGCACATCGTCAAGGGCCTGACGCTGGGCGCCGTCAAGGGAACGACACGCAGATGATCGCCAGCGCCTCCGTCCGGCTGAACAACGTGGTCAAGCGGTTCGGGCAGACCGTCGTGCTGCATGACACCACGGTGCAGATCCGCCCGGGCGAGTTCTTCTCGCTCCTGGGACCGTCGGGTTCGGGGAAAACCACCACGCTGCGCATCATCGCCGGCCTGGAATGGGTGGATGGCGGGAATGTCGAAATCGACGGCAAGGACGTGACATTCTCCTCGGCCAGCGATCGCGACGTCGCCATGGTGTTTCAGAGCTATGCGCTCTATCCGCACATGACAGTGGGCGACAACATCGCGTTTCCCCTGCGCATGGTGGGCATGCGACGCGCCGAAATCGCCGAGAAGGTGCGCATGGCAGCGGACCGCGTGCGCATCGGCCACCTGCTCCATCGCCGACCGGGCCAGCTCAGCGGCGGCCAGCAGCAGCGCTGTGCCCTCGCGCGCGCCATCGTGCGAGAGCCGCGTCTGTTCCTGCTCGATGAGCCGTTGTCCAACCTCGACGCACGCCTCCGGCTGGAAACCCGCGCGGAGCTGAAGCAGTTGCAACGCACGCTGAATGTCACCACGGTCTATGTGACCCACGATCAGGAGGAGGCCATGAGCCTGTCCGATCGGATGGCCATCTTCATGGACGGGCGGATCGTTCAGACCGGCTCCCCGGAAGATGTCTTCAACACACCCGCATCAGTGGCGGTCGCCGGGTTTCTGGGAGCCCGCCGATGAACCTGCTTCCCGCGCGCGTGGCCGGCACGAAGCTGTCGCTCGCCGGCGGCCGCTTCGAAATTCCCATGGATATCGCGTTGCCGGAGCAGGAGGTGGTGCTTGGCGTAAGGCCGCTGGATGTTTCGATCGGGGCTGACGGTCTGCCCGCGCAGGTCCTGCTGTCGGAACTGCTGGGAGAGACCACGATTGTCGATCTGCGGCTCGAAGACCAACTGATTCGTGCACGGCTTCCGCAGACCCAACGATTTCAGGAGGGGGAGGCGGTCCACGTCTCCTTCAATGCGCGCAAGTTTCACCTGTTTGCCAAGGACGGCGCGCGTCTCGACTTCGCCTTCACACGCGACGTTCGTCCGGAATCCTGCCCGGCATGAGCTGGGATTACATCATCGTCGGCGCAGGTTCCGCCGGGTGCGTTCTGGCCAACCGCCTGTCTGAACATCCGACAAACAAGGTGCTGCTGCTGGAAGCCGGGCCACCCGACCGGAACCCGTGGATCCATATTCCGATCGGCTACGGCAAGACGATGTTCCACCCGGTGTTGAACTGGGGATTCCAGAGCGACCCGGAGCCCAATCTGAACGGACGGAGCATCTATACGCCGCGCGGCCGCACGCTGGGCGGATCCAGCGCGATCAACGGCATGATCCAGATCCGCGGTCAGCGCGAGGATTTCGATGAATGGGAACGCCAGGGTGCGACCGGATGGAACGGGGCGGAGGCGCTGCGCTACTTCATCAAGTCCGAGGCCAATTCGCGCGGCGCGAACCCCTTTCACGGAGCTGGCGGGCCGCTTTCAGTCAGTGACATCAAGGCGCAGCATGAACTCGGCGACGCGTTCATTGCCGCGGCGCGCGAACTCGGCATTCCCACGACCGAGGATTTCAACGGTGCGAGCCAGGAAGGTGCCGGCTATCTGCAACTGACCGTCCGAAACGGGTTCCGATGTTCCGCCGCTCGGGCCTATCTCCGACCGGCGCGGCGCCGGCCGAATCTCCGGATCGTCACCGACGCGCAGGTGCAGCGGGTTCTGTTCCAGGATCGCCGTGCCACGGGCGTCGAGTATCGCAAGGACGGACGAAGCGTGCAGGCGGATGCATCGAAGGAGGTTTTGCTGTGCGCCGGGGCCATTCAGTCGCCGCAGCTTTTACAGCTTTCGGGCATCGGCCCGGCTGACCTGCTCTCGGCCAACGGCATTCCCGTCATCAGCGATTGCCCGGGCGTGGGGGAGAACCTGCAGGATCATCTGGCCCAGCGCTTCGTCTTTCAGTGCACCCGGCCGATCACGACCAACGACGCGCTGCGCAATCCCATTGCCAAGCTGCGGACCGGCCTGCGCTACGCGCTGTTCCGGGACGGACCGATGGCAGTGGGCGTGATGATCGCGGGCTTGATCACCCGCGTGATGCCGGATGCGCAAACGCCCGACATGCAGCTTTTCCTCAGCACGGTGAGCGCCGACGCTCGAGGTGCCAAGCCACACCCGTTCTCGGGCTTCACCGTCGCGTTCTATCCGATGCGGCCGTCCAGCCGCGGGCATGTGCGGATCAGATCGCGCGAGGCGGCCGCGCCGCCGGCGATTGCCTACAATTACCTTTCAACCAATTACGACCGGGCGATGATGCTGGGTGGCGCGCGATTGGTCCGGCGTCTTGCCGCCACGCATTCACTGGCGTCGCTGATCGCCGCCGAGCGTCTTCCCGGCCCCGGTGCGGACAGTGACGCTGATCTGCTCGGCGCGATCCGCGATACTGCCGCCACGGGCTTCCACCCGGTCGGGACGTGCCGCATGGGACAGGATGACGCTTCGGTCGTTGATCCGCGGCTGAGGGTGCACGGGGTTGGGGCGCTTCGGGTCGTGGATGCGTCGGTGATGCCGACGCTGGTGTCCGGCAACACGAATGCGGCGACGATCATGATCGCGGAGAAGGCGGCCGATCTGATCCGCGCGGATGCGGAGGTGTAGGCTGCGGGCCATGTCCGAGACAAATCCCGACACGCTCGTTATCGGTGCCGGCGTTGCTGGCCTTTCGACCGCGCTCTATCTGCAGATGGCGGGGCAGACGGTGGCGGTGATCGATCCGCTGGGGCCGGCGGGCGGCGCCTCGTTCGGCAATGCCGGCATGCTGAGCCCGGATACCGCGGCGCCGATCGCCATGCCCGGCATGGTCCAGCAGGTGCCGCGCTGGCTGTCTGATCCGCTCGGGCCGCTCGTGATACGTCCCGCACGGCTGGCGCAGGCGACGCCCTGGCTGGCGCGCTGGGTGATGGCCGGCCGGCCGCATCGCGTGCTGGAGATTTCCGACGCCATGCGCGCGCTTCACCGCAACACGTTCGCCTGCTGGCAGGAACTGATCGGCGCTGCGAGCTACCACGACCTGGTGCGGCCGGTGGGCGCGGTGCAGATCTGGGAGGGCGAGCCGAACGCCGAGGCGGTGGCGCTGGAGCAGCGGATTCGCGACCGGCACGGCATCCGTGCCGAGAGGCTTGGAGCGGACGAGCTTCGCCAGATGTTTCCCGGCATCAACCGCGACATCCGCCATGGCCTGCTGGTGCCGGGAACGGGTACACGGTGAATCCCCAGCGCATCGTCACCACGCTGGCCGAGCGCTTCCTGAGCGAGGGCGGGCGCATCATCGGGGAACGCGCGATGAAGCTCGTGCCGCAGGATGGGGCGGACGGCTACATGGTCATGACCAATGTCGCGAACCGCCGGGCGCCGCGGGTGGTGGTGGCGGCGGGCGCATGGTCGGGCACGCTGATCGCGCCGCTGGGCATTCGCGTCGCGCTGGAGACCGAACGCGGCTATCACGCCATGCTGCCGGCAGCGAACATCTCCCCGCCCATGCCGATCAGCAACAAGAGCCGCGGTTTCGGTGTGACCCCGATGGAGCATGGCCTGCGGGCCGCGGGCACGGTGGAGATCGCAGGACTTGACGCGCCGCCCGACGAACGGCGCGCGGCGATCCTGGTTCAGCATGCGAAACGGCTGTTCCCCGACCTGGAGCATGGTCCGCCGCGCTACTGGATGGGGTTCCGTCCTTCGACGCCGGACAGCCTGCCTGTGCTTGGGCCGGCTCCGGGCCGATCCGGGTTGTTTCTCGCGTTCGGCCACGGGCATTTCGGGATGACGGGCGGGCCGCCGAGCGGCAAGCTGCTGGCCGCGCTGATGACGGGGAACACGCCGGAGATCGATCCCACCCCGTATCGGGCGAACCGATTCTAGCACGAACGGCGATCAGCGCGCTTCCCTGACGATGGCATCGGGGCGGGTTTTCACCTCGGGCTTCAGGGCGGTGCCGAGGCCGGGTGCGGTCGGGGCATGCACCAAGCCGGATGTGATAACAGGAAGGTCGGTGACCAGGTCGCGATACCACGTGGACAGGGTGGCGCGGACGACTTCCTGGAAGATCGCTGTCGGAGCGTGCAGAGCAAGGTGCAGGCCGGCCATCAGCGCGACCGGGCCGGTGCAGTCGTGGGGTGCGATGGGTTTGGCGTAGGATTCTGCAAGCGCGGCGATCTTGCGGGCCTCGGTGAGGCCGCCGCACCAGCTTAAATCGAGCATCACGATATCGACGGCGCCGGCGGCGAGAAGGTCGCGGAAGGCAACTTTTCCGCCCAGCGTTTCGCTGGCGCAGATTGGTGTGCGGGTGCGCCGGCGGAGATCCGCAAGTGCGGCGACATCATTCATCTTGGCGATGGGGTCTTCGGCCCAGAAGACATCGAATTCTTCCAGCGCCTGGCAGATGCGGGCGGCGGCGGGTGCGGACCAGACGCTGTGCAGCTCGGCCATGATTTCGATGCGATGGCCGACGGCGTCGCGGATTTTGGCGAAGGGTTCGGTGCCTTTGCGGAGATCTTCGAGCGTAATGGCCTGACCGCCGGTTTTCGCGGCAAGCGGATCGAAGGGCCAGATTTTCATTGCGGTGTAGCCTTCGGAGAGCAGGCTTTCGGCGAGGGCGCCGGCGTCGCGCATGAAGGCGACCTGGTCATCGTAGGGGCCGGCGGTGGTGTCGTCCGACACGATCTCGCGCCGGCCGACGCCGCGGCTGTTGTAATCGTAACCAGCGCAGGTGTTGTAGGCGCGGATCTCGGTGCGCGACGCGCCGCCGAGCGCTTCGTGGATTGGGATGCCGTGACGCTGCCCGGCGAGATCCCAGAGCGCGAGATCGACCGCGCTGGCGGCGCGGATTTCCGCACTGGAGGAGCCGAAGCCGATATAGGGGGTGAGCAGGTGGCGGGAGATGGCTTCGATGCGGCGGGCATCCTGGCCAAGCAGATATGGGGCGATCTGCTCGTGCAGCACGGCCTCGACGGCCTGGGTGCCGCGGAACGCCTCGCCGAGGCCGGTCAGGCCTTCGCTGGTTTCGATTTCCAGCCAGAAGAGATTGGGGCGCTCCGTGATGCGGATGGTGCGGAGCGCGGTGATGGTTGCCGCGGTCACAGGGCGTTCCAGGTGCCGAGGAGATCGCGGAGAGTGGCGGCGGCGGCCGGTGTCAGCGGCCACGCGGCGGGCGGCCGGGCGTGCCCCATGTCGAGGCCCATGAGGCTGAGGGCGGTCTTGACCACCGAGACGTTGGCTCCGTTGCTCTCCTCCCGTCGGAGTGCCTCGAACGCCTCGATGGCGGCGATCTCGGCGTTGGCGCGGGCATAATCGCCGGCAGCAAGCGCATCGCGGACAGCCACCGACCGCGCGGGCGCGATATTGATCAGGCCGGAGGTGAAGCCGCGCGCGCCCACGGCGGTCATGGGCGGTGCCCAGGGCTCCGCGAGGCCGCAGACGAAGTGGAGACTCCGGTGCGGCTCGGCGGATCGCTTCGGCGAGCGTCATGATGTTCGGGGTAGCCCATTTCACCCCGACGACGCCGGGCAGGCGGCAGAGTGCCTCGATCGTGGTCAGGCCGATCGCGTCGTTGCGGAGATAGAGCATGACGGGAAGTGCGGCCGCGTCGGCCACGCGGCGGACGTATTCCATCACGCCGCGCGGGGCGGCGAGGGGATCAGGCGGCTGGTGCACCATGACTGCATGGGCGCCGTCGTTCCTGGCGCGAGACGCGAGGCGCACGGCTTCGAGCACGCTGCGGCCGACCCCGGCGATAACCACGGCGCGGCCGGCGATCAGGCCCGGGACCTCGGCCTGCATCCGCTCGGCTTCGGCGAAGGAGAGGCTGTAGAACTCGCTGGTGTTGCCGTTCACCGTGAGGGCATCCACGCCGGCTTGCGCGCAGCGGGCGATGATCGGCTCGAGGCGTGCGGGGGCGGGGTGATCCGAGGAGTCGAACGGGGTGACGAGGATGCCGGAAATGCCCGCGAGGGCAGTGCTGAGGCGGTGGGAGATGGTGGTCATCGCTGGTCCTCTGAATGGGCAGGCGGGGGCTGCCCACCGCTGCGACGGCAGGGACTGTTGCGCAAGCTTCCGTGGACGCCAAGGTTCCGTGCCGTCTTGACAAACGGTTGCATGATATACATTGGCGTCCGTATGCCCATGGAGGGTCGTATGCAGGTTGCCAAATGGGGCAACAGCCTTGCTGTTCGCCTTCCTGCATCTGTTGTCGAGGCGCTTGACGCCCGGCAGCTCGGCGTAGCCCGCAAACCCGGGCGAAAGGAATTGCTCAAGCGTCTCCGCGCCTTCCGTGGCCGACTGCCTGCTGATTTCAAATTCGACCGAGACGAGGCGAATGCCCGGTAGTTTCATTGGTAGCAATCAGCATCCAGGTCCTCAACGAGATCACCACCGTGGCGCGGCGCAAAATGCGGATGTCATGGGCGGATCTCCGCGCGTTCCTGGGTCTGCTGCGCGGCGTGCTGACGGTCCACAAGCTGACCCTGGAAACCCATGACACGGGCCTGGCCCTCGCGGAGCGGTATGGGCTATCGACCTACGATGCCATGATCGCGGCACCCGCGCGGCGGGCTGAGCATGGACAAGAAGACCAAAGCTGCGTGGCTGGGGCGGGAGGATTCGAACCTCCGCATGACGGAATCAAAATCCGTTGCCTTACCGCTTGGCGACGCCCCATCCGGCCGGACCGCGCCGGTTTAGGCTCGGGCCGTTGTTCCGTAAAGCGCCTGGACCGGACGGTTCAGCGCGGGTATGAAGGAGCCTGATCGCGGGTGTAGTTCAATGGTAGAACGGCAGCTTCCCAAGCTGCATACGAGGGTTCGATTCCCTTCACCCGCTCCATCAGCCGGGCTCAGCGCGGGCTGAGCACCATCACCATCTGCCGGTTTTCCATCCGTGGCATCTGCTCGACCTTGGTCATGCCGTCGAGTTCGCTGCGAATGCGCTCCAGCACGCGGACCCCGATCTCCTGATGGGCCATTTCCCGGCCGCGGAAGCGGAGGGTGACCTTCACCTTGTCGCCCTCCTCGATGAAGGACTTCATGGCGCGCATCTTCACCTGATAGTCGTTTTCGTCGATGTTCGGCCGGACCTTGATCTCCTTGATCTCGATCACTTTCTGCCGCTTCTTGGCTTCGTTCTTCTTTTTTTGCTGTTCGTATTTGAACTTGCCGTAGTCGAGGATTTTCACCACCGGCGGGTCGGCGTTGGGACTGATCTCCACCAGGTCGAGGCCGACGCCGTAGGCGCGGGCCTGCGCGTCCCGCGCGGTCATCACCCCCTGCATTTCGCCTTCCTGATCGATCAGCCGCACCTGCGGCGCCCGGATCTCCTCATTCACACGTGGCCCGTCGCGCGTGGGCGGGGCGGACAAAGGACCTCTTGCTATGGTCTATCTCCTGTTGCTGTTGACATGCTCGTGCCAGCTTCGGCGAAACAAGTGTGACCGATCCGCAGCCGCATAATCAAGCGGCGTCACGCCGGACGCTGGCCGAACGCCTGAGATCGGGAGGGGTGGCCTCGGCTGCAAGCATCCGGGCGGCATGATCGAGCGGAAGCACCTCCTGGGCATCGGAGCCGAGGCGGCGGAGGGCGACGGAGCGGTTTTCGGCTTCCCGGCGGCCTATCACGGCAAGAACCGGCACATGGGTCAGGGCATGCTGCCGCACTTTCGCGTTGATCTTCTGTGCCGAGAGATCGGTTTCGACATAAAGCCCCGCATCGGCGAAGGCCGCGGCAGCTTCTTCGGCGTATCCGTTGGCATCGGTGACGATCGTGGCCACGACCACCTGAACCGGGGCGAGCCACAGCGGAAACCGTCCGGCATATTGCTCGATCAGCATGCCGAGGAAGCGCTCGAAGCTGCCGAGGATGGCGCGGTGCAGCATCACCGGCCGGCGGCGGGTGCCGTCTTCGGCGACGTATTCGGCATCGAGCCGGTCGGGCATGACGAAATCGACCTGCAAGGTGCCGCACTGCCAATCGCGCCCGATGGCATCGCGCAGGACGAATTCGAGCTTGGGGCCGTAGAAGGCGCCTTCGCCGGGGTTGAGCGTATAGTCCACCCCGGCGGTGACGCAGGCCTCCTTGAGCGCGGTCTCTGCCCGGTCCCAGACCTCGTCGGAGCCGGCGCGGACGGGCGGGCGGTCGGAGAACTTCACGCGGAAATCCGGGAAGCCGAAATCGCGATAGATGGACGACAGAAGCTCGACGAAACGGACGGTTTCGGGGGCGATCTGCGCCTCGGTGCAGAAGATGTGGGCGTCGTCCTGGGTGAAAGCGCGCACCCGCAGGATGCCGTGCAGCGCCCCCGACGGTTCGTAGCGATGGCAGGAGCCGAATTCCGCGAGCCGCAGAGGCAATTCGCGATAGGAACGGATGCCCTGACGAAAAATCTGTACATGGCAGGGGCAGCTCATCGGCTTGAGGGCGAGGACCTTCTTCTCGTCCTCCACTTCGGCGATGAACATGTGCTCGCGGAACTTGTCCCAGTGGCCGGAGGCCTCCCAGAACGAGCGGTCGAGAAGCTGGGGGGTACGGACTTCCTGGTAGCCGGCGGCGTCGAGCCGGCGGCGCATGTACTGCTCGGCCCGCTGATACAGACGCCATCCGTTGGGGTGCCAGAAGACGCTGCCCGCCGCCTCTTCCTGGAGATGGAACAGGTCCATTTCCTTGGCGATGCGGCGGTGATCGCGGCGCTCCGCCTCTTCCAACTGGTGAAGATAGGCGTCCAGCTCCTTCTGATCGCGCCATGCTGTGCCGTAGATGCGGCTGAGCATGGCGTTGCGATGGTCCCCGCGCCAATAGGCGCCGGCCACCTTCATCAGCCTGAAGGCGGTTCCGACATCGGCCGTGTTGCGCATGTGCGGACCGCGGCAGAGATCGATCCAGTCGCCCTGAGAGTAGAGGCTGATGGTTTCGGACCGCGGCAGGTCCTGAATGATCTCCGCCTTGTATTTCTCGCCCTTGTTCTTGAAGAACTCGATCGCCTCATCGCGGTCCATCACGCTGCGGCGGAACGGCGCGGCGCGGGCGATGATCTCCCGCATCTTCGCCTCGATGGCGGGGAAGTCTTCCGGCGTGAAGGGCTGGTTGCGGGCGAAATCGTAGTAGAAGCCGTTGTCGATCGGCGGGCCGATGGTGACCTGTGTGCCGGGATAAGGGACTGCACCGCCTCGGCCAGGACATGGGCCGCGTCATGCCGGATCAGCTCCAGCGCTTCGGGGTCCTTGCGGGTGATGAAACGGACGGAGGCATCGTGATCGATTTCGGTCGCGAGATCGACCAGCTTGCCGTCCAGCACCATGGCCAGTGCGGCGCGGGCCAGCCCGGGGCCGATGGCCTCGGCCACGGTGGTGCCCGCAACCGGCCCGTCGAAGCGGCGCACGGATCCGTCGGGCAAGGTGATAGCGGGCATGATCAGGCTTTTCAGTTGCGGAGTTGTGTCTATGGCGGTGTGCGTCGCGTCCCGCAACCCTGCTCAGGACAGGGCCAGTTCGGATGTGCCGGACCGGCCCATGTCCTACCGCCGCTTGACGACGATCTTGACTTTGACGGTCAAAACCACCACAAACGGCAGCAGGAGATCGGCATGGTAGTGCATGCGTTCTCTCCTTCAAAAACCGGCCGGGCCAATCCCGGCCGGTTTTTCTTTCTCGGCTGCCTTTCCCTTCTACTTCGTTAGCGATTCCGTCATCGCCGAATACACCAGCGTGCGGAGGTCGCGCCGTAAAGTCAGCCGCGCATCGCTGCCCAGGACCTGCGTCATGAACACCACCGCCAGGTCCTCCTTGGGGTCGATCCAGAAGGCCGTGGACGCGGCGCCACCCCAGAAATACTCACCGGCCGAGCCGGGCAGGCGGGTGCGCGTCATATCCATCGTCACGCCGCAGCCGAGCGAGAAGCCGATACCGGCATAGCCCGCCTCGCTGAACAGGCCGGGCGGCGCGAGGCTGGCCAGGTCCTTGTTGCCGGGCAGGAAGTTCATGCTGAACATCGCGACGGTCTTGGGGCTGAGGATCTGCACGCCGTCCAGCGCGCCGCCGTTCAGCATCATGCGGCAGAAGCGCAGGTAATCGTGTGCGGTGGAGACCAGGCCGCCGCCGCCCGATTCCAGAGCGGGCGGCGCCGCAAAACGGGAACTGTTCGGCGGGTCCTGCACCATCAATCCCCCGCCCTGCTTCGGCATATAGCAGGCCGCCAGCCGGTCCTGCTTCTCCGGCGGGCAGTAGAAGGCCGTGTCGGTCATCCCGAGCGGTTCGAACAGGCGGGTGCGCAGGAACGCGCCGAAGGACATGCCGCTGAGTTTCTGCACGAGGTAGCCGAGCACATCGATGGAGACCGAGTAGTTCCAGGCGGTGCCAGGCGAAAATTCAAGCGGCAATGCGGCAAGCTGGGCGATCATCGCATCGAGCCCGCCCTCGGTGGCGAAATCGGCCACGCCGAGATCGCGATAGGCACGGTCCACCGTTGTGCGGTTCATGAACCCGTATGTCAGGCCGGCAGTGTGAGTGGCGAGATCGATCACCTTCATTGGCCGCAAGGGCGGCGTGGTGAGGTACGCCGGTGTGGCAGTCGGGATCAGGCTGGGCATGCACGTGGCATAGACACCAAGGTTCTTCAACTCGGGGATGTGGGTCGCAACGTCGTCGTCCAGCCCGATCAGGCCTTCCTCGGCCAGCATCATCAGCGCGACGGCGGTGATGGGCTTGGACATGGAGTAGATGCGGACGATCGCGTCCTCCTGCATCGGGCGGCCCCGCTCGAGGTCCATGTGGCCGGCCATGCCCGTGTGGACCAGCGTGCCGCGGCGCCAGATCAAGGTCAGAGTGCCGGGCAGGCGCCCGGTTTCGACGTAGCGGCTCGCCATGACCCGGTCGAGCCGGGCGAGACGGTCGGAGGAAAAGCCGGCGGATTTCAGGTTTCATGCGGGACTCCGTGACGGGGTTGGATTTACATCGGCTCCTTGATGCCGATGCGCAGCAGTTCACCGGATAGGCCGTGACGAAACCGCACACCAGCCGAACGCAGCCAGGATGGCGGGAAACGCAAAGACCAGCCACTCGGCGCAGATATCGCCCAGGGTGCAGCCGGCACCGCAGTGCAGGGTGCGTTGGCCACCGCCATGAAGAAGGGCGGCTCCCGGTCCACCGTGCTTCGGCCGTGAATGAGCGTACTGCCACACGTCCACCCCGTGCCGAACAGCGCTGTCACCGGCCAGACCACGTTCATGATCGCCATGCGTCGGGGGTGACGCCATTCATCCGCCGCGATGAACAGGGCGCAGGCGGCGCCGAGCAACAGCCAGGCGATCGAAAGAACGTGGAACCACGGCGGCATCATGCGTTCAGCACTTCCTGATACACCGCCAGCGTGGCCCGCTGCATCGCGCGCGTGGTAAATCCCGCCAGCACGGCGGCGCGCGCAGCCGCGCCGATCGCCGCCCGGGCAGCAGGCTCCATGTCCAGCACCTGGTCCAGCATGGTCGCGAGCGCCGCTGCATCACCCGGCGGCGTTCGCCAGCCCGTGACCCCATGCTCCACCGTCTCGACCGGGCCGCCGAGGTCGGAGGCGATGACCGGCCGCGCCATGGCCTGGGCCTCGATCACCACCCGGCCGAACGCTTCCGGCTGGGTGGATGCGTGCACCACCACGTCGGCCAGGGCGAGTGCCGCAGGCATGTCGGCGCAATCTCCCGGCAGGCTCAGACCGACTCCCAGCCTGCTTGCCTCGGCGCGCAGCGCCCGGACCCGCGCGCTGCCCTGCGACGCCCCGGCGAACACCAGGATCGCATCGCGATGCCGCATCGTGGCCGCCGCCCGCAGCAGCACACCGTGTCCCTTCCATCCGGTGATTCGGCCGGGAAGCAGAATGATCGGATCCCCGGGCGGGACGGACCAGGCGGTTCGAAGCGCTGCCGGTCGATCCACCCCCACGGCTGCGGGATCGAACACAGCAGGATCGACGCCGCGCGGGATCAGACGCAGCCGGTCAGGGCCGACGCCATGCCGCGCCGCCACCAGCTCGGCCATGAACCGGCTGGCCACGATGACCCGCTCACCCTTGGCCATCACCGCATTGTAGTGCCGCTTCAGCGGCAGGTTCTCGCCATATGCGCCGTGGTACGTGGTGACGAACGGCCGTCCCGTGCGACGCGCGGCCCACCAGGCGGACCACGCAGGAGCACGCGACCGGGCGTGCACCAGGTCCACATGCTCATCGCGGATCAGCCGCGCGAGCGCGGCAGCGTTGCGCCACAGCGCCGCCGGGTCCTTGCGGTTCAACGGCAGCACCACATGCCGCCCCCCCGCCTGCTCGATCGCGCGGACCAGCGGACCGCCTTCCGAGGCGACCAGGGCGGTCCATCCGGCTTCCGTCAACGCCTCGGTGATCTCGATCGTGCTGCGCTCCACACCGCCGGTGATCAGCCGCGGCAGCACTTGCAGGACAGCCGGCATGGGGGCGTGTAGCCCTGGCCCGCGGCGCGGCATAGAGAGACCGCATGACGGAGCATGGGCGGCTGGATCGGGGCGACGGGATAGAACTGGCCTGGGCCAGGCTGCCGGGGCGGTCGCCGACCGTGGTGTTCCTGACCGGGTTCCGCAGCGACATGACCGGCGACAAGGCAACCGCCCTGGCCGGCTTCTGCGAGGCGCACGGCCAGGCGATGCTGCGCTTCGACTATTCCGGCCATGGGGCCAGCGGCGGTGCGTTCGAGGACGGCTCGATCGGCGCCTGGAAGCGCGACGCGCTGTGCGCGATCGACCGGCTGACCGAGGGACCGGTCGTGCTGGTCGGCTCCTCCATGGGTGGCTGGATCGCGCTGCTGGCGGCGCAGGCTCGGGCGGACCGGGTCGCTGCGCTGGTCGGGATCGCGGCGGCGCCGGATTTCACCGAACGCCTGATGTGGGACGCGTTCACCCCGGCGCAGAAGGCTGCGTTGCTGCGGGACGGCGTGGTGGACGTGCCGAGCGAGTACGGCGGCCCCTATCCGATCACCCGCCTTCTGATTGAAGACGGCCGGCAGCACCTGCTCCTGGACCGCCCGATCGCGGTGCACTGCCCGGTCCGGCTGCTGCACGGGCAGCGCGACGCCGACGTACCGTGGGAGACCGCACTAAAAACCGCCGCGGCCGTGGAAAGTGCCGATGTGGAAGTGATGCTGGTGAAAGACGGAGATCACCGGCTGTCCCGCCCGCACGACCTGGACCGGATGCTCCGGGTGATCGAACAGTCCCTTCAATAGAGCGTCTGCTTGAGCCGCTCGGGATAGGCGCGGTCGTATTCTTCGCCGCCCGTCCGCCCGGCGCTCACGTCTTTCAGAATCGTGCCGGTGCTGGGCAGCGCCGAGCGCGGCAGGCGCTTGTCCGGGTTCCACAGGTCGGAGCGGATGATCGCCTTGCCGCACTGGAAGTACACGGTTTCCACATGCACGATCAGAACGGCACGCGGCAGCTTGCCTTGGGCCGGAAAGCGTTCAAGCAGGGCGGGGTCTATGGAGATCTCGGCGCGGCCGTTGACACGCAGGGTCTCGCCGATGCCGGGAACCAGAAACAACAGCGCGATCCGGTCGTCATGGAGCAGGTTATGCAGTGTGTCGGTGCGGTTATTGCCGCGGCGGTCGGGGATCAGAAGGGTTTTCTCGTCCTCCACGACGATGAACCCCGCCGGGTCGCCGCGAGGGGAGACGTCCATGCCACCGGGGCCGGAGGTGGCGATGGCGACGAACGGCGCGTTTTCGACAAAGGCGCGGTAGTGCGGATGGAGGTAGTCGATCTCTTTCATCACGGCGGGTTCGGACGGGGCGCCATAGATCGCCTCCAGCGTCGGCTCGTCTTGGATCAGTTGGGCGTCGGTCATCGCGTCCATCAGGGCTGGTTCCGTTGATTCCGGTCAGCATCGTCACCGGGTTTCTCGGCAGCGGCAAGACCACGCTGATCCGGCGGCTGCTGGCCGACCCGGCCTTCGCCGGCACCGCGGTGATCGTGAACGAGTTCGGGGAGATCGGGCTGGATCACGCGCTGGTGGCGAGCGGCGATGAAACGGCGGTGACGCTGACCACGGGCTGTCTGTGCTGCGCCATGCAGAGCGACCTCGCGGCGACTCTAAGCGGGCTGATGCGCCAGGGCCGATACGATCGCGTGCTCGTGGAAACATCCGGCCTGGCCGAACCGAGCGGCTTGATGCGCGCCGTGATCGGCGATCCCGCGGTGGCGGAGAGACACGCCCTGGCGCAACGTCGTCACCTTGGTCGATGCGGTGCACGGCGCAGTCACGCTGGCGCGCCAGCCCGAGGCACGCCGTCAGGTCGCTTTGGCGGACCGGCTGTTGTTCACGAAAACCGATCTCGCTGTTCCGCCGGCCGATCCTGATGGACGCCGTCCGCGCGATCAATCCCGCAGCGCCTGTCATCGACCATCCGCCGGACGATGTGGGCGCGCTGCTGTTCGCCCCGAGGCACGTGCCGGCATCGATGCCGCAGGCCGCGATGCCCGTGCGGCACGCCGAGCGGCCTCGGCAGCATGGTCGTGCTGCGCGACGTTCCGGTGCCGGCACTGGCTCTGGCGCTGTGGCTGGAGGCGCTGGCCGAGCATGCGGGCGAACGTCTGCTGCGGGTCAAGGGACTTGCGTGCCTGCGCGAGGAGCCGGATCGGCCGGCGGTGATCCACGCAGTCCGCCACAGCATCGCCGAGGTGGAGTGGCTGGACCAGTGGCCCGGCGGGGATCGGCAGACGCGCATCGTGGTGATCGGGGAGGGGATTCCGCCCTATTTTCCCGCGCGCCTTTTCGCGGCGATCGAGGAGGAGGTGGGTGACGCGCATGGATGACACGCTCTATGGCACGCGCACGCGGCGCGGCGACTGGCAGCCGGCGCAACCGGTCCAGTACCCGCCGGTGTTCGCCTGGCCCGCCCGGCCGGCGGCATCTGGCTCGCGCATCGGCTGCACCACAAGAACGCCAATCCGGGTCCATGGTCGGGGCTGGCGATGCACCCGGTGGAGCATGTGCTGTATTTCTCCTGCGTGCTGATCCACTGGATCGTGCCATCCCATCCGCTGCACGCCGTCTTCAACCTGGTCCATACGGGCCTGTCGCCGGCGCCCGGCCATGTGGGGTTCGGTAAGCTGGTGATTGGCGACGCGCACGCCGTGGAGACGCACTCCTACGCGCACTACCTTCACCACAAGCACTACGAATGCAACTACGCCGACGGGGTGATCCCGCTGGACCGCTGGTTCGGCACGTTCCACGACGGATCAGCCGAGGCACAACAAAGGATGGAGCGGCGGTTCCGGGAGCGCCGGTTGCTATAGCTGCGCGCGTACCCACTCGGCATCGAGCATGAGTTCCGGGTCGAAGGCGCGAACCACCGGGGCCATGAGCCGGGCGACCGCCGCGGGCCAATGATGCGGGAACCCGGCGAGGTCGAAATCCAGCCAGGCGGAGCGATGATCGCCGATGGCAGGCGGCGTGGGCGGCGTGGCGGGAGCCGGTCCGCCAATCTGCGTCCGGCGAGGCCCCACCAGTCGCAGCGCACCAGCACGCGGGCCGGCGCGGGGAAGAAGCGCGACAGGGCGCGTGCATGAAACAGCAGTTCCGCCAGATCGCGTGCCAGAGCGACGGGACTGAGCCAGATTTCGCACCGTTCGGGGGCGGCGGCATCCGGCCGGTCCTCGGCATAGTCGCGCACCAGCGCGGCCAGTCCGCGCGGGGAGACGCGCCAGAAATCGGCATTGTCCGGTGCCGGGTGGGCGCGCAGCCAGGCGGTCTCCAGGAAGTCGGAATCCGGATCACCGCAGGCTGGATCAGCGACGAAGCGTGGGCGTGCGCCGGCGCGGTAGGGCGGTTCAAACAGCCGCGGGCCGCGGCCGAAACGGGTCTGTGCGTCGAAGGCGCAGCGGCGCAGGAACTCCGGCAGTTGCGCCGGCTCCAGCACGTGGGTTTGCGGGGCGATCAGATAGCTGAACGCATGATGGCTGAGGCTGATGCGCGCGGCATGTGGGCTGGGCGTGGCGAGAGCAAGGAAGGCCTGGCGAGCAGCGGTGTGCCACGCCAGCAGCACCTGGCGCAGATCGGCCGGCGCAGGCTGCTGCGCAATCAATGCCTCGATCTGCGACAGCAGGGCTTCGCGATCGAAGCGGGTGCACCGACGGATCAGCGCCGCCCAGTCCTGCGCGGTTTCCGCCCGCGCCGTCTCGGCCCGCGGACACTGAAGATCCCGCCGCGGGCGATAGCGCCGGATATAGACCGCGCCCTTGTCGATCATCGCTCCGGCACGTTTGGCACAGACCGGCACGGGGCCATGGGCGGCGATGCGGATGACGGGATGAAGATCGCCCCGCAGCGATCGCACGGTGCTGACATCTGTCGCCGGTGGAGGATCAAGAAAGGATGCAACGATGTGCGTGACGTCTCCGCGCTGCAATTTGTCACGAAGGGATGCGTGTCGATCGGCGCGAGCGAGTCTTCGTTGAAGCCGAAGACAACGTGACCTCCGCCGGTGTTGGCGATGGCGGCGATATCCCGCGCGAGTTCCGACTGATCCTCGGGATTGTCGAGGTTGCGCCATCCCTTGAAGTCCGTCTCCAACGCACGGATCGGGTTATCCACCAGGTCCTGCACGACGGTGGGAACGGCGGGACAGCAAGCTCGGCCAGCAGGGAGAGCGGCCCGCTGAGCGAATCCGGGAGCTGAAGCCTGAGAGAGACGTGATCGTTCATCGGGGCGGCTTCGGCGACGGAGGAGGTGCGGGGACTATAACGCGGTCGGCCGGCCCCGAGTTCGGGTGGTTCGAAGAGTGCCTGTCAGGTGTTGCAAGTTTGCCGCGTGTGCTGTGCGGCGGTGATGCGGAACAGCACGTGCGGGCGCACCGGGTGGTGTTCGGGCAGGGCGGGGTGGAGGAAGTCGTCGGACGGGTTCGTGGTCATGCCGATGCGACGCATCACTGCAATGGAGCGTGTATTGGTGCGGGCGGTGAAGGCGACGACCTCCGGCAAATGAAGCGTCGCGAAGGCATAAGTCAGGGCTGCGCGAGCGGCCTCGGTGGCGTAGCCGTTACCCCAGTACGCGCGGGCGAGGCGCCAGCCGATTTCCACGCAAGGTGTGAATGCTGCGTCAAACGACGGCTCGGAAAGTCCGGTGAAGCCGATGAACGGCGCCGTGCCGGGACATTCCAGCGCCCAAAACCCAAAGCCGCGCTCCGTGATGGCATCGCGGATGCGTTCGGCCTGCGCGTCACTTTCCGCGCGCGTGAGGGTCTTGGGGAAATGGCGCATGACGCAGCGATCGGCGTTCAGCGCGGCAAACGGTTCGAGGTCCGCTTCCGTCCAGGGGCGGAGCAGCAGCCGAGGGGTGCGCAGGATCACGCGGTCAGCGGCCGTGGAAGTTGGGTTTGCGCTTCTCGTTGAACGAACGAATGCCCTCGCGCCGGTCCTCGGTCGGGACCATGCGGTTATAGGCCTCGATCTCGAACATCATGCCGCTGGCAAGGTCCATGTTCAGCCCGCAATTCACCGCCTGCTTGATCTGGCGGGTGGAGATCGGCGCATTGGCGCAGATGGTTGCGGCGGTATCCAATGCCTCCCGCAACAACGCCTCCGCCTTGCAAACACGATTGACCATGTTCCACTCGAACGCCTGCTCTACGGTAAACGGCTTGCCCGTCAGCATGATCTCCTTGGCTCGCCGGGCGCCGACCGCGCGCGGCAGGTTCTGCGTGCCGCCCGCGCCGGGCATGATTCCCAACGTCACTTCCGTCAGCGCAAACCGCGCATGCTCGGCGGCGTAGATGAAGTCGGCGCAGAGCGCGATCTCCAGCCCGCCGGCGAACGCCGCGCCGTTGACCGCGGCAATCACCGGCACCGGACAGTTGATGATGGCGCGGATGGCGCGTTCGAAGATCAGGTGCTGATCCTGCCATTGCTGGTCGGTCATGCCGTTTCGTTCCTTCAGGTCGCCGCCGGCGCAGAAGGCGCGGCTACCCGAGCCGGTGATGACGACGCAGCGCTGCGCAGCGGGATCGGCGGCGACGGAATCGAACAGCGCGAGCAGGTCGCGGCCCATCTGGGTGTTCATCGCGTTGGCGAAGTCCGGCCGGTTGAGGGTGACCTGCAGCGTGTGGGCCTGCGGGGTTTCGGTCAGAAGGGTGGGGTAGGGCATGGTTTGGCCTCCTATGTCCCGGAGATCGGTATCCACCGACGCTCGCTCGACGACAGGCGCACCGCCTCGACAACGCGTTGAACCTCGGTCGCCTCGGCGAAATCAGGATACGATCCGCCGCCCGTCGCAATGGCGCCGAGAAGGTCCCGCACCTCGATCACCTTGAGATCGTTGAACCCGAGCTGATGCCCCGGGGCAGGGCAGAAGCGGGCGTAGTCCGGATGGTCCGGCCCGGCGAGCAGCAGCTTGAATCCCTGGCGGCCGGGCGGCCCCCGGCTGTGAACAGCCGCAACTCATTCAGCCGCTCCTGCGTGAAGTCTATCGAGCCTTTGGTGCCCACCACTTCAAAGGCGAGCTGCATTTTCTGCCCGTGCGCCATCCAGCTCGTGCTGATGCTGCCGGTCACCCCGCGGCTGAAGCGGACCAGGAAGCTGGCCTGATCGTCCACGCTGACCGCGCGCATCTCGTTCGACCCGGGAGCGGCGGGGCGGCGGGTGTGAACGGTATCGACCCGGCCGCAGACTTCCGCGATATCGCCGAGCAGATAGCGCGCCATGGAGATGATGTGGCTGCCGATATCCGCGAGCGCGCCGCCGCCATGCGCCGGATCGCAGCGCCAGGTGAACGGATGGGACGGATCGGCCATGTAGTCTTCCGCGAAGATGCCGCGGAAGCCGGTGATCTCGCCGATCTCTCCGCCGTCGATCATCTGTTTCGCAAGGCGGACCATCGGATTGCGCAGGTAATTGAATCCCACCATCGTGACCACGGCGGCGGACCGGGCGGCGTGCGTCATGTCCGCCGCATCGGCGGCGGTAACGGCCAGCGGCTTTTCGCAATACACGTGCTTGCCGGCAGCGATGGCCCCAAGCGCCATCGGCTTGTGCAGCGCGTTCGGCGTGGTGATGGCGACCAAATCCACCGCGTCGTCAGCCACCAGCGCCCGCCAGTCCGCGGTGTGCCGATGGAACCCCAGCGCGGCGGCCGCCCGGCTCGCCAGGTCCTCGGTTGCATCCGCAAGCATCTCCAGCCGCGGGGCGAACGGCAGGTCGAAGACGCCCCCCACGGTGCGGAACGCGAGCGCATGGGCACGACCCATGAACCCGCTGCCGATCAGGCCGATGCCGAGGCTCGCGCATGTCAGACGGGAAGCGGCCGGCCGGGGATCGACTGCGCGCCATGCTGCGCGTCCCACGCATCCTGCACCGATTGCAGCACGCGCATGGCGGGCAGCACGGACGGACCCGAGGCCAGCGGCGGCCGCCCCTCCCGCACCGCCGCGACAAAATCCAGCGTCACGCGCGCCGCATTCTGCTGTTCCGGCTCGATCTCCGTCACGCCGTCCGACGTGCGCAGCGTGCCGGAAAGAATGTCGAAGAAATACGTGTCCCGATCGGTGACGATCAGCTTGTCGTAAAACCGGTATGCTGCATGGTAAGACCCGTGCACCATCAGCGTCTGATCGGCCTCGGTCTCCACCAGCACGATGCACTCCATCGGAATGCCCGTTTTCGGATGAAGCGGGCCGAGATGGCTCTGCACCCGTCGGACCGGCGTGCCGTCGAACAAGAACATCCCCAGATCGACGAAGTGGCAGAAATGGTGCCACAGGATATTATCCGTCCAACTCCGCTGGTATCCGGTGGCGCCGATGTTCACCAGGCGCTTGATGAAGAACCGGCCGGCGATGTGGCGGATCGTCTCCTCGCCCGCGCGCACTCGGGCGCGCATCGCCTCCCGCTCGCGGCGAAACCGCATCGGATGGCTCAGCCCATACACCTTGCCGCTGTGTTCCCCGGCGGCGACGACACGCTCCGCCCCGGCCAGACTCATCGCGATCGGAATTTCGATCAGCGTGTGCTTGCCGGCTTCCAGGCAGGCAACGGCCTGCGCTTCGTGCTGGTCGCTGGGCGTCGCCAGGATCACCACATCGATCGCCGGATCGGCCAGCGCCTCATCCAGCGACAGCGTCCAGCGCCGATAGCCGAAGCGCTCCGCAAATTCCCGCGCCGGCTCGGCGCGGCGCCCCACCACGGTGTGCAGTGTCACCCCGGCGTCTCGCAGCGCTTCCGAATGCCAGACACCCATCATGCCATGGCCGACCATGCATATGTTCATGTCCGCGTCCTCGCCTCGCATCCGTCCATGATCAAGCCGATGAAGCGGTCGGTAAAAGCCGGGTCGAGCCATCGCATCACGGCCACGATACCGCTGGACCGGATCAATCCAGGTGCGGTTGCCGCCTGCACCCGCCGCGAAGAAGCTCTCGCGTGAGGCGCTGGGGATTTTGCCCGTCCCGTTCAGCCACCACAGCAACCCGTATTCCGGATTTAACGCGCACGGGGCAAGGGAGTCCGCGATCCACGCCTCCGGCACGATCTGCCGCCCCTCCCGCCGTCCGCGATTCAGCATCAGCAGACCGATCCGCGCCTGGTCCTCGGCATGGATCTGCACGCCGCCGCCCCAATGACTGCCGCCGGAAACGCACTCGATCATCCTGCCGTCGATCTCCACCATCGACGTGCGATAACCATGCCAGTTCCATGTCTCGGATGCCCCGATCGGGCGCATGATGCGGTCGGCGAACACCTCGGGCAGCGGTCGGCGGAACAGCCGCAGCAGCGACAGGCTGAGCCGGTTCACCCGGACGTCGTTGTACTCCCAGAACGTGCCCGGCGGTTGCAGCGGACGGAACTGACCCTTCATGCGTGTTCGCGCCTTCGGTCGCGAGCCGCCGGTTACGGTCCACCATGTCGGACTTGCCGAACAGCTCGCCCTCCCACTCCGAGGTCTGCTGCAACAGGTGCCGCCAGGTGATCGGCGCGTTTTGCTTCGATTCGAAACCGCCGTCCCGCACCCGCTCGCGCACCGGCTCATCCAGATCACGGATCAGCCCGTCAGCGAACCCGATCCCCGCAAGCAGCGACAGGTAGCTTTTCGCCACGCTGAACGTCACGTCGATCTGCAGCGGATCGCCCCACTCCGCCACCACCGCGCCATGCCGCAGGATCAGGCCGTTCGTCGGGCCGCGAGAGGGCAGGGGGCCCAGACACCTCGTTCACCGGTGCGGGTTCGAAATGGCCGGATTCCAGGAAACCACGCAGGTCGCGCGGCCATGGGATCTCGTGCGCCGCGGCGAATTCGGTGGCGAGGGTGAGGGCGGCCGGATCGAACCCGGCTTCGGCAGGGTCACGTCGGGGCAGGCGCATCCGGACTCCTTGAGCATGTTACGGCCCAATCACTATCACCACCTGCGCAGGCGCAAGAGGTCAGACGGACATGAGTGATGTCGTCCCGGTGCGGCGGGCACTGATTTCGGTCTCCGACAAGAACGGGCTGATCCCGCTGGCGCAGGCGCTGACCCGACACCGGGCCGACTTGCTCTCCACCGGCGGATCGGCGCAGGCGTTGCGCACGGCCGGACTGCCGGTCACCGAAGTCAGTGCGCACACCGGATTTCCCGAAATCCTCGATGGCCGCGTGAAAACCCTGGTGCCGCAGATCCACGGCGGCATTCTCGGTCGGCGCGACCTGCCGGACCATGTCGCGCAGATGGAGGCGCACAACATCGCGCCGATCGATCTGGTGGTGGTCGAACCTCTATCCCTTCGCCGCCACGGTCGCGCGCGGCGCCTCGTTCGATGACTGCGTGGAGAACATCGATATCGGCGGCCCGGCGCTGATCCGCGCCGCCGCGAAGAACCATGCCTTCGTCGCGGTGCTGACCTCACCCGCGCAGTATCCGGCGCTGCTGGAAGACCTGGCGCGGCACGGCGGCACGACCCTGGCGTCTGCGCCGGCGCCTTGCCGCGGCGGGATATGCGCATACCGCGGCCTATGATTCCGCCATCGCGTCCTGGTTCGCGGCGCAGGAAAAGGAAACCTTCCCCGAACGTCTGACCATCGCAGGCGAACGGCGACAGAGCCTGCGCTATGGCGAAAATCCGCACCAGCAGGCGGCGTTCTACGTCAGCGCGACCCGACCCGGAGTCGCCACCGCCCGGCAGGTGCAAGGCAAGGAACTCTCCTACAATAACCTGAACGATACCGATGCGGCGTTCGAGTGTGTTGCGGAGTTTGACGACCCCCGCCGCGGCGATCATCAAGCATGCCAATCCGTGCGGCGTGGCCGTCGCTGCAACGCTGACCGAAGCATGGGAATTGGCGCTGCGCTGCGATCCCGTCTCCGCCTTCGGCGGCATCGTCGCGATGAACCGGACACTCGATTCCGCCACCGCCGAACGTATCAGCGCCATCTTCACCGAGGTCATCATCGCGCCGGATGCCGACATCACGCCCTGGACATCCTGGCCCGCAAAAAGAACCTGCGCCTCCTTCTGACCGGCGGCCTGCCTGATCCGGCCGCGCCGGGACTGACTTTCCGCAGCGTCTCAGGTGGGTTCCTGGCGCAGACGCGCGATAACGGCCGCGTTGACCCGTCCGCGCTGAAAGTCGTCACCCAGCGTGCGCCCACCGCGGCGGAACTGACCGACCTGGTCTTCGCCTTCCGCGTCTGCAAGCACGTCAAATCCAACGCCATCGTCTATGCCAAAGGCGGCGCCACGGTCGGCATCGGTGCAGGACAAATGAGCCGGGTCGACTCCGCCCGCATTGCCGCATGGAAGAGCGAGGAAGCCGCGCGTCGGGCGGGGCTGGCGGAGCCTCTGGCACGCGGCAGCGTGGTTGCATCCGATGCGTTCTTTCCCTTCGCCGACGGACTGGAGGCGGCAATCGCCGCCGGCGCAACGGCAGTGATCCAACCTGGCGGATCGATCCGCGACCCCGAGGTAATCGCCGCGGCGGATAAGGCGGGTGTGGCGATGGTGCTGAGGGGCATGCGGCATTTCCGGCATTGAGAGGGCGTAGCTTCGTTCTGTGGTGGATCGGAAACGCAGGGCAGAAAGCGAGGCGTGCTGACGCCGGAGAGGCCCAGCACGAACCCAATTGTATCGGAACTGCGGTCCGCCTTGTCCTTTCCTGCTCGGGTCAGCATCTCCTGATTCGAACCAGACCCAGGCCGAGGAGGGCAACACCTATCAAGGCGAACGATGCTGGCTCCGGCACACCAGTTGCCAGCGGTGTCGCAACAAGCGTTAGGGATGCACTGATCGCGTATGTTCCGTCAGTATATAACGCAGCAAATGGCCCCTCGTCAGGAACGAGATCGGCGAGGTTTGTTTCCGAAGCAATAGTGATATGATGAAGCAAATCATATCTGTAGAAAGCGGCGGGAAAGAGAGACGGGAAAAACGCACCTGACGAGGAAGCCCCGAGTGCTTCAGCATCGTTGGCCAGGGCATTGGCCTTTGCCGCTGAGACCGAAGGAAGACTGGTATCGTCGAAAAAGAATGTGCTGTCTCCGACGGAGAGAGTTCCGCTCAGCGTGAAGGCATAAGGTTGCGTGATCGGCAACGTCGGAAAATCCGTTACCGAAACGCTGAAGGTATCTTCATAAACGTCGAAGAAGCCAGACTGTATGCCTGGACCAACATCAGCAGTCAGTTTGCCGGTGTGATCTACTTTCAGCGTGCCGGATGTGGTCAGATCGATGGTTGTAGGAGCAGCAACGGCGTGTGTCATTGGCAGCGGTAGCGTGCTGGCGATGACGGCGGCGATAGCTGCCAACCGTTTGCCACCGAGTGGCAACGGATTTAATTGCATGGGATATTCCTTGCTGCGGTTATGAGAACGCCAGACCTATGCGGCTTGGTAATATCCCAGTCACATCGTAAGCATGCGTGACACCATAGCTATTCAACTGTTAATAATCCGTTAATTCTTTTGATAAACGCTAAATGCAGTGCGCGAGGTCGACACGTCGGAGCGCGTGAATGTCGCCGGAATGGTGCAAGTTCAGTGGTGTCCGTAGCCTCTTAGGTGGGTTTCTGGCGCAGACACGGGACAACGGCCGGGTTGACGCCGATGCACTGAAAGTCGTGACGAAACGTGCGCCGACCAAGGCGGAACTGGCCGACCTGATCTTTGCCTTCCGCGTCTGCAAGCACGTGAAGTCCAACGCCATCGTCTATGCGAAAGGCGGCGCGACCGTCGGCATCGGAGCGGGTCAGATGAGCCGCGTCGATTCCGCGCGCATCGCTGCATGGAAAAGCGAGGAGGCAGCGCGCCAGGCCGGCCTCCCGGAACCTCTGACGCGCGGCAGCGTGGTTGCGTCTGACGCCTTCTTCCCCTTCGCCGATGGGCTGGAGGCGGCGATCGCCGCCGGCGCCACCGCCGTGATCCAGCCCGGCGGGTCGATGCGCGATGCAGAAGTGATCGCCGCGGCGGATGACGCGGGTATCGCTATGGTGCTGACCGGCATGCGCCATTTCCGGCACTGATCCAGCGGCCTGAAGTCCTACTCGTCTGGCGACGGTCAGGCCGTTGGTATCCTCTTGTTTCGCGCGCAGCCGCCACGCCAACCCTGCGCGCATACCGGTCGGCCCTTCGGGCCGGCCGGTATGAGGCCGAGCATCGCCCACCCATCTCATTGCGAGGGCGCGTCAGCGCCCGCCGCCAACCGCGCGCTCGAACTCCAGCTCGGCGCGCAGACCGTCGAGATCGCGGTGTGCCACGGCGACCGCCAGCTTCTTGCCGTCGCGCATGTAACTCAGCGTGCAGCCGCTGTCGAAGTCGCCGTCGATCACGATGCGATCCCAGCGCTCGGCATGACCCACATAGGCGAGACCGAAATCGTATTGCTCGGTCCAAAAGAACGGGACGAGATCACAGCGCTCCCGCATCCCGAGCATGTTGCGGGCGGCAATCTGCCCCTGGCGTTCCGCAACCACCCAGTGTTCGACGCGGATCCTTTCGCCCGTGTGGGGGTCGGGCCAGCGCGCGATATCGCCGGCGGCGAAAATGCCTGGAATGCTCGTCTCCAGATATTCGTTCACCGCCACCCCCCGATCGATGGCGATCCCCGCCTGCTCTGCCAACGCAATGCGCGGCCGCACGCCAATGCCGATTACCACCAGCTCCGCCTCGATGCGTTCGCCGCTTTTCAACGTAACCGCCCGTTCGTCGATCGACACTGCCGTGGTGCCGAGGTGGAAGATGACCCCGTTACGTGTGTGCAGCTTGTGGAAGTAGTCGCCCGCCTCCGGCCCCAGCACACGCTCCATGGGCCGCGCTTCGGGGGCAGCCACGTGCACCTCCAGCTTGCGGGCGCGCAGCCCCGCGGCAACCTCCATGCCGATGAAGCTTGCGCCGATGATCACCGCGCGTTTCGATGCCAGGGCCTTGGCGAGCAACGCCTGGCCGTCGGCCTGGGTGCGCAGATAACGCACATGCGGCAAGCCAGCCCCTGGAATGTCGAGCCGCACTGGTTCGGCACCGGTCGCGAGTAGCAGGACGTCGTAATCCTGCCGGCCGGCGTCGCCGAGACGCACGCAACGATTGGCGGGATCGATCGCCGCCACATGTGTATCGAGCTTCAGATCGATGTCGTGCTCGCGATAGAACTCCGGGGAGCGAAGCGGATTGGCATCATCCCCCGCGTAACCGACCAGGTAACCTTTCGACAGGTTGGGCCGGTCGCAGGGACGCGCATCGTCGTCGCTGAGCATGGTCAGGCGACCCGTGTAACCCTGCCGGCGCAGCATCTCAGCGGCTGCGTTGCCGGCGCCGCCACCGCCCAGAATCACCACGGCATCGGGGCGACCCGGCGCCGCCGGCAGCGGCGGGTGCCGGTGCTCCAGCTTCTCGCGCGCGTACACCTTGCCGTCCTGGCGTTCGACGCGCCAGCAGGAGACGTCGTTCAGCGCCGGCGCGCGCAGCGCCTCACCGGTGCGCAGGCTGAAACATGCGTGGTGCCACGGGCAGCGCACGGTATCGCCTACGAGAAGGCCGGTTTCGAGCGGAGCGCCGTAGTGGGTGCAGACGGCGCCGATCGCAAACAACTCGTCGCCGCGCCGAGCCAGGAGCGCCGGTTCCCCATCGGCATGGCCGCGCAGCATGGCGCCATCCCGAATGCTTTCACTCGGTACGCCTTGCTTGAAATCCGGCCCGCTGAGCTCGTTCGGTGTGGTATTCATATTGCCCTCCTGTTGCCGCGTGTGACGCGCTCAGGCATCCACCGCCTTCAATACGACTTCGGCAATCCCAGCACCCGTTCCGCCAGGTAACTCAAAATCAACTGCGGGCTGATCGGGGCGATCCGCGGAATCAGACTTTCCCGGAAATACCGCTCCACATGATACTCCTCCGCGTACCCCATTCCCCCATGCGTCATCACCGCCTGCTCCGCCGCGCGAAACCCCGCCTCCGCCCCCAGATACTTCGCGGCATTCGCCTCCGCCCCGCACTCCTGCCCGAATCGTACAGCCACGCGGCCTTCAGCATCATCAGATTGGCCGCCTCCAGCTCCGCCCAGTTGCGCGCCAGCGGATGCTGCACCGATTGGTTCTTGCCGATCGGCCGGCCGAACACCACGCGCTCCCGCGCGTACCGCGCGGCACGAGCCAACGCCACCCGCCCGATCCCGATCGCCTCGGCGGCGATCAGGATACGCTCGGGGTTCAGTCCATGGATGATGGTGCGAAACCCGTCGCCCTCCCTGCCGATGCGATCCTCCGCCGGGATCGGATGATCGGTGAAGAACACCATGTTCGAAATCCACCGCATGCCGGCCCATCTTGCGGATCAGCCGCACTTCCGCATGCGCGCGATCCAGCGTCGTGTAGAACAGCGTCAGCCCGTCCGTGCGACGCTTCACCTGATCGGCCGGCGTCGTCCGTGCCAGCAGCAGCATCTTCGTCGCCACCTGCGCGGTGGAGGTCCAGATCTTCTGCCCATTCACCACATAACATGTCGCCCCGGCGCTCCGCCCGCGTGGCAATAGCCGCGGTGTTCAGCCCGGCATTCGGCTCCGTCACCGCAAAACACGCCTGGTCCCGCCCGGCGATCAGCGGCGGCAGCATGCGCGCCTTCTGCTCCTCCGTGCCGAACACCACCACCGGATTGAGCCCGAAGATGTTCATGTGAATGGCCGAGGCGCCCGACATCGCCGCGCCGGATTCCGCCACCGCCTGCATCATGATCGCGGCTTCGGTGATGCCGAGGCCGGCGCCGCCGTATGCCTCCGGCATCGCAATCCCGAGCCAGCCCGCCTCCGCCATCGCCTGATGGAACGCCCGTGGGAAAATCGCCTCCCGCTCCTGCTCCAGCCAGTACGCGTCACCGAAGCGCGTACACAGTCGCAGAACCTGTTCGCGGATTTCGGTTTGATCGGGCGAGAAAGCGAAATCCATCACACGGCGTGAAGGTCGCTCTCGATCGGCTCGATATTGCTGGCGCCCCGCCCCTTCGCCACGCTGCGCCAGTCCGCCACATCGGGCACGCGGCTGGGGTTGTGGCGCAGAAGCTCGCGCTTGATGAACGGAAAGCCGCTCTCCAGCAGCACGCGCCAAAGATCGTGGGTGGGATTCACCAGTTGCCCCCGCCCTAGCCGCTCGCGCACCCGGTCGGCCTGGCGGCCGCTACCCAGATGCCGCAGCAGATCGGTTTCCGGCCACAGCGCCTCGCACGTCAGTCCTTCGTCCCGCAGACGCCGGGTGAGACCAACCTCGCAGTGGTTGATGACCCACTGCTTGCTGGGTACCGGGCGCACGCTGGCCCAGAACCGCCGCCACGCCTCGCTGTGCAGGGCCGCCCGCTTGAAGCACACGAAATAGGACTGCAAATGCCAGCCGCGCTGGCGTGAATCGGTCAGCGCCACGACATCCGTGTTGGTCTGTTCCATGCGCGCCAGCACCGGAGCAAGATCGCTCAGCGGCCCGTACACGCTGTCGTTCGCCAGCAGCACTTCCTCCGTCTCGGCACGGGGCAGACCGAGGTGCGCCAACGCATCACGCCACGCGCAAAAATCGTATCCGACGTTACGCCGAATCAAAACGGCCGCGCAGATCGACCGCAGATGCGCCACCGCCTCCTGCTCCAGCGTGCCGCTGTTCGACACCAGAACCACGCACATCCCCGCGTCGCGTAACGCGGACAGATGATTGAACAGGTCCGGGCGAATGCGTCCGGCCGGGTCGTAATGACACACGAGGGCGACGCGCGCGCCGAGCGCAACGGGGCCTTCGGGCCATGCCGACACGACCTGCCGCGGGCTGCGCAGATACCCGAACGGCCAGGCAATCAGCGGGACCAGATAAACCCTGCCGATGTGACGCACGAACCGAAGCAGGCGCAGCGCGTACGCGATGAGAAGGTTCTTAGCGGCCCGCATCCGCAAACTCCGGTGTGGGCATGCGCGCGCGCAGGGCGGCGTTCAGCTCCGCGCGGCGGTCCCAAAGCCGGCGGTACCACGCAATGCGCGGTGCAGTCTGATAGGCGAGCATCCGCTCTCGCGCGACATAGGCGCGGGCCGCATCCCCCAAGGCGCGCGCCAGGTCAGGCGCTTCGACCAGCCGCAGAACCGCCTCATGCAGTTCAGCTTCGTTGCGGAAGATCAAGCCGGTGCGGCCATTCTCGATGGTGTTGGCGTACACGGTCTCACTCGCCAGGGCAGCACAGCGGGCCGAACCCGCCTCCACGAACTTCAGATCGGATTTCGCACGATTGAACGGGGTATCCGACAACGGCATGAAGCATATCTCGGACTGGCCGAGCAACCGCAGGTAGGTGTCGTGATCGCACGTCGGAGTGAAGCGCTTGTGTGGCGTGACAAGTGCGTCAAAAAAAGCGCGGTCGTGCACGATCTCGAACTGCAGGCGTCCGTTCAGTTCCTCGGCGGCAGCATTCAGCGCGCCGATCAACGGGCGCCAGTCGGGCTCCCGGTTCAGCGCGCCGAAGAACAGCGTGGTGCGCTCAGGGTCGGAAAAATTCGCCGGCTCCGGCAGGACGCGGGCCGCGTTGGGGAAAATCATCACCTCGGGATTGCGGTCGCGCAGGATATCGGCCAGCACAGGGGTGGTGGTCTGCACGGCGTGCACGCCGCGGAACGACAGTTGCGCCGGATCCTGCAGCGCTCGGAAGAAATCCGGGTGGTCGTCGAACTCCGTCACCACCACCCAGCCACGATCGATCATGCGTTGGATCACGGCCTGCGACTCGGAACCGATCAGCACCGGGCGGTGCAAGACGCATATCTTCGGTGCGTCCGCTTCGGTCTCCGGCATGTTCAGGCCAGCGGGATTCTGGGCAGTCAGTAGCTGAGCACTCACCGACGGGTCGGTGGCCATCGCCTGCAAGGGATAGACGATGCGGACGTGGGAAACACCGCCTACCGGCTGCAGCATGTTGGCAACCACGGTCAGCCTCGTCCGGGCTTCCTTGCGCGCGCGCCAGATATATTGCAGCGGCGCGGCACGATGCAGATAGGCCTCCGGCTCGACATTCATGGCCCGCAGCGCCGGCGCCATCGCACTGGTAAAGGTGCGCGCCTGCTCCAGATCAAAGACGCGGGGATGCACATCGCAAAGCGCCAGGCCAGCATCCACCAACGCCTTGCGCATGCTCTCCAGGCTGAACCAGCGTAGATGGGTCTCATCCAGCAGGCCGGACGGCTGGTACGCCCAGTCTCCGCGCATCAGGTGCGCGAGGAAGCTCCAGTGCTCCACGTTGGGAACACAGACCAGCACGACACCGTCCGGTGTCAGCACCTCGGTCTGTGCCGCGAGGACGGCCCAGGGATCACGCAGATGCTCGATAACGTCGCCATAGATCAGGCAATCGATGCCGCCGGGCAGGTCGAACGGGAGCGGCTGGTCCTCCACATCCACCAGCGCGACCTCGTCCAGGCGATGGGCCGCCAGGGCCGCCGCCTCGGCATTGCTGTCGATGCCGAGCAGGCGGGCACGCGGATTGACCCGGCGATAGGCGGCGCCCAACGCGCCGGTGGCGCAACCCACATCCAGCACGACCCGCGCGGTGAGCGGGATGCGGGTCAGCAGCTCGGTGTTGGGCAGATCGGGGTAGGGCGGCGGCACTCGGGTCTCCGGGAACGACGCGGCAGGAACGCGATCCAATGCCGCGTCGTCAAGCCGGAACCGAGATTACCTCCGACGCAGGGCGGCGGCGCCGAGCAGGAAGCTGCCGAGCAGGAGCAATGAGCCGGGTTCGGGAACCGAGGCGGAAACGCCGCCGGCGACGTTGTCGATGACGGTGCTGGTCGAATCGATCACCACGGCACCGTAGATCGCGCCCAAAAGCGAAGGATCATTGCCGTTGCTGAAGAAATCGACGGTGTCGCCGTTATTCAGAGTGAACAGAACCCCGTAGATGTCGAGGAATCCTCCCGAGAACGGATATCCGGGGCAAACATCCGGCGAGCCGCCCGGGTAGAACAGATTGTCGTAGGAAATACCCACGTCCATCGGCGGAGGATTGGTCACGCTGAAGATGCTGAAGCTGTTGGGAAAGGGCGCGCCCTTGGGCGGCGAAACGGGATCGATCGGGATGATCCCGGTGATGGTCGCATTGGAGATCCCGACATTTGAGTCCGAAAAGGTGCCGGTGATGCCGGTGATCGCCAGTGCGCCGGACGGGTCGCCAAGCACCGGGTCAGGACCGAACGTGAGAAAGCCGGATCCGCTGAGCCCAGCCCCGCTGAACTTCAAGGGAACCGTGCCGGCGTGGCCCTGTGTGGCCAAGGCCACGGTGGCGATCAGAGCGCCCGCGACCAGTCCTTTGATTTTCACCAATTCCCTCCGATTCGATATCGCGATACTTGTGCACCTGGCGGGAATTACTGACAAGACCTTAATGCCGTGGAGAGCCTGAACGGCCGTGGATCGTTGCGGGAGTCTCGGCGGTCACGCCGGTTTTCGCCCGATCGCCTGCTTTGCGGCAGCGACCACATGATCCACCGTGAAGCCGAAATGCTCGGCCACGGCCTTGATCGGCGCCGACATCCCGAACGTGTGCATCCCCAGCACGATGCCGGTGCGCCCGGCGTAGCGGTCCCAGCCGATCGCGGCGGCTTCCTCGACCGTCACACGCGCTGCCACATCCGGAGGCAGCACCGAATCCTTGTACGCCGCGTCCTGTTCCTCGAACAATTCCCAGGACGGCATGCTCACCACGCGGGCGTTCACGCCTTCAGCCTTCAGAGCATCACGCGCCGCAACGCACAGCGAAACTTCGCTGCCGGTGCCGATCAGGATCACGTCCGGCCGGCCCGATGGAGCATCCGCCAGCACATACGCCCCGCGCGCGACTCCACTGGCCGGCGCCATCGCGGCGCGATCGACGATCGGCAGCGCCTGGCGCGAGCAGATGATCGCCGCCGGACGGTGCTTGAATGTCAGCACCGTGCGGTACGCCTCGGCCATTTCATTCGCATCCGCCGGCCGCAACAGCACCATGCCGGGCATCGCCCGCAAGGAGGCCATCTGCTCGATCGGCTGATGCGTCGGGCCATCCTCACCCACGCTGATGGAATCGTGCGTCCAGATATGGATGACCGGCAGGTCCATCAGCGAAGCGAGGCGGATGGAACCGCGCGCGTAGTCGGTGAAGATCAGGAAGCCCGAGCCGAATGCCCGCAGCCCGGTCAGCACCATGCCGTTCACCATGGCGCACATCGCGTGCTCGCGCACGCCGTAATGGATGTTGCGCCCGGCATAAGGCGCCGGCGTGCCGTCCGGCTGGAAGTCTCCCGCGTCCTTGGCCACCAGTCGGGTCTTGGTGCTCGGCGTCAGGTCGGCCGCGCCGCCGACCAGCCACGGCACATGGTCGGCGATGGCGTTCAGCACCTTGCCCGAGGCATCGCGGGTGGATATGCCGGTGGCACTCGCCGGGAAGGATGGAATGCTGCTGTCCCAGTCACCCGGCAGTTCGCGGCGGATGATGCAATCCACCTGGCGCGCGAGCTCCGGGTGTTCCGCGCGATAGCGCGCCAGCAGCCCATTCCATTCGGCGTGCAGCGTCGCCCCGCGCGCACCCATGGTGGCGGCGAGATGCTCCTTCACGCCCGCCGGCACGACGAAGCTCTTGTCGGGATCGAAGCCGAAGAACTGCTTGGTCAGCCGGACTTCCTCCACGCCCAGCGGTTCGCCATGCGCTTCGGGTGAATCGTGCTTGTGCGGCGAGCCGTAGCCGATGTGGCTGTGCACGATGATCATGGTGGGCCGGTCGGCGGTGGCGTGGAATTCCGCGTAGGCGCGTGACAACTGGTCCAGATCGTTGGGATCGGATACGCGCGTGACGTTCCAGCCGTATGCCAGGAACCGCGCCGCCACGTCTTCGGTGAAAGCGATGTCGGTGTGGCCCTCGATGGTCACCCGGTTGCTGTCGTAGATCCAGCACAGATTGGGCAGCTTCAAATGCCCGGCCAACGACGCCGCCTCGCTCGACACGCCCTCCATCATGTCGCCGTCGCCGCACAGCGCGTACACGTTGAAATCGAACAGGTCGAAACCCGGCCGGTTGTAATTCGCCGCCAGCCATTTGCCCGCCGCCGCCATCCCAACGCTGGTCGCCACGCCCTGGCCCAGAGGCCCCGTGGTGGTCTCCACCCCGGACGTCCAGCCGAATTCAGGATGGCCGGGGCAGCGGCTGCCCGGTTGGCGGAACGTCTCGATATCTTGCAGCGTCACCGCGTCGCGCCCGAGCTGCTCATAGGACGGGTGCATCGCCTTGATACCCGCGAGATAGATCAGGCTGTACAGCAGCATCGAGGCGTGGCCGCAGGACAGCACGAAGCGGTCGCGATTGGCCCAGTCGGCATCCTGCGGATCGTAGCGCAGCACGCTCGACCATAACTTATACACCGTCGGCGCGGCATCCAGCGGTGTGCCGGGGTGCCCCGAATTGGCCTTCTGCACCGCGTCGATCGACAGGCAGCGGATGGTGTTGATGGCAAGGCGATCGAGATCGGTCTCGGCAGGCATCGTGTTCCCTTCCGCGGCAGGCAGGTCCTAACTATCGCGCATCAACCCGCGATAGGCCACCTGATCCTCGTGCATGCGCTGGAATACCGCGTATTTCGCGTCGTGGTAGCGGCGGACGGCGCCGCCCGCGGGTTCGATCACCCGCCCGGCGCGGCTCATCGCGGCCATGGCCTCCGGCAGGCTGGCGAAGTGGCCGGCGCTCATGGCGCCCAGGATGGCGGCGCCCAGCAGCACCGCCTCGGGCTCATCCGGCAGCACGATGCGGCAGCCCGTGGCATCGGCATGTTCGCGCAGGAACACCGGATTCCGTGTGCCGCCGCCGCAGGCGAAGATCGTGTCGATGCCATAGCCCGCCTTGTTCAAGCGCATCGATGATATCGCGCGTGCCGTAGGCGATCGCCTGGATGGTCGCGAGATACAGCGCGGCCAAATCATCCTGCGAGGCGGACAGCGGCAGGCCGCTGACCATCCCGCGCAGCGTCGGATCGGCCCGCGGGGACCGATTGCCCAGAAAATCCGGCTGCACGTGCAAATGGCGCGTGAGCGCCGCAGGCACCGTCAGGCCGGCGCACAGCGCGTCCAACCGCGCATTCAGCGCGTCATGCATTCCCTCACGCGGCAACTCTGCGGCGGCTGCGTGTGTCGTGATGATGTGGTCGATCAGCGCGCCGGTCGCCGACTGGCCGCCCTCGTTCAGCCACAGCCCGGGCAGCATCGCCGAGTAATACGGCCCCCACACCCCCGGCACGAAAGTCGGATCGCGAGAAACCGTCATGTGGCAGCTCGACGTGCCGCCGATCAGCGCCAGCCGCCGCGCGCATTGTCGCATCGGTCAGGCCCTCGCCATCCAGTGCCGCGCCGATCACCCCCAGCCCGCCGGCGTGGGCATCGATCTCCGACGTACCCACCGGCGTGCCCGGCGCCAGCCCGAGTTCGCCCGCAGCCTGTTCCGTCAGACCGCCCGCCGGCGTGCCGGGCGGCAGAATCGTCGTGCCGATGCGCGCGAAGCCTTCATCCGCCAGTTCCCCCAGCCCCACCGACCGAAAGTAATCGGCGTCCCAGCGCTGCTCATGGCCGAGATAGGTCCATTTGCACACCGTGGAGCACAGCGAGCGCGTCTCTGACCCCGTCGCCCGCCACGTCAGGAAATCCGGCAGATCGAAGAACCGCGCCGCGCGCTCCCAACTCCCCGGGCGGTTCTCCTTCAGCCACAGCAGCTTCGGCGTTTCCATCTCCGGCGACATCGTGCCGCCGACATAGTCCAGCACCTTGCTGCCGCCGCGATTGATCCGCGCGGTCTGCTCCAGCGCCCGATGGTCCATCCAGACGATCACGTCGCGCTCCGGTTCGCCGCTCCGGCTGACCGACACCGGCCCGCCCTGCGCATCGCGCACCACCAGCGAACACGTCGCATCGAACCCGATGCCGGTAATCGCCACCGCGCCCGCTTCCGCAACCGCGTCGCGCACCGCGGCACACACCGCGCTCCAGATGTCATCGCCCGATTGTTCGACGAAATCCGGCGCCGGCCGCCACGTCTGGATCGGGCGAACCCCATGGCCCAGACGCCGTCCCGACAGATCGAACACCGCCGCGCGCGCGCTGCCCGTGCCGACATCAACACCAAGAACCGCGCTCGGTCATGCTACCAGCACGTATATCCGCCGTCCGCCAGCACGATGCTGCCGGTCAGCAGACTCGACGCATCGGAGGCCAGGAACAGCACGGTCGAGGCGATCTCCTCAGGCTGGCCCACCCGGTGCATCGGCGTCATCTCCAGCCACGTCTCATACATCGCCTTGTTCTCCATGCCGAACAGCGTCAGCGGCGTGGCGATATACGTCGGCGCCACCGCGTTCACCCGCACCCCGCGGCTGCCCCATTCGGCGGCCAGCGAGCGCGTCAGGTGGTGCACCGCCGCCTTCGATGCGTTGTAGAACGACTGCGGCTGCGGCTTGTTGACGATGAACCCGGACATCGAGCCGATATTCACGATCGCCCCGCCGCCCTTCTGCAGCATCCGTCGCCCGAAGGAACGGCAGCACCAGAACAGCCCATCGACATTCACGTCCATGTGCCGGCGCCAGTGTTCGTCGCTGGTATCCTCCGCGCGCACATCGCTGATGGCGATGCCGGCGTTGTTCACCAGGATGTCGGCGCCGCCATGATCCTTGTGCAGCTTCTCGGCCAGTGCCTCCACCGCGGCGGAATCCCGCACATCCAGCGGCGCGCCATGGGCGTGAATGCCATGAGCCGCGTAGCGAATGCACCGCCTCTTCCACCCGCTGGGGCAGAACTTCGGCCACCACAACCTGGGCGCCCGCTTCCCCCAACGCCTGGGCACACGCGTACCCAATCCCCTGGCCTGCTCCGGTTACAACCGCCGTTTTGCCGTCCAGTCGGAATCGCTCCAGATACACTCAAACCTCCCGTTACTTCACCGCGCCGAACGTCAGCCCGCGCACGAGCTGGCGCTGACTGATCCAGCCGAACGCCAGGATCGGCGCGATCGCCAGCACCGATGCCGCCGACAGTTTCGCCCAGAACAGCCCCTGCGGGGCGGAGAACGATGCGATGAACGCCGGCAGCGGGGCGGAGCCATGCGCCGACAGGTTCAGGCTCCAGAACGCCTCGTTCCAGCACAGAATGATGTTCAGCAGCGCGGTGGACGCGATCCCCGGCCCCACGAGGGGCAGCAGCACGTGCACGATCACCTGCCCCAACCCCGCCCCGTCGATCCTGCTCGCCTCGATGATATCCTTCGGCGTTTCGCGGAAGAAGGTGAACAGCATCCACACCGCGATCGGCAGGTTGCTCAGCAGGTAGATGATGATCAGCGCCAGCACGGAGTCCAGCAGCCCCGCATCACGGTCGATCAGGTAGATCGGCACCAGCACGCCGACCGCCGGCAGCATCTTGGTGGACAGCATCCACAGCAAGGTGCCGCGCGTGCGATGCGTGGGATAGAACGCCATGGCGAAGGCGGCGGGCACCGCGACGATCAGCACCAGCGCGGTCGATACAAAGGAAATCAGCACGCTGTTCCACAGGAAGTGCAGGTAGTTGGCGCGCTGGAAGATGTCGGAATAGTTCTGCAGCGTCGGATGGAAGAACAGCAGGGGAGGGGTCTGCACCGCTTCGACCTCGGTCTTGAAGCTGGCGAGCAGCATCCAGAAGATCGGGAAGAACATGATGATCGCGCCGAGCCAGCACAGAACCGCCGCGACAGGATGCGGCACTCGCTCGCCCACGCGTCTCATACGTCCAGCCTCCGCGCGACGGTTCGGACCAGGAATGCCGCCATGATGTTGGCCAGCACGATGGCGATCACGCCGGCGGCCGACGCCGACCCGACATTGAACGCCAGCAGCGCGCGCTGATAGATCAGGAACGCCAGGTTGGTGGTGACGGTGCCCGGGCCGCCCGCGGTCGTGACATAGATTTCGGCGAAGATGCCGAGCAGAAATATGGTTTCCATCATCACCACGATGCTGATGGCGCGGCCCATGTGGGGAATCTGGATATGGCGGAAGATGGCGATCGGTCCCGCGCCGTCCAGGCGCGCGGCTTCCAGCGTGCTGCCGTCCACCGACTGGATGGATGTGAACAGGATCAGGAAGGCGAAGGGCAGCCATTCCCAGGAAACGATGGCGACGATCGAACTCAGCGGGAACTGGCCGAACCAGTCCACGGCGTGAAGGCCGACGGCCCGCAGCAGGTAGCTGATCAGCCCGTTCACCGGGTTCATCAGCAGGTTCTTCCAGATCAGCGCGCTGACCGTGGGCATCACGAAGAACGGCGAGATCATCAGCACGCGTGCGACACCCTGGCCCGGGAAATCGTTGGCGAACAGCGCGGCGAAAATCGCCCCGAGCACGATGGTGATGACCAGCACCGCGCAGACCATGATCACGGTGACCAGCAGCGAGGAATACAATACCGGATCCTGGAACAGGAACCGGTAATTGCTGTCGCCCGCCCAGCCGTGCAGCATCGGGTTGAGCAGATTGTAGCGCCGGAAGGAAAACCACAGCGTCATGGCCAGCGGCACGATCATCCAGATCAGCAGCAGGCCCACGGCAGGGCGCGATCAGCGGCAGCATCTCCGTGCTGCTGCCGCGTTCCGTCGGCCGTCCGCGGAGCGTCCTCCTGCGCGTCGGCAACCGCCGGCGCCGTCCCATGCTGGTTACTGGCTGTAGCCGGCCTGCTGCATGGTGGCGGAGACTTCGCTCTGCGCGCGCTTCAGTGCCTCATCCGCGCTGATCTGCCCGGTCAACGCAGCCGCCAGGAGCTGACCCACCGTGGTTCCGATCGCCTGGAACTCGGGGATCGAGACGTACTGGATGCCGGTATAGGGCACCGGCTCGGCGGTCGGGTGGGTGACGTCGGCGGTCAGGATCGCGTTCTCGACCTCCTTGGCGAAGGGGGCCGCCTTGAGATAGTCCGGGTTCTCATAGGTGGACTTGCGCGTCCCGGGCGGAACCACGGTCCAGCCGTCCGTCTTGCCCACCAGTTCGATATACTGCTGAGACGTCGCCCACTGCAGGAACGATTTCGCCGTCGCGACCTGCTTCGACGACTTGGGGATCGCCAGCGCCCAGGCCCAGAACCAGTGCGATCCGTTGGGCACCCTGGCGATCGGCGCCGGCGCGAACGCCGTCTTGTCCGCCACCTGGCTCGTGGTCTTGTCGTAGATATAGCCCGCACCCGACGTGGCATCGATCCACATGGCGCAATGGCCGGTGGCGAACAGCGCCTGGTTCTCGTTGAACCCGTTGGAGCTGGCGCCCGGCGGCCCGTAGTTCCGCATCAGGTTGATGTAGAAGGTCAGCGCGTCGTGCCACGGCGGCGTGTCGATCTGGGCCTTCCAGTTCTGATCGAACCAGCGCCCGCCGAAGGTGTTCACCAGCGTGTCGAAGAACGCCATGTTCTCGCCCCAGCCGGGCTTGCCGCGCAGACAGATGCCGTATTGCTCCTTGGCCTTGTCGGTCAGCTTCTTGGCAAACTCCTCGATGTCCGAGTATTTCGGCTGCTCGGGCATCTTCAGTCCGGCCTGGTCGAACAGGTCCTTCCGGTAATAGGTGAACGAGCTTTCGGCGTAGAACGGCACCGCGTACAGCGTGCCGCCGCTCGACAGGCTGGCGCGGACGGAGGGAAACACGTCGTCGTAATTGTAGCTGCTGGGGAAGTCGTTCACCGGATCGAGCCAGTTCTGCTTGCCCCAGATCGGCGCCTCGTACGATCCGATCGTGACGATATCGAACTGCCCGCCATTGGTGGCTATATCGGTCGTCACCCGCTGGCGCAGCACGTTCTCTTCCAGCACCACCCAGTTGATATGATTGCCGGTCTGTTTCTCCCACTGCGACGACAGGCGCTGCATCACGATCATCTGGGAGTTGTTGACGGTTGCAACGGTGATATCGGCCGCTAGGGCATTGCCGCTGCCGAGCAGAAGCGCGGCTGCGATCGTCACGCAAGGCTTGCCGAACATTGGATGTGTCCCCCGTCGCTGCTGTTATGCCGCGATTGCACAGCATCGCATCAGTTTCGCATCAGCAAGTCAACAGTTGGTGCGGGACCTAAACGCGCTCGACGAAGCGGTCCAGCACCCGCTTCTCGCCGGCCTTGTCAAAGGCAATATCCAGCCTGTCATCCTCGGCGCTGGTCACCGTGCCGTAACCGAACTTCTGATGGAACACGCGGGTCCCCACCGGGATCGCCTCATCCCGCGCCGGGCGTCCAGCCTTTTCCCACGGCTCGATCGTCCGCGTCCGGCGCGCCACCATCGGAAACTGCGTCGGGAATCCCCCGCCGCCCGCCATCAGCCGAGCCTGCCGCTCCAGCGCCGCGGAGCCGGCGCGCGCCACCGCATCGTCGGGCAATTCACTGACGAACCGGCTGGGGATGCTGCTCTGCCAGTTGGCGTACATGCGCCGATTGGCGGCGTAGCTGATGATCGCCCGCCGCCGCGCGCGCGTGATGCCGACATAGGCCAGCCGCCGCTCCTCCTCCAGCGCCTTGGCCCCGCTTTCATCCAAGGCGCGCTGGTTGGGGAACAGTCCTTCCTCCCACCCGGGCAGGAAGACCGTGTCAAATTCCAGCCCTTTCGCACCGTGCAATGTCATCAATGAGAGGCGATCGCCCTCGGCGTTCTCCTCGTTTTCCATCACCAGTGCGATGTGATCGAGGAACCCCGCAAGGGTTTCGAACTCCGCCAGGGCGCGCAGCAGTTCCTTCAAATTCTCCAGCCGGCCGGGAGCTTCGGGTGAGCGGTCCTTCTGCCACATCTCGGTGTAGCCGCTCTCGTCCAGCAATGTGGCCAGCGTGACCACATGGCCATCGCCGGGCAACATCTGGCGCCAGCGTGCGAACCCCTTCAACAGATCGCCGACGCCCTCGCGCACCTTGCCCTTCAAGCCGCCCGTCGCGATCAGCCGTTCGGCCGCAGCCGATAGCGGCACGTCCTCCGCCCGCGCCGTCTCGTGCATGGCGCGCAGCGCCGCCTCACCCACCCCGCGGCGAGGCACATTGACGATCCGCTCGAACGCGAGGTCGTCCGCCGGCTGCACCAGCATCCGCATATACGCCACCGCGTCGCGGATCTCCTGGCGCTCATAGAAGCGCAGCCCGCCAACCACGCGGTACGGCAGCCCGAGATTGATCAATCGCTCCTCAAAGGCCCGGGTCTGGAAACCGGCGCGCACCAGCACCGCCATTTCGCTCAGCGGATGGCCGTCGCGGCGCAACTGCTCGACACGCTCTCCCACCATCCGCGCCTCTTCATCCGAATCCCACAGCCCCACCACCGACACCTGCTCTCCATCGGCCTCGGTCCGGCCCGGACGCAGCGTCTTGCCCAACCTCCCTTCGTTGTGCGCGATCAGGCCGGAAGCGGCGGCCAGGATCGGTGCCGTGGACCGGTAGTTCGCCTCCAGCCGCACGATCTTCGCGCCGGGAAAGTCCTTCTCGAAGCGCAGGATGTTCTCCACCTCGGCGCCGCGCCAGGAATAGATCGACTGGTCGTCGTCCCCCACGCAGCAGATGTTGCGGTGCGCCTGCGCCAGCAGCCGCAGCCACAGATACTGCACCAGGTTCGTGTCCTGGTATTCGTCCACCAGGATGTAGCGGAATGCCCGGTGGTATTGCGCCAGCACGTCCGGCTCCGCGCGCATCAGCTCGGTCACGTGCAGCAGCAGATCGCCGAAATCGACGGCGTTGAGCGCCTTCAGCCGCGCCTGGTACGCAGCATAAATCTCCAGCGCGCGGCCGTCGGCGAACTCGCTGCTGTCGGTGGCGCCGACCCGGGCCGGCGTCACCCCCCGGTCCTTCCACCGCTGGATCACGCTCATCATCCCGGGCGGCTGCCATCGCCGCACGTCGATCCGTTCAGCCTCCATCACCTGCTTCAGCAGACGCATCTGATCGTCGGCGTCGAGAATCGAAAAATTCGCGGCAAGCCCCACACGCTCGGCATGCCGGCGCAGCATGCGGGCGCACAGCGCATGGAACGTCCCGAGCCACAACCCCTCCACCTCCCGGCCGAGAATGGCGGAGACCCGCTCGCGCATTTCCCGGGCCGCCTTGTTGGTGAAAGTCACCGCCAGGACCTGGCTGGGAAAAGCCCGGTTTTGCATCAGGATGTGGGCGAAGCGCGTCGTCAGCACCCGGGTCTTGCCGGTGCCTGCGCCGGCGAGCACGAGCAGGGGGCCTTCCGTGGTCTCGACCGCTTCGCGCTGCTCGGCGTTCAGCCGCGCCAGATAGTCCGCCATCACTCCCCGGTGGTCGGCTGCGCACGCCCAGGATATGGGCAATGGCCCGAGGTGAGTTCCGGCCGATTCAACGTATAAAAGTGGAACTCATCCACGCCGTTGGCCTGCAGCAGCCGCACCTGCTCGGCGGTGACCACGGCAGCGACCATGCGGCGCAGTTCCAGGTCGTCTTCAATCCCGTCGAACATGGCGGCGAGCCAGGCCGGGATGCTGGCGCCGCACATCGCGGACATCCGCTGCAGGCCGGCCAGGTTGGTGACCGGCATGATGCCGGGCACGATCGGCGCGGTGATCTGCGCCGCGAGGCAGCGGTCGAGGAAGCGCAGGAACACGTCGGTGCTGAAGAAGAACTGGGTGATCGCGCGGGTGGCCCCGGCGTCGAGCTTGCGCTTCAGATTGTCCAGATCGGCTTGCGAGCTGAGCGCCCGAGGATGGGTTTCCGGGAACGCCGCCACCGAGATTTCGAACGGCGCGATCCGCAGAAGGCCCGCGACCAGGTCGGCCGCATACGGTACCCGTCGGGATGCGGTACATCGCCCTCTCCCGGGGGCGGGTCGCCGCGCAGCGCCACGATGTGGCGCACGCCTGCTTCCCAATATTGTCGGGCCACCTCGTCCACCTCGCCACGCGCGCGCGCCGACGCAGGTCAGATGCGCCGCCGGCGTCAGCGTCCGTCTCTTGCAGGACACGGACCACCGTGGCGTGGGTGCGGCTCTGGGTGGTGCCTCCCGCACCATAGGTGACGGAGACGAAGCGCGGGCGCAGGGGGGCCAGCCTGCGAATGCAGCTCCAAAGCTGCGTTTCCAGCGCCTCGGTCCGCGGCGGGAAGAACTCGAACGAAAGCTGCGGAGCCGCCTTCGCGCTCAGCGGTTCCGGCAAGCCGGCGACCCGAGGGTTGGTCAGCCAGCGCTCCAGGGTGGGGCGGAGGCTCATCGAATTCTTGCATCATGGTGCTCATTTGCCGGAATCCTCGCCGGCCGCAAGCAATACCGCGCACAGCGTTGGTGCGGCGGCTCCGGTGAGCGACCGGGGAAGAAGGACCGGTTGCGGATCATCCGCCGCATGCTACAAGCCGCTCACGAAAACCTTAACCTTGTGGTGTTTCCATCCGTGGCCGGTCGCGTCATTGCTGCCACGGCACCCGCCCGCATCGACAGGGAGATCCATGTACCAGGGCTTATCCATGCATAAGCGGGTCCGCCGGGCTCTGATTTTTGCGTCGATGGCCGGGCTGAGCACGGTGCTGGCCGGCTGCGCGACGCAGCCGCCCGCCTCCAATCCCGCGGCGGTCGCCGAATACCAACAGACGAACGATCCGCTGGAACCGATGAACCGGTTCCTCTATCGGGTCAATCTAGCGCTCGATACCTATGTGCTGCGCCCGGCGGCCCAGGCGTACGTGCACGTGCTGCCCCAGGGAGCCCGCAACGCCATCCACAACGAGCTGACCAATCTCGCCGCGCCGGTGCAGCTCGGGAACGACATCCTGGAAGCCAAGTCGCGCAATGCCGGCAACACCTTCATGCGCATGATCATCAACACCACGGCGGGCGGTCTCGGCTTCTTCGACCCGGCGACCGGATGGGGCTACCCCAACCATGATACGGATTTCGGCGTAACCCTCGCCGTCTGGGGCGCGCCGGAGGGGCCGTTCCTGTTCCTGCCGCTGCTCGGCCCACCAATCCGCGCGACGCCGCCGGCCGCGGGGTGGACATCGCCGCCGACCCGGTCGGCCATTTCGGCGAGGGCGCGGCAGTCACCGCGGCGAACTGGGGGCGCTTCGCCATCAACGTGGTGGATGCACGATCCCGTGTGCTGGGCGATATCGAGACCATCAAGCGGACGGCACTCGATCCCTACGCCACCTTCCGCAGCCTTTACCGCCAGCACCGGGAAGCCCAGATCAACGAAATCCGCTCCTCCAATCAACATACGGTGCCTGCCTGGTTCCCCGCGCCCGCCCAGCCCCCTACCTCCTCCGCCCAATGATCAGCGAGACCGCATGATGATTTCACGTCGCCTTGTTTTCGTCCTGGCTGCCGCGCTTGGCGGCCTGTCCGTGCTGGCGCAGCCGGCCCGGGCCCAGTCCTCGCAGCAGGCGGTCGAATTCCTCCGCCAGACCGGCGACGCGTTGGTGCAGATCGTCAACAGCGGCGGGTCTGATGCCGGCAAGGCGCAGCAGCTCCAGTCCGTCATTGACCAGCGGGTGGACGTCGATGGCATTGCACGCTTCGTGCTGGGCCGCTTCTGGCGCACGGCCACGCCGGAGCAGCAGCAGCAGTATCTGAGCCTGTTCCGCCGGGTGCTGGAGATGAGCATCGATGCCAAGCTGGGCGAGTATAGGGGCGTTTCCTTCGCCATCGGACGCACAACCCCCGCCGAGGGCGGCCAGATGGTATCGTCGGTGATCACCCGACCCGGCCAGTCCCCGGCCAATGTCGATTGGCTGATCCAGGATGTCGGCGGGCAGCCCAAAATCGTCGACGTGGTGGCCGAGGGAACCTCCTCCGGCTCACCCAGCGGGCCGACTATGGGTCGTTCATCGTCCACAACAACGACAGCATCCAGGCCTTGCTGGATGCGATGCGCCGGCAGGTTAGCAGCTAATACGTTTCACGGCCGCATCCGGACCGGATGAACAGCGCCGTCCCGTTCTGCTAAGCGACCCCGCCGGAAGCGTACCTTCGGGCGGCAAGAAGGAATGCCAGGATGATCACAGTGGCGGTGCTGGGTGCGGGGCGGATCGGCCAGATCCACGCGCGCAACGTGGCGGCGCATCCCGACGCGCGGCTCGCCGGCATCATGGACCTCGATGGAGCGGCGGCGCGCCGCCTGGCCGAAGCACTCGGCGCCCAGCCCATCGCGCTGAACGACGCCTTCGCCGCCGACGCGGTGATGATCTGCACCCCCACCCCGACCCATGCGGACCTCATCGAGCGTGCCGCCGCGGCCGGAAAGGCGATATTCTGTGAAAAGCCGATCGACCTCGACTCTGCACGCGTGCGCGCCTGCCTCGAAGCCGTGCGGCGCGCCGGCATCCCCCTGATGGTCGGCTTCAATCGCCGCTTCGACCCCAACTTCCACCTGCTTCATGATCGGCTGCGGGGCGGCGAGATCGGCCGGCTGGAGCTGCTCACCATCACCAGCCGCGACCCCCAGCCGCCGCCGCCTTCCTACGTCGCGAGCAGCGGCGGGCTGTTCCGTGACATGATGATCCACGACCTGGACATGGCGCGGTTCCTGCTGAACGAGGAACCCACCGAGGTTTACGCCCTCGGCTCGGCGTTGGTGGACAGGGCAATCGGCGATGCCGGGGACGTGGATACCGCCGCGGTGCTGCTGCGCACATCGAGTCGGCGCGATCGCCCAGATCTCCAACTCGCGCCGCGCCACCTACGGCTACGACCAGCGGATCGAAGCGCACGGCGAGGCCGGCATGCTGCGGGCCGGCAACATGACTGCAACCACGGTGGAATTCGCCTCAGTCCTCCGGCTTCGCGACCGAACCGGCGCTGCCGTTTTTCCTGGAACGCTACGCCGCGGCATACCGCGCGGAGCTCGATGCGTTCCTCCGCGCCGTCACCGGTGCGGCTCAGGTGTCACCGACCGGCGAGGATGGTCTGCGGGCGCTGCTGCTCGCCGATGCGGCAACCGAATTGGCGCGCACCGGGCGTCCGGTCAAGCCGGCTGCGGCCTGACCACAAGCGTCGTCCTCAGCACCGTCCCCAGCCGGAGCACGGCGACCGAGCAGGCCCGCCCCAGGCTCTCCGGTCCGAGAAACGAGCGCAGGGTCCCGTGGCCGTGCATATTGATGCCGTCGATCGCCAGAATGATGTCGCCGTGGCGTAGCCCGGCCTGGTCCGCCGGCCCCCCGGGGGCGACGCCGACCACCAGGCGGCCCGTGCCCTGGCCGGTCAGTGACTTGTCCGATGCCGAGAGGGTCACAGGCTGGAAGGAAGCGCCCAGCCAGCCGCGCTGCGGTTCCGCCGTCTGCCCCTCCCGCAGCCGCGCCAGCATCGCGTACGGCACCAGGCAGGGTTCGCCCGATGCCGTGGAAACACACAGCCCACGATATGGCCGGATTCGTTCACCGTGATGCCGCCCTCCGGCAAGTATCCCGCAGGCGAATTCGAGCCGCAGCGCCGCATCCCTCACGATGGTAAGGCGGCCGATCGGGGCGTCGCTGCGGTCCAGCACCAGCAGCACGGCTCCCGGCGGAGGCGGATCGCCGGGCAGGAGATCGGATCCGGCCCGATCCCTGTCAGCCGCAGGACCGCCACCCCGGTGACGGCATCGCGGAACGCGAGTTGCGCCGCGAAGACCTCGGTCCCCGCGACCATCGCGGTGAAGCCAGGCGCCTCCGGCAGTGGGCCGGAGGCGGTCAGGATGACATCAGGCTGCCAGTACAGCCCGTTGATCCAGCCGCCGATGGGCAAGCGGATGGCGGCGGCCCACGGCAGGGCACGGGCGATGGCGCCGTCGATGGACTGTGACCAGGTAGGCGCCTCGTGCGCCCTGTCGGAATTCATAGGGAATTGTAATGTGCGCTCCGGGGGAACCGGAACCCCCAAATCGCCAATCCGGACGTGATTGTGACAAGTGGCCCCGAGAAGGGACCTGGGAGGCATGATGCGGGATCCTCGAATTGCCCTGATCGTTGGGGCCGGCGCCGGTCTGTCGGCCGCGCTGGCGCGCCGCTTCGCGCACGAAAACCTCCAGATTGCCCTGGCCTCGCGCCATCCCGACCGCCTCTCCGGCCTGTGCGCCGAGACAGGCGCCGCTTCGTTCGCCTGCGAAGCCTCGGAGCCCGAGGAGGTCGCCGGCCTGTTCGATGCGGTCGTCGCTTCGCTCGGCGAGCCCGACGTCGTGATCTACAACGCTTCGGCCAGGGCGCGCGGGCCGATCACGACCTTGGTGCCGGAGGAGGTCGCGCGGGCCATCGCTGTCAGTGCCTATGGCGGCTTCCTGGTGGGCCAGCAGGCCGCCCGGCTGATGGTGCCCAAGGAGTTGGGCGCCATCCTGTTCACCGGCGCCTCGGCCTCCGTAAAGGGCTATGCGAAGTCGGCCGCCTTCGCCATGGGCAAGTTCGCTCTCCGCGGCTTGGCGCAGAGCATGGCGCGGGAACTGGCCCCACAAGGCATCCACGTGGCGCATTTCGTCATCGACGGAATGATCCGCTCGGCCGAGCGCCGGCCGCCCGCCGACGCACCCGACAGCATGCTGGATCCCGATGCAATCGCCGCGGCGTACTGGCAGGTGCTGCGTCAGCCGCGCAGCGCCTGGACCTGGGAGATGGAGCTGCGCCCCTGGGTGGAGCCGTTCTGATGCGCGCCCTCCTTGCCTGCGCCGTGATGCTGGCCCTGACCGCGCCAACCCGTGCGGCTGACCTGATGCTCTACACGTCGCAGCCGCCGCACGACGCCGAGCAACTGATCGCGGCGTTCGGAAAGGTGCGCCCGGATATCCACGTGCGCTTCGTGCGCGACGGCACGACGCAGTTGATGAGCAGGCTGCAGGCCGAGTTCACGGCTGGCTCGCCCCGCCCGGACGTGCTGCTGATCGCGGACGCCATGTCGATGCAGGCGCTGAAGCAACAGGATCGCCTGATGGCCGACCAGGATGCCGATGTCACCGGATTGCCGCCGGAGACGTACGATCCCGACCGGACCTATTTCGGCACCAAGCTGATCGCGACGGGGATCATGGTTCACACCGGCGCGGCGCCGGTCTCGTCGTGGCAGGACCTGCTGGCGCCGGCGGCGCACGACCAGGTGGTCTTGCCGAGTCCGTTGTATAGCGGCGCGGCGCTGATCTTCGCCGGCACCATGGGCCCGAGTATTTCAGCCGTCTGGCGAAGAACGGCGCGGTGCCCGTCGCCGGCAACGGCCAGGTGCTGACGCAGGTCGCGGGCGGTCAGCGCCAGTACGGCATTGGCGTGGACTTCATGGCGCTGAATGCGAAAAAGCAGGGTTCGCCGGTGGACTTTGTTTACCCCAAGGAAGGCGTCACGGTGGTAACCGAGCCAGTCGCCATCCTGCGCACCGCACGGGATGTGCCGGCGGCGAAGGCGTTCGTGGCATTCATGCTTTCAAATGACGGCCAGCGGTTCGAGGCGTCGCAGGGATACCTGCCGATCCGCTCCGACGCGCCGCCGCCCCCAGGATTTCCGCCGCGCGACAGCATCAAGCTGATGCACACGGATATCCCCGCGCTCGTGAAGGATCAGGCGAAGGTGCGCCAGTCGTTCATCGATGCGTTCGGAGGATGACGATGTCATTGCGAGGGCCACGTAGTGGGCCTTGGCAATCTCGCACATCCGACCCTCAAATCCTCTCGCTCAACGCAATCGCGACCCGGCAACCCGTCTTGATCGCTGCCTTCAGCAGCCCATAGCCCGGTGCCTGTTCCGCCCCATGCGCCAGCCCGATGTCGCGATGCTCGAGTTCCTCCGCACGGAACGTCTCAATCGTCTCCCGCAGCTCGGCCTCCGTCTCATCCAGTGCGTCGGCCTGCCCCGCGTAATGGCGATCGATCGCTTCCTCGACGGCAACCGTGCAGGCCATCGCAGCGCGCTGGCCGAGCGCTGCCGTCGCCGCCCCCAATGCGAACCCCGCGATGTGCCAGAACGGCAGCAGCGCTGTTGGCCGCACCCGCCGCCGCACCAGCAGGTCCTGAAACCGCGCCAGGTGCTGCTGCTCCTGCTCCGCCATGTGGCGCAGCGTCGCTGCCTGGGGCGTGCCGCCCAGCACCGCAAGCTGCCCGGCATAGATCCGCGCCGCCCCGTATTCGCCCGCATGGTCCACGCGAATCATGCGGCTGATAGCCTCTTCATGCCGTAGATCGCCCGGCAGCCTCATGCTCGCCTCCGTACGGTTCGTCCAAGATAGGTGCCGAGGCACACCGCCAAAGCCAGCGCATAGATCAGGTTCATCGCAGCCATCGACAGCGGCACCCCGGGAATAAGGTCGGTCGGCGCGTCGCATGGCTTGGACGGCCGCAGCGGCATGGCCGACAGCATCTGCGATACACTACCGGCACCGAGCCGCGGCGCCGCGCATTCCGGCAACGGGCTGGGCCACAAGCCCTGCTCCACCCCCACATGCAGCCCGCCCAGTGCGCGCCCGGCCAGGAACGTCAGCACCGCGAGCCAAAGCGCCACGCGCGCCAGCGCCATGGGCAGCACCGAGGCCGCGAGCCCCAGCACGATCGCCACCCGATACGGCCATCGTTCGAGCAGGCACAGCGCGCACGGCACCAGCCCGCCCCACTGCTGGAAGCCCAACGCCACCGCGAGCGCCAGCCCGGCGGCCAGCGCCGTCAACAGCCCGGCGAGATGCGGATGCGATCGCCTCATGCAGGCCGGTATGCGTGCCGCTCGCCCTGGGTGCAACCGGCGACTCGATTTCGTTCCGGGCCGAACCCGGCTACTCTCCAACCCAGCCAACGAGAGGAAGCACAATGAGCCGCATTCTTTGGGGCCGCAGCACGTCCAGCAACGTCATGAAGGTGATCTGGACGCTCGAGGAACTGAAGCTGCCATACGAACGGAAGGACGTGGGCGGCCCGTTCGGCAAGACCGACACGGCCGAGTATCGCGCGATGAACCCCACCGGACTGGTGCCGACCCTGCAGGAAGACCAGTTCACCATGTGGGAGAGCAACGCCATCATGCGTCATCTGTGCAGTGCGCATGCCGAGCACACCACGCTGTGGCCGCGAGATGCGCATCTGCGGGCGAAGGTCGATCAGTGGCTCGACGCGCAGCAGACCGTGATGAACCGGCCGCAGGGGGTGATCTTCATCAACCTGGTGCGCACCAAGCCCGAGGACCGCGACAAGGCCGCCATCGCGCAGGCCATCAAGGATGCCGCCAAAGCCTATGGCATGATCGCGGCGGAGTTGGGCAAGCACCACTATATCACCGGCGATCATCTGAGCCTGGCGGATATCGCCTGGGGCGTGCACGTGCACCGCTGGTTCACCATGGAGTTCGACCGGCCGGAGATTCCTCATTTGCGCGCGTGGTACGACCGGCTGCTGACCCGGCCGATCTACAAGCAGCACATCGCGCGCCCGCTGGTGTAGCCGGCGGGCTACTCCCGCAGCCCGTACTGGACTTATGAAGGAATCAGGGAAGCGGGTTCATAAACAAGCGAAACCGGATATAAAATCAGCTCACTGGTTGCTTGCCTGCGCGGGATAGAACGGCTGCCATCCGCCGCCGAGCGCCTTGTAAAGCGCCACCAGGTCGGTCGAAACCGTTGTCGTGCTCATCGCCAGTTGCTGCTGCGTTGACAGCAGCGCCTGCTCGGCCGTCAGCACCGACAGGAAGTCGGCAACGCCTTCCTGATAGCGCGCCTGCGCAAGTGACAGTGCCCGCTGGTTCTGCGCCACCGCACGGGTCAGCTCGGCCCGGCGCTGCTGCTCGCGCTCATACCCGGTCAGCGCATTGTCCACATCGTGCCAGGCCTGCAGCACGGTTCGTGTGTAATTCACCGCCGCTTCCTGTTGCTGCGCCTTCCGCAGTGCCAGCGTGTAGCGCAACTCGCCGCCCTGGAAGATCGGCAGCGTGATGTTCGGACCCACGCCGTACTGCCGCGCATCCCATGACCAGAGCTTGCCGAAGTTCAGCGACTGGAAGCCGAAGCTCGCCGATAGCGTGACCTGCGGATAGAACGCCGCCACCGCCACGCCGACATTCGCCGTCGCCTCATGAAGCTGGGCCTCCGCCTGACGGATGTCGGGCCGTCGTCGGGCAAGCTCCGACGGAAAGCCCACGGGAACGCGCCGAGGCACCGGGGGCACCGGCTCAGGCGTCGCAAGCTCGGTCTCCAGCGCACGCGGCGGCATCCCCAACAGCAGGCTCAGCGCGTTGATGTCCTCCTGCTCGTGCTGCTGCAGCGACGGAATCTGCGCGGCCGTCGTGCTGACCTGGGCGGACGCGTTGGCCACATCCAGATCCGTGGTGACGCCGGCCGCGGCCCGCTGCTGCGTCAGGTTCAGGCCCTGCTGTGCCGTCCGCAGGTTTTCCCGCGCGATGCGAAGCTGCTCCTGTGTGCCCCGCAGGTCGATGTAGTCACGCGCCACCTCCGCGAGCGCCGAGAGCAGCGCCGCGCGGCGCGCATCCTCCGAGGCTTGCACGGTGGCGCGGGCCGCCTCGATCGAGCGTCCGCACCTGGCCCCAAAGGTCAGGTTCCCACGAGGCATCGAAGCCATATTGGAAGATGTCGAATGATGGCAGGTTCGGTGTGCCCTGCACCCCGCCGGTGCTGTTGCCGAAGGATCCATTTGCCTGATTCGCGGTAGCTTGATTTGCTGGCCGCCACACCGAAAATCCCGTTGTTGCTGGGCTTTTCGCGCTCGTAGGACGCATTCCCGTTCACCATCGGGTATTGGCCTGCCGCGGTGATGCCGAGTTGGGCTCGGGACTCCGCGATGCGAATGCCGGCAGTCCGTACGTCCAGATTGTCGCTTGCAACCTGGCGTTCCAGGCCGGTCAGTTTCGGATCATCGAAGATGCGCCACCAATCGGGGTTGATCGGCGCCGCCACCGGCTCGCTCGGCACCACCGCTTCCTTCGGCCGGCCAGAAAACCACGAAACCGGATTGGCCCAGCGCGGCGCTTCGAAGTTCGGGCCGACCGTGCACCCCCCCAGCGCCAAGGCAGCCGCAATCGCCGGAAGTCGTTTCACCAGTGACAGACCTCGTATGGTGGAATTAAAGATTAGCCGTTCCCCTGATGGTTCTGGAAGAACCGTGGGTCGATGAACTCGAATAGCTGCGGATCGAATTTGCCGCCGAGCTGGATATTGGACAGTGTGACGGTGGTGCGCTGGCCGGTCGCATCGGTGACCGCCCATTGCCGCAGCGCCAGCGGATCGGTGGTGAACACCAGCGTCAGGCTGCCATCCGTGGGATGGGCGTTCCAGACCAGCGAAATCGCGATTTCACCCGGCAGATTGCGCAAGTCCGTCACGGTCACGTCCCCGCCGGTGAGCTGAATATGGGGCGCGAGCAGAATCCCCAGCGGGGTAGCGCCGAGCGGCAGATTGGACGTCTGGTCCAGTGACGAGTTGTGGAACACGAACAGTCCGTGACCGGCCACCAGCAGCAGCGGGCTGGGCGGATCATATTGGAACCGCATGCGTCCCGGACGATCCAGCCACGCGGTGCCCTGGCTGATGGCGCCGTTCGGTGCGACCTGGACGAAATGCGCCTTCAGGGTGGAGATGCTGTTGAGATACTGCTGGACTTGCCCGATCTCCACGGCGTTGGTCGGCGGTGCCGCCGCTATCAGCAGTGGTGCGGCGAGCAGGGCCAGGACGTTTCGGCGGAGCATGCGCGGGATGTGGCACCAGGTACACCGGTTTGCAAACGTCGGGATCAAGCGATGGTGAGGATCAATCGCGTCGTGACCCGTGGCGGCGACAAGGGAGAGACGTCGCTTGGTGACGGCTCACGCGTGCCGAAGCACGCACCCAGGGCCTGTGCCATCGGCGATGTGGATGAGGCAAATGCCGCGATCGGCTGGCTGGCCGTAGCGGCGCCCGAGCATGCAGCGCTGCTCAGGGGGGTGCAGAACACCTTGTTCGATCTGGGTGCCGATCTCTGCGTGCCCGGTACCGGTGGGAACCGGCTGCGCCTGACCGATGCGCCGGCCGCCGCGCTGGAGCGCACCATCGGAACCCTGAATAGCCGCTTGCTGCCGCTCACCAGCTTCGTCCTGCCGGGGGGCACCGAGGCTGCGGCGCGGGCCCATGTGGCCAGGACCGTCGTCCGACGCGCCGAGCGTGCGGTGACCCGTCTCGCCGCGCAGGAAGCGATCAATCCCGCCTTGGTCCGCTATCTGAACCGGCTCTCGGACCTGATGTTCGTGCTGGCACGCGTGCTGAACGGCGACGGGGCGGGCGATCTTCTCTGGCGCCCCGGCGCCGGTCCTGCCGAGGATGCCCGATCAGATGACGTGGAAGAGGTACAGCAAGATGATGATCGGGATGGGAATCCCGAGAAACCATAAGAGGATGCCGCGCATGTCGCTACCCTTCCGTTCCGCGGCAGCACAAACCCCGGATCGTTCCGGCGGTTCGCTCACATCACTGTCAACCCTGGGACAGTGCCTCCGCCTTTTTCTGCAAGGTCGCGAGCAGGGCAGGGGCGCCGCCCGAGGCGAGCAGTGATGTCCAGTCCGACCGTTGCACCGCGACGCGGCTGATCGTCCCGTCTGCCAGCACATCGATCGCCTTCCATGTGCCGTCGGCTGACCTGTGCATCACATAATCCAGCTTGTGCGGCTCCCCCGTCCTCGGCGTAATTTCAGTCGATACCACCTGCTCTCCCGTCGCCAGCGGACGCGGACTGCCCGCCACCTGTATCGTCTGTCCGTCGTAGCTGTCGAAGTTGTCCACGTAGGACGCGATGGTGTAATCGCGGAATGCGGCCAGCAATTGCTGCTGCTGCGCCTGGGACATGCTGGACCAGTTGGGGCCGACGGAAATGCGCAGAATGAACGGCAGGTCGAGCGCGCGATCCACCGCCGGGGCAAGCGTGTCATAACGCTGCTTGAAGGATGCCTGGCGGCCCTGCTTCATGATCCCCAGCAAGGCCTCGTCCAGCGCCTGGACCGGCGCCGCGGCCGGGCTCACGGCGGCTTGATTGACGGCATTCTGGGCCGCGGCCGTGCCGGGCACGCCGATCATCGGCGCGAAACCCAGGCCGAGCAGGGCGCACGCGAGGATGATGGGCTGACGAGCGAAGCGTGGCGGTCGCATGACTCCCCCCTTGTCCAATTAGGGTTATCTAGGGAAGTAAAGGATTGTTTCGAGGATTTCCCGGTGCGGTCGGCTCTTGGTAACGTGATGCCGCCTGGTGGGCCAGAGCTTCCGCCCTTCGTGGCGCGTCCTCTACCTTGTCGCCTTGCTCGCTTTACGCCGGTGGGAGATTTCGGGGTTGGCTGTGGAATCAGTGCTGCTTCGCGCGGCCGACCAGTGCGCTGGCGCCTTGGGTCTGCTGGGCCGTCCGTTTTCCCTCAAGAAGCTGATCGCGGCAGCCGAGCGGCAGGCCGGGTTCACCGCCGCCGATGAGGCGGTGCTCGTCGAACCGCTGCGCCGGCTGCTGGAAAGCTGTACCGGCGAAGCCGACCTGAGTTGCGTCGGGCGCGCGGCTCTGCGCTGGGATGTGCTGAGGCTCCTGGGCAACGGGCTGCGGCTGCGGGCAGTAGAGCAGCGTGATCCGGCGGTCACGGCGGGGCCGATCGATCGCCCCATCTTCATCACCGGGCTGCCACGCAGCGGGACCACGTTCCTGCATCGGCTGATGCTGCAGGACCCGCAGAACCGTGCGCCGCTGGTGTGGGAAACCATCCATCCGCTCGCCGGAGCCCAAGCCGACGACAAGCGCGCGCAGGTGACCCGCCAGCTTCGCATGTTCGAACGCCTGGCGCCCGAATTCCGCAGCCTCCATCCCCTGTCGGCCGATTCGCCACAGGAATGCTCGGAGATCACGGCGCATGTGTTCCAGAGCTACCGATTCGACAGCACCTACCATGTCCCGAGTTACCGCCGCTGGCTGGATGCCGAGGGCCTGCAGGAGGGATACGCCTTCCAGCGGCGCTTCCTCCAGCACCTCCAGCACGGTTCGGCGCCGCGCCGGTGGGTGCTGAAATGTCCCGACCATCTGTTTGCGCTGCGTGATCTTCGCGCCGCCTTCCCGGACGCCCGGCTGGTCTTCGTCCACCGTGATCCGGTGAAGGTGCTGCTGTCGCTGTGCAAGCTGACCGAGGTTTTACGCCGGCCGTTTGCGCGAAGGGTGGACCGGGTGGGAATCGGCCGCCAGGAAAGTGGCCGCTGGCTCGCCGGCACCGAACGCATGATCCGCGCCTGCCGCGAACCGATGTTCGCCGAGCCGATCTGCCACGTCTCCTACCTCGACCTGGTGATGCAGCCGGTGAAAACCGTGGCCGCCGTGTATGACCATTTCCGGATCGAGCTGGACGAGCAGGCCGCGGGACGCATCGCGCGCGCGGTGGAGGTGAATCCGGACGGAGGCTACGGCCGTCATAGCTATCGCTTCGAGGATCATGGGTTGAACGCCGGTGCCGAGCGCGAAAAGTTCCAGCCTTACACGGACTTCTTCGGCATCGGGCACGAGCGGAACCGGCCGCAGGATGGCGTGACGCGGATCAACAGCCACGCGGCCTAACTATCGTCCACCCACGGATTGGCCCGCACCGAGGGCCGCTCATCAAATCGGGCCTGCCAGGCGGTCAGGCTCGGACGGCCCTCTCGCCACGCCAGTTCGCCGAAGCGAAAATCGAGATAACCTAACGCCACTCCCAACCCGATATGGCCGATCGAGAACGCGCCATCTTCCAACGCCGTAGCCTCCTGCTCCAGCGCATCGACGCAAGCGATGAGCTTGCCGCGCCAGAGGGCGATATGATCGGGGGATTGGCGCTCCGCCGGGCGCCGGCGTTCGCCCAGCCACGCCAGCGCGACGTCCAGCATGCCATCGCCCAGCGCGAGCCGGCGCAGCGCCACGGCGCGTGCGGGCCACGGGGGAAACAGGCGCGGACCACCGGCCAGGGTATCGAGATATTCGCAGATCACCGGCGAGTCATAGAGGACGGTTCCGTCCTCCAGCACCAGCGTGGGAATCTTCCCCAGCGGATTCTCCCGCATCAGCTCCCGGTGGATCACCGTCCCGCCCACCACCGTGCGCACCGTCTCGATCCGCTCGGTCAGCCCCAGCTCATGCGCCACGATCATCACCTTGCGCACATAGGGTGATCGTGGGGACCAGTGCAGTTTCATCTTCTCGTCCCTCGGCGCAGATTGCAGGCAACGGAGGAAACCGCATGGATTGGATCGAGGTCAATGGCACGAGCCTGCGCTACGAAGTGACCGGCAACGCCGCCCGCACGCTGGTGCTGGTGCACGAAATGGGCGGCACGCTGGAAAGCTGGGATGGGGTGCTTCCCGCGGTTTGCGATCACTGGCGCGTGCTGCGCTACGACGTGCGCGGCGCCGGCATGTCGGAAAAGATCCGTGCACCGGTCACATTCGATACCATGGCGGATGACCTCGCGGCCCTTCTGGATGCGCTCGGGATCAACGGCGCCGTCGCACTCGCCGGATGCGCGGTCGGCGCCGGCATCGCCATGCGTTTCGCCTCGCGCTTCCCCGATCGCGTCTCCGCCCTGGTGGCGATGGCACCCGCCACCGCCGTGGCACCCGATCGCCGCGCCGCCACCGAAGCGCGAGCGGAGTCCATCGCCCGGCTCGGGCCTCGCGGGGTGATCGAGCAAAGCTTCGCCGCCTCCTATCCGCCCGAACTGCGTGCCGACCAGCAGGCGTATCGCCGCTTCCGCGCGCGCTGGCTCGGCAACGACCCCGAAAGTTACGCAGCCATCTACCGCATGCTCATCAGCGCCGAGATCGAGGCGGACCTGCCGCGCATCACCGCCCCCACCCTGCTCATCGCCGGCACCCACGATCGCCTGCGCCCGCCCGCGATGGTGCAAACCGTCGCGCAAAGCATCCCCGGCGCGCGGTTCAGGGAACTCGACACCGGGCATTTCATGGCAGTTCAAACGCCCGGACCGGTCGCCGCCGCGATTGTCGATTTCCTCGCGACAGTGGCACACTGACCCTCGGTTGCGGAGGAAGCGGACATGGCCGAGCGTATGCTGGAGGGCAAGGTTGCCGTGGTGACGGGCGCGGGACGCGGCATCGGCCGCGCCATCGCCATCTGCATGGCCGAGAACGGCGCGAAAGTCGTGGTGAACGATGTCGGTGCCGCGGTCACCGGCGAAGGTCGCGACGAAACCCCGGCGCAGGAAGTCGTCCGCGAGATCGAAACCGCCCAAGGCCAGGGCGCGGCCGTCACCTGCACCGATAGCGTCGCGGAATGGGACTCCGCCCAGCGCATCGTCGGCACCGCCATCGAGCGCTATGGCCGCATCGACATCGTGGTCAACAACGCCGGCATCCTGCGTGACCGCATGTTCCACTACATGTCACCCGAGGAATTCGACGCGGTCATCAAGGTGCATCTCTATGGCGCGTTCTATGTCTCCCGCGCCGCGGCGACGCATTTCCGCAAGCAGGAAAGCGGCGCCTACGTGCACATGACCTCCACCTCCGGGCTGATCGGCAGCCTCGGCCAGGTGAACTACGGCGCCGCAAAGCTCGGCATCGCCGGCCTGTCGCGCTGCATCGCCATGGACATGCAGCGCTACAAGGTGCGCTCCAACTGCATCGGCCCGCACGCCTTCAGCCGCATGATCGAAACCGTGCCCGGCTACACCGAAGAACAGATGCAGGCGCGCGCCGCCAAGACCCGCCCCGACCAGGTCGCACAACTCGCGACCTTCCTGGCGTGCGACGCGGCGGCAGAAATCTCCGGCCAGATCTTCGGCGCCCGCGGCAATGAAGTTTACCTTTACAACCAGCCGCGGCCGATCCGCATCCTGCACCGTGGCGAGGGCTGGACCCCGGCACGCATGGCCGAGCACCTGCTCCCCGCCGTCCGTTCCAGCCTCACGCCGCTGGAACGCACGCGCGACGTGTATAATTGGGACGCGATTTAGCCCGCCTCGGTCTCCGGCTCCAGCCCGGCGTCCACGTACAGGTCAGCCAGCGTCAGCGACACGCCGATCTCCGGCAGGTCCAGCAACGTCGCCCTCGCCCAGGGCGAATCCGTACCAGCCGTTTCGCCGCGTGCGAACACCGTCGCTCCCACGCTGTCCTGTTCCAGGATCACGTAGCGCCGGATCGAGGCCGTGGCCTGGTATTCCTGCACCTTCTGAATGCGGTCGGTGCGCGAGGTGCCCGGGCTCGAGAATCTCGAACACAACCACCGGTTCGGGAATGATGGTCGCCTTCGGTTCGGGCCTCGTGCAACTGACGAACGCATCCGGGTAGCGAATCCGGTCCATCACTTCGATCTTCTCGTCCGGCCCCCATGGCTGGCAGGGTCTGCCCCGTAGCCGCTCGGAAAGCGCAGCGAAAAGCGCGCGCCGAATTGTCCCATGCCGTGCCGTCCCGCCGGTCATCGCCACCGGCTGGAACCCGTCGAACTCGTACCGCAGCTCCTGCCTGTTCCTCCCACGCAAGGAACTGCTCCAGCGTCATCCGCTGACGGAGCGCCACGTTCATGGAGACGCCGGCTCCAGCCCGGCATCGACATACAGATCCGCAAGTGTCAGCGACACGCCGATCTCCGGCAGGTCCAGCACGTCGCCCTCGCCCAGGGCGAATCCGTACCAGCCGTTATCACCGCGTGCGAACACCGTCGCTCCCACGCTGTCCTGTTCCAGGATCACGTAGCGCCGGATCGAGGCCGTGGCCTGGTATTCCTGCACCTTCTGAATGCGGTCGGTGCGCGAGGTGCCCGGGCTCAGAATCTCGAACACAACCACCGGTTCGGGGATGATGGTCGCGTTCGGTTCGGGCCTGGTGCAACTGACGAACGCATCCGGGTAGCGAATCCGGCCGGCGACTTCGATCTTTTCGGTCGGTCCCCATGCATCGGCACGGCTTGCCGCGCAGCCGGTTGACCAGTTCCGCACGCAGCGCTTGTCCGATGGCGCCGTGCCGCGCCGTCCCGCCGGTCATCGCCACCGGCTGGAACCCGTCGAACTCGTACCGCAGCTCCTGCCGTTCCTCCCACGCAAGGAACTGCTCCAGCGTCATCCGCTGACGAAGCGCCACGTTCATCCGGCTATTCTTAGCACTTCTGCCGCGCCCCGCGCCACTCGCGGTTGACGCTATCGCGCCACGGCGCGACCTTCCAGCCCCGTCAGGAGCAGGCCATGGCTCGTCCCTTCGAGGGCATCCGCGTCATCGACATCACCCATGTGCTGGCGGGACCCTTCGCGGCGTATCAACTCGCGGTGCTCGGCGCCGACGTGATCAAGGTGGAGCATCCCGAGGATCCCGACCAAAGCCGGCTCACCGGTAGCGACCCGGCGCTCAACCATGACCTGATGGGAACCGCCTTCCTGACCCAGGCGTCCAACAAGCGTTCGCTCACGGCTGATCTGAAGACGGATCAGGGAAAGGACATCATTCGCCGCTTGGTCCGCACGGCGGATGTGCTGGTGGAGAACTACCGCCCGGGTGCCTTCGAAGCGCTCGGTCTCGGCTACGAGCCGCTCTCCACGATCAATCCGCGGCTGATCTACGCGTCGTTCTCCGCCTTCGGACAGACCGGCCCGCGCCGCACGCACACCGCGTACGACCACGTCATCCAGGCCACCTCCGGCATCATGGCGATGACCGGGACCGAGGCGGTGCATCCGGTCAAGATCGGCTCGCCGGCGATCGATTATGCGACCGGCACGACCGGCGCCTTCGCCATCGCCGCGGCGCTGTTCCAGCGCGAACGCACCGGGCGCGGGCAGCGCATCGACATGGCGATGCTGGACGTGGCGATGATCCTGATGGGCTCGCACCTGACCGGTTATCTGCGAAACGGGGCGCATCCGAAACCGAAAGGCAACAAGCAGCCGCATGCCACCAATTCCGCCTATCATACCAAGGACGGGATCGTCATGCTGGGGGCGAGCAACCTGCGCCAGCAGCGGCGTTTATGGACCGTGCTGGAGCGCCCCGACATGATCAAGCGCACCAACGAAGAACGCGACGCCGATCGCGACCGCGAGGAAGCCGTCCTGACCGAGATCATGGCCACGCGCTCCGCCGCCGACTGGGAAGACTATCTCCAGTCCCGTCACGTTCCCGCCGCGCGCGTCCGCACCATGAAGGAAGCCGTGGCCGATCCGCAGATCGCTACGCGCGGCGTCATTCACCGCCACGACAGCGACGGAGGCTTCGGCGTGCCGCTCAGCGCCTTCATGTTCGCCCATGACGGTCCGCGCATCGACACGCCGCCTCCCCGATTGGGCCAGCACACCGACTCCATCCTCCGCGATCTCGGGTACGCGGCGAACGACATCGCGGCGCTGCGCCAGCAAAAGGTGATCTGACCATGCAACTTGGCCGGCTTGGCGTCTGGTATCCCGTGGACCGACTGAACGCGCAGCAATTGCGCGATCTCGTGGTCCGGGTAGAGCGGCTCGGCTACGATGCGCTGTGGTATCCGGAATCGCGCGGTTATGAATTGCTATCGGTCGCCGGATACCTGCTCGGTTGCTCGCACATGCTGAAACTCGGCAGTTCCATCGCCAGCATCTATGCGCGCGACGCATTCACCGCCGCCCGGGGTGCCGTGACGCTGAATACGCTCTATGGCGAGCGCTTCATTCTCGGCCTCGGCGTCAGCCACGCGCCGATGGTGGAAAAGCTCCGCGGCCACACCTATCAGAAACCCGTGCCCCTGATGCGCGAATATTTGGAAGGCGTGCACCGCGCCGCCGACGCGGATATCCCCCTCGCCATCGCCGCACTCGGCCCGCTGATGCTCAAACTGGCCGCGCAGGCCACGCACGGCGCGCTGCCCTACAACACCACGCCGGAGCACACGCGGACCGCACGGCAAATTCTCGGCCAGGGCAAATGGCTGGCGGTGGAACAGAAGGTCTGCCTGGAAACCAATCCGGTGCGCGCCCGCGCCCTCGGCCGCAAGGAGCTGGAGCGCTACATGCGGCTTGATAATTACCGCAACAACTGGTTGCGCATCGGCTTCTCCGAACAGGACCTCGCGGAAGGCGGCAGCGACCGCTTTATCGACGCCATGGTCCTGTGGGGCGACGCCGAGACCGTCAAGAATAAGCTCAAGGCGCATTTCGAGGCCGGCGCCTCCCACGTCTGCCTTCAGCCGGTGCACGAGGAAGGTGACGTGATCGCGCGGGACCGCATCCTGGACACCCTTGCGGGTAGTTAGCTGGTGAAAATCGTTGCCGTCGAAACCTGGCACACGCGCACGCCGTTCGACATGGGCGCGCGCCCGGTCTCCTTCATCGGCACCCATTGGGACGCGCTGCACACGCTGTGGCTGCGCATCGTCACCGACCAGGGCCTGGAAGGCTGGGGCGAGGGATTCGGCCACGCCTGCGTGCCCGCCACGCGCGCCGTCATCGACACCCAGCTTGCGCCCGCGCTGCTCGGCCAGGACGCCCGCGACATCGCCGGCCTGCGCGCTCGCTTCGCCCGCGCCTTCCACCTCTACGGCCGCAACGGGCCGCACGTTTACGCGCTCTCGGCGCTGGACATCGCGCTCTGGGACATCGCCGGCAAGGCCGCCAACCTGCCCCTCTGCCGCCTGTTCGGCGCCCCGCCCCGCACGCTCCGTGCCTACGCCTCGCTGCTCCGCTACGCCGATCCGGCGCTGGTTGCCGCATCCTGCGAACGCGCCCTCGCCCGCGGCTACACCGACATCAAGCTGCACGAAATCGAAATCCCGATGATCGCCGCCGCCCGCCAGGCCATCGGCCCCGACACGCGCCTGATGGTCGATACCAACTGCCCCTGGACCCGCGCCCAGGCGCACGACATCGCCGCGCACCTCCGCCCGTACGAACCTGACCTGGCTCGAAGAACCCATTTGGCCGCCCGAAGACGACAAGGGCCTGGCGCTGCCCTCCGCCGGCGGCACGGCATTCCCATCGCTGCCGGAGAGAACGCCGGCGGCGTGCATGATTTCCGCCGCAAGTTCCAGGCCGGCGCGCTCGATGTCGCGCAACCCAGCGTCATCAAGATCGGCGGCCCCTCCGCCATGCTCGAAATTGCCGCGTTGGCCAGCAGCTTCGGCGTGCGCCTCGTGCCGCACAACGCCTATTTCGGTCCCGGCTATCTCGCCTCGCTGCATGTCAATGCCGCGGTGGCGCCCGACGCGCCCTTCGAGCGCATCTTCATCGACCTCGAAGCCAGCCCGTTGGGCGACGCCATCCTCGCCCGCGGCGGAGCGGTCGAGGTGCCGGAAGGGCCGGGGCTGGGAGCCGATCCTGACATGGCGGTGCTACGACGCTATGCCGTGGGAGGGCCGACCGTCACCCGGGCCTGAGGGGATTTCGCATGACCGAAGCCGTTGTCGTGAATGGTCGCACGTATGCCGTACCGCATCGCCCTGTGGTGGTGATCTGCTTCGACGGCTGCGATCCGGCTTATGTCGACCGCGGCCTGAAAGACGGTGTGTTCCCCAACCTCGGCCGCTTCGGCTTCCGCACCGAGGCCGATTCCGCGATGCCCAGCTTCACCAACCCGAATAACGTCTCCATCGTCACCGGTGCCCCGCCCGCGGTGCATGGGATCGCCGGCAACTACTATCTGGATCGTGCAACCGGACAGGAGGTGATGATCACCGATGCGTCGCTGATGCGCGGCGATACCATCCTGGCGGCGCTGGCCGGGGCGGATGCGCGTGTGGCGGCGGTGACCGCGAAGGACAAGCTGCGCAAGATGCTGGGCAAGGGTATGCCGGCGGGGGCAGGGCGCATCTGCTTCTCGTCGGAGTTCGCCGATCGTTGCACCGAGGCCGACAATGGCATCTCGGGGGTCGAGTTGCTGGTGGGCCGCCCGAAACCCGACATGTATTCCCCGGACCTGTCGCTCTTTGTTCTCGATGCCGGCATTCGTCTGCTCGAGCAGAACCGGGCCAACGTGCTGTACCTGTCGCTGTCGGACTACGTGCAGCACGCGCACGGGCCCGGCGAGCCCGAAGCCGATGCGTTCAACCGCGCGGTGGATGAACGTATCGGGCGCCTCGTGTCGCTCGGTGCCGTCGTCGGTGTGGTGGCCGATCACGGCATGAACGACAAGCCGCGGGTGATCTTCCTGGAAGATGATCTCAACCGCCGCTTCGGCGCGGGCAGCGTCAGGGTGATCTGCCCGATCACCGATCCGTTCGTGCGCCATCATGGTGCGCTGGGCTCCTTTGTGCGGGTGTATCGGCGCGAGGGGCCGAACATCGAGGCATTGATGGACGCGACCGCATCGATGCCGGGTGTCGAGCGCGTCATGACCGGGCAGGCGGCGGCACAGGCATTCGCGCTGCCGCTCGACCGCGAGGGCGACTTCGTGGTGATCGGCGACCGTGACACAGCCATCGGCGCGCGCCGCGAAGAGCATGACATCTCGGGCCTGGCCGGCCACGGTCTGCGCTCCCATGGCGGGCTGGCCGAACGGCGCGTGCCGTTCGCGCTCTCCACCCCGCTCGCGGCCGGTCATGCCGCACGACTGGCGCGCGACGGGCTGAACAATTACGACATCTTCGATGCCGTGCTGAACGGCGCGGCCTGACCGTCGCACCGGACGGGTGCTGACGTCATGCCGGCGCCCTGGTCTTGTTGGGATAGCGGCACCACTGGGCGGCGACACAGCGCCAGCATTCCGGCAGCCGCGCCTTGCAGACGTAGCGGCCGTGCAAAATGAGCCAGTGATGAGCGTTGTGCAGCAGCTCGGGCGGCACGCGCCGGAGCAGCGATTCCTCCACCTCGAGCGGGGTCTTGCCGGGGGCGATGCCGGTGCGATTTCCGAGGCGAAAGACGTGGGTATCGACCGCGAGCGTCGGTTCGCCGAACGCCACGTTCAGCACCACGTTCGCGGTCTTGCGGCCGACGCCGGGCAGCGCTTCCAGGGCCTCGCGGTCATGCGGCACCTGGCCGCCGTGGCGCTCGGTCAACTGGCGGCAGAGTTCGACGACGTTGCGGGCTTTGGTGTTGAAGAACCCGAGTGAGCGGATATGGCGGGAGACGCCGTCCACGCCCAGGGCGAGCATGGCCTCGGGCGTTGGCGCATCGGTGAAGAGCGTCGCGGTGGCGCGATTGACGGCGGCATCTGTGGTCTGGGCGGACAGCACGACCGCGATCAGCAGCGTGAACGGATTGGCGTGATCGAGTTCGCTGCGCGGATCGGGATTGGCGTCCGCCAGCGCCTGCAAGAAGTGCCGGACCTCGGCCCGGGTCATTTTCGGGGTCGGCTTCTCGGCTCTTGTCTTGACCGTTGTCTTGACTGGGGCGGGTGCGGGGCTTGCCATGCCGCGGGTATAACATTGCGCAAAGCGGCGCGCAGGAGGGCGGCATGGCGACAGGGGCGGATCGCGCGGATGGGACGGCTGGCGCATGACGGCGGATGGTCGGCGGCGCCGGTGGATGCCGCGCTGATCGAGCGGGGCGCCGCGATCGATCAGGCGGCGCTGCGGGCGTATCGGTTGGAGCGGGTCCGGGCGGAGTTGCGGGCGCACGACTATGCCGGCGCGGTGCTGTCCGATCCGATGAACATCCGCTACGCGACCGGTGCGCGGAACATGGCGGTGTGGACCATGCACGGGCCGGGCCGCTACGCCTTCGTCGCGACCGACGGTCCGGTGGTGCTGTTCGACTTCGGCAGCAGCATGCACAACAGCGACGGCATCGATACCATCGACGAACGGCGGTCCAGCACGCCGTGGTTCTATTTCCTGTCCGGCCCGCGCACCGAGGAGAAGGCGGCCGTCTGGGCCGACGAGATCGCATCGATGGTGCGCCGCCATGGCGGCGGCAACCGGCGGCTCGCGGTGGATCGCTGCGAGCCGGCGGGGACGGTGCGGCTGCTGGACGCGGGGATCGAATTGTTCGACGCGCAGGAGGTGATGGAGCGGGCGCGGGCGATCAAGTCGGCCGAGGAAATCGCTTGCCTGCAACTGTCGATCGATGTCTGCGACCTGGCGGTTGAGCGGATGCGGGCGGCGCTGGAGCCGGGGATCACCGAAAACCAGATGTGGGCGATCCTGCACGAGACCAACATCGCGCATGGCGGGGAGTGGATCGAGTGCCGGCTGCTCGCGTCCGGCCCGCGAACCAACCCGTGGTTTCAGGAATGCGCTGATCGGGTGATCGAGCCCGGCGAAATCGTCGCGTTCGATACCGACATGGTCGGGCCGCACGGCTACCTGGCCGACATCTCCCGCAGCTTCCTCTGTCCTGGCGGAACGGCGACGGCGCGGCACAAGGCGCTGTATGCGCAGGCGCAGGAGCAGGTGATGACGAATATCGGGCTGCTGAAACCGGGGCTGGGGTTCCGGGAGTTCGCCGAACGCTGCTGGCCGGTGCCGGAGGCGTACCTGCCCAATCGCTACATGATGATGGTGCACGGGGTGGGGTTCGTCGATGAGTATCCCTCGGTCGCCTACGCGCAGGATTTCGCCGACTGGGGCTACGACGGCATCTTCGAGGAAAACATGGTGGTTTCGGTCGAAAGCTATATCGGCGAGGTCGGCGGCGCGGACGGCATCAAGCTGGAGCAGCAGGTGCTGATCGGGCCAAACGGCGCCGCACCGATGTCACGCGCGCCGTTTCTGGACGCGCTCGAGCACTCATAAAAATAGGGCGGCGTCTTGCGACACCGCCCTAAAGGTAGCCGCGTATATCGCGGCATCGGGGAGGAAACAGGCGCTAGCAAAGCCGGCGCCGGGGCATACATTGCCATGGAAGGGTAAACGAACCGTGAACATCGCCGAAGATTCTTTGCCCCCGCCAGAGCCGCCGCGAGATTCGTTGCCGGTGCGCCAGGGCCCGCTGCTGGGGCTGAAGGTGGTGGAGATCGGGCATTACGTGGCGGCTCCGTTCTGCACGCGCATCCTGGCAGACCTTGGGGCGGAGGTGATCAAGATCGAGCCGCCGGGCGGCGATCCCGTGCGGGGCTGGGGCGCCGCGAAGGACGGGCACTCGGTCTGGTTCAGCGTGCATGGGCGCAACAAGCTGTCGGTGATCCTCGATCTGAAGACGCAGCGTGACGTCGCGCTGAAGCTGCTGGCGCGGGCGGACGTGCTGGTCGAGAATCTCCGCGCCGGGCAGCTCGAACGGCTGGGCCTCGGGCCGGAGGCGCTGTGGGCGGTGAATCGCCGGCTGGTGATCGCCCGCATCTCCGGCTACGGGCAGGACGGCCCGTACCGGGACAAGCCCGCCTTCGGCGCAATCGGCGAGGCGATGGGCGGCTTGCGCCACCTGACCGGCTATCCCCCGGGCACCACCGACCTGCCGCCGCCGCGCTGCGGCATCTCCATCAGCGACGACCTCGCCGGCCTCTATGCCGCCATCGGTCTGCTCGCGGCGGTATGGCAGCGCGACGGCGCAGGAACGGGCGCCGGGCGGGTGGTCGATGTGAACCTGGTCGATAGCGTGGTCAGCCTGATGGAGGGGATGCTGCCGGAGCATGCGCTGGACGGGCGCATTCGCCAGCCCGCCGGTGCGGCGATCCCGACGGCATCGCCGACCAACACGTATCCCTGTGCCGACGGCAAGTTCCTGTGCATCGCCGGGAACTCCGACCTGATCTTCGGACGGCTGTGCGGCGTGATCGGGCGGCCGGAACTGGCGAGCGACCCGCGCTACGCCTCGAACAACGCGCGCTGCGCGCGGCGGGAGGAGCTGGACACCATCATCGGGGCGTGGACGCGAACGCTGCCCGCGGCTGAGGCGCAAGAGCGTCTGGAGGCGGCGGACGTTCCGTGTTCCCGGCTGTACGATATCGCCGATATCGCGACTGATCGGCATCTGCGGGCGCGCCGGTCGGTTCAGGAGATCGCCGATCCGCTGATCGGGCCGACCCTGCATCCTGGGCCGGCGATCCGCCTGGACGGCGACGCCCCCGAGGATGTGGTGGCGTGGCCCGGGCCGACGGCCGGCGCGCACACGGCCTATGTTTTGGGCCGGCTGCTCGGCCTTTCGGCGGATGATGGATCATCCACCTGAGCCGCCGGGCCTTGCATCGGGCTGGCCTCGGGTCCATGACAATCAGGGTGCGGTCGGGTCCGGTTGATCCGGCCGGAGCGCGGAGGAATCATGGGTAGCTTCAGCATCTGGCACTGGTTGGTGGTGCTGATGGTCGTGCTGCTGCTGTTCGGCGGCGGCAAGGTGAGTAGCCTGATGGGCGACTTCGCCAAAGGCCTCAAGGCATTCAAGAAGAACATGGCGGAGGACGATGATGCGTCCATGACCGCCAATGTGGACAAGCCGGCCGGCACGATTTCGGGTCCGGCGCCTGGCGTCGCCAAGTCGTCCGCCGAGCGCAGCACGGTCGCATCGGAGAGCTAGTGTCCTGCCCCTGAAGTTCGCCGCATTCTGCGGCGAACGGAAGGGATCAGCAGGCCACTGAACCAAGCCACTAGTCCGCCACGCGGGCACGGCGCGTCCGCCAACGATAAATTGAGTCAAGTCACTGACGCGTCAGCGGCAATATGCTTGCCTGTGGCCGTTTTGCCGCCCACCTCCCCGAGTGGAGGTCGGAGATGGGTGAGTTTAGCATCTGGCATTGGCTTATTGTACTGGCGGTAATCCTGCTGTTGTTCGGCGGCGGGAAGATCAGCACGCTGATGGGCGAGGCCGGCAGCGGGTTGAAGGCATTCAAGCGGATCATGGCGGGTGATAGGGATGATGATGAGGAGCCGCCGTTCCCCGGCGAACCGATCCCGATCCCGGTCCGCTCGCAGGCGCCCTACCCGGCGCCCCGGCCGCCGCGTCACTATCCGGAGTGACGATTGCGCTAATGTCCTGCCCCTGACGTTCGCTGCATTCCGCGGCGAACGGCAGGCAGGCCGCTGAAAACAAGCGCCCAATTCGCCGGTCCGCTGTTCGCCCGTTGTCCGCACCCGTTACGCATGCCAACCTCCGGACGAAAGTCCTGGAGGGACCATGCCGTTATGGACTCGCCGCCAAGCTGTTCTGAGCAGCGCCGGCGCCGCCCTCTTCGCTGGCACGCGCCGGGCCTCGGCCGCCACCCAGACGCCGATCACCATCGTGATCAATCAATCCCCCTGGCTGAACGGCTTTCGAAAAACCGTCGAACTCTACCAAAAGCAGACCGGCAACAAGGTCTCGCTCGACGTCAATCCCTTTGCCGGGAGCCTTGAGAAACAGCGCACCGCGGTACGCTCCGGGGTAAGCCCGTTCGATATCCTCGTGATCAACGCCGGTTTCTTCGTCGAGATGTACGTGGGCGGTTTCCTCCAGCCGCTCGATACCATCCAGCCCGGGTTCAAGCTCGATCCCGCGGTTTACACCTTCGACGGTTCGCCCTGGTGGAATCCCGAAACCAAACGCATCGGCCCGGAAAACGGCGGCGTGCTGCTGACCGTGCCGATCAATCCCTACATTCCGCTGCTGCATTACCGCGGCGATCTGTACAAATCGAAAGGGCTGAAGACGCCGCGAGACCTGGGACGAGCTGCTCGCCAATGCCCGTGTGCTGAACAACCCGCCGCGCATGTATGGCATCGTCCAGCGCGGTGACCGCGGCGCGTTCAACGTCACCTATGACGTGCTGCCCTATATCGGCAGCTACGGCGGCGACATCTTCAAGGACCAGAAAGCGGGCGATTTCACCATCACCATCAACAGCCCGCAGAGCCTCGCCGGCTTCGATATGTATCTGACGCTGATGAAACAGGTCGGATATCCGCACACCGCGGCCGAGACCCAGGCCGACGTCATCCAGTCCATGGCCACCGGCCACGCCGGCCATATCATCGCGGTCCTCGCCGCCAGCACCTTCGATAATCCCGATCAATCCATCGTGGTCGATAAGGTGGAATTCGCCCCGCCGCCGCACGCCCCGGGCTTTCCCACCTCACCGCCGCTCGGCCATTGGCTCGGCGGCATCCCCAAGAACATCCCGAACGACCGGGCGAAAGCGGCGCTGGCATTCCTCGACTGGTTCCAGGGCAAGGACGCCCAGACCGCCTATGCGCAGAACGGCTCCCCTCCGGTGCGCAAGGACGTGCTGGAATCCGATCTCGCCAAGCAGGAACAATTCCGCTGGATGCCGGCGCTCGCCGAAGCCCTGCCTTATGCGAAACTTACTTTCGTCATCCCGCAGGCCGCCGAAATCCTCGCCATCACCGAGCTTCGCTTCAACCAGGCCATCGGCGGCGAAATGACCGCGGTGCAGGCGCTCAACACCATGGCTGCCGAGATCGAGAAGGTCATGGTGCAGAACGGCTACAAGGCGCCGCGCTTGCCGGACCTTAGAGCGTGATCGCTGTAGCGAATTGCCGGAAGCGTGAATCACGCTCTCCAACAGAGGATTGGAGCGTTTCAGGCTGACACGGTCAGCCTGAAACTGCTCTAAAGCGGGCTGAACGGCGCGCCGGGATGGAGGATCGTGTCTGGCGCGGCATTGCGCTGGCGCCCGCCGTGCTGCTGTTCGCGGTGCTCACGGTGCTGCCGGTCATCATGCTCGCCGCCCTGAGCGTCAGCAGCGTGCATTGGACCGGCGGTCATCCCGTCTGGAACTTCGTCGCCTGGCGCAACTACGCCGCCCTTGCCGGAGACAACCTGCTCCGCGCCAGCATCCGCAACACGCTGATCTTCGCCGCAGCCGCAGTCACCTTCCAAGTCGCGCTGGGCCTGCGCTCGCGCTTCTGGTCAGCGAGGCGGTGCGCGGACGCACCGTCTATCGCCTGATCTTCCTGCTGCCGCTGCTGCTGCCCGGCATCGTCATCGGCGCCATCTGGAGCCTGATGTACAATGTCGATTTCGGCATCATCAACCTGGCACTGGGCTGGATCGGACTCGCCCCGCAGGACTGGCTCGGCGACCGCTCGCTGGCGCTCGGATCGGTCATCGCCGTCGATATCTGGCACTGGACGCCGTTCTGCTTCCTGATCCTGCTCGCCGGGATCGAGGCGCTGCCGCGCGACGTTTATGAAGCAGCCCGCATCGACGGCGCCGGCGCCTGGTCGGCCTTCCGCCACATCACCCTGCCGCTGCTCATGCCCGACATTGCCGTCACCTTCGTCTTTCGTCTGATCCTGGCGTTCAAGGTCTTCGACGAGGTCTATCTGCTCACCGGCGGCGGCCCCGGCACATCAACCGAGGTGCTCAGCTTCACCATCTATCGCCGCTTCTTCACCGAAGACCGCGCCGGCTACGGCGCGGCGATGTCGCTCGCGGTGTTCGCCTTGATCTTGGTGCTGCTGGTGATCATCACGCTCGGCACGCGCTGGCGCGAAAGGCAGGCGCCGGCAGCATGAAACTGCGCCGCCGCCTGCTGCTGCACGCCGCACTGATCATCGCCTCGATCGTGGTGCTGCTGCCGTTCCTGTGGATCGCGGCGGCCGCCTTCAAACGCCAGATCGCGCTGCTGACCGGACAAATCCTGTTCACGCCGACGCTCCGGAATTTCGCCGCGGTTCTCGACCCGACCTCCTCGGATTATCCCCTCAATTTCCGCAACTCGCTGGTGATCGGACTGGGAAGCACCGCACTGGTGCTGCTGGTTGCGACGCTTGCCGCCTATGCGCTGCGCCACATGCGCGGCCCTCGCTGGATCGGCGCGGCGCTGCTCGGCTGGTCGGTGCTGTTCCAGATGCTCCCGCCCATCACCTTCGCCGGCGCCTGGTATCAGATGTTCCGCTTCGTGCACCTGGACAATTCGTATCTCGGGCTGATCCTCGCCCACACCACGCTGAACCTGCCGATGGTGCTGTGGATGATGCTGGTCTTCATCCGCGACGTCCCGCCCGAGGTGCTGGAAGCCGCACGCATCGATGGCGCCTCCAGCCCGCAAGTGCTCGGCCGCATCGTCGTGCCGCTGGTTCGCCCAGGCCTCGCCGCGGCCGGTATCCTCGCCTTCATCTTCTCCTGGAACGAATTCGTCGTCACCCTGACCCTGTCGCAACGCCAGACCGCGACGGTGCCGATCGCCATCGGCAAATACGCCCAGCAGAACACCATCGACTATACCGGCATGGCCGCCTCCGCCCTGCTCGCCACCATTCCCGCCATCCTGCTGCTGCTCGCCGCCCAACGGCTGATCGTGCGCGGGCTCACCGCCGGCGCGGTTAAATGATCAGGGTGCGGGGCGAGTGAGTTCCGGCTGGATGAGTTGGTCGAACGCGGCTTCGTCCATTGCGGCCACCCGATCTTCGCCGATGACGGCGCGGGGATCGGCTGCATTGCGCCAGAGCTTGTATTCGTCGGTGTAGGGCAGGCCCATGGACTCGGCCAGAAGGTGAATCCAGTTCACCACCCGAAGGGGCCGGCCCCGCTCAAGCGAGACAGCTTCGCGGTGACAGGAATGGAACAGCGTCACTAAAGTATCGGCTGAAACGGCTTCCATCGCGGCGAGGGTTTCACGATGCGCGCGTGACAGCTCGCCGGGCACGCCCGAAATCGCCGAGCACATATGCCCCGGAATGCGCAGCGTGTGCTCGAGGATCACCATCCCGGGAATGAGCGCCAGCAGCGCGGGAACATCGGCGTTCACCGGCACGCGGCCGTTGAACCCGTGATGGGCATGCAGCAGGGCGCGGGCATGCACCGGGTTGCGCAGCAAGGGACGCAGTGCGTCGCGGTGTTCGTGCAGAACCTGGCTGATATGCCGGGTGCTGAACATGGGGGGCGCGACCGGCGCCATCAGGTCCTGCATGTTCATGTGGCAGGATGGGCACCATGTCACCACGGTGTCCCGCCCGGCCTGATTGAATTTCTCCACGGTGCGCGACGCCATGCCGGCGGCGATGCGCGCGTTCGCCTCCTGCGGGGACCCGCAGCAGTGAGCGGGGCCGCCGGCGGGGTGGGAGGCAATGCCGATCGCCTCCAGGATCTGGGTGACGAGCCGGATGATCTCGCCATGGCGCGTCATGTTGCAGCCGTACCAGAACGTAACCTCACTCATAGCCATCTCTCCTGCTCCTGCTCCGACAGGGTGAGGCGCGCGAAGGCTTTGACGCGCGCGGACCACCGCGCGTCATGCGGCTTGGTGACGCGCGGTGGATCGCCAAGCACGCCGCGAACGCGCAGGGACGCGAGGCGCATCAGGAAAGCGGCGTCGATCCCTTCGGGACAGGCGTCGGTGCAGACACCGCTGCGCGTGCAGGCGGCGGCGAAGGCGATCGCGTCGGGCGACCCGGGACCGTCGCGCAGGATCTCCCGGATACCGGACATGACCGATCGCCCATCGGCGCCGGCGAGGGCCTGGGTGCGGGGCACCATGGGGCAGGCCTGAAAGCACGCGCCGCACGCGGTGCAGGCGTCAGCCAGTTGCGCGGCGCTGGCGCGGATATGCGCGGCGAGGGCGGGACCGTGGTCGGGCATCGGCCGTTCCTTCCGGGAGGGCTTGACCCCGTATAGCATGACGGCGGCGAAGAGGAGCGGCCGGCATGATCAGCAAGTTCGTCACCGTTTATCCGGGGCACATCGATCTGCCCGACATGGGGCAGGATGCGACGCCGGCGAACCAGCGGCGGTTCTCCAATGATCAGCTTGCGACGGTGTTCGCCAAGACCGACGCCGTGGCGCAGGTGATGGACCGCACCGGGTGGGACACGCTGTGGCTGGCCGAGCACCATTTTCAGCACGAAGGATACGAATGCCTGCCGAACATCCTGATGATGGCGGTGCATCTGTGCCACCTGGTGCCGCGGCTGCGCATCGGCTGCGGATTCAACATCGCGCCGATGTGGCATCCGCTGCGGCTGGCCGAGGATTTCGCCATGGCGGACATCCTGACCAAGGGTCGCACGGTGTTCGGCGTGGGGCGCGGCTACCACACGCGCGAGGTCGAGACGTTCGGTGCGCCGATGCTGGATCAGGACGCCAACCGCGCGCTGTTCGAAGAGCAGGTGGAGGTGATCTTCAAGGCGCTCGGGCAGGAGCGGTTTGCGCATCAGGGAGCGCACTACACGCTGCCGCCGCGCGTGCCGTATCGCGGATATGAGCTCGAGGACCTGACCCTGGTGCCGCGGCCGGTGCATCAGCCGGTGGAATGCTGGCAGCCGATCGTGAGCGCCAATCCGCGCGGGCTGGATTTCATGGTGCGGCACGGGATCAAGGGGCTGGTCGGCGGCGGCGCGGCCACGATGGCGGAGGGGCCGATCCAGGGATACCGGGACGCGGCGGCGCGGGCGGGGAAGGAGCTGGCGCTGGGCCAGAACCTGACGATCGGCATCTTCTTTCATCTGGCACGATCACAGGAGCAGGCGGTGCGCGAGATGCGGCCGTGGTTCGAGGAGCATGTGAAGATGTTCGCGCCCCTGGGGTTCGTGCCGGGGATCACGCCGGCCCAGGTGGAGGCGACGAAGCGGCGCGGCGGCTGGGCGGAGGCGGGCGTGCCGGGGCTGGAACACTACACCAAGCTGGGTTCGTGGTTCGCCGGTACGCCGGAGCAACTGATCGAGCATCTGAAGGGGATCGAGCGGCGGTTCCCCGGGATGGAGCACATCAACCTGTCCACCAGTCTATGCACCCCGCAGTCGGTGATGATGGAGCAGTTCCAGTGGGTGTCGGAGGAAGTGATGCCGGCGTTCGGTTCCGATTTGCGACGGAAATGGCGCGCCCGAGAAGATTCGAACTCCTAACCCCCAGATCCGTAGTCTGGTGCTCTATCCAGTTGAGCTACGGGCGCGGCCGGCGCGATGTAGCCCGCGCCACCTCGCCCGGCAAGGGTCACATCCGTGCACCGTCCTGTTGCTCGGCGCAGCCCAGACCCGCAAGCCGCTGCAGCGTCGCCTCGACCCCGGGCTGGACCTCGAACAGGTCGCGGCCGCAAGGCTCGGCGAATCCCGTGGCGATTGCCGCCTCGATCGCCGCCGTCAGCGGCGCCGCCGATCCCGCGACATCGCACAGCAGGATGGGTTTTCGGTGCAGCCGCAACTGCCGCCAGGTGATGATTTCGATGGTTTCGTCCAGCGTGCCCAGCCCGCCGGGGAGGGTGACGAAGGCGTCCGACAGCTCGAACATCCGCTGCTTGCGGCTGTGCATGCTGTCGGTCACGACCATCTCCCGCACGCCGGGATGGGCAACTTCCGCGTGGGTCAGGAATTCCGGGATGACCCCCGTCACCGCCCCGCCGGCCGCCAGGGCGGCGTCGGCCACCGCCCCCATCAGCCCGATGCGCCCGCCCCCGAACACCAGACGCATGCCTGCCTGGGCGAGGCCGCGGCCCAACGCCGCCGCCGCATCCCGGAACACCGGGGACGACCCCGGCCGGGCGCCGCAGAACACTGCGACGGAATGGATCTGGGTCAAAACACGTCTCCTGGCTGTGAGCGGATCGCCCCCCAGGGGGAGACCCGGCGGGAAGACCCGGCGGGATGATCCCGTGGGGATGACGCTGCCACGCGGGATGTGCAACATGCGTCGGCTGATCAATGCAACGGACGGAAGGGCAGGAATGCGCGCAGGATCCATCATAGTGGGGCTGGTGGCGCTGGGGACGATGGGGGCGGTCTGGGCGCAGGTGCCGACCGCGCCCTTCAACGTCATCGAAACGCGCCAGGCAGGGCAGGACCTGCTTTCCGGGAATTTTGCCGGAATCGATCAGGGGGTTAAGCACAACGCGGACGTGAAGGCGTTCGCCCGCCCGGCCGCGGCCATGGCGCGGTGGATGAAGCAGTTCCCCACCACCTTCCCGCCGGGCAGCGACAAGGGTCGAACCAGGGCGCTGCCGACCGTGTGGACCGATCGGGCGGGGTTCGAGCAGGCAGCGGCGCACTTTGTGGAGACCACGGAGAAGCTTTCGGAACTGGCCAAGGCTGGCGATACCGCGGGCTTCACCGCCCAGGTCAAGACGGTGGGCGACGCCTGCACTGCCTGCCACGACAAGTTCCGCGCCAAATAGGCTCCTCTGATGCGTGACCGAGCGGCCGGCCCCGGATCGTGTCCGGCCTGCTCTCCGAGCTGTGCGCCTGGGCGGGGTTGAGCCCGCGGTCAGGCGTTGATTTCTGCCCCTGAACCGTTACGCCAATCGCCGAGGCAGTCGCCTGTGAGCGTCACTGCGGGGGATTGACACCGGAACGCACCCCATTAAGGAGTGCGCGCGCTTCTTGCCAGGCGATAGTTTGCCGCGAGATGCGCCATCCCTGGCCTTTGTTGTGCCGCCCTGTCCAATGGTCCCGCAATCAATTTGCTCGCTTTCGGAGCGGGTTCAGAAAGTAGAAGCTGAGAGTTTTATGGAGCAGGATTGCGGATACGGTAACGAGACGACGACGGTACAAGCGGGCGAACGGTTGCAGCAGGAATATACCACAAATCGTTCGGATGTTGCGGCTTCATCCGCGGAGAGGGCCGGAGAACTCGCAACCTTTCATCTCGAGACCAGGGTTGCCCTGACCCGATCATTCCAAAAAAGCGTACTTGAGCAGCTCACCGAGGAGCTAGAGCAGCTCACCAGGGATCTGGAGGCTATCAAATCGTCTTCGTCGTGGCGACTGACAGCTCCCCTTCGATACGTTGTCGATCTACGGATTGGTCGGCGCCTCAAGGCCGCGCTCAACCGGTTGCGGCGTCAAATTGCGGCGGCGGCGCGCCCGGCAGACCACGATAGTCCGAGCTGATAACCCCCGATGCCGACAAGGCCGCCGCACCGGCGGTAGAGCCCGAGACCGGGCGGATCAACGAAGACGCCTATCGGGAATGGCTCGACCGATATGACCGTTTTGACGCTGCCGACCAGCGGGCAATGGCCAGGCATATACGAACAGGGCGCCTTCCCCCGGTGACCGCGATCATTTGCGGGACTGATCGCGATCCGCGCGGGTCGCAATCGACGATCGACGATGTGGCCAACCAACTGTATGACAACTGGAAAGCCATAGTCGTTGGCGGTGACAAAGCCCGCAGTCATGCAGATTCGCGTATCGATCTGGTGGCTGGTGATTTCGGGTTGACCAGATGCATTCAGAAGGAGCCTGACAAGGAGGATCGGATCTATATCATCATTCCTGCGGGAGTGCGGCTTCGCCCGTACGCCTTCTATATGTTCGCGGCATATTTGGCATCGCAGGAAACCGCACTCCTGGCTTATTCCGATGAGGACGTCATCGACAGCCTGGGACGGCGCATGCAGCCGCTTTTCAAGCCCGAGTTCTCGCCGGAGCTTTATCGTTCCTACCGCTTTACGGGATCGTGTGTCGCTGCGCGATGGTCGCTTCTCGGTGGCGACCCCGCACGGACCGCCGACATCAAGGAAATCGAAGCCAAACTCCTCTCGATGTCGCCGCCAGGTGCTCGTCAGGCTGCCGTCCATGTTCCCTTCGTTCTCTATCACGCCCCTCCGGAGCTGGCGCCCCGTATGGAGAAGGCGCAGCGCCCGGCAATAACCGGGTCGCACTCTGTCAGTATAATCATTCTTACGAAGGACAAGGGCGATCTCCTGAGATCCTGCATCGAGAGTATCCAGCCCGGGCGTCAGGGGCCTTTCGGCCGAGTGGAGATCGTCGTGGTTGACAATGGATCGACGGACACTCGAACTCTGGCGTATCTGGAAGAACTGGCGCGCGACGGTCGTGCCCGCCTTCTGGTCAATTCGGGACCATTCAATTATTCCCGGCTGAATAATCTGGCGGCCTCGCAATGTGGGTCGGACGTCCTCGTTTTCCTGAACAACGATACCGAGGTTCTGGACGATACCTGGCTCGAGCAGTTGGCCGCCTACGCGCTGCAGCCCGACGTCGCGGCGGTCGGGCCTAAGATGTTGTTCATGGACAGGACCGTGCAGCATGGCGGAGCGGTATTGGGAAATCGGCGGCGGGGCAGGGCACTTGCACGTGGGACTTCCGGCTGACGCGGCCGGCTACATGTGTTCCGCCATTCTCACCAGGGAGGTGGCAGCGGTTACCGGAGCATGTCTGGCAATACGCCGAGACGTCTTCCAGGAGCTTGGTGGTTTCGACGAAGATTTTGGGCTGACATTCAATGATACGCTCCTGTGCCTGAGCGCTCTGCAACGAGGCTATAGAAATATATTCGTGGGCGAACCGCTGCTGATCCATCATAGAGTCTCGGACGCGGGGCTACGATATGACCGCCGACAAGGCTGCATTCGCACAAGCCGAGGCCGGTCGGGCCAGGATGCAATATCCGGCGCTGTTCAAGAACGACCCCTTTTACAGTCCCAACCTTGGCTTGATGCAAATTCACTCCTTGGCAGAACCGCCGAGGGCCGTGGCGCCATGGCGAAAAATCAGGGCCAAAGAGCTCGGGTTGCTTCGTATCCTTTTTCTTGCCTCGACCTATCAATTCGGCCACGGGGTGCCGCTGGTTATAAAACAGCAAGCCGAATACCTTGCCCGCAAGGGCCACCTGGTGTTCGTCGGCGGTCCGGTGGCTCACGATGATTATCCCATCGAGGGTACCCATCGGGCAGTCATTCACCATGTAGAGGAGGCGGCCAAATTCGCTATCGAGCACAGCATCGACTGTATCGTCGCACATACAATGCCGTTCATGCTGGTTCCCCGCTTGCTCGGCAGTTGGCCCAAGACGATCATTTATGATCACGGAGAGCCTCCTCCTGACTGGTTTCCCGACGCCGAGGAACGCCGTGCCCAGGACAGCGACCGAGCATTTGCGCATTGCATTGCCGATCTTGTTCTGGCGAACTCCGATTCTATCAGCGAGACCATAAACATCCCCGGCGTCAGATCATTGCGGCTGGGCAACTCACATATGCCAACCTGGTCGGCTGGGGACGATGCCCGCCGGCTTCAGTTGCGTCATGAGCTGGGATGGGACGGGAAAATATCAGTTCTGAACGTCTGCCGATTTTTTACCGAGGAACGCCGATACAAGGGGATCGACGCCTACGCCGAGGTCATGAAGCATATCGAATGTCTGGCCCCGGGCACCCAAGTGCGGTTCGTGCTGGCGGGCAGGGCAACGCAAGAGGACGCCAGGAAACTGCAACGCGAGGGCTTCGAGGTGCACGTGAATGTCAGCGACAGCCGCTTGGCAGATCTTTACAGGGCAGCCGACGTTTACATGAACCTGTCCATGTGGGAGGGCTATAATCTGGGAATCGGCCAGGCGTTGGCGTTCGGATTGCCGGTCATTGCGTCAGATATACCGGCCCACCGTGAATTCCCGGTATCGCTGGCGACAGACGCGCAAGGTGCGGCAGCCACGCTTGTGTCTATCGTACGGGAGCTGCAACTGCGACCGCTCGATCGAAAGCCGATCATCCTGCCCTGGAGAACGCATCAGGAAGCTTTCGCCTCGGTGGTGACCGAACTCTGCGGGGTCGATCATTCCATTGTCTGAGCCCGAGGGTTGCCGAACCGGGGCGTTGAGGGTAAACAAAAACGCGCGCCAAGCTGGCGCGCGGCGTCGCGGGACACAGAGTCGCGGGACACAAAACTCGCAGACCGTGGGTCGTGATCAGTGAGGGGTCGCGATCCGCGAGCCACGATACCAGGCGGGCGGTCATTTGGGAACAGCAATATAAACGAATGACGTCCGCGCGCCCACAGCTTGCTGCGTCCGCATCACCGGCGACGGGTTTCCGGTTGCAGAAACCTCGGCCCGTTGTCGCCCTCGCCATCGCTATCGTGCTTGCCGGTATATTTTGTTTTCCGACATGGCCCGGCTTCATGTCGTATGACAGCCTGTTCGCCTTCAAGGAATCGGAAAGCGGCATTGTCACGGCGACGTGGCCTCCGATGCACGCCTATCTGTTCTATTTGTCCCGACATGCCGGGGCAGGAGTGGGAGGGCTCTTCTACGGCCAGGCGCTGATCCTGTTCTTCAGCGCCATTCTGATCTTCAGCATGTTTCTGCGAGGTGCTTGGACCGTCTTGGGATGCGCGCTTGCGTTCGCATTCGCATTCATCTGGTTCCCGACCATATGGGGCACACTCGGCGTGTTGTGGAAAGACGTCACCACCACCAGCTTTGCTCTGCTGGGGCTCGCACTATGGCTGGTTGCGGTTCGAACCTGTTCGATGGCCTGGGTGGCGGCTGCGGCGGTGGCGATCTTCGTCAGTGCTGCCCTGCGCTATAACGCGTTCCCGCTCATCTTCTTCGTCATTGCACTCATGGTGCTGCTGCCGTTCGGCCCTGGCCGCCCGCGCCAACCGCGTCTCCTGACCGGGTCCGTTCTCCTGGTCGCCCTGATCATGGCCTTCCTGTCCATGCGCTACCGCCTGCCCGATTTGCAGCCGCTGCCGTCCGGCACCGGGTTTGCCGCCGTCCAGGAATTCGACCTTATCGGCATCTCCGCCTGTTCCGGAATCAATCTCCTGCCAAGCGGCGTCTCAGGCGGCGTACCGGTGACTGTACCCGACATTCGTGACCTCTACGACCCGCGTCACGTGCAGCTCGCCTTCGTGCGGAAACCCGGGCTGCCGGCTCTTTTTGAAACGGATGCCGGGGGCGCGGTCGAGCAGGCCTGGCCCTCGGCGGTCTTCGATCATTTCGGGTGCTATTTGCGCCACCGCGCAGCCGTTTTCGCCGAACAAATGGGATTGAAAGAGCACGTGTTCTATCCCACTCACGGGGGCATCGATGCGAACCCTTACGGCATCAAGCTTGCCCATCCGAAAATCACAGCCTTGTGGCTAAGGTTTATCGCCACCAATGCCGACGGCATCGCGCACCGGCCGATCATCCTTTACGCCTTTGCGGTGATTTCGGTACTGACGGCCTGCGTTTCCCGTAGCCCGGCATGCTTGGCCCTTGGCGCAATTTTGCTCGGCACGCTGGCCTATCCGCTCACGCTTTTCTTTGTCGGGCCAGCGGCCGATGCACGCTACATCTTTCCCTCAAACGTCTTTTGCGTCATGCTGGTGATCCTTGCGGTGTGCGACGTGCTTCGCAAACGATCACGGGCCGGCATCCTGGCTTCGCCGGGCGGAATTCACCGGCAACTGGATTGCTGAAGTGCCCGGTTTGCCCCCCGGCTTGCACGTAAATCCCCGTGCGCATTTGCGCGCCAACCGGCTGCTTGAGGAAGCAAGTATTTCAAGAATACTTGCTGCACCGCGCCCGAGCGAGAGAGCGAAGGACTGGCGCGAATTGAGCCAATTTTCGCGTTCGCGCCATGAACAATTCCGCGCGGCTGTCGTCGCCAGCTTGGCGGGCTCGAGCGGACTTGCATTGTCGTTCAGTCATGATCCTTATTTGGCCATCGTCGGTGGCCTGCAGAATTGTATCGGCCTGGAGCAGCGTGCTTTTCGCACGCTCGGTTGGTCCTATCTGCATCTCTGCCCCTACCGACCGCTGCCGATTCTTGCCGACCCGGTGCCCATCGAAGAATTTGAGGTGATAGCGTCGCTCGACGGCGCCGTCCTCGGCGTTCTCCCGCTTCGGGCCGTCGCTGATATCCTGGCCCGCTATGCAGCAGAACCCATCCGACGCACGGCAATCGTTCACCATCTCCTTGGGCACAGTCCGGAGTTGGTGCGCACCGTGATCGACACGATGCAGCCGGAGAAGCTATTTTTTTGGATCCACGACCTGTTTGCCCACTGTCCGAGTGTCCATCTGCTGCGGAATGACGAGAGCTTTTGTGGTGGTCCCCCCTTGGACTCCGGCGCGTGCCGCATTTGCCACGCCGGGGCCGAGCGCAAAGCGCATGTCGCACGGTTCAGCACCTTCTTTGCCGCTCTCCGGCCCCACCTGCTCGCTCCCTCACAGACGATCCTCGATAAGTGGTTGGAGCTTCGCAATTACGACCATGCGGGCGCAACAGTGCTGCCTCCTTGCCGTCTCGAACCCGCCGGAGCCGTGGAACCATCTGCCGGCACGTTAAAGGTCGGCTTTCTCGGCACGGGTTACTCGCACAAGGGGTGGGACATCTTTGCAACTCTCGCATTGTGGCTTGCGGACGATCCACGATATCGGTTTTACCAGCTAAGCAGTCAGCCCGACCCGTTGCCTTGTGTTGCGCATCGGCCGGTCACGGTGACCCCCGAAGATCCTGAAGCAATGGCCCGCGCGGTCCTCGATTGCGGGCTCGATATCGTCATCAATTGGTCGCTCTGCTACGAAAGCTTCTCGTTCACGACCATCGAGGCGATCGCAGGAGGCGCCTTCCTCATCGCCCGTTCGGGTTCCGGCAATGTCGTTCCACTCCTCCGATCGATCGACCCGGCCCTCGGGATCGCTGTCGCGAGCCTGACCGAATTGCAGGCCCTGTTCGTGACAGGCGACATCATCACTTTGGCCCGCAACGCACCGAGACGCGCAGGGTCTCTGGTCATGGGGTCCGGTACCGCCACCCTGCAGGAGGCGGTATGAACATCGCGTGTTATACCAGCGCTTCGTTCAGCTATCTCGATCGGGCGCGAGTGTTGGCCGATACGGTGCGCACCTATCATCCCGGCTGGCACGTGCATCTGCTGCTCTGTGACGAGGTGCCGCCCGGTTTCGATTGGAACCCCTCCCGTGAAAGCTTCTCGAGCGTCGTGCGCAGCAGCGAGCTTGGAATCGAGGCGTTTCGAGGCTGGGCGTTCGGCCATAACATTGTCGAGTTCTGCACGGCGGTGAAGGGGTTCATGCTCGAACGCCTGCTTGACTCGGAGGTCGATGCAGCCGTTTACCTGGATCCCGACATCGCATTGTTCGCTCCGCTGTCGGATGTCGAACGGCTGCTGCAGCACAATGCTGTTGTCCTGACGCCCCACGTGACCGAGATGGAAAACACGACGGAAGGCATCGCCGATAACGAGATCGGTTCGCTGAAACACGGTATCTATAATCTGGGCTTCGTGGCGGTTCGCAATTCGCAGGCCGGGCGTAATTTCGCCTCCTGGTGGCGCCACCGCCTGCACCGATATTGCTGGGACGATATCCCCGCTGGGCTTTTCGTCGATCAACGCTGGTGCGATCTGGCGCCGGCCCTGTTCGAGAGCGTCGTGATCCTTCGGGACCCCGGCTACAATGTCGCCAGTTGGAATCTTGGCAACCGTCCCATAACCATTGGCCAGGACGGCACGATCCGTGCCGGAAACAGCGCGCTCCGATTCTTCCATTTCACCAAGGTGAGCAACGTCGGCGAACAGATGCTTCGCCGCTATGCATATGGCCATACCGAGGTGTTTGAGCTGCTTCGCTACTATCGGCAGGAGTTGGCCAGGCATCGCGCCGTCGGTTTGCCGGACGGGTGGTGGGCGTTTGCCTGTTATGAGGACGGCACTCCCATTCCCGCCGCGGCCCGAACCCTCTGGCGCCGGCGTCGCGACCTCCACGACCATTTCTCCGACCCGTTCGCGTCCGGACCCGGCAGCTTCCAAATTTGGTGCAAAGACCATGACTGACCGGCCACAGGCCCCGGCCGATCCGGTCGAAATCGAGCACTCCTCCGTGCAGACCCGATACGGACGATTGGAGACGCCCGGCAACGAACGCGACTTGATCGAGCGGTTCCTGCGCGAATACGGCGAGTGGGCAAGCTACGAAGCCCGCTTCGTGGCAAATGTCATGGGCGAACGGGCGAGGGTTGCCGATATCGGCGCCTTCGTCGGCACCTTTGGCTTGGGCTTGATGGGGTTCGGGCGGCCAGCCTGCGTCTGCTTCGTCGAAGCCAATCCTCGGCTCGGCCCGCTCTTGCGGCGAAACGTGGAACGCAACGCTTCGGTGCCGGCGCACGTGGTGGAAGCGGTCATGATCCCATCCTCCATGCGGGGTGCGATCTCGGCGAGCGTGGAAACGGGGAACGCGGGATCGCTATCGCTCGAGACCCTTTGCGGACAGACACGAGTGCCGGCCGATCTCGTCGACCGGCAACTCACGTTGACGGAACTGCGCGCCGAATATGGCCCGTTTGACCTCATCAAGCTCGACATCGAAGGGCTGGAGGCGCGCCTGCTCGAGGACGACGCCGATGCGCTCGCATATGGGACGACGAATTTTTGGATCGAATGCAGCCAGCACGCCCGCTCGCTGAAATCATGCCAGCTCCTGCTGGCCGCCGGGCTGAACGTGTACTACTTCGCTTTTCCGGTTTTCTCGCCCGACAATTTCAACCGTTCAAGCACCATCATCTTTCCTTGGGCATATGAAGCTGGTCTCTGGGCAACACGGAGCGGGCCGCCGCCCATCGACGATAGCCTTCGCCGAGCTGGCTGCCTGCTACGGCCGATCCGCTCAGTTGACGAGCTGAGCCAGGCGCTGTGGGACACCCCGCGCTGGGCTCCACCCGATTGGGTTCACGAATCCAGCCCGGTTATCGTCGCGCGAGCCGCCCATGCAATCCTCGGTACCCCGCGCGACAATTTCCTCACCTCCGATCCACCGACAGCCGAGCAGCACCGATGGGTCGAGCCGTTGCCGCTGCGGCTCGAGCGCCAAATCGAATTGAAGCAGCAGGAAATCGCCTCGATACGGCATGAACTCGAATCAGCAGGGGAGGAGCTGCGCCAACTTCGCTCGCGCCTGCACGCCGGTGAGGTGATGCTCCATGCCGAACGGGCATGGATCGAACGCCAGTCCCAGGAGTTCATGAACCGGATCGACGAGCTTGAACTGAAGCGGCAGGCGCTTGAAGACCGCAATCAAACATTAGCGCGTTTAGAAAGTTCCAACCTCTACAAGATGGCGATCGGTACTCGAGTACGTCGGCGGTGCGGTATCCCTTGCTGTACCGGATTTCACGCCCCGTGCTCATTCGCATCTGGCGGACGCTCCGATGGCTGCACCGATCGCTGCGAAGGTGAGCCCTTAGCGATCCCACGTTATCGGCGAGGCCTCGTCCAGATTCAGCCGCTCACGCTCCACCACGATCGGGCCTCGGCGAACTTGGGCGTGGATAGACGTTACGTATTCGCCCAGCATGCCGATGAAGAGCAACTGGATGCCGGACAGGAAGAACAACGCAATGATGATCGTAAGAGTGCCCCGCGGTGCCAGGTGCGGATTGACAAGATAGGAAATGATGCCGCCGAGTGTATAAAGCATGCAGAGGATAGCCAGACTGAAACCGATGAACGTGCAAAGCCGCATAGGCGCATTGGTGAAGGCGAATATCCCGTTCAACGCTTGATCAATCAGCCGAAACAGATTGTTCTTCGAGATGCCGCGCTTTCGCTCCCGCCAGGTGTACGGAATGATCAGCCGCTTGAAGCCGCAGGAAGCAATGATCCCGCGGATGTATGGATAGTGGTCATCATGCGCCATGACCGCCTCCCAGACCTTGCGATCGATGAGCTGAAACTCGCCGACATCCTCCGGTATCTCAAATTCAGACAGGTTATTGACGATCTTGTAGAACACCTTTCGGCAAATGCGGAGGGTGAAGGTCTCTTCGCGATTGGAACGGGCGCCTGCAACGACCTCGATACCGTTCTCCCAGTGACGCACGAAGTCCGGGATCAGATCGGGGGGATCCTGCAGGTCAACCGGCATGAACACGATAATGGCGTCGCCGGTGGCATACCGGAGCCCGTTGAACAGCGAGCGGAACGGTCCAAAGTTGCGCGCATTGAGGATCACCTTCACGGAAGAGTCCACCGCAGCGATCTCGCGCAAGATCGCAATCGTCCCGTCGGTGGAGGCATTATCGGAAAAAATGTGCTCAAGCCGGTAACCGGACAAGGATGCCGCAAAAATGGATTTTATGGTCTCGTAGCAGTTGCGGACGTTCTCTTCCTCGTTATAACAAGGCGAGATGACCGAGATGGTTTTCATGCCGCCCCCTTCGTGAACACAAACCGCCGCATGAGCTGAAAACTCAAGAACGGCATCAGCGGCAGCAACAGAGCTTGGGCGATGAAAGCCGACACCCGCAACTGCATAAGCGCCTGTAGTCCCGCGGCATTCACTGCATAGACGATCGCGTACACGATACAGAAGCCGGGCAACTGCCTTGCCGTCGCTATCCCGAACACAAAACGGCCGGTCGTAACGAAGTTGAATAACACGCCGCAGATTGTAGCAATCAACAAAGCCAACGCGGGCGGCAAACCGAACACAACGAGCAGGGCAAACAAAGCATAGCCGAAGAGCGTGTTGAGACCGCCGACCAGCAGAAATCGTACAAAGGGGGACGCCATCCTCCGATGCCAACCAGGATCAGACCCTGGCACGGGAGCACCGCTGCTGGCGGCACCACGCGACGGTGCGGTCCAATCCTTCGTCCGGGTCAACGACCGGTGACCAGCCGGTGATCTCACGAAGCCGGCTGACGTCAGCCTCGAGATGCCACACCTGATCGGACGGATAAGGAATCTCGCCGAAGACGAGTTCAAGTTGCGGCGCGACCCGGTCGCGGACTTTTTCGACGATCTGGCGTACAGTGATGGCTCGCCCGGAGCCGAGATTGAACAACCCGATCGCGTCCTCCGTAACCGCAACGGCGAGGATCGCCGTGGCGACATCGGAGATGTAGAGATAATCGCAACGCTGATCGCCGGCAGTGGTTCGCGGACGAAGCCCCTCCGTCATTTGACTGACCAACGATGGAATCAGCCAATGCGGATTATCGTTGGGCCCATAGGTGGCGAACAAGCGAAGCCACGCGAACGAAATCCCGGCGCGGGCAGACAGTAACCGGGTGAGGTGGAGAACAGCGAGCTTCGCTATCCCATATAACGACGTCGGCTCCGGAAGGTGGTCCTCTCGGACCGGCCCCCACAGCGGCCCGTATTCGGCCTGAGATCCGATGCCGATGAACTTTTGAACGCCCGCAGCGGCCGCGGCTTTCAGAAGATTGGCGGCATAGTTGATGTTATCCGCGATCTGACCAGGGTCCGTGCGCTTGTGGCCGACAACCCCGCCCCAAGCGGAATGGATCACCGTCTCGGGCCGCACTCTCGCCAACGCCCGGGAAACGGCATCGGAGTCGCCCAAATCCACTTCGATCAGTTGCTGGCTTGGCCCAACGTGGCGTACGCTGCCGCCGGGTCTGATTGTTCCGAACACCTCATGGCCGGCCTGCGACAGCGCGCAGGCGGCCGCGGCGCCCACGAAGCCACCCGCGCCGGTGATCAGGAACCGCACCGAACCTGCCTGGCCGTGTTTTCAACCGGCCACCTAGCCACCATGGACACCGAAGCTCGCCTTGGTCTCGAACGATGCGGGGCGGGGATAGGACACAAAGCGATTTCCCCGTGTGGTACTCGTCGGCATCGAGGTACGGGTATTGGTCGTTGATCGGTCGTCCCATCTCAAGCTTCGGTTCGATCAGGGTGTGCTCGCTCAGAACCACGTCAATAAGGATGGGGCCGCGGTGGAACAGCTCGGGTCTCAGATCAGAGACTTGCTCGACACGGGCGTAGGCCAACCCGTAGGCTTCCGCAACCAGACCGAAATCCGGCGTGCTGTAGCCATCGCGGGAGGCGGTGTAGCGGCTTCCGAGGTAACTGTCCTGGAACTGCTTGATGATGCCGTAGCAGCCGTTGTTCATCACGATGATGGCGATATCCAGGTCACGATGACGGATCGTCTGCAACTCTTGGATGTTGACCTGCAGGCCGCCGTCGCCGATGTAGGCGATGACCTGCCGATTGGGCGCCTCGAGTTTGGCGCCGATTGCTGCACATAATGCATAACCCATCGGCGAGTTGCCGCCTGCCGTGAACAGCTTGTGGCGCTTGATCCGGAACGCCTGGTGCAGCCAGCAGACTGCGGCACCGGTGTCCGCGGCGACAATGGCGTTCTCGTCAACCAACTCCCCGAGCCGGCGAACAACATCATACGGCGATAGTGAATTGAGCCTGCTCGCCGAACTGCTGACTTCCCGGCCGAAATAGGCCGCCTTCATCTCTGCGACATAATCGACCCACTCAGTCTTCAACCTGGGAGGCTCGAGTTTATCGAGTAGCCGCGGCAAGGCCGCCAGGTCGAGTGCGATGCCGTGGTATCGACCGCCACCTAATTTGCGCAACTCCTCGCCGTCGATGTCCAGCACATAGACCGATGCACCACATGCGAAATTATCCGGGTTGCCCGACCGCTGTCGATTATCGAGGCGGCTTCCCGCGACGATGATCGTATCGGCATTCTGCAACACGAAATTGGCGCCACGGTTGCCGTACACGCCGATCTGACCGGCAAATTGCGGATGATCGTGGTTGAAGGCGCTGAGACCGGCCCAACTCGAAACAAATGGCACCTGGTGGGCCTCAAGCCAGCGGCCGAGGCCAGCCTCGACCCCGGCCATGGCGACGCCTCCACCCCACAGCACCACCGGACGGTCCGCACCGGCAAGCGCATCGTTGAGCGTCCTCGCAGCCTCCTCGATCCCCCCGGCGCTTACCGGGTGCGGCAGCTCCAATTCGGGAAATGCCGGTTCCATCAGCGCCTGCTGGATGTCCATTGGCACATCGACCAACACCGGGCCCATCCGCCCGCTGATCGCGATCCGGTAAGCCTTGCTCAATTCGTCCCGCAGTTCGTCGGTACTGCGCACCAGTACCGCGTATTTGGTGATCGGGCGCACCATCTCCACGATCTTCGTTTCCTGGAAGCCGGACTGGCGCACGGCAGCGCCATGGAACGCACTGCTTTCGCGTTGATTGACCTGCCCGGTGATATGCAACGTCGGGATCGAATTGAAATAGGAACAGGCGATCCCGGTAATCAGATTTGTCGCACCGGGGCCGGACGTGGCCATGGTAACGCCGATCCGCTTCGAAACACGCCAGACCGCGTCGGCTGCCATGGACGCCGCCTGTTCGTTCTGCATGCAAACGATTTCCAGCCCCGGCCGCCGTGCAACCGCATCAATCATGAAGGCCACCGCGCCACCGGTTAAGGTGAACACCCGGCGGCTGCCGATACGGGCAAGAAACTCGGCAATGTATTCAGCACCGGTAATCATGCAGCGACCCTTAACCGAACTGACGCAAAGGACGGACAGCACGAGTGCGGCGATCACCTCTCGTGGCAGCGAACTCTTGGATGCTGGACACGATGTGGTCCAGATGCGCGCGCGTCAGACCCGGATAAACCCCCAGCCAAAAAGTTCTGTTCATCACGATGTCACTGCGGTCGAGCGCGCCGGCCACACGGTACGACCGGCCGATCATGTAGGGTTGGCGCAGCAGGTTGCCGCCGAACAACAGGCGTGTTCCCACCTTGCGCTCGGTATTGAGGTAGCGGATCAACGCCTCACGCTGGAACGGCGCATCCGGTCGCAACGTCAGGCAGAAGCCGAACCAGGAAGGCTCGCTGTTCGGCGTCGCCTCCGGGAAAATGAACAGGTCGTCCAGCTCCGCAAGCGCCTCTCGAAGGTACCGCCAGTTCGCCCGCCGAGCCGCCACAAAATCAGCCAGCCGATCGAGTTGCGCGAGACCCACCGCCGCCTGCATGTCGGTAAGCTTCAGATTGTAGCCCATATGCGAATAGGTGTATTTGTGATCATAGCCGAACGGCAACTCACCGAGCTTCCATTCGAAGCGCTTCTTGCAGGTGTTGTCGAGCCCAGGCTCGCAGTAGCAGTCGCGCCCCCAATCTCGCATCGATTCGACAATGCGCGCCAGCAGGGTCGAGTTGCACAACACCGCGCCTCCCTCACCCATCGTGATATGATGGGCCGGATAGAAGGAAAGCGTGCCCACCGCTCCGAAGGTTCCGACCTTGCGGCCGCCATAGGTCGCCCCGAGAGCATCGCAGCAGTCCTCGACCAGGAACAGATCGTGCTTCTTGGCGAAGGCGGTGACAGTGTCGAGGTCGAACGGATTGCCCAGCGTATGGGCAAGAACGATAGCCCGCGTACGCGGACCGAGTGCCGCCTCCAGGCACGAAACGTCCATATTGTAGGTGCCGAGCTCGACGTCAACGAAGACCGGTACCAGGCCATTCTGCAAGATCGGGTTGACCGTCGTAGGAAAACCGGTGGCGCAGGTAATCACCTCGTCGCCCGGCTTGAGCGCCTTGGCTCCGAGCATCGGCGAGGTCAACGCGGTAACGGCCAACAGATTTGCGGAAGAACCCGAATTCGCGGTCAGCGTTCGTCGCGCTCCCGTCACCTGGGCAAGAGCGGTCTCGAACTGCTTGTTGAAGCGGCCGGTGGTCAGCCAAAAATCCAGGCAGGAATCAACCAGGTTGCGCATCTCCGGCGCACCGAGCACCTTCCCGCTGGGCGGTACGGCGCTGACGTCGGCCACAAACGGCTGCGGACGGTGCGCCAGTTCGGCGTACCGCTCCGCCAGCGTCAGGATCTGTTCGCGCAGATCGAGCAGTTCGTTCGTCGCGGTCATGCAGACATCCCGTTGCGCCGCGACTCGGCAGCCGTCCGCATCCTCAGCCGAAAATCAGCGATCTGCGCGCGCGTGACCGACTCCATGTTACACCCCTTGTGCCAGCCACCATACCAATCCGCGGTAAGCGCAATGCAATCCTCGAACGACAGCACAGGGCGCCAGCCAAGCATCGCCTTCGCCTTGGCGCAGTCCAGCATCAGCAGATTGGCTTCGTGCACCGCCGCCTCGTCCGGCGCCGACACGACGCGCCCCGTGCCGAGGCGCGCCGCCAACGTTGTCGCGACCTCCTGCACTTCCCGGGCATCGCACATCTCGGGCCCGATATTCCAGGCTTGATCGACCCCCTCAGTCTCCCGGCGCAGCAGCACCGCGATCCGCAGATAGGCGGCCAGCGGCTCCAGGACATGCTGCCAAGGACGCACCGCACGGGGGTTTCGCAGCCGGATCTCCCCCGATGTACCCAGGCAGCCGCGGATAATGTCCGGGATCAGCCGATCGCGCGACCAATCGCCCCCGCCGATGACGTTGCCCGCCCTTACCGTCGCGATTCGCGCCGGATGGCCGGACGGCACGAACGGACGGAAGAAACTCATCTGCATCGCCCGCGCCGCGATCTCCGTGCAGCCCTTGCTGCCGCTATAGGGGTCGCGCCCGCCGAGCGGATCGATCTCCCGGTAGCCCCACACCCATTCATTGTTCGCATAGCACTTGTCGCTCGTGACGACGACAACGGCCCGCACCCATGGCGAGTGACGCACCGCCTGCAGCAGTGTGACCGTCCCGCCGACATTCGTCGCAAATGTCCCGACCGGATCGTCGTAGGATTGCCGAACCAAAGACTGTGCGGCCAGATGAAACACCACCTCCGCCTGGCTCTCCTCAAGACAACCGGCGAGCTTGGCGCCGTCATTGATATCGCCGTACGTCGAATTGGCCAGCCGCTCGATCCCGGCAAGCTCGAAAAGATTGGGCGTGGTCTCCGGCGGACGCGCATACCCGAACACGATAGCGCCGAGTTCCGACAGCCATGATGTCAGCCACGCGCCCTTGAATCCGGTGTGTCCTGTAACCAGAACGCGCCGGCCCGCCCACTCGGACTCTATGTCCAGACCTTCCACGGCGCCTTCCCGCTTGCCCACAGCTCCTCAAGATAAATCTTGTCGCGAAGCGTATCCATCGGCTGCCAAAAACCTTCGTGCCTGTAGGCAAAAAGCTGTCCCTCATGCGACAGGCGTTCTAAAGGCTGGCGCTCCCAACTCGTCGAATCGTCTTCGATATAGCTCCCTACCTTGTGCGACAGGACAAAAAAGCCGCCGTTGATCAAGCCCCCGTCTCCGTCAGGCTTTTCCTTGAACTCCCGCACTCTGTCCGAAACGATATCAAGCTGCCCGAAACGCTTGGGTGGATAAACCGCCGCCACGGTCGCCAGGCCGCCGTGATCGCGATGAAACGCGATCGTCGCTCCGATGTCGATGTCCGATACACCGTCGCCGTAGGTCATGCAGAAATCATCGTCGGCTATATGATCGAGCACGCGCTTGATCCGGCCCCCGGTCATCGTTGAATCACCAGTGTCGATCAGCGAAATTCGCCAATCTTCCGCGTCGTTGCGATGGATTTTTGTCTCGCCGGTCCGCATGTCGAATGTCACGTCGGACATATGCAATGCATAGTTCGCGAAATACTCTTTTATGACATATCCTTTGTATCCTAAGCAGACAATGAAATCATTGACTCCATGACGGGAATATATCTTCATGATGTGCCACAGGACAGGCTTGCCGCCTATCTCGACCATCGGTTTGGGGCGAACCGCCGTCTCTTCGCTCAGGCGCGTGCCAAGCCCGCCCGCCAGCAGCACCGCTTTCATGATCGCAAATCCCTGCCGTCCTCGCCCCAGGCGGCCTGATCTCTAGTCGGCCGGGACATCGGTGGCAAGGCGCACCGGCCTGCTGCAACCTTGCCCTGCGACATCGTATCGAATGACCTCATGATCGACCGTCCGGCCCCGCGGCCCCAACCCCAATTAACACTTGCCCAGATAGCATAACTAACGCTACAACCGCCCCATGAACCCGAACCAAGACCTCGCCGCCGTCCTCTCCGCCGACGCCTACTACCAGCTCACCCACGACCTCCACGGCTCCCTCCCGCCGCCCGAGTTCGACACGCCCGAGGATTACCGGCGCCGCGACAACGCCGCCATCGCCCAGGTCGCCGCCCTCCAGCCCGCCAACCACGCCGAGGCCAAGCTCGCCGCCCAGTTCGTCGCCGCGTCCGCGCAAGGGACGGACGCCCTCCGCCTCGTCCAGCTCCACGCCGACAACTTCGAAACGGCGTCCAAATGCCGCGCCCAGGCCGCCTCCATGATGCGCCAGGCCAACGCCGCCGTCCGCGTCCTGCTCCTGCTCCAGGCCGCCCGCCGTAAGGTCGAGGCCCACCACGAAACCTGCGACCGCGGCGCCCGCGCCGAGCACATCACCGGCATCCTGATGGCCGAAGCGCTGGACCCGGCGCCCGCGGCGCCGATAGACCCCGCCGAGGAAACCGTGATCACCCCGCCCACCCAAATGCCGCCCCCCGTCGAGGCGCTGATCTCACCCCACGATCCCAAGACGCCAAAACAGAAAACTGAGACCCCGCCGAGACACGTCGCCCCGAAATCCCGCGAATCGCGAATCCGCTTCGAAAATCCCGATGCCGGTCGCCTGTCCCGTTCGGCGCTCGGGCCGCTCCCCTGGCCCGATGACCGCGCCATGCCCCCCGGGTGAACCCGGAAGCTACGCCGCCACCCGCACCCGGTCGCTCAGCCGGTTGCCCGTCCGGTCGCCGAAGAAGATGTCCGTGGTGATCTCATCGATCGGTCCGGCAACCCGTGTACGCCATCGTCTTGTCCAGCTCGGTGCGGATGATGTTGATCGCGTGCGCCGCGCCCGCTTCGCCCGCCACCGCCGCCCCGAACAATGTGGCCCGGCCGGTCAGCACGCCCTTCGCCCCCAAAGCCACCGCCTTGGCGATATCCGCGCCCCGCCGCACGCCGGAATCCAGCAGCACCGTCGCGCGCTCGCCCACCGCCTCGGCGATCTCCGGCAGCACGTCGATGCTCGCCACCGCGCTGTCCATGTTCCGCCCGCCATGGTTGGACACGATCAGCCCGTCCACCCCCGCCTCGATCGCCTTCACCGCGTCATCGGTCCGGTTGATGCCCTTCAGCATCAACACCCCGGGCCACTTGTCGCGGAAGATGCGGATATCGTCCCAGCACAGCGTGTCCTGCCGCATCACCTCGCGCACCGAGGGATCGGTCGTGATCGGCCGCCGGTACGGATCGGGGTAGTTCTCGTAACGCGGCATCCCCGTGTGGCGCAGGTATTTCATCAACACCCGACCCACCCACGCCGGATGCCGCGCGACATCCATGGCAAACCGCGGATTTCACCCGGAAGGGCAGGGCGAACCCGTTCCGCGCATTATACTCCCGGTTCGGCGGCACGATAGTGTCTGTCGTAACGATCAGCGCCTCGAACCCGGCCCGATGCGCCCGCTCGATCAACTGATACGAAAGCTCCCGCTCCCGCCATACGTACAATTGAAACCATAACCGCCCGCCCGCCTTCTCCGCGATCATCTCCATCGGCGTCAGGGACCCGGTCGCCGAGGTGAACGGGATCTTCGCCGCCGCCGCCGCCTTCGCCAGCTCCAACTCGCCGTAGTGCCAGGCCAACCCCGCCCCGCCCGTCGCCCCGATCGCCATCGGCATGGCCGGGCTTGCCGAACAGTGTCGTCGCCATGCTGCGATTGGACACATCCATCAGCGCCCGGTGCCGCAGCTTGATCTTCTCGAACCCGGCGCGGTTGTTGCGCACCGCAACCTCATCCTCGGTGCCGCGATCGATAAACTCGAACACGCCGCGCGGCAGCCGGCGTTTCGCCGCCAGGCGCAAATCGTTGATGTTGTAACAGCGATCCAGTGCCGACATTCACCTTCCCTCGGTTTCCGGCAGGATGGCGCCGTTCAGCGGCAACCGCTCGCCCATCCACACCGCGTGCTGCAAATGGTCATCGCGCGGCCGGCCGCTCTCCGGATGCACCAGCACGATCAACCCCCGCCGGTTCAGCATCAGCCACGGCACCAGCGTCTCGAACAGCTCGGTGCCGAATGCCACCTGGAACATCGCCGTCGGATGCGGCCCCACCGGAACGTCGTGCCACCGCCCCATGCGGATCGGCGCGAACCGCTGCTCGATCTCCTCGCGCACCCACGAAGCGGTCTGCTTCGTGTGCTCCGGGTCGTAATAGACATGCGCGTGATAGCCTTCGATCGCCGCCACGTCCTTCGCTTCAGTCATCGGCGCGCTCCATCAACATCCGACGTACGTCCTTCTTCGCCACCTTGCCGTAGCCCGATTTCGGTAGCTCCGGCCAGACCACGAATTGAGCCGGCCACTTGTACTTCGCCAGCCGCCCCTCCAGGAACCCGAGCATCTCCCGCTCGTCCACCGCACCCTCCGTCACCAGCACCGCCACGCCGCACTCGCCCCACTTCTCATGCGGTACACCCACCACGCAGGCCTCGCGCACCGAGGGATGCAGCAGCAGCACCTCCTCGATCTCGCGCGGATATACGTTCGATCCGCCCGAGATGTACATGTCGGATGCGCGCCCCGTGATGAACAGGAACCCCTCCGCATCCACGTGCCCCAGATCGCCGGTGTGGAACCAGCCGCCGGCAAGCGCCTTGGCGTTCGCCTCCTCGTTCCGGAAGTAACCCTCCATCACCGCCGGCCCGCGCACGCAGATCTCGCCCGTCTCGCCCGCGGCAACCCTCTTGTGCTCCGCATCAAGGATCGCCACCTCCATCCCCGTCCGAGGATACCCGCAACTTCCCACCTTCATCTTCGCATCATCCATGCTGTGCAGGTGCGGCGGTAGCACGGTGATTGCACCCGTTACCTCGCCCAGCCCGAAATACTGCACCAGCACCGACCCGAGCTTCTCCAGCGCGTGCGTCTGATCCGCCCGGTACATCGGCGCCCCCGCATAGATCACGTAGCGCAAGGACGAATGGTCATAACGGTCCACCGCCTCGTGCCGCGTCAGCATGGTCAGGATGGTCGGCACGGTGAACATGTTGGTCACGCGATGACGCTCGACCAGACGCCACGCCTCCTCGCAGTCCAACCGGTCGCCGCTCAGCAAAACGCTCGCCGCACCGCGCGCCGCCTGCAACAGCGCATGCACCCCAGCCCCATGCGACAGCGGCGCCACCACCAGCGACACGTCCTGCTCTGTCGTGCCCGGAATCAGATCCGCCAAATGGTTGTTGACCACGAAGTTCATCTGCCCGTGAGTCAACACGGCCGCCTTCGGCCGCCCGGTCGTGCCGGACGTATAGAAGAACCACGCCGGATGATCCCGATCCACCTCCACCGGCTCATCCAGCACCGCCGCACCGCCCGCCAATGCCTCCCAGTCCCTCCCTCCGTCATGGCCGGGCTTGGCCCGGCCATCCACGACTTTCTCGCCAACCAGCGCCACCTCCGCCCGCACCGCCCGGTTCGCATCCCGCGCCGCCGCCGCATGCTCCGGAAACGCCGCATCGAAGATATGCACCGCCGCGCCCGAGCTTTCCGCCAGATACGCCACCTCCGTCGGCGTCAGCCGGAAGTTGGTCGGCACCCACACCGCGCCGGCCATCCACGTCGCCCACATCGTCTCCATCATCGCAACCGAGTTCCGCGAATGCAGCAGCACCCGATCGCCCGGCCGCACCCCGGCCTCGACCAAAGCACAAGCCGCCGCGCGCACCCGCCGCGCCATCTCGCCCCACGTCCAGACCCGCTCGTCACGAATGAAAGCAGCACGATCCGGCAGCCGCCGCGCCGTCTGCAACAGCAGCGACGCGAGGTTAGTACACGGGATCAGCGAACCGCCTCCAGGATGGAGACGTAGTTGGCCACCGCCGCCCCGCCCATGTTGAACACGCCGCCGATCTCCGCCTTCGGCAACTGCATCCCCTCCGGCGCGGTGCCGGTCAACTGCATTGCCGTCAGCGCGTGCATGGAAACCCCGGTGGCGCCGATCGGATGGCCCTTCGCCTTCAACCCGCCCGAGGGGTTCACCGGCAGCCGCCCGTCCTTCTGCGTCCAGCCCTCCAGCACCGCCCGAGCACCCTGGCCCGGCGCCGTCAGCCCCATCGCCTCATACTCGAGCAGCTCGGCAATCGTGAAGCAGTCATGCGATTCCACGAAGGACAGATCGTCCAGCTTCAACGCCGCCGCTTCCAGCGCCTGCTGCCACGCGCGAGCCGCACCCTCGAACTGGGTGATGTCGCGCTTCGAGATCGGCAGGTAGTCGTTCACCTGCACCGCCGCGCGGAACCGCACCGCCTTGCCCAGCCCGCGCGCCGTCTCCTCATCCGTCAGCACCAGCGCCGCCGCACCGTCCGAGACCAGCGAACAGTCGGTCCGCTTCAACGGCGGTGCGACATACGGGTTCTTCTCCGATACGCGGCGGCAGAACTCGAACCCGAGGTCCTTGCGCATCTGCGCGTACGGATTGGCCACGCCGTTCTTATGGTTCTTCGCCGCAATCGCCGCCAGCGCATCCGACTGGTCCCCGTAGCGCTGGAAGTACCGTTCCGCGATCCGCCCGAACACGCCGGCGAAGCCCGCTGGAATGTCGGACTCCTCCTTCTTGTAGCGACGCCTTCAACAGGATATCCCCGACCTCTTTCCCCGGCGTCGCGGTCATCTTCTCCACCCCGATCACCAGCGCGAACCGGCCGCGTCCGCTCGCCAGGAAGTCCCGCGCGCCGTGCACCGCCGCCGAGCCCGAGGCGCAGGCATTCTCGAACCGCGTCGATGGCTTGAACCGCAACTCCGGCAAATGCTGCAGCACCAGCGACGACGGGAAGTCCTGCTCCGAGAACCCGTTGTTGAACAAACTGACGAAGCTCGCGTCCACGTCCGCCGGCGATATCCCCGCATCGGCGATCGCCGCCCCGGCCACCCGGCCGATCAGGCTCTCCACATCCGGGTCTTCCAGCTTGCCGAACGGCGAATGCGCCCAACCGACGATGCATGCTTCCGGCATAGGTCCGTCTCCTGCGAAATCCGGAGGACCTTAACCCTTCGGGCTGGAGCCGGAAACCGCGCGGTAGCGATCGGCCACCTCGTCCGCCATCGCAGCCTCACGCGAAAACCGCGTCCCGCCCAAGAAGATCCCGCTCACCGCCCCCTCGGTGCGCATCAGCCCCGCGTCCTCGTAGTAGCTTTCGTATCCATTCGCCGCGACGATGCGGCCGCGATCCGGTCCCGTCACCTCGATCTCCGAGGTGTCCTGGAACGGCTTGCCCATCCGCGCCAACCCGACCAGCACCCGGTCCCCCATCGGCACCAGGTCGATCACGCCCCACAGGCTCCACCAGCGTCCGGTCCAGTCGGCCAGGCCCTCATCCGGCGCGCCGCGCGTGGCGAAGGCACGCAGGATGTGCACCGCGCCTTCCAGCCAGTACCCCGCCCAGCCGTCGATGGCGTTGGTCAGCACCGAAACCGTCAGTCCCCGCTCCGGAATCATGCATGTCTGCGAGATGTAGCCCTGCAGCGCGCCACCGTGCCCGAACCACTCCCACCCCTCGTACGAGCCGCTCATCGTCCCCAGCCCGTACCATCGCTCCAGGCTCGCGTGCGGATTGCGCCACTGCCGGCGCGTCATTTCCCGTCGGCTCTCGACCGACAGCACGCTGCGCTCCGCCTCCGGCGACAGTTGCGCATAAAACCGACCGAGGTCACGCGCGGTGCTCACGAACCCGCCGCGCCGATGTCAGCGCGTTCAGCGATTGGTCGCCAGGAATCACCACCCGATGCCCGAGCAACGCCTTGCCGCTATGCCCTCGCGCAAACGGCGTGCCCGCGGGCAGAGGCATATCGGGCGTCGTCTCGGTCAGCCCCGCCGGCTCGAGCAACCGTGCGCGTGATCCACTCCCGGTACGGCGCACCCGTGATCGCCTCGATCACCATGCCCAGCAGAGCGTAGCCGTAATTGGAATACTTGAACCGGGTGTTCGGCGCGATCGTCGTCGGCGCGTTCAGCTCCGACAACACCTCGGCCGCATCCGGCGCCGGCCGGCGGTCCTGGAAATACCCGGCATCCGGCGCGTCGCGTCGCAGCCCGGCGCTGTGCGACAGCATCTGCGCCAGCGTCACGGCCGCGACCTCGGGATGCAGCCCGCTCACATGCGACCCCACCGGATCATCCAGCCGCAACCGCCCGGCCTCGCGCAACTGCCATGATCCCCGCCGCGGTGAAGCTCTTGGAATGCGATGCGACGCGAAACCGGTGCCGCGGCGTCAGCGCCTCCTCGCGGACAAATCCGCATGCCCGAACGCCGCTTCCAGCACCGGCTCCTGCCCGTGCAGCACCGCCACCGCGCACCCCGGCTGCTCCGAAAGCCGCATCTGCAGCTCGAGCCAGGACGCGATGTAGCCACAGGCGGGTCGCAGCCAATCGCTCATGCGTTACGGCCCCGCCCCGCGGCCCTGCAGATACTGCTCCACGAACGGCCCCCAAATCGCCGACCCGCCGCGACCAAAGAACAGCCCATGCCCGTCGCGCCCGAACGCACTCGGCTGCACCAGTTGCGCCTGCCCGCCCGCCGCCGTGAACCGCTGATACATCGCCCGCGCGATCTCGGGCGCGAAGAAGCTGTCATTGCCGGCGTAAATCCATAGCATCGGCGTGCGTGCCGTGGCGCCGTATCGGCCGGCTGCTTCCTCCAGCAAATCCGGGCGGCAGTTGTTGTTCGCCGCCTGGTCCTTGTGTCCGCCGCGCCCGCCGGCCATCACAACGAACGCAACCACCCCGGGATGCGGGACACTGTCATACGCAATCGCCCCCCACCCGCCGGCCGATTGCCCGACGATGATCGCGCCGTCCCGCCGCACGAACGGCAGTTGCGTCATGGAAGCGACCGCCGCCTGCATGTCGCGAGCAGTCTCGATGCCGCCGCGAACAAAGTCCGGGTTGCTGCATCCGCCCTGGTCCTCCGCCCAGTACCCGCCGGTCTCGCCATAACCGCGCCGCAGCACGAAGCCCACCACGTAACCGCGATCGGTGAACCAGCGCGTCGCCTCCTCACCGCAGCGGCGAAGCCGCATCGTCGGCCGATCCGAGGCCCGCGGCGGAGAGCCATGATTGATCAGCACCAGCCGCGCCGGTGTATCGCCCGCGGGACGACAGATACGGGCCTGGAGATGCTGTACCTGCCCGGCGGCATCGGCCATCGGCACCGTAAAGTCCATCTGCCGCGTGGCCGGTTGCGCGAAAGCGACCGGTGACAACGCCACCAGCCACAGCAGGAGAGCCCGGATCATCCGTTCCATTGTAGGATATAGAGCCCGGCATCGTAGTCCGTCGCGTAGATCAGGCCGTCGGCGGAAACCAGGATATCCGCGGTGTGCCGCATCTTCGCCCGCCCGCGCAGCGGCTCCATCCAGCGCGTCGGCATCGGCGGCACGAAATGCCCGATCTCCCGCGGATGGAACGCATCGGCAATGTCGTACACCCGGACCCCCGCGCTTTGGTACGTGGCGAACACCGTGGTCGAGCTCTGCCACGTGCCTGGCCGGTTCTCATGCAGATTGTGCGGCCCGAACTGCCCTCCCTTCGCCACATAGTCCTGCTCTGCCGGAACCGGGAAGGTTGCGATCGGAAACCGGGTTCTGCGGCGTCCGGATATCGAACATCCAGATGCGCTTCATCTGCTCCTGATCGATGTTCTGCGTCGCCTCGTCGGCCACCACGCACAGTCCGCGATCATGCAGCGGCAGCGCGCTGTGCGTGCCGCCGCCGAACGGCGGGCACCACGTGCGATGGGCGATCAGCCGAGGCGCGGACTTGTCCTTCACGTCCAGGATGGTCAGCCCGCCGTCGCGCCAGCTTCCATACGCCACGTCATCCGACACCACCGCATGATGCAGCGCGGTGCGTCCGGTCCAGCTCGGCGTCTCTCCGCCCGCCGCATGCATGCCGGGAACCCACCAGCGCCCGACCTCGCGCGGCCGCGTCGGGTCCTGCATGTCGATGATGATCAGGATGTGGTCGGTGAACCCGTCCAGCAGCGCCGAGGCGTACGCGTATCGCCCGCCCACCCACCAGATGCGGTGCAGCCCGAGGCCCTCGACCTCCAGGAAGCCGATGGCGCGGGGATTGGCCGGGTCCTTGATGTCATAGACCCGCATGCCGGCCGTAGTAGTCCTGTCCCCGCACGCCGTACCGCGCGCTGTCCACCTGCGCGTAGGTCGAGCCGCCGTAATAGTCCTTGATCGACAGCAGCGCCTTGAGGTCAAGTTCTTCGACCACCAGCAGCAGGTCCTCTGCGGCCTGGCAGTGCAGGCACCAGGAGTTCGGATGGTTCGGCAGCACGCCGACCGGCCTCGGCGCCCGCGGATCGCGCACATCCACCACGTTCACGCCGCGGCTGGTGCGGGTGCCGAGATAGGCGATAGCCGCGGGAGACCATGACCTGCACGCAGTCGCCGCGGCCGTTGCAATCCGTATGGCCGACGAAGCTGATGGCGCGGGCGGATTCAGGGGTCATCGGATCACTCATTGCGCAATTGCGGATTGTCGAACACGGGATGGTGCAGCCGGTACAGCGCGTCCGTCAGCGCCGACGCAAGGTCCCGCTTCTCGGCTTCACCCAGCGAGCCGGCGATCTCCTCCCGCACATCGCGCGCAGCGAGGAACAGTCGCGGCACCCGGCCCGGTTCGTCCTGCAAGGACACGTTGAGCCACGCCGGCGACAGGCATCGTTCGTTTCTCCGGCCGCGTGCATCGGTGCGGATGATCCGCAGCGAGTCCGATGACAGCAGAACCACTTCCGACGCCCGCGCCCGTGTGGCGTTGAGGCGCAGCAGCACCACGGCCGCGCCGACCTCGATCACGCTGAAGAAGATGACCGGCCAGGCCCCGATCAGCAGGAAGCGCAGCGTGGTCAGCGCCACCAGTCCGGCGATCGCCAGCATGAGCGTACGCAGGCCGCGCCGGGAGAGGCTGCGATGCGGGACGATGACCGCCTCGAACAGGATGGCATCCTCGGGCATCAGGATAAGCTAGACCAGATCCACGGGATCGCGGCAGGGCCAAGGGGAAGGGGGGGGAGATGCGCTGGAGCAGGGTACTGCAGGTTGTGGAGGCCCATGCCGAGGGGGAGGTGGGGCGGGTCGTGACCGGCGGCATCGGCGATGTGCCCGGCGCCACGATGTTCGAGAAGCGGCTGCACCTGGAGCAGCACCGCGACGACATCCGCAAGCTGCTGCTGTTCGAGCCGCGCGGCGGGCCGGCGGTGAACGCCAATATCGTCCTGCCCGCCTGCGATCAGCGCGCGCAGATGGGATACGTGATCCTCGAATCCACCGAATATCCGCCGATGTCCGGCAGCAACACGATCTGCGTCGCGACCGTGCTGCTGGAGACCGGGATGCTGCCGATGCAGGAGCCGGTTACCGAACTGGTGCTGGAAGCGCCCGCCGGGCTGATCCAGCTTCGATGCGAATGCAAAGATGGGCGGGTGCAGTCCGTTCGCTTCACCAACCAGCCATCCTTCGTGCATCACCTGCAGGCGCCGATCGAGGTCCCGGGCGTCGGCCGTCTGGTCGTGGATGTGGCGTATGGCGGCATGACCTACGTGCTGATCGATGCCGCGGCGCTCGGCTTCAAGCTGGTGCCCGATGAAGCGCGCGCGCTGTGCGAACTCGGCCAGCGCATCAAGGCGGCGGCGAACGAGCAGCTTCCCTCCGTGCATCCGCTGGAGCCGCGGATTACCGGCATCACCATCGCCGAGTTCACCGGACCGCTCAGCCGCGAGGGCGATGCGCTGCTCGCGCGCAACGCCGTGGTGGTCTCACCTGGGCGGCTGGATCGCTCGCCGTGCGGCACCGGCACCTGTGCGCGGCTCGCCGTGATGCACGCCAAGGGCCAGATCGCGCCGGGTGAAACGTTCATCCATGACTCGGTGATCGGCTCGCGTTTCCACAGCCGCATCGAGCAGGAGATGACGGTGGCCGACCGCAAGGCGGTGGTGGTGAGCGTGGCGGGACGCGCGTGGATTACCGGGCTGACGCAGCTCGGGGTGGATCCGCTGGATCCATGGCCGCAGGGTTATACGTTATCGGATACCTGGCTGCGGGCGGTGTGATCGGCTGCCGCGTGCAATGCACGCTCCACGCCGGCAGGGTCGCCGGCAATCGCTCGCAGATAAGCCCTGGCGGCCTGATCTGGCTTTTTCGCCCCCTGTTCCCAGTCACGGAGGGTTCCGAGCGGAATCTGATAACGTGCCGCAAACTCCTCCTGTGTGAGCCCAAGTGCACGGCGGATGATCTTCAGGCGCGGCGTTGGCTTCATGCGATCCATGTCAGCCTCGGATATTGGCTGCGCGTCCGGATCGGCGAGCGCTGCGGCATGACGCTGCTCGTCTGTCATTGCGTCGAGGCGGCTCCAATCATGCGTGGTTTTCATTATGATATCTCCGTCGCTCGTGGGCTCTCGCGTTCCGCGCGGAGATGATACGGATGCGATCTCCTCTCAGTGTATAGGCGACATACAGCAACCGACCTTCGACCATGCCTATGGCAACGAAACGGGGTTCGCGTGGGTCCTGGCGATAGTCGGCCCATTCAATCGCAAAGACATCCTTGAATACATCTCGCGCCATGTCGAAGCTGACGGCGTGATTACGCCAGTTCAAGGACGCCTTCTGATCGTCCCATTCAAAGTTATCGCTTTGCACGGGTTAAATACTGTTTAGCAGTAGTTTGGTCAAGGGGTCCCGCCCAACCGCTTCGATGAACGCAAGAAAACTACCGAACCGCGGCGGCGGCGACCGGCATCCTCTCAGCCTCCACCCGCTTTCCATCAACAAACAGGTGCACCGCGTCATCCGGGAAACGCAGCGCGATGGCGTCGCCCACGCGGACCGAACGGCCGAAGCGTTCCAGCACGCGCACCGACTGGCCGGCGAGGCTGGCGTAGATCAGCGTGTCGTCGCCGGTATCGTCGGTCTCCGCCACGCTGGAGCGCAGCCAGGGCGCGGACAGGCCGGTGGCGGGCTGCCATTCGACGTATTTGGGGCGGATGCCCAGGACGCCGTGTTCGCCGGCATCGGCGCACGCAGCGTGAGTGTGGCGGCGATCAGCCCGCCTTCCAGCGCGCACCGCACGGTGCTTCCCGACTGCGATCAGCGAGACCGGGATCAGGTTCATCGCCGGTGAGCCGACGAACCCGGCGACGAACAGGTCCGCCGGGCGGAGATAGATGCCGTCGGGCGTATCGACCTGCGCCACCGCGCCCTGGTTCATCACCACGATCCGGTCGGACAGTGACATCGCCTCGCTCTGGTCATGGGTCACGTACACCGTCGTCACCGGCACCTCGCGATGGAGTTGGCGGATTTCGGTGCGCATTTGCAGCCGCAACCGCGCATCCAGATTGGACAGCGGCTCATCCATCAGGAACAGCTTGGGGCGCCGGATCAGCGCGCGGCCGAGCGCGACGCGCTGCTGCTGCCCGCCCGAAAGCTGCCGCGGATAGTTATCGAGCAGCGCCGTCAGTTCCAGCAGCTTGGCCATTTCGTTGACGCGCGGGGCGCGCTCGGCTGTCGGGATGCCGCGCATGCGCAGCGGAAACTCCAGATTTCCGCGCACCGTCTTCGACGGATAGAGCGCGTAGTTCTGGAACACCATCGCCATGTCGCGCTCGCGCGGATCGGCATAGGTGATATCCGCGCCGTCCACCAGGATGCGGCCACCCGACGGCGGCACCGCGCCGACGATCATGCTCAGCAGCGTGGTCTTGCCGCAGCCGCTCGGCCCCAGGATCGTCACGAACTCCCCGTTCGCGATCGTCAGGTCGAGCGGCACCGACCGCCCGCACGTCCCGATGGCGGGAGGAATAGGTCTTGCAGATGCCTTCAAGCCGGATTTCTGCGCCATCAGTATTTCAACGCTCCCTTGGTCAGGGCGGCGATGAAGTATTTCTGCAGCACCAGGAACACCACGATCACCGGGATGCTCATGGCGATCGCCGTCGCCGTCAGCCCGCTCCAGTTCGGCACGCCTTCCGAGAAGTAGGTGAAAATGCCGAGCGGAAGCGTGCGCATATAGGCCGACGAGATCATGGTCAGCGCATACAGGTATTCGTCCCACGCGAGAATGAAGGTGAAGATCGCAGTCGCCACGATGCCGGGCATCGCCGGCGGGATGGCGATCTCGATGAATGCCCGCCACGGGCTCGCGCCGTCCAGCCGCGCGGACATTTCCATGTCGGTCGGAATCCCGTCAAAGAAGCTCTTCAGAATCCAGATGTTCAGCGGCAGGCTGAAGGTCAGATAGGCGATGATCAGCGAGGCGTAGGTGTCGATCAGACCGAAATCCTGCATCAGGATGTACAGCGGGATCAGGAAGTTGACCAAGCGGGAAGATGCTCTGCAGCAGGATGCCGTACAGGATCGCGTTCTTGCCCATGAAGCGGTAGCGCGAAAATCCATAGGCCGCCGGCACCGCGACCAGCAGCGACAGCACCACCGTGCAGCACACCACGATCAGGCTGTTCAGGAAGTAGCGCGGAAAATCCGTGCCGGCGACCGGGTCGGCGGCGAACAGCGCCTTGTAGTTGGACAGCGTGACTGGGTTCGGCAGCAGGCTGAGATGCTCGCGATAGAGCGAGGTCTGCGGCTCCAGCGATGCGGTCAGCATCCAGCCGAACGGCACCAGCGCGAACAGCAGAAACAGGATCAGGCCGATCTTGGCGGGACCTGCGCGGAGCGACGGGATGCGCCATGTCACACCACCCCCGGCTGGCGCCGGGTCAGCGAGCCGACATACCCCACCGCGAACACCATCAGGATGATCATCACCACGACCGAAGCCGCGGCCGCGCCGCCGAAATTCAGATTCGTGAAGGCGGCGTTGTAGATGTAATTGGACACGATCTCCGTGTGGTTCAGCGGGCCGCCGCTGGTCATGATGTAGGGGATCGTGAACGTATTGAAGTTCTGCAAGGTCAGCACGACGCTGGTGATGATCAGCATGCGGCGCAGATAGGGCAGCTTGACCTCGAAAAACGCGCGCGTCGTCGAGGCGCCGTCCAGCTCGCGCCGCCATCACCGTGTGCTCCGGCACGCCCTGCAGCCCCGCCAGGAACATGATCATGGCGAACGGCGCCGTCTTCCAGATGTTGACCAGAATCACCGCCGGCAGCGCCCAGGTCAGTGAACTCAGCAACGAGACCGGCTGCGACAACACATGCCAGGACAGTCAGAAGCTGATTGATCAAGCCGTATTCGCCCTGATACAGCCACAGCCACGCATAGCTCGCGATCACGTAGCCGACGATATACGGCATCATCAGCGCGGCGCGGATCGGACCGCGGAACCAGGTCAGTTGGTTCACCAGCACCGCGGCGACCATGCCCAGCAGGATATCGGACACGGTGCTCCCGATGGTCCAGATGACGGTGATCAGCAGGGAGTTCAGAAACACCGAGTCATGCACCACGGCGGCGTAGTTCGCCAGGCCGGTGAAATGCGTTTCGGTCGTGTAGGACGGCGTCGCGCGGAAGCTCAGGTAGATGCAATAGACGAACGGATAGCTCATCACCGCAATGATGACGAGCACCGCCGGCATCACGTAGGGAAGGCCGGCGAAGCGCTCGCGCCAGACCCGCGCGAGCGCTGCCGGCGGCGACCGGCCCAGCGGCAGGCCGGAACGAGTAACGCGCCAAGGCACTCTTACGCGCCATCATCTCGCTTGCACCTGGCTTGCCGCGGCATTGGCCGCTGCCTCCTTCGGCGTGGATTTCCCGCTCAGCACCTGCTGGATCATCGCCGGGATGATCGTGTTCCAGATCTGCGCGCCCTGGGTCACCAGCGGCACGTTGACCCCGTACGGCAGCATCTTGAACACCACGTCGTTGAACGGCATCGTCTTGCTGACCTCGGCCTGCTCAGGCGAGGCCCGCGCCGCCTCGGTGGAGGCTTCCGAACCCGCCCCGGTGCCCAGCCGGATGTTCCAGTACGGCGACGAGATAGGCCCGCATCAGCGCCAGGGCCGCCGGCTTGTTCTTGGTCGTCGCGCGGATATGGAAATTCGACCCACCGAGCACCACCGCCCGCCGCACCGGCCCGGCCGGGAGCAGCGCGCCGCCCATCTCCAGATCCGGCTTGAGTTGCTGCACCTGCTGCGGGAACGACGGATGGTCGATGCACATCGCCATCTTTCCATCCAGGAACAGCGTCTCGCACGTCCAACTCGTTGTCGCTCAGCGCCGAGGGCTGCACGCTCTTATCGACATTGAACATCTGATGGTACAGAGACAGCGCCTGAACCACGCCGTCATCGCCGATGCCGACCTTCCGCCAAGTGGGGTGCGGGCTCAGCTCGTCGAAAATCTGGCCGCCGTACGCCCAGGCCATCGGCATGAACCGGTACGGACGTATTGCCGTTGGTCTGCTGGCGCACACATGCCGTAGCCATAAGCGCCGGTCTTGTCGTGGATCGTCTTGGAATAGGAGACCAGATCGGCCCAGGTTGCCGGCGGCTTCTCGGGATCGAGGCCCGGCCTGCTTGAACAGCGACTTGTTATACAGCAGGAACATCACCTCGTTGTTGCGTGGGGATGCCGTATAGCGGCCCCTCGGACGCGCCGTTTTGCGGCACGCTCAGCAGCGCTCCCGGGCAGGAACTGGCTGAACGGGATGCCCAGCTCTTCCTCGGTGATTTCGGCGCACTGCCCGGCGCCGACGAATTGCGGCGACCACTGGATCGCGCAGCGGGCGATGTCCGGCACGTTGCCGGCACGCCATGCGACCGTCAGCTTCGGCAGCAGATCGGTATAGCCGAAGATCGTCGATCGGAATTGCAGGTTCTTGTACAGGCGACGGAAAGTACTTGGTGTAGAACTCCGCTTGCGCCTGCTGGCCCGGGATGGAGGGCGCAGGGACCAGTCCCATGATTCCATGCTGCCCTTGATGTCGGACATCGGCGTCACGTTCGGTCCCTCGGTCGAACCGGCGGCGAAGGCGCGGAGCGGCAGGGCGGATGCAAGCGCAAGCCCGCCGGCGGTCCGCAGGGCGGTGCGGCGCGAAAATCGGAGATCGAGCATCGTGGTGTTTCCCCGTCAGACGTTGGTCTTGGACCGAGTTTTACGTGAAGCGCGGCACTCGCGCCACTGGGCTAGGCCTTCGACAGTTCCGCCACCGCCTCCATCACCGCCTTGGCGTGTCCGGGCACGCTCACCTTCCGCCAGACCCTCGCCACCCGTCCGTCCCTGTCGATCAGGAACGTGCTCCGTTCCATGCCCATGTATTTCCGGCCGTACATCGATTTCTCCACCCAGGTCCCGTACGCCTCGGCGACACTGCGTCTCCGCATCCGAGGCCAGCGGAAATGTCAGCCGGTATTTCGCCGCGAACTTCTCCAGCGCCGGCATCTTGTCCTTGCGACACGCCGATCACCTCGACCCCGGCCGTTGCCGAGTTCCGGCAGCGCCTCCTGGAACGCGCACGCCTCCTTGGTGCAGCCCGGCGTATCGGCCTTCGGATAGAAATACAGCACGAACGGCCGGCCCTGTCATCGCCGACAGGCTGACCGTCCGCCCGCCGGTCGCCGGCATGTCGAAATCCGGCGCGGCGTCGCCCTCCTCCGACACTCATGCATGCCCTCTCCGACAATGCGCGTGAAGCGCCGCACGGACCTGCCGTCGCCGTGGCCTCGACAGTGGCCCGCAGCGCCGCCGCGTCAACCGCCTGACCCGGTGGCCCGCAGCACGGCGCCAGCGGACGCCTCCGGCAGCTCCTCGGGCAGGTCGCGCCCGAGCGTGATGCGCAGCATGCCCTGCACCGTGCGCCACAGCCGGTCGGCCGCGCACCAGCAGCGCCGCCTCCTCGCTGCCGGCAGACACCCCGCCTCGCGCCAGCCGTCGCAGCGCCGACCCGCGTGGTCGGGTGGCACGGACCTCCGGCCGCATCCCGCGCATGGATCAGTTGCAGGACCTGGGCGATGAACTCGACCTCGATCTGCCCGCCGGCCGCGCAGCTTCACGTCCCACGGACCGTGCGGCGGCAGGTCGCGCGCCAGCCGCGCGCGCATCGCAGCCGCATCGGCCCGCACGCGCTCGGCGGCACCGGCGCGCCGCGAGCGCCTCGCGATCGCCGCCTCCACCTGCGCGCGCAGCGCCGCCGGCCCGGCGATCACCCGCGCCCGGGTCAGCGCCATGCGCTCCCAGGTCCAGGCATGCCTCGGCGTGATAGCGCCGGAACGCGCGCCAAGCGACACCGCCACCGGTCCCTTGTTGCCGGACGGGCGCAGCCGCATGTCAACGGCATACAGCTGCCCCTCCGCCCCGGGCGCGGTCAGCGCCGCCACGAAGGCATTGCGCCAGGCGCGGACGAACTATTGCGCGCGCCGGCACGGCCGCGCCGCCGACCGACTCTCGATCACCTCCGCCGGGTGATCGTAGACCAGCATCAGATCGAGGTCGGAGCCGGCCATCATCTCCCGCCCGCCGGCCTTGCCCAGCGCCACCACCGCCATCGCGCCCGCCGCGGCACCCGCCCGTAGCGCTGCGGCGAAATCGCTCCAGCACCGGCCGCAGCAGCGCCGCCAGCGCCGCGTCGGCCAGCGCGGTCCGCCGCAGCCCGGCCTCGTCGGCGTCGAGCCGGCCCTCCATCGTGGCCGACCGAGATCGCGAAATCCTCCTCCCGCACCGTCCGGCGCACGATGGCGATCACGTCCTCCAGCCGCCGCGCATCGCGCAGCCGCGTCGCGCAGCAGCGCGGCCGGATCGGGCGGCTCGCTCGGCGGCGACAGCAGCCCTTCCAGCGCCGCCGGGGTGATGCGCCAGATGCTCGGCCAGCGACGGCGCCGGCGCCCAGCACCGCGGCCACGCCGGTCGAGCAGCGCCGGATTGCGCTGGAACAGCGACAGCAGCTGCACGCCGCGCCGGCAGGCGCGGCGAGGAACGCGTCGAACCGGCTGAACGCCGCGTCCGGCTGGGCTGCCGCGCCAGCGCCGCCAGCATCGCCGGCAGCATCGGTCCAGCAGATTCGCGCGCCCGCTGCGAGCGCAAGCGCCCGCACCCGCCCCGCCTGCCAGCCGCGCACCGCGGCGACGATGCGCACCGGCGTCCTGCGAAGCCGAGCTGCGCGCAGCGCCGCGACCGTCCCGGCGGGGCAGGGATCGTCGCCGCGGAAATCCAGCAGGCCGGCGGCATCGGCATGCGCCGGCATCGGCCGCGATCGCGCTCGAACACCGCGGCGTAGCGCGCGCGCACCCGGCCGAGATGGCCCGAGCAGATCGGCCGCAAACGCCGCCGGCGTCGCGATACCCCATGAACACGGCGAACCGCTCCAGCTCGTCCGGCCTGCTCCGGCAGGCGTATGGGTCTGCCGGTCGGCGACCATCTGCAGCCGGTGCTCGACCCGGCGCAGGAACCGGTACGCCGCGGCCAGCTCGCGCGCGGCGCTCGCGGTCCAGGTGCCCGGCGCGCGGCCAGCAGCCGCCAGCGCGCCGAGCGTGGTGCGGTCGCGCAGGACGGGATCGCGGCCGCCCCAGACCATTTGCAGTGTCTGCACCAGGAACTCGATCTCGCGGATGCCGCCCTGGCCCAGCTTCACGTTGTGCCCGGCGAACGCGCGACCGGGTCGCACACCGCGAGTGCCCGCCTTGTGCGCGTCGATGCGGCGCTTCATGCGCGTGGATGTCGGCCACCGCGGCGAAATCCAGACCGCGGCGCCAGACGAACGGCCGGATCGCCTCCAGGAACGCCGCACCGGTCGCGCAGATCGCCGGCCACCGGGCGCGCCTTGATCATGGCCGCGCGCTCCCAGTTCTGGCCCATGCTTTCGTAATAGGTGATGCGCGGCGGGCAGCGAGACGGCGGGCGGGGTCACGGCCGGATCGGGGCGCAGCCGCAGATCGGTGCGGAACACGTAGCCCTCGGCGTCGCGCGCCTCCATCAGCGCCACCAGGTCCGCGCGCCAGCCGCGCGGTAAAACCGCGCATGCGCGTCGCCGGCCGTGCGCTCGGTGTATATCGGCGCGGCGGGTCGTAGATCAGGACGAGGTCGATATCGCTGGAGTAGTTCAGCTCCCGCGCACCGAGCTTGCCCATGCCGAGGATCGCGAAGCCGCTGCCTGCGCGCCGGCTCCGCCGGATCGCGGACGCGCACCTGCCCGGCATCCTGCGCCGCCAGCAGCAGATGGCCGAGCGACAAATCAAGCGCCGCCTCCGCAAGATCCGACATGGCCGCGGTGAACCGCTCAAGCGGCCAGAGGCCGCCGATATCGGCTACCGCCGCGGTCAACGCGACAGCGCGCCGGGCGCGGCGCAAGGCGGCGGACACTCCTCCCGCCTGCTCCTTGGCGAACATGCGCGCAAATCGTCCATCGCCCGCGCCACGACCGCATCCGGGCCTTCAGCCACGAAGCCGCGCAGACCTCGGGATCGCGCAACGCGAGGTCCGACAAATACGGGCTGTTGCCGCCGATCGCGGCCAGCAACTCGGTACCGTTGGGGTGTGCGCCAGGGCGGCGGCGGTCGTGCCGGAATCGCTGAAGCGTTCAATCAGCCGGGCGGCGGCAGCGGAGTCGGCCGGCGCGGGCCAGGTCGCGCGATCCCCGTTCAATCCGCGGCAAGCTCCGCCGCTTCTTGGGCCGCTTCTGCCAGGAACGATTCCAACTCCCGCGCCCTCGTGTGTCCGCCGTGTGCGCCTTCAGCGTGCGGGCTTCGGCCGCATGGCCAATCGCCGTTCGCCGCGCTTCGGGCAGGCACAACGCGTGTACCACGTGTTCGGCTGGTGGTTGCGACCATGATCTCGCGGCCGGGCGCGAAGAGCGTGTCGAGCCCGGCCCACACGTCGGAGATGATCGGCGCCGCGCAGGCCGCCGCCTCGAACAGCCGCACGCTCGGGCTGTAGCCGGCGCGATCATGTCGGCGCGGGTGACGTTCAGGGTGAAGCGGCTGGGCGGTAGAAGGCGGGGTGGTCGGCGGGCGCCACATGCTCGATCCGCTCGACGTTGGCGGGCCAGTCGATGTCGGCGGGGTACTGCGGCCCGGCGACGACGAAGCGCAGTCGCGGCGCGCGCCGCGCCGGCTCGATCAGCAGCCGCTCCAGCGTCGGCTGCCGGTCGGGGCTGTAGGTGCCGAGATAGCTGAGGTCCCAGCGCGCGGTCGACCGGCAGCGGGCGGTAGAGCGTCGGCGTCGACCGAGCAGTAGAGCGCCCGCGCCGCCGGCGAGCCGTAGTCGCGCTCGAGCCGTCGAGCGTCGGGCCGCCGGTGAAGGACAGATAGAGGTCGTAGCCGCGGGATCAGCTCGGCGGCGAGATATTCGTATTCGCCGCGCGCCAGCTTGGCGCAGCGTGACCGGCGTGTCGATGTCGTAGAAGGCGGTCACGCCGCGCGCGGCTGCGGCAGCCCAGCGGCCGACCTCGACGCCCTCGCGGCACGTAGGAGCCGACGATCACCGCGTCGGCGCCGCGCGATCTCGCCGCGCCAAGCGCTCCAGCTCGTCCAGGTCGTCGTAGAAGGCGCAGCCGGCAGAAGTCGGGTCGCGGCAGGTCGCGGTGCGCGGCGTACCAGGGCACGTCGCGCTCCAGGAACAGGACCTCGTGGCCGCGCGCGGCGAAGCGCCTGCAGCAGCGCGCGATAGGTGGTGGCGTGGCCGTTGCCCCAGGAGGAGGACAGGCTGAGGCCGAGGACGACGAGCTCGCATGCGCGCTCGCTCATGCCGCGCCTCGCGCGCGTGCGCGCGGCGTGCGCTGCAGCAGCGCGTCCACCTCCGCGCCGCGGCGCGTCGTAGGTGTGCTCGGCCAGGACGCGCGCGCGCGCCGCCGCGCCGATGGCGCGGGCGCGCGCTCGGGCGTGAGCGCCGCGCAGACTGCGCCGCCACGTCGGCGCCGTCGCGCGCGACCAGCACCTCCTCGCCGGGCTCCAGGAACAGCTCGATGCCCTCCCAGGCGTCGGTGATCAGGCAGGCGCCCGCGCCGGCCGCCTCGAACACCCGCGTCGCCGGCGAGAAGCCGATCTCGGCCATGGAGTCGCGCGCGATGTTCAGCACCGCCAGCGGGGAGGTGTTGAAGGCGTTGTGGTCGCGCGGTGCAGACATGGCCGAGGCGGCGACGTTGGCGGGCATCGGCTTGTCGTCCCAGCCGGTGCCGCCGATCAGGAAGCGCCGCTCGCGGCAGGCGCGCGGCGGGCGTCGAGGAAGAACGCCTCGACGCGCGCCTCGCGGTCGGGCAGGCGGTTGGCCGAGGAAGCCGAGGTCGGCGGCGAAGCGCGGCTCGGGCGGCACCGGGATGGTGGGTCGCGGGATCGAGCGCGTTGTAGATCGGCACGCAGCGCGCGCGCGCCCGAAGCCGCGTAGGCCTCGACCACCGGCGGCGCCGCCGCCGTAGGTCAGCACCAGGTCGAGCTCGGGCAGGGCGCGGCGCAGCGGATGCGCCGGCGCTCGGCGCGCATCTCGGCCAGCGTCGCCGGCGCGTCCACGTCCCAGAAGATGCGCGACCGCGTCCGGGCGCGGCGGCGGTCATCACGCCGTCGAGCAGCACGTCGTCGAACACGCCGACGCCGCTCGCCTTGACCACCACGTCGGCCTCGGCGGCCTCGCGCGAGCACGCGCGCAGCGCCGGCGCTCGTCGCCGGATAGACCACCACCCGCGCCCAGTCCGGCGGGTCGATGTCGCGGTGGCTCTGCCGGTCGAAGGCGTCGGGCTCGTAGAAGGTGATGTCGAGCCGCGCGCGCGCGAGGTCGCTGCAGCAGGCCGCGGTAATAGGTCGCCGCGCCGTTCCAGTAGGAGGACAGCAGGCTCGAGCCGTAGAAGGCGATCTTCATGACGCGGCATCACGCGGCCTCCCGCCGGCGACCGTGCAGTGCGCGCGACGATGGCCAGCAGCTCGTCGGCGCGGTGGGCGCAGGTGTGGCGGGCGCGGATGGTCGCCAGCCCGTGCGGCCAGCGCGCGGCGCAGCGCCGCGATCGTCGCCACAGCGCGCATCAGATGCGGCGCCATCTCGGCGCCGTCGCGCGCCATCAGGAAATCCTCGCCCGGCGGGAACAGGCCCTCGCTGTCGCGCCAGGGCGCGCAGACCAGCGGAATGCCGCAGGCCAGCGCCTCGAACACGCGGATGGTCGGGATGCCGGGCAGTGCGTCGACATAGAAGCGGCGCGGCACGTGCACGGTGGCGAGATGGCGGGCGAAGACCTCCGGCGCCGCGGCGTTGGGCAGCCAGCCGCGGTAGCGCGCGCCGTAGCGCCGCAGCAGCGCCAGCGCCTCGGTCGGGATAGCGCACGCCGTAGATGTCGAGCGGCAGGCCGGCCGCGGCGCCGGCCGCAGCAGGAAGTCCTCGCAGCTCGGCGGTGCGCTCGCCGTCGCCCCAGTTGCCGATCCAGACCAGCCCCGCGCGCTCGACCTCCGCCGGCCGGCGGATGGAACAGCCGCGTATCGGCCGCCTCGTGCCAGACGAACACGCGCTCGCCCCAGCCCCAGCGCCGATAGACCTCGGCCAGCGTCTCGCCGAACGCCAGCACGCCGTCGTAGCCGGAGAGGTCGAAGGCGCGCGATCGCCTCGGGGTCGCTGACCGCGCGGTGGTGGGTGTCGTGGAACAGCAGGGTGAAGCGCGCGCCGCGCGCGCCGCAGTGCGCCGATGCGCGGCGACCAGCGCCGGCTCGTTCCATTCGTGGACGATCACCAGGTCGGCGCCGGCCAGCGCGGCGTCGAGATCGAGGTCCGGCGAACCGCACGCGATCAGCGAGCTCCGGGATAGGCCGCGCGAAAGCGCTCGAGCGCCGCCTCGCCGTGGTCGCGAGCAGGTTCGTGCAGGCTCCAGCCGCCGCCGGCTCGAACGCCACGACGTCGTGGCCGCGCGCGCTCAGTTCGCGCAGCACGCCGCGCAGGAAATGGGCGTTGCCGTGGTTCCAGCAGGAGCGCAGCGAGTGGGTGAAATAGACGATGCCATCAGGCGCGCGCAGGCCGCGAGATCGTACGGCACGCGATGCCGCGATGCACATGCCAGAGTGCCGCGCCACCATCGCCTCCGGCGTGTAGCGCGCTGGCGCGTTCTGCGCCGCCTCGCCCAGTGGCGCGCCGCGCTCGGGGATCGTCCAGCAGGTCGTCGCATGCGCGCGCGCCAACGCGGCGGCGTCGCCGGCGGGACGAACACCGCGGCGCCGTCCCACAGCTCGCGGAACGTCGGGATGTCGGACAGCACCAGGGCGCAGCCGGCCGGGCGCCTCCAGCACCGCCAGACCGAACGGCTCGTAGAGCGCGGGCGAGACGAAGATGCCGGCCGCGGCGTACTCGCACGCCAGCGCGATCGGCTCGAGCGCGCCGAGCAGCTGCAGCGTCGAGGCGGAACCGTCGCGCCATTGGGGCCGACGAGCGGGCCGGCGGCGCGAATCAACAGGCCGCGAGCAGGCCGCGCGGCCCGTCGAGGACCGCGATGTTCTTGCCTCGTCCCACAGCCGCCCGGCGGTCAGGCCGATGCGGCCGCGCGTGACGGCGGCAGGTTGACCGGCGCCGCGCCCGTTCCAGATCGGCCGAATGCGGCGGTCGCAGCCCGTAGCGCCGGCGGTCGCCTCGCGCGAAGGCGCGGCTCGGCGCGACCACCGCATCGGCCCGCGCCAGGCCCCGTCCGGTCAGCGCGGCCCGCCAGGCCAGATCAGGCGGCAGCGGCCCGGCGCGCACCGCCCGCCACCATGTGCCGACGCAGGAATGCGCCGCCGCCACGACCGGCGCCGGCCATCCGCCGAACGCGGCATAGGCGGGCGCGTGAAGATGGATGAGGTCGCGCCGCCATCACGCGGCAAGCGCGGCCAGCGCCTCGGCCGCGCGGCGCGACCGCCGTCGGCGTCCTCCGCCAGCCAGTCCAGCGGCAGATCGGTCGGCTTCACCAGCTCAAACCCGGAATATCGCGCCGCGCGCTCACGCTGCTCGGCCCCGGCGGGCGGCCCGAGCGGCGACCAGCAGCACGTCCGACGCCGCGCGGCACCGAGCGCCGGCGGCGAGCGTCGAGGCAGTAGCTGCCAGACGCCGCCGACCGCGTCGGGGTCAGCAGCATCCGGCGGTGCAGGGCATCAGCGCGACGCGCCTCCAGCTCCGGCAACGGCAGCGGCCGCTCTCCTGGATGTCGCTGAAGCGTTCGAACTCGCGCAGGTAGTGCGCGTGCGCGCGCTCCCAGGCCTGGTCGTCGGGCGCGCCCCACAGCCCGGTAATCGGGCGAGACTGGATAGGGATACAGCGGCACGGGATCGTTGGCCCAGACGCCGTGGCGCTGCAGCTCGCTCGCGCCACGCCGCGATCATCGCGCGGATCGTCGCTCCGGCGCGCCGATCAGATTGGCCTGGACGAACGGCACGCGTGCGCCGCGCGTAGATCAGCCGCTCGGCGAGCTCGTCGGTGTCCAGCCGGCAGTTCTTGTCGAGCGCGGCGCGGCCCTCGTCGGTCAGGCTCTCGACCCCCGCCTCGATCGAAACGCAGCCGGCCGCGCCGAGCAGATCGAGCATGTCCGGCTTCCACAGATCGATGCGCGTCTGCACGCCGAACTGCGATCGGCCGGTCACCAGCGCCTCCAGCAGCGGCCGCTGGGGCAGGAAAATCTCGTCGATGAAATAGAGGTAGCGCGCGCCCTGGCGCGATCAGCCCGTCGATCTCCGTCAGCAGCAGCGGCAAGCTCGCGGCGGCGGTATTTGTCGCGGAAATCGATCTTGGCGCAGAAGCTGCAGGCATAGGGGCAGCCGCGCGACGCCTCCACCTCCGCGCCCGGCCCTCGGGCGGCGCTTCGAACCGGTGGTGATGATGGGGATGGCGCGCGATCCATTCGTCCGGCCAGCGCAGCGCCGGCATGTCGGTGAAGCGTGCCGCGCGCGGCCCGCCGTTCACGCGCAGCGCGTCGCCCTCGATCCAGGCGGCGCCGGCGACGCTGTCGGGCCAGCCCGGCATCGGCGAGTTCGGCCAACGACCTCCTCGCACTCGCCGCGCACCACCACATCGACGCCCAGCTTGCGCAATGCCGCGCCGGGCGTCGCCGAGCCGTGCGGCCCGACCGCCACCGTCATCGCCTCGCCGCGCCAGATGCGTCCAGGATGCCGGCGCGGCACCGTCAGTTCCGGCGGCGCGCAGCGCCAGAACAGATAGGTCGGCGCCGTGGTCACCACGGTCATGTCCGGCCGGAAGGCCGCGGACCTGCGCGGCCACGTCGGGTTCGTCGAACCCGAACAAGTGGCCGTCGAACATCGCGACTCGTGGCCGGCGCCTCCAGCAGCAGCTGGCACAGCCGAGTTCCAGCGGCAGATGCGGCTCGCGGCAGCCGAAATAGATGCTGCCGTCGAAGCGCCAGGGCGGATTGACCAGCGCCACCCTCATGCGGCGACCGGCTCCCGCGTCGGCCATTTCGTGCAGCAGGCCGCGCGATGCCGATGCGCCAATCAACCGGCGGCGGGCAGATCGAGCTCCGCCCGCACGCGCCGGGCATCGGCGACGAACCAGCGCTGGTCGTTCGGCCGCCAGTCCGCCATGCGCACCGGCACGCGACGGCCGAGCTGCTGTTCGATGATGGCGGATCAGCACGGCGCAGGCTCACCGCGTTGCTCCGGGCCGCCGCCGAGATTGAAGGCCCGGCCCGATCCGGCGGATGCCGCGCCACGCGCCGAGATAGGCGTCCACCGCGTCGTCGACGAACAGGATGTCGCGCACCTGCCGGCCGTCGCCGTAGATGGTGATCGGTCTCGCCCGCGAGCGCCCGCATCACGAAATGCGCGACCCAGCCCTGATCCTCGGTGCCCATCTGGCGCGGGCCGTAGATGCAGCTCATGCGCAGCACAGCGGTCGGCACGCCGAAGCTATGCGCATAGTCGAGCACGTACTGGTCGGCGCCGCCCTTGGAGCAGCCATAGGGCGTGCAGAAGCACAGCGTGCGGTCCTCGTCCGACCCCGCAGCGGGCCAACGTCTCGTCGGCCGGGCGATAGACTCCTCCGCCCGCACCAGGTCGATTCGGCCAGATCGCCATACACCTTGTTGGTGCTGGCGAAGATCAGCGGCACGCGGCGCCGGCGGATCGCTTCCAGCAGTGTCACGCGTGCCGAGCAGGTTCACCTGCAGATCCGCGATCGGGTCGTCCAGGCTGGTGGTGACCGCGACCTGCGCGGCGAAATGGAACACCGCCTTGGCCTCGCGCGCCGCCTCCGCGACCGCGTGTTCATCGCGAATATCCGCGATCGCTGACGGAGACCCGCTCGGCATGGCGCCCCTTCAGCCACTGCAGGTTGCGCTCGACGCCGGGGCGGGCCAGCGAATCCAGCACCAGCACCATGTCGCCGCCGCGCGCCAGCCGGTCGGCCAGTTCGCTGCCGATGAACCCGGCGCCGCCGGTGACCAGAACCGGCGGCGATCATGCCACCAGCCCCCGCGCTTCGAGCTCCCGCCGCGCCTGCGGCAACGCGGTCCTCCGCGCGCTGGCGGCGCACCCATTCCGCCAGTTCCCGCATCCCGTCGCCGAATATCCGCGCCGGCTGAAAGCCGAGGCATTCGCGCGCCTGCGAGATGTCGGCGAAGCAGTGGCGGATGTCGCCGGCCCGCGCCTTGCCGGGGATTTCCGGCTCCAGATCCGGGCGCTCCATCGCCGCCGCGATCAGCTGTGCGATCTCGCGCACCGTGAGCGATCCTGCCCGCTGCCGATATTGAACACGCCATTCGCAGCGCCCGGCTGCTCCAGCGCCAGCACGAAGGCCTGCGCCACGTCGCGCACATGAACGAAGTCGCGCCGCTGCTCGCCGTCCTCGAAGACCAGCGGCGCTTGCGCGTTCAACAGCCGCGACGCGAAGATCGCCAGCACGCCCGTATAGGGGTTCGAGAGCGCCTGGCCCGGGCCATAGACATTGAACAGCCGCAGCGCCACCGCCTCCATCCCGTAGGCCGGCGCGACGGTCAGGACCAGCCGCTCCTGCACGAACTTGGTGATCGCGTAGACGGATGCGAGCGCCGGCCGCTTCCATTCCGGCGTCGGCAGCGGAACAAGCGGCGAGCCGTCGGCATCCACCGGGTCCCATCCGCGCGCCGGCTCGCGCACCGCGTGTGGCGTCCTCCACCACGCGCCCGACCGGCGTCCGATACAGCCCCTCGCCGTAAATGCTCATGGACGAGGCGACCACCACCCGCCGCACCGGCCTGCGATCAGCGCCTGCAACAGCGCCGCGGTGCCGAGATCGTTGGCACCGACATAACGGTCGATCGCGTACATGCTCTGACCGACGCCGACCTCCGCCGCGAGATGGACCACCGCGTCCACGCCGCTCAGCGCCTGACCCATCAGGTCGGCGTTGCGCACGTTGCCGACGATGAACTCCGTTTCGCGCAAAATCGGGTTCAGCTTCTGGCCCGCATGCACCTGCTCCACCAGATCATCGAGCACCCTGACCTGGTAGCCGGCCGCGAGGAGCGCCGAAGAAAGATGGCAGCCGATGAAACCGGCACCGCCGGTGATCAAAACTCGTTCCTTCACGCCATTCCCCTTCACAGCCGCGTGTGGCGGCCCCGGGCACCATGTGTAGGTCGCACCGACGCCAACACGGGCTCGGGAAGAATGTTCCTTCACAGGCGATTGACGTCGGGAGGCCGGTTCTTCCGGCTGCGATGTCCGCTGCATCGAACGATTGTCACGGTTGAAAAGAATACGCCGAAGCGGATCGCACCTACAACTACCAACTTGCATGCATGACAGAAATGACCCAAGCAGGTGCCAACACGAGCCGCAAACCAGCCGCACGGCGATTACTGCAAAATTCTCTAATCGCAACGAAGAGTTCCTTCTCGTGCCTGGCGGTCGCTCGCGACTTTTCTTCGGGATCGACACCACGAAATTCCAGTTCGGCCACAGAGTCAGTAACGAACAGGTTAGAACCCAGCGCAACCCGCGTCCCGCCGTGCCGTTCAACGCCCCTGATCCAACCCCAAGGAGAACGCCATGAGCGCACATCCACCGCCGGTTCCCCGCGAGCAGCAGTCCGACAAGGCGCCTGCCTCCGGCCGAGCCGAGACGGAGCAGGCCGACAAGGCGAAATCGCCATCGGTTGATCCCAACGCAAACCGGTTTGGCGATATCAAGCAGAACACGCGCAACCAGGGACACCAGCAGGACCGATGAGCGAAACGCGGGCGGCCCGCGATACCTCGATCCGCACCTACCGGGCGAAGCGCAACTTCGCCGTAACGGACGAGCCTGCGCCGGAGCCTGCGCCCTCGGAGGAGCACGCCAACGCGCCGATCTTCGTCGTGCAGAAGCACGCCGCCCACCGGGCCGGCCTGCATTGGGACTTCCGGCTCGAGCATAACGGGGTGCTGTGGAGCTGGGCGGTGCGCAAAGGGCCCTCGCTCGATCCCAGGGACAAGCGGATCGCCGCGCATGTGGAGGACCATCCGCTGGACTACGCATCGTTCCAGGGCACCATCCCCGATGGGCAATACGGCGCCGGCACGGTGGAGACGTGGGACCGCGGGACGTGGGAGCCGAAGGGCGATCCGGAAGC
>CAVSUZ010000006.1:0-227177 GCA_963731335.1 uncultured Pseudomonadota bacterium | reverse complement strand
TGTTCAGCCGCACGCAGCCGACATGAGGGGCTCCCCGCACCGTTCGTCTACGCGGTTACGAGCACGGGCTGAACCACCGCGCCGAGTAGCTTTTCGCGACGGTGCGCGCAGATCACAGAGAGCTCGACGATCAGCGGCTGCGTGCCCTCGCCCGGGATCTAGACCCCGCCACCGTGCGCCCCCATCTCGACGCGATTGCCGCCGTCGTCGCCGGCGACCCCGCCGCCGGCCCGCTGGCCACCATGACCGCCTCCGAGCGCTTCGGCTGGGTGGCGGCCCGGTCCTCGACGGTCATACGGCCCTCGGAAGTTCACACCGGGTTGACCGACGACCCCGAGGTCACGCTCGGGCACCTCTTCGAGTCGCTGGTTCGCTGACGTCCCTCGCAACCCTGGTCAGGGCCGTCGTCGGGCGGTCATGTTCAGGCGCACGTATCCGAGCACCAGCGGATGGCCGGCGCGCACGAGCACGCGATCCAAGAAGAGCGCACGCAGGTCGGCCGGAAGCGGATCGAGGTGCCGGACCAGGCAGACCGTCTCGACGAACGGCCGCGGCTGATCCAGCGTCACCGGCTTGGGCTCGAGCCAGCACCTGACGTCGACAAAGCCGGCCCGCTCCAAACGCTCCTTCGTCTCCCGAGCGCCGGCGTAGTTCCAGGGTTTGCGCCAGCCGCGGAAGTACGGGGCGAAGGGCTGCTCCCCCGCGATGTCTTCGGCGAGCCGCCTGAACCTGTCGATGTTGCCCTGCCCGCCGCACTGCGCCACGAGCCTCCCGCCGGGCCTGAGCGCGCTATGCAAGCGTGAGAACAGCCGCTCGTGGTCGGGAATCCAGTGAAACGTCGCGTTGGAGAACGCGGCGTCGACGGGCTCGGGGAGCTCGAGGTCGATCAGGTCCTGGCAGAGGACGGTCGCACGATCACCGAGCGCCGCGCGCGTGTGCTCGACCATCGACGGGGCCGCGTCTACCGCGTACACGCGCCCGCGCGGTACTCGGTCCGCGAGCAGGAGGGTGACGCGGCCCGAACCGCACCCCGCGTCGAGTACGACCTCATCGCCCCGCAGCTCCAACCGCTCGAGCTGCTCGAGGGCCCAGCTCAGTTGCGGCTCGCTGACCCGGTCGTACGAGGCCGCGTCCCAGTCGCGAGACGTCCGCGGCCGTGTGCTCACAACGCCGTGGTCACCGGACCGGAGCGCTCGCGCGTGCGTTCGTAGGCGTCGATCGCATCGGACTCAGCGAGCGTCAGCGCGATGTCGTCGAGGCCGTTCAGCAGGCGGTGCTTGATCTCGGGATCGATCTCGAAGTGGGCGCTTGCTCCGGGCCACCGCACCTCCTGGCCGGCCAGGTCGACCTGGGCCTCGCCGGCCTCCGCGATGCTCGCGCACTCCTCGGGACTCAGCTCGACCGGCAGCAGGCCGATCTTCGTGCAGTTGGAGCGGAAGATGTCCGCGAAGCTCGGGGCGATGATCGCCTGAAAGCCGTAGTCCTCGAGCGCCCACGGTGCGTGCTCGCGGCTCGAGCCGCAGCCGAAGTTGCGGCCAGTGACCAGGATCGGGTTGCGCGGCAACTCCCACCCGGGTTCCTTGGCCCAGTCGAAGAACAGGAACTCCCCGAAGCCGGTGCGCTCGACCCGCTTGAGGAACTGCTTGGGGATGATCTGGTCCGTGTCAACGTCGTCGCGGCCCAGCACGCTAACCGGGCCGGTGATGGTTTCTATGGCTCTCACTGCGGCGCCTCCCACTCTCTGATGTCGACGAAATGCCCGGTCAGAGCCGCGGCCGCCGCCATCTGCGGCGAGACCAGGTGAGAGCGGGCGCCCCGCCCCTGGCGGCCTTCGAAGTTGCGGTTCGAGGTCGAGGCCACGCGCTCACGCGGCGCGGCGATGTCCGGATTCATCCCGAGGCACATCGAGCACCCCGCTCCGCGCCAGTCGAACCCGGCCCGGGTGAAGACCTCGTCGAGCCCCTCGCGCTCGGCCTGCAGCTTGACCTGCTGTGAGCCGGGCACGACCATGGCGTACACCCCGTCGGCGACCTGGTGCCCGCCCACAATCTGCGCCGCGGCACGCAGATCGCCGATCCGCGAATTCGTGCACGAGCCGATGAACACCCGGTCGAGTCTGATCTTCTGGATCGGAGTGCCGGCCTCGAGGCCCATGTAGTCGAGCGCGCGCTCGTCCTGCTCGGAGTGAGGCTCGGGCACCGCTGCCGTGACCGGCGCCACCATCCCCGGCGTGGTTCCCCAGGTCACCATCGGGCTGATGGCCGAGGCGTCGACATCGATCTCGCGATCGAAGGCGGCGTCCGGGTCGGTGCGGAGCTCCGCCCACTCCTCGGGCACCTCCCCCGGAGCCCCTGGCCGCCCGATCACCCACTCGAACGTCGTGTCGTCGGGGGCGATCATCCCGGCCCGTCCACCGCCCTCGATCGTCATGTTGCACACGGTCATTCGGCCTTCCATCGACAGTCCCTCGATCGCCTCGCCCGCGTACTCGACGACGTGCCCGACCGCACCGTCGACACCCATCTGACCGATCGTCGCCAGGATCAGATCCTTGGCCGTGACCCCGAAGCCCAGCGATCCCTCGTACCGAATGCGCATCGACCGCGGCTTTGCCTGCACCAGGCACTGCGTGGCGAGCACGTGCTCGACCTCACTGGTCCCGATCCCGAACGCGAGCGCACCGAACGCGCCGTGCGTGGCAGTGTGGGAGTCGCCGCATACGATTGTCATTCCTGGCTGGGTGACCCCGAGCTCGGGCCCGATCACGTGGACGATCCCTTGCCGGTCGGATCCGAGCGAGTAGACCGGAATCCCGAACTCCCGGCAGTTGCGCTCGAGTGTCTCCACCTGCACGCGCGACAGGGAATCGCGAATCCTGGCCGCCACCGGGGTGCCATCGGTGGGCACGTTGTGATCGGCCGTTGCCAGCGTGCGATCGGGTCGGCGGATCTTGCGCCCGGCGAGCCGCAGGCCGTCGAAGGCCTGGGGGCTCGTGACCTCGTGGACGAGGTGCAGGTCTACGTAGAGCAGCCCGGGCGCGACCTCGTGGGCGTCCCAGATCTTGTCGAACAGGCTCTTTGACATGGCGTGGGTCAACTCCTGCGAAGGCCCGCGCTGACCACCGCCAGCAACGTGGCCGCGTCGGTTCCAGGGTTCTCGAAGTGATGGGGAAGATCAGCGTCGAACGTGACGCAGTCGCCGGCGGACAGCTCCCACTGGCTGCCGTCGCATACGAGCACGACCGTGCCGGATTCCACGAGCGCGGTCTCGCGGCTGCCCGGCTCGTGAATCGGTGGGTCGCCGGCGCCGCCGGTGACCGCCCCGGCCGCCAGCGTGTGCCGGGAGAGCTCGGCGCGTTGGCCCGGAAGCGGCGGCGTCAAGATCTCATAGCTGTGGCCCCTGACCCGAGCAGGTCCCTTCCGGCGCTCTGTCCTGCGCACGACCGTCACGGCGCCGCTCTCGTCGAGCCGGAGCAGCTGCGAAAGGCGCAATTCGAGGCCGGCGGCGATCCGGGTTGCGACGGCCAGCGTGGGGCTCGTTTCCCCCCGCTCGACCTGGGAGAGCATCGGTGCGCTCACCCCCGAGCGCTCGCCCAGGTCGCGCAGCGACAAGTCCATCCCCTCGCGCAGCGCCCGGATCCGAGCGCCGAGGGATTCGATGCCGGAGGGTGCCGGCGGCGCAAGGCTCGTCATACAACCGTACGCTATCACATACGGATGAGGTGGCCCGGGGCGCGGGCCGTGCTCGCTAGCCTGGGCTTATGGTGATCCGTCCCGATGTCCTCGTGCTCGGTGGCGGCGGCGTGCTCGGCGAGGCGTGGCTGATGGGCGTGCTCGCGGGGATCGAGGATGCCGGCGGCATCGACATGCGCGACTGCGAGAGCTTCGTCGGGACCTCGGCCGGCTCGATCGTCGCCGCACACCTCGTCGCCGGCGAGGCGCCCCGCCGGCCGCCATCGGTCGACGCCGACGTGCCGGAGGCAAGCAAGGCACCTGCCGACGGATTGGCGGCCGCAGGAGCGGTCGCCGCGCGACGAGCCGGGGCCTGGGCCGGTGCGATCGGCGCGTCCTTCGCGCCCCTAGCTCTCGGCGTGGCCACGCCCGGAGGGGCTCTGGTGCGTGCGGCGATGCTCCAGCGGATCCCCGAGCCGCGGAGCACGCTCAACGGCCTGCGGGCACATATCGAGCGCTCCATGGCCCGGTTCGACGGCCGGCTCCGCGTCGCCGCGGTTGACCGGCGCAGCGGCCGCCGGGTCATGTTCGGCAGCCCCGGGGCGCCGCACGCCAGCGTCGCTGAGGCCGTGACCGCGTCCTGCACGGTCCCGTGGCTGTTCGAGCCGGTCGAAATCGGGGGCCGCGAGTACGTTGACGGCGGGGTGTGGAGTCCCACCAATCTCGATGCCGCGCCCGCCGGCCGGGACACCCACGTGCTGTGCCTGAACCCGACCGCGAGCGTCACGGGATCGAGCAGTCTGCTGACGCTCGTCCGCACGGTCGCCAGGTCGGCGGTGTCCGTCGAGGCGCTCGTGCTCAGGCGTCGCGGTGCTGCGGTTCAGTTGCTGGCGCCGAGCGTGGAATCCGCCGCCGCCATGGGCACCAACTTCATGGACCGCGAGCCGAGTGGGCGGGTGCTCGCCGCCGGGTACCGCCAGGGGCTGCGGCTGGCCCGCGCCAAGGCCGCGGCGCCCTAATGGCTTCAGTCTGCTCTCATGCCGACTCCGGCGTCCCGATGGCTTCAGTCTGCTCTCACGCCGGGGACTACGGCGTCCTGATCACCTCGGCTCCAGTCGCGAGTGCCTCCTCCGCCTCCGCCATGATCCCGCGGCGCCGGATCGCGTTGGACAACGCGCGTACGTACGCCCGGCCGGCTGCCTCGAGGATGTCAGTCGACACTCCCTGCCCCGACCCGCTGACGCCCGCGATCTCGAGCACCACCGAGGTCTCCCCCAGCGCGTCCTGACCTCCGGTCACGGCGTCCACGCGGAATTCCCGGAGCCTCGCCTCGCTGCTGGTGGCCGCGTTGATCGCGCGGAAGATCGCGTCGACCGGGCCGTCGCCGGTGAACGATCCCCTGACCTCCTCGCCGTCCGGCATGCGGATCCCGACGGTTGCGTGCGGGGGGCGGCGGGACGACGCCTCGACGTCAAACCACTCGAGTTGGTAGCCCGTGATCTCCTCGCGCAGCTCGTCGGTCACCAGCGCCTCGAGGTCCAGCGCGGTCACATGCTTTTTCTTGTCGGCGATCTCCTTGAAGCGCCGGAACGCCGTGTTCAGCGACTGTCCCGAGAGCTCGAAGCCCAGCTCGGACAGAGCCTGCTGGAGCGCGTGGCGGCCTGAGTGCTTGCCCAGCACGATCGAGTTGGCGGCGAGCCCGACCGTGGTGGCGTCCATGATCTCGTACGTGGTGCGCTCCTTGAGCACGCCGTCCTGGTGGATGCCCGACTCGTGCGCGAACGCGTTGCGGCCCACAACCGCCTTGTTGGGCTGAACGGGATACCCGGTGAGGCGGGAGACCAACCTGGAGGTCCGAGCCAGCTCCTGCGTCACCACGCCGGTAGCGAGACCGACGTCCGGTTGACGGGTGCGCAGAAGCATCACGATCTCCTCGAGCGAGGCGTTGCCGGCGCGTTCGCCGATCCCGTTGACCGCGCACTCGACCTGACGAGCGCCGGCCCGCAATCCGGCGAACGAGTTCGCGACGGCAAGGCCGAGGTCGTCGTGGCAATGGACGGACAAGACCACGTCCTTCAGCTTCGGTACCAGCTCGTAGAGCCGGAGCAGGTACTCGGTGAACTCGTGCGGCATCGCGTACCCGACCGTGTCGGGGATGTTGATCGTGTTTGCCCCCTCGTCGATCGCGATCTGGCACACCTCGGCGGTGAACTCGACGTCGGCGCGGGTGGCGTCCATGGGCGAGAACTCGACGTCATCGAGGTACTGCTTCGCGTGCGCCACCGCCGCCCGCGCCTGGCCCTTCACGTCGTCGCGTGTGGTCTGCAGCTGGTGGCGGATGTGGATGTCCGAGGTGGAGATGAAGGTGTGGATCCGAGGTCGCTCGGCATCCTTGACCGCGTTCCATGCCGCGTCGATGTCCGCCACGTGCGTGCGCGCCAGCCCGGCGATCACCGGACCCTCGACCCGCCGCGAGATCTCCTGCACGGCGTCGAAGTCCCCCGGGGAGGTGATCGGAAACCCGGCCTCGATCACGTCGACCCCCAGGCGCGCGAGTTGCTGCGCGATCTCCAGCTTCTCGTGGGCGTTCAGCGAGATCCCCGGTGACTGTTCGCCGTCGCGCAGCGTCGTGTCGAAGATCAGTACGCGGTTGGGATCTTCAGGTTGTGTCATGTCGCTCCTCTAACTCTCGAACTTGGCTTCTTCTCGGTACTGGTGGTGCGGCTACGTGCGGCCGCCGACGCGCTATTCCCCCCGAAGGGGGAGGAGAAGAAGAGCAAGTGCGAGACGCAGCGCCATGCCGTGAGAAACCATATCAATGCCGGCGTCGCCGTCGATCGTCCACTGGAGTTTCCAGTAGTAACGGCGCCGTTGCTACAGAAACCTCCGACGGCCCGAGCAGCTATCTGTCGTAGGCTCGGCGTATGCCGATCCCCGAGCCAATGCTCAGCACTCGAGCCGTAGCGTGGCCAACGCAGGGTCACTGGACGATGGAACCCAAGTGGGATGGGTTTCGCCTGATCGTGGCAGTCGATAAGCGGGGACGCGTGCGCGCGTGGTCGCGTCAAGGTGCGGTTTGGGCGATCGTCTCGGGTTGCTGCTCGAGCCGCTCGCCCAGGCCCCGCCAGGGTCGGTCTTCGATGGAGAACTCGTCGCACTCACCTCGCGCGAGGACCGCGTCGTCCAGGACTTCACGGCGGTATGCCGAGCGACGCTTCAGCGCGACGCCGCGGCGGCGAGGAAGCTCCACCTCGTGGCCTTCGATCTGCTCGAGCTCGCTGGCGAGGACCTCCGAATGCTGCCGTGGGTCAAGCGCACCGAGCTGCTTCGGGAGAGCTTTCCCGACAGCGACCGGCTGCGGCTGGTCCAGACGCAGCCGGCAAGCCGTGCCGCTCACGACCAGCTCGTCGCGCTCGGGTTTGAGGGCTCGGTTCTCAAACGGCCCGGGGCGGCCTATCGCCCCGGCCGCCAGACGGCCTGGCGCAAGTACAAGGCAAGCCACCGCGCTACCGCCACGCTATGCGCCGTCCGGCGCCGACGTGACGGACATACCTATGCAGTCTCCGAGCTCGACGGCCGGCGTGTGACCACGCTCGGCAGCCCACGCCTCAGCGCGCTGATCGGCCAGCAGGTCGAGCTGGCCTACTCGCGGGTAGATGCCGACGGCTCGCTGCGCGAGGTCCGGATCAGCGCCGTCGGTATCTCCCACGCCTGAGGTCTCGGCGCCGGCGACCCGCGCGCTCTCGGGCTGCAGGCCTTCATGAGCGCGATCGCCTCCGGCTCGGTCAGGACCTCCTGTAGCCGCCGCCGAGCGGGTCGCTTTGCCTGGCCTCGCGGGCGCCGGCCAGGCCTCCGCGACAAGCTCGGCGGCGGGCTTCGCACCGGCGAGATGGTCGACGCGCGGTCAACGACGGCGACGAGCGCATACGGTCACGAAAATGGCAATAACGAGACTCTGCAAGCCGGTCTCGGCTGGCCTGCTTGATCAACCATCTGTCACGGGAGAACTTTCGAACGAGTAACAGGGTGTGATGGCGTCGGGCGAGCACGATGACGAGCAGCTGCTTAGACGTCACACGGCGGGAGATCCCGACGCGTTTGTGGCCTACTACCGTCGAAATCTCCCAGCGGTGGTGGCGTTCTTCCTCCGTCGGACCGGGGATCCAGAGCTCACTGCCGATCTCACCGCGGAGGTGTTCGCGGCAGCTCTCATCGCCGCGCCGCGGTTTCGGCCGGGAGAGGCTCCGGCTCGTGCCTGGCTTTACGGCATCGCCTCACACAAGCTCAGCGACAGCCGCCGACGCGGTCGTGTGGAAGATCGGGCACGGCGGCGCCTCGCGCTCCAGCCGCTCGTGATCGACGACATCGATCTGGAGCGGATTGAAGAGATCGCTAGCCGATCTGGTGATGCGCCGGGCCTGCAGACCGCGCTGGCGGGATTGCCTGAGGAGCAGCGTGATGCGGTTGTGGCTCGGGTCGTTGAGGAGCGCTCCTACACCGAGATCGCGGCCGGGATGCGGTGCTCAGAAATGCTCGTCAAACAGCGCGTCAGTCGCGGGCTGAAGAAGCTCCGCTCAAGAATTGAGGGGTCCCGTGAGCAACTTCTTCGACGAATTGGAGGCGCAGCTGCACGCCGCGGCACGAGCGCAGATCACTGTCAACCGTCCCCAGCCTCGCGTAGTCCGGGGGTGGCCGCGATCGGTGGCGCACGGTATCCCCATTCTGCTCGCCGTCGGCACCAGCATTGCCATCGCGGTGTTCGCGCTCGTGTTCGTCGGTCACAAGCATTCGAACACCCCGCCGCCCAACCCGCCATCCGGAGGTCCACCGGCCGCGTCAGGTCCACCCCCTCCTCTTCGTCTGTCGCACACACAGCAGGCAGAGGTGATCTATTTAGAGAAGGCCATGGGGACAGCTGTCCGGCGCGACCAAGCCTGTTCGCCCCCGCCACCCGGTCTCGATGCGAGCCGTAGACCAAGCTTCAGCCAGGGGTCGCCGGGCACCGACATCCTGGCGATCCTCGGCGTGCTACGCCGCCCCTCGGCGCCGTCGGACCGACTCCCCGCGCGGATCATCGGAGCTCCTCCGAATCAACAGGTCTATCCGAATGGCACGATCCCGCCTGTCAAAGACGTCTACGCCCGCTATATCCGCCGCGCCCGCTGGCGGTTCGGCGCCGGCTACTATCTCGTCCCGGCCGGGAACGTGAACTTGAGCCAGCCCCTGCCCGAGCGCTGCTACCGAGAACAACAGGCGGCCCTCCACCAGGAGCTCCCACAGATTCCAGCCAGGCTGCGCGCCGGCGCACTCGCCCTCGAGCCCCGCTTCCTCGCGTACCAACACGAACTCGCGCGCCCGTATCCCGGGGTCTGCCTGCTCGCCCTCAACAGCACAGGAAACGGCGACGGCTGCGGCGGCGGCTACAGCATCAGCGAGATCGAACAGGGGCACACCATCTCAAGCGGCGGACCCACCGGCGTCGGCGGCGTCTACGGGCTTGTCCCCGATGGCATCGCCAGCGTCACGCTCTACTACCCCGCCCACAGCAGGCACGGTCCTGAGCAGGCGATCACCGTCAAGGCGATCAACAACGTCTTCATCGTCCACAACCCCGGCCAGCGGCTACCGAACTACGGGTTCCCCACCAAGATGATCTGGCGCTCGGGCACCGGCGCCGTGATCAAGGCGATAACGTATTAAACCTCGCCAAACAGTCCGCCACGTCACGTTTTTGGGGGCCTTTTCGTGATCGATGGGCCAGCTCGGAGGAAGCTTTGGCTCTTCGGCGGCTGCAGGTCTGCAGCAGCGCGTCGCTCTCGCGCCTACTGGTCTGTCTTATGGTTCGGGCGTCGGTTCTGTAATTGCAGGGCCGTTGCCGGACATGAGCTTGAGCGTGCACGAGGCTGGGCGGCGTCGGCGCCTAGAGGCGCTGTTTCACGAGCACGCTGATGCCGTGCACGCCTACGCGCTGCGCCGGATCGACGCAGCCAGCGCCGACGACACCGTTAGCGAGGTGTTCGCGGTCGCGTGGCGGCGGCTGGACGAGGTCCCAGGCGCCGCGCTGCCGTGGTTGCTGGCCTGTGCACGGCGGGTGCTTGCCAATCAACGGCGTGGCCAGCGTCGCGCTGGCTCGCTTCGGTCCCGGCTGGCCGCTGATCGTCCGCCGGCCTTGCCTACAGACGAGAGCGACGGCCTGCTCAGACAAGCGCTCAACCAACTACGCGAGCGCGACCGCGAGGTGCTTCTGCTGACGGCCTAGGAAGGCCTCGGACCGAGCGAGGCGGCCGCTGTCCTTGGCTGCTCGCGCGGCACGCTAAACGTGCGCCTTCACCGCGCGCGTAAGCGTCTTGAAGCTGTGTTGGCCGGGCTCGAGAACCAGGAGGCTCAAATACCGACGATGGAGGTCGTGCCGTGACCGACGTGCTGGAGCGGCTGCGCGCCGCCAATCCCGTGCACGCCGGCTCGCCGCCTTCCTTCGAGGAGGTGTGGGCGTGTGTGGAGCGCGATGCCATGCTCAGCGATCGATCGCGCCACCGGTGGCGTTGGACGCGGGTGCTCGGGCTGGTGCTGTCGGCGGCGGCGGTAGCGCTGATCCTGTTCATCGCCCTCACGACGCCTGGGCATCGGTCGACAGCGGCGAGCGGCGGCGAGAGTAGCGGCGGGGTGCTCTCCGGGGCCCAACGGAACGCTAACGCCGCTCGCCTGGCGAACCTGACCCGCCTGGTAGCGCCGCACCCGTCGGCAGACGGCGTTTCTCGGACGCTTGTGCGGAACTTCGCCACGCTACGCCGGTCCCCCTCCGCCATGCGCCGAGGCACCGGTGGGTTAGTGCCCGCCTGGATCGCGACCACTCGACTCAACCAGCAGTTCGGCTTGGACCCTGCAGCCGCCGTCGAGGCGACCGAAAACGGGATGACCTTGTGGTTCGTGCCCGGAGCAAGGAACGTCTGCATCGGCGCCCTGTGGACCGATAACCGAGCCGGGAGACCTGCCGTGAGCGGTGGCTGCGGGTCGGTGGCGAGCGCGAACGACGGGAACATGATCATCTGGCACGTCGACCAACTGGCCCGCACCGTGACCGTGTGGGGGCTCGCTCCTGATACGAACACAACGGTGACGGTGACGCTAGCCGGCGGCTCCACCAGAACCGTCTCCGTCGAAAACAACATCTACAGCCTGACCATGCGCCCAGGGCCTGGCATGTACCGGTCGGTGACGCTCAGAGATGCGACCGGGAAGAAACGAACCTACACGGGACCGTCGCCCGCCAATCTCTCGGCGAGAGCAGCCGGGCGCGAACCGATACCACCCTCCTCCGGGCCCGGGCCGCTACCCGCCGCGCTTGTACGGAGCTTTCACGTGTTCCGAGGGCTCGAAGCCGGTCAAGCGAGGCTCGTCGCGAACCTCGACGGATTAGAGCTCTCGGTTGTGCCAGGAACCACCCAGGTCTGCTTGGGAGAGAAAGCCCCCCAGCCCGGGCAGGCACGCGCGCCCATGGCCATACGTCCCAAGGCCAGACATCAGCGTTCTAGCGTCGTTGACTGCGTGCCCAACAGCATGGCGCTGGCAGGGGAAATGTCTCCGATCACGGGCGGACCCAGCGGGGTGACCGTTACCGGTCTTGCGCCTGACGGCAACCGGACCGTCAGGCTAGTCCTTGCCGACGGCTCATCAGAAACCGTCCCGGTGTCCCACAACATCTACATCGCCCACGCTCCGCCCGGCTTCAAAGCCGTGACCCTCAAAGACTCCCGCGGGGCGCTCAGGAGCTACCGCGTTCCAGACAGCGGATAGCAGGACGGCCAACACGACTGCACTCGGGCCACGCGCTGCTGGATCGCTCGACAACGAAGCAGTCCCAGGGATCGTCAACGACGGAGCGCCGTCGAGGCGACCGGGGGCATTGTGGAGCGTGTGGTTTGCTTGGGCGGGGTGTAATTCTCGGATGGTTGGCGGGCATTAACGGCTGTGGACGACGTTCAGCGGCGCTCGCGGCTTGAGGGCCTGTTCAACGCGCATGCTGGGGCGGTGCGCGCGTATGCGCGCCGCCGGGGTCGATCCAGTAGCGGCGGATGACGCGGTGAGCGAGGTGTTCGTGATCGCGTGGCGGCGGCTGGATGACGTGCCCGACGATGCGCTGCCGTGGCTGCTGGGGTGCGCCCGTCACGTGCTCGCGCACCAGCGGCGACGGTCCGGGCGGGATCTCGCCTTGCTGGATCGGCTCGCGGCGGGCGGCGGTCCAGGGTCCGTCCTGGGCGGCCCAGACTCCACCCTGGGCGGTGACCGGGTTCTCGGTCGGGCGCTGGCGCAGCTGAGCGCGCTGGATCGCGAGTTGTTGCTGCTGATCGCGTGGGAGGGCTTGGAGCCGGGCCAGGCGGCGCGGGTGCTGGGATGCTCGCGCAATGCGTTGGCGGTGCGGCTTCATCGTGCCCGCAAACGGCTAGCCGCAGCGTTGAGCGCTGCTGAAGCAGACGACCGCCCCGGTCCTCGGCCGCGGGCGGAGGAGGCGATGTAGATGACCGTGGACCCGTTGGAACGGTTGCGTGCCGCCAACCCCGAGCCGTGGTGCCCGCCACCACCGATCGACGAGGTCTGGCGCCGGATCGAGGCAGACCCTCGACTTGCACAGGACGGAGTGGTTGCCCGCCCGGGCGGACTCGCGGCGCTGGGTGTGCGGCTGAGGTCGCTGGGCGGCGTGATGCTCGCGCTGTCGAGTGTGGCGGTGGTGGTCGCGGTCGTCGCGATCGCGCTGCTCGCCCACGGCCGTAGCACGTCCGCCGGCGACAGCGGCGGGGCGCAGCAGCTGATCGCGAGGCTGGCGGTCCTGCGCCGCCCGCAGACCGCTGCTGACGTGCTGCCCAGCCGCCTGCACATCGCAAGTCCGTTGAGTCCGCCCGGGACGATCGTCCCTCGGCTCACGCGACTCGTCCGGACCCTGCCCGACGCGCGCCTCTACCTCGCCGTCACGACCTGGAGCCCTGACTCGATCTGGAGCCCGCGGCTCGGCGACCAGGTCTCGATCGTCGAGATCAGCGGCAGCCACGCCACCCAGACCATGCCAGTCCCGGCCGCCGACCTGACCAACGCCAACGAGGTCTTCCCCGTCGCGCCGACCCGTCAACGGTTTCCCACCCAGCCTGGCGCCTACTTCGTCGGGATCGTTCCCGACGGCGTCGCGCGCGTGAGCTGGACGTTCCCCAACAAGCAATTCCGGCCCGGAGCGGTCCTCGACCTCTCCGTCGCCGGCAACGTGGCGGTCACGAGAGCTCGGCCCGATACCTTCCTGTCGGTGCTCCGCGCGGCCTGGTACACGCCCGACGGCCAGCGCGTCGCGACCTCGAACCAGGCGCTGCTCGCTGCCGAAGCCGCACACGACGCCCCTCTCAAGGCACAGGCGATCCGCAACATCCTCCAGCACCCCTACCACGCCGACCCGTCGCTGCTCGCCGCATTCGCCGTGTTCGACATCACCAGCCCCACCGGGGTCAAGACCGCAGCCGGCGACATCATCTCCCGCCCGCCACTCTCGTCCCTACCCCTCGCCATCCTGCAGGGGTACGTGCCGCCCCCCTGCGGTCCTCGAATCGAAATACCACGAACTCTGTGCCTACTGCATCTGGACTTCACGGAGGTGCGCCAGGTCATCACCCCCTCCGGCGTACGGCTCTACGTCATCCCCGGCGCGCAAGGACTCTGCGTCCACACGATCGCTTCATCCCCATTCCCCGACAGGTTCGGGGGCGGATTCGGCGGCTGCGACCCCGATCTTGCGGACGCCGAAGCCCACGGCACCGGTTTCGGCGGCGCGTCTCTCGGCGTCACGATCACCGGCGAGATCGTCCCCAAGACAATCCACCGCATCACCATCCACACCAGCCGCGGCACACGCACCATCCCCGTGCCCGACGGGGTCTACGCCAGCACAAGCCGACAAACCGGGCGATAACCCCTCCGGTTCGCTTCGAGCCGATGGCTAACGCACGGCCCTCTCAGCCGATCGGGTCACATTTTGGGGAGCGGGCTCAAGAGGTCAGCGCACCACCCCGTCGAGGTGAAGGTTCTCATGTCGAGCGGCGAAGACTCCGGTGACCCCCGGGCGGGAGACGGCTGGTGCCGTCTGATCGGCGGTGGTCGTGAGGCGTTCCTCCCGGGGCACGGGGCGACCGTCGTCGCGGAGCTGAGGCCGTAGGCCGAGGCGTAGTGGCGATGGTCGCTGCGCGCTGCTCGGGCCGACCCCCGGCTTGTCGGCGGCTCGCTGGATTCAGCTGTGCTCGTGCGGCTCGGCCAGCAGGTCGGCGAACCGCTCGGCCGGTGTCATCCACCCGAGCGTCTTGCGCGGTCGACCGTTGAGCTGCGCCGCGACAGCGTCCAGGTCCTCCTGGGAGACAGCAGCGAAGTCACTGCGTGCCGGGAAGTACTGGCGCAGCAGACCGTTGGTGTTCTCGTTGGTGCCCCGCTGCCAGGGACTGTTGGGATGGCAGAAGTACTCCTGCACGCCGCTATCGACGGTAAACCGGGCGTGCTCGCTCATCTCCTTGCCCTGATCCCAGGTCAGCGAGCGCCACAGCTGCGACGGAAGCGACGCGATGCTCTGCGCGAGCGCGGCGCGGTCCGGTTCGGCCTTATGGCCCTCGGGCAGCGCCACCAACTGCGTGTAGCGGCTCGTGCGCTCGACCAGGGTCGCGATCCCGGTCGGGCGCTTGCCAAGCAGAAGATCGCCCTCCCAATGGCCGGGCACCGCGCGATCCTCGGCCTCGGCCGGCCGATCGCTAATCATCACCATGTCGCTCATCCGCCCCCGTGCTTCCGGCGCACCCCGTCGCCGCGGCCGCCGCATGCGTCTGCCGCCTCGCAGGTGGGCACAGAGCTCACGGCGCAGCGCGCCGCGGGACTGCACGAACAGCGACAGGTAGATCGTCTCGTGCGAAACCTGCATCTCTGGATCATCAGGGTAGGTCCGGCGCAACCACCCCGAGATCTGCTCCGGAGACCACTTCAATGCAAGCTTGTCCTCGACCACCGCGCGCAACCGCGAGCTGACAGCCAGCTTGCCGCGCTTCGGTCGCCGAGCCCGCTCCCACGCCGCAGCGTCGGCGTCGTGCGCGCGGTAGCACTCCCGACCACCGTTGCGGTTCACCTCCCGAGAAATCGTGGTGTGACCACGACCGATCGCCGCACCGATCGCCCGAAAGCCATCCCCACGCGCCAGCCCCCGAGAGATCTCCTCCCGCTCGCGCTCTGACAAGCACCGCTCCGACCGCCGCCTCGGCGCCGGCCTGACACCGCCCGTCGAGGTCAGATAACGCCAAACATACTCGTGCCTGGCCCCGAGCCGGCGCGCCACCTCCCGCACCGACATGCCCTCACCCCACAGCTCCCACACCCGCTCCTGCTCGCGCTCAGACAGCCCATGACGCTTCACCGTGCCGACCACCTTCACTAGCCAGGCAGCCAAGCAAGCCGCCCGGATGTTCAGGTGGTGCACCGATCAGCTGAATCCGCCGGCAAGAACGTGACCATACGAGCCGGCGCGGCCGAGATTCGCGGGATGATTGGCCGCAGCTTGTCGGATCGGCGCGATGATTCTCGTCACAGGTTGTCTGGTGGTCCGAAGGAGCGCATGTGGACTATCGCGCGGCTGCCGATGCGTGTTTGCTGACGGCGGCCGCAACCGGTGACCGTGAGGGGTTTCAGTAGTAACGGCGCGAAGACCGCGGCTAAGCGGTAGACGCGGTTGTGGAGCTTCGAGCCCACGCTTTCGTTGCTCGAGAGCGGATCGCAGCGAGTCGCGACTAGTAGCTAACAGAGCTGGGACCGAGGTAGCAGCTGGAGTTCACGGCCGGTCACCGCGTCGATGATCTTCTGCCCCCGATACGGGCGCCGGAGGTGAACCGGCACCGTGCACGGCCCGCGGACAGCATTGGCCGTGCAGTGTGGTGGCGGGGGCGGTCCGAGAACCTCAACACGGATCACCCGCGGCTTCTCCTGGACCACGCGGGCGGTGTAGTGGATGAAGCATTCGTCTTTTCTGTCAGTCGTGTTTTGGATGCCGTCGATCAGCAAGGTCCTCGGGTTTGTCCCGCGCGCGATTTGGAGGATTTCGCCCGTAACAGTGCGGGAATCTTGGCCTCTCTGGCGACTCGGGCTGGTAGCGCTGCCACACCCCGCGACAAACAGCGCGCTGAAGCACGCCATGGCGACCAAGCTCCTCGCCGATATATATCTCTTTGGCTCCGGCATCGGCGACAGCTCCTTACCGCAACGGAATCACCCAATGGAAGGTTTCGTAGATGCTGGCCGGGCAGCGAGCTCCCGGCTGGTCCCGGAGGCGCGTTGTGGTTCATCGCTCCCGCAGCAACTACGCATCTGATCTTGTTACGGCACGCCAAGCCGCTCAGCTGCCTCGCCACGGCTCGAGAGCGGCGGCGATCGCTCGCCCGACGCGCCCGACGGCCACGCGATGCCATAGCTGGGTGCCGCCGTCGGGAAGCTCGAGCCGGCGCTCGCCACGGCTGATTCGCTCCACCAGGAACCATTCGCGGACGCCGGCGTGGGGGCCGTAGATGGCGCCCGCTCGCAGCGCGGTGACCTTGTCCGCGTCCTGAAGCACGGCCTCCATCGCAGTGTTGTCGTGCGCCGGCGACCCTCCCGGATATGGGCCGCGCCGCAGCGTCGCGGTCTCCTCGAGCGGGATCGGGAAGCGGGGCAGGATGACGACGCCGCCGAAGTCCGCCAGGCCCGCGTCGACGCAGTGCTGGTAGACGTCCATCGAACTCACGGCGACGATGTGGCCCAGTTGTGCCCGAGCTGCGCAGCGGGCCAAGGCCTCGGCCTTCTCCGCCGTCGCCCCACCCGCAAACGTGTCCACATGCGTGTCCGGTCTCCAACGCTCAACAGTGCCGCCCTCGGAGAGCAACTCCTCGCGGCTGCCGTGCAGGTGCTCGACCTCGGCGACGGCGTCGTGCTCATGCGCGCCGCTGTGGGCGACAGCGACCTCGTGACCCGCCCCCAGCAGACAGCGAACGGCAACCGGACCGACGAACCAGGTACCCCCGATGAAAGGCGACGCGCATCGTGGCCATCGTCGCACCCGACTGGCCCGAGCGTCCGACACGAGAGCAGCATGCCCCTGTCGCCCGGGGAGCTGCTGCTCCGGGCCGCGACACCACAGCCATGACCGGGCCGGTCAGGGGCGCTCAGCGCACGCTGGCTGGTGGCGGGATACCGAGCTGCCGGCAGATCGCGCGGACGGTCGGGCGCGATCTCGGCGTGACGCGGGACCGCTGAGGGCCTGCCGCCTGGGCCCCGCCATTTGGCGTGGCGGGCGCCCTCGCCGATGTGTCGGCAGCCGTGCTCGCGCAGGTGACGCTCGAGGTCGCGCCGCTTCATGCGGTTGATCCGTGGCCGTCAGGCGATGGTGAGCGTCAGCGGCTCGTCGTCGGCGCCGGGGGGCTGACCGACGAGCTGCTCGTCGGGGGTGAGGACGGTGCGCAGCGCGTCTATCACGTTCTCGCGCGCCTCCTCCCGGGTGCGTCCCTGGCTGATCGCTCCTGGCACCTCCACAACCTGCGCCGTCACCCAGCCCTCGCCCGCGTCCTCGTAGTGCACGGTGAGATGCAGCGTCTCGCTCATCGCAGAGAGCTTAGGGCGCGACGGATCGTCGCGCGCGTTCCACGGAAGCCCTCAGATCGCCCTACAGCGCCTCTGAACGCGGCTGCCCGGCGCCGAGGAGGCAGCGAGCGGGCGATGTGGCCTGAAACGCGTCCCCGCCCTGCTCAAGCTCGCCGCGCTAAGGGCCGCAGATCGCCGGAGAATCGCTCTGGGAGCGAGCGGTCCGCGTGTTCGCGCCTCCCCCGGACCGGGGGTGAGGGTGGCGCCGGCGCAGGGGCTGTCAACAACGTTGGCGATGTCGACATCGCCGAGTCAGGGCGCTGATGCCCGCGCTGATGCTTGTCCGAACGCTTCCGCGAGTCCGCCGGAGTTTGGCTCGGGGATCGTCTTGATCGCCGCGCCGCTGGCTGATCGCCAGATCATCGCCGTGGGTCCGACGACGGCACGGGGTTTCGGGACCACGAACACGTTGTCGACGACGTTGTCCGTGACGGTCGCTGGGGGCGCGGGCGCCGCACGCTCGAAGCGCAGCGTGACCGTCGCCACCCCGTCGGGAACCAGCCCCGCGAGGTACGCGCCATCGCTGGCAAAAGAACCAAGGCCGCTGCTCACCTCGCTTCCTCCCTCGCACCGGGTTGCCAGGGATCCGCGGGCGATGGCGGCCAGGCAGAGCCCGCCGTCGGTTGGCTGCCTTGGGAGTCGTTCCTGCGCGGTCAGCCTCGCCTCTTCGAAGCGGATCGTCGCCGTGCGCTGAGCTGCGGGAATGCCTGGCAGCACGCGGCGGGCGGCAGCGATCGTGTCGGCCACGCAGCGTGCGCTCGGCGGCGGCTCGGCGAACCCCGTAGTGCCGGTGGGGATCACGTAGTAGGTGGCACCGTGGGCGGTGCGCGCGCGGCGGATGTAGTTGACGAACACGGGCCTCGGCCCCGGGGAGTAGGCCTCCGGCGCTACGTGGTCAGCAGCGGTGCGCGGCCGGCGAAGAACGCCTAGGAATGAAAGCACCGCCCGGTTGGGCGATCCATAACTGACCAAGGGTGCGGGGCTGGTTGGCGGCGGACGGCAGGCCGGGTCGCTCCTGGTCGCCCGGTGTGCGGCGCGGATCAGCGCGGGCGAAATTGGCTGGGGGGGGTGGACCGGGGTGCGTCGGTGCGTGTCCGCGGCGTCCGACCACCGTCAGCGCGATGACAACGACCGCGATCACGACTGCGGCCCCGACCAGGCTCGGAGCCGCGACCAAGCCGCGGCCGAGCCAACCGCGGGGGCGGGCACGGCGCCCGGGAACGAGCGCGTCATTGGCACCTCCTCCGGTGTCGAGCCGGCGCCTCAAATTCTCGAACGACGGGGCGGTGCAGTGCGGCACCGGGTTGGCCGCGCGCAGCCGCTCGATCAGATCACGTTTCATCTGACTGCCTCCGTCGGTTCGGTGGGGCGGGAATCAGGTTGCCTCACCCGTTCCATTGCGGCCGCCAGCCGGCGGCGCGCGCGATGCAGTCGCACCGCGAACGCGGCACGCGAACACTCGAGCGCGGCCGCCGCCCGCGCCGGTTCCAGACCCTCCCACGCGATCAGCAAAAGCACCTCCCGGTCGCGCTCGCTGAGCTGCGCGACGGCTCGCAGCAGCGAGCCGCCCTCGAGCTCCCACTCGCGGGGCGCGGGCGCGTTTGCCTCGGCCAGCCGGTCCGCGAGGGCGCGCTGGCGCTCGGCGCCCCGGCGCTTATTCGCCAGCACCCGCCGCGGGCAAGCCAACAGCCACGGCAGCGGATCTCCCGGCACCTCCTCGAGGCGTCGACACGCGACCAGGAACACCTCCATGACCGTGTCCTCCGCGCTTGCGACGTCGATCCTCCGCAGCGCATAGGCGCGGACCGTGGCCGCGTGCTCGCAGAAGAGGGCCTCGAGCCGCAGCCGACGCTCACGATCGTCCACGCCTACATCATGTCCATCAACCCCTGACAATTACAGGCGGCGGCCAGCGATGGCCGTAGAACCGGTCTGAGGACGGCCGCCTCGGGTGCTTGCCCTCCCCGGCCGGGGTGACGGTGGCGCCCAGGCGAAGCCCGCCCCCGCCAAACGCCCCGCCGGCGTCTCACTCCTCGCAGAAGCGGCGAAACTGCTCCCACGCGCCCTGCTTGGTCAGACCGAGCTCGCGCGCGATCAGCTCCCACGACAGCCCCGCCCGGCGAGCCTCTACGACCGCCTCGGTGCGCCGGCGGTGCGCCTCCGAGAACGCGATCCGCTGCGACACGGCTGGGCGCCCGCCAGCCTGTTGCTCGCCCGCCTGCAGGCCGGCTCGCGGCGCAACCAGCTCGCCCAGGCCCTGCAGGAGTACGGGCGGCTGGTCAAGACGAACTTCGTTCTCGAGTGGCTGGCCGACGAGGAGCTCCGTGCCCGGGTGGGACGGCAGCTCAACAAGGGCGAGCAGCTGCACACCCTCAGACGCGCCGTCTTCTACGCCAACGAGGGCCACGTCCGCCACCGCACGCCCGACCCGCAGAGCGAGGAGGCGCTGTGCCTGGCGATCGTCATCAATGCGATCATCGTCTTGGAACACCGGCTACACCGGCCGCATCCTCGACCAGCTCCGCGCCGGCGGCGAGCTGATCACCACCAGCGAGATCGAGCACATCTCCCCGCTCGCTCACCAGCACATCCACCTCTACGGCCACTACCCCTTCGACCTCACCACCCGCCCCGACGGCTACCGGCCGCTCAAAGCCCCTGAGGCACCGTTCGCTCCGGCGCCGAAGACGCTGAACCGCGTCTAACTATCATGCACGCGCGCGTGCACCCCAGCGGATGAAAATGGTCGAGACTGGCGGGGTCCGTGCTGAGGTCGTTTTGCGAACGGCCGCGTCGAGGCCGCGTCTAACAAGGCCCGGGAGCCCGGGTGGTACCCCGGACTGTGCCGCGAGCACGCAAAACAACGTCTGAACGATTTGGCTCCCCGCGGACACGGTGTGATTCGACCCGAAGGGAGCTGGTGATGAGGAGGATGCTAGAGCGCTGCGCCGCGCTTGACGTGCACCAGAAGAGCGTTACCGCCTGTGCGCGGATCCTCAAGGAGGGCGGCGAGATCGAGGAGCTGATCGTCGAGTTCTCGACGATGGCCGGCGACCTGCTCGCGCTGCGCGACTGGCTCAAGCAGCTGGGAGTCACACACGTGGCGATGGAGGCCACCGGCGTGTACTGGAAGCCGGTCTACTACGCGCTCGAGGACGACTTCGAGCTGCTGTTGGTCAACGCCGCGCACGTCAAGAACGTCCCCGGGCGCAAGACCGACACCCTCGATGCGCAGTGGCTCTGCCAGCTGCTCGAGTGCGGGCTGCTCAGAGCCAGCTTCGTGCCGCCCAAGCCGATCCGCGAGCTTCGTGACCTGACCCGGTATCGCAAGTCGCTGATCAAGGAGCGCCAGCAGGAGGCCAACCGGCTGCACAAGGTGCTCGAGGACGCCGGCATCAAGCTCGCCTCTGTGGCCTCGGACGTGCTCGGCGTCTCCGGCCGGCAGATGCTCGACGCGCTGCTGTCCGGTACCCGCGACCCCGAAGTTCTGGCCGAGCTGGCCCGGGGTCGCCTACGGGCCAAGCTGCCCGCGCTGCGTCAAGCGCTGGTCGGGAACTTCAAGCCCCACCACGCGCTGATCGTCTCGCACATCCTGGCTCACCTGGACTACCTGGATGAGACGATCGCGACGCTGACCGCTGAGGTCGAACAACGGCTGGCCCCGTTCGCGCACAAGGCTGAGAACCTCTGCACGATCACCGGTGTCGCCGCACGCGCCAGCCAGGTGATCCTCGCCGAGCTCGGCCCCGACATGAGCCGCTTCGCCTCAGACCGCCACGCCGCCAGCTGGACGGCGATCTGCCCCGGCAATGACGAGTCCGCCGGCAAACGCCGCTCCGGGCGTACCCGCAAAGGCAACCCCTACCTGCGCACCGTGCTGATCGAATCAGCCAACGCCGCCGCACGAACCAAGAACACCTACCTGCGCGCCCAATACGAGCAGATCAAACGCCGCCGCGGGCACAAGAAAGCGATCGCTGCCGTCGCCCACTCGATCCTGATCGCCGCGTACCACATCCTCAAAGACGACGTCCCATACCACGATCTCGGCGGCGACTACTTCGCCCGCCGCGCCGACCCCGAACGGATCGCCAAACGGCTCGTCGCCCAGCTCGAACGGCTCGGCCACACCGTCACGCTCCAAACGTCAACGTCAACGGCAACGTCAACAGCCGAAGCCGTGATCGCAGCCTCAGCGTGATTTTCAAAGCAACGTAAAGCGGACAAAATTGCGCCGTTACTACTGGGCGTCCACTGCTCGCGGCGTTCCCCGAGCTACTACGTCGCGTACAACTCCTCGATCTCGGCCGCGTACTTCTCCGCGATCGGCTTTCGCTTGAGCTTCATCGTCGGGGTCAGCTCATCCCCGGCGGGCGGCCAGTCGCAAGGCAACACCTTGAAGCGCTTGATCTGCTCGACCCGGCTCAGATGCGCGTTCGCGCGCTCCACGCCGGCGGACACCTCGGAGAGCACCGCCGGCTCGCGCGCCATCGCCGCCGGCGACGGATCGGGCAGCGCATGCCGACGCGCGAAAGCCACCGACGCATCGGGGTCGAGCACGATCAGCGCGACGTTGTAGGGGCGGCGGTCACCGATCGCGATCGGCTGCCCGATCAGCGTGCTCCCCTGCTTGAGCTGTTGCTCGATGTTCGCGGGGGACATGTTCTTGCCGGCCGCGTTGATGATCAGCTCCTTCTTGCGGTCGATGATCTTGACATAGCCGTGTTCGTCGAGCTCGCCGATGTCCCCAGTGTGCAGTGACGGCGCCGCCCGGGCCGGCGGATGGGCCACGCGGGGGCGGTGATCAGCGGCGGGCGCGACACGGCCCAGGCGAAGATGGAGGCGATGCGCAGCGCCGGCATTCACGTGGCGGAAAGCCCGGCGGCGCTGGGCAGCACAATGGTGAAGGTGCTGCGTGGATAGCCCGAGCGACACCACCGCGGCCGAGAAGCCGCTGTACCATATCGATTTTTTCCGCTGGTCGCAGGTGCAGGCGGAGGCAATTCGCGCGGCTGCATCGGTGCGGATCAATACGCCGGTCCCGATCGACTGGGAGAACGTCGCCGAGGAGATCGAGGATTTGGGGAAATCTATTCGAGGCGAAGTCCGCAGTCGTGTTCGTGTGATTTTAGAGCATCTCCTGAAGTTGAGCGCCTCCCCGGCCGGACCGCCGCGCGCTGGTTGGCGCGGCACCATTCGTGTGCAGCGACTTGAGGTCGAGGAATTGCTGAACGAGAGTCCAAGTCTCCGATGCGAAGTTCCGGCCATCATGACGGCTCAACTCGCGAAAGCCCGCCAGTTGGTTGCGCAAAATGCCGTCGATCACCGCGAGACCCTGATCCGCCCCCTCGACGAGCTGAATTTCACGCCAGGACAGGTGCTTGAAGACTGGTTCCCAGCGGAACCGTGAGGGCTCGGAACCATGCGTGCCGGGCAGGCCAGCGGCGAAATCCTCACTCTCTGTCAATAATCGTCACGGCACTATCTAGCGGACACGCTTTTCCCGACCCGTTTCGGCCCGCAAGCAACACCAGGGATACCCACCATGGCTGGCGTTGACATTCTGGCTTCCGCCTTCTCCGGCGCGAATGCCGCCTTCCTCGGCGACCTCTATGCCCGCTGGGCGACCGATCCCGCATCGGTGGACCCCAGTTTCGCCGACCTGTTCTCCACATTGAACGACGAGTTCCGCGCGGTGCTGGAAGAAGCGACCGGCGCGTCCTGGGCACCCCGACCGTCCAGCATCACGCCGGCCCCGGCGCCGGAACCCGGCAGCCGAGCGAGCATCATCGCCAGCCTGCGCGCGCTGATGCTGATCCGCAGCTATCGGGTGCGCGGGCATCTGGAAGCGCGGCTCGATCCGCTCGGGTTACAGCAGCCGAAGCCGCACCCCGAACTCGATCCCGCGACGTACGGCTTCACCTCGGCCGACATGGACCGGCCGATCTTCATCGACAACGTGCTGGGACGCGAGACCGCCAGCCTGCGCGAGATCCTGACGCATCCTGCGCCAGACCTATTGCGGGCATATCGGCGTGGAGTTCATGCACATTCAGGATCCGGAGCAGAAGGCGTGGATCCAGCGGAAAGTGGAAGGCGCGCCGTGGCTGCACGATTTTGATGCCGACGCAAGGCGCGCCATCCTGCAACAGCTGACCGAGGCCGAGGGGTTCGAGGCGTTCTGCCAGAAGCGCTACGTCACCACCAAGCGCTTCGGGCTGGAGGGCGGCGAGACGACGATTCCGGCGCTGCACGCCATCATCGACACAGTGGTGCGGGATGGCGTGAATGAGATCGCCATCGGCATGCCGCATCGCGGCCGCCTCAACACGCTCGTCAACATCATGCGCAAGCCGCTCACCGCGGTGTTCAGCGAATTCAGCGGCGGCAGTTTCAAGCCGGACGACGTGCAGGGGTCCGGTGACGTGAAGTACCACCTGGGCACGTCGGCCGATCTGGAGATCGCCGGCCGCCCGGTGCACCTGTCGCTGCAGCCGAACCCGTCGCATCTGGAAGCGGTTGATCCCGTCGTGGTCGGCAAGGTGCGGGCGCGTCAGGACCAGGCGGACGACACGCAGCGTCGCAGCTCCGTCATGGCGATCCTGATGCACGGCGATGCAGCCTTCGCCGGGCAGGGGCTGGTGTACGAAACCTTGGCCATGAGCCAGCTCATCGGCTATCGCACCGGTGGCACGGTGCATCTGATCGTCAACAACCAGATCGGCTTCACCACCGTCCCTGCCCATGCCTATTCCGGGCTGTACTGCACCGATGTTGCGAAATCCATTCAGGCGCCGATCCTGCACGTGAACGGCGACGATCCCGAGGCGGTGGTGTTCTGCGCCCGCATGGCGGCCGAATTCCGCATGCGCTTCGGCACCGACATCGTGCTGGATATCGTCTGCTATCGTCGGCATGGCCATAACGAGACTGACGAGCCGGCCTTCACGCAGCCCATCATGTACCGCGCCATTGATGCGCAGAAGACCACCCGCACGCTGTATGCAGAAAAGCTGGTTACGGACGGCACCATGACGCAGGACGAAACCCAGCGCATGTGGGACGAGTTCGCCACCACGCTGGACGATGCCAACAAGGCGGCGCAGTCCTATCGTCCCAACAAGGCAGACTGGCTGGAAGGGCACTGGGCCGGCCTGTCGCAGGCCAACGGCGAGACCGAGCAGACCGAGCAGGCCACGGGGGTTGATGCAGGGGTGCTGAAGCAGGTCGGGCATGCACTCGAGCCACGCGCCGGAGGCGTTCCATCTTCATCCTCGGATCGCGCGGCAGCTTCAGGCCAAGCAGCAGATGATCGACAGCGGAGAAGGCATCGATTGGGCCACCGGCGAGGCCCTGGCCTTCGGCACACTGCTGCTCGAAGGTCATCGCGTCCGTCTGTCCGGCGAAGATTCCCAACGCGGCACGTTCAGCCAGCGTCATGCCGTGCTGGTTGATCAGGAAAATCAGCACGAATATGTGCCGCTGAACAACATCGCACCGGATCAGGCGCGCATCGAGATCTACAACTCGCTGCTGTCCGAAGCCGGCGTGCTCGGCTTCGAATACGGCTACACCCTCGCCGATCCCCGCACGCTGGTCTTGTGGGAAGCGCAGTTCGGCGACTTTGCCAATGGCGCGCAGGTGATCATCGACCAGTTCCTGGCATCGGGGGAGACCAAGTGGCTGCGGATGTCGGGCCTTACGCTGCTGCTGCCGCACGGTTTCGAAGGGCAGGGGCCGGAGCATTCCTCGGCCCGCATCGAACGTTATCTGCAACTCTGTGCCGAGCGAAATCTGACGATCTGCAACCTGACCACGCCGGCCAATTACTTCCATGCATTGCGGCGCCAGTTGAAGCGCAGTTTCCGCAAGCCGCTGATCGTGTTCACGCCCAAATCGCTGCTGCGCCACAAGCTCGCGGTGTCGCCGCTGCACGAGATGGCGACCGGCAGCACGTTCCAGCTCGTCATCCCCGAAGGCGATGTGATCGCGCCGCCCGATCAGGTGCGCCGTGTCGTGCTGTGCACCGGCAAAGTCTATTACGACCTGCTTTCGCAGCGGCGCGAGCGCAACATCAACGATGTCGCGATCCTGCGGCTGGAGCAGATCCATCCATTCCCCGAAAAGACCCTCGCGAAGCTGCTTTCGGCCTACCGTGATGCCGACATCGTCTGGTGCCAGGAAGAGCCGGAGAACATGGGCGCCTGGACCTTCGTGGATCGGCGGATCGAAAAGGTTCTTGCCTGCGTTGATCAGCCGGACGAAGCGGCCGCGCTACGTCGGCCGCCGGGAAGCCGCAAGCCCCGCAACCGGGCTTGCCAGGCACCATGTGGCAGAGCAAACCGCCCTGGTCGATACGGCACTGAGCGAGGGCGGCGCGTAATGGCAACTGAAATCAAGGTGCCGACGCTGGGAGAAAGCGTCACCAGCGCCACGGTGGCGCGCTGGCTGAAACAGGCCGGCGCGCAGGTTGCCGTGGATGAGCCGCTGGTGGAACTCGAGACCGACAAGGTGACGGTGGAGGTGAATGCACCAGAAGCGGGCGTGCTGTCCTCGATCGCGGCCGAGGAAGGCGCCGAGGTCGAAGTGGGTGCACTGCTCGCGACGCTTGATGCGGAGGCGCCACTGCGGCGAAATCCGCGGCGCCGGCCGCGGCCGCGCCGCCGGTAGAAGCGGCGAAGCCGGAAACACCCGAACTGCGTGCCGCGGCCAATCCACCGCCTGGCGTAAACCCGCCGCCGCGGCCTACGGGGCCCGTTGCACGCCCTGCCTCGCCTGCATCACCCGCACCATCTGCCAGCCGCGGCGAAGCTGATGGAAGAGCAGCATCTGTCGCCCGACCATGCTCGGCGACGGCAGCGGGAAAGACGGCCGTATCACCAAGGGCGACGTGCTGGCGTTCCTCGAGCGCCCGGCGCCCACCCCGCCGCCGCCGGTCGCGAAGCCGCCGCGCGAGGCGGACAGCCGCGAGGAACGGGTGCGCATGACCCGGCTGCGCCGCACCATCGCGGCGCGGCTGAAGGAAGCGCAGAACACCGCGGCGATGCTGACCACCTTCAACGAGGTGGACATGTCGGCGGTGATGGCACTGCGCGCGGAGTATCGCGAGGCATTCGAGAAGAAGCATAACGGTGTGCGGCTTGGCTTCATGGGCTTCTTCGTGCGCGCCTGCGTCACCGCGCTGAAGGAGTTCCCCGCAGTCAATGCCGAGATCGACGGCGACGAGATCGTTTATCGGAACTTCGTGCATATGGGCATCGCGGTCGGCGGCGCCTCCGGGCTGGTGGTGCCGGTGATCCGTGACGCCGATCGCATGAGTTTCGCCGAGATCGAACGTGCCACCGCGGATTTCGGCCGCCGCGCGCGCGACGGTGCATTGAAGCTGGAGGAACTGACCGGCGGCACGTTCAGCATCACCAATGGCGGGGTGTATGGCTCGCTGCTGTCCACGCCGATCCTCAATCCGCCGCAGTCGGGGATTCTGGGGATGCACAAGATCCAGGACCGGCCGGTTGCGGTGGGCGGCAAGGTCGAGATCAGGCCGATGATGTATCTGGCGCTGTCGTACGATCATCGGATTGTGGACGGGCGGGAGGCGGTGTCGTTTCTGGTGCGGGTGAAGGAGCGCATCGAGGACCCGCGGCGGCTGCTGTTGGATCTCTAGCCATGGCGGACGCCGAAACCTCCTTCGACCTTATCGTCATCGGCTCCGGCCCGGGCGGCTATGTCTGCGCCATCCGGGCCGCCCAGCTTGGCATGCGCGTCGCGTGCGCGGAGAAGCGCGAGACCCTCGGCGGCACCTGCCTGAACATCGGCTGCATTCCATCCAAGGCCCTGCTGCAATCGTCGGAAAACTTCGCGGCGGTGACGCACGATTTCGCCGCGCACGGCATCGACGTGGCGGGCGTGAAGCTCGATCTTGCCCGCATGATGGCGCGCAAGTACGAAGTGGTCAGCGCCAACGTGAAGGGCGTCGAATTCCTGTTCCGCAAGAACAAGATCACCTGGCTGAAGGGCGCCGCGCGCATCACCGCGCCGGGCCGCGTGCAGGTGAACGGCACCGATTACACGACCAAGAACATCGTCATCGCCACCGGCAGCGAGAGCATGCCGCTGCCGGGTGTCGACGGTCGATGAGCGGACCATCGTCACCTCCACCGGCGGGTTGGAGCTCGATACCGTCCCCAAGCGCCTCGCGGTGATCGGCGGCGGCTATATCGGGCTGGAGCTCGGCAGCGTCTGGCGGCGGCTGGGCGCCGAGGTCACCGTGATCGAGTTCCTCGACCGCATCGTGCCCGGCATGGACGCCGAGATCGCGCGCAACTTCCAGCGCATCCTTGCGAAACAGGGCCTCAAATTCCGGCTCTCCACGAAGGTCACAAGGGCGCGGCACGGCAATGACGGGGTCACGCTGACGATGGAGCCGCGCGCGGGCGGCGCCTCCGAAGAACTCACCGCCGACATCGTGCTGGTCGCCGTCGGCCGTCGTGCCTTCACCGAGGGCTCGGGCTGGACGAGATCGGCATGCGAGCGCGACGAACGCGGACGCATCAAGACCGATCCGCACTACGCCACCAACATCCCCGGCATCTACGCCATCGGCGACGTGATTGCCGGCCCCATGCTCGCCCACAAGGCCGAGGAGGAAGGCGTCGCCATCGCCGAACGCCTCGCCGGCCAGGCCGGGCACGTGAATTACGGCGTGATTCCCGGCGTGGTCTATACGTGGCCCGAAGTCGCCGCCGTCGGCCAGACCGAGGAAGACCTGAAAGCCGCCGGCATCGCCTACAAGATCGGCAAGTTCCCGTTCACCGCCAATGGCCGCGCCCGCGCCATGGGCGATACCGACGGCTTCGTCAAAATCCTTGCCGACAAGACCACCGATCGTCTGCTCGGCGCGCACATCATCGGCCCCGACGCCGGCACGCTGATCGCCGAACTCGCCACCGCCATGGAATTCGGTGCCTCGGCCGAGGACGTCGCCCGAGTCTGCCACGCCCACCCGACGCTCAGCGAGGCTGTGAAGGAAGCCGCCCTCGCGGCCGAGGGCCGTGCGATCCACATCTGACGCATGAAGCCGATCGCGCTTACCATGGGCGATCCCGCCGGCATTGGCGGGGAACTCACGCTCCGCGCTTGGCTCGCCCGCGGCACTCACGCGAGCCCATTCCGGCGTTCTTCGTCGCTGGACGATCCCGCACGCCTCGCGCGATCTTGCGCGCGGCTTCCACATGGCCGTGCCGATCCAGCCGATCAGCGACGCCGGCGGAGGCGAACTCCGTGTTCCGCCGCGCGCTGCCGGTCCTGCCTGTGCCGCTCGCCGAACCGGCGGCGCCCGGTCAACCCAGCGCCGCCAATGCACCCGCGGTCGTCGCCTCGATCGAAACCGCCACGCGTCTGGCGCTCGGCGGCCAGGCTGGCGCGGTGGTGACCAACCCGATCAACAAGGCCGCGCTCTACAGCGCCGGCTTCGCCTATCCCGGTCACACCGAGTTTCTCGCCGCGCTGACCGGCACCATCGGCCGGCAGGTCATGATGCTCGCCAGCCCCCATCTCCGCGTGGTGCCGGTGACCGTGCACGCGAGCCTGCGTGACTTCGATCGCCATGCTGACCACCGACCTGATCCTTGCAACCTCGCGCACCACCGCCGATGCGTTGCGCCGCACCTTCGCCATCCCGCCGTCCGCGTCTTGCGGTCGCCGGTCTCAATCCGCACGCCGGAGAGAGCGGCGCGCTGGGCGATGATGAATCGCGCATCATTCAGCCGGCGATCGACGCATTGCGTCAGGACGGCGAAGACGTCTCCGGCCCCTGGCCGCCCGACACGATGTTCACGCCCGCCGCGCGCACGCGCTACGACGTGGCGATCTGCATGTATCACGACCAGGCGCTGATCCCGCTGAAGACGCTGGATATGGATCAGGGCGTCAACGTCACGCTCGGCCTGCCGATCATCCGCACCTCGCCGGACCATGGCACCGCCTTCGATATCGCCGGCAAGGGCATCGCCAATCCCTCCAGCCTGATCGCCGCCCTGCGCCTCGCCGCGCGAACTCGCATCCCGCCAGTGACCGCTGCGCGCCAGGATCGTGGGCGCCACGCCCACGCGCGCGGATCGCGGCGGAAGACGCGGCCTGCTGCCGCCCTGGAACAGGATGGCTGGACCATCCGCGCCCGCCGCGTGCGTACCGCGGCGGGTGAGGCCGACCTGGTCGCCGAGAAAGACGGGCTGCTCGCCGTCATCGAAGTGAAAGCACGCCCGAACCTGTCTGACGCCGCATTTGCGCTCACGCCGCAGCAGCAGGCGCGGCTGGTTGCGGCCACCGACATCATCCTGGCCGAACATCCCGATTGGGGCCGCAACGGCGTGCGCTTCGACCTGCTGGTGGTGGATGCCGCCGGCAACGTGCGCCGTATCGCGGATGCGTTCCGCGGCTGGTAAGCTTCGCCGCTACCCGAAGAAGAGGAAACGACGCCGATGTGGGAACCCAGCCAGCGCTATCCCGATCCCGCGGTCCAGGTGCTGCATCCCGACTTCAACAAATATCGGCTGCCGCTCGCCTCGGTGGAGCAACTCTACACCGGCTGTCGCTGGTCCGAAGGCCCGGTCTATTTCGGTGATGCCCGCGCCCTGCTCTGGTCCGACATCCCCAACGACCGCATCCTGAAGTGGGAAGAAGAAACCGGCGCGGTCTCCGTCTTCCGCAAAACGTCTTACAACGCCAACGGCAACACCCGCGACCGCCAGGGCCGGCTCGTCACCTGCGAACATCGCGGCCGCCGCGTCAGCCGTACCGAATATGACGGCGCCATCACCACGCTCGCCGACAGTTACAACGGCAAGCGCCTGAATTCTCCCAACGACGTCGTGGTGAAATCCGATGGGTCGGTGTGGTTCACCGATCCGGCGTTCGGTATCCTCGGCTACTACGAGGGCGAGAAGAACGAGTCGGAACTCCCCGCCGCCGTGTATCGGCTTGATGCCCGGTCAGGCGCACTGACGGTCGTCGCCGACGATATCCCCGGTCCCAACGGCCTCGCATTCTCGCCCGACGAATCCAAACTCTACGTCGTCGAATTACGCGCCGAACCGAACCGCCGCTTCCGTGTCCTCGATGTGGTTGCGGATGGAACCAAACTCGCGAACGGCCGAACCTTCATCGATGCCGGACCCGGCGGCACCCCCGACGGCTTTCGCGTCGATATCCACGGTAACCTGTGGTGCGGCTGGGGCATGAACACCGAGCTGGACGGCGTGCGCGTGTTCAATCCCGCCGGCGAACCCATCGGCCACATCAGTCTGCCCGAGCGCGCGGCGAATGTCTGCTTCGGCGGCCGCTGGCGCAACCGGCTGTTCATGGCGGCGAGCCACGGTCTGTATGCGTTGTATGTGAATACGCAGGGCGCGGCGGGGGGTTAATCCTCTCCGGCGTCGGGGGATTGACTCGAGGCGGCAGAGTCTATTTTCGACCAGTCAAAGCAACCAGTCCGCTCCCAATGCGCGAAATCCAGGCATCTGACGCCAAGACCCACCTCCCTCAACTCCTCGACGACGTCGAACGGGGTGAAACGGTCGTGATCACACGTCACGGCCGTGCCATTGCCCGCCTTATCCCCGAAGCCGAACGCCGCCAGGCGGAAATCGACGAAGCGATTCGTGGCATCAAAGAAATCCAGAAACGCACCGGGAAGGTCACTATCGAAGAAATCCTGTCGGCCCGCCACGAAGGCCATAAATATTAGTGCCGCTCGTACTCGATTCGTCCGTTGCCGCCTGTTGGGCGTTCGATGACGAGGCGCATCCGACTGCCGCTGCCGCCCTGCGGCGTATCCAATGTGAGGAGGCCATCGTCCCGAGCCTCTGGTGGTTCGAAATCCGCAACACGCTCATCATCAACGAACGCCGTGGTCGTATTAGAGCGGCCGATACCTCAGACTTTCTGCGTCGGCTCGTTCGCCTCACCATCACAATCGACCGCATGCCGGAGGAAACGGATGTCCTTGACCTCGCCCGGCGCCATGGCCTCACCGTCTATGACGCCGCGTATCTTGAACTCGCCCGCCGCGCCTCATTGCCGCTCGCAACCCTTGACCGCTCCCTGACCCGTGCTGCGAAAGCCGAGCGTGTGACCCTGGTCAATTCGAGCATGTAGCCGATGTTCTCCCTCGCCGCCCACGACACCACCCCCCGCACCGAACTCCTCGCCGGCCTCACCACCTGGCTCACCATGGCCTACATCATCGTGGTCAACCCCGGCATCATGGCTGCCGCCGGCATCGACCACGGCGCGGCCTTCGTCGCCACCTGCATCGCCGCGGCGATCGGCTCCGCTGCGATGGGCCTGTTCGCCAATCTGCCGCTCGCGCTGGCTCCCGGCATGGGCCTCAACGCCTACTTCGCCTTCTCCGTCGTCAAGGGCATGCACGTGCCGTGGGAAACCGCGCTCGGTGCGGTCTTCCTCTCCGGCGTCGGGTTCTTCCTGATCTCCGTCTTCCGCCTCCGCGAATGGCTGATCAACGCCATCCCGATGTCGCTCAAGCTCGGCATCGGCGCCGGCATCGGCCTCTTCCTTGGTCTCATCGGCCTCCACGACATGGGCGTGGTCGCCGGCAACGCGGAAACCCTCGTCACCCTCGGCAATCTCCGTTCCGCCGAGCCGCTGCTCGCCTGCATCGGCTTCCTGATCATCGCCGGGCTCGCGGCACGTCGGGTTCCCGGCGCCATCCTGATCGGTATCCTCATCACCGCCGCGCTCGGTCTGCCCTTCGGCCTCACCACGTTCCACGGCATCGTCGCCGCTCCGCCGTCGCTCGCCCCTACCTTCCTCAAGCTCGACATCGCCGGCGCAATTCGCCTCGGCATTCCTGCTGTCGTGCTGACGTTCTTCCTGGTGGACGTGCTGGACAACGCCGGCACCCTGATCGCCACCACCCACCGCGCCGGCCTGATGCGCCCCGACGGCACGGTCCCCCGCCTGCGTGAGGCCCTGCTCGCCGACAGCGGCGGTGCCATGATCGGCGCCGTCCTCGGCACCAGCACCACCACCAGCTACATCGAAAGCGCCGCCGGCATTGAAGCTGGCGGCCGCACCGGCCTCACCGCGCTCATTGTCGCCGCGCTGTTCCTGCTCGCGCTGTTCTTCGCCCCACTGGCGACCGCCATTCCCGGGTTTGCCACCGCCCCCGCGCTGGTCTTTGTCGCCTGCCTGATGACACGCGCGCTCGCCGATCTGCGCTGGGACGACGCGAGCGAATATGTCCCCGCCGTGATCCTGGCACTCGGCACGGTGTTCAGCTTTTCAATCGCCACCGGCATCGGCCTTGGCTTCATTGCCTATGTCGCGGTGAAACTCATCGCCGCCCGCCCGCGGGAGATCGCCGGTGCCGTGTGGCTGATCGCCGCGGTCTCGTTGCTGCGCTTCGCCTTCGCGTAGTGGCATGACGCGCGTCAGCCCTGCGCCGCCGAGGAGCTCGCGTGATCGATCTTTGCCCGCACGCATTCAAACCAGTCGCGGCCGGCCACATTGGCAGCGGGAACACGCAGCACCGGAACCCGTGCGTGGGCAAACTCGGTGCGAAGCGTGCCGCCCCCAAGCGCGATCAGAACCTCGTTTGCCGCGGTCCCATTGGCCGGCAGCGAGCCTGCGAGAGTGCGCTGGGCGGTGGCGCGTGCCGGCCAGACCAACGACCCCGCGCTGCCGTGAAAGCGCAACCGTCCGCGGCTGCCGGTCCGCTTGGCACCAGACCGCAACGCTGTTGCCGACAGCACGTATTCGAGCTTTCCGTCGCTGCCGACGTTGACCGTGAGTGACACTTCGCGATTGACGGCCCGCGCGATGCACGCCGTCTGCGTGATCGAAAACGACCAGCTTGCGTTGACCGGTGCCGGCGGCTTGGGAGACTGGATGACCGGCGGAGGTGGAGCCGCTGCGATCGGCGCGGGTGGCGGTGGCGGCCGATGGCAGGAAGACAGGATTACCAGCAACACGCCGCCCAGAAACCAGCGCCCCGGGCTCGATTGAGATGCCTGAATTGAAAAGCGATGCCAATCGCTCAGGACGTAATCGGGATCGTTGACGCCGACCGTGTACACCCGCCAAGCATAGTCTCCTGGCTTGCTATCCAGTGTCACAGTCACCGTCGGTCGATCGACGTAACTCGCGAACACCTCGGAAAGCTTATCGGCGGCGATCGCGACAACCTCGACAAAATAGCGCACCCGTTCGTGCGTCTGATCACCCTTCCATGCGAGCATGACATGGGCGGGATCGGCATTCGCCTGCACCTCTGCTCCATCAGCCGGTGTGATAAGACTGGCCGCTTCCGCCTTGAAATCCGCACGCGCCGAATGGGGAACAGCGAACGCGGCGACTGCAATCAGAAGCATGAAAGCCGAGCAGCGGTGCTTCCTCATATCGCCGTCAATCCCGGTGTTTCACTCGTGCGCCGCGTCAACTTCAATCGTCCCCGGGCGCGGCAATCCGTCGCGGGCGGAGAATTTCACACGCTCCGGGCTGCCGTAGTCGTGCCCCAGGCGGGCGGCGATCGCTCCGGCCACGGCTTCATCCTCGCTGAAGTAATACCGAATGCCCGGCTGCGAGGTTCTTTGGGAGATCGGAAAAGGATTGCTGACGGTGAAACCGTCCGCACGCAGAGTACGGATCAGATCCTTGCTGCGCTGCAATGCGGTCATGTCACCCCGCGAATACGTTACGACAATCCGGATCGAGGCGTCAGACGGCAGCCTGGCCGGGGCCGCAGCAGGAGCAGACGGGGTGTCCTTGCTGGGGGAAGCAGGGTTGGTCGCTGCTGTCGCCGGAGCGGGAGGAGGCACGGTGGCCGGGGCTGTCGGTTGGGGCAATGGCGGGGGTGCTGGATTGGCGACCGGCGTTGCGGCCTGGGCTGCGACATCGCCGGCATCGGTCTGCGGCTGTGCCGGGGTTGTCGGGGGCGGCGCTTCAGTGATGGGCTTCTGCGCTGGAACGGGCGGCGCAGGCGTCTCGACCGCGCCGGTCTGCGCCAGCATTGTCCGGTCGTTCCGATGCCAGCGATGGCCCCACACCAGCGCGAGCACGAGAGCCGCCAGGCAGAGAGCGCAGGCTATGATCCAGCCGCCGGTCCGCACACGATGCACCAAAGGCTCATCGGGCGCGCTGGCCCTGGCCTCGGAAACCAGTGGAGCGAGATGAGGAACCGGTATGTCCAGTTCGTCTTCGGGCGTCGCCGGACGATCGACGGCAGCATCATGGACGCCGTCTTGGTCCGCAACACCGCTGATCGCAGCCAAGTTGGTCTCCGCGCTGCCGCCCTGGACGGCGATCGCGGTCTCCACATGCTCGAGGCGCACACGCGGCGCGGACTCGTCCGCCCCCACGAACAGCGCCAGCTTCAAAAGCGAAACAAGCAGCCTGGGCACGCCGCAGCACTGGGCAATGAGCCGTTCCCAGGCGTCCGGTGTCAGGCAGTCCACCGGCAAGCCGAACTCGTCCATCCATGCCGACAGGAAGCTGCTCGCCTCCTGATCGGTCAGGGGCGGCAATGAAACCACCACGCCGGTCCGGAACTCGATCAAACGACCATAGAACGACGGCAGCGCGGTCATGATGATGGTGATGCCTGGTCGGCCCAAAAGCATGGCCAACGACGCGCTGCTCAATCGCTCGGCCTCGTCCACCAGTACCACGCCGTCCGCGGGAAGCTCGGAAGACATGTCACTGAATTCGGAGGCGAATGTGACAGACCGGCTGGGGCCAATCGTGTCCGCGACGTCGCGGAGCAGGGCGGTCTTGCCGGTACCTGCTGGGCCAAGGAGGGCAACGAGAGGGGCTTCCCCGTGCACGAGGCCCAGGATCTTGTCACGCGCCTCACGCCAGGCGGGATGGGCGATGATGGGTCCAGGGCGGGCCATCAACCGCATCAGTTCGTCCGGCAGCGGCAAGGCCAAGCTTTCGGGCTGGGCGATGCTGTTGTCCATCACAGCTCCCAGAAGACGCTCGCGGCTCCAAAAAGCAAAGGTTCAGGAGCCAGCAAGAGAATTCATTGCCGATCTGCCGTGACCGGCACAAGACCCCTCTTCGCGGGCCGCTGCCCAGGAAAGCGCCTGCCTGGGCCAGGAGACGATCCGGCTGCGAGCGGACGTCGTGAGTGAAGTGGATCGTCGCCAGAAAGTCCACCCGGAACGCTCTGGCAAGTCGCAGCAGCGCATGGCCCCTCCGGCTGACGTGCTGATGGCACCATGCCCCGCACCGGGCCTATTTCGGACTGGCCTGATCCGGTAGGCTCCCGCGGCGCTCAGCGAGGGACGACGCATGCCCGGGAACCCGGCTTACCTCACCGGCCTGGACCGGAACACAGCCAACTATACGCCGCTCAATCCGGTGACGTTCCTCGAACGCGCCGCGTATGTGTATCCGGACCGGGTCTCCGTGATCCATGGCGACTGGCGGATGACCTGGAAGGAAACTTACGGCCGTTGCCGCCGGCTGGCCTCGGCGCTGGCCCGGCGAGGGATCGGGCGCAACGACACGGTGGCGGTCATGGCACCCAATGTCCCGGCGATCTACGAGGCGCATTTCGGCGTGCCGATGATCGGGGCGGTGCTGAACACGCTGAATACGCGGCTGGATGCGAAAACCATCGCCTTCATGCTGCGCCATGGGGGTGCCCGGGCGCTGATCACGGACCGCGAGCTCTCGCCGACCATCGCCGAGGCGCTCTCTCTGCTCGAGGAAAGGCCGCTGGTCATCGACATCGATGACCCGGCCGCCCAAGGCGGCGAGTTGCTGGGGGAAATGACCTACGAGGCGTTCCTGGACACCGGCGATCCCGGGTTTGCATGGGGTAACCCGGAAGACGAGTGGGACGCGATTGCGCTAAACTACACATCGGGCACCACGGGCGATCCCAAGGGCGTCGTGTGTCACTTCCGCGGCGCATACCTGAACGCCGTCAGCAACGTGCTGAACTGGGACATGCCGAACGGCTCGGTCTATCTGTGGACGCTGCCGATGTTCCACTGCAACGGCTGGTGCTTCCCCTGGACGGTCGCCGAGCGGGCCGGAACCAATGTGTGCCTGCGCCGGGTGGAGGCCGAGGCGATGTGGACGGCGATCGGTGCCCATGGCGTGACCCATATGTGCGGCGCCCCGATCGTCTATGCCACGCTGATCAACGCCCCGGCCGAGCTGCGGGCGGGTGTGGATCACCGCATCCTGGGCCAGATCGCCGGTGCGGCGCCTCCGGTGGCGATCATCGAGGGCGCCGAGGAGGCCGGCATCCAGCTAACCCATGTTTACGGGCTGACAGAAACCTATGGCCCGGCCGCGCTCTGTCAGAAAAAGCCGGAATGGCAGCAATTGGACCTATGGGAACGGGCCGAACGCAATGGCCGGCAGGGCGTGCGGGCACCGATGCAGGACGCCATGCCGGTGCTGGACCCCGAAACCCTGAATCCCGTGCCATGGGATGGGGAAACCATGGGCGAGATCATGTTCCGCGGGAACGTCACCATGAAGGGCTATCTGTCGAATCCGAAGGCGACCGAGGCCGCCTTCGCGGGCGGCTGGTTCCACACCGGGGACCTCGCGGTGATGCAGCCGGATGGCTACGTGAAAATCCGGGACCGGTCCAAGGACATCATCATCTCGGGCGGGGAGAATATCTCATCCATCGAGGTGGAAGATGTGCTGTACCGGCACCACGCGATCCTGAGCGCGGCGGTGGTGGCGCAGCCGGACGCAAAATGGGGTGAGACTCCCGTGCGCCTTCATCGAACTGAAGCCCGGCATGACGGCGACGGCCGAGGAGTTGCGGGCGCTACTGCCGGGAGCATCTGGCCAGGTTCAAGGTGCCAGGGCGGTTCGTGTTCCAGGAGATCCCGAAGACGTCCACCGGGAAGATACAGAAATACCTGCTGCGGCAGATCGCACGCTCCACCGAAGCCATCTCCTGACGGCCCGGCGGACGAGGCTCAGACCTCGATGGTGCCGCCCTGGTCTGCCTGCCCGGACGGTGCTCCGCTTCCCGCCGGACCGTGGGGAACCTGGCCGTTCGGGGTCAGGGCATCGATCACCTGCGGCAGCAGGGTCGCGAGCTGACCCAGGATCGCCTGCTTCGACAGGCCAGTCTGCTGTGCCACATGGTCCAAATGCTGGTCCCCGAGAGCGTTCTGTACCTGGTCCGGCGTAACGCTCTGATTGGTCTGCTCATTGCTGATCCATGATTGCACGACGTTGCCCAGGCCAGCGCCCTGGAATTTTGAGACGATCGCGGCAAGACCGTTGGCCTCACCCGCGCCGCCCCCTTGTCCTCCAAGCGAGGACAGCAATGTCTGCACCAGATTGGTCTGCTGATTGTTGAGCTGAGACTGGGCCGCTCCCCAAAGCTTATCGAGTAATCCCACGACGCACCTCGCATCTTTCATTGTCTTCCGGACGACGCTGTGCCAAGCTCGCGAAACCGTGAGCAAGGGGCCCGCGCATGTCCGAGTTGGTTCCTGTCATTGATGTCGATACCGAAGCCAGCCAACTTTCCGTGCAGGCGGTACCCGGGGCGATTTTTATCCGCCTGAGGCGGGATCGGCCCGACGGTTCGGCCCGGCGAATGTTCTTCGAGCTCTCGGTGGGCGAGGCTATCGCGTTGCGCCGCGATCTGGACCGGTGCATCGGCTCCGCGGCTACCTCCAGCCGGCCATAGGTTATCCCTGCCGGACGTAGCCGCGTACCCTGGTGCCGGGCGATAGCGTCACCCGGGTTGCGGCGGGGCCCATGACCTCCCGCGGGATCGGCGTCCACCCTTCGCTGCGCCAGGTCTCCAGTTGGGCGTCGAAATCGATCGGTTCGAAACTCTCCAGGACCGCGACGATGCGGTCCCGCTCCTGCGGGCGAGGACGAACGAACAGCACGGCGTGGCCGCGGGTGACGCCTTCGTGATAGGCGCCGGCATCCTCGGCCGGCAGGAAGAAGTGGCGGATCGACTCCCAAAGGTTGTCCCGCCCATCGGACTCCCCATCGCCAGTCATCTGGCCTTCATCGAGGATCTTGCATCTCGGAAGAAGGGGTGCCCTCGTGCCGCAATTGATCGTAAGCCGCTCGGGCACGCTCGTGCGTCTCGAACACGGCGACCAGTTGGTGCGTTTCGCCGGGGGATGGTGCCATGATCGATCTCCTGCTGCCGGTTGACCCGAAACGAAGATGATAGCCGACCCGTTCGCGGACGCCACCATCCAGCGCGAGGCCCCTGCTCTGGTCCTCGCCAGTTCATCAGCGGCCCGGGCCGCCCTGCTCCGCGACGCGGGCCTGCGGTTCGCTGTGGAGCCGCCGCGGTAGACGAGGCGGGAGCACGCGCTGCCGCGGCAGCCGAGGGGGCCAGCGCCGGCGAGACGGCGATGTGGCTGGCGGAGATGAAGGCCCGCCGGGTCTCAGCCCGGCACCCGGATGCCGTGGTGATCGGCGCTGACCAGATCCTGGTTTGCGAGCAGGCGTGGTTCGAGAAGCCGGGCGATCTGGCGTCGGCACGGGACCAACTGCTGGCATTGCGGGGCCGGACGCATGTGCTGGCAACGGCGGTGCTGTGCTTTGCCGGGGGGCAGCGCGTCTGGCAGCACCTGGCGCAGCCTCGCCTCGGCATGCGGATGTTCTCGGAGGCGTTCCTGGACGCCTATCTTGCGTCCGAGGGGGATCGCGTGCTGAGCAGCGTGGGCGCCTATCGGCTGGAGGGGCTCGGGGTCCATCTATTCGAGCGGATCGAGGGCGAGCATAGCGCGATCCTCGGCCTGCCGTTGCTGCCGCTGCTGGGGTTTCTCCGGCAGCACGGGGTGCTGGAAAATTAGCCCGCAACCCGGAGTAGGCGCTGCATCAGCAGTTTGCTGTCCATGGTTTCGCCCGAGAGGGCCATGGCGAGCAGTTCGCCGCCGAGGACCTGCGGGGCGATGACGACGTCCGGGCGGACGCGGCGGACCCGCTCCATGTTGCGGCCGTCGTTTACAACGGCGACGGTTTGCAGCTTCTCCGACAGTTCCCGCGCCGCCATCACCACGAAGGCGTTTTCGGAATCGTCGTCGCCCAGCGCGAGAACGGCCCGGGCGGCGGGTGCATCGGCGCGGCGCAGCACGTCGAGATCGCTGGCATCACCGATCACCACGTCCTGATCCTCCCAGCCCGCTGCTGGCATCTGGTGCAGGATGAAGGTGACCTTGTGGTCGCGCTGGACGAGTTCCTTATGGGTGTTGCGCGCCAGAGAGCTGTCTCCGGCAATGATGTAGTGGTTGCTGCGTGACACGGTTCTCTCCCTTGCGCCGAGCAGGGTTTCCATGCGGCGGTTTATCAGCGGCACCAGCAGGGCGCTGATCGACGTGGCGAAGACAGTGATGCCGAGGATCATGACAGAGGCGGCGAAGAAGCGCGCCTCGTTGGTCTTGGGGACGATGTCGCCATAGCCGACCGTGGTCATTGTCACGACGGCGTAATAGAACGCGGTGACGAGGTCGGTGACGGGCGGAGTGAAGCCGGCGCCGAGAAGATACGAGCCGAGCACGGCGTAGGCGGCCAGCAAGGCGATGCTGGCGACCGCAAACAGGGTGGCGGTGGCAAGGCTGGAGCGGGAGAACGCTCGGCCCGACAGCAGCAACGCCATCAGGACAAAGAGATTGAAGCCGAGCAGCCCGGTTTTCGCTTCCGGCGCGCCGGGCCAGACCAGCCAGATGAGCACGATGCTCACGGCGGTGGCAAGCAGGGCAATGACCCAGGCGAGACGGGAGCGGGTGAGCAGACCGAACGCCATCAGCACCAGGAATGCGCCGGCGGTGGCGCTGGGCGCCCCGCGGATCACGGAATTCGACCGCGTTCCTGGAGAGAGCGACGAGGTCGGGGGCTGCGAGATGGTGTGCCAGACCGAGGTCCTCGGCATGGCGGAGCTGAAGCAGCCCGAGACAGCCGATGAGCAGGAACAGGGGGACGTGAGGGAACCAGAGGTGTGCGCGGACCCTGCGGACGGAACCGCGCATCAGGCGGTTCAGGCGCTGGCCAGGGCTGGCGCGCAGGCGTCCGGGTAGCTGGGGTGAGGCCTCTGGGGGCACGGACGTTCAGGTGCTTCGCAGGTTTCCTGGCCCCCGGGGGTTCAGGACTTGTAGTATCGCTTGGCCGCGCGCACTGCGTCCTGCAAGGCGGCGTCCGGCGTGGCCGCCCCGGTCACGGCCTTGGCGAACATGTCCACCAGCACCCAGTTGTCTAATACGGCGCCGGCCGCGGCGGTGATGGGCCCCTTGTAGCCGTCGTAATAGGCGGTGCTGAGGGCGTCGCGATAGACGGCGATCTTGGGGTCTGAGGTCCAGACTTCGCTGGCGGCATAGGCTTTGAGCGGCTGGCACCAGTAGCCGAGGCAGCCGGTGAGCCACGGGTCGTACTGCGGCGCCTCCATCATGAAGCGCAGGTATTCCTTCGCCGCGTTGGGATACTTTGTGTAGTGAAAGACCATCGCGTTCAGGGTGAGGGCGGATTTGGGCGCGGCCTTTGCCGCTCCCAGCGGCATCACCGCGTGGTTGGTATCCGCAGCCCGCTCCTGAAGGTCTTTGTCCTTGGAGTTTTTCAGCACGTAATAGATGGAGACGCCGTTCTGGGTCAGGCCGATCTGCCCGGCGATGAAGGCCTTGTTGTTACTGGCACCGTCCCAGGCCATGGTTCCCGAGATCATGGTCGGCTGCATTTCCCGGGCATAGTCGATGGCCTTGCGGGTTTCGGGGCTGTCGAGCGCGACCTTCCCCTGCTCATCGACCAGGTAGGCGCCGTGCGACCACAATAGCCAGTTGGCGTAGCCCGGGGCGTCGCCGACGGCGTGACTGAGGGCGAAACCGCAGGGGTGGTCGATCTTCTTCAGCCCCTGGCAGAGTTTGAGGAACTGATCGAGGTCGGAGGGGATGGTATCGAAGCCGGCCTGCTTGACCCAGGATTTGCGATAGACGCAGGGACCGGTCGATCCGCCCATGGGCAGGCCGATCCAGTTGTTGGTGTTCCATTTGCGGCCGTAGAGCTCGGCGAGGTTGTACCAGCCGCCGTAGCGCTTGCCGAGGTATTCGGCGATGTCGCTCAGTTCGATCAGTTTGCTGGAAAACAGGTGCGGGTCGGGGCCGAAGCCGATGATGATATCGGGCCCCGCATTGGTGTTGGCGGCGATTGCGGTCTGGGTCGGCATGTCCGGCCAGTTGACGAAATCGACTTTGACCGGGACGTGGGTCTGGTCGGTGAATTTGCGGGTATTTTCCAGGAAGATGGCCTCGTCGGGGTCCACGTATTTGGTGGGACGCAGGACATGGAGGCCGGCGCCGTTTTCTATCGGCAATGAGGGAGGCTGGACGTCGGCCGCGGGGATTGCGCCGGCGGCCGGGCGGAGTCCGAGGGCGGAGGTCGCGGCCAGGCCCGTGGCGAGTTCAAGCGAGCGTCGGCGGGTGATGAGGGTCATTCGCGTTTCCCCGTTGGTCCTGGATGGGTGAGCGTGTCATCCGGGCGGTGCATGCTCAAGTCCGGTTGCCGGCGCTGCCCGGGCGTTGTTAGGTCGGCACGATCATAAGTGGGGGGTGGCGCATGCCGGAGACGCTGTTGGTGCCGATGCGCGACGGCGTCGGGCTGGCCACCGACGTGTATGTGCCGTCCGAAGGGGCGGCGTTTCCGGTGGTGCTGGAGCGGACCCCCTATGGCCGGCACCTGCCGAGCCGGAGCGAGATCACCGCGAACGACCGCGCGCCGATCAGCCGGGCGGCACTGGCCGGATACTTCACCGTGCATGGCTATGCTGTGGTGTTCCAGGACACGCGGGGACGGTATGGCTCGGAGGGGCGGTTCGTGAAGTACCTGTCCGACGCGGAGGACGGCTACGACACCTGCGCCTGGCTGCGAGAGCAAAGCTGGTGCGACGGGCGGATCTGCACCATGGGCCTGTCCTATGCGGCGCATACCCAGGCGGCGCTGGGGTGCCTGGACGCGCCCGGGGTGGTCGCTCAGGTGCTGGACTGCGGCGGATTTTCCAACGCGTGGCGCTCGGGCATCAGGCAATCGGGCGCGTTCGAGCTGAAGCAGGCGACCTGGGCGTTCCGCAACGCGATCGCCTCGCCCGAGGCGGTGGCCGATCCGGTGATGAAAGCCGCGCTGGAGGCCGAGGATATCCGCGATTGGTTCGCTCGGATGCCGTGGAAGAAGGGGCATTCTCCGCTGCGGCACCATCCGGACTACGAGGCCTATTTGTTGGAGCAGTGGCATCACGGGCCGTTCGACGAATACTGGCAGAAGCCGGGGATTTTTGCGGAGGGGTGGTACCCGTCTTACAGCCGAGCGGCCTGCGTGCATCTTTCGTCCTGGTACGACCCGTACACCCTGACAGCAGCGAGCAATTATACCGGGCTGCGGGATGCCGGGCGGGGGCCGCAGCGGCTGATCCTCGGGCCGTGGACGCATGGCGATCGCAGTGACCGGGTGATCGGGGACGTGGATTTCGGCCCCGACGCCCCGCTGGACAGTTGGGCGGGGGATTGGCGGGCCTACCGGCTGCGGTTCTTCGATCACGTGGTGCACGGCGCCGGTTACGATGAGCCGCGCGTCCGGGTGTTCGTGATGGGGGGCGGGTCGGGCCGCCGCACGCCGTCCGGACACCTCGATCATGGCGGGCGGTGGGTCTCGGGTGACGACTGGCCTCTGCCCGGCACACGGTTCGAGGAGTTCCACCTCCACCCTGACGGCCGGCTCGACCCGGCGGCTCCAAGAACGAGCGGGTCGCTGAGCTATCAGTTCGATCCAGCTCGGCCGGTGCCGACGATCGGGGGTGCGTTCTCCTCGCTGGAGCCGGTGGCGACCGCAGGCGCTTTCGACCAGACGGAGGGTTCAGGCTTCTTCGGCTGCTCGCCGCCCTATCTGCCGCTGGCGTCGCGGGCGGATGTGCTGGTGTTCCAGACCGAGAGGCTGACCGAGGCGGTTGAGATCGCCGGGCCCGTCGAAGCCGAGCTGTTCGTGGCGACCGATGGCCCGGACACAGACTTCACGGCCAAGCTGGTCGATGTGCATCCGCCGAGCGCGGATTATCCACGCGGCTATGCCATGAACCTGACCGACGGGATCGTGCGGCTGCGCTACGCGCTGGCGCCGGGAGGGCGCTTTGCGAAGCCTGGGGAGGTGGTGGCGATTCGGATCACACTGTTTCCGACGGCCAACCTGTTCCTGCCCGGCCACCGGATCAGGTTGGACGTGTCGTCCAGCAATTTCCCGAAGTTCGACGTCAATCCCAACACGGGGGAGCCGGAGGGAGCCGCGCTCTGCAAGCGGGTGGCGATCAACACAGTGTTCATGGACGCAACTCGGCCGAGTCGGGTGATTTTGCCGGTCCGGTAAGCCGTCCCCGATATTCACCTTAATCCACAGGCGCGCCGGCTTGGTGGCAGTTGTATGACGACCCGGTGAATTCCATCGATGCACCGCTATTTGGACTTTCCCAGCGGCTTCCGCCTTCGAATTTGCAGGCGGAGCAGGCGCTTTTGGGGGCGCTGCTGGCGAACAACAAGGCGTATGAGCGGGTCTCGGAGTTCCTGATCCCGGAGCACTTTGCCGACCCGATCCATGGGCGGATTTTCCAGGCGATTTCCCGGCGGATCGAGGCCGGGCAACTGGCCGATGCGATCACGCTGAAGGCGGAATTCGAGCATTCCGGCGCGCTGGAGGAGGTCGGGGGCGTCGCCTATCTGGGGCAGCTTCTGAGCGCGATGGTGGGAATCATCAACGCCGGGGAGTACGGCAAGGCGATTCACGACGCCTGGCTGCGCCGGCAGTTGATCGATGTGGGCGAGACGGTGGTGAACAACGCGTTCGGCGCCGAGCCCGAGCTGGACGGGACGGCCCAGATCGAGGCGGCCGAACAGCAACTGTTCCAGCTCGCGACGGATGGCGGGACCGGCGGGGGGTTTGTCAGTTTCGAGCGTGCGCTGACCGAGGCGATCCAGGGGGCGGAGCGGGCATTTCACCGGTCGGGCCATGTTTCGGGCCTGACGACGGGGCTGCGCGACCTGGATGCGAAGACCGGCGGGCTGCATCCGTCTGACCTGGTGATCCTGGCCGGGCGGCCGGGCATGGGAAAGACGGCCCTGGCGACGAAGGTGGCGTTCGGGGCGGCGAAATCGCTGCATGAGGAGGCGAGGCGGGACGATTCGAACGCGGTGGCGAAGCAGTGCGTGGCGGTGTTCTCGCTGGAAATGAGCGCGGAGCAGTTGGCGACACGCCTGCTTTCGGAGGAGGCGCGGATCTCGGGGGACCGCATCCGACGGGGCGAGATCGGGCAGCGGGATTTCGACAAGTTCGTGCAGGTGAGCCGGCTGATCGCCGGCTTGCCGATCCAGATCGACGACACGCCGGCCATCACGCTTTCGGCGTTGCGGACAAGGTGCCGGCGGCTGAAGCGCACCAAGGGGCTGGCGCTGGTGGTGATCGACTATTTGCAGTTGATGCGGCCGTCCGCGGGCACGAAGCCGGAGAACCGGGTGCTGGAGATCAGCCAGATCACCCAGGGGTTGAAGGCGATCGCCAAGGAGATGTCGGTCCCGGTGCTGGCGCTGTCCCAGCTATCGCGGGCGGTGGAGAGCCGGGAGGACAAGCGGCCGCAGTTGGCGGATTTGCGGAAGTCGGGGACGATCGAGCAGGACGCGGATAGTGTGATGTTCATTTATCGGGATGAGTATTATCTGAAGCAGCGGGAGCCGAAACAGATGGCCTTCGACTCCGACGACAAGTTCCATACCCAGCACGAGAAGTGGCAGCGGGACATGGAGGCGGTGCATAACCGGGCGGAACTGATCATCGGAAAGCAACGTCATGGGCCGACGGGGAAGATTGACTTGTTCTTCGAGGCTGAGTTCACGCGGTATGCTGATCTGGATCAGGCGCATAGCGGGGATGATTGAGGAGGTTACGGAGAAGCAGGAGGGTCCACACGGAGAGCGCGGAGGCCTCCACGGAGGACGCGGAGAGATGACGGCCGGGGCGGAACTGGAGGTCGATCTGGGCGCCGTGGTGGCGAACTGGCGGATGCTGTGCGAGCGGCATCCGTGGGGCGCCGTCGCCGGGGTGGTGAAGGCTGACGGGTATGGGCTGGGAGCCGCGCAGGTGGCTCCGGCGCTGCTGGGGGCCGGATGCCGGCACTTCTTCGTGGCATTGCCGGAGGAGGCCCTGGCGTTGCGGCCGCTGCTGCCGGGTGCGTTCCTTGGGGTGCTGAACGGGTTGCTACCGGGATCGGCGGAGGAATTGGCCGGGGCGGATATCGTGCCGGCGCTGGGGTCAGTGGGCGAGGTCGAGGCGTGGGCCGGACTGGCCGGACGGTTGGGTCGGGCGCTGCCGGCGATGCTGCACGTGGATACGGGGATGGCGCGTCTGGGGTTGTCTCCGGCTGAAGTGGCGGTGCTGGCGCGGGAACCCGAGCGGCTGGCGGGGATCGAGTTGCGGTATGTGATGACGCACCTGGTTTCGTCGGAGGAGCCGGAGAACCGGTTGAATCAGGTGCAGCGTGAGCGGTTTGCGGCTGCCTGTGCCGTGCTGCCGAATGCGCCACGGAGTTTCGCGAATTCCTCGGGGGTGTTCCTGGGCGAGGGATTCGGGTCGGATCTGGCTCGGCCGGGAGCGGCGCTGTACGGGATCAATCCCACGCCGGATCGGGCGAACCCGATGCGCCAGACGGTGCGTTTGCGGGTCCGGGTGCTGGCGGTGCGGGAGATCGGAGCGGGGGAGAGCGTGGGCTACAATGCGACCTGGACGGCTGGGCGGGTCAGCCGCGTCGCCACCGCCGCAATCGGCTATGCGGACGGCTGGCACCGGTCGCTTTCCAATCGGGGGAGTGCGTTCTTTGACGGGCGGGCGGTCCCGCTGGTAGGGCGTGTCTCCATGGACCTCGCCACATTCGATGTGACGGAGCACCCGGGCGTTCGTGTCGGCGAATGGCTGGAGTTGCTCGGCCCGGAGCGGACGCCGGACGATGTCGCCCGGGACGCGGGGACCAATGGGTACGAGGTGCTGACGTCATTGGGGCGGCGGTTCCATCGGGTCTATCGGCCGTTGTCTGAGAGCGTGATTCAGACCTCCGGCGATGCCGCCTCCGGTCATCACGCTCTAAGGTGAACGCGATCCTGGATAGCCTGGCGGCCCTGGGGCGGGGCGCGATCGGGTTTTGCCGTGCCACGGGGGACCTGACGCTGTTCGGGGCCTCGGGCGCGGGGCACGTGCTGCGGCCGCCGTTGTATTGGCGGGCATTTGTGGCCGCGCTGATCGAGATGGCGTTCTTCAGCCTGCCGGTGGTGGCGCTGACCGCGATCTTCACCGGCATGGTGCTGGCGCTGCAGACCTACACGGGGTTTTCGCGCTTCAACGCGAGCAGTGCGGTGGCGAACGTGGTGGTGATCTCGATCACGCGGGAGTTGGGGCCGGTGCTGGCGGGGCTGATGGTGGCCGGGCGGATCGGGGCCGCGACCGCGGCCGAGATCGGCACGATGCGGGTGACGGACCAGATCGACGCGCTGGAGACGCTTTCGACCAACCCGATGAAATACCTGGTCGCGCCGCGTCTGCTGGCGGGGGTGATCGCGCTGCCGTTCCTGGTGCTGGTGGCCGACATACTGGGGGTGATGGGCGGGTTCATCGTGGCGAGCGTGAAGCTGGGGTTCGGCCCGTCGGCGTACCTGGCGAACACGTTCGGCTTCTTGCGGGCGGGGGACGTGGTGTCCGGCCTGGTGAAGGCCGCGGTGTTCGGGTTCTTGATTGCGCTGCTCGGCTGCTACCAGGGGTATCGGAGCAGGGGTGGAGCACAAGGGGTGGGGGCCGCGACGACCTCGGCGGTGGTCACGGCGTCCATCCTGATCCTGGCGTTCGACTACATCCTGACCGAGATCTTCTTCACGCGATGAGTGGGGTGGGGCCGAAAATCCGCATCCGCGGCCTGTGCAAGCGGTTCGGGGAGAAGGTGGTGCTGGACCGGCTGGACCTGGACGTGATGCCTCGCACGTCGCTGGTGGTGATCGGGGGATCCGGGTCCGGCAAATCGGTGCTGCTGAAATGCATCCTGGGGCTGATCGAGCCGGATGCGGGGGTGATCGAGATCGACGGGCGGGACGTGCTGCGGATGAGGCGATCGGCTCGGGAGGCGGTGCGGTCCCAGATCGGCATGCTGTTTCAGAACGGGGCGCTGTTCGACAGCCTGCCGGTCTGGGAAAACGTGTCGTTCGGGCTGCTGGCAAGGCGGGCGATTTCCCGACGGCAGGCCCGGGTGAAGGCGGAGGACTACCTGGGGCAGGTGGGCCTTGGGGCTGATGTGGCAAGGCTTTATCCGGCCGAGCTGTCGGGCGGGATGCAGAAGCGGGTGGCTCTGGCGCGGGCCGTGGCGTCTCAGCCGGATATCCTGTTCTTCGATGAGCCGACGACCGGGCTGGACCCGATCATGGGGGCGGTGATCGACGGGCTGATCGTGGATTGCGTGAAGCGGCTGGGGAGCACGGCGGTGGCGATCACGCATGACATGGCGAGTGCCCGGCGGATCGGGGACCGGATCGCGATGCTGTACGAGGGGCGGATCGTGTGGGAGGGGACGCCGTTCGGTTGATGGAGAGCGGGAACGCGGTGGTGGACCAGTTCACGCATGGGAGACGGGAGGGGCCGATCCGCATGGCGGTGCGGCGGTAGGAAATGTTGTGCAAGAGGGGGGATTTCGGGGGCGGAGTTTTTGGACAACATTAACGATTTCGGGGGGTTGTTGTTGGTCAACATTAACCGTTTGAGGGGGGAATTTTCTGGTCAGCGCCATCTCCAAGGCCTCCAGCGTCAGGCTCGCCCGCAGATGATCCGCCAGGCCCAGCCCACTACCTTGCGGCTGAACGCGTCCAGCACCACCGCCAGATAAACGAACGCCTCGGCCAGCCGGACATAGGTGATGTCGGCCACCCAGAGCTGATTGATCGCTGTTGGAACCATCCAGCGCGCCAGGTTGGGATAGACCTCCCAGCGATGGCGCGAGTTCGGTCGTCGCCGGCACGAAACTCCGCCGCGAGACACAGAGCAGGTTGTCCTCGCGCATCAGCCGCCGCACTCGTTTGGCGTTCACCACCTCGCCCTGACGGCGCAGCAGCGCGGTGATCCGCCGGTAGCCGTAATGGCGGTGTTGCAGCGCCAGCAGTTGGATGGTGTGGCGCAACGCGGTGTCCGCCTCGCGCGGCGCCGAGGCCGCCCAGGCCCGGTAATAGCCGCATCGGCTGACACCGCCGAGCTGGCACATCCGCTCGATCCCCAGGCTGCCTGGGGAGTTTTGTGCAAGACTCCGGATTCTGGGGGTAAGTTTTGATCAAGATGGACGGCGGGCGAGGAGGGTTCCGGCGCCGAGGGCGATGAGGATGCCGCCGGAGGTCTGACGGAAGCGGCGCATCAGTTCTGCATTGCGATGGAGGAGCGAGCGGAAGCCGCTCGCGGCGAGGACGGCGATCAGGTCGGCTGTGGTGTTCAGGCTGACGGAGATGGCACCGAGGATAAGGAATTGCAGGACGAGGTGGCCGCTTTCGGGTGAGACGAATTGGGGGAGGAAGGCGAGGAAGAAGGCAGCGGTTTTCGGATTGGTTGCTTCGACAACGATGCCCTCGCGGACGGCTTTGGCGATGCCGGGGGAGTCGGGCGGTGATTGTTGCATGGTTTCGGCGGTGTGGGCGCGGGCCGTTCTGAGGGTCTTGATGCCGAGCCAGATGAGATAGAGCGCTCCGACGATTTTCAAAGCGGTGAAGAGTTGCGCGCTGGCGAGGATGATGGCGGAGAGACCGAGCGCGGCGGCGATGACGTGCACGAAGCCGCCGATGGCGTTGCCGAGGCTGGAGGCGATGCCTTCGAGGCGCCCGCCGGCGATGGTGCGCGTGGCGACGTAGAGCATGCCGGGCCCGGGGATTGCCGCGAGGACGAAGGCAGCGGCGAGGAAGAGGGCGATGTTGTGGGTCATGGGCGGTGTGGCGTTTGGGTCAAGGCGTAATCAGCATTGCGGAAGTCCCATCGCTCCGTCCAGGATTGCGGCCGCGAGATAGTCCGTTGCGGTGATACGAATGCTGACCCGGAAGATCATCAGACTATAGCCAACGGCCACGATGATCAACGCCCATAGAGGCGGCAGCGGGTCGGATGAAATTCGGCGAGCTAGGCGCTCGTTTGGAAGGCTGCGGGGCGATCCGCCGTGATTTCCTGTTGATGGACGTAGGGAAGAACGATTTACCGCAGGGACGCAGAGGAGTCGCCTTCGCACGTAGCATTGGTTCTCATAAACGGCGTTTTGTTACCATGCCCCAAACGGAGAGCCGCAGTCGTGGATCACTGATGTACGGGCAACGCCGTGGCGGAAGGGACTTCGGCGGGGCGCTCAACCGATCTTGCGTGGGTGCACAAGATCGGTTGAAGCGGGAGTCGAGTTCCGTCAGGTCTTGCGATGGGCGAAGCCAAGGCCGAGAAGGCCAGTCGTTAGCAAGGCCAAGCTCGCCGGCTCAGGCACGGACGGGCCATGAGATTCGACCTGCACCGTGAACGTATCTGCAGGATATGTGTATGTGTAGGTTCCCGTCGTCAGCCCCAGGCTGGCAAGCGTCTGACCTGTGTAGGTCGCTGTATCCGTCAGAGGCGCACCGGAAACATAGCCCGCCGGCACGAAAAGGAACACACCGCCATCGATCCCGACTTCGTCCCCGCTACCACTCGTCGGAAAAGCAGCGCCACCGGTTCCCCAGCTATTGGGCCCAGATACCAACGTGTCATACTGGTCGGTAAGGGTTGGAGACGCGGGTCCCGTGAACTCAGTGGCAGCATTTGGCAGAAGGCTCGCGCTGTTGCTACTAGTTTCGGAAAAGTTGAGGCCCGTAAGATCGATGCTTCCACTTCCGGTTGCAACCACATCAGGTCCGACCTGACTGAAGGTAACGGTGTATGCGGCGTTAGCGGCGGGAATACTGGTAAGCGCTAGAAGCCCCCCCCGCGAAGGCTGCTGCGATCAAGGCATTCTTTCCCATTGGGAGAACCTCCTTCCGATTTCGATGCAAACCGCATCGTGGGGCTGGTGTTGAAACTAAACCCCTGTTCATTGTAACGAAACGTCCCATGCGTGTGAATCACATGTCTGGGAACAAGTTTTGCGGTTCGTCAAAATTCCTCTCGCCCCGTTGCTCTCAGTAAGAGTGTCTCTGCAGGAACCCAGCCTGGGCCAATTATCCCTTGATTCCCGTCAGTGCCATGTTTTCGATGATCCGGCGGCGCAAGAGCAGGAATATGATCAGCATCGGCAGGGTGCTGATGGTGGAGCCTGCCATCAGCTTGCCGTAGTCCGTGCTGAAGCGGAACTGGAAGGCCCTGAGCCCGACCTCGGTGTTGAACAGAAGCTGATTGTTCGCCACGAGGAGCGGCCAGATGAATGCGGTCCAGCCCTGGATGAAAGCAAGGATGCCGATTGCGCTGAGGGCATTGCCTGAAAGCGGCACCAGGACGCGGCGAAAGGTCCACCACTCACTGGCGCCGTCCACCCGTGCGGCTTCCATCAGCTCGTCGGGGATCGCCGAAGCGACGTGCTGTCGCATCAGGAAGATGCCGAAGCTCATGACCAAAGTCGGCAGGATGATCGCCTGGTAGGTGTTGATCCAGTGGATGTTCACGAGCTGGATGTAGAGCGGGATCATGTAGCCCTCGAAGGGCACGATCGCCGTTGCCAGCACGAGCATGAACAGGATGGAGCGGCCGGGAAAACGGTATTTGGCGAACACGGCGCCGGCGAGGGCGGAGGTGATCACCACGCTGACTGTGGCGGTTATCGAGAGGAAGAGGCTGTTCGCCAGGAATCGCACGAACGGTACCGCGGCGAACAGGCCGCGATAATTATCCAGGGTCGGGATGCGCGGAAGCAGGTGCGGCGGCCAGACCGCGATCTCACCCGGCAACTTGAACGAGGTCGCCAGCATCCACAGCATCGGCAGCAGCATGAAGACGGCGCCGGCGATCAGCATGGCGTGGATCAGCAGGCCGATGATGCGAGTGCGCAGCCGGCGGTGTCGGCCGGGCCTCATGCAGCCTCATCACGGAAGGCGCGGAACTGGATCCACGTGAACGCGAGGGCGATGAAGGTAAGCGTGACGGCCTCGGCGGACGCGTAGCCCATGCGGAAATACTGGAACGCATTCTGGTAGATGTCATAGACCAGCACGCGCACCGCCTGGCCCGGTGCGGCCTGTGACCCGAGTGTCATGACATAGACCTGGGTGAATACGGTGTAGGAGCTGATGGTCGCGGTGACCAGCACGTAGAGCAGGATGGGGCGCAGCAGCGGCACCGTGACGTGCCAGAATTTCTGGAGTTCGGTGGCGCCGTCGAGGCTTGCGGCCTCCAGATAGTTTGTCGGGATATTGCGAATGCCGACCAGGAAGATCACGAGGTTGTAGCCCAGGACCTTCCATATGCCCATGATGATCAGCGCCCACAGGGCGATGTGAGCATTGGTCAGCCAAGCGATGGGGGGAATGCCGACAAAGGAGAGGATGTAGTTGAACAGGCCGTAGTTGTAGTCGTACATCCACTTCCAGGCGATCGCCATGGGGACCACGGGGGTGATCACGGGCAGGAAATAGATTGTCTGGTAGATCGCCGAGGATCGGCCGCGGCGTGCCAGGATGACTGCCAGGGGCAGCGCGATCGCGGTGCTGATCAGCACGGTGGCGAGCGAATAGACCGTGGTGTTCCACAGGGCGATATGGAAGTTCTCGTCGCCGATCATGCGGACATAGTTCTGCAACCCGACGAACGGACGGACGCGCGCGATCAGCCGCCAATCATAGAGGCTGAGCACAAAGCTCGAGCCGATGGGGATGATGCGGACATAGGCGTAGATCGCCATGACCGGCAGAAGCATGGCATAGCACCAAATCCATAACCTGGTGCGTCGTCCGCGCAGCAACACCCGGGCTCAGGCCGTGCCGTAAAGCTTGGCGTCCTTGAGGATCTGATCGGTCTGCTGCGCCATGGTGTGGATCGCATCGGCGATCTTCTGCGGATTTCCCTTCAGCGACGGATCGACATAGGCGGCGGTGAGATGATCCGAAAGCCGCGTCTCGATCTCGTCGAAGGGGGTCAGTACCGGTTCGACGTAGAATTTGACGTCCTTGGGGGGCGAGACGAAAGCCTCGAACTGCGGGGTCTTGGAGAGCAGCGGTTTCCAGTCGATATCCTGGCGCGGCGAGAGCCAGCCGGTCATTTCGGTCAGGCGCAGCCCGTTCGGGGCGTTGGTCAGGAATTTCACGAAATCCCACGCGGCGGGCTTGTTGCTGCTTTGTCCGTTCACGTACACGCCCCAGGGCTGCAGCATCATCACGTGCGGTCCGCCGGCCTGCCAGGCCGGGATTGTCACGACGCCGTAGTCGAGCTTGGGGTTCTTTTGTTGGATGTCGCCGATGACCCAAGCCTCCCGGAACAGCATGGCGGTGGCGCCGGAGCTAAAGGCGTCGGCGTCGTGCGGCACCCTGGGATCGTCGATGTGCCAGGTCTGCACAGCATCGACATAGAACGTCAGCGCATCGCGGCCGGCCTGGTTATCGTACCCATTGTGCCACTTTCCGTCGGGCGTACGGACCAGCATCGATCCGCCGGCGGCTTCGAGCACGTAGCGCCACTTCTCGCCGATGCCGCTGCCCTGGCCGGACAGCCGCAGGCTGATTCCGCTACGCGTCATTCGGCCCTGGCTGTCGATCTTGGTGAGCTTCTTGGCGTCGTCGATCAGTTCGGGGAAGGTCGCGGGCGGGCCGGCGATTCCTGCTTCCTGGAAAAACGTCTTGTTCCAGTAGAGGCAGGCGCGGCTGCCTTCGAGCAGCGGCAAGCCGTAGCTTTTGCCATTCAAGGTGAAGAAGTCGATCAGGAACTTATTCCATCCGCCTGATTTGAGGTACGCGTCGATTTCGGGCGGGTTCGGATCGATCAGGCTGTTATCGATGAAGTTCACGCTGATATTGGTGCCGATATCATAGACGTCCGGGCCGGTGCCGGTGGGCACGGCGGCGGTGAGTTTTTGCTCGGCTTCCCGCAGCGAGGTGCTGAAGAATTCGAAAGTGACGCCGGGGTGGGTCTTTGAGTACTCGGCGGCAACTGCCTGGTACCAAGGCTGGAGTTCGGGATAGCCTGTCCACACCGCTAGGTGGGTGTCGGCCTGTGATGGCCGGGTGATCGCGATGGTGGCGCCGGCACCGATCAGGGCCAATGTGTGTCGGCGTGAGAGCAAGCTGCGGTCGGATCGTGGCTTGGTCATTGTTGGTGCCTCGCTCCCGCAATTTAGTTGTTGGTCAGTGTCAGTCCGTGCCGGGTTGGGTGTCAAGGAACGGGCGAGTGCTGGTGGGAGCGGGGCGGGTGGCCGGGTGCGGCGGAGGTGGGGGGTAGAGAAGATTCACCGCAGAGACGCAGAGACGCAGAGATAGTTTCGGAATATTCGGGCCACGCGAGCGGACTTCCCTGCGGCTCTGCGGTGGGCCGCGCGTTCGGCACGGTGCGAAGAACGTGTCAGCGTGGCGGCGGGAATTCCGCTGGAGCCTCGCTTGTGCGGGGGTGACGATTGGCGGGTTCTGGTTCTTCGGATGTCGGGGGTTTGCGCAACGCGCGTGCTTCTGCGACTTGCCAGGCGACGAGGGCGGGGGCGCCGATGACGATGTCACGCGCGCGGCGCAGCAGGGAGAGGCCGAGGGATAGCGAGGCGGGCATGCCGAACAGCGAACCGACGGCGATGTAGGCGGCTTCCTGCACGCCGATGCCGGCGGGCACGAGGAAGGCGACGGCGAGCGCGGCGGAGAGCAGGCCCTCGATTGCCATAGCGGCGAAGATGCCGATGTGGCCGCCTTGCAGGTGGTAGGCGAGCCAGACGGTGACTCCTCCGCCGATCCAGCCGAGCAGATGCAGGCCGGATGCTGCGCCGAGGCGGCGGGCGCTGCTGAAGATGATGTTGAATTCGCGTTCCACTTCGTCGGCGCCTTGCGCGGCCTTGTCGCTGAAGCGTGCGGCGATGCGCCGGCCGAGGCCGTGGAACAGGCGATGCGCGTGTTTTTCGGCCCAGATCAGTCCGGCGGCGCCGAGCAGGATCAGGCCGACGCCGCCGGTGAGCGGCCCGGTGAGGGACGAATTCGGATTGCGCGCCACCAGCATGATGAAGCCGAAGAGGATGAAGGGGAGTTCGCCCACGAACTCGGCGGTGACATCGGCGAGGGATGAGGCGATGGCGCGCGGCCAGCCGATGCCGGTGAGCATGATGGCGCGGGCGCCGAAGGCGAGGCCGCCGATTTCGGAGAACGGCAAGATGTTGGCGCCGCCTTCACGCACCAAGCGGCCGAAGACGAGTGCGCCGAAGCGGCCGTGGCGGCAGACGAGACGCCAGGCCTCGGCGAGCACGATGAAGACGATGAGCTGCCAGAAGACGAGGATGGCGAAGCCTTTCCATCCGACGGAGGTGACGGCGTGCACGACCTTGCCGGCGCCGAGCCAGAGCACGAGGGCGATGCCGAGGCCCACGCCGAGGACGGCGAGCAGGATGGAGAGGCGTTTCATGTGGGGGGCGGGATTGCTTCCCAGCTTTCTAGCCTGTGACGGAGTTCGCGGCCGTGGTGAGATTGCGCGTTGGGCATCGCCACTGAGGGCGTGAAAATCCGCTGGGTTCCCGCTTTCGCGGGAATGACGGATGGGCGGTTGGGGTAGTGCGACGGTTCGGAGGAGATTGCTTCGGCCCGCTTCGCGGGCCTCGCAGTGACAGTGGGGGGACGTCGTGCCGGTTGGCCAGGGTTGCCGCGTCGGGCGCTGCGCGCCCTCCTCGCAATGAGGGTATGATGAGTTACTTGATGGCACCGGCGGTGAGGCCTTTCACGATGAGGCGTTCGAGGAAGATGCCGATCAGCAGCAGCGGAAGGATCGCGGCGGTGGAGAGTGCGGCCATGGTCCACCAGTCGATACCCTGCGAGCCGGTCTGGCTGGCGACCATGACGGGCAGTGTTTTCGCATCGGTGCTGGTGAGCAGGGACGCGAAGAAATACTCATTCCAGCAGAGTATCACGGAGAGGATGAAGGCGGCTGCCATGCCGGGAAGAGCGATGGGCAGCACGACCCTGAAGAATGCGCCCCAGGAGGATGCTCCATCGACGTAGGCGGCCTGTTCAAGCTCGAACGGGATGGCGAGGAACTGGTCTCGCATGATCCAGATGACGATGGGCAGGACCATGAGGATGTAAACCATGATCAGGCCTGCCTTGGTATCGAGCAGAACGAGTTCCTTGTAGAGAATGAGGAAGGGCAGGGCGAGGACGACAGGCGGGAGGATGAGCTGGGAGAGGAAGAAGAACGAAATGTCCTTGTTGCGCCAGGGGCCAAATTTGTATTCGAAGCGGGCGAGGCCGTAGGCGGCGAGGGAGCCGATTGCGACGGCGAACAACGAGGCTCCGGCCGAGGCGATGACGCTGTTGCCGAAGCGGGCGAGGAATTCGTCTCGTGAGGGCCAACTGATGAAGATGGTTTCGGGCGACAGGCCAAGGGCCCGCCAGCCGCGCCATTTCGGTGTGAAGTCGATCCAGGGGACCAGGTGACCCTGGGTGACATCGACCGCCAGTTTGAATGACGTAGTGATGGTCCAGTAGATCGGGAAGAGGGAGACGAAGGTCCAGAAGAGCAGGGCGGTGTAGATAAGGACGCGGCCCGGAATTGCGTTTATGCGTGATTTTTTCATGTGAAGCGCCGCGCCCAGCGAGTGGAGGTGGTGAGCAGAATACTAACGAAGACGATGATCAGCACGAGATAGAACTCGGCGAGCAGGGTGCCGTATCCGACGTTGCTGCGGTCGCGATAGACTCGGTAGATGAAGCTGGAGACGGTGTCGGTTGCGCCGCCGGGGCCACCGGCGGTGACGTTGATGACGATGTCGGCGAGCTTGAGTTCGAAGATGATGCGAATGATGACGGCGGTGATGCTGACCGGCAGCATGATGGGAAAGGTGACCCGCCAAAAGGATTGCCAGGGGGATGCGCCGTCCACTTTGGCAGCCTCGGACACCTCGTGCGGGAGCGCTTGAAGCCCAGCGAGGAGCAGCACCATCAGGAAGGGGATCCACATCCAGGAATCCATGGCCATGATGCTGAGCCGGGCGATCCATGGCGTGGCGAAGAAGGCAGGCGTCTGCCAGCCGAGCATGCGGGCGAGGGTTGCGGCGGGTCCGAAGCGGAACTCCATGATGGACTTGCCGATCATCCAGCTTACCGCGACGGGGCTGAGCATGAAGGGGAGCAGGAAGACGACGCGGAAGAAGCGGCGGCCGCGGATGTCTGTGTTGAGAAGCAGGGCGAGGCCGAAGGCGATGGCGTATTGCACGGGCACGGAGAGGACGTACCAACCCATGTTGCCCAGCGCGTTCCAGAAGAAGGAGTCGTGGAACAGGGTGGCGAAGTTGCCGGCGAGGTTGAAGTGGACGCCGGTGAGGGAGCTGAGATTCCAGTCGGTCGCGGCGATGTAGAGGCCGAAGAAGGTTGGGAAGATCACCAGGGCAATGGTGAAGAGCAAAGCGGGGAGCAGGAAGAGGGCGCGGTAGCCGCGTTCGCCGCGGATGAGGACGAGGCCAGCGCCGAGTGCGACGGCCCATAGAAGGCAGGCCCAGGCGATCGGGCGCCAGTCGGGAAAGCCGATGGAGACGGCTCCGGCACTTTTGGCGGCCTGGAGGGCGCAGAGTGCGGCGAGCGCGAGCGAGGCAGTCCAGATAAGGGCGCGGCCCTTGGCGGGAGCACGGGAGAGGGATCGAGTGCGGATGCGCGCGCTCATGCGTGGATCGCCGCGACTGGGTAGGGGGCGGCTGAGGTGCGGCGGGCCTGGATCGCCACGGCCCGCTGCGCGGGCCTCGCGATGACGGGGTACCGCTGCGCGGGCCTCGCGATGGCGGGGTGACCGCTGCGCGGGCCTCGCGATGGCGGGGTACCGCTGTGCGGGCGTCGCGATGACGGGGTACCGCTGCGCGGGCCTCGCGATGGCGGGGTACCGCTGCGCGGGCCTCGCGATGACGGGGTACCGCTGCGCGGGCGTCGCGATGACAGGGTGCCGCTGCGCGGGCCTCGCGATGGCGGGGTACCGCTGTGCGGGCGTCGCGATGACGGGGTACCGCTGCGCGGGCCTCGCGATGGCGGGGTACCGCTGCGCGGGCCTCGCGATGACGGGTACCGCTGCGCGGGCCTCGCGATGGCGGACTTGCGAGTGCTCAGAGTCCGAGTGAGGTTTTGTATAGTTCGATCTGTTTCTGGCGGCCGATCTTGTCGGTGAGCTTTTCCCATGCGGCGGCGATGTTGTCGGCGCCCTGCTGGGCGGTGATGTTCTTGGCGAAGACCTTGGTGAGTTCGTCCTCGGCGATGCTGTAGTATTGGAAGATGCCGGGGATGCGCGGCTCGATGGTGAAGTTGGGGTGGTTGTAGGAGTTCTTTTGGGAGTTGAGATAGGAGGTGATGTAGGCCTTGTCGTAACCGGCAGCGAGCCATTCATCGATGTTGAAGTGGCTCTGGCGATGGACCTGGAAGCCGGAGGGATACATCACGGTCCACAGTGAAAGGTCCTTGCCGCCGAGATGTGCCGCGGCGCTCCATGCAGCTTTCTGCTTTTTCGGGTCGTTGTCCACGCGGGCCATGACATAGATGCCCCAGCCGAGATAGGCCATGTTGGGGGCGAAGTTGGGCTGCGACAGTTTCTCCCACTGGCCGGTCTTGCGGTTGTAGAGTTCGTCGGAGCCGGGAAGGATGTCGAAGCCGATGACCTTGCCGACGACGGAACTGTCCGACGTGTTGGCCATCTGGCCGACGTCGCCCCACCACGACAGCAATGAGCCGGTGCCGGCGAGGAATTGCTGGAACGCGGTGGTGCCGGGATCGGCGTTGAGCTGATCGGCTGGTTCGTAGGGGAGTGAATCGACGACGTCCTGGATGGCGCGGACCCAGCCGGGGTTGTTGACGAGGGGCTTCATGGTGTCGGGTTCGAACAGCCAGACCTTGTCGCCGGGCATTTTCACGTAGGCGGTGGCGCGGTCTTCGACAAAGTAGAAGCAGAAGCCGCCCCAGGGCTTCGGCGCGTCGAGATAGCCATAGACTGGCTTGCCCTTGAAGGTCTTGCCTTTCAGGAATTTCGTGACCTCATTCACCTTCTGCCAGGTTCTCGGCTGGCCCCAGTCGCCGCTGTGGCCTTCGTCTTTCCACGCCTTGGCGAGGGCGGCATCGGAGAAGACGTCGGTGCGGTAGTTGATGGTGTGACAATCACCGTCGATGGTGACGCGGTAGCGCTTGCCGTTCCAGGTGCCGACGGGCGGCTTGAGGTAGTTCACCAGGTCGTCCACGTCGATCTGCTTGGCGACCCAATCCGGCATGGGAGAGGAGAGGCCCTTGCCGCAGACGTCGCCTTCAAACGGGGCGCCCATCTCGAGGATGTCGAAATCGACGGTGCCGGTGGCGATGGCCTGCTGGAGGCGTGGATTGTAGTCGGCCTGGGCGAGGTCGATCCAGGTGATCTTGGCGCCGGTGTAGGATTCCCACGGTTTCAGGAAGCCGCGGAACAGGAAGTCGTGCAGGTTCTGGTTGTTGAGGCCCATGAAGGTGAGCTGGACCCCGTTGAACTCATTGGGCTGGACGCTGGCCTTGGTGGCGCCGAGGCACATTTCGCCGACTTTCTGCCACTCGGCGTCGCCGGGGGTGCCGTTGCCGACGCCGGGGTATTTGAGCAGCGCCTTGCGGAGGGATTCGTCGGAGGAGGCAGTTGCGGCCGTGGCGGGGCGATGCGGGAGGGCGGCGCCGAGTGCGGCGGCGCCCAGACCGGCGCTGGCCTTGAGGATGTCGCGGCGGGCGGGGTGCGGCGGCTTTTTCATCGGTACGAGGGCCTCCCAATATTTGGTGTGTTTTTCAGGCGATTTTGCCGGGAAGGTTGCAGCGGGTCCGGCCGGTGTCAACGGCGGGTATGGCGCTTGCCGGGGTTGGGGCGCCCGGGTAGAGACCAGGGTTGAATTGCGCGCTGAAAACAGCGCGGAAGCGACTGGAGGAACGCATGCCCCATCTGACACGCCGCACTCTGCTGGCATCCTCCGCCGCGCTGGCCGCGCCGTGGACTGCGCGGGGGGCTGATGTGAAGCCGCGGGTCACGGCGATATCGCAATGGTCGGCGGGGAGCGACGGCGAGGCGATCTCGGCGCTGGGCAAGGTGTTCGAGGAGCATGGCGGGGTGTGGCAGCACAACCCGGTGCCCGGCTTCACGACGGAGATGATGAACAAGCTGCGGGCGCAGATCCTGGCGGGCGACCCGCCGGCGATTTCGCAGTTGAAGGGGCCGGAGATCGCGGCGTGGAGCAAGATCGCGCCGACGGTGGATATCTCGCCTTGGGTGAAGGCGGCGGGGTTTGAATCGAAGGTGCCGGCGGAGCTGGCGAAGAGCTGTCAGCCGGCGGGGCATTGGATCGCGCTGCCGTTGCAGGTGTATCGGATCAACACGCTGTTCCTGTCGGCCAAGGGGATGGAGCGGGCCAAGCTGAGCAAGGCGCCGGCGACTTGGGACGAGTTCAACGAGCTGGCGACGAAGATGAAGGAAGCGGGGATGACCCCGCTGGCCAATGGCGGCATCCGCTGGGACGACGGGATGAAGTTCGAGATCGCGCTGGCGGGGATCAGTCCGGATGTGTACCGCGCCGCGATCATGCAGTTGGACAGTGATGCGCTGAAGAGCAAGGAGGTGCTGGCGGCGTTCGAACAGACTCGGAAGTTCGCCAATTGGATGAACCCGAACATCGCGGCGCAGAGCTGGGGCGTGAACCTGCCGGCGTTCATGAAGGGCGACATGGGCATGGTGCTGATGGGCGGCTGGGCGCAGGGCAATCTGCTGAAGGCCGGGGCGAAACCGAGCGATTTTTCCAGCGGCCCGGCACCGCAGAACAGCGGACCGCCGTGTTTCGACCTGAACGCGGACTGCTTCATTTTCTGGAAGCAGAAGGCGGCGGATTTGCAAGCGGGGCAGAAGCTGTTCGCCGATCTGGTGATGCAGCCTTCGGTCGAGGAGATGTATTCGAAGATCACCGGATCCATCCCCGCGCGGACGGACGTGGATCTGAGTTCGCCGGGATTTTTGGAGGGGCAGCGGAACTCGGCGGAGAATTTGCGCAATGCGATCGCGCAGAACCGGGTGCTGCTGAGTCTGGCGCACAACATGGCGCAGCCGAACGGGATGACGGCGGCGATGATCGATGTGCTGACGGAGTACGTGCACAACAGCAGCATCCCGGCGGCGGAGGGACAGAAGCGGCTGGTCGCGGCGGTGGAGAGCGCCCAGTAGGGCATGGATTAGGGGGATGGCGTCCGGCGCGACCGCGCTGGGGGCGGCACGCGCGGGGGTTGCTCCGCGCCGGCCGGTGCGGGACCGGCTGGGCGGCGTTCTGGCGCAGCTCGCAATCTGGATTCCGCTGGTGATCGCGGCGGGGCACGTGGTGCTGTTCACGGCGTGGACGACGTGGGTTTCGTTCACGCCCTCGACGCTGCTGCCGGAGTATTCCTGGATCGGTCTGCGCAACTATCGCACGCTGGTGCGCACCACGAATTTCCATATCGCGTACGTCAACCTGGTGATTTTCGGGGTGGGGTTCGTGGTGCTGACCACGGCGCTGGGGCTGTTCCTGGCGATCCTGCTGGATCAGCGGGTGCGCGGCGAGAACGTGCTGCGGACGATTTTTTTGTATCCGCTGGCGGTGTCGTTCGTGGTGACGGGCACGGTGTGGAGTTGGTTGCTGAATCCGGGCCTGGGGATTCAGAAGCTGGTGCAGGACCTGGGGTGGGCCGGTTTCCGGTTCGACTGGATCGTGCAGCCGGACAAGGCGATCTACACGCTGATCCTGGCGGGCGCGTGGCAGGGCGCGGGGTTTGCCATGGCGCTGTTCCTGGCGGGGCTGCGGTCGGTTGATGCGGACCTGATCAAGGCGGCGCAGATCGATGGGGCGGGGCCGTGGCGCACCTATCGGCGGGTGGTGCTGCCGACGATCTGGCCGATCTTTGTCACCGTGGTGGTGATCCTGTTGAGTATCGCGATCAAGACGTTCGACCTGGTGCGGGCGCTGACCGGCGGCGGGCCGGGCATTTCCACGACGCTGCCGGCGGTGGTGGTATATGATTTCATGTTCCAGCGGGGTGAGCTGGGGCGTGGCTCGGCGGCGGCGGTGCTGATGCTGCTTGCCATGCTTGCGGTATTCATTCCGTATGGCTTGTATAATGTGTGGCGCCGGCGACGGGCGGCGCGGACATGAAGCGCGCCCTGATCTATCTCTGTCTGGTGGTGCTGGCGGTGTTGTTTTTGGTGCCGCTGGCGGTGGTGGTGATCAATTCGTTGCGGACCGGGCAGGAGATTGCGTCCACCAGCATGATCGGCTGGCCGCGGCACGTGGCATGGGGGAATTACGCGCAGGCGTGGGACCAGTTCTGCATGGCGGAGCATTGCTGGGGCATCGAGCCGTATTTCCTGAACTCGCTGGAGTTGGTGATACCGGCGACGATCGTGTCCACCGCGCTGGGGGCACTGGCCGGATATTCGATCGCGCTGTGGCGCTTTCCGGGCGACAATCTGGTGTTCGGCATCGTGATCGTGGGGATTTTCCTGCCCGAGCAGATGAAGCTGCTTCCGTGGGTGGTGGTGCTGCGCGACCTGGGGCTGATCAACACGATTGCCGGGCTGGTGCTGATCCACGTGGTGCAGGGGATGGCGTTCACCACGCTGTTCGCTCGGAACTACTACGTGAGCGTGCCGGTGGACCTGATGAAGGCGGCGCGGATCGACGGCGCGGGATTCTTCCGGGTGTTCTGGCGGATCCTGCTGCCGTTGTCGCCGCCGATCCTGATCGTGATGGTGATCTGGCAGTTCACCGGTATCTGGAACGAGTTTCTGTTCGGCGTGACGTTCACTCAGGGGCCGCAGCAGCCGGTGACGGCGGCGCTGATCAGCCTTTCGGCGGCGATCACGACCGAGCCGCAGTATGGGGTGCAGAGCGCGGCGGTGCTGATCGCTGCGCTGCCGACGCTGCTGGTTTATCTGTTCGGCGGGCGCTACTTCCTGAGCGGGCTCACGGCGGGGGCGGTGAAGTAGAACGATGGCGGCGCTGAGCATCCGGGAAGTGCGCAAACGGTTCGGTCAGTTGGAGGTGCTGAAGGGCATCGAACTGGAGATCGAAAGCGGGGAGTTCACCGTTCTGGTGGGACCTTCGGGGTGCGGGAAGTCCACGCTGCTGAACATCATCGCGGGGCTGGAGAAGCCGACGTCCGGGACGATCGAGATCGGCGGGCGGGTGATGAACGAGGTGGCGCCGAAAGACCGGGACATCGCGATGGTGTTTCAGTCGTATGCTCTGTATCCGTCGATGACGGTGCGGCAGAACATCACGTTCGGGATGGAGTGCCGCCGTGTGCCGAAGCGCGCGCAGGCCGCGGCGGTGGAGCAGGTGGCGAAGCTGCTGCAGATCGAGGGGTTGCTGGGGCGGAAGCCGGCGCAGCTTTCGGGCGGGCAGCGGCAGCGTGTGGCGATGGGGCGGGCGCTGGTGCGCGATCCGCTGCTGTTCCTGTTCGACGAGCCGCTGTCGAATCTGGATGCGAAGCTGCGCGTGGAAATGCGCATGGAGATCAAGGAGCTGCATCAGCGGATTCGCTCGACGATCGTGTACGTGACGCACGACCAGGTGGAGGCGATGACGATGGCGAGCCGGATCGCGGTGATGCATCTGGGTGAGGTGCAGCAGTTCGCCGATCCGGACACGATCTACAACCGGCCGGCCAATATGTTTGTGGCGGGGTTCATGGGTTCGCCGCCGATGAACATGCTGCGGGCGAGGGTGGAGGGGGAGAACGGGCGCGCGGTGGCGGTGGTGGGGGATGTGCGGCTGCCTCTGCCGGAGGCGGCGGGCGGTGCGGTGCGCGGGCGCGAGGTGGTGGTGGGGATACGGCCGGAGTCGATTGCGGAGGAGTACCGGCGGTTCGGCGCTGATCCGCGTGGGGCGCTGCATCTGGATGCGTCGGTCGAGCTGACGGAGCCGATGGGTGCGGAGACGGTGGTGGTGCTGCGGATGGGCGAGCAGAAGGTGCTGGGGCGGGTGGCGCCGGATGTGCGGCTGAGTCCCGGCGAGCGCGGGCGGTTCGCGGTGGATTTGCGCAAGATTTGCCTGTTCGATCCGACGACGGAGCTGCTGATCGCATGAGCTTTCCGATTTATCCTGATCTGCGCGGGCGGGTGGTTATCGTCACGGGGGGCGCGAGCGGGATCGGCGAGGCGTTCGTGCGGGCGTTCGTCGCGAACGAGGCGCAGGTGGCGTTCCTTGATGTGCAGGAGGAGCCGGGGCGGGCGCTGGGGGACGCGACGGGTGCTCGGTTCGTTGGGTGCGATCTGACGGAGGTGGGTGCGGTTCGTGAAGCGGTGGAGGCTGTGGGGCGGGAGCTGGGGCCGGCATCGGTGCTGGTGAACAACGCGGCGAATGATCAGCGGCAGGATTTCGAGGCGGTGAAGCCGGAGGAATTCGACTGGATGATGGCGGTGAATTTCCGCCATGTGTATTTCGCGGCCCAGGCGGTGCTGCCGCAGATGCGGGCGTTCGGGCGCGGATCGATCATCAACATGAGTTCCGGGGCGTGGATGGCGGGCGGGCCGCGGATGCAGGCTTACTCGGCGGCGAAGGCGGCGATCGTGGGATTTACCAACTCGCTGGCGCGGGATGTGGGGCGGGACCGGATTCGGGTGAACGCGATCGCGCCGGGGATGGTGATTACGGAGCGTCAGCGGCGGCTGTGGTATCCGGATGAGGCGCGGATCCGGGAGATGCGGTCGCGGCAGTGTCTGCCGGATGCGATCGAGCCGGAGGATATTGCGCAGGTTGGGTTGTTTCTGGCGTCCGATGCGAGCCGGGCGATGACGAAGCAGTGCGTGGTGGTGAACGCGGGGTCGCGGTGAGGGTGCGAACTCTCGGAGGAGATTGCTTCGCGCCGCTTCGCGGGCGTTCCTCGCAATGACAGGTTTGCCGCGACGGGAGGTGTCGTATGCGGCGCATGATTTCGCTGGCGATGCTGATCGATCAGCCGACGGGGACGCATCCGGCGTCGTGGCTGCATCCGGGCACGAATGCCGCGGCATCGACGGATGTGCGGCATTATCAGCGGATGGCGCAGATCGCGGAGCGCGGGCTGTTCGATCTGTTCTTCGTGGCGGATACGCCGGCGGCGCGGACGGAGAATCTGCACGCGTGGTCGCGGTTTCCGATGTACATGAACGCGCTGGAGCCGGTGACGCTGCTGACGGCGGTTGCATGTGCGACGAGCAGGATCGGGCTGGGCGGGACGGTTTCGACGAGTTTTTCCGAGCCGTACAATGTGGCGCGGCAGTTCGCCTCGCTGGATCATATCAGCGGGGGGCGGGCGGCGTGGAACGTCGTGACCTCGGCGAACGACTATGCGGCGCGCAATTTCGGACATGCGAAGCTGGCGCCGCACGCGGAGCGATATGAGCGCGCGGGCGAGTTCGTCGATGTCGTGAAGACGCTGTGGGATACGTGGGACGGACGATGCGTTCGTGCGGGACCGCGAGAGCGGATTGTATTTCGATCCGGCGCGGATGCACGTGACGGAGCATCAGGGGCGAGTATTTCCAGTTGCACGGCGCGCTGAACGTGGCGCGCAGCCCGCAGGGGCATCCGGTGATCATTCAGGCCGGCGCATCGGACACCGGGCGGGAGCTGGCGGCGCGGACGGCGGAGGTGGTGTTCGCGAGTGACTCGGTGCCGGAGAGCGCGAAGCGGTCGTACGACGATCTGAAGGGCCGGATGGCGAAGTACGGCCGGGCGCCGGAGGAGTTGCGGATATTGGCGGGCATGCCGATGATCGTGGGGCGCTCGCGGGAGGAGGCGGAAGCGGCGCATCAGGCGCTGCAGGAGCTGATTCATCCGGATGTGGGGCGGTTCCGGCTGGGCACGGATCTGGAGGCGGATTTGTCCGATCTGCCGCTGGATGAGCCGATCCCGCCGGAGCGGCTGCCGAAGAGCGCCAACATGCACAAGGCGTTCTTCGAGGGGATCATGAAGATCATCCGGGAGGAGAACCCGACGCTGCGGCAGTTGTATTTGCGCTACGAGCGCGGGCGGAAGACGATCAAGGGAACGGCGGCGGACATTGCGGACGTGATGCAGCATTGGTTCGAGATGGGCGCGTGCGACGGGTTCATGCTGCAGTTTCATACGATGCCGGGGGGCTTGGAGGCGTTCGTTGGGCAGGTGGTGCCGGAGTTGCAGCGGCGGGGACTGTTCCGGAAAGCGTATGATGGTGCGATGCTGCGGGACCATCTGGGCCTGAGGCGTCCCGCGAACAGGCATCGCTGAGAGGAGACACCATGCTGCGGCGGTTGTTGCTGTGTTTGCTTCTGCTACCGTGGCGCTGGCACCTGGCGGACGCGCCGAAGCTGGTCCATCCGGGCGAGCTGACGTGGGGATCGTCGCCGACGTTCATGCCGTTCGAGTTCATGAAGGACGGCAAGGCGACGGGGTTCGATGTCGATCTGATGGCGGACCTGGCGAAGCGGATCGGGCTTGCAGAGCAACATGCTGGCGATGGATTTCGCGGGCATCATTCCGGCGATGCTGGGCGGGCGGATCGATGCGGGCGTGAGCGGGATGTACGTGACGCCGGCAGCGGCAACAGGTGGCGGATTTCATTCCGTATGTGATCGTCGGCAACCAGATCGTGGTGCAGGCGGGCAACCCGAAGCACGTGACGGATCAGAACGGGCTGTGCGGGCTGCACGTCGCGGTGCCGGTGAGCACGGCGTTCGAGGCCTCGGCGAAGGCGCTGAGCGCGGCGTGCGTCGCGGCGGGCAAGCCGGCGATCGAGCTGCTTTCGCTGCCGGGCAGCACGAATGTGGCGTTGGCGCTGGCGCAGGGCCGGGCGGATGCGGCGCTGAACTCGACCGCGACGGTGGCGGCGATGATGGCGGAGAACGCCGGACACGTATGAGCTGGCGGGGCCGCCGTTCGATGCGAACACGCAAGATCGGGATCGCGCTGCGCAAGGATGATCCGGCGCTGACGGAGGAGCTGAACAAGGCCTTGCAGGCCGATGCGTGCCGACGGGAGCTATGACGCGCTGCTGAAGAAGTGGAAGCTGCCGCCGCAGGCTTCGATCTTCTGACGCGATTGGGATGCGGCTGTTCCGGCCGAGCTATTTCTTCCACTACCTGTTCAGCCTGGATTTCGCCTCCGCCGCGCTGATGACGCTGGAGGTGAGCCTGGGAGCGTTGGTCCTGGGCCTGGTCGTCGGGCTGATCCTGGCGGTGGCGCAGCAGACGGCTTTCAAGCCGGTGCAGTTGCTGGTGCGGTTCTACATCTGGCTGTTCCGCGGCACGCCGGCGCTGCTGCAGATCGTGTTCGCGTTCAACGTGCTGCCGTCGTTCGGGATCGTGCTGCCGGGGACGCTGTGCGGGATCCTGGCGCTGGGGCTGAACGAAGGCGCGTACATGTCGGAGATCATGCGCAGCGGCATCGAGGCGGTGGGATCCGGGCAGCGGGATGCGGCACGGGCGCTGGGGTTGAATGAGTGGCGGATCATGCGGCTGGTGGTGCTGCCGCAGGCCCTGCGGATCATCATTCCGCCGATCGGCAACCAGTTCATCGGGATGCTGAAACTGTCGGCGCTGATTTCGGTGATCGGGGTGCGGGAGCTGCTGCTGACAGCGGACCAGGCGGCGTCGGCGAATTTCCGGTATTTCGAGGCGCTGTCGGCGGCGGGGGTGTACTACCTGGTGCTGACGACGTTCTTCATGTCCGTCCAGGCGTGGATCGAGCGGATGTTGCGAAGGGCGGGGTGAGGGGGGGGCAAGACCGGTATAGCAGTTTGCTGAGAAACTGGTCGTGGAGGCGAATCGAAAAAGCCGTTCGTTTCGTTGGTTCCACTTGCGAGCATATGAAGAAGTTGCACGCTCTCGCGGCGGTTGATCGACGGATCGCAGGTAGGGTTTGGTCCTGCTTTGGATTCCTGCTTGCGCAGGAATGACGGGTGGGCGGTTCGTGCAATTCTTCACGCGCTGTTTCGTGGGAATGACGTTGGGGCGTCCGGCGGGTTCTTCGACGGCGGCCAGGCTATCGGTGTTCACCTGAGCCGGAGAGGGATCGGGCGCGTGTTGCGAAAAGCGGCATAGCCTGTTCGAGTTCCGGGCGGAGGCCGGCGGCCTGCGCCAGGCGGTCCAGGCGCCGGAAGACGCTGTCGCCGCCGAACACGCCGTGTGACCGGTCAAGCCGCAACACGAGCCGACCCTGTTCGACGGCGATCGATGTTGCCGACAGGACCTGGGTGGTTCCGCCTGAAAGCGTATAAGCCAGGCGCAGCGCGAAACCGAGCGTCTCGGCGCGATGCGCGCTGCGAACGTCGAGCAGCAGGCGCGCCGGACGCAGGAACTCGGCGTCCGTCTCGGCTTCATAGCGAAGCGCGATGGCAAGGGCCAGGAAGGCGCGGGCGTGATGATCCAGGCCGAGGCCCGGCTGACGCAGAACGCGGTAAAACGCCTGTTCCGACCGAAATTCCGGATGATCCCGGCTGCCGATATCGGACATCCAGCAGGCGGCTTCGCGCAGGCGGCGGGCCGGCGGGTGTTTCGTCGGGGAAGAGCGGGGCGGTCCATTGCTGCAGGTGCGGCGGCAGGGAGGGCGCTGCGCCCAAGCCACTGCGCATAATGCTCAGCCGCCGCGATCAGCGGATCCTGCTTGCGAATTTCCTTGCTCAGCCGGCGCATGTACCAACCCTCGCGCAGGCCGGTGGCGCTGAACACGACCCGGCCGGGGCCGGGACGCGCGCACCAGCCGTCGCAGGACGATGCCGGCGAAGGGCAGATCCTCGACGCGCTTGCGCGACAGGCCGGGGATGCGCTCCAGCGCCCGCTGACCGGCGTCGGCCACCATGCGCCCCAGCTCCTGCGCTTCATCGCGGCCGATTTCGTAGTGATGAACCATGCGCAGCGGGTAACCCACTTGCTGCATGTGAACGCGGGCGAGCGCACGGAACGCTCCGCCGACGAGGTAGATGTCACGATTTTCGGCTTCGGCGATCCAGGGAATGGCCTCGAGATCGGCGACTGACGATGTCGCGTGCGCGCCGGGAGTCGCCGCCGGCGCGATCGGCGAGCCGGATCACGCCCAAGGGGAGCGTCTGGCTGTGGGAAAGACCCCGCGGCGTGATGCGGCCGAGTTCCAGCGAGCCGCCGCCGATATCGGCGAGCAGACCGTCGGCGTCGGGAATGCCGCAGAGCAGGCCCGCGGCGGAGAGTTCGGCTTCCTGCGCGCCGGAGAGGATACGCACGGCGAGGCCGGGGATTTCCTGCTGCAAGGCGCTGACGAAATCACCCCCGTTGCGGGCGTCGCGCACCGCGGCGGTGGCGAGGACGTCCATGCCATGGGCGCCCATGGCCTGGGCGATCGTCCAGTAGCGGCGCAAAACGGTATGCGCCTGGTCCATGCCTTCGGTGTTGAGCAATCCGGTGGTCTGCAGCCCAAGTCCGAGACGCAGCACGGCCTTTTCGTTGAAGACGACCATGGGGTTGCGCAGGTGGCCTTCGTAAACCACGAGACGCACCGAGTTGGAGCCAAGGTCCACCACGGCGCAGCGGGACGCCGATTCAGCCGAGCCAGCGGTCATCCGATCAGTCCTGGTCGACGCGATCGGGGCGGCGGAGCGGCACGACCGACGACGGCGTGACCGCCGACCGGCCCGTGCAGCGCGGAGCCGCGTCCTGACAAAGAGGGGTTGGTCATGAAGTAGTCATGCGCGGACACCGGCTTGCGTCCTGGAGCGACGCGCTTCCAGGAGCCGGTCCGGGCGGAGTTCCCACGACTGCATCGAATCCTTCAGATTGACCACCATGATCTGATCCAGCACCTGGGCGTGCACCGTAGGATTGTGGATGGGGACCAGGCTTTCAACGCGCCAATCCATGTTGCGGATCATCCAATCGGCGGAGCTGATGAAAACTTTTGCGTGGCGGCTGGGAAGCGCGTGGCCGTTGCCGAAGACGCAAATACGTCCATGTTCCAGGAAACGTCCGACGATGGATTTGATGCGGATGTTTTCGGAGAGGCCGGGGACGCCGGGGCGCAGGCAGCAGATGCCTCGGATGACGCCCATGACTTTCACGCCCGGCCTGCGAGGCGCGGTACAGCGCATCGATCAGTTCCTCGTCCACCAGGCTGTTGAGCTTGATCCAGATGCCGGCGGGCTTACCGGCGTGGGCGAAGGCAATTTCGTCATCGATCAGTCCGAGCAGTGTCTTTCGGAGCGTCAGCGGGCTGAAGGCGAGCGCGTCCATTCGCTCGGGCTGGGCGTAACCGGTGAGATAATTGAACAGCCGCGCGGAATCCCGGGTGAGATGCAGATCGGTCGTGAAGAAGGAGAGGTCGGTGTAGATGCGCGCGGTGATCGGATGGTAGTTGCCGGTGCCGAAATGGGCGTAGGCGCGCACGGACCCTGCTTCACGGCGCACGACCAGGGACAGCTTGGCGTGGGTCTTGAGCGCGGCGAAACCCGAACACGACCTGCACGCCGGCGGCTTCGAGGGTGCGAGCGAGGCTGATGTTGGTTTCCTCATCGAAGCGGGCGCGCAGTTCGACGACGGCGGTGACGAACTTGCCGGCTTCGGCCGCCTCGATCAGGGCCTTGACGATGGGGCTGTCGCGCGTGGTGCGGTAGAGCGTCTGCTTGACGGCAATGACATTGGGGTCCTGCGCGGCCTGGCGGAGGAACTGGACCACCACGTCGAAGCTTTCGAATGGATGGTGGACGATGATGTCCTTGGCGCGGATGGCAGCGAAGCAGTCACCGCCGAAATCGCGGATGCGCTCGGGGAAGCGCGGGGTATAAGGCGGAAAGAGCAGATCGGGCCGGTCATCGACGATGAGCTGGCGGAGGTCGGCGACGCCGAGCAGACCGGGCTGGACGAAGATTTCGTCGGTCGAGGCATCGAGTTCGTCGGCCACGAGATGGCGCAGATCGTCGGGCATACCGGCGCTCATGGTGAGGTGGATCACCTGGCCGCGGCGGCGGCGTTTCAGTGCGGTTTCGTAGGAGCGGACGAGGTCTTCGGCTTCCTCCTCAAACTCCACGTCGGTATCGCGGATCAGGCGGAACATGCCGTGGCCGCCGATGTGCAGGCCGGGGAAGACGTGGCCGAGGCAGCGTTCCACAACGTCCTCCAGGCGTACGAAGCGGATGGCCTTGTGCGATGACGCGGCGGGGAGGCGGATGAAACGCTCCACCTGCGAGGGCAAGGGAATGAGCGCGCGTACCGCTGTGGCGTCATCTGCCCGGTGCAGCCGCAGTGCCATCACCAGGCCCATGTTGGGGATGAAAGGGAAGGGATGGGCGGGATCGATGGCGAGCGGGGTGAGAACGGGAAACAGGCGTTCCATAAACCAGGCGTTGAGCCAGGCGATATCCTCGCCTTCCAGGTCGAAGGTATCACAGAGTTCGATTCCGGCAGCGCGGAGCAGTTCGGACAGCTCGGTCCACACGCGCTGCTGATCGACCAGCAACGCCTCGGCGCGCACCTTGATTTCGGCGAGCTGCTGGGCAGGGGAGCGGCCGTCCGGAGAGGGGGCGGTGATGCCGGCTTTCGCCTGGCCGATCAGGCCGGCGACGCGAACTGAATAGAATTCATCGAGATTGGAGGCGCTGATCGAGATGAAGCGCACGCGTTCCAGCAGCGGATGGCGTGGGTTCTCCGCCTCTTCCACGACGCGGTGGTTGAAATCGAGCCAGGAGAGCTCGCGATTGATGAAGCGATCAGGCCCTTTGGGCACGAAGGGGGACGACGGCGGCTGGGCAAGAACGGCGCCGCTGGCAAGCAGGCCGGGAACGGGCGGGGTATCCATGGCGTCAGCGTAGCACGGACTCGGTTTTTCGTTCGATCAGGCTGAAGTCGATGTCGGCGCCCAGGCCCGGACCGGTGGGGGCGTGGAGCAAGCCGTCTTTGTCGATCTCGAGCTCGCGCGCCATGCCGTATTTGTGCGCGCCGTGCGGGAGCAGGACTTCGAACATGGTGGTGTTGCGGAGCGCCATGCAGAGATGAAGGTTGGCGAGATTGTTCAACGAGTTGCCGCTGTGGTGGATTTCATATTTGACGCCGAACGCCTCGGCGAGGTGCGCGGTCTTCAGCATGGTGGTCAGGCCGCCCTTGTTGGGGATGTCGCCGCGCAGATAGTCGGTGGCGCGTTCGGTCAGCCAGACGGGGTAGGTGTCCAGGCCCGCCGGCGGGAAACTCGGTTGCCATGATGGGGATTTCGAGCTTCTGGCGGAGTTTCACGTAGTTGTAGATGTCTTCGTCGGCGAGCGGGTCTTCGTACCAGTAGAAGCCGAGTTCCTCGATGGCGCGGCCGACACGCAGCGCATCGGTGTAGGTGTAAGACCAGGTTGAATCGAGCATGACGCGGAAGTCGTCGCCGACGGCTTTGCGCACCGCTTGGCAGACCTTGATGTCCTTGTCGGGGTCGCGCGGGGGATGGATTTTGTAGGCGCTCCAGCCTTCGGCCTTGAATTGCTGGGCCTGGTCCACGTACGCGGCCGGATCGGGCAGCACCTGGGAGCTGGCATAGGCGGGGATCGAGGTGCGGTAGGTTCCCATCAAGGCGTGCACCGGCAGATTGGCGGCTTTGCCGGCGAGGTCCCAGAGCGCGGTGTCGATTGCTCCGACGGTGCGATAGCTGACGATGCGGGTCAGCAGGCGCATGGATTGATGGATGCGCTCGCGCTCCAGCGGGTTCTGGCCGAGGAGCAGCGGCTTCAGCGAGCGAATGAGCTGAGGGCCGTCCATGGACGCGGGATTGCTGGCGGAGCCGAGGAAGGCGTGGCCCTCGATCCCTTGGTCGGTGATGAGGCGGAGCAGGCCGAGATTGGAGGTGGAGGAGGCGAGCGATCCCTGGTGGTACACCGTGGCGGGAATGCCGTCCCAGGTGAAGATGGTCAGCGTGACGTCGGTGATCTTCATCGCGTCACAGCTTGGAGTGTGTGCCGTCGCAGCGCGGTTTCGTGGCACTGTGCTTGCAGCCGCAGAAGTAGATGTCGCCGGCGCGTTCGGCGATGAATTCGCTGGGTGCGAAGCCGCTTCCCTTGTGCGATCCGTCGCAGAACGGCTGGCTGGCGCTTTTACCGCAGGCGCACCACCAGTATGATTTCCCGGCCTCGACGGTGACCTGGTAGGGGCCGATCTGTGCGATTTGGGGTGCTGTGTCCGGCATCTTCCCTCCAAGGACGGATTACGGCCGGATGATCGTGCCCACGCCGGTTTCTGTAAACAGTTCGAGCAGACAGGCGTGCGGCACGCGGCCGTCGAGGATGACGGCTCCCTTCGCGCCGGCCTGCACGGCGTGGACGCAATTGCGCACCTTGGGGATCATGCCCCCGGTGATCATGCCGTTGCCGATACCGTCTTCCACCTGCTGAACGGTGAGTTCGGGGATGAGCCGCTTCTGGTTATCGAGCACGCCGGGGACATCGGTCAGCATCAACAGGCGGGTGGCGTTGAGCGCACCGGCGATCGCGCCGGCAACGGTATCGGCGTTGATGTTGTAGGTTTGTCCGTTGTCGTCGGCGCCGACAGGTGCGACCACTGGGATCAGTCCGGCGCCGGTCAGAGCATGCAGCACGCGCACATCCACGCGCTCCGGCTCGCCCACGAAGCCGAGATCGACCTCCTTCTGGGCCTCGTCAGTGCCGTTCGGCGCGAGGCGGGTCAGCTTGCGCGCGCGGATGAGGCCGCCATCCTTGCCGCAGACGCCGACAGCGAGCGCGCCGGCGCGGTTGATCAGGCCGGCGACGTATTTGTTCACCGACCCCGCGAGCACCATTTCCACCACTTCCACCATGGCGTCATCGGTGACCCGCAGCCCGTCCACGAAGGTGGACGGGATGGCGAGGCGGTTGAGCATGGTGTTGATCTGCGGTCCGCCGCCGTGCACCACGACCGGATTGATCCCGACCTGCTTGAGGATGGCGATGTCGGCGCCGAATTGCAGGGCCAATTCGTCCTCACCCATCGCGTGCCCGCCGTATTTCACAACCACGGTTGCGCCGGCGTAGCGGCGCAGAAAGGGCAGGGCGAGAGCGAGGGTGTGCGCCTGTTGGGCCGCGGCCTCGTGCTCGATGGGCCGAGCGCTCATGCGGTGGGGACCTCCGGGAAGGCCCCTGCTAGGGCGGCAGTTGATGGGGGTCAAGGCGGGGCGGCGGTGGTCCGGCCCTGCTGTTTTTGGGCGAGATTGTAGGGCACGTTGCGGTCACACACAGCCGGAGGTTCCCGATGACCACCCCGACAGCCGGAGAAGACCTGCTCTTCGAGGTCGCTGACCGGATCGGCCGCATCACTTTCAACCGGCCGGCGTCCCGCAATGCGATGACCTTCGCGATGTACGAGCGGCTGGCGGAAATCTGCGCCGGGGCTGAAGCGCAGGGTCTGCGGGCGCTGGTGCTCACCGGGGCGGGGGACAAGGCCTTCGCATCCGGCACCGACATCTCCCAGTTCCGCGCTTTTTCCACGCCGCAGGATTCGCTTGACTACGAGGCCCGGCTGGACCGGGTTCTGGAGACGCTGGAGCGCTGCCCGGTGCCGACGATTGCGGCGATTGCCGGGGCGTGTACCGGGGGCGGTGCGGGGATCGCCGCGGCGTGCGACATCCGCATCTGCATGGGGAATGCGCGGTTCGGCTTTCCCATCGCGCGGACGCTGGGCAATTGCCTGTCACTGACGAACACGTCGCGGCTGGCGGCGCTGATCGGCCCGGCACGGCTGACCGAGATGATCTTCACCGCCCGGCTGGTGGGCGCGGAAGAGGCGCGGGCGATTGGGCTCGTCACGGAGGTGGTGGAGACGCGCGAGGCACTGGACACGCGGGCGGCGGACCTGGCGCTACTGGTCGCGTCGAACGCACCGCTGACGCTGCGCGCGACGAAGGAGGCGCTGCGCCGGTTGCGCACGCGCGGCCTGGGCGAGGAGGACCGGGATTTGATTTTGATGTGTTATATGAGTCGGGATTTCAGGGAGGGGATGGAGGCGTTTCTGAACAAGCGAAAGCCGGAGTGGCGGGGGGAGTAGTGGGTTTATGTTGGTCGGCCGGTGCGGTTCGTCCTGGATCGCCACGCCTCGCTGCGCGAGGCTCGCGATGACGATGGGGCGCAGTGCGACTGCTCGGCGCTACTTCTTCGTCAGTGCCTCGGGGTTTACGATCCGCACGGGTTTGCCGTCGATGAAGGCGAGGGCGTTTTCCATGCTGTCGGGGTAGAAGAGTTCCCAGGTTTCGCGGACGCCGTAGCCAAGGTGCGGCGTGAGCACCGTGTTGGGTGCACGGCGCAGCGGGTGGTCGGAGGGCAAGGGCTCGCGATCGAAGACATCGAGGGCGGCGGTGATGCGGCCCTGCTCTACGGCCTGGATCAGCGCGGCTTCGTTGACGATCGGACCGCGCGAGGTGTTGACGAGAATGGCGCCCGGTTTCATGCGCGCGATCTCGGCGGCGCCGATCAAGTCGCGCGTGCGCGGCGAGAGCACGAGGTGGATGCTGACGGCGTCGGCGGTGGCGAGTAGCGCATCCTTTTCCACTCGGGTCACGCCGACTTCGGCGGCGCGTTCCGGTGTCAGGTTTTGACTCCAGGCGACCACCTTCATCTGCAAGGCGAGGGCATAGCGGGCCATGTGTCCTCCCAGCCGGCCCAAGCCGAGGACGCCGAGGGTTTTTCCGGCGAGGGAGAGGCCGACGGGAAGGCCTTGTTGGAAACGACCCGCGCGGATGTTGGCGTCGCCCTGGGGAATGGCGCGCGCGGCAGAGATTAGCAGGCCGAGGGCGAGTTCGGCGGTGGCAGCTTCGTTGTTGGGGCGGTAGCTGCCGGTGCTGCACACCACGATGCCGCGCCGGGTGCAGGCCGCGACGTCAAGCGAGGCATTGCGGGCGCCGGTGATGCCGAGCATGCGCAGCTTCGGCAAGCGGCCGATGAGAGAGTCGGGCAGGGGCGTGCGCTCGCGCATCGACAGGATGATGTCGAAATCAGCGAGCTTCGCGGCTGCGTCGTCTTCGTCGGCGAAGGCTTCATCGAAGAAGACGACGTCGGCGCGGGCTTGCAGGCGGGACCAATCGGCGAAGCGACGGGCCACGCCCTGCCAATCATCCAGGACCGCGACTTTCATGCATGTCTCCTTCAGGTGGCCAGGGCTTTTTCGGGGTCTTCCAGTTCGACGCTGAGGGCACGCAGCTCGCGCGTGTGGGGGTGTGTCGCGCGTCCGTCGCGGAGTTCCTGGGCCGGGAGTTGCTCCACCATTTCGCCGCCCTGCATCACGCCGATCACGGGGCAGAGATGCGCGACCACGGCGAGGTTGTGGCTGACCATGACGTAGGTCAGGCCGCGGATGCGCTGCATGTCGGCAAGCAGATTGAGGACCTCGGCCTGGACGGAGACGTCGAGGGCGGAGGTGGGTTCGTCGAGGAGCACGACCTCGGGTTCGGCCATCATCGCGCGGGCGATGGCGACGCGCTGGCGTTGACCGCCCGAAAGCTGGTGCGGATAGCGAAAGCGCAGCAATTCCGGCAGGGCGACTTCGGCCAGGGCGCGGATGATGCGGCCTTCAATGTCACCGAGGCCGTGGACCAGCAATGGCTCGGATAGTGCACGGTCCACGGTCTGCCGCGGATGAAGCGAAGCGTAGGGGTCCTGAAAGACCATCTGCACGCGGCGGAAGAAAGCTTTACCGCGCCGGGGGCCAAGCGGTTGGCCGTCGAGCACGATGCGGCCAGACCAGTTCGGGTTGAGGCCGGCGAGGGCGCGCAGCACGGTGGATTTGCCGGAGCCGGATTCGCCGACGATGCCGAAGCTGCCGCCGCGCGGCACGGCGAAGCTGACGCCCTTCACCACCTCGTTGCTGCCGAAACTGACGCGCAGTCCGTCCACCGAGATCATGCGGTGATCCAGGACGGGTCGCGGGCGAGCGTCGCGAGGCGTGCGCGGGGATGCACCAGCGAGGGTAAACATTCCAGCAGACCGCGGGTGTAGGGATGGCGGGCGCGCGCGAGGTCTCCGGCCGCGAGTTCCTCCATGACGCGTCCGGCGTACATCACCATGACCCGGTCGCAGAAATGGGAAACGAGCGGCAGGTCGTGGCTGATCAGGATCAGGCTCATGCCACGGCTGGACACCAGCGAATCAATCAGGCGGAGGATTTCCGCCTGCACTGTCGCATCCAGCGCGCTGGTCGGTTCATCGGCGATGAGCAGCTCAGGATCGGGGGCCAGCATCATGGCGATCATGACGCGCTGACCCATGCCGCCGGAGAGTTCGTGCGGATAGGCTCGGGCGACGCGTTCGGGATCGCGGATGCGCACCTGTTCGAGCAGGCGCACGGCAGCACGGCGCGCCTCGCCGCGGGAGCCACGCTTGTGCACGTGCCAGGCTTCGGCGATCTGCTTGCCGACTTCGACCACCGGATTGAGGGAGTATTTCGGGTCCTGCAGGATCAGGCCGGCGCGACGGCCACGGATCCGGCGGAACTCGCGTTCGCTGGCGCGCAGAAGATCGATGCCGTCGAACATCAGCCGGTCGGCTTCGATGCGGGCGTTGCCGGGAAGCAGGCCCATCACGGCGCGTGCGGTGAGGGATTTGCCGGAGCCGCTTTCGCCGACGATGCCGAGCTTTTCCTGGCCGAGGGTGAAGCTGACGCCGCGCACGGCGTGGAACGACCCGCTCGGGGTCGGGAAGGTGATGCGGAGATTCTCGACCTCGACCTGCATCAGCGCTGCTTCGGATCGAGCACGTCGCGCATGCCGTCACCGACCAGGTTGAAGGCGAGGGATGCGACCAGGATGAACAGGCCGGGGATGGTGGGGACCCACCATTGCTGGAGGATGTAGCCGCGGGTGGAGGCGATCATCGTGCCCCATTCGGGGGTCGGCGGCTGCGCGCCCATGCCGAGGAAGCCGAGACCGGCGGCGGTGAGGATGATGCCGCTCATGTCCAGGGTGACGCGGACGATGACGGAGGAGATGCAGAGCGGGATGATGTGACGAAAGACGATGCGGGCCGGACTGGCGCCGGTGAGGCGCACGGCGGCAATGAAGTCGCTGTTACGGATGGTGAGAGTGTCGGCTCGGGCCAGGCGGGCGTAGGCGGGCCAGGAGGTGAGCGCGATGGCGAAGACGGCGGAGCTGATGCCGGGCCTGAGCGCCGCGACGAAGGCAAGGGCGAGGATCAGGCGGGGGAAGGCGAGGAAGACGTCGGTGAGGCGCATGAGGACGCGGTCCAGCAGGCCGCCGGCATAGCCGGCGACGCTGCCGACGATCAGTCCGACCGGGGCCACCAGGGCGGCGACGGCGACGACCATGCCGAGGGTTATGCGCCCGCCATAGATGACGCGGGTGTAAAGATCGCGGCCCAGTTCATCGGTGCCGAACCAATGCGCCCAGGAGGGGGCGGCGAGGCGGCCGGCGAGGTTTTGCGCGGTGGGATTGTACGGGGTGATCAACGGGGCGGCGAGGGCGGCGATGATCAGGATGACGACAGTGACCAGCCCGGCCATGGCGAGATGGTTGCGCCGCAGCAGCAGCCAGGAGCGGTAGGTGCGGCCCCAGGCGGCCTGCCGGCGCGATGCGGGCGATTCGGTGAGCAGCCAGAGGCGGAGGGTGGTGGCGCTCATTGCACGCGGGGGTCCAGGACGCGGTAGAGTATGTCGGCGAGCATGTTGAGGATGACGTACACCAGGCCGACCACGAGCGTGGCGCCGAGCACGGCGTTCATGTCGGCGTTGAGCAGCGAGACGGTGAGATACAGACCCAGGCCGGGCCAGGAGAACACCGTTTCGGTCAGCACGGCGCCTTCGAGCAGCCCGGCATAGGCGAGCGCGATCACCGTAATAAGCGGCACGGCGATATTGCCGAACGCGTGGTACCAGATGATGCGCGTTGACGAGAGGCCCTTGGCGCGCGCGGTGATGATGTATTCGCCCGACAGGGCATCGAGCATGAAGGCGCGCGTCATGCGGGTGATGTAGGCCAGGCTGAAATAGGCCAGTATGATCGCCGGCATGGCGAGATGCGCGAGGGCGTTCCAGAACACGTCCCACTGGCCCTCGAGCGCGGAGTCGATCACGAGCATGCCGGTGATGCGGTCGACCAGCCCATCATACAGGACATCGACCTGCCCGGTTCCCGGGGCGATGCCGAGCTTGACGTAGAAGACCAGCAGAAAGATCAGGCCGAGTACGAAGACCGGGATGGATTGTCCGGCCAGGCTGACGACGCGGACCACGTGATCGAAGCGCGAAGCCCTGGCGGGCGGCGGCGATGACGCCGAGCGGGATGCCGATGACGATGGCGAGGATGATGGCGGCGGTGGCGAGTTCGAAGGTTGCCGGGAAATAGGTGGCGATGTCCTGCGTGACCGGATGCGTGGTCATGACGCTGGTGCCCAGGTTCCCGTGCAGCAGGCGCTCCACGTAGATGCCGAACTGCACCGGCAATGGCTTGTCGAGGCCAAGCTGCTCGCGTACCCGGGCAATCACGTCGGGCTGTGCGTGATCGCCGACGATGGCGATGACCGGATCGATCGGCATCACGCGGCCGATCAGGAAGGTGACCAGGATGAGCCCGAACAGCGTGATCGGCACCGCACCCGCGGTGCCGGCGATGGAACGCAGCCGGGAGCGCACCCTGGATTCTCCTCTGGGGGCGCTCTAGGCTTTTCTGACGGCTGAGTACCGGGTGTAGTCGGGCATCGGGCCGATGCGGAAGCCGGTGATGCTCTTTTGCATCGAAGCGACCTCATTCTTCTGCAGCATCATGGCAAAGGGCGCGACATCGAAGAATTGCTGCTGCATGTCGCGATAGATTTCGAGGCGCTTTTCGGGATCGAGTTCCTTGACCGCGTCATCCACCATCTTGGTGAGCTGCGGATTCTTGAAGTGGCTGCGCCAGGCGAGGATTTTCAGCTTGCTGTTATCGAAATCGTCCGGATCGGCGCAGAAGGCCTGAGCGTTGGAATTCGGATCGAAGTAATCCGACCCCCAGACCAGCTGGGCAAGCTGGTGGGTTCGTGCGCGCGTCTTGGTGATGACCTGCTTATTCTCACCGGGGAGCAACTGGACCTTGATGCCGATCTTCGCGAGGTCGGCTTGCACGGCCTGGGCGATCTGGTCGTAGGGCGGCTGCGAGACGTAGTCCATGGTCACGTTGAAGCCGTTCGGCAAGCCGGCCTGCATCATCAGTGTCTTGGCGCGGCCGATATCCGGCGTAAACGGCTGGTCGGTCAGCGCGCCGGGGATGCCCTTGGGGAGGAAGGATTCCTGCACCGTCCAGGTCATGGGCGTGATGTTCTTGGCGATGGCGTCGTAGTCGATCGCCCATTTGATGGCCTGCTGTACTTCGGGCTTCGCCAGTTCCGGCATGTTCTGGTTCATGGCGATGTACATGGAACTCGCCTGGCCCGAGGATTCGATGCGGAAATTGGCGTTGTGCACGATTGTTTTGAGCTGATCGGCCTGAAGGTCGCGGGCGATATCGACGCCGCCTTTTTGCAGCAGCAGCAATTGCTCGGCGGGGTCTTTCACGTGCTGAAGCACGATGCGCTTGACCCCCGGCTTGGTGGTGGCGTGCGGGTTGGCATCGACGATGATGTGGTCGGAGGCCTGCCAGGAGGTCAGCGGAATGCGCCGGCGCCGGCGGTGTGGGTCTTGAGCCAGCCGTTGCCCATGTCGTTGTTATCGGCATGCGACATGGCGGTGGCCTTCTCGACGATGCAGCCGATGTTGGCGGACAGGCAGTACAGCACGAAGCTGGGCGCCTGCTGGGACGGCAGTTCCATGACCAGCGTGTGCTCGTCCGTGGCGCGGATCAGCTTCTGGACGTTGTCCTTGGTGAAGCCGAACTGCGTCAGGATGAAGCCGGGCGTCTTGTTCAGGATGACGGCGCGCTGGAGGGAGAACTCGGCGTCCGCGGCGGTCACCGGCTTGCCGGAGTCGAAGACCGCGTTGCGGGTCAGGTGGAAGGTGAAGGTCTGGCCGTCCTTGCTGATGTCCCACTTCTCGGCCAGGTCGCCGTCGATCTTGGTGCCGTTCTGCGCGTCCGGCACGATCAACTTGCGGTAGCAGTTGCCGTCCACCTCATTGTCGGTGAATTCGTATGATTCGGCCGGGTCGAAGCTGATCACGTCGTCGATCTGCTTGGCCATGACGACGACGCCCGGGGGTGTTGCAGCCCAGGCGCCGATGGAGCGGGCGCTGACGCCGACGGCGGCGGAGGATGCGAGCAGGGTGCGGCGGGTCAACATCGGCTGGCTCCTGATCTTATCGGTCGGATGGGAGACCCCTATAGCTTCGGTTCACGAGGTCGGGAAGCGGCGGGACCGGGCATTAACGCGTTCACAAGGGCGGCAGACACTAGCGCGATCTGTTTACCTCGTGTTAGCGTTTGCGTCCGGTCTTGAACCCAGTCTTGAAACCCAGGAGGCGCATCATGCCGCTGGACGACGTCGGTGGCCGCTACCAATACCTTTTATCGCCGCGCACAACGCTGGCCGGCGCACTAGCAACCCAGGGGGTTGAGCCTGTACCGCTGGACATACTGCGCGCCCACCGGGAAGAGCAGATCAGGCTGAACCCGCCGAGCTTCCTGTACCGCCACCGCTGGGTGGCGCCGGGACTGACCATGGCAAGTTTCCTGGTCAGCATCGGGGCGGCTGCCCTGGTGGGCAGTTCCCAGGCGGCGGTCTCGGTCATTCTGGGCGGCATGCTGCCGGCCCTGGCGGGGATCATCCTGGCCTCCCGCCGGGTGCGGGGCGAGGCGTACTGGACCGAACGGCGGGTCTCGGAGCATGGGCTGGAGGCGGGCGGCGTGCCGCGTGAGATCGCGACAACCGCCCGTCTGCTGAAGCGGGAATTGCCGACTGCCCGCCTGGTCCTGGGGAGCTGCGGCAGGATACCGTGCTGCTCGATCCTTACCTGATCGCAGAGTTCGGCGAGGAGCGGGCCGTGCTGGGTATCTGGGACGGGGACCGCATCATCGCCTCGGCCTAAGCGGCTTTATTCGTTCATCAGGTCCGCCATCGTCTCCTCGGCGATGGCGAACCCGGTGCTCGCGCCTGTTCCGCTGGTGACCATCACGAGCCGAAGTCCCGGCGCCGGGGCCTCGGTGAATGCGGCTTCCGGTCCGGATGGGTAAATCCCGGTCCAGTGCTCAATCACCTGTGGGGCGGAGACCGCGACGGCGGAGGTGAGTTCCGCCAGGATGAGGTCATCGACGTCCCGCGGCTGAACCGGTCGTGCGCGAACGCATACTCATGGCTGTCGCCGACGACCAGCGTGCCGCTCGCGCAGTAGCATGTGGAAGATGGGCGGGTCCTCGTAGCAGTACCCGACGAGCCAGTCGCCGGGGATCGCGGATCAGCCGGTGAAACCATTCGAGACCTGACTGGCGCATCCAGGCAGGGGCCCGCGGGGTGGCGCCGGAGAGGAACTCCAGCGCCGCCCCGACACAGAGGCCGAAGCCGGTGGCCTGGCCGGTGGCCCTTATCATGGCGGCCAATCGTTCCTGCCGCGGTGAGCCGACCGCGAGAACGACCAGGCGGGCCGGGTGGGACAGGACGAAAGAGACCGCCGTATCCATGGCCGACGAATCCCGGTCTAGCGCCGGCGGGTCGAAATGGAACGGGGGCGCGATGCCGGTCCGCTCGATCAGGCGGGGTATCCAGGCGGGGCGCAGGCCGATGATGGTGATCCGTTCGCCCCGTGGCAGACGGGCGATCAGCAGGCGGAGAAGATCGCTTCCGGTGACGACGGGCGGCGGGCGCAGGCCGAGAAGGGCGGCGATGCCGGCCACCACGCGGGAATCGAGGCAGCACAGCGCCGCGTTGCGATACAGAGCCGTGAGCTCCGGATGGCGGCGCAATCGCACCAGGTGGTCGGCGTTGGGGGTGACGGCGTAGGCGAAGCTGGCGTGCGGTGCGCGGTGCAGAATCCAATCCGCGGTCGGTTCCAGCGGCAGGGTGGAAAACTCGAGGCCCAGGAGGTGCGTGGTCGTGTCGGCGCGTGTTGAGAGTGACTCGTCGTGTCGATGTCGCCGGGCGTGGCACCGAGCACGGAGGGGCGGTGTGGCCGGGAGCAAAGCCATGGATGGCCGGGCCAGTGAGCCCGGCGACATGGTGCGTCTGCGATGACGCTTTGTCTCCACGGTGCAAGTCCGTGCCTGGGTTGGTCGCAGCCCAGTTATCGAAGGTCACTGCGTCGCCGCAAGGCGGGGTGGAGAGCAACCGGTGATGAACCGATAGTCCGTAGGATGACGAACCTGACGCGGCGCGGTTTCGTCGCGAGCCTGCTCATGGACGGTGAAGCCTGGTACGACCGGCAGCGCTGTGGCGACGGACGAAGCGAATGACGGGCGAACCACGTGGTTACGGCGGAATGTCGTCACGGCAAGGCCGCTGAAGCGTAGGGATCTACCGGTCTGGTGCAGCCGGCAGGCGTTCACAGCCTTCTAGTGCGGATGCCGCGACGAGCGGCGGGTCGCTCGCAGCAGTAGCGGCCCGAGGGCGGGAGGCGTCGCTGGATGCTAGGGTCAGACGATGCAGCCATTCGAGTCCCGGCGTGGCGCTGCAGCTAAGCAGGGGCGAGCCACCGCCGGGTACCCGGCGCTGTGTGAGCGGAAGCTCCGATGCGGACGGATCGCATAGGTCGGCGCCGGTCACGGCGTCAAAGGAGGTGTGGTTCGTCTGTTGATCACTCAAGCGTCCCTGCACGCTGGAGGCGACATGGCGGAACGTCGCGCGCAACAAGGCGCGGCCGGGTGGTGGCCAGAGCATCGAGCGGTCGCCGCCATGGCGGAGACCTATCTTCGGGAGCTTCATGAGGTCCTGAAGAGCGGCAGATACCGCCCGCAGCCTGTCAGGCGGGTCGAAATTCCCAAACCGGCGGGCGCACCCGTGCGCTCAGATACCCACGGCGAGGGCCGTATTGTCCAGCAGCGCTGAGATGTCATGCAGCCGATCATCGTGATACGTTCCGGCTCGGCAGCTACGGCTTCCGGCCGGGCGAAGCTGCAAAGCGCGCTCCGGGAGATCGATCGGCTGATCCAGGAGGTCACGCCCACGGGTGGATGCCGACCTGAAGAGCTACTTCAACTCGATCCCACATGACCGGCCGATGGCGGTGTCGAAGCCTCGATCAGCGACGGACGCGTTCTGGAGCTGGTGCGGAGCTTCTGCAGCAGCACATCATGAAGGGCATGGCGCGATGGTCGCCGGTCACGGAACGCCGCAGAGCGGTGGTCTGCGCTTGCTGGCGAACCTCTATCTCCATCCACTCGACCTCTGCATGGAGGCCAAGGGCTGGAAGATGGTTCGCTATGCCGATGATTTCGTGATCCTCTGGCGAAGCGAGCCGGCGCAGGCGGCGCTGCGCAGGTCCAGGCGTCGGTGGCGTCCAGCGGGCTGCTGCTTCACCCGGACAAGACCAGACTTGGGGATGCCATCAGCCGGGCCAGGGATTTGAGTTCCTCGGCTATCGGTTCGAGGCGGGCCGTCGGCTGGTTCGCAAGAAGAGCCTGATGGCGCTGAGACAAGTGAGGATCAGGACGGTGCGCAGCCGTGGCGATAGCCCGGACGGATCATCGCTGACCTCAATCCGATGCTTCGGGGTTGGTTCGGATACTTCCAGCATGCACGGCCGGGCGTGTTTGCCTCTCGTCGATCCTTCCTGCGACGCGTCTGCTCGCTGTCATGAGCAAGCGGCGAAACGCCATCGCCAGCGGTGCTTGGATGACCATCGCGCTGGGCCACGCTTTCTTCGCGGCGAGGAGCCGTTGCGCAGCGTGCACCCTACACCCGACAACGCATGCCGATGAGGAACTGCAACTGGAGAGCCGTGTGCGGAGAACGCACGCACGTCGGAGGGCGGGAGCGCAGCGCGCTTCACGCCCTGGGCGGCGTCAGGGCTGGTTGGGATCATAGACCGAATCCGATCGATACGAGTGAAACTGATCGGGTGGTGTTGCCGATCGAGGGTGGGGGTGCCTGGCCGCGCACGGTGCTGACGGTTTCGGTGGCCCCGAGGGTCAGCCGGCGATTGATCCACCAGGTGATGCCGGCTTCGAGGGCCACGCCTGTCTGTGCGCCGTTGAAGTCGAGATAAGTGGCGTGCTGGAGGGCGGCGGAGCCCTCGAGCCAGACATTTCGGCGCCAGCGATAGTCGATCGGTGAGGCGCGCGGAGGAAGCGATGTAACCGCTGGCTGACTCCTGGGCCGCGTCCTCGATGGTTCGGCTCAGGGTGCCGGTGACGTCGATGAGGGGTGTCGGCGACCACACCACGTCCCCTTCGGCTGCGAGCGCGCCGTGGCTGGAGAAGGCCGAATTTGCAAAGTCCCGCTGTTGCCAACCGGCAAGCAGACGGAAGCGCCAGACGGAGTCCGACCGATGATCGAGGCCGGCGAGAAACTCCCATCCCAGGGAATTGTGAGACGGCTGGCCGACAGGCTGAGTGGTGTAGAGGGACGAGAGCCCGCGGGCGATGACGACGATACTGCGGCCCGCCCCGGTATCGTATGCGCCGGTCAGGCCGTATTGGAGGAGGTCCCGGTTGCGATAGGCCTGGGAGACGGTGCTGCCGAAGACCCTCGCGTTTCCGAAGCGGTAGAAGCTGAGTTCGATGTTGGGCGTGAGCGTGAGGTGGTTCAGCTTGAGGGCATAGTCGGCCCTGATGTCATCCACGTTGTAGGGGATCGGCGTGTCGCTGGGCAGCGCATCCAGGGCGGTGCGGTCCTGGTGCGCGAAGAGATGGGCGTAACCGAGATTGAGCGTGTCCTGGCCGAAACGGAACGCGCCACCCACGGACGCGGTGGCATCGGTGCGCGCCTGTGCGGGAAGTGCGGGTGTTTGCAGATTTGTGACGCTGAGGAAGCCGCCCATCGTTTGGTTTCGCCGGTTCAGCGTGGCCTGGACTGAGGCATTGGTGCTGACGGTGAAGCTGCCGCGCGGAGCGGGGCCACCAAGGACGTTGCTATCGTATCCAAGAGCCTCGGAGAGCCGCGGGAGGATCAGCAGGTCACCCGAACGGATACCGAGCTGCTGAAAAGCGGGTCAGGGGTCTTGTTGGGCCGGATGACCGCTGCGAAGCCGGGCACGCCGTCGGGCAGCAGGACGGCAATGTCCTGGCCGGCGGCGTTGATTGCCCAGGCGATGGCCCCGCCGACGACGAGCAGGCCGAGGGCGAGCGGGCGCATTTTGGCGTCCATGCATGCGAATGAACGCCAAACTGATTAAGGCTTGGTTTGTATGATGAAGGTGATTTGTCGTGTGGCGTTGCTGGAAGCCGCATCAAGCACAGACCGCCGGTGCAGTCGGTGGCGAAGTCGTGGAAGGCCGCGTCTAGCGAGGCCATGACGAGGGGCGGCGGCACAGTTCAGCGGCTTGGGAGAGTGGTGTCCTGGCCCTTGACGGGATCGGCGATTGCGGCCTCCAGGCTGTTCGCGCCTTTCCATTCGTGGGCTGGCCGGGCGGGCTGATTGGTGCCGATCTGATCGATGTTCCAGTAGATCTCCAGGTGGTGCCCGTCGGGATCGCGGAACTCGACGGCGATCTGGCAGCCGGCGCGGCGGCGGCCATCGAACTCGATGGGCACGTCGTGGCGGCGGAGGTGGTCCCGGGCACCGAGCACCTCCTGCAGGGTGCTTACTTCAAAGGCGAGGTGATGCAGGCCGGCGTTGGCGAGCTGTTCGTCGCTTGCGGGAAACAGCGCGACGCCATGGTGATCCGTATTGCAGCGCAAGAAGACGGCGCCGCCGGGCATCATGGAGTCGCCGTACACGTCGGACACACGGAAGCCGAGGATTTGGGTGTAGAACCGGGCGGAACGCTCCAGGTCGCGGACGTGGAGCGCGATATGCCCGATCTTGTTGATGTGGAACGGCAGACCGCTGGGGCGGTCGAGCTGCGCGACGTTGGCTTGATCCATCGCGCCCTCCCGTCGATCGGCAGTCGAGAGAGGATAGTGGTTCGGGCGGCGGGACGGAAGCGCTGCTGTTATTCGGAGGGCGGGAGCAGGCGGGACAGAAGGTCCTGCTGGGCCTGGGCGGTGGTGATCTGGCCGGCGACGATGGCGGCGACGGCACGGCAGATCGGCAGCTCGATGTCGCCGGCGCGGGCGATGAGGGCTGGGGCAGTGGCGACGCCCTCGATCACGCCGGGGATGGCGGACTGGGCTTCGGCGGGCGTTTGGCCGCGGCCGAGAGCGAGGCCAAAGCGATAATTTCGGCTGGTCTCACTGGTGCAGGTGAGGAGCAAGTCCCCGAGGCCGGCGAGGCCCATGAGGGTCTCGGGGCGGCCACCGAGCGCGCGCGAAAGGCGGGCGATTTCGGCAAGGCCGCGGGTGATGAGCGCGGCACGGGCGTTCTGGCCGAGGCCGGCGCCGATGGCGGCTCCGGCGGCGATGGCGATGACGTTCTTGGCGGCGGCGCCGAGCTGGGCACCGAGGGGGTCCGTGCTGGGGTAGAGGCGGAAGGTGGGAGTGCCCAGGGCGGCGGTGATGTTCTGGGCGAGATCCGGGGTGGTGGTGGCGATGACGGCGGCGGCAGGTTGGCCCGCTGCGACTTCCGCGGCGAAGTTTGGGCCCGGTGAGAAAGCCGAGCGGTGTGTGTGGGTGAAGCTCGGACAAGAGTTCGAGAGGGAGCAGGCCGGTTCCGCTCTCGACGCCCTTGGCGCAGCAGACGAACGGGCCGGAGAGGCGGGCGGCGACGGGCCGAAGGACTGTAGGGGCACCGCGAGCAGTTTCAGGGTGGGACTACCGGATAGAGCGGCGGTGATGTGGATGGTGGGCGGGAGAGTGACGCCGGGGAGCCGAGGGTTTTCCCGGGTTTGGACCAAGGCGCGGGCACGGGCGGGATCGCGCACCCAGAGCGTGACCCGGGTGCCGGCGCGTGCGGCCTGGATCGCGAGTGCGGTGCCCCAGGCTCCGGCGCCGATGACGACAAGGCTACTCATGCTTGAGGCGGGTGAGTGAGGCGGACTGGCCGGGTTCGCGGGTCCCCAGACGGTCGAGCAGAGCGGCGAGGATCTGCTCGGCCGTGTGGTCGAACTGATAGGGCGGGTTCACGATGAGGAGGCCGCAGCCATTCAGGCGGGCTGGATCGACCGGTTCGCGGAGGGTGAGTTCGGCGAGGATGATATCCCGGAGTGGGCTGGCCTGTATGGTTTCGGGGAAGGCCCGGATGGGTGTGCGGTGCTTGACGGGGTACCAGGCCGCGAGGATGCCCTGGGGGAAGCGCCGGTGGGCGGTGAGGAGGCCGTTGGTCAGGCGGGAGAACTCCTCGGGATGCTCGAAGGGGGGATCGATCAGCACCAGTCCGCGATGCTGCTGTGGGGGAAGCAGGGCGCGGACTGCTTCCCAGGCATCGCGATGGTGGATGGCGACCTGTGGATCGCCGGCGAAGAGCCGGCGAAGGGTGGCGTAATCCTGGGGATGGAGCTCGCAGCAGGCGAGGCGATCCTGGGGCCGGAGCAACGCTCGGATGATGGCGGGCGAGCCGGGGTAGAGGCCGAGGGAGGTGACCAGGTCGATATAGGGGCGCAGCGGGTCGGGCGGATTTTCGAGCAGGCGGAGGATGCCGCTGCGAGCTTCCTGGGTGCGGGCGGGTTCGGCGGCGGTGAGGTCGGTTCGTCCGGGGCCGGCGTGGGTATCGAGGACGAAGAAGGGCGCGGGCTTGCGAGCGAGGTGCTGAACCAGCGGGACGAGGAGAGCGTGCTTGAAGACGTCGGCGAAGTTGCCGGCGTGGAAGGCGTGACGGTAGTTCATTGGCGTGGTTTTAGGCCTTGGCGGCCGAATGACCTGCTTCCGCCGGAATGCCGCACGGGATAGGCTAATCCCATAAGAGGGGAGAGACAAACATGATTACACGTCGTTCGCTGATGGCGACAACAGGCACGGCGGCGCTGGGGTTTGCAGCCGGCATGCCTGGGCGGCGACGCCCGCGGGGATCATCGTGATGGCGAAGGAGATCGACGATTCCATCTCCTTCGACCCGGGGCAGGCGTACGAGTTCACCACGATCGAGGTCTGACGCGAACATTTATCGCAAGCTGGTGGCGCCCGAACTCGGTAACCTGAGCAAGATCGGTCCCGATCTTGCGGCGCATTTCGAAGTGAGTTCGGACGGGAAGACGTTCACGTTCCATATGGCGCCGAACATCCTGTTCCCTTCGGGTAAGCCGGTGACCGCGGCGGATGCGGAGTTTTCATTGCGTCGCGCCATCACGCTGAACCTGACGCCGGGTTTATCCTGACGCAGTTCGGGTTCAACAAGGATAATGTCGAGCAGCTTATCAAGGCGACCGACCCGCAGACGCTGGTGATTCAATTGCCGAAGCCGGCGGCGACGAGCTTCGTGCTGTATTGCCTGGGGGCGAATGTGGGCGGGGTGGTGGAGAAGGAGACCGCACTGGCTCATCAGGAGAAGGATGATCTGGGGAACAAGTGGCTGAGCACGCATTCGGCGGGCAATGGGCCGTACCAATTGACATTCGTACCAGGCGGATGATCATCTGATCCTGGACGCAAATCCGCACGCGGCGGAGCCTCCGGCAACCAAGCGGTTCGTGATCCGGCATATCAAGGAACCTTCGGAGCAGTTGCTGGCGCTTGCAACGGGGCGATGTGGACATCGCGCGTGATCTGAGCAGTGACTTGCTGAAGGAGATCGCGAACGATCCGAAGCTGTATAAGATTACCTCACCCACCACGAACCAGATGTATATCGCAGGGAATGAAGGATTTGCGCCGTTCGCCAAGAAGGAGGTTCGCCAGGCGCTGAAATGGGCGATCAACTACGACGCCATTCAGAAGAACATCGTGCCGGATACGTATATGGTGAACCAGGCGTTCGAGCCGAGCATGATCCTTGGCGCAGTGAACACGAATCCGTTCAAGCACGACCCGGACAAGGCGAAGGCACTGCTGGCGCAGGGCGGGTACCCGCAGGGGTTCAGCGCGACGCTGGACCACTTCTCGGAGCATCCGTACGCGGATATCGCCACGGCGATCCAGGAAAATCTGGCGGACGTGGGGATCAAGGTGTCGCTGATCGCCGGGACGCGGAAGCAGGTGCTGACGAAGATGCGGGCGCGGCAGCAGCAGTTGTGATGAACGAGTGGTTCCCCGATTACTTCGATCCGAACTCCAACGCGCAGGCGTTCAATGCTGATCCGGATGATTCGGACAACAGCAAGCTGAAGATTATCGCGTGGCGCAGCCATTTCGATAATCCGGAGCTGACCAAGGAGGTGGATCAGGCGGCGGCGGAGCTGGATACGGAGAAGCGGGTGGAATTGTATCACAAGATGCAGCAGCAGGCGTGGGACGACAGCCCCATCGTGTTCATGTTGCAGCAGAATGCGGTTGCGGTTTCGCGCAAGGGTGTGGACGGGTTTATGCTGGGCCGCAGTCGGATTTCGTCCGGTATGACAAGACGAAGAAGGTGTAATCAGTCGCCGTAATACCGGGCGGCTTCGTCGATTTCCTGATCGGTCATGGCGCGGGCGATGTTGCGCATTTGCTCCTGGATGTCGTTGTGGCGGGCGCCGTTTTTGAACGCGAGCATCTGGGCGCGGAGATAGGCGACGGGTTCGCCTTCAAGCCGCGGCGCGCCAGGCTTGTGGGCGATGCTGCCGTGGCAGGCGCCGCAGGGTGCGATGCCGCGCATGGGGGCGCCATGGGCGACGATTTGCCGGCGCGGTCGCATTGGCATGGGTCCAGGGCGGGCGTGGCAGATAGGCATAATAGGCGGCGAGATCGTGCACCTGCTGATCGGTCAGGTCATGGACCAGGGGCGCCATGATGGCGCTGGATCGCGCGCCGGTGCGGAAGTCGATCAACTGCTTGAAGATCGCCTGGTCATATTGGCCGGCGAGGTTGGGGAGTTTGCCTCACTGAGGCCCTGCGCGCCGTGGCACATGGTGCAGCGGAGCGCCAGCGTGGCGCCGCGGCCGATCGTGGTTGCGCTCGACCGTACCGAGCGCCTTGGGCGAGGACCACGTTCGTCAGTGTGTAGGACGGCTCGATCACCTGGGCGGCGGGGCCTCGGTTGCGGCTCGCCGGCGGCGCTGCAGATCGCGTTCCACACCCTCGGCGAAACCGGCGTTGTTTGCAGGGACGGCAGAATCAGGAAACCGAACACGGCGGCGATGACAAAAATCAGCGCGGCCGTTCCGACCCCGCCGACCACCCACCTGTTCGAAGCGAAGCGCTTCCTTCCATCAGCCGGCTCCGACGAACACCGGAGCGACAGCGGCCTGCGGCATGGCGATCAGCCGGAAGATCGGAAAGCCGTAGTTCACCACCGTGAGACCGATCATCAGGCCGATCCAGAGTGCGTGGGAATTGAGCGCGGCCGGCAGCCCGTACGGGCGGATGCAGGGCGACGCTGAAGCGGTAGCTTTCAGGTATGCGCAACGAGCCGAACTGGCCTTGCAGCAGGACCAGCACGAAGAGGATGGCAGAGACGACGAGAATGGCACCGCCAATGACAGAAAGGACGACCGGCATGGCAATCGGCGCGAAGGCCGGGCTGCCGTAATCGTAGAGCGCCATTCGGCGCGGCATGCCGAGAATGCCGACCCAGTGCCACGGGAAGCTGAGCACGATCATGCCGATGAACCAGGTCCAGAGCTGGGCCCGGATCATGCGGTAATGCTCGAAGGTGCGGCCGGTCAGATGCGGCCAGACATCGTAGGCGATGGCGAAATACATGATGACGATTGCGCCACCGAAGATCAGGTGGAAATGCCCGGTGACCCACTGTGTGTTGTGGATGGTGGTGTCGAGTTGGTAGGTCATGTTGATCAGGCCGCCGGCCCCGCCGAAGCCGAGCATGACGAAGGACAAGGCGAGGGCAAGCATCAGCGGGTTGCGCCACGGCAGGGCGACAAGCCAGCCGAACAGGCCTTTGCCGCCGTGCAGGCGACCGGCGATCTCGACCGAGGCGCAAATGGTGAAGACGGTCAGCAGCGTGGGCACTGCGACGAAGGCGGTGAAGACGGAATGCAGGAACTTGAAAGCGGCGCCGACCTGGGGGTCTTCAAACAGGTGGTGGATGCCGATCGGCATGGCCACGACGAGGAACAGGGCGAAAGAGATGCGGGCCATTGGATCACTGAACACGCGGCCGCCGATCGCACGTGGCACGATGGTGTAGTAAGCGATGTAGGTCGGCATCAGCCAGAAATAGACGATGGCGTGGAGGGTCCAGGAGAAGAAGACGCGGGCCAATCCGGCATCGATGCTGTGCGTGATTCCGAGTGCGACCGGGATGAGCTGGAACAGCAACTCCAACGCGGCGCCGACCGAGGTCCAGGCCCAGAGATAGGCGCCGGCGAGATTGGCGAACATCGCCAGCGGGACCGGGATGCCCGGATTGTCGCGCTTCCAGAGCCGCAGATTGATCGACATCAGGGCGACCCAGATCCACGAGCCGAGCACGGCGAGGACGATGCCGATATAGTAGGCGGCATTGCCGATCATCGGCGGGTAGAAGGTGTAGAGCACGTCAGCCCGGCCGAGCGCGATGGGGACCACGGCAGTAACGGTGCCGATGGCGACGAGCGCAAAGCCGAGCCAGGCGAAGGAACGGCCTATGAGCGGGCGTTTGAGCGAGGCCTCGCAGATCGCATAGCCGAACGCCATGGCGATCAGCGTGGGGAAGACATAGGCCATGGTGGTGCCATGGGCGGTGACGGAGCGATAGTAGAGTTCGGGGTCGGCAAGCCCGGGTACAGGGGGCTGCGCACGAACATCTGCCATTCGCCCAGGCAGAGCGCGATGAAAAAGCCGGCGAAGGCCAGCCAGAAATGCGCGATGATCAGTCGGTTGCTAGGGAGCACAGCTTACCCTGGTTCTGTCGGCGGCGAGCTTGCGGAAATCCTCGGGATCGAGGACACGGATCCTGCCCCACATCCCCTGATGGCCGATGCCGCAGAATTCGTGGCAAGGCATCAGGTGGTCGCCGGCTTTGTCGAACGTCGCCTGGATGACGGAGACGAAGCCGGGGACCAGCATGGTGTTGATGTTGGTGCCTTCGACCAGGAATCCGTGCACGACATCGGCGCTGGTGGCGCGGATGGTGACCGGCGCGCCGGCGGGCACGACGATGCAGGGCGGCGAGAACGAGTATTGCTGGCCAACGGCGCGTACGGTGACGCTCCCGTCGGGACCGGGCTGGGTGCCGAGATTGCTTTCGATGAACTCACCGGCGAGATTCAGGGTGCGGAGGTTGACGGTTTCCACCTTGGCCTGCGGCATCGCCACTTCGTGGATACCGGCAAATGCGGCGATCACGACCATCAAGACGACGATGCAGACCGAGACGACGGCCCAGCGCCGCTCGAGACGCTCGGCGTCGTGCGCATTGTTATGGTCGGACGATGTCGCTGACATGCTTGTTCCGCTACGGCGTGGTGCGCGGCAGGAAGACAAGAACGTAGAAGGCGAGCCAGATGAGGGCGACAATGAGCGAGGCGAGGGAGGCGATGATCAAGGCGCCGCGGGCGATGCCGGAGGGAGGGCCGAGCGCGGCCTGGATTTCAGGCTCCGTGCGGGATCTGGGGTTCCGAGTTGAGCATGGGGTTCAATCCAGCGGAGCGGCGCGCAGGGCGTTCGCCTGCTGGGCGGTGATGGCTGCGCCCTGATTGCCCCATGTGGTGCGGATATAGGTGACGACGGCGGCGACCTCGTCGTCCGACAGAAGCTGGGCGAAGGGCGGCATGCCGTAGGGTTTCGGATTGCCCTCGGTGCCGGGCGGGAAGCCGCCGTTGAGCACCATGCGGATCGGGTTGACCGCCGAGGTCATCTGGATGGATTGGTTGCCCGCGAGCGGGGGGTAAGCGGGTGGCATGCCGCGGCCATCGCTGCCGTGGCACGACGCGCAGTGGGTATCATAGACCGTCTTGCCGAGGCTGAGCAGCAGCGAGTTCTCGGCGCGAGGAATGGTTGTGGCGACTTTTTCCGGGGGCGTGCCTTCTGGCAGCGATTTCAGATACACGGCCATGGCGCGTGTATCGTCATCGGACAAGTATTGCAGGCTGTTGTAAACGACTTCGGCCATCGGGCCGTAAACGGCGCCGCGCTGCGAGACGCCGGTGCGGAGCAGGTCGATAATGTCGGTGAGGCTCCATTCGCCGAGACCTCCTTCGCGATTGGAGGTCAGGGACGGAGCGTACCATTGCTGCATGGGGATCAGTCCGCCCTCGAAGGCTTGCGAGGGCGATGTGCCGCCGAGGGCGTTGATGGGTGAATGGCACATGGCGCAATGGCCGAGACCTTCGACGAGGTAGGCGCCGCGGTTCCACTCGGCGGACCTGGCGGGGTCGGGCTGGTATTCGCCGGGGTGGAAGAACAGCGTGCGCCAGCCGATGATGAGTGCACGATTGTTGTACGGGAAGTTGAGGTCCTGTGGCTTGTCCGACTGGTGAACGGGCGGAGTGGAGCGGAGATAGGCGAAGATCGCGTCTGAATCGGCGCGGGTGACCTTGGTGTACGCCTGGAACGGCATGGCGGGATAGATCAGGCCGCCATCCGGCATGCGGCCATCATGCAGGACGCGGTAGAACTGATCCGCGGTCCAGCGGCCGATGCCGTAGTCTGGGTCCGGCGTGATATTGGTGGAATAGAGCGTGCCGAAGGGCGTCGGCATGGCGCGACCGCCGGCGAACAATCGGCCGCCCGGATTGGTGTGACAGGCGATGCAGTCGCCGGCGCGGGCGAGGTATTCGCCGTGCCTGATCAGGTCCTGTTGCGGTGGTTGCTGGGCGTGCGCGCTGCCGATGAGAAGGGCGGCGAGAGCGGCGACCAGGCGGATCATTGCGGCTCACTCCCGCAGGGGAAGGGCAGGGCGAGCGTGCCGGCTGGCAGGGGCTTGGCGTCGAGTGGGACCGGCTGGGCGGCGAGCCAGGCGGCAACGGCGGTAACGTCGTTTTCCGTCAGACGGGCGGCGACGAGTTGCATGCAGTCGGGCGCCCTCGCCGTACGGGTGCCGTAGCGCCAGGCGCCCAACTGCGCGCTGATGTAATTGGCTCGCAGGCCGATCAGGGCGGGGATGGCGGGTTCCATGCCGGTGAGGGTGCGGCCGTGGCAACTGGCGCAGGCCGGAATCTCCCGTGCGGCGTCACCGTGCATGACGATGTTTTCGCCCCGGGCAAGGATAGCAGAGCCGAAGGTGGCCGGCAGCGGGGCTGGGGCCGGCGGATGCAGCGAGGCAAAGTAATTGGCGATGTCGTGCAGGTATGGGTCGGGGAGAAATTCGAAGAGGTAGTTCATCGGGGCGTAGCGGCGCTGGCCGATGTGGAACTCGGCGAGCTGATTATAGAGATAGCCGGCCGGTTTTCCGGCGATGCGCGGGAAGTAGTCGTTGGTTGTGCCCTGACCATTCGTGCCATGGCAAGGCGTGCAGGCTTCCATGCGCGCGGCCATCGTATCGGGGGCTTGCGGCGTGGTTGTTTGCTGCGCGCGGGAAGAAGCGGCGATCGCGAAGCCGAAGAGGAACGCCGTGATCCACAGGAGCAAGGAATGGCGCGTTGCGCGCAGGCAGACCACTTGCCGGGATTTCTCCGCATTGCGAGCACAAATCATACTCACTGCTGCGTCGCTCGCAACGGGGTGGCCGATTTAATATCCTCTGCTATTCAGGACCTTGCAGGTACGGGTGCTATTGGCCGCGATCAGACGTCAAGATTTTCGACCGAGCGCGCGCGTTCCTGGATGAACTGGAAGCGCAGTTCGGGCTTGCGGCCCATGAGGCTTTCGACGAGTTCGCTGGTTCGGGCACGCTCTTCTGGCGCTGCGAGGACCTTGAGCAGGGTTCGGTGGGCGGGGTCCATCGTGGTTTCGCGTAGCTGGGACGGCGGCATTTCGCCGAGACCCTTGAAGCGGCTGACTTCGATCTTGGTGTTGGGTTTGAACTCGGATCTGATCTTGCGTTCGCGATCTGTATCATCCATGGCGTAGAGGGATTTGGCGCCCTGGGTGAGCCGGTACAGCGGCGGTTGGGCGAGATAGATGTGGCCGTGGCGGATCAGCTCGGGCAGCTCGCGATAGAAGAACGTCATCAGCAATGACGCGATATGGGCGCCGTCCACGTCGGCATCGGTCATGATGATGATGCGGCCGTAGCGCAGCTTGTTGCGGTCGAAGCGATCGCCCGCACCGCAGCCCAGCGCCTCGATGAGGTCCTTCAGTTCCTGGTTCTGGCGCAGCTTGTCGGCGGAGGCGGAGGCGACGTTGAGGATCTTGCCGCGAAGCGGGAGCACCGCCTGGGTTTCGCGATTGCGGGCCTGCTTGGCGGAGCCGCCGGCGGAATCCCCCTCGACGAGGAAGATTTCCGTTTCCGCCGCGTTTTCGCGGGTGCAGTCGGTCAGCTTGCCGGGCAATCGCAGCCGGCGCGTGGGCGACTTGCGGGCGGTATCCTTGGATTCCTTGCGGCGCTGGCGCTCCTCGGCGCGCTCGATGACGAAGGCGAGCAGGTTGTCGGCGGTTGTGGGATCGGCGGCGAGGAAATGATCGAACCGGTCGCGCAGCGCGGTTTCTACCAGGCGTGTCGCTTCGGGGCTGGTGAGCTTCTCCTTCGTCTGGCCCTGGAACTGGGGTTCGCGAAGAAATACGGAGAGTTTTGCGGCGAGGGGCGCGAGGACATCCTCGGCGATGATGGAGGCAGCCCGCTTGTTGGCCCGATGTTCCCCCCAGGCTCGCAAACCTTTGAGGAGTGCTGCGCGGAAGCCGGCTTCGTGGGTTCCGCCCTGCGCGGTTGGAACGGTATTGCAATAGGAATGGATGAAACCGTCGGCGTCTTCGAGCCAGGCGAGCGGCCCATTCGAGCCGGCCATGGGCCACGCCCGGGAAATCGGCTTCGCCGGCCCAGGCGGCGGGGAGAATGCGAGGCGTGTTGGCGGTGTCTTCGTCGAGGCTGTCGCGCAGACCGCCGGGGAAATGGAGCGTGGCTTCGGCGGGAATGTCGGTTGCGGATTTGAGAAGCGATGGGTCGCACGCCCAGCGGATCTGGACGCCGCGGAACAGATAGGCCTTGGAGCGACAGAGGCGATAGAGGCGGGCGGGGCTGAAATGCTGTGAGCCGAAGATCTGCGGGTCGGGCCGGAAGCGGATCGTGGTTCCGCGGCGGTTCTTTGCGGGTCCCGCGTTGACGAGTTTGGTTGTTGGTTTGCCGCGCGCATAGGACTGCTTGTAGAGCGTCTTGTCGCGCGCGACCTCGACTTCCAGTTTTTCGGATAGGGCGTTCACGACGGAACTGCCGACGCCGTGCAGGCCGCCGGAGGTATTGTAGGCCTTCCCGCCGAATTTCCCGCCGGAATGCAGGGTGGTGAGGATGACCTCCAGCGCGCTGAGGTTCTTGAATTTAGGATGGGGGTCGATGGGGATGCCGCGGCCGTTGTCGCGGATGGTGAGCCAATTGGTTGCTTCGAACGTGACCTCGATGAAGGAGGCGTGGCCGGCGACTGCCTCGTCCATGGAGTTGTCGAGGATTTCGGCGGCGAGGTGGTGGAGGGCGGCTTCATCCGTTCCGCCAATGTACATGCCGGGTCGGCGGCGGACAGGTTCGAGGCCTTCGAGGACCTCGATATCCTTAGCGGAATAGGAATTGCTGGATTTGGCTGGCTTAGAAGAGCCGAAGAGGTCGTTCACGTAATGTTCGCTGCTGTTGAGGGCCGGACCTTAGCCGAGGGGCGGGGAGTTGGGGAAGAATGAGCCGCGGCCGAGGGAGTGCTACACCGCGCTGGGCGCCGACGATGGAGACGAGGAACCGTAGCGCAATTCGCGAGGGAGCTGCAGCGTGCCCGGGGAAGGACACAATCGGAAACAGGGCAGATACAAACGGGACTTATCTGATGGCCATGGACGAAAATCTCCGAGGAGGACGGATCATGATCGGAATAAAGCGGCTAGGCGTTCTGGCGATTGCATTGCCGGTGCTCGGCGCCGGGCTGATGACGGCGAGCCCGGCGAAAGCGTGGGTGCGTTGGGGTGTGGGTGTCGGCGTGGTGGTACCACCGGTGGTGGTTGCTCCGCCGCCGGTTTATTATGCACCGCCTCCGCCGGTTTACTACGCGCCGCCCCCGTAGCGTATTATCCGGCCGCCGCGTGCATCGGCCACTCTGGGTTCCGGGGCGCTGGGTGCGTGGATACTGGGTGCCGGGCCACTACGCCTGATCCACGGCTGCGGTCTATGCGGAATCGGGCGGGCAGGGTAAGCCCGCCCGCATGATTCTGCTGCGACATGGACAAAGCGAATTCAATCTGCATTTCACGAAGACACGGCGGGATCCGGGGATCCAGGATCCGTCGCTGACGGAAGCGGGGCACGCGCAGGCGCAAGCCGCGGCGAAGCGCTGAGCGGCGAGTCGGTCAAACGAATCATCGTGTCGCCGTATCGGCGGACGCTGCAGACCGCGGCGCATGTCGCGCGACGGTTGCAGGTGCCGGTGCTTATCAATCCAATCGTGCGAGAGCGCTGTGCCTTTGCCTGCGATATCGGTTCACCGCGGACGGCGCTGGCAGAGGACTGGCCGGAGTGGGATTTCTCTCATCTCGATGAGATCTGGTGGCCGTCGATCACCGAATCGGAGGAATCGATTGAGCAGCGCGCGGCGCTGTTCCGCGAGGAAATGACGGCGCTGGATGACTGGGCCGACACGCTGGTGGTGACGCATTGGGGATTCATCCTGTCGATGAGCAGGGATCAGGGTGCAGAACGGAGAGTGGCTGCGGGTGGATCCGTTCATACCGGCGCCGCAGCCGATCCCTTGGAAGACTATGAGACTTCGCGCAGCCCGGTGCGCAGGCGCTCCATAGCGCGGTTGAGTGTCGCTTCGGACTGAGCGAAGCAGACGCGCAGATGGCCTTCGCCGCCTGGGCCGAAGGCGGCACCCGGTGCGACGGCAACGTGGTGGTCCAGCACCAAGCGGCGGGCCAGTTCGGTGCTATCGGTCAGGCCCTCGATGCCGACGAAGCCGTAGAACGCGCCATCGGGCGCGGCGTAGCGGACACCATTGATGCCGGACAGGGCCTCACCCAGCATGGTGCGGCCGCGGGCGCAGAAGGCGCGGAAGGCGGCGACGGAACTCCGTCTGCGGGTCGCGGCGACGCCAGCGTGTTGGATGAAGGGGGCGACGCCGGAATGCGTCACCTCGACGATTTCGGCGAAGGTGTCGCGGGTGCCGGCGGGCAGGACGAGCCAGCCGAGGCGCCAGCCGGTCATCACCCAGGTCTTCGAGAAGCTGTTGCAGACGATCACGCGATCATTCGGCGTCGCGATATCAAGGATCGAGGGCGCAACGTCGGTGTCATAGACGATGCGGGAATAGACCTCGTCGGAGATCAGCCAGACATTGTGAGCGCGGCAAAGGGACAGAATGGTTTCGAGTTCTTCGCGCGTGGCGGTCCAGCCAGTGGGGTTATTGGGCGAGTTGAGCAGAAAGGCGCGGGCGCCGGGCAGCATCGTCGCGAGGCGGTCGAGATCGAGGCGAAACGGCCGTCCGGCAGGTCGGTGAGGGGCAGCATCTCCGGCTCGCAGCCGCGGACGCGCGCTGCGTTGGCGATATTGGGCCAGGCGGGGGTGTGCATGACCACGCGATCGCCGGGGCGGAGCAGGGCGGCGAAAGCAATGGTGACGGCGGCCATGCCAGAGGCGGCGATCTGGATGCGGTCTTCCGCGATGTGATTGGCGTGAATGCCGGTCAGGTAATCGGAGAGCGCCTGGCGCAGAGCGGGTAGGCCGCGGACATCGGGATAGCGGGTATGGCCGGCGTGGAGGGCCTGCACCGCGGCGCCGATCACCGGTGATGGGGTGCCTTGATCGGATTCGCCGAAGCAGAGGAACGACACGTCTGGGGTGTCGAAGGCGAGGCGGCCGATCGCGGTGATGCGGGAGCCGGCGAGGTGGAGGATGTCGCTGGGCTGAGGTCAGTCAACGGTTTCACACAGAGGGCACAGAGGATTTCACGGAGGGCGCGGAGACGGTTTTCAGCGGGCGGCGCCGAGCACCCAGGCGAGAACGCCTTTTTGGGCGTGGAGGCGGTTCTCCGCTTCATCGAAGACGACGGATTGCGGGCCGTCGATGACGTCTTCGGCGACTTCCTCGCCGCGATGGGCGGGCAGGCAGTGCATGAAAATGGCGTCGGGCGCGGCGTGCTTCATGAGGCGGCTGGTGACGCGGTAGGGGGCGAGGAGGTTGTGGCGGCTTTCAGCGGGGTCATCGGCCATGCTGATCCAGGTATCGGTGACGACGCAGGCAGCACCGGCGACGGCCTTTTCCGGATCGGAGGTGAGTTCGATCTTGCCGCCCTGGGCGCGGGCCCAGTCGAGCAGATCGGTAGGGGGCTGCAATTCGTTTGGGGTGGCGAGGCGGAGGGTGAAGCCGAAGCGAACCGCGGCCTCGATCCAGCTTCGCGCGACGTTGTTGCCGTCACCGCACCAAGCGACGACGCGTCCGGCGATGGGGCCGCGATGCTCTTCAAACGTCAGGACGTCGGCCATGAGCTGGCAGGGATGCGAGCTGTCGGTCAGACCGTTGATGACGGGCACGGTGGCGTATTGCGCCAGTTCCTGCAGCTTCGAGACGCGGTCGGTGCGCAGCATGATGGCGTCCACGTAGCGGGAGAGCACGCGCGCTGTGTCGGCGGGGGTTTCGCCGCGGCCTGACTGCATGTCTCGCGCGTTCAGTATGATCGCATCGCCGCCGAGTTGGCGCATCCCGACCTCGAACGAGACGCGGGTGCGGGTTGAGGGTTTTTCGAAGATCATCGCCAGGGTTTTTCCCGCGAGCGGGCGGGAGGAGATGCGGCTGCGTTTGAAGCCCGCGGCGACATCGAGCATCTGGCGGAGGGTTGCCGGATCAAAATCGCGCAGGTCGAGGAAATGGCGCAGGCCGGGATCACCGGCCTGCGCTGTGGTTTCCTGCCCCGCGTGATGGCGGAGCGAGGCGCTCATTTCGCGGCGGCCTTGCTTGTGGAAGGCAGACAGCGGCGGGCGGCGCGGTCGAGCATATCGATCGCCTGGTCGATATCCGCGTCGGTGACGACGAGGGGCGGGGCAAGTCGGAGCACGTTTTCACCGGCGGTGATCGCGAGCAGTCCCTCGGCGACGCAGGCGGCCTGCACTTCGCCCTGGGGGATGGCGCATTTCATGCCGATGAGCAGGCCGAGGCCGCGCACGTCTTCGAAGACTTGGCGGTAGTCACGGGCGATCTTTTCGAGTGCCGCGCGGAATTTGCGGCCCTTGCGGTCCACGTCTTGCAGGAAGCCGGGGGCAAGGATGACGTCGAGCGCGGCGTTTCCGGCGGCGCAGGCGAGCGGGTTGCCGCCGAAGGTACTGCCGTGGGTGCCCGGGACCATGTTCCTGGCCACGAACTCCTTGGCCAGGACCGCGCCGAGCGGGAAGCCGCCGGCGATGCCCTTGGCCGCGGACATGACGTCTGGCGTGATGCCGGCCCACTCATGGGCAAACAGCTTGCCGGAGCGGCCCATGCCGGACTGCACCTCATCCATGCCGAGGACGATGCCGTACTCGTCACACGCGGCACGGAGATCGCGCAGGAACTGCATGTCTGCGGGGCGGACACCGCCCTCGCCCTGCACGGGCTCGACGATGATGCCGGCAGTGCCTGGGCCGATGGTGTTGCGCACCGCGTTCATGTTGTTGAAGGGCACGTGATCGAACCCTTCCACCTGGGGACCGAAGCCGGCGAGATATTTGGCGTTGCCGGTGGCGGCGAGGGTGGCGAGGGTGCGGCCGTGGAAGGCGCCTTCGAAGCAGATGATACGGAAGCGCTCGGGCTTGCCGGATTCCGCCATGGTCTTGCGGATCATCTTGATCATGCCCTCGTTCGCCTCGGCGCCCGAGTTGCAGAAGAAGACGCTGTCCGCGAAGGTATTTTCGACGAGACGCGCGGCGAGTTTTTCCGCCTGCGGGATGCGGTACAGGTTGGAGACGTGCATCACCTTTGCGGCCTGGTCGGCGATGGCCTGAGCGAGGTGCTTGTTGCCGTGGCCGAGCGACGCGGTGGCGATGCCGGAGCCGAAATCGAGGAATCGTCGCCCGTCCACCGACCACAGCCAGGCGCCTTCGCCCCGCTCGAAAGCGAGGTCGGCACGGGCGTAGTTCGGCATCAGAGGCGAGTATCATGAGGCTCCTGTGTCAGTTGCTTTCCGCCGGGCCGATCCCGGCGGAAACGACCATGTTTGGCGGCGGCAGGCGGGGATGTCAAACTCACCCGATACATGACAGAGGAACGCGGTATGGGGAGCAGGATCGAAGGGGTTCAAACGGGTTTATATCGGATCGAATTGCCGGTGCCGTTATCCGATTCAACGCACGGCACGATGACGCATTTCGAGTTGATCACGGTGCGCGTGCGGGACGGCGACGGTGCGGAGGGTGTGGGGTACACCTACACGGTGGGCGTGGGCGGCTCGGCGGTGCGTGCGTTGATCGAGGATGGGCTGCGATCCGTGGTTGTTGGGGCGGATCCGACGGCGATCGAGGCGCTGTGGCAGCGCATGTGGTGGCGCCTGCACTATGGCGGGCGCGGTGGTCCGGCGAGCCTGGCGGTTTCGGCGGTGGACATTGCGCTGTGGGACCTGAAGGCGCGCCGGGCGCAGGCGCCGCTGTGGCGGATGCTGGGCGGCTTCGATCCGGCGGTGCCGTGTTATGCCGGCGGGATCGATCTGGAGTTCCCGCTGGATGCGTTGTTGCGTCAGACCGACGACAATCTTGGTAAAGGCTTTCGCGCCATCAAAATGAAGGTCGGCCGGCCGCGTTTGTCCGAAGATGTGGAGCGGGTGCGGACGATGCGAAAGCATCTCGGTCCGGACTTTCCGCTGATGGCGGACGCCAACATGCGCTGGAGCGTGGATGAGGCGATCCGTGCGGCGCGTGCGATGGCGGATCAGCAGCTTGTCTGGCTGGAAGAGCCGACCATTCCGGATGATATCGCGGGGCACGCGCGCATTGTGCGCGAGGGTGGCCTGCCGATCGCCACCGGCGAGAATCTGCACACGCTGCACGAGTTCACGGCGATGATCGCCGCGGGCGGCGTGACATTCCCGGAACCCGACGTGACGAATTGCGGCGGCATAACGGTGTTCATGAAGGTGGCGCATCTGGCGGAGGCGCACAATCTGCCGCTGACGTCGCATGGCGCGCACGACCTGACGGTGCATTTGCTGGCCGCGGTGCCGAACCGCTCGTATCTCGAGGTGCACGGCTTCGGGCTTGAGCGCTACCTGACGGAGCCGACGGCGATTGTGGACGGCAAAGCCATTGCTCCGGACCGGCCGGGGCATGGCATTGTGTTCGATTGGACGGGGCTGGCGAAGGTGGAGGTGCAGTAGTGATTTTTAGTGGCCTGCTTGTCCCTTCGTTCGCCGCTTCACGCGGCGAACTTCAGGGGCACGGACCTACATGCGGCCGATCGCTGCCATCGGCTTTATCGGCTTGGGGTGATGGGCGAGGCGATGTGCGGCAACCTGGCGCGCCGGGCCGGCTGCCGGGTGCTGGGACATGATATGAGGCGCGAGCCGCTGGATCGGCTGGCAGAGCGCGGGGGTGCAGGCGGGGTCGATGGCCGAAGAGATGGCGGCCGCCTGCGATCTGATTTTGCTGTCGCTGCCCGATGGGAAGGCGGTGCAGGCGGTGATTTCGAGGCGTTGCAGCCGCTTCTGTCGCCGGGTCAGTGCGTGGTGGATACCAGCACGTCCCCGGTGGACCTGACGCGGAGAATTGGCGGCGCGGCCTGGAGCGGCGCGGGCATCGGATTTGCGGATGCGCCCGTGGCGCGCACGCGGGAGGCGGCGCAGCGCGGCGAGCTTTCGATCATGGTCGGTGCCGCGCCGGAGGTGTTTGCGCATATCGCGCCGGTGCTGCGGACGATGGGAACGGATGTGACCCATTGCGGCGGTATCGGCTGCGGCCAAGTGGTCAAGATTCTCGAACAACATGCTGCTGTTTCAGAACGTGGCGGCGCTGGCGGAGGCGATCGCGCTGGGTCGGCGCAATGGCGTCGCACCGGAGATGCTGCTGGAGACGATTGCGAAGGGGTCGGGTGACAGTTTCGCGCTGCGCAGCCATGGGCGGAAGGCGATGGTGCCACGCGCGTTTCCCGGAGCGGGCGTTTTCGGTGCGGTATGCGATGAAGGATTTGTCGTACGCGTCTGGCGATGGCGGAGGCGGAGGGGGTGGAGGTGCCGGGGGCCGGCTGGCGATGGAGCGGCTGAATGCGGCGGAGCATGCGGGATATGGCGAGCAGTATCATCCGGTCGTGCTGCGCGTGATCGATCCGGAGTGAGGGGCGCGACATGCTGATGTTGGATGGTTGATCTGTCGGTCAGCATCGGCCGGCTTCATTTGTCGAACCCGGTGATTTGCGGATCGGGAGAGCCTGTCATGACAGAAGCGGGCATTCGCGCAGCCCTGGCGGCTGGTGCAGCCGGGGTGATTGCCAAGTCGATCAATGAACGGCCTGAGGCGGCGGCACAACTGGACCTGGCGGATTACGCCTGGCTGGACGAATTGCTGCTGTGCCGCTCGGGACTGATCCAGCGATCTGTGGAGGATTGGCTGACAGGGTTGGCGACGCTGGATGCGGAGGCGGCGCGTGTCGGACAGTTTGTGGCGGCAAGCGTGGTGCTGGCCAGCGCGGATGGCGCGGTGGCCATCGCCCGCCAGGCGGCGCAAGCTGGCCTGCGCGTGTTTGAACTGAATGTCGGTGCACCGCACGCGGTGGAGGCGCGGGCCGGGACGATCGCGCTGGAGACCGATCCCGCGCAATTGCGCGCGCTGGTGGCGCGGGTGCGCGCGGCGATCCCCGGTATGGAATTATGGGTAAAGCTGACAGGATTGTCTGCGGATCTGCCCGCGCTGGCGCACGCGGCGCGGAGCGGCGGCGCTGATGCGGTTGTGATGATGGGACGCTTCATGGCGATGATGCCGGACCTGGATTTGCTTGCGCCGGTGCTGGGGACATCCGGCGCGTATGGCGGGCCCTGGGCGCTGCCCATCGTTTGCCGGTTTCTCACGCTGAGCCGGCGCGCAGTGGGCCCAAGCTATCCTCTGGTGGGCACCAATGGCGTGCGTAGCGGAGCTGACGTCGCACGCATGGCGCTGGCGGGCGCGCGGGCCGTGGAGGTGCTTTCGGCTGTCATGCAACAGGGGTTCGGCTCGATCACGCGAATGATCGACGAACTGCGCGCGTTCTTGGCGCAGCGGGAGGTGAACTTCGCCGACCTGGTCGGGCGTGCAGCGGATGCAACGGGCAGCTACGAGTTGGTGGTGCCTCGCCCCGATCGGTGGCGCGGCTTCGTGCCCAAGGAGACGCTCGGACAAACGCTCGGACAATAGTGTCAACGCAAAGACCCCCGAACGCCTGGCGTTAACGGGGGTCGTGGTTGCGAAGTATATCTTCGCGCCCGGTTGATGAACCGAGCTGATCGTGGACTTATGTGCCGGTCGCCGATGCCACGCGAGTTGGCGACGTGATACGCCCGGGTGGTGTCATGCTGGCTATGCACCCTCCCTTCTCTGTGACGAGGGAGATGGTGTTGCCGGCCAGGCCCTTCGTCAAGCACTTTCGGGCGCGGCTTATGGCGCCGGCGGGTTCACGAAGACACGATTACGCGACCGGCTCGTAGCAGAGCCGGCGGGCGAGCCATGTGCCGACCTGAATGGAGCTCACCCGACCGCCGGCATCGCGGTGAAACCGTAGCGTCCAATGGCCCGGGGGAGAATAGTCCAGCGCGCGCAGGCAGGACAGCAGACACACATCGCGGCCGAGGGGATCCAACTGCTCCATGCGTCCGGCGCCGAGAAAGCCGGAGAAGGCGCCGTGGAGCAAGCCGTTCGTTTCCGTTATGACGAGTTCAGAACCGAGTTCGTTGCAGCGGTATCGGCCCGCGACGCCCAGCGTGGCGCCCGGTTCGCACGGCCGGAGCACGACGTCCAGATTGTCCTGCGGGCGATGGAGGCGCACGCCGCCGGTGGCGGGAGCGAGGCGCAAATCGCCGGAGGTTGCAGAACCGTCCGGCTGCTGGTGCAGGTGCTCCGGCGGATAGGCGTATCCCAGCATTACTTCGCCAGGAGCGGCACGTTCGATATGAGCGGCAATGCCTGTCTCCGGATCCTCATACGCTCCTAGCCAGTGCGGACCGGGGATGGTGGGGTCGGGCTTGGGACGCTCCTGATCCAGCGCCGCGGCAAGCAGGTCCAATGCGGCGCCATGTGTGTCGGACAGGTGATTAAACATGACCACGACCGAGATGCGATCGTCGGGCGCGTACAGCCGATGGCTGCGCCAGCCTCGCAGGCCTCCGCCGTGGCCGGTCACCACGCGGCCGAATTCGGTGCGCCGATAGAGGCCGAAGCCGTAGCCGGCGGGGTTGCCATCCGCGAAATGCACGGGCTGCATCAGCCGGGGATAGAGCGCGTCTGGGTCGTCGCGGGTCGCATGGATGTGGCGTTCCCAGGCGATCATGTCGTCCAAGGAGGCGCCGAGGCCGGCATCACCGGTCCACAGAATACGGTTTTTGGCGGGACGATAGCCGCGATCGGGCGAGCCTTCGTAGCCCTCGGTGCCGTCGGGCATCGCGCGCGTGTCGGCGGCGAGGAACGCTGACCCCATGCCGAGGCGATCGAACAGGCGCGCGCGCAACAATTCGGCGAAGCCGCGGCCTGTCCGGTTCTGCAGGATATCGCTGAGTATCCGAAAATTCTGATTGGCGTAGGAATAGCGTGTGCCGGGGCGGAATTGCAGCGTTCGTGCACCGGTAATGACTTGCTGCGCCTCGGCCTCGCCGAACGGGGCTTCGGCGGGCGAGCCATGCAACATCGCAAGCGCCCAGTAATCGCGCAGTCCGGACTGGTTATGACAAAGATGCAGTGCTGTCGGGACCGGCGGCAACAGCCTGGGCACCCGGGCGCGAATATCCCCGTCCAGTTCAGAGGGATCGGGGAATGCATCGAGCACCAAAGCGCAGGTGAACTGCTTGGTGATCGAGCACATGCGAAACAGCGTGCGCGGGGTGAACGGGATGCGGCGTTCGGCATTGGCCCAGCCCCAGGCGTGGCGGACCAGCACCTCGCCTTTGCGCAGCACGGCGATGGCGCCGCCCGGGCCGGGATAGTCCCGCGGAATGCGGGCAACGGCACAGTCAAGCCGGGGCGCGGATCGTGTCATGTCCGCGCCCCGTGCGCTTCAGACGACGGCCCCGATGGAATCACCGATGATCTGCACAATGCGATCCAGCGTGGCTTCCGGCGTGTTCAGCGGTGGCGCCATGACGATGGTATCGCCTGTGGCCATGCCGCCCATCGTGCCGCTGGCGCGCGGCCGGACGATAAGTCCGCGCTCCATGCATTGCGCCACGATCTTTCCGCCGAGACCCTTGGCCTCGTCGGTAAGTTCGACGGCTGCCATCATGCCGAGACCACGCACATCGCCGACCACGCGATAGGAGCGCAGGGTCTCCAGCCCGGCCAGCAGCTTGCGCCCCATGACGGCGGCGCGCTCCGGCAGATTTTCCCTGTCCATCAGGTCGATGTTGGCCAGGCCGACGGCGCAGCAGGTCGGATGGCCGGAGTAGGTCGCTGCGTGCATGTACCGCTCCTCCATCGGGGCGTCTTCCAGCACGCGGAACACCTTCTCCGACAGGATGTTGCCGCCCAGCGGAAGGTATCCGCTGGTGACGCCCTTGGCAAAAGAAACGATGTCGGGTTCCACGCCCCAGTGGCCGAGGGCGAACCAGCGACCGGTGCGACCGAAGCCGGTGATCACCTCATCGGCGATGAGCAGGATGTTGTGGCGATCGCAGATCTGCCGCAGCCGCGGGAAGTAGGAAGGCGGCGGGACGATCACGCCGCCGGCGCCCTGCACGGGTTCCGCGATGATGGCGGCGATGGTATCGGCGCCGTGCTGCTCGATCAGTTTCTCCACCGCGTCGGCGGCTTCGATGCCGGCTTCACCATTGCCTGGCCAGCGATGGGCGTAGGGGGGCACCACCTGGATGAACTCCGGCACCAACGGGCCGAACATCTTGGCATATCCCGGCAGTTGCGTGGCCGACATGGCGGCCATGGTAACGCCGTGATAGCCGAAATAGCGGGAGATGATCTTCACCTTGTTGGGCTTGCCCTGGCGCTTCCAGTAGTAGCGGGCGGTCTTGAACGCACTTTCGTTTGATTTCAGCGCCGCCGGTGGTGAAATACACCGCCGCGGAACTGGGATAGGCGATTCCGACGATGCGATCCGCCAACCGGATCGCGGGTTCATTGGAAAACCCGGCATAGGCCGATGCATAAGCCAGCCGCTCCATCTGGCGGGATGCGGCGTGGGCGAGTTCCTTGCGTCCATGGCCGGCATTCACATTCCACAGGGCAGACATGCCGTCGATGTATTCCTTGCCGTCCGCGGTACGCAGGGTGGAGCCGTGCCCCTCGGTAAAGATGCGGGCGGCTATATGCTCATTCGGATGATGCAGGGGATGCACAAGGCGGCGGCGATCGAGATCGAGCAACAGCTCGGCCGTCGAAGTCATTTCATCCATGGCGCCACCTCCGTGATGTTGATCAGGCCGCCACAGTAGTGACAAGCTCGATTTTTCTCAAGCGAAGGGGGAGAGATGAAAGCCGCCATTCTGGTTGAAACGAACGTCCCGCTGGCGATCGAGGACGTGGAAGTCGAAAAACCGAAGCGGCGGGAGGTTCTGCTGCGGACGGCCTTCGCCGGACTCTGTCATTCGGATCTGCACTTCATGGAGGGGTTATATCCATTTCCGCTCCCATGTGTGCTGGGGCATGAGGCGGCGGCCGTGGTGGAAGCGGTGGGAGAGGATGTGACGTATGTGAAGCCGGGCGATCACGTGATCACGTGTCTTTCGGTGTTCTGCGGCGAGTGTCCGCAGTGCATGACGGGTCACCCCAATCTTTGCGAGAACACCGAGGTGAAGCTTATGCCGGGCGCAGCGCGCCGGCTGCGCTGGAAAGGCGAGGTAGTGAACCAGGCGTTCAACCTCTCGGCCTTCGCAGAGCAGATGATTGTGCACGAGCATGCAGTGGTGAAGATCCGGGACGAGATTCCCTTGGATCGGGCCGCCCTGGTGGGCTGTGGGGTGATAACAGGTGTCGGGGCAGTCTTCCACGCGGCGAAGGTGGACCCGGGCAGCACGGTCGCGGTGGTCGGTTGCGGCGGAATCGGGCTATCGGCGGTGAACGGTGCAGCCCTTGCCGGAGCTGCTCGGATCATTGCGATCGATACAGTCCCGTCGAAGCTCGAGCTCGCGAGGAAGATGGGTGCGACAGACACGATCAACGCGTCGAACGTCGATCCGGTAGAGGCGGTTAAGGAGCTGACGGGCGGCGGGGTACCCTATTCGTTCGAGGCGATCGGCAGCAAAGACGACGGCAGAGCAGTGTTTTGCGATGCTCCGGCCGGGCGGCCTCGCGACGATCATCGGCATGATTCCGTTCGGGACGAAGATAGAACTGCACGGGGCCGATTTTCTGCGCGACAGGAAGATCCAGGGTACGTCGATGGGCGGCAATCGCTTTCGCGTGGACATGCCGCGATTGTTGGACCTTTGGCAGCAGGGTCGGCTGAAGCTGGACCACCTGATTTCCGGCCGTATTCAGCTCCAGGAGATCAACGACGGGTTTGCGCGGTTGAAGTCGGGAGCGCCGGTCCGTCAGTTGATCGATTTTGGGGTGGCGTAGAGGGAGGTTTCCCGGCCGTCCTTGGACCGCTCAGAGGCGGTTGAGCGAGACTAGGGCGATGCCTTGGCGGACTATCCCGAGTTTCTGTGCCGCCAGGAGCGAGAGATCGATGATCCGGTGGGCGGCTGACATGCGGTCGGTCACCACCACCTCCACGGAATGGCCGTTGCTTGCCGTCACCCTCAGGCGTGGTCCCGAGGGGCAGCCAAGGATGGGCGGCGGTGAGCTTCTTCGGATCATATCGGGTCCCGCTGGATGTGCGCCGGCCCTGGTAGAATCGGCTGTAGTAGGACGCGAACCCCTTTTCCAACACGGTGGCCCGATCGGTCGATGGGGCGGCCTGCGCGTGACTGACGGACAGACTGAGCAGGGCACCGGCGAGAAGGCAGCCAAGCAGTTTCGACGTTGGGATCAGTTGAGCCAGCCTCGCGGTGAATATGGTCGGACTAACGGATGGGACAGCAGCCGAAAAAGTGAGTAGCTTGATGCGTTTCTGAATAGTAACTAACCCCGTTTCTGACCAGACAGCGAGAAGCGGCTGATTTAACGCCATTCCCATCGCTCCGCTTTGTTGTGTCGCCCCCAGGCGCACCGCAAACTGAATGCAATCGACTGAGGATGCAACCCCATGGGACGATGATTGCTTGATCTCATCTTCCGTGGACCCATCGGGCGGCTCGATGAAGGGCATAGGACGAGGAAATAAGGCTAGAGTTTTCAGTTGCTTATTTGGCTGCGGAATGCGTTAGCGGAGCGTGTCCGGGCGGGCCGACTGTTGGCCGTCGATACGGGATTTGACGGGCTCGTGAGTTGTCGATCGTGACCTGGGCGGTTCATTGGCTGCCGATCACGTCGCTGGCGGTGAAGGTCTGAGGTTGGATTCGAAGAAGACGAGCGATCATTCGGGGGGAGATCGGGATGGACCTGCAGCTTGAGGGCAAGACGGCGCTGGTGACCGGCGGGAGCATGGGGATCGGCCGGGCAATCGTACGGGCACTCGCCGCGGAGGGCGCGCGGGTCGCCGTGGTGGCGAGACGTCGCGAGAAACTCGAGGAACTGGCGGGTGAGGTGGAGAGCGCCGGGGGTGTGGCTCCGTTGCCGTTGGTTCAGGACCTCCTGGAAGAGGACGCGGCTGCGCGGCTGCGCGAGGCCGCGCTGGATGGGTTGGGTTCGGTGGAGATTCTGGTGAACTGCGCAGGGGGCAGCCGGCCGTTGCCGGTGGATGCACCCGAGGAGCGGTGGGTGGAGGCGATGACGCTGAATTTCACCCGTCAGCGTCAGATCACGCACGCCTTGCTGCCGCAGATGATCGAACGAGGTTGGGGGCGGATCATCAACGTCACGGGCAAGAGCGAGCCGGAGGGACTGAATGCGGCTTTCGCCGCGAAGGCTGCGGTCCACGCCTGGGCCAAGGGGCTTTCACGCGAAGTGGGTCGGTACGGGATCACGGTCAACTCGATACCGCCGGGCCGGATCATGAGCGAGCAGATCCGGCGGAATTACCCGGAGGAGTATCGCAAGCATTTCGCCGAGACGGAAATCCCGGTGAAGTATTGGGGTGAGCCGGAAGATTTGGCCGTGCTAGCGGTATTCCTGGCTTCACCGCTGGCGCGCTACATCACGGGGGCGGTGATTCCGGTGGACGGGGGGCTGCGGCGGTACCAGTTCTGAGCGAATCGGGTCTCAGTTCAGGAACAGCTTGCCGGGATTCATGATCCCTTTGGGATCGAGTGCCTGCTTGACAGAGCGCATGACGGCGATCCCCTCGGCGCCGTGTTCCTGCAGAATGAATTCGCGCTTGCCGATGCCGACGCCGTGTTCACCGCTGCATGAGCCGCCGAGCGCGAGCGCGCGGGCGACGATCTTCTTGTCCAAATCCCAGGCGCGCTGAAGCCCATCGGGCTCGGGCGGCACCAGGATGACGGTATGGAAATTGCCGTCACCGACGTGGCCGACAATGGGGGCGGAAAGGCCAGACGCGGCGATGTCTTCCTTGCAGCCGAGGATGGCGTCGGTGAGGCGGGAGATCGGGACGATCGCGTCGGTCGCCAATCCTTTGTGTCCGGGTTTCATCGCAAGTGCCGCCCAAAGCGCATCATGCCGCGCCTGCCAGAGCTTCGCGCGATCGGCGGGATCAGTGGCCCAGCGGAAACCGCTGGCGCCGTAGCCGACGGCGATCTCCTCGGCCTGTGTCGCCTGCTCGGCGACACCGGTTTCGCTGCCGTGGAACTCGAAGAAGATGCTGGGACGAGGCGCCAGGTCCGGCAACTTCGAGTAGGCGATGCAGGCGGCCATCTGCACCTCGTCCAGCAGTTCCATCCGAGCCACCGGAATACCAGTCTGGAGGATGGTGATGACGGTCTCGACGGCCGAGCGCAGGTCGGGGAACTGACAGGTGGCGGCGGACGTCGCCTCGGGGATGCCGTGCAGGCGAAGCTGGATTTCGGTGATGAGGCCGAGCGTGCCCTCGGAGCCGATGAAGAGATGGGTCAGGTCATACCCCGTGGCGGACTTGCGGACGCGGCCGCCGGTGTGGACGATCTGGCCGTCCGGCAGGACGACGGTGAGGCCGGTAACGTTCTCCCGGATCGTGCCGTAGCGCACGGCATTGGTGCCGGAGGCGCGGGTGGCGCACATGCCGCCGATGGTGCAATCGGCAGTGCCCGGGTCCACGGGAAAAAACAGGCCCTGATCGCGCAGATGCTCGTTCAGTTGCTTGCGGGTGACGCCGGCTTCGATGCGGCAATCCATGTCCTCAGGCGAGACCTGGAGGATGCGCGTCATGCGGGAGAGGTCGATTGTGATGCCGCCGTGGACGGGCGTGACATGGCCTTCGAGTGAGGTGCCGGCGCCCCAGGGAACGACGGGGACGTTGGCGGTGTTGCACAGGCCGATGAGGCGGGCGGCTTCCGGCGTGGTTTCGACGAAGGCGACCGCGTCCGGCAGGTGCGGGCGGCTGGGTGTCCTGGCCGTGGGAGTGGTGGTCGCGCAGGGCGGCATTGGTGGTGATGCGCTCGCCAAGAAAGACCTTCGCCTGGTCGATGACCGCCTGCGTATTCTCAGTCATGCGGGGTCCTTTGAACAGGCGGAGTTGTAGCGGGTTCCTGCGGTGCGACAATCGCCGGATTGAAGTGTTTTTGGACACGGCCGATATGGAGGGAATGGAGCAGGTAAAATCGACCGGAGCAGCCGAGACCCGAGCGCTGCCGCGGAGGACGCGCCCAAGCGCACGAAGCCGAAAGAGATTGGCGGGCCGCCCGGGCCGGAGCCGACGCGTTATGGTGATTGGGAAGTGAAGGGACGCTGCATCGATTTCTGAACGCGGGCGACAGTTGGGTCAGAAGAGCGAGTTGCTGCCAGGCGCCGTATTCGACGGCTGCGTAGAATCTCGGCAGCACGATGCCCTGGATCACCTGAATGAGGATCACGGCGACCCAGGGGCTGATATCGATGCCGCCAAGATAGGGAAGGACATTCCGGATTGGGCGCAGTACCGGATCGGTGAGGCGGTAGAGGAAGTCGGCGATTGTCCAGACCAGGCGGTTTCGACCGTCGAGCACGCCAAATGAGATGAGCAAGCTCATCACCGCCGCGATGATGATGGCCCACTTGAAAATGCCGAGGGCATAATTGAGGAGCACAAATATCAGGGTAACCATGGGTTTTTCCGGGTCCGCGCGGCGGACCCTACAGACGGGGTAAATGCGACGCAACTCGGTCGTTGACAGGGTGTGGGACAGGCCTTAGGGGCGGCGCTGGGCCACGCCCCCCCACCGGGGCGCTTCTCTTCTGAAAGGGAGAGCGACCATGTATTCCCTCGATGCCGGATTTGCGTCCGGCAACTCCCAATTTCTCCTCCGGACCATGCGCGAAGCGGCCCGGGTTTACCCTGGAGTCGCTGAGTGGCGCCTTGCTGGCGCGCAGCCACCGGGCGAGCGCACCGAGGGCCAAGCTCGGGGAGATCATCGATCGGTCGCGCGCTATTCTGGGCGTGCCGGCGGATTGGCGGCTGGGCATCGTGCCGGCCTCTGACACCGGAGCGGTTGAGATGGCCCTGTGGTCGCTGCTGGGCGCTCGGCCGGTCGATGTGCTGGCATTCGAGAGTTTCTCCCAGACCTGGGCCACCGACATCGTGAAGCAGTTGAAGGTGGATGCGCGGGTGCTGGCTGCGCCGTATGGCGCGCTGCCGGACCTTGGAGGGTGGATTTCGGGCGGGACGTGGTGCTGGCGTGGAACGGCACGACGTCCGGCGTGCGGGTGCCGAACGGGGAATGGATTCCGGCCGATCGGCAGGGCCTAGTGATCTGCGACGCAACCTCGGCCGTGTTCGCCATGGACCTCCCGTGGGACAAGCTGGATGTGGTGACGTGGTCCTGGCAGAAAGTGCTGGGCGGAGAGGCCGCGCACGGGATGCTGGCACTGTCGCCGCGCGCGGCGGAACGGCTGCTCAGTTATGTGCCGCCGTGGCCGCTGCCGAAGATTTTTCGGATGATGAGCGGCGGGAAGCTGGCCGAGGGCATCTTTCGCGGCGAGACGATCAATACGCCCTCGATGCTGTGCGCGGAAGATGCGTTGGACGGGCTTCGGTGGGCAGAGGCGATCGGTGGATTGCCGGCCCTGATCGCGCGGAGCGAGGCGAATCTGGCGACGATCGCGCAATGGGTGGATCAGACGCCGCGGGTGGCGTTTCTCGCACGTGATCGGGCAACTCGGTCGTGCACGTCAATCTGTCTCAGTGTGGAAGCAGTTGATCCGGCGGCAGTGGCCAAACGTGTGGTCGCGCTGCTGGAGAGGGAAGGCGTGGCGTTCGACATTGGGGCCTACCGCGACGCTCCGGCGGGACTGCGGATTTGGGGAGGGGCGACGGTGGAGACCACCGATGTCCGGGCACTCGTGCCATGGCTCGACTGGGCGCTGGGTCAGGCACGGAGCGCGGTGTGATGGCCAAGGTGCTGATCAGCGACAAACTGTCCCCGGCCGCGGTTGCCGTGTTCCAGGGGCGGGGGATCGATGTGACGCAGAAGGCCGGACTGACGCCGCCGGAGCTGCGGGAGATCATCGGCGAGTTCGACGCGCTGGCCATTCGATCTGCTACCAAGGTGACGCGCGAGTTGCTGGACGCGGCACCCAAGCTCAAGGTTGTCGGACGCGCCGGGATCGGTGTGGACAACGTCGATGTGAAATCGGCCACAGCGCGGGGTGTGGTGGTGATGAATACGCCGCACGGAAACACGATCACGACGGCCGAGCATGCGCTGGCGCTGATATTTGCGCTGTCGCGACAAATTCCCGAGGCGTCCTCTTCTACCAAGGCGGGGAAGTGGGAGAAGAACCGCTTCTTGGGAGTGGAATTGTCGGGCAAGACGCTTGGTCTGATCGGGTGCGGGAATATTGGTTCGATCGTGGCAGACCGGGCAATCGGGCTGCATATGAAGGTGGCGGCCTATGATCCGTTCCTGTCGGAGAAACGAGCGTTGGATCTGGGGGTCGAGAAACTTGAGCTCGATGAGTTGCTGGCGCGCGCGGATTTCATTTCGCTGCACGCGCCGTTGACCGAGGCGACGCGGAACATTCTGTCGCGCGATGCGATCGGCAAGACCAAGCCCGGGGTCCGCATTATCAATTGCGCGCGGGGCGGGTTGCTGGACGAGGCTGGATTGGCTGAGGCGCTGCGATCGGGGCATGTCGCCGGCGCGGCGTTGGACGTGTTCGAGGTGGAACCGGCAACTGAATTCACCGCTGTTCGGTATGGAGCAGGTGATATGCACGCCACATCTCGGGGCTGCGACGACCGAGGCGCAGGAGAACGTGGCGCTGCAGGTTGCCGAGCAGATCAGCGACTTTTTGTTGACGGGGGCGGTCACGAACGCGGTGAACATGCCGTCGGTGACGGCAGAGGAAGCGCCTCGTTTACGGCCTTACATGGCTCTGTGCCGCAACCTTGGATCGTTCGCCGGGCAACTGACGCACGCGCGGGAAGGCATGTTGCGACGGGTGATCATCGAGTACGAAGGACAGGCGGCGGAGCTGAACCATCGGCCTTTGACCGCGGCGGTGTTGGCGGGGCTGCTCTCTCCCATGATGGAGGGGGTAAACATGGTGAATGCGCCGGTAGCGGCCCGGGAGCGCGGCATCGATGTGGCCGAAACGGTGCATGATCGGCCCAGCGAGTACCAGACCCTGGTGCGCGTGACGGTCGATGCGGACCGGCTGACGCGTTCGGTGGCGGGAACGCTGTTTGCCGGTGCGCGACCGCGGATTGTGGAGATCAAGAGCATCCCGGTGGAGGCGGATTTCGCGCAGCACATGCTGTACGTGACGAACCAGGACAAGCCGGGGTTCATCGGCCGATTCGGGGCGACACTGGCCGGAGCCGGCATCAATATCGCCACGTTCCATCTGGGTCGGTCGGAACCGGGAGGCGATGCGATCTGCCTGGTTGCGGTTGACGAGAGCGTGCCGGAGGACGTGTTGGCAATGGTGCGGACTCTGCCGCTGGTGGTGCAGGCGACGGCGTTGAATTTCTGAGAAGATGTGGCGCACGCGACAGGGCTGGGTTTTGGAGGGGTTGCCTGCTGTTTCCCGCGCAGCCGCCACACCAATAAGCTGGCGCAAGCCAGTGGTTGGGTCAGGGCTTGCGGAAGAAGGCGTCGGCGGCGGAGCGGTGGTTTTGCTTTCGGCCGATCTCGGCCTCGGCGCGGGCAATTTCGGTCCGGAGATCGGCGATGTAATCGTTCAATTCCTCGACGCCCCAGGTGTCCAGGACGGGCCGCTCCAGGCGGGGGCGTTTGCGGGGCAGATCGTCTTCGTCGATCAGGGGCATGCGCGATCCTGTGGCTTGACCGGCCAGGGGACGCAGGTCATATCGCGTTTCCGCCCCCGTTTCATGGTCGGTTTCCAGTTTGGCCGGTTTTCCAGTTTGTGCGGGGGCTGGCCGCGACGGGACGCCACACCGGGGGGCGCGGCCACAAGGAATGAAGACATGGCACAGCCATTGATGCCCAAAGCCACGGCGGTGTGGCTGATTGACAAGACCTCGCTCACGTTCGAGCAGATCGCTGAATTCTGCAGCATGCATCCGCTCGAGGTGCAGGCGATCGCCGATGGCGAGGTGGCGCAAGGGATCGTCGGGTATGATCCGGTCGCCAACGGACAGCTCACGGCGGAGGAGATTCGGCGGTGCGAGGCGGACAAATCGGCGCGGTTGCAGCTTCTGCCGTCCAACCTGCCGGCACCGAAGCGGCTTCGCGGGTCCCGCTATACGCCAGTTTCGAAGCGTAACGACCGACCGGACGCGATCGCGTTCCTATTGAGGAATTATCCCCAATTAGGCGACGTGCAGGTTGCGAAGCTGCTCGGCACGACCAAGGAGACGATTCAGAAGGTTCGAGAGCGGTCGCACTGGAATTCGGCGAACATCAAGCCGCGCGATCCCGTGATCCTGGGCCTGTGCAGCCAGACGGATCTGAACGCGGCTGTGTCGTCGGCGAACGAGCGGCTCGATCGCGAGGGCCAGTCCATACCGACGGTGGCGCACTCCACCGCCGATGAGGCGGTTTAGCTTAGGCTTTGCTCAAGGCTACTGGGCAAGTTGCGGTTGCGAACGGAGGCGCTCGATCTCCTCTTTGACCCGAAGTTTCTCGAGCTTGAGGCGCATCAGGACGTCGCTGTCGGGGCGCGGCCGCTGATCTTCGTCGGCGATGCGCAACTCCAGGTCCGCGTGGCGTTCCTTGAGCGACTCGAGACGGGTCTGCAGGCTCAATTCGGGCCTCCTTGCCGCTGTTGATCCAGACAACCGGCCATTTTAGCGGCCGGGGCAGGCTAATCCAGATCAGGCCAGCTTGTGCAGCCTGAAATGGGCTGGACTTCTTTCCGAAAATGGACACGTTGCTACGCTTCGAGGGGCAGTCCACCTGTCGAGGAATTCCCGAAATGTGGCAACGCGAGGGCGAAGCTGCCGTTCCCTGCGGTGAGGGCGCTCTGTTGCGGGCGGGTATGGGCTGCCGGGAGCCCAAGCGGTTCCAGTCAAGTCCGATCTGCTCTAGGTTTCGGCGATGCTGACCGACCGGGACACGCTGCTGCGGAAGCTGCACGAGTTGCGCAGCGAGCATCGGGATCTGGACACGGTGATTGCCCGGCTCGCGGACCATGGCCCGGTGGATCAGATCCACCTGCAACGGCTAAAAAAGCGCAAACTCATGCTGAAGGATGAGATCGCCTGGCTGGAGAGCCGGCTGATACCGGACGACATTGCCTGATCAGATGAATCCGCTGGTCGGTATCATTATGGGCAGCCGCTCGGATTGGCCCACGCTGAGGGAGGCGTCTGCGGTTCTGACCCGCCTGCAGGTTCCGCACGAAACACGGGTTGTTTCAGCTCATCGGACGCCCGACCGCCTGCGGGAGTATGCGACCTCGGCCCATAGGCGAGGATTGCGGGTGATCATAGCCGGAGCAGGTGGGGCGGCACACCTGCCGGGGATGTGCTCGGCTTGGTGCGCGCTGCCGATCCTGGGGGTGCCGATCGAAAGCGCGGTGTTGAAGGGGGTGGACAGCCTGCTGTCCATTGTACAGATGCCGGCTGGGGTGCCGGTGGGAACGTTGGCGGTCGGTCGCGCGGGAGCGGTGAACGCCGGATTGCTGGCTGCTTCCATCGTGGGGCTGGGTGATCCAGCACTGTGGCAGCGGATCGAAGCGTTACGGCGGGAACAAACCGCTTCGGTGCCGGAGATCCCGGAGGAGACTCCGTGAAGGCGTTGGCTCCGAACGCGACGATCGGGCTTGTGGGGGGCGGACAGCTTGGGCGGATGTCGGCGTTGGCGGCGGCCCGGCTTGGCTACCGATGCCATATCCTGACTCGCGAGCAGGAGAGTCCGGCAAGCCAAGTCTCGGCAGCCACGACGATCAGCGATTACAGCGATCCCGTGTCGCTGCGCCGATTTGCCGAGGCGGTGGATGTGATCAGTTTTGAATTCGAAAACGTCAGCGCGGAGGGGCTTGATCTTCTGGCTTCGATCAAACCGGTGCGGCCGTCGCCTTCGGTGCTTCGTGTGAGTCAGGATCGGGTTGTGGAAAAGTCGTTTTTGAATGAGGCGGGCGTTGGGACCACAACCTGGGCGAGTGCGGCTTCGCTGGAGGAGCTTCGGTCGGCGGTAGATCGGATCGGTCTTCCGGGTGTCCTAAAGACGACCCGCTATGGCTATGACGGTAAGGGGCAAGCGCGTCTCCGCCGGTTCGAGGAAGTGGCGAGCGCGTTCGAGGCACTGAGCCCGAAGCCTCTGATATACGAGGCACTGATTGATTTCGCGTGTGAGATCAGCGTGGTGGTGGCGCGGAGTGTTGCTGGCGATACCCGTTGCTTCGACGTGACGGAGAATCGTCACCGAAATGGCATCCTGGATGTATCCTTTGCCCCTGCGCGGGTGACTGCGGAGATTGCGGCGGAGGCGCAAGCGATTGCCGGGAGGGTTGCGGAGGCGCTGGACGTCGTGGGTGTGCTGGCGGTGGAGATGTTCGTTGATCGGGATGGCCGGGTGCTCGCGAACGAGATTGCGCCACGGCCGCACAACTCGGGGCACTGGACCATCGACGCCTGCCCGGCAAGCCAGTTCGAGCTGCACGTCCGGGCGGTGGCGGGGATGCCGCTGGGCTCGGTAGAGCGGCATTCGGATGCCGTGATGAAGAACCTGGTGGGCGAGGAAGGCCTGGCGCTCTGGCCAGCGGCGATCAGTCAACCGGGCGTGATCCCGCATCTGTACGGGAAGGACTGCGCCCGCACCGGGCGGAAGATGGGCCACGTGACACGGTTGTTTCCGAAAGGCGGGCTACCGGGAGAGCTTGGCGTTGCGGTGGCGTTCGGGGAAATCTGGTGACAAGGGGCGTGACTGCCGGCGCAAGCTGCACAGGCCTTTGCAATGCGCTGATTCAGTCTCGGCCGCGCTGATGGGCGGGACCATGATTGCAGAGGTTCAACGCCGTGTTGATCAAGGCGAGATGCGAGAAGGCTTGAGGAAAGTTGCCGACCTGCCGCTGTGAAGCCGGATCGTATTCCTCTGACAGCAGACCAAGATCGTTGCGGATCGCCAGGAGCCGCTGAAACAGGGCGGTTGCTTCATCATAGCGGCCCTGCAGGACCAGGTTGTCTGCAAGCCAGAAACTGCACGCGAGAAAAACACCTTCGGAGCCTGCAAGACCATCTGCGGTCTGTCCGGTTTGATAGCGACGAACGAGACCATCTTCCATGAGTTCGCGCTGGATAGCCTCAACCGTGGAGATCATGCGTGGATCTGTAGGAGGGAGGAATCCGACGAGGGGGATCATCAGAACGCTGGCGTCCAGGACGGAGCCGCCGAAGGTTTGTACCGAAGCTTTTTTTCTCGCTATGGTAACCGTTGCGGCAAACCGTTTCGTGGATTTCGTCCCGGAGTGCGCGCCAGCGGTCCAGATCATCGGAAAAGCCGCGCTCCTCGGCGACCTTCACCCCGCGATCAAGGGCGACCCAGGCCATCACCTTGGAGAAGGTGAAGTTCTGTGCGCCGCCGCGCACCTCCCAGATGCTCTCGTCGGGCTTGTCCCAGATGGTTGTAAGATAGTCGATGATCTCTCGTTGAAGTTCCCACGTTTCGCGAGAGGGCAAGAGGCCCCCCCGGGTGGATTTGAACAGGGCATCGACGACTTCGCCGAAGATATCGATCTGGAGTTGGGCATGGGCGGCGTTGCCGATGCGCACGGGCTTCGCGCCCTGATAGCCGCTCAGCCAGGGGACCTCCCATTCGGCGAGCTGACGTTCGCCTGCGAGACCGTAAAGGGTCTGAACCTGGGCGGGATTACCCGCGATGCTGCGACGGAGCCACTCGCTCCAGGCACGCGCTTCCTCGCGATAGCCGGCGTGGATCAGGGCTAGTAGCGTGAAGGTGGCATCGCGGAGCCAGCAATAGCGGTAATCCCAATTTCGACTGCCCCCGAGCTGTTCGGGGAGCGAGGTGGTGGGGGCAGCGACGATCCCGCCGGTGGGGGCATAGGTCAGGGCTTTGAGTGTGATGAGGGAGCGGAGCACCGGCTCCTGCCACTCCCCTTTGTAGGTGCACCGGCTGGACCAATCGGTCCAATATGCCTCGGTACTGTGCAGCGCCTCATCGGGGTCCGGCGTGGTGGGGGCCGGGAGATGGGATGGCCCATGGGAGAGGAGGAACATTTCCTCCTGCCCTTCGGACACCACGAACTCGGCAGTGTGGACGAAATCGGCTTGCGGTTCGAGGGGAACGGTTGCGCGCAAGAGAGCCAGGGAAGGACCGGCGATGGCGCGGATTCCGTAGCCGGTTCGAAGGCGGGTGACCCAGGGAACGATCGAGCCGTAGTCGAATTCGGAGGGCAAGCTCCAACCTCAGGGAACTACGGCCGTGGAGTCCTTGAACGATCCGGATGATCGAGGTGTTCGTGGCACCGACGGGCATGAAATCGATGAGACGGGCGGTGCCCTCGGGGGTTTCAAATGTGGTTTCGAGGATCAGGGTGCCGGGGCGATAGCGTCGTGTGATGCGGGCCGACGGATTTTGCGAACTGATGAGCCAGCGGCCGGCGCGAGGGGTATCGAGCAGGGCGGCGAAACAGGCAGCACTGTCGAATCGCGGCCAGCAGAGCCAATCAATCGAGCCGCTGCGGCTGACGAGGGCCGCAGTCTGACAGTCGCCGATCAGGCCATATTCCTCGATTTGGGGGGCGACGGCCAGAGCTGCCGGTGTGGGATCAGGCACTCAGTTTGCCCGCCCGTAGGCTCGGCCGCCGGTGTTGTTGGGGCACCAGCATGTTCCACCTGCCACAATCGGAGTTTGCATAGGACAGACGTATCGGCCGGCGTAACACGTCTGGCCACCGGGGCGGCGGACCACTGGCGGGGTGCTCCACGCCGGTGGGGCATATACGACGGGCGGCGGGGGATAATAGACGGGAGGTGGGGCGTAGTAGATGGGAGGCGGGTAGTAAACCGGAGGCGGATAATAGAGCGGCGCTCCGAAGCCGAAGAAGACAGCGGCTTGAGCCGCTGTGGGAATTGCCAACGCGCCGAGGGACCAAGCGCCAAGAAGGGCGGCTGTGGAGACGGCGGGGGGTGCGAGGAAGCGGTTCATTGGCTGTGCCGTGTCTGCATTGCGTTCGGGCCTGGTTGGGAGAGTTGGGAATTTCTCAGGCGCCGTCCAGTCGAGCCGGTGTGATGACTTGACTTTCCAATGCGTCATCGTGATATCGGGGGCGTGGTGCTGGCTGCATGTGCAGCGAAGAGGCGTAGCGTGTGCGCTTGCCTGATGTTCGAATTGCCACGCTCATCGATCGGGTTGACGCCATTTTGCAGGACGTGATGACCGCTGCGGCGGAGACGGAGGACAGGGGCATCGATACCCCGGTGGCGTCCGGAGTTTCAGCTTTCGTGGACCTTGGGTTGTCGGATCCCGTTCTGCGGGCGATTGCGGAAAAGGGATACCGCGAACCGACGCCGATTTAGGCGCAGGCGATCCCGTTCGTGTTGATGGGACGCGACATTCTGGGGGCGGCCCAGACAGGCACGGGAAAGACGGCGAGCTTCACGTTGCCCATGCTGGATATCCTGTCGGGTTCGAGGGCACGTGCGCGCATGCCGCGGAGTTTCATTCTGGAGCCGACACGAGAGCTGGCGCTGCAGGTGGCGGAGAATTTTGTCCAGTACGGGAAATATTTACGGCTGACGCACGCTCTTATCATTGGCGGCGAAAGCCTGTCGGACCAGCGGGATGTGCTGATGCGCGGTGCGGACGTGCTGATAGCGACGCCGGGGCGGCTGATCGATTTGTTCGAGCGCGGCAGCATTCTGCTGAGCGATGTGAAGGTGCTGGTGATCGACGAAGCCGACCGGATGCTGGATATGGGGTTCATCCCCGATGTGGAGCGCATCGTCGGACTGCTGCCGCGACACCGCCAGACTCTGCTTTTCTCGGCGACCATGTTGCCGGAGATCCGGCGCCTGGCAGATGCATTTCTCAGCAACCCGAAGGAGATATCGGTGTCGCGCCCGGCATCGGTGGCGACGACGATCACCGAGGGGCTGGCTCTGGTTGCGGAGCATGACAAGCGAGAGGCGCTGCGCCATCTGGTCCGAACGGAACAGGTGCAGAATGCGCTGATTTTCTGCAATCGCAAGCGGGATGTGGATATTCTGTTTCGGTCTCTGGCGAAACACAAATTCAGCGCGGGTGCGCTTCACGGGGACATGACGCAGAGCATACGATTTGCGACGCTCGAACGGTTCAAAGCTGGGGAGCTGCAGCTTCTGGTATGCAGCGACGTGGCTGCTCGGGGCTTGGATATCGGGGGATTGTCCCACGTGTTCAACTTCGATGTGCCGCATCATGCCGAAGACTACGTGCACCGGATCGGCCGGACGGGACGTGCCGGCCTGGAGGGGCATGCGTTCACGATTGCCGGACCTGAGGACCAGGCGGCCGTGGAAGCGATCGAGAAGCTGATCGGTCACGCGATTCCGCGGATGATGGTGGAAGGTCTGGATCCGGTGGCTTGGGCCGAGGGTGGTGATCGACGCCGCCGGTCACGGGGCGTTCACCGCGCGGCGACCGCCGGCACAACCCCGCCACCTCGGCAGCGCCCAAAGGAGAAGCGCCCGAAGGAGGCCGAGCCGATCCCGCTTCCCCGCAAGACGGTGAGGAGCGAACCGCGCGACACGACGGCCGCCGTGGTAGGTTTTGGAGCCGACGCGCCCGCCTTCATGATGGCCCGACGCACAGATGCGGAGAGCCTGGGGGGATAGGATGTCGAGCCGGTTCGCGCCGTTCGCGTGGGCTGATCCCCTGCGATTGGAGGATCAGCTAACAGAAGAGGAACGGGCGATCCGCGACGCGGCCCGGAGCTACTGTCAGGAGCGGCTTTTTCCGCGCGTGCTCGAGGCGAACCGTCATGAGCGGTTCGATCGCGAAATCATGAACGAGATGGGTGAGCTGGGGTTCCTTGGTGCCACGCTGGACGGCTATGGGTGTGCCGGCGTGAATTACGTCTCTTACGGATTGATCGCGCGGGAAGTGGAGCGTGTGGATTTGGGCTATCGGTCCTGTTTTTCGGTTCAGTCGTCGCTGGTTATGTTCCCGATTCACGCGTTCGGGTCCGAGACACAGAAGGAGCGATACCTTCCCGGCTTACGGACGGGCGAGCTGGTCGGGTGTTTTGGGCTGACTGAACCGGATGCGGGCTCCGACCCGGCCTCGATGCGCACTCGCGCACGGGCTGCGGCCGGCGGCTTTGTTCTGAACGGCTCAAAGACGTGGATTACCAATTCTCCGATTGCTGACGTGCTGCTGGTATGGGCGAAGGACGATGCCGGCGATATCCGCGGCTTTCTTCTTGAGAAGGGTATGAAGGGGCTGAGCGCGCCCAAGATCGAGGGCAAGTTCAGCCTGCGGGCGTCGGTGACCGGCATGATCATGATGCAGGACGTGTTTGTGCCGGCGGAGAACCAGCTTCCAGGCGTGAAGGGCTTGCGGGGGCCGTTTTCCTGCCTGAACAACGCACGCTATGGGATCGCCTGGGGTGCGCTGGGCGCCGCGGAATTCTGTTGGACCGCAGCGCGCGAGTACACGATGCAGCGCACGATATTCGGCCGGCCATTGGCGGCGACGCAGCTCATTCAGAAGAAGCTGGCGGACATGCAGACGGAGGTCGCACTTGGCCTGCAGGGCGTGTTGCGGCTGGGGCGCCTGATGGATGAGCACAGAGCTGCGCCGGAGATGATTTCGCTGTGCAAGCGCAATTCCTGCGGCAAAGCCTTGGCGATCGCGCGAGAGGCGCGTGATATGCATGGTGGGAACGGGATCGCTGATGAGTATCACGTGATACGGCACGTGATGAACCTTGAGGCGGTAAACACGTACGAGGGCACGCACGACGTGCATGCATTAATTCTTGGCCGGGCGCAGACGGGCCTCAACGCATTCGGTTCCTGAACTCGGCGCTTGTTCGCATCGAGCGTGTTGGGACCGAAGGCGATGGGGTCGCGCGGCTTGCGGATGGTTCGGGCGGCTCCGGATCCATGGCGCGCGGATGGTTGGTGTTCGATCATGCTGGCCGGGCAACGCCGGGATGCGACCGGACGATTGCTCCTGATGGGGGTGTTCGGTAGGGTCTGACCAATTTATCACCGGGTCCTGCCATGAAGATCACCGCCGAGCGCCTCGACCGCATCAGCCCTAGCCTGACGATCGCGATTTCCACCAAGGCGCGTGAACTTCAGGCCTCCGGGCGAGACATTATCAGCCTATCGGCAGGTGAACCGGATTTCGATACGCCGCGCAATGTCAAGGATGCGGCGATCCGCGCGATCGAAGCGGGTGAGACGAAATATACGGATGTGGCGGGAACGCCCGCGCTGCGGAAGGCGGTGGCGGAGAAATTCCGGCGCGACCATGACATTGCTTTCAAGCCGGAGGAGATCATCATCTCGACGGGTGGCAAGCAGGTGATTTTCAACGCCATGGTGGCCACGATCGATCCTGGAGACGAGGTGATCATCCCGAGCCCGTGCTGGGTGAGCTATCCAGACATCGTGTCTCTTGCCGATGGCAAGCCGGTGCTCGTGCCATGTGGACAGAACCATGGGTTCAAGCTGCGCGCCGAGGATCTGGAGGCAGCGATCACGTCACGGACCAAGTGGTTCATGCTGAACAATCCGTGCAACCCGACGGGTGCGGCGTATAGCGCGGAGGAGTTGAGGCCGATCTGCGACGTGCTGCTGCGGCACCCGGATGTGTGGATTTTCACGGACGATATTTACGAGAAACTGGCGTACGACGGATTCCGGCCGGCAACCGTTCTGGAAGTGGAGCCGCGGCTTCGGGAGCGAACGGTGACGATGAACGGATGCTCAAAGGCGTACGCCATGACGGGATGGCGAATTGGCTTTGCCGGGGCGCCTGTTGCCCTGATCAAGGCGATGGACAAGCTACAGAGCCAGTCCACGTCCAATCCGTCGTCCGTGAGCCAGGCCGCGGCGGTGGAGGCATTGACCGGCCAGCAGGAATCGATCGAGGAGATGCGCAAGGTGTACCAGCAGCGCCGCGACCTGGTGGTTCAGATGCTGAACGCGGCGCCTGGGATCACCTGCCATAAGCCGGAGGGGGCGTTCTATGTTTTCCCGGCGGTGCATGGGTGCATCGGCAAGACGTCTCGCGGCGGCAGGAGGATCACCGACGACGAGGCGTTCGTGAGCGCTTTGCTGGAGGAGGAGAACGTGGCCGCGGTACACGGGACGGCGTTCTGCTATCCTGGGCATTTCCGTATCAGCTATGCCACGGACACGGAGAGCCTGCGCGAAGCGTGTACGCGGATCCAGAGATTCTGTGAGGGGCTTCGCTGATGCCTCGGCTTGCGTCCCGTATCCAGCGGGTGCGCGTTTCGGCCAGTGTTTCGATGACGGTGAGGGCCCGCGCATTGCGGGCGCAGGGGGTCGATGTGATCCCCCTGACGATCGGCGAGCCGGACTTTGCATCGCCCCGGCATGCAATCGAGGCTGCCTATCAAGCGGCGCTGCGGGGCGAGACGAAGTATCCACCGCAGGACGGCACGCGGGCCTTGAAAGAGGCGGTTCAGCGGAAGTTCAAGCGCGATTCGGGGCTCGATTTCGAACTGGATGAGATCGCTGTCGCGAATGGCGGGAAACAGAGTTTGTTCAACGCCGTGGCTGCGACAATTGATCCGGGCGATGAGGTGGTGATCCCGGTTCCCTCCTGGAACGCGTATCCGTTGATGGCGCGGTTCCTGGGAGGGGAGCCGGTGTTTGTGTCCTGCCCGCAAAACAACGGATTCAAACCGCGCCCGGAGGATATTGAGGCGGCGATTTCGGATCGAACCAAACTGCTGGTGCTGAACAATCCCAATAATCCGACGGGCGCATGCTGTACGGAGCAGGAGCTGGAGGCGCTGGCGGCGGTGCTTCGGCGGCATGAACAGATGTGGATCATCTCGGATGATATGTACGAGCGCCTGATGTATGATGGCAGGCGGCATGCGACGTTGGCGGCGGTGGCACCGGATTTGCGCGACCGCGTGATCACGATCAGTGGTGTATCCAAAACCTATGCGATGACGGGTTGGCGTGTTGGCTTCGCGGCCGGACCACCCGATGTGATTCGTGGGATGGTGAACGTACAGGGGCAGATCACGTCAGGCATCTCGACCGTGGGACAGGCGGCGGCAGCCGCGGCGTTGGACGGGCCGCAAGAAAGCGTGGGGGAGATGGTCGAGGCGTATCAGCGGCGGCGCGACATGGCAGCGGAAATGATCAACGCGATTCCCGGCCTGAGCTGCCATACACCCGAAGGCGCATTTTATCTGTTCGTCAACGCAGCGGGGTTGCTGGGGCGGACGACACCTGAGGGCCGCATGCTGTCCACTGACGAGGACGTTGCCATGGCCCTCCTGGAGGAAGCCCATGTCGGAGTTGTGCAGGGCGCCTCCTACGGGTTGAGTCCCTATTTTCGAATCAGGTACGGCGACGAGCGATGCGCAACTGGCCGAGGGATGTGAGCGGATAGGGCGCTTTTCCCGGAGTTTGGCTTGAGCGGCTGTCGGAGGCCGATTTTTAGGCCCAGTGCCCTATCAACCAGTGCCAAGTGCCGTCGGGAGTCTGTTGCCATTGGCCCGGAATCCAAGTGGTCTGACCCTGGGGTGGCGGGACGTAGCGTCCATTGATCCAAGTCCAAGGCCTGGCGGGGCCGCCCGTGTAAGCCCAATGGCCGGGCTGCCACACGACGGTTCCAGAGCCTTGCGGGGGCGGCGGCACCAGTTCCGACTCGGGCGGGGGTGGCGGAAGTGGTGCGGTGGCCGCCTCGGCTGTCGCAGCGCCGATACTCGCCATAGCGGGCGGCGCGATCACGACAGTGGAGGAGGCTGGAGGTGCTGGTGCGGCGCAGGCCGATAGGGCGAGGAGGGCAACGCCAATGGGTATGGCGCCAGACGGGCATTTCATTGGGAATGCGCGCGTCAGCCGGCCCAGTGGCCATCAACCCAGACGTAACCTGTGCCTTGAACCTCCCAGTGGCCGGGGACCCAGGTCGCCTGGGGTGCCGGGCGCGAGATATATTGTCCCGGAATCCAGTCCCAGGATGCACCGCTCCAACCCCAATGCCCAGGCACCCATGCATCGATGGCGGCAGGCGGTGGCGGGATAGTTTCGACGCGAGGAGGCGGGGGTGCAGTGGGGGCGATGATCACGGTAGAGGTTTGCGCGCCAGCAGTACCAGCGGCGAGAGCGAGTCCGGCGAGAGTGATCGGAATGAGTGTATAACGAGACATGGTCCACTCCTTCTGATGAGATGATTACAGGAATGCGCGCGGCGAGGTTCACCGCTAGGCGGCGCGCACTGGATGTAAAGACTGGGGGCTAGGTAGGAGACCAGTTCGGTCATCGGAAGGTTCCCATCCTGCGGGATGGGGTGACATTCGGGTGAGGTCAGCGCCGGTAAGGTGCCATGAGAAATTCCTGACGGGCACTTTGATGAGGTCCTGAGAGACTTTCAGGATAACGTGAGCGTCCGGCCAGTGATCCAGCAGCAACTCGCGACAGGCTCCACAGGGCGAGACGACGGCGAGTTCGCGATCGGTTTCCTCGGGTTTGGGGTGGCGAACGGCGACGATGGTTTCAACCGTGCCGTCCCCTTCGAGCAGGGCGCGGCCGACAGCGATTGGTTCAGCGCACACTGACATGCGTCCGACGGTTGTGCCGAGATGGATTCCGGTCCAGACACGGCCATCGTGGCTGCGTACCGCCGCAGCCACCATATGCCAAAAAGGCTTATAGTGGCTTGAGAGGACCTCGTGGGCTGCCCGAATGAGTGCGTGATCAGACGCGAGAAGGGGTAGGGCTGGGTGATTATGGCTATTCAGCCGCCTCGGCCTCCTCGCCTTCGTCCGTGGCCGCGAGCATGGAATTGGCCACGACCCCGGCTTGCTCGCGCACCTTGCGTTCGATGAGGTCGGCCACGTCCTTGTGATCCCGCAGGAACTGCTTGGCGTTTTCCCGTCCTTGGCCGATCCGCTGACTGTCGTGGCTGAACCAAGCGCCAGACTTTTCGACGACCCCTGCCTTCACACCGAGATCGATCAGTTCACCCACCTTGCTGATACCTTCACCATACATGATATCAAACTCGACTTGGCGAAACGGGGGTGCCAGCTTGTTTTTTACCACTTTGACGCGGGTCTGATTGCCAACGGCTTCATCCCTTTCCTTGATCTGGCCGATGCGGCGGATCTCCAGCCGAATAGAAGCATAGAATTTGAGTGCGTTGCCACCGGTGGTGGTTTCCGGATTACCGAACATGACGCCAATTTTCAGCCGGATCTGATTCAAGAAGATCAGCATCGTGTTGGACCGGGAGACGCTGCCGGTGAGCTTGCGGAGTGCTTGGCTCATGAGCCGGGCATGAAGACCAACGTGGCTGTCCCCCATCTCTCCTTCGAGTTCGGCACGGGGGACAAGGGCGGCGACCGAATCGACCACGAGAACATCGACTGCACCGGATCGCACCAGCGTATCGGCGATTTCCAAACCCTGCTCCCCGGCATCTGGCTGGCTGATCAGCAAGTTATCGATATCCACGCCGAGCTTGCGGCCATAGCTGGGGTCCAATGCGTGTTCAGCATCGATGAAGGCGCAGGTTCCACCGCGCTTCTGAGCCTCGGCAATCGCATGCAGAGCGAGGGTGGTTTTGCCTGAACTCTCCGGCCCGTAAATTTCCACAATTCGGCCACGGGGCAGGCCTCCTATGCCGAGCGCGAGATCAAGCCCGAGGGAGCCGGACGAAATAACTTCAATCTGCTGATCCCCAGCGCGGGCCCCCATGCGCATTATGGAGCCTTTGCCGAAAGCACGCTCGATCTGAGCGAGGGCGGAATCGAGAGCTTTGCTTTTTTCCATGGCCGGGGTTCCTGAGGGTTTCAGCGGAGCATACAACCAGAGGGTGGCAATCTAAAACATATATTCCACCATTGATTGCAGATCGAGTGAGGGTGGATGTCCGGCGAACATAGGGGGAACAGTCCACTAACACAAGATTAAGAATCCGTTTCCTGACTGTTCCCGGAGGCTAAGCGAGTTCGCGGCGAGTCCGCCAAGCGCTTTCGTTGGGCGATTCGATCCCGCAGTCGCCACACGTAAGCGATTATTTCTGCCACGGCTTTATAGTGATGAGCCGGTATTTCCGCATCGATCTCGACAAGGTAGAGGGCGCGCGCCAGGGGAGGATTGGGCACTATGGGAATGGCGTTCTCCCGCGCGATCTCCCGGATTTTCGCCGCCAGAAAATCCACACCTTTGGCCACTACTCGCGGCGCACCAGCGGTGCCGCTCTGATACGCCAGGGCAACGGCATATTCGGTGGGATTGGTCACGACCACCGTTGCCTTGGACATGGCGGCGAGCATGCGGTGCCTGGCACGCTGGTAGCGCAGGCGGCGAAGGCGCGACTTCAGCAGCGGGTCTCCTTCAGTTTCCTTGATCTCGTCCTTCACTTCCTGAATTGTCATTCTGAGGGAGCGAAGGAGGCTGAAGCGGGCCCATGCGATATCAAAAATGGCCACGACCAATTGTACGCCGAGAACGCTGAGAACGAAGCGGAGCGCGAGGTCCCGCAGAGCGGGCAGGATGAGATGAGGGTCATGCAGAAGCAGCGGCGGGATGGCATCGAACGAGGCGACGGCGGTCCGCCACAGGATGAAGGAGACCGCCAACAGCTTGCATAACGCTTTGACGGTTTCGATGAGATTCTGAGGGGCGAGCAGGCGGCGGAGACCCGCCGCGGGATCGATGCGTTGGAAGTCCGGGCGGAGGGGCGCGAAACTTATTGAAAATCCGGTCTGCGCACCTGTGGCGAGAACTGCGGCCAGCGCGGGCAGGACCACCAGGGGGGCAACGTCCACCGCGATGCGCGGGAGGAGCAAGTGGACTGTCTCGAGTGGTGGGGTTTCGAGGTGCTGAAGCAGGATCGCGAAGTCGGCTGTCAGACGATTGAGAAGAAATGGGCCGGCCCCTACGAGAACCGCCACTCCAGTTGCCAGGCTCGCAAGAATGCTGATCTCGGGTGATACGGCTACCTGGCCAGCTTCTTTCGCGCGCTGAAGCCGTCGTTGGGTGGGCGCTTCCGTCCTGTTCTGGTCATTGACTTCGGGCATGCTTAGCGGAGGCCCGGGAGATCGGAGAGTTGAGTCGTGGTGACGTGTTGCCAGGCGCTCAAGAGGGTGGTTGCGACCACCCCGAAGAGGATAAGACCGCCGAGAATCTGGGAGGGGGCCGCGAGGAAATAGATCTGTAATCGCGATGAGAGTCGGGCGACAAGTCCGACGGCGACAAACCAAACCAGGCTCAATACGACGAACGGGGATGCAAGCTGGAGGGAGAGCGAGAAGGCTTTTGCCACTGTAGTGATCGCGAGTTCGGTACCTGCCTGGGCCGGGAGGAAGTGGCCGGGAGGTATGGTCAGATAGCTGTTCACGAGAGCTCCCAAAGGCAATGCGTACAGCCCCGAGGCGAGCAGCATCACAGGTATTGCCAGGGTGAATAGCCGGCTCAACGCCGTGTTGGCAGCGCCCAGGGAAACATCGTTCTGCAGAACGCTCGATACTCCGATCATATGGGCGATGATCTGGCCTGCCATGGGCAAGGCGAGGACAATCACGCGTGCCAGCCAACCCAGCCAGAGGCCGGTGATTATTTCTGCCGCGAGGGCCTTGGCGAAACTTGCGAGATCAGGGGAGCCAAAGGGAATGAGGGGAGCGACGATAGGGACGAGCAAGATGGTCAGCGTGATCGCAATGCCCGCCCGGGTAATGGCGGGCGCATCAGCCTCACCGATTCCCGGCAGCAGTATGATGGCGCAGCTAATTCTGGCCAGAACGAGGACGGTGATGAGGGTCCAGTGCGGAAAATCGGCGAGAGGCGTTGTCACGAAACTCCGATAGCGATAGCGCGATCGAACAGATGCTGAGCGAAGACGGTCAAGGTGGAGATGATGAAGGGCGCCATGAGCAGCAGCGTGATGCAAACCGCCACTGCCTTCGGGATGAAGGCCAAAGTGGTTTCGTGAATTTGAGTAATGGCCTGGAGGGCGGATACGGCGACACCGACCAGGAGCCCGACGAGGAGCAGAGGGCCGCCGACGGTGGCGATGACGACGAAGGTTTCGCGCAGGAGCTCTCCGACATCAGCGCTGTTCATCAGCTCGCACCATGACGTTATATGGGCATTTTCATGATATCTTGATACGCCTGGACGACGCGATCGCGGATGGCTGTCGCGGTCTGCAGCGTAAGCTCGGCATGGGAAACGGCGGTGACGACGTCAGTCAGGTCGCCGTGTCCCATGATGGCCTGAGCGGCTGTGTCATCGGCATTTTTCCCGGCATGCACGGCGTCCTGGATTGAGGCCTTAAGGGCAGCCCCGAAATCTGACGGCGTTGAGGTGGGGGATGTCTGGGTTTGCGCGTAAGCCTGGACCGCAGCGAGCGGACTGACGCTCATTTCAAGAGATCGATTGTTCGGTCGAGCATGGCTCGGGTTGCTTGCATGACTGACATATTGGCCGAGTAGGTACGGTCAGCATCCCGCATATCCATCATTTCGACGAACGGGTTAACGTTCGGCAGCTTGACATAGCCGTTGGCGTCTGCCCCCGGGTTGGACGGATCATAGCGCTGGGGCAAGGCGCTCATGTCCTGGCCGGTGGGAAGTGTTTCAACGCGATCGATGCCGAGTTCCCTATCCATAGTCGTTGTGAACGAGATGGTTTTCCGCCGATAGGGATCTCCGCCAGGAGCGGAGCTGGTCAAGTCCTGATTTGCAAGATTTTCGGCGATGACGCGAAGCCGGGAGGATTGTGCCGCCATGCCACTTGCGGAGATAGAAAGAGCCTTGTCGAGGTCCATCCGGGTGCTCCGCTTACGTGGTCGAGTGGCCGAGTGCCAAGCTGAACATATTCAGGGTACTCGCGGTAGATCGCGGTGCCGAGCCGGGCTTGAGATTCGGTATCTGCGACCTTCATCAGTTCATCTTCCATCGTAACGCCGTTTCCGTCCGGCGCCACCTGATGCTTTTGCAAGAGGTCTTCGCTGGACAAGGGCGGGCCCGAGAGATGCCTCGGGTCAGTGCGCGTGAGCGCGCCTGTGGTATTACGAAGAGTTGCAGCGAAGTCAGGCGCGTCTTCTGGAACGTAACCCGGTGTGCTGAGGTTGGCGATGTTTTGTGCAAGCGTAACCTGGCGCTGCTGAAGCCAACCGAGTTTCTGCTCCACGAGGCTGAAGAGGCTATTTTGGGTCGGGTCCATCGCCCCCCGATTTAGGATTGTTCCGGTAAACCTAACGTAAACGCAGGGGGCGGCGGGCGGAAACCGTTCGCTAATTCCTTTGCTGTTCAGTGGTAGCATGCAAACCGGGACTGTCGCGCCGTTCCTTGAGTCGTCCCGGCAAGCATCCGAGGGCGACCTCTTTGGAGAGACGTCTCTGGACGCGGGCAGGTCGCTCGCCAGTTCACTGGCAGGCACGATGGAGGTTTCCAAGTCCCTGGTACGCTCAGGACGTCGATTGGACCTGTCGGGTCTGGATGTCCTTGTGGGTTTACTGTGCGCGAAGGCGCTGGACCTTGAGCCAGAAGAGGGCCGCATCCTTCGGATAGAACTTATCTCGTTGAGAGCCACGCTGGCCGATCTCGCACTACTCATTGGGTTGCCCGAGATGGGCTGAATAAAGAACTGCTGCACGGCAAAAGGTCGGGCATGGGATTAAGTCTTACGGCGCTGTCCGGTGCGACCACGGCACTCGCTCTGGTGATCGGTCTTATCTGGATCGGCAGCCGCGGGGTCCAGTTCTTTGGCCTGGCGGCGCGCGTGCGAGGAGGAGGCGAGTCTCTCCGGATCGAGGAAACGCTGGTGCTCGACGCCCGTCGGCGGTTGTACCTAGTTCGATGCGCGGATCGCCGGCTGGTCCTGCTGACCGGAGGCGAGCGAGACCAGGTGGTGGGCTGGATACCGCGGGCCGGCGGGGGTAGCGGCGCGTGAAGCGAGCGGCAGCGGTCTTCGGTATTTGGTTGCTCAGTACCGGTCCCTGTGGCAGCTCAGTCGGTAAGCATCGATCTTGGATCTGCAGGAGGTGCTGGCGCGACTAGCCGGCTGGTGCAGATCACTGCGCTGATTACTGTGCTGTCGCTTGCGCCCAGCCTGATGGTCATGATGACCGCGTTCACACGGATCGTTATTGTTCTGTCGTTGCTGAGGAGTGCGTTGAGCGCTCAAGGGACGCCGCCAAACGTTGTTCTGATCGGATTGGCCCTGTTTCTCACGTTCTTCGTCATGCAGCCTGTTCTGCAAAATTCGTGGGTGCATGGCCTGTTACCGCTGAGTGAAGGGCGGATCGACGATATTGAGGGGCTGCGGCTCGCTGCGGAGCCGTTCCGGCACTTCATGGTCGATAACCTGCACCAGGCCGACCTTAACCTTTTCCTGAACATGGCCCATTTGTCCGTTCCTCAGACGCCTGACCAGGCTCCTTGGCGGGCGTTGATTCCGGCGTTCATGGTGGGCGAATTGCGGCGGGCGTTCGAGATCGGATTTCTGATTTTTCTGCCGTTCCTGGTGATCGATATGGTGATCGCCAGTGTTCTGATGAGCATGGGCATGATGATGCTGCCTCCTAGCGTCGTGTCACTGCCGTTCAAGCTCATTTTCTTCGTGCTGATAGACGGCTGGAGGCTTGTGTCCGGGAGCCTGGTCCAAGGCTTCCATTGATGCGTATTACCGCAAGTTGCCGGGCCCCGATGAAGGAAGGAGGCGCGCGATATAGGGAGGAAGCTGAAAGGCAGCAGCCTGTATCTCAGGTGACCAGTATTTGGTTTGGCCGAGGATGCCCTGGGTCTGAGCGCGGCGGCGGATCTCCTCTTGTGGAATTTGAGCGAGGCTCGCGTCTTTGGCTGCCCAGCCCAGGGTCATGAAGCCGCCGACATACGTTGGAACGGCAACCACGTATGCTGAGACATGAGGGAAGAACCGGGCGCGTCGGACACTGGATAGGGCCAACTCATCCGCCTGCATAAAGGGGACGCCACACTGATTGACGATGATCCCTTTCGTGGTGAGAATACGGGCGCAGTTTTCATAGAATTCGTCGGTGAACAGGACCTCGCCGACACCAATCGGGTCGGTGGAATCCACCATAATGACGTCGAACGAGTTGGAAGGCGCGTGCCTGACGTATTCAATTCCGTCTCCGACAATCACTTCGGCTCGGGCGTCTGACCACGCGGCGCCCGCGATGTCGGGCATGAACTCCCTGGCCAGCCGAATTACGTCCTGATCGATTTCCACCATCACAGCCCGGCGGATTGACCGGTGCATGAGGACGCGACGGAGGACACCTCCGTCCCCGGCTCCGATAATCAGTGCATTTTGGGGATCGCCGTGCGCGAGAATGGGAACGTGGGCGAGCATTTCCTGATAGACGAACTCATCCCGTTCGGTGATCTGGATGATTCCGTCGAGAATCATCGACTCGTCCATGGGACGCGCTCTCGAATATCAGGATGTCCTGGAACTTCGAACGTACCCGAGCGAGCTCTTTCCGGATCAGAAAACGCTGCCCCCAATCGGGGTACAGCGTTTCGTTAAGCCAAGCTTCGATTGTCATGCAGGGCTGGTCAAGGAATGAGGCCCCGCCGTTGCTCGCTGAGTTGGATGCTATTGGGCCGAAAAGCAGCCTTGAGTATGGGAATTGAACGATAAGGGTCGCAGGCGCCACACATAAATATGTCGATGGCGGCAAAGGCACGCTCGGGCCACGTGTGAATGGAGATGTGGCTTTCTGCCAGCACGATGACACCGGAGACGCCCCCATTGGGGGAGAAGTGGTGAAAATGGCTGTGCAGGATCGTCGCGCCGGCTGCTTCGGCCGCTTCCCGCAGGGCGGCATCGATACGATCCGGATCGCACAGGTTCTCGGCGTTCCAGAGATCGAGCAGGAGGTGCGTACCTGCGAAGCGCAGGCCGTCCTTCTGAACGAAGTAGTCCTTCTGCGCCTCCGCGCTATGCGAGTTCTGGTTGCTGCTCGGAAGGTCCGAGACCATCCCCAGAGGAGTGAGAGCGTCCATCGCTACCCTGTTCCTGCCAGTAGACGGCCGGGGCGCATGCCCGGGGGCCAAGGCGGCGGAACTTGGGGGCAGGACGCAGGCGATGCAAGAGGGATTTTGGCATTTGAGCCGAAATTTTTCCCCCGATCCGAGGCTCAGTGGATGGCGTTGAGATCCTGAGCAAGCGAGCGTGCCCGCTGGATTTCATCGGCGGATCGAGGGAGGTCCGCAATGCGGGAGACGGGTGGCTCGGTAAGATCGCGAAACATCCGCGCCGTCGGATCAGCGGCGAACCGCGAAAGGTACTGGCTGCGAATATGCTCGAGACCGGACCGGTCGCCGGCCCGGGCCATCGAGGCTGCGAGCTCCAGAAGGAGGTGGCGGCCATTATCACTAAGCGGACCTGCGGGAGGGATGGTCTGAGCAGCGAGGGCGGCGAGACTCTGAGCGGCTGCCGGCCAATCCTGGGCGGATTGCAACAGGTCTGCCTTCAATCGGATTCCCTGGGGGGAAGATACATCATTCAGAAGCCCCAATGCTTCGTCCCGCTTGCCTTCGCTGGCCAGCGCGCGGGCTGATATCAAAGTGCGCTGTTGGGCTAACTCCCCGGATACGCCGCTGAATTCTGAATCGGAGAGGCTCTGAAGGGCGGCAGCAGGTTTGCCCATACGAAGCTGCAGCTCGGCCAGGCGCGCTCCATAGTTTGCCTGGCTTTCGCCGGGTTTGCTCGCGGTCAGTAGCTGTTGGAGGATGGACGCTGCTTGATCCTGCAGATCGAGCGCAAGCAGGTGGTCAACCATTCTGACCTGGAGTTGGGGATTGGTGCGGGAATCTGGAGCAACATCCGTATTGTCCTGAATGATTCCCAGATATTGGAGCGGTGGCGTCGAGTTTAACTCAGGAGATGAAAGGAAGGCGGTGAGCATCTCCCGACGGCGACTGTTAAGGGCGTCGGCCTGATCCGGAAAGTCGCGCGCGAGATCACGCAATTCGGCCAAGGCTCGGCGCCAGTGGCCAGTCTGGGAGAGCAGATCAGCAAGGCGAAGGCGGTTATCGCGCTCGATTTCTCCACCGTGCCATGCCACAGCCAGGCGATCGAAGGTATCTGCTGCCTGCTGCTTAGAAATGAGATTTTTTTCTAGTCGGATTTCCGTAGCCCGGACCAGGGCTTCGACCCGGAGCAGTGGATCTGATTCAGAGCTTAGTGCGTCGTAGATGCTGAGGGCCTTTTCGCTTTCCCCGTGGGCCTGGGCGAGCATCCCACGAGCGAGTGTGAGTGAGTGAAGTGGGGCTCGGCTTTGAGCAGAGCCTGTGCTGCGCCAAGCTGGCCTGCGGAGATGAGTGCTTCCGCCGTGGGCGGAAGCAGGCGGTCCTTGAGCATGGTGCCATAGTGGAGGATGAGGGGCCAGACGAGCGCTAGTTTCTGTCCGGCGGTACGCATGAGGGCAGGGTTACGAGAATCGCGGAGCGCGAGCCAAAACGTGAGATCATCGGCCTTAGGAGGGCTAACAGAAGAGGGCACCGGCCGATTTGCAAGAACATCGGCCATGAGAGTGAGCCCGGCGTTATCTGGCCGATCTGCTTGCCTGGGATTTTGAGATGTTGCGAGTTCGAGTTCCGCGGCGGCTTCCGGAGCCGAGGCCAAGAGCAATCATTGTCAGTGCGGCCGCCCGCTGTGCCGGTGCTCGCGCGAGCGGCGCGGCGAGAGCAGCCTCGGTCATCTGGGCACGGAGGACGGGGAAGAGGGTCGAAGGAGGCTGACTGGGAATAGCGTAGGCAGTGGTGAGGGACGCATCGTCGGATTGTGCGAAGAGGTCGCCGGCATCATGAGTGAGGTACAAACCGGGCACTTGCGCCTCTACGGAAAAGCCGCCCGCCACGGACTGAAGCGATACGCTGTCGGATAGTGGTTCGAGAGCGACGCCCGCAAGGGTTGGAAGCAGATTGAAAAGGGGCGTAGCGCGGCCGAGTTGAACAGCGGCCCGGGGATCGCGCACTGTGCCAATGAGGAGGACCCCTCCTGTTTCCGGATCTAGGATTTTGACTGATCGACCCGCGCCGGCTGCATGAAGGATCGGATGCATACCAGTTGCATCCAGCACGACAGGCACGGTTGCCGATTCAGAAGACGAAATTGAAATCGTCCAGCCGAATTGGCCGTTGGTAAGATGAAGCTGCTGCTTATCCTGAAGCGGGACGAGGAGCGTCGTCGCGTCCGCACTTTCGGTCACGATTGCTGCGGCATATTCGGAGCGCTGCTTCATTTCCGATAAGTCAATCGGACGTTCAACGTCGAAGACGATCAACGCGCCCTGACTATTTCTAAAGGCCGCAGCTCCCACTTCTGGACCGAACGGGAGACGGATGTCCGTGGTGTGATGGGAGGAAGCCGCAGGAACCGCTCGCAGCGCAAAGCTGGTTTCCGTCACATTCCGAGGTTGTGGTGGTGGAACTGCTGCCTGGGCAGGGGAGGGGAGTGGTGCATCGTGGCGGTCGATCGGTGGAGATTGAACGACCTGCAGCGGGGTGGGTTTTGGGGATTGTGGATTGGGTGCTTTTCCAGGCGGCGGATCCAAGGCATCCAGCACGAGGCGGCGACCGATTCGCATAACACGAAGGCGCGCTTGTGGGTCGGCGACGATGTGAAGAGTGTTAGAGCCAACCTCGATGGTGGAGAAATTGCGCGGAAGCTGCGGGACCGGCGGGATTTCGAGCGGGTGGTCAAAAATAATGATGAGAGAGTGGTTTGACCCTTCGGCTCTCCATGTCGTGTCTTCGCCGAATTCGTATACCAACCGGCTGAAGCCTGCATGGTCTCCTTTGCGGACTGTAGCAGCTTGAGCGTGGGCCGTGATGGCTGCTGCGGTCATCAAGAGCGAGAGGACAGCGGAGCGCACGAGCCTTCACTCGAAGCTGGCAAGCAAACGGTCGATGTCGGTTTGCTCCATGGCTTCCTCCGGAAGCTGAGGCCCGTTAAGGAGGCTGTTCGGTCGGTTCCGCGCGGCAGTGGCGGGATCGGGATTCTTCGTGACCGAAGTTGGCGAGGATATTCGCTACCTTGGCTTCGATTGCTTTCAGTGTGTTGACGACCTTACTGATTCTCTGTCCGGTGATGTCCTGAAAGCTGCACGCTTCGTAGATTTGCGTTGTCGCCTCCTGTAGCGTGCTGGCGGCTTCGGGGGCCAAGCTGGTGCCAAGTGAGTCGAGTGACTCACACGCTTCGAGGATTGAGTTTGTCGCTGAGGCGGTATGCTGGACGATGGCATCCAGCTCATCGGTGGCGAATGGGATGTGATCACCGGTGATATCATCAATTCGAAGTGCGACAATTTCCGCCTTGGCATTGGCGATTGTGTGCCCGAGTTCCTCTACTTCCTCCAGCAAGCGCGACTGGTCAGGTGATGGGTCGCCCGATACACAGGCGAGAACCGCACTGATGACTTCTCCGATCCATTCTGGCTCGGCCGCCGGGTAGCGTTCCCGAAGCGGGGCGAGAGCCTGAGCCAACGACTCCGCTGGCGTCCCGGAAAACGCATTATCCATTGCCAAGTCACCTTCTCTATTTTTTCACGAAGGGTTTCGGCGTTGAAGGGTTTGACGATGTAATTGGAGACGCCCGCCTGTTTTGCAGCGACGACGTTGTCCACCTTGCTTTCCGCGGTCACCATGATGAAGGGCAGCATTTTCAGCTTGGCATCGGCGCGGACTTCCTGCAGCAGCTGCAGACCCGTCATGGGTTGCATGTTCCAATCGCTGATCACGAGCCCAAACTTACCGGCCCGAAGCTTCGCGAGCGCCTCTGCTCCGTCGGTTGCTTCCTCCACGCTGTTGAACTCGATCTGCTTCAAGAGGTTGCGAATAATGCGAAGCATGGTCTTGTAGTCGTCGACGATAAGGACATTGATCGATTTGTCCAGGGGCATGATTTGCTCCGTGTTATTGACTGATATCAGGTCCCCTTGTCCGCGGGAGAGGCAAGCTGAGCGAGACGTGCGGTGAGGTCCCGTGCGCGATCGGGTTGCATTGAGGCGAGGATTGCGGCTGCCTTTCTTTCGTTCATACGGCGAGCAAGCTCGATCAGGACCGGCATGTCGAGATCGTCAAATATTTTGGCTGCATCCCGAGGTCGCATCGCTTCATAAACCTTGACCAGATTGCCCCAGGCGGCGTCCTGCCCCTTTTGTCGGTCATCTGTCTCCCGCTCCAGCTTGTTCTGAAGGGCCTGGAGCTCATTTACGCGTTCTTGCAGCTTTACTTCCTCGGCGCTGAGGATTGCCTGCCGATCATCGAGTGAGTGAGCGCGCGCATCAAGCTCCTCGCGCCGCTTGCGGAGCTGTTGAAGAAGCTCGTAGTCCACGGGCGCCGCTGCAGTGGGGGTGGTCGCCTGAGCGGGCGGGCTTTGCGAGACCGGGAGATGCGAAGGACTTGTTGGGCTGGGTGTGGCTGCGCGGACGAGCTCCAGGGATTTAAGACCTAAGAGCGACGCAGTGACGATGATCGTCGCCGGCAAGAGGCGAAAGTGACTGGGCGTCATGCTCTGAGTTTTAGTGCCTTGAGGAGGTCCCGCTCTGCCTGGCTACGAAGCCGTGGCCCGGTATCAACCTCGGTTGCTACGTCTCGGCCCCTGGTGCTCCTGATTGCCTGATCAAGGCGGTCGGCGCTTTGCTCGGCGCGGCCAAGCATGAATTCAAGGTCGCTCTGCAGGAGCCTGGCTGCTTCAATTTGGCGAGCTAGTTGCTTCCCGGCGCCTTCCGCCGCGGCCCGCAGCTTGGTGACGCCGGCCTCGGCCTGTAGGGTGCTGGCATTAAATCCGGACACCAGGCTTTCGAGCTCTGTCTTGTCACGCTTCAGAATGCCGAGTGCACGCTCCAGCCGGAGGGCGTGGAAGAGCGTGATCGCCAAAAGGGCGATCAGAACGATTTCGAGTACCCAGTCAACACTGGTGATTGGCGGGGGAGCCAATTCTATCGCTCCAGCACCGAAAGCCGGTCGATCGGATGTTCGATGCGAACGGCCATACGGTTCTTGCGGCGGCCGACTTTTGCCTGAAAGAGGGGTATAGAGCCGCAGCGGAGTTGGACGAACGTGTCGGGTGCGGCATTGAGTGCGATCTGAGTTCCAGGCGCCAGGGCGACGACGTCAGACAGGCGCATTGTCTGTTCGTCGAGGATCACATCCAGATCGATTTCCGTGTTCCAGAGTTCTTCGGCGAGATGCGATTCCCAAATCGAATCGCGACCGAACTTTTCGCCCATGAATTGCTGGAGCAGCAATTCCCGGACGGGCTCGAGCGTTGCGTAGGGGAGCAGGAGCTCCATTTTGCCGCCACGATCTTCCATATCGATGCGGAGGCGAGCGAGAATGGCTGCGTTGGATAGACGGCTAATCGTGGCGAAGCGTGGGTTCACCTCAAGCCGCTCGTAGTGAAAGCTCACTGGGCAGAGCGGATCGAAACTTCCTGACAGGTCGGCGAGAACGACACGAATCAGGCGTTCTACAAGGGTCCGTTCGATGGTCGTGTAGGGGCGGCCCTCGATTCGCATAGCGGCGGTGCCGCGTCGGCCGCCGAGCAGAACATCCACGATTGAATAGATCATGGCACTGTCCACAACCATCAATCCGTAATTATCCCATTCTTCTGCCTTGAAGACCGCGAGCATCGCCGGCAGGGGAATGGAGTTCAGGTAGTCACCGAATCGCAGCGAAAGGATGTTGTCGATCCCGACCTCCACATTGTCGCTGGTGAAGTTGCGAAGAGAGGTGGACATAATTCGGACCAAGCGATCGAACACAATTTCGAGCATCGGGAGCCGCTCATAGGATACCAGGCCCGAGCTGATGATCTTTTGTATTCCGGTGCCGCCTTGCCCCGACGAGGAGGCACTCTCGAATCCCAAGAGGCTGTCAATTTCGGCCTGGTTGAGAACGCGGCCAGGCGACGCTGGGGTACCCTCTGCGGATTCCCATGCTGCCACGAAGCTCGCTTTCGCTCGGCTCTTCTTCGGGTGTCATTGCACGAGGACTTCCGCGAAGAGGACGTCGGTGACTTTTGCCGGGGCGGCGATGATGGACGCACGTGCGATCAGCTCCTGCCGAAGGCGGTAGGTGCCCATGGCGCCTTGGAGTTCCTCGGGGCGGACTTCCCTCAAATAGGTCTGAAAGACGTCCACCAGCTTGGGCATTGCCTCCTGGATCTTGGGGGCGTCGGACTGCGAAGCCTCGAGCTGTGCCTTCAGCTTGATATAGCGAGGATGCTTCGGGTCGCTGTTCAGGTTGGCGATCATCTCCGGGAGCGATATCAAGGTGGGCGGACCGGGTTGGTGCGGGCTGGCTCTTGTGAACGAGGAGACCATCCCAAATCGCCATGCACCTGCCGCGGCCACGGCCAGCATTATAGGCAGCGCGAGTATCAGAGTACGTCGGTTCAGCCTCAGACGGGAGGAAGAGGCGGGCGGCTCCGCCTCTGTTGCGATTGATTCTGTTCCGCTCATGCAGGCATGAGGCCAAGGCAGTGGCCGCGGCGTCCCGCATCACAGAGAAACTCTATGATTTCTCCAGCATGCGGCGCATGGGAACTTCTCTGGACCGCGGTCAGTGCCCAGAGTTGCTCCACGGCGTCTGCGGCGCCCGCGATGACCTGGTCGGCCCCCGACATCAGGAGCAGGGGAAGCGACGGATCGTGGCATCCGACCACCTTCATTACGTGGAATCCGTCCTGCGACTGCGTGTCCACGCCGGCGACGACGGCCATGGGAGTCAGGACGCGCAGCAGGGGAAGCAAGCGCGCGCTCCTGTCCAGATGCATCATTTCGATATCCAGGAAGGCGCACAGTTCGCGGACCTGGGCTTCCAGGCCGTCATCGTCCGTGACGAGAAACAGGAGCGGTGTCCGGCTGGATACGGTGGTCGCGGACAGCGTAGCAGGAAGTTGGCGATGTGCATTGGTTACGGCGATCTGGTTCATGTTGACTTCTCCTGCCCGGCGCCCCTTTTGGCGTGAGCCAACAGTGGCGGAACAGGAGTGCAGAACTAAAGGGGGTAATCGTCAGGTACATCGTTAATTTGGCCGATTTTTCCGTTAGATCGTTTGCGGTTTTAGGAAGGTGGTCCAGTAGGACAGAGAAGGAAAAAATACCTTGCCCAGGTGACCCAAGATCGGATATAAATCTGGCTATGATGAGCCGGTATGCCCGCAGGGCTTCCTGAGCTGATCTTGACGGTATTTGAATTGTGGATTGATTGCCGGTTCGGCTTGCGCCGGAGCCTGGGTGCATGGACGCTCCGGGGCCGTAAGTTGGGTTCCTCCCGCCGGCACGCAAGAGCGTCAACGCTCCCATTATTGCAGAAGACGATCGATGAACGGCTCTCGAAGGGGGATACGAGAGCCGTTGGCTGCACCTCACCCTCGGCTTAACCTTCTCAAGTGGGCACGTGACGTGCTCCGTCGTGAGGGACTGAAACCAGCGCGGCATCATGAGTTGCTGTTGTCGGAACTGGATGCTCTGACACGCGGCGAGGCTGACCGGTTAATGATACTCATGCCGCCGGGCTCGGCCAAATCGACATACACCTCGGTGCTCTTTCCGGCGTGGTGGTTCGTTGCTTATCCCAAGAGTTCGGTAATAGCCGCTTCCCACACCGCGGACCTCGCTACCCACTTTGGTCGGCATGTGAAGACCGTGGTCGAAGAACATGAGCAAGTGCTTGGTTATCACGTAGCTCGGGACAGCCGGTCGGCCGCACGCTGGCGGACCGACGCTGGTGGTGAGTACTTTGCGACCGGCGTGCGGGGTCCGCTTGCCGGACGTCGAGCGGACCTGATCATCGTCGATGATCCTGTTAAATCCTATGCGGAAGCCGATAGTCGCTACCATCGCGACCGGCTGTGGGACTGGTATCGGGCCGATTTAACGACGCGCCTGAAGCCGCGGGGCCGCTTGGCGCTGGTGATGACGCGGTGGCATGAGGATGACCTTGCCGGTCGTTTATTGTCACGGCAGGCGGAAAAGTGGCGGCTATTGAGATTACCCGCCATCGCTCAGGAAGAGGATATCCTCGGACGAGTGTCGGGTGATCCCCTGTGGCCTGAATGGGAGGATGTGCCGGCCTTGGAAGAACGACGCGCCATTCTTGGGGAGCGTGCATGGTCGGCACTCTACCAGCAGCAGCCGCGCCCGAGATACGGACGCTTTTTCAGGGCCTCGAGGATTGAGATCGTCGACCCCGACTCTATCAGTTGTGATGCGGTCCAGGTCCGAGCATGGGACCTCGCGGCCACGGCCAGTGAGAGCGGGAATAATCCGGATTGGACGGTCGGATTGAAGCTGGCTGCGCTGGCTGATGGGAAATGGGCTGTCACCGACATCGTCCGGGTACGGGTGAGCCCGGGCTCCGTTGAGCAGGTATTGCATTCGACCGCTCGGGCCGACGGTAAAGCTGTACGGATCGGGATACCTCAAGACCCGGGGCAAGCGGGCAAATCCCAAGCGTCCTACCTGACGCGCTTGCTGGCGGGGTATCATGTGGTTACCTCGGGCGAAACAGGCGCCAAGACAACACGGGCGGCACCTATCGCGGCGCAGATTGAAGCGGGGAACCTAAAGATCGTCACGGGAAGGTGGAACGACACGCTCCTGGAGGAGCTGGCCAGTTTTCCCTACGGAGAAAAGGACGATCAGGTGGATGCTCTGAGCCGAGCATTCGGCCTTGTGACGGATCATCCGGTTGCCGCACGTTCCATACGTATGACGATGTTTGGACGCTGAAACCCACTTTTGCTCGGTTCGCATGTTCGAAACAATTTGCAGTCTCATCCCACGGGATCCCGATCTGCCGGCTCGGGCGCGTGCTTTGGATATTTTCGGCCGGGTCTTGGACGGAACGCTATACGATGTGCTGCCGTACGAGTTTCATTTCGAGCGGACCAGCGCGGGTGAGTACATTCCCCTGAGAAGTCGGCGCCCAAGCGTACGCTACGCCCTGTCTCGTATTGTGGTTGAGGATAGCGTGTCCCTCCTCTTCAGTGAGGGGCACTTTCCCACATTCGATTCGCCCGACCCCCTCGTGAGGGATGCTTTGGCCCGTGTTGCGAAGGCCAGCAGGCTGAACGAGATCATGACGTGCGCCGCGATCTGGGGTTCAGTGGGGTCGGTCGCCATTCTGCTTCGAGTTCTGGCCGGACGGCTCTATTTTGAAGTACTTGAGACGAAGTACCTGACACCGGTTTGGAGGCGGGATGCACCGGACCAACTCGCAAAGGTTGAGGAACGCTATAAGGTCACCGGCCGAGAGTTGATGCAGGCCGGATACACTGACGTCGACCCAGACATGACGTACTGGTTTCAGCGACGCTGGGATATGGAGGCAGAGACCTGGTTCCTGCCGCAGCCCGCAACCGAGGCTTGCGATGCCGCCGTCATTGATCAGGATCGGACGGTGGTTCATTCGCTTGGCTTTGTGCCGATTGCCTGGGTTCGCAATTTGCCAGGTCCTTCGGCGACCGGTGATCGGAATGACGGGGCGTGCACGTTCCGTGCCGCGATCGAAACCCAGATCGAGATCGACTATCAGTTGAGCCAGGCTGGTCGCGGACTGAAATACAGCAGTGATCCGACGCTACTGATTAAAGAACCAGCAATGCCCGACGCCGAGATTGCCAAGAGTGCAGACAATGCGCTCATCGTCAGCGAAAAGGGCGATGCAAAGCTGCTTGAGATCGGAGGAACGGCGGCGGCAGCCGTAATGGATTATGTTCGGTCTCTTCGAGAGCTTGCGCTTGAAAGCATTCATGGTAACCGCTCGAGTGCAGACAGATTGACCGCGGCGCAGTCCGGCCGCGCACTGGAACTGATGAACCAAGGTTTGATCTGGCTCGCTGATAATCTACGCATCAGCTACGGCGAGGGCGCGCTTCTAACTATTGCGAACATGATTATCCGGCTTACGGAGCGGTTTACCCTGGCAGTAGGAGGTGAACCGCTCCCGCGGTTGAACAAGAACGTACCCGTGTCGCTAAAATGGCCGCGCTGGGTCCCGACATCGGCGAGTGATCGGCGGTTAGACGCCGAGGCGATAGTGAGCCTGGTCGGGGCAGGACTCCTCAGTCGGGAAACAGCCGTGAAGTCGTTGGCGGACGTGTATGATCTTGAGGACGTTAACGGCGAGCTTGTGCGAACCGCAATCGCAAGGCCACAGAGATCAAATGCTGGAGGTGTGTAGGTGTCTGATGTGACTGAAGAGGCTGCCGGAAATCCCGACTCTCTGCTTCACGAGCTGCGTGAACGAGCGGAAGGGTTGGAGCGGAAGCTTACTGATCTTCAGAGGGGAATGCAGGAGAAACTGGTTCGATCAGAACTAAAGGCCGAGGCAATTCGGGCCGGCATAATCGATCTAGATTGTCTTCAGCTAATCGATGTTTCAGGCGTGGTACCTGGGACTCGACGACGAGGTTCCCTCGCTCGCCCACCTTGTTTCTGATCTGCACCGTCGGAAACCATGGCTGTTCGGAGGAGGGTTTTCTTCCAGCAGTGCAACTATCCCGGCAGCAAAGCCAGCCCCCGAGAAGCTGGCGAGCGAAATGACGGACGAGGAGTATCGAGCCGCGCGAGCGGCGTTGCTACGACGTCTCCGCTGAGTGCGGCTAGATTTTCTTCTTTTGACGAGGCATATCGATGAGCATTGAAAACTTTCCTCTCTCGCTACAGCCCATTATTCAACAGGGTTATTTGGACCGCGAATTCGAGCAGGCTCTGGTCTCGCGTCTGAAGTATCGGGCGTGTGCTGATCGCGTTGAGATCGCGGTGGGGATTGGTGAGACCCTCACGAAGACCCGAGCTGGATTGAAGCCCAGCGTGACTACGCCGCTCGCGCCGGCGATGAACACGAACCTGGACAATGGACTGACTTCCACGAGCTGGGGAGTGGAGCAGTATACGTTGAGCATCAGCCACTACGCCGCCACCACAGACCTAAACATTGTTGCGAGCCGGGTTGGGATCGCAAGCCAGTTCCTGCAGAATGCCTACACCAATGGAGAGCAGGCTGCCCGGAGCCTGGATGAGTTGGCGCGGAACGCGCTGTTTTCCGCCTATTTTGGCGGGAACACGCGAGTCCGCGTGACCCTGAGCAGCGCCGGGCCGGCGATTTCTGTCGATGACATTCGGGGGCTGCAGAACTCATTCGTGAACGGAATACAGCAGGCGGTCAGTCCCACGAACCCGCTCACGGTGACGGTGGGAAGCGGGTCCTACACTCTCGTCGGTGTGACGGCGGACTCGACGAACATTTCCACCTCGCCGAACGGAGTATCTGGGGTACTGACATTCTCTGGAAACGTTTCAACTTCCGATGGCACAGCAGGCAATACAGTGACGGCGGCGAATGCGTCGGTGATCATCCGACCGATGAGCCGGGGCAACACGAGCCTGCTGCAGGCAGGCGACATCCTGACAATGGGATGTCTTCTCGATGCCGTCGCGAAGCTTCGGATGAATGCCGTTCCGGAAATCGATGGCGTTTACAACTGTTACCTTGATCCGGTGTCGGCGCGACAGTTGTTCGCGGACCCAGACTTCAAGCAGCTTTTCCAGGGCGCAACTTCCGCCAACCAAGTGTTCCGGCAAGGGCTGGTGAACGAGTTCCTTGGGCTGCGATTTGTTTCGACTACCGAAGCCTTCGTTCAGGCGCATCCATCGCTGGCTGGCGTGTCGGTGCGACGGCCGATCATTTGCGGGCAGGGGGCGCTTATCGAAGGCGACTTTGCCGGCATGAGCGATCCCGATATTGCTCCAAAAGACGCGCTCGTAGCGATGGTTGACGGAGTGGCAATGGTTACACGGCACCCGATAGACCGTCTCCAGCAGATCATCGCACAGTCGTGGTACTGGATTGGCGGCTTTTGCGCTCCTTCGGACACGACCACCAACCCGGCGACCATCCCGACGGCCACCAACGCAGCGTACAAGCGGGCTGTCATGATCGAGCACATCGGATAGCAGCCCGGCCGGCCGGCATGGTGGGCTCATTTGCATCCCACCATGCCAGCCCGAACCTAGAGTGAGAGTGATGCCGGTGTGCAGTGAGGAGGATTGAGGTATGGCAACTGGTTCGATCAAGCCGTTTGTGCCCTCCAGCACCGCTTCGTTGGCGAGCACCACGACTTCAAGCAATGTCGCATTGTCCATCGGGGGCGACTCAGTGGTAGTAACGAATGCGGCTGCCACGATAGCGTATGTTCGGTTCGGATCGGATGGGACCGTAGTGGCGAGTGCGACAGACATGCCTGTTTTGCCAAATAGCCGTGTTCTTCTTGCGCTGAACCCTTTGATTTCCCATGCGGCCGCGGTGCTGGTGTCCGGCGCAGGGAATGTGCTCTTCACACGGGGTGACGGATCCATCGTATAATGCTGGTCGATTCAGAGAAAACAGATGTGCGTCGATTCTGCGGATATCCTGCCTATGGATCAGAAGCGGCCGGCTTCGACGGATGGCGCTTTTACCAAGTGTACGGCTTGCTTGAATACCGAATGAACAACCTGAGCTGCGAAGAAGAGGCAGTCATTCGCCGGTATTTATCGCAGCTTCGCGGATTGGAGTTAGGGGTACCCGATCCGCGGATAGCCTGGATACCGATCAAGCGGCCGTATGGACCCGCAATCGCTCGGAGCCCGAGGACCGGCTGCGGCTATTGGACAATTGGCGACGACGACTGTGCGGTTTTTTCGGTATTCCCCCGGGGCCGGCGCTTGGTACCGGTGGTGTCCGCCTTGTGGTTTGATCTGCGGGATTAGGTTCTATGCGAAGCGGACGAATTCAGGAGCGGATCTACTGGGGTCTGAACCGATCAGCGACGGCAGCTGGAGTTTGGGCCGATGCGCATCGCCCCAACGGGCCGAATCAACCCGTTTCAGACGACAATATGGTCATGCGCCTGCCGGTCATTTTCAGTGGGGCGCGCGGCGGCTTCACAGCTCCAAACGGCTACGGCATGCCAATGTGCGAGGGGATTTTTGACGCGGCCTACACGCAGCCAGGCGACTATCTTGTCCTTGGTAAGGAAAGTTGGTTTATCGCTTCGCAGGAGCCACTTCTGCCAATTCTGTGCGTACGGACCAACCTGATTGTTTCTTTTTGGAGGGTCGCGAATACGCTAGGGACCACTGGAAGCGACTATGGATCGGTCGATCCAAGCAGGAGGGAATCCCTTATTGAGTGGTGGCCTGCAAGCGTGTTGGGTAACTCGGTGGCGCGCGGGATGGCTCGTCAGCTGCCGAGTGACGCGCAACTCCCGAGAGAAACGGTGCTTCTGCCTGCGTCAGTACCGGTCCTTTTTCGAGCCGGGGATCTGATGACGGATGAATTGGGGGCCGAGGCAGTGGTGGTTGCGGCGGAGCGGTCCGCTCTCGGATGGCGGTTGGGTATCGAGCGGGCAAGTACGTGAATGGCAGATCTATCGGACGTGGAGATCGGGCTGGCGGGTCTGGCTATGCAGGCGCTCTATCCGGGCGGAAGTTCCTCTGCCTCCATCACGGGTCAGGATTGCCGCGTCTATCGCGGGTGGCCGCTGCCAGCATCGTTGAATAGCGACCTTCGCAACGGGATCGTGAACGTTACGGTATTTCCCGATGAGCAGCCGGGACGCGTTACGGCATTCTACCCGGACGATAATCAGGTGGCCAACACAGGTCCGTTGCTTACGGCGACGGTGAACGGGTCGGCGGTCATTTTTGGAGGCACGGCGAAGGTCGGGCAGATGGCCGGCCTATTGATCGACGGGAAGGCCTACGCATATCAGATCGCCGTTGGAGACAGTGCTGCTTCGGTGGCGGCGAACTTGGCTGACCTGGTTCGGCTGGACCAGATCACAACGCTGAGCAGCGCCACTCTGGTAATCCCTGCAGCGGCGCACATCGTGGCACGGGTAGTCATGCAGAACCGGTTTCAGCAGCAACTCCGGCGTCAGGAGCGACTATTTCATGTCGCCTGTTGGTGTCCTAGCCCGACAGCCAGGGACCAGGTTGCTATTGCCGTTGACCAAGTGATCGCGCCACTGACGTTTCTTTCGTTTTCTGAAGGCACGGCGGGTCGCATAACCTATCACGGAACGACCGTTTCGGATCGCGGCGAGGATGCCTTTCTGTACCGACGGGACCTGATCTATCAGGTCGAGTATCCGACGATCCTAACGTCGCCAATCAGTGAAATGCTGTTCGGCGATCTCAATCTCAATACTGACCAAATGATCGTCTGATCGCATTCAAGTCATTGGAGTTGAGATGCAGTTTGAACTTGTGGTTGGGAGGCCGTTTGGCGGCCTTTTGCGAGGTGAGCGTATTCGGGATCCCGAGCGCATCGCGGGGATTCTCGCAAGTGAGCATGCGACCTGGGTGGTTCGCGTCGCGGTTCCTGGTAAGGAGGACTGACCGATGCCGATCGTCCAGCAAGGAAGCATCAACACTACAGCGCTCGTGGTGCCGGACCTCTATGTTCAGATCGTGCCGCCGCAGAATTCTGGTCCTGAACGGGGTTCCGACAAACATATTGGGGGTGGTTGGCACTGCCTCCTGGGGGCCCGTCGGGCAGCCTGTAATCTTAGCCACCATGGCAGATTATGCTCGCAGCTTCGGACCTATCGTGGCTCGCAAGTACGATATGGGCACACAGGTTGCGACTGCCGTCCAGCAGGGTGCTCAGAATTTCTACTGCGTTCGAGTAACTGACGGGACCGATACTGCGGCAGCGGCGGCGGTGCCTGGGACTACATTCGATTTTTCTGCGCTGTACACGGGGTCGATCGGAAATCAGATAGTTGTTACATTGGGGTCTGGGTCCCGCACCGGCACGTGGCGACTGACCGTCATGCTGCCGGGTGTCCAGCCGGAGGTGTTTGACAACATTGCCGGCACGGGCGGGGCGTTCTGGACCGCGCTTGCTGCTGCGGTGAACCAGGGCCAGGGCGTCCAGCGTGGTGCGTCGCAGTTGGTTACAGCGAATGCAGGCGGGGCGACCGCAACGCCGACGCCATTTTCATTCCTTTTGAGCAGCGGTACACCAGGAACCGACGGTGTATCAAATGTCAAGGTTGCACAGTTGGTCGGGTCGGATGTCATTCCGCGCACTGGCATGTATGCGCTGCGCGGTCTTGGGTGCGGCCTGGCACTTCTAGCGGATGCCGATGATCAGACCCAATGGTCCGTGCAGGCTGGGTTCGGGCTGCAGGAAGGGGTCTACATGATCCTGACTGGGCCGGCGGGTGACTCGATCCAGAATGCGGTTGCGACCAAGAGCCAAGCAGGAGTCGACAGTTACTCAGCCAAGTTGATGTTTGGGGATTGGCTTTGGTGGTCGGATCAGGTGAACAACACAATCCGGCTTGTCTCCCCGCAAGGCTTTGTTGCAGGCCGATTGGCGAACCTTTCCCCGGAGCAGTCAAGTTTGAATAAGCAACTGTACGGCGTGATTGGCAGTCAGAAGTCGGGATATCCCGGCTCCGGGCAGAGCACCTCTTATTCGGCGGCCGAGCTGACTGCGTTGCTGGAGGCGGGGATTGACGTAGTAAGCAACCCGCAGCCGGGGGGAAATTACTGGGGCGTGCGCGGTGGCCACAATTCTTCTTCCAATTCCAGCATCGACGGGGACAATTATACCCGCCTAACGAATTACATAGCCGCGACCCTCGCCGCAGGGATGGGGGCATATGTGGGCCAGGTGATTAATGCAAACTTGTTTCGGCGAATTCGGAGCACGCTCCTGAGTTTTTTGCAGAACATGCTAAGCCAGGGATTGCTCGGTTCGCTTGATGGCAGTCTTCCGTTCGGTGTGATTTGTGATCCAAGCAACAACCCACTGAGCAGGACAAGTCTGGGATATGTCCAGGCTGATGTGCAAATTCAGTACCAAGGGATCAACGAGAAGTTCATTGTGAACGTCGAGGGCGGACAGACCGTTCAGGTCTCTCAGCAGACGCTTCCAAACGGACAGCCTGGTGCGAGCAGTTAAGGGGATAGTATCATGTCCTTCACGAATTTTTCTATTGGGCGCGATACCCAGCTAGTGGTGATCGGACCGAGTGGCAGGGTTGATTTGAGCTTTGTCACCGGTTTTGAGGCGCGGCAGATCACACAGTCCATCCGGGTGAATCAGCTCAACGGTTCGACCTTAGGGACAGAACTCCCGAAAGGATGGGAGGGGGCCTTCGAACTGGAGCGAGGGGATTCGAGTGTCGAAGACTTCATTGCCGCGGCAGAGCAACAGTTCTTCAATGGTGCGATTTCGACGGCCGGCACGATGTATCAGTATGTGAGTGAGACGGATGGCTCCACATCAACCTATCAGTATGATGGCGTGACGTTCAAGCTTGCGAGCGCTGGACAATGGAGGGGGGATAGCTCGGTGAAGCAAAGGTTAGAGTTCTTTGCAACCCGTCGCCGGAGGCTGTGATGTCGCCCTCTATCAGCATTATAGCGTCCAGCTCGCGGACGGAAACCATTGTGGATGCGCAAGGCCGCCGTGTGAGCATTCGGAAACTCACGGCTCTGGACAAGCTGCGTCTCTTCAAGGCGGCTGGGCCGGTTCTTTCACAAAACCAGCCTTGGCTCGGAATGGCCATGCTCGCCTCTTCGGTCGTTTCTATCGATGACGTTCCTGTGCCGGGAACGGTCAATGAGCAACAGATAGAGGCTCTGATCGCCCGCCTGGGTGATGATGGGATTGCGGCTATCGCGAGTTCAGCCACATTCGACGAGACAGATGATTTGGCCGACGCGGGAAACTGAGCAGGCACCCTGACCTGATAGACTGCTTGTATCTTGTCAGGAACGGGGTGCCATTTGATGTTGCATTCAGTCTTTCAGCTTGTGAGCGCGTTGCTTTTATCGTTGCGCTTGGCACGCTCGACGGATTGGTATTCGACTGGGTGAGTTACAGTTGGAGCGACCCGAGTGAGCGTCGGCATTAAGTTTCGACTGTTTGGGAAATCGGCTCTGTATTCGGGGGTGGTGGATAGGGCCGTTCCGCCATTTGGTGCGGTGAGCCGCATAGGCAAAGTGAGTTTGAGATCCGCGGCACCTCATCTTGTGCGCTATCCTAGGGAAGACAGGGGTGAACAGCTCGCCGCATTTGGCGGCTTCGGCCGAGCGGTGGCGGCAGGAATCAGGACGTTTGGACGAGGAAGCTCACGAACCTCGATAATATCCCATATGGCACGTGGAGGCACGTTAGCGTCCAAGGCTGCGGTGCTGGGTAGAGGCAGTTTTAGTCTCAAGTCCGGTGTGTTGGAGAGCCAGTGGGGCGATCGCATTCTGCAACGGGGCGGCGGCGGCACTTCATCTGTTGGCACCCGGTACTTCGCGGCCTCGCCTTGGGAAGGTTTGTCAGGCGAACATGCCGCCCTCCCTGCCTGGATGACGACATTGGGTAGCTCGATAAGGAAGCAGGAAAAAACCGCCCTGCCGCCCATCGGAACGTCGGCTGGGCAGGGGACGCGCGGTTCATGGCATCGAACTACCTCCATGGCTCCTCGCGGGATGGCTGCCCGACGATCGGCCGAGCCGGATTCCGCGCGTGCCGCAGAATGGTCCGACCCAAGCGAGAAACCACGGGAGCACGGGGTCTCTTCGCATGACTGGGCGACGAGAGAGGCGGGCAGATCCGCGTCGGGCGCTGACCGGGCCGGGAGCTCAGATCCGGAGCGCCTCGTAGACGTTCTTTCTGAGTTTGCCTCGCGTCCGCCACGGGGGGTGACGGGCATCGATCCCCGCCTAGGGCCAATCTATCCGGGCGGCTTCGGACGGCAGTGGTAATAGGACATTGTTAATGCCCGCAGGAATAGCCGTACAGCTGGGTTCTGTTAGCCTTGCAAACCTTGAGGTCACCAGCTCGATTCAATTCGGGGGAGAACAGAGGCTCATTGTTCACCGCTTGATGGGCGGAGGGCGCGTTGTAGATGTCCTAGGTCGGGATGAGAGGGAGATCGGCTTTTCCGGTGTCTTTACCGGCTCGGAGGCCACCAGTCGAGCGCGTCAGATCGACTATCTTCGAACCGGTGGTGCGACGCTTCCGCTCAGCTGGGATGTATTCTTTTACTCAGTCGTGATCAAAGATTTCTGCGCTGATTACACGAATGCCTTTTGGATTCCCTTTAGCATTCGATGCACCGTGATAAGGGACGAGGGGGCACCAGCGCCCTCGTACGTCGTCTCTGTTGCGGCGTCCATCGAGACCGATCTGGCGAATGCTGCGTCGGCGGCCCTGCAAGGCGGGTTGCAGCTAATGCTGCCCATCACTGGTGTTGCTTCCCAAATGACGTTGCAATCGGCGCAGACACAAGTGACGAATGCGCGGTCTTCACTCCAACAGAGTTGGGACGCGGGTGCTCTCGATACAGCATCAACCGCGAGCGGCGGTATAACGGCGTTGCAAAATACGACAAATGCTACGCATAGCCTGGCAAACTTTACGGTAGCCAATGGGTATCTCGAACGAGCAATGGGCAATTCAGGTAACCTCGAGTGAAGTTATGAAGACCATTGTGATCGCAGGTGGAAACCTCTTCCAGATCGCGGCTCAGCAACTTAGCGATGCGACGCAGTGGATAAGAATTGCGGAGGCCAACAGCCTGTCCGATCCAATGCTGTCGGGAGTTGTGACGCTGATTATTCCGGATCCTGACCCCAACGCTGGAGGAGGAGTTGCTCAGCAATCATAGCCAAGCCCGTTTTCCGTCAGCTCGGGTTTTCCTCAACGGTGAGCCCATTATGGGTGTAGTTAGGACCGAAATCGAATCGACGAACTGGTTCGGTGCCGACTGCTTCAAAGTGGTGCTCGCACTAGGTGACCCCCCCCTGACAAACGCGAGTTTTTGGGCGAGCCTGCCGAATGCAGAGTTGAGTGTGCACCTTAGTGTCGATCAGGAGGCATTTAAGGAGTTTATTGTAGGTCAAATCGACCACATGGAGTTCGATCCCATCAGCGGGACGGTGACGCTGGAGGGGCGCGACTACACCTCGGAGCTCATTCAGACCAGCCTGGAACAAACCTTTCTGAACCAAACGGCCAGCGACGTCGTGACCCTTATCGCCGCGGGTCATGGGTTTCCGTCGAGCGTAATCCCCACCGAGAGGTTGGTCGGACGTTATTACGAGAACGACCACAGCATTCTGAACCTCGATCAGTTCAGCCGCGCGGTCACGGAGTGGGACTTCCTCGTGGCACTCGCCCGGCAAGAAGCCTGCGACATATTCTTTCACGGCCGCACCCTAGTGTTCCAACCTGTCGGTTGGGATGCGAGGTTAATGCCGGTTTTGGTGGAGGATTTAGAGCGAATCGAGTTCAAGCGTTCACTTTTGCTCGGCCGAGACATCTCATTGACCATCCGAAGCTGGACGTCGCGACAGCAGGCGAGCGTGCAAGAAACGTTCGTTGGAGCATCACCGTTGGGGTCCGCTTTGCCCGCGCTCCAATACAAGCTGATGCAGCCTAATCTCTCAGGAGACCAGATTGTGAGCGAAGCGACGGCGCGGATTGCCGAGATTGCGAGCCACGAGTGCTGGGTGGAGATGGGCTTACCAGGAGAGATGGAGATAGCCCCGCGGGATATTCTAGTGGTCGAAGGGACCGGATCGGGTTTCGACCAGGCATATCGTGTGGATTGCGTGCGAAGGGCGATCAGCAAGTCCGGGTTTAAGCAAGCTGTGCGGGCGCGAACAGCGGCGCCGCGCGCGATCGTTCCGGGCGCCTTGAGTCTCTGAGGTGGAATGTGGAACGGTTGTTGAATTCGCTTCGGGGGCAGGCAGGCGGGCTAGATTTTACGATTGGCCAGCCTCGATTTGGAACCGTTTCCTCGGTGGATCCAGCGGGCGCGACTGTTCGCGTGCAACTCCAGCCCGAGGGTGTGCTCAGCGGCTGGCTCCCGGTCCTCTCACCCTGGACGGGTTCTGGCTGGGGAATGTGGTCGCCTCCGTCCCCGGGAGACCAAGTTCTTGTTCTGTCACAAGAGGGAAATGCCGACCACGGGGTGATCGTGGGGCGAGCATTTTCGGGGACCCAGCCAGCTCCCTCGGCAGCAACCGGAGAGCTCTGGCTTGCCCACTCAAGCGGAACGGCTATTAAACTTACTAATGACGGCACTGTCCATATCGAAGGGCCTTTGAAGGTGAATGGTAGTGTGACGGTTGCGGGGGATATTCACGTGACCGGAGATGTCTTTGACAGCCGGGGGTCGCTTTCGGATCTTCGTGAGAAATACGATGTTCACACCCACCTCGATTCCCGCGGGGGTATTACCACGGTTCCTAATCCTCAGGATTAAGCGAAGTGTATTCCGACATCTTCCACCAATGGGGGTCTGACCTAACGTTTGGTCCCACCGGAGATCTGGCTCTTTCAACGGGCATGACACAAGGGCAGCAACGTGTTCTGCGGCGGCTCTTGACGAATGCGGGCGAGTATATCTGGCAACTCAATTATGGGGCGGGCCTCCCGCAATTTGTGGGGGAGCCGAGTAACCCGCTACAGATGCAGGCGGTGGTCCGAAGCCAGATTTTTAAGGAGGCGGCCGTTTTGGCGAATCGCAGAGCCCGATGTCGAGTTGCTGCCTGTGGCAGGGAACAACTCTGTCACTGTAACTATCAGATATGCTGATGCAGTGACTGGGGAAAGCCAGATACTTACCTTTTCGGTAGAAGGCTAATCGATGACTTTATCGCTTCAGAACTTTACGACCCTGATGCAGAACATGGCTGCTGCGGCCCAGGGCGCGGCGAGCCAGATGCTGGACCTGACAGTCGGGTCGGTTTTGCGAGCGATTTTCGAAGCAAACGCCGCTGTGGCGCTCTGGTTGCAGTGGCTGATCGTGCAAATTCTCCAGATGACGCGAGCCGCGACGAGTTCAGGTCCCGATTTGGATAGTTGGATGGCAGACATGACTTTGACACGATTGCCGGCTGTCGCGGCGAACGGTCAAGTGACTTTTTCTCGCTACACTCCCTCGATTAGCGCAGTGATTCCCATCGGAAGCTTGGTTCGAACAGGGGACGGTTCGATCGTTTTCTCTGTGATTGCAAATTCGTCTAACCCCGCCTGGGAGGCCGCAAGCAATACGTACCTGCTGCCATCCGGGATCGGATCAATTTCAGTCCCGGTGAGTGCGCAGGTTGCTGGTTCGGCGGGTAACGTACAAGCAGGGGCAGTGACGCTGATTGGTACGGCGATCCCTGGGGTGGATTCAGTCATTAACGATACGGCTTTTCAGAATGGCGAGGACGCGGAAACGGATCAGGCATTCCGAGTGCGGTTTCAGAATTTCCTGGGCACGCGTTCCCTTGCTACTGCGGCGGCGGTCGGCTACGCGATCTCTGATCTTCAACAGGGGATCGCGTACATCATTCGAGAGAATGTCGACGCGATCGGTAATCCGCGTTCAGGGAACTTTGTTGTCACTGTGGATGATGGAAGTGGCAATCCCCCGGAAGGACTGATGACGATGGTCTCGCAAGTGATTGATCCGGTGCGACCGCTCGGCTCAACATTCTCGGTCCAACCACCGACCCTGGTGATGGCTAACGTGAGCCTAGCGATCAGCACGACCCAACCGCAGGTAATCCCGACAGTAGGGCTAGCGTTGGAGCGCTACATCAATAGCCTGTCAATCGGTGCAACATTGGCGCTCACACGCTTGGCGCAAGTGGCATACAACACGAGCCCGACGATCAGTAACGTTACTACAATCTCGATTAACGGGATCGCCGCTGACCTAATCCCCCCAGCAAATGGTGTTATCAAGGCCGGCACGGTGGCAGTGAGCTAGATGACCGGCGATCAGCCCGACATGGTAAGCCGGTTGCGCGCGGTGCTTCCGGCACGGTGGTTCCCGGATCAGGCACCCGTCCTTGATACTGTCCTGGCGGGTCTCGCTTCGGCATGGGCCTGGTTATATGGCATGGCACAGTTTGCAAGGGCTCAGACCCGGATTGCTACAGCCACCGGGGTTTGGCTGGACATGATTAGCTTTGACCTTTTTGGCGATCGGCTTGTCCGCAGAGTTGCGGAAGCCGATTCGTCCTTCAGGCAGAGGCTTCAAAGGGAGATCCTGCGCCCGCGTGGCACGCGAGGAGCAATGATAAAATTGCTGGCCGACCTTACCGGACGCTCGCCGCGAATATTTGAACCGGCAAGACCGACAGATACCGGGGGATATGGTGGTGCATCGGGCCAAGCGTTCGGTTTGGGATACGGGCAGGCAGGGGGGTGGGGTAGTCTGCAGTTGCCATTTCAGAGCTTTATAGTTGCGTATCGGGCGGCGAATTCGGGAATTTCACAAGTCAACGGTTGGGGTCAGCCGGCGGGTGGTTACGGAATAGGGTCCGTTGAGTACGGCAGTTTGGACATGATTGAGGGACAGGTCACCGACCAGGAGATCTATAACTCGATCGCGAAGTGCCTTCCAGTCGCGAGTATTGCTTGGGCTTCTCTGCAGGACTGATACCATGCCTCGCTGATCGTGCCTTGTTTTGCGCGCAACCGGCACACCGACCCGGCGCGCGTTTGTCGGCAGGTTGCGGCCCCCCAGCATCAGCATCGCACCAGTAATCAAAACGCTTTCATCTGAGGTTTGCATGGACAGGAACATCGTCTATCCGGCAAGTATCCCGCTGGACACCGACATCCTTACTCTCAACCGCAATACGATGATCGGCATAGGTTACCTTCTGCAAGCCGTTTTGGGTGGCGCGATTGTCGTAGATGGGTTGACCTGTTCACCAACTACCCCTGCTTCCATGACAGTTACTGTGGGACCAGGCAGCATAACTCAGACATCGGTTATTGATACCAATAGCTATGGGTCGCTTGCGGCTGATCCCGTCGATCCCTTGGTCAAAATGGGTATCAACACACAAGCTACCTCATTTTCACTCACGACGCCGACCACATCTGGCCAATCTGTCTGCTACTTGATCGAAGCGGCGTTCGAAGAGAGCGATACCAATCCTATCGTGCTTCCATATTACAATTCTGCCAACCCATCACAACCCTATACGGGCCCAAGCGGCTCTGGCGCTGCGCAGAATACTCAGCGAATCCAGCGGGCGCAGTTGCAGATGAAGAATGGGGTTCCCGCCAATACCGGTTCCCAAACGGCCCCGGCCGCCGACAGCGGGTGGGTCGGACTGTACGTGATCACGGTGAACTACGGGCAGACGGCGATCACCTCTGGCAACATTAGCATACTGCCTACGGCACCTTTCTTGAGAAGCAAGTTGCCGGCCTTGGGCCCGGGATTTGGAAGCGGCGTGCAGAGCTTTGCGAGTTCCGGCTCCTTCCAGGTTCCGGCCGGCGTGACACAGATCGAGGTTGAAGTGTGGGGCAGCGGGGCGGGCTCGTTCGCCTCCACTTCGTCGGTTGCGAGTGGAGGGGCAGGTGGCGGGGGATATGCCCGTAAGCGAATTACAGGGATCACACCGGGGCAAGTGATTGCGGTGGCTGTTGGCGCTGGTGGGACCGGTGGCACAACCGGCGGTGTGGCAGCGACAAGTGGTCAAGGTTCGAGCTTCGGTTCTTTCGTGTCGGCCACCGGAGGGACGGTCAACCCCCTGGCGACAGTCAGCTCTCCTCAGCTTGGTGGAAGTCCTGGGTACGGACAGGGTGGCGATGTGAACCTGTTCGGATCGGCCGGGCAGTCCGGCGCTGGAAACATGGGGGGCATGGGGGGGGCCGGAGCAATGGGCGGGATGCAAAACAGCGGGACCAGTGGCAATGCCGGGTTGAGTCCTGGTGGCGGTGCTTCGGGGGCCGGCACTGGCGCAACTGGGAACACTCCTTATGCCGGCGCTAACGGAGCAGGAGGATTAGTGATTGTTCGCTGGTGATGGGAACTAATCATGTCGCAAGTTATTCAGGTTACAAAGCCTAGCCGCGCACGCAAAGTCAGTCTGGACGGCTTCGTAGCGACGCCGAGAGGGACGACAACCTTCAACCTTCCTGCTTTGAGCTGGCCGCCAAAGGATCCAGCGGATGTCTTCGACTATCAGCTCGACATCTCCGCCACCCTGATCGGAAATATGGGAGATAGCATAGCCAGCGTGACGGCAACGATCGCGCCCGATAATCCGGGCGACCTGGTGTGCAACAGCGTTGCCGTAGATGGCTCGAACATTGTGCTGTGGCTGTCCGGCGGGCAAGCACCTACGGTGTATGGCGTTACTATCGCGGCCACTCTGACAAGCGGACGCGCGCTGCAGCGCACCATTCTGTTGCCGGTGCTTGCGCTGTCCACCCTGGCGCCCCCGCCCACTGCGATCGAGACAGATACCGGATACGCCATTACGGATCAGTTTGGGAATCCCGTTGTCATCTCCGGGTCGTGAGACGATCGTGCCCCGCGCCTTTATTGAAGATCTGAGCAAGCCTTTTCGAGCGTGCTCGGCGTCGCAAAAAGATTGAGGTTCCAGCCAGCATGCCGACGATTGATCAGTTGCCGCCTGCGACTGCTTCCGCGGACAATGACATGTTCATGGGGAGCCAGGGTGGGCTCGTCAGAAGGATCACCCGCGAGCAGATTACGAATGGCTACCAGCCCGCTCTGACGCTTGCGAGCGGCCAGATTCTGGGGCGGAGCTCGTCAGGAACGGGTGCTCCTGAGGCGTTGAGGGTAGGGGCAAATCTGACGGTGAGCGCCGGCATTCTCTCGGCGGATGCGGAGCCGTACAATGTCGCGAACCTGACTGCTGGGATGGTCCCTGCAAGCTACGATCTGGTTCCGCTGGGACAAAACGGCCAGAACGTTTCAATCACCTTTGCTCAGTTCCTCAGCGGCATGTCTGGGCTTTCTGGCGTGGATGCATCGTCGCTGTCGGTGACCCCCCAAGGAAGTGGCACTCCCACTACGCTTGGCGCGTTTGCCGCGAACGCGATGGTCCGGTCGGGCGGAACTTTGACCGGCCCATTGCTGCTCGCTGCTGATCCCGCGGTGGCCCTTGGGGCCGCCACGAAGCAGTATGTTGACGGCCAGGTGGCCACGTCAGTCCCGCTGTTGGGTGGCACCATGACAGGCGGCCTGACGCTCTCTGGTGATCCGACCTTGCCTTTGCAGGCGGTCACCAAGCGGTATGTGGACGCGCAGGCACAGTCGGCGCTGCCGATCGGCGGTGCGACGTTGACTGGTCCCCTGACCTTGGCTGCTGATCCGATCGAGGCCCTTCAGGCTGCCACGAAGCGATATGTGGATGGTTGTGGCTATTCCCTGGAAGGATCCCTGGCCCAAGGGGATGGGGTTACAGACGATACGGCAGCTTTGAACGCCTTTCTGGCCTCACTGCCGGCTGGTGCGCGGGTCCGTGTGCCTGCGGGAAAGTTTTACGCAGTCAACAGTGGGAATATCAATATCCCAACGGGTGTCGCACTGGAAGGAGGTGTGCCATTTGCGAATGGCGCCCACTCTGGCCTATTTCAGGGATGTGGATTTCTGCTTAGCCCCAATTGCAGCATTGTTCTCAACTATGCCGCGGGGCTCCACAATGTAAAAGTCCTGAGAATGGGACTGCTGTCCAATCCGACGGCCGCACAGGTGAACCAAGCGATCGCCAACTGGGCGTCAGAGGCATTGGTTCTAATTGCGGCTGTGGGAGCATCGACAGGGGCAAGCGTCTTGACGTTTGCTTCAACTACCGGGGTTGCGATCGGCGCTGCGGTCAATGGGAAGGGAATTCTACCGGGTACAACCGGTACTCTCGTTGACAGCGACGACCGTCACAATTTCGCGGGCTGTGGCCGGGGCCAATATTGTGGTGGGGGCCGCAATCCGGTTTGGGTCCAGCATCGGGATATGCATTCCCTTCAATGAGGGGAACAACATCCTGAACGACCTCCAGATCGTGGGTTTCCACACTGGCATACTCGCGATGGCGGGTGAGTTCTTCTGTTCCCGTGTGCAGGCGGATTGCATCACGGTTCTGGAAGCGACGTGGGCTGGGGACAATGCCTACCTAAAAGACTTTCACTGCGTGCCGTATTATGGCATCGGTCTCGGCAACCAGTCGAACTGCTGGCGTCGTCCCGGGCCCGCTTTCTATCTTCATGATCAGACGGACGGCTGGACACTTTGCGACTTCTTTGCGCTGCATTGGCAAACCGGTTTCCAGCTAAGTAACGTCGGGGCAGTGACGCTAATTCGCTGCGGGTACGAGAAAATACAAGATGGCTGGACAGGAACGACCGGTTTCCTGTGGCAGGGCCATGCGGCGTCCTGCCAGTGCTTCGATGGTTATGCCAACGGGGCTGCCATTGGGATCGATATGCAAAACAGCGGGGAAGTGCAGTTTTCAGGCATGTCGACCGTGGGACCCACCGACGGCACCGGCATCGCACACTATCGGTTAGGCACAGGGAGTTACGGCGCAATCCACAACTCGATGATCAATGAAGCGGGGTCAACAACCCCAGTGGTCGTGCAGCCGAACGTGATCCGCTGGAAGATTGTGGCGCCATTCATTGATAACGGGACAGCCGAGCCTTGGATATCAATCGATCCAAGTTCTATCGGATCGGTGGACCTGTTCAATGTCCGGGATACGAACGGTATCAGTCCGGCGACCGTGGAGAGCCATCTGCACGAGAAGATATGGATCACAACGGATCCGTCGATTGCAACAACTGACGGCAGCCCGCAGGCAACATTGACCCTGGAGGCGTCTACGGGCGGAACCTCTGGCGTTCGCAATCTCTCCTTCTTTCGATTGGGCCGGGAGTATGCGTCTGTGCAGACATTCCCCGTCGGTGGGGCTAATGGAAGCGGCGTGGCGTTAAGTGCCAGTGTGAGCGGTTCGAACATCATGATCGCACCCAATGGGGGCGCTCTAATCGCGGCGGTCCCGGACGGGTCGGCGGCGGGTGGTGTCGCGCGCGGTGCAGGGGCGGTGGACTTCCAGATGGGGCGCACAATCGCAACCCAGGTTGCATCCGGTTCGAGCGCTGGCGTTCTTGGGGGTAGCGGCAATACCGCCAGCGGGGATCACAGCATTGCCGCAGGAAATAGCAACGCCGTCTCTGGAGCTTCTGCCACCGCGTTCGGGTATGGTAATCAGATCACGGGACCCTCGTCATCCGCCCCGGGTGGCGCGAATGGGGCAGATCGGGGTAGGGTGGGCACTCTGATTTGGTCTTCGGACACTTCGGTGAGCAGCGGGCTGCGTCAAACATCGAAGCAGCTACTGGGCGCGATCACCAATGACGCAACCCCGACACGATTGACTGCTGACAGTCAGCCACCGAATGGTACCAATTCTGTCAACGTACAAAGTTGGAGTTTGTACGCGCTCCGCCTTGTAGTGGCGGCGCGTCATTATCAAAATCCGGATGCGGCCATTTGGGTGTTGGATGGACTTCTGGTCCACTGTGGGGCTGGTTCAACGAGCGTGACATTGATGGGTGGCGGCGCGGGTATCGCACCAACTCGCTTCATTGGTGCCGCGGGAAGCTGGTCCATCAGTGTGGCGCCCGATTACACGAACAGCGGTGTTGCAGTGACCGTGACAGGTGCTAGTGGCACCACCCTACACTGGACTGCATCCGCTGAAGCGACAGAGGTGGGCTGACAGGCTGACCTTCGGAGCGGTTCGGTCCGCGCTCACATTTTTGCTTCACCGCGGGATCAATATCGTCCGGAGTTCTGCCAGCGGCATCCCGCGTCCGCCGTCCTCCGACGCAAGGTGAATAGGTGCAATGCCGACAATACCGCAACTTCCGCCGGCCGCCTCGATCGCGGCTGATGACGAGCTCCCAATCAGCCAGGCGGGGGCCGCAATGTCTGTATCGGTGGGAACGCTCCTGGCAGGGACACAACCGGCAATCCTTGCGCCTTCAGGCAGCCTGATCGGCCGGACGAGCGCGGGCGAAGGGGGGCCTGAGCCGATCAACGTGGGTGCCGGATTGGTTCTCAGCGGGGGCACACTTGCGGTTGTTGGACAGGGTCCCCTGCCGCAGACCGGATCGGCAGTGGCAAGCGATCTCGTGTGCATTAGCCGTGAGGGCGTTTCGCAGGCTGTCAGCTATTCGCAATTCCTGGATGGACAAACAATCGACGCCGCCCAACCGGCGCGACCAGCATCGGACACTGATGCGTTCTGGGTCGCACAGGGCAGTAATATCATGCTGCGTCAGAGTCTTTCTTCAATTTGGAGCTGGATTGTCGAAAAGGCTCCCAGTTACAAGATTCCGATCGTTGAGCTGACAACGGATACCACGCTGGATGGGACCGTCCACAATGCACGACTTCTGGTGTGCTCTCAGCCGCTGACGTTGACATCAGAGTTCACCAACATGGGTTCAGGCTTTACGTGTGAGGTGCTCAATCTGAGTACCGGCGTGGTAAACCTGGGGGGCGGGTTCATCACCGCTGGCGGAAGTACGAGTATTCAATATGGCCAGTCGGTTCTGATCCGCGGCGTTTCCTATTCTGGCGGCAGTGTGGTGTTCGCCGCTGGCACAACCCAGCAGAGTTCCGGGACGCAAACGGCTCCGCCAAGCGTGGTTACCAGCTTGGTGGCTTCCTCGCAAACCAGCTCGTCGGTGACGCTCTCGTGGGCTGCTCCTGAATCAGGTGGTCCAGTCTCCGCCTATATCGCGCAATATCGGGTTACAGGAACAACAAACTGGACCGTGGGATCCACCTCGATTCTCAGCACGTCGTTCACTGCCAATGGACTTGCCGCATCGACGAGTTACGATTTCCAGGTGTCGGCGACTGGAGCAGGCGGCCTCGGTTCGGGAGTGATTGTGACCGCATCGACGAGTGCGTCGTCGGGCGGTGGATCCAGTGGCACCGGGACCGGATCCGCTAGCGGCGGCAGTGGAAGCGGCAGTTCTGGCAGTGGCAGCTCGGGGTCGAGCGGAAGCATGGGCACTGGTTCCGGAAGCGGTAGCTCTAGCGGAGGTTCCGGATCGGTCTCCTCCATTACGTGGAATGTCGTGCCGTCTGGTTCCTATACGGCAGGCAACGGCTCGATCGGGGTCAACGCTCATGTCTCCCCGCCGACGGCTCCGGTTCAGTTTGGGTTCTCCACGTCGGCGAGCCGTTCCGCCGACAAGCTGGACTGCTGCGATTCTGGTGAACACTGATCTTTGGGGAGCGTATGTATCTATCCCCAACACCAGCGGGACTTGGTATGTTTGGGGTGAGGGCCAGGATGGGAGTAGCCCGACCGTCTGCACGACCCCGTTTACGGTAAGCTGACTGTGAGCGTTCTACTTGTCGCGCCGGGGATCGCCCAGTCGCTTGGGTTTGGCCGCTGCGCCCTTTGGCGGCCGCTCACGCAGTTGACGGGAGATCCAGGGAGCAGCGGGCCTGTTCCCGGCGACATCGGTGGCCTTGGGGCATGGTGGGACGCCGGGTCGTTTGGAAGTTTGGCGGAGTCGGACGGATCGGTACTGAGTGGCTGGGGTCAGGTGGTTGGACAAGCGCAGGACAAGGCCGGCAACGGAATAACGCTTTTGCCGTACTCGGGTACTCAGTCCCGGTGGTCTGCCCGTAGCCACTCCGCGTGTGAATGGTCTGCTCGGTGGCCTTGGGCGTGTTGCAGGCGGGTCAGGAACGCTTGCGCCGGCTTTGGATCCCGATAGCGGATACCGGACGTCGATGGCCCTGGTGAACGCCACCGGCGGATGGACCTTCTATTTGGTATGGTCGCGCCCGAATTGGCGGCAAAACTCCGGACGCGATTCGCTTCCCATCACCCTGGCGATGGTTGGAGGGGTTCCGCTGCTGCAGGCGGATAGTGCCGGAGGCGAGGGAAGATTGATCTTCTCTCTTCCATCGGGACCACTCGTTCTGGTCGCAACGCTGGAAAGACGCCACTCTCATGCCGTAGCGATCCGCTTCAACCCTGACAGCACAGCCGATGTGTGGTTCGATGGCATGCCTCTAGCCCAATCGATCCCGTTTTCGGGGGCAAGTGGCAGCCTGACATTGCTTCACGACGGAACTGCTCTGGGAAGCGCGCAGTGCTGGTTCCATGAGGCTGCATTCTGGCCACGGCCGTTGACCGATGCAGAGATGGTCGTCCTCGCGCAGTGCCCATCACGGTGGGTGCTGGGTGCCCGTCGCGGGGTGACGTTGCTTATCAATGGACAGTCGAACGCAATCAACTATTCTCTGAACGATGGCGCAGCAGCGCTATTGGTCCAAGGAATTGCATGGCATCTCGGGGCTGTAGCCTACAATGTGGTCGCCTCAACCGGGAGCTCAACGGCGTACACCATGGAAAGTGGCCATGGACTCTATCCGGCTGTTGGTGGACTTTATCCCGGAAGCTTTCTGAACAACCCGGGAGATGGGTCGGATCCATCCACGTGGAGCTTCGGTGAGGACGGGATTGCAAACCAAGCGATCATAGAGGGTCTGAGTGCAGCAGATGAAGCCGACATATGCGCGATCTTTTGGCCGTGGAACGAAACCGACAGCCTCCGCGATTATACCGAGAAGCCCACGTTCAAAGCAGCGGTGCAGCGATTTCTTTGGCTTGAACGGAGCATCTTGAAGAGCACCGCAGACCAGCTTCCATTAATTTCGTGGAACGCGATCCCATACGGCTCAAATGGTGGAATCCAGATGCACCGGGAGGTGATGTGGGAATTGAGCCAGGATGGCGCGACAAACGTCATCATCGGCAACCCGCAGACGTCGGACAGCAATCCTCGCAACTCGTCATGGGATCCAAACACTGGACTATGGTCAGGTGGAGACACTGCCCATCGAGACTCTGGTGATAATCAGAGGTTCGCATGCCTGGCTGCTCCCGTTGTTTCCAGGGCAATCCTCCAGGCATCGGGAGGCGACAGCATAAGGGCCATCCCGGCAGGTATTCCGACGATGGGCGGTCCGAGGATCGAAATCTGCTGTGCTGCAAGCGCCCAATCAGGTGGTTGTCACGGTTCAGCACGATTGTGGTACAGACCTGAAGATTCAATTGCAAGCAGTTTCGGGTGCTGGTTTTGCCATCATGGATGGAGGATCGGTCGCAAGTCCAGGGGCCATCATTCAGGCGACTTCCTGCGCCCGCATTAGCCCGAACTCAATTGCTGATCACGCTGGCGCAAAGCTTGAAGAACCCCCCAGGAGCCTGCCTACTATTTTATCCCTATGGACCCATCCAAATCGGACGCGGCAACTCGGTTACTGACAATTTTTCAGAAGTCGCAAAGCCCGCGAGCTGGGACATTGGCAGTGATCTCGGATCCGAATGGCAACTGGATTTTCCACTTGCCGCGACGACAGAACCGATCGTGCTGAGCGCTGGCTGACATTGGCCAGTCAATTAAGATGATCCCGATCAGAGGAATGCCATGCACGAGCAGCGGATACCCAGTCCTGTTCAAATCGCCTCCATTGCGGAGGAACTGGTTGAGCGCCTCGCGAGACTAGAAGAGCAAATGAGACAGGTCGTGAGAGTGGTTGAAAAGCTGTCAAGCCGTGACACCGAACTTGAAACCAGTGTTCGGCAGCTTGCCGAGCGCTTTAGTCAGGCCTTGGAAAACCAGGCGCATACGTTCCGCGAGGCAATGAACGATTTGGCAGCCCAATTCGTCCGACGAGAGGACTGGATCTTCTGGAAGAATTTATTGACGGCCGGCTTATTATCTATTGCGGCCTATGGATGGGGTTCTCTTTTTGCTGGTCATTAGCCCTATAGGTCGATCGGCATGAGAACGCCGCATAGGATTCCCAAATGGCCCTTCTTCGGTTTATTGACGCCGTTATGTGGGAGCCAAGGCCATGAACGGGAGTGACCCGGCAGCACTGATAGTGGTGGTCAACCCCAAGTCTCGGTAGCCGCATGAGCCAGGGTCGCCGACGTTGTGATAAGCAACGCGTCCTCCGCCGGTGTTAATTAGGCGGAGAGGAGTATGAGCAGAACCAGACGCAGGATTGAGGCGGCTTTGACGGCGAAGATCGTTCTGGACGGCGATGATCGGATGGGGAAGGCGATCGAATAACTACTCGCCAAGGTTGGTGACCTGGTTGCGGAGCGGAGTTTCTAGCACGGAGGTCCAGCAGTTGAGCGTGGCGGACCGAAAAGCCATGCGCGAGGAGGCCACGCACAGAGTGTTTGCGACCACCGGCTTCGCGTGATGCCGAGCCTTCGTGAATGCTTCCACCCAGCCTGGATTCCATCCTGTCGGACTTCGATGTCCAGGACCGATGGGGCGGTAGGGATATCGGTCGGGTCCCCGTTATTGTCCGACCACATTTTGAAGGATGGGAATGATGAAATTCAGCGAATGGTTTGGCCAGGCTACTACTGGAGCGGGGTTCGCCACCCTGCTAGGTGCAGCAAGTTCTATTGCCTCCGGAACGGTTAGCTGGCAGCATGCGTTGCCGCTGATCGTGGGCGGTGTGGTAGGCCTAGTCTGGCCGGAAAACACCAGTCTGCAAACGGCGGTTGGCGGTGCCGCTTCCAGCGTAGAGAGCATCCTGTCTGCCCTGCACACCGCCCCTCAACCTCCTTCGAGCGGCAACAACGAGGCAAGTTCATCGTAAAGACGGCATGCCATTACCGGCTCTCGTGTTCGTGCCAGCGTGCGGCGAAGATGATGAACCAGAGGATTGTAATCTTGGGGGCGCATCAGGTGCGGGAATGCGCGGCTAATGCGCCCCAAATACCGCTTGCGGTACTCTTTCGCATTAAATTCGGCTGAGGGATCGAGATCACTGATCGTCCCAAACCGTAGATAGTGAGCGAACGGATCACGGTTGGAGCCGACGCGGTCGCCATACCGCCTCATGTACCAAGACACATCGAAGCAGGGATTCGGGCTAAACTGCTGACTTCGACGATAGGCAAGAAAGTGAGCAAGGGCGTTCTGCGTGGGTTCAAGGCGATAGGTCTCCCGATACCAGGCGGGGTCAAAATAGGGAATAGGACAGCGTCCCTGCTTCTCGCCATGCAGGATATAATGTGAGAGGGGATTAACCTGTAGTTCTGCGACATCTGGATTGGCTGCCAGATACCATGTTGTATCAAAGTAAAGGTTTGGCTTGCGGGCCTCCCGCCAGCCGAACAGGCAAAAGTGATTTATCGGATCGAGATCTGCTTCGAGCACGTCGAATCCATGAATAAGGTAAAAGTTTGGATCAAGTAGATCGGTCGTACTGATGCACAGAAAGTCCGCGAGAAAGGAATTGCCTGAGGCGCGGACCTGCGCAACCATAGAAGCAAACGGGTCCTTTTCATCTAAGGCGCCTTGTCGGGTCGCATTGCTCCTCGGGCCGCATACTGCATAGAGTGCGGGAGAAGGTGCGTAGCGGCCGGTCCATCTATGGGTTAGGAAATGTGCAATCGCTAGGTTCTCGCCTGGGGGCTTGTAGATACGGCGATACCATACCGGATCGAAGAACGCGGATGGATGCCTCCCCTCAACTTCGCCGAAGCGGACATAGTGGAGAAGCGGGTCCATCCCCGACGTAAAGACATCCGGGTTGTGCTGCAGATACCACCGGGGCTCGAAATACAAATTGGGTTGGCGTCCTTCGTTAGCTCCAAAGGCGCGCCAATGCACTAGCGCATCCAAACCACTGGCAGCGACATCTGGGTAAGCTTGACGATACCATGCCGCATCAAACAGCAACAAAGTCGCATCAGAGCCTGAATGCACGTGCGGCCTTCCTATTCCGCGGCCAATTCCGAGATTCTGGATTTCAGGGTATGCGACAATGCCTGCGCCACCTGCGCAATCACATTGGTCCAGTCGCCCGGCCTCTGCTGACGGAATAAACGGGCCGTGGGGTACCAAGGACTATCCTCCCTATCGAGCAGCCATCGCCAATCGCTAGCCTTGGGAAGCATAATCCACACGCGCTTTCCAAGCGCTCCGGAGAGATGACCCATGGCCGTGTCTACGGTAATGATCAGGTCGAGGTTTGAGACCAGAGCTGCCGTTGCCTCAAAATCCGAGAGATCCGAGGAAAGATCACACAAACCCGGGAACGATGAGACGACATCCTGGTCCTGTGTGGGGAACGGCTTTTGAATGCAGACGAAACTGGCGGAACCGGCTGCCGCCAAGGGCAGCAATTGCGACAATCTAATGGAGCGGCGCCGATCATTGGGATGTGTAGGCCGACCGCTCCACGCGATGCCAATTTTGGGCACACTAGCCGGAAGAGTCTGATTGAGCCGGTCGGCCCACGCAGCCGCACGGACGGGATCGGGCGTGAGGTACGGGACGTTCGACGGGATAGTGTCCATCTTCGTATGGAAGAGGCCGGCCAAGCTGGAAAGTCGTGCATGCGCCGCGTGTCCTGGAATCTCATTCCAACGATGGCAGCAAACTCCCACACCAGGTATGCGCGTTAGGATGGGTGCCATCTCGACACTGCAGCCGAGAATGATTTCCTGGCAACGCTCGGCGGCCATCGGAATATATCGAGCGAACTGGATGGTGTCTCCGTAGCCCTGATCTCCGATCAGGAGTAGTTTTCCAGTGGGAATATGCATTCCGTTCCAGGGCGCGGAGGTTATGCGAGGCAGTGTGCCCTTCCCAGCCTCCGTCTCGTTCCGCCATTCATACTCGATCCAGCCCGGTTCGAGTTCACCGCGCGCAAGCAGGTTTTGCGCCAGAGCGAGCCTCGCGTCAGCGTGTGTTGGATTAAGGCCAAGCGCGCGAAGCAAGCATGCAATCGCCCGCTCCCGATCATCCAGGTCCGTATAGACTAACGACAGATTGACGAGATTATCCGGATTGTTTGGGGCGAGGCGAACAGCCTCCTGACCCACGGAAGCGGCTTCCGTCACTCAATTCATCAGGCGGTACCAGTGAACACAAATTCGCATACCAGGCGGGCACGTTGGATTGCTGCTTTATCGCGCGTTCAATGAAATCGATCGCACGTTCTGGCTGGTTGGTGTGGGCGGCGATCACCCCTAACAGGGCGAGAGCGCCTGGGTGAGTAGGATTGGCCTGCAAGACGTCCTGGCAAATGCCGGCTGCCTCGCCGAAACGCTTGGCCTGAGCTGCCGTCTGTGCCCGTGTGAGGGCTTGATCCGGCGTCTCCTTCCCTGCGTCTAATCCTGTTGCGCTCATGCCAAGCTCTCAGGAAGTGCCATCTTGTGCAATTCCGTCTATTGTCTGGAGATCGGGTTCGCTAAGTCGCCAATTACCTGCCCCTACATTCTGAGTCACCTGTTCCGGGCGGGTGGCACCCGCGATAACACTTGCAACGGGCTTTTGAGCGAGTAACCAGCTGAACGCCAGTTCGATCAAGCTGTGCCCGTGCTTGGACGCGAAGTCCGCCAGCTTCTCCGTTACTGCCCAGTTCCGCTCCGTCAGATAACGGTCTGCAAGCCGCTGAGTGGTTGTCAGCCGGGACTGAGATGGCATCGGGAGGTTGCGACGATACTTCCCGGTCAGGAACCCGCTTGCGAGAGGAAAATACGGGAGTAGGCCCAATCCGTATCTCTCCATTGCAGGTATCAGCTCCCGCTCGATACGACGCACAAGGAGCGAATACTCGTCCTGGCAGGAAACAAAGGCGCTAAGACCCGCAGTGCGTGCGGAATGCATAGCTTCTGTCACTTGCCAGGCAGCAAAGTTTGAGCAGCCAACGTAACGCACTTTTCCAGACCGAACCAAATCGTCGAGGGCGCGAAGAGTTTCGTCAATAGGTGTGAGCGGATCCGGCTGATGCACCTGATATAAATCGATCCAATCCGTGCGCAAACGACGCAAGCTATCTTCGACTTCGGCCAGGATGTACCGACGGGAGGCACCCTTCTTAGCTCCGACATCGTCCATCGGCATGCCGAATTTGGTGGCAAGAACGATCTCTTTGCGACGATCCCCCAGGATACGGCCGAGACAATCCTCAGAACCTCCTTGCCCACCGTAGGTGTCTGCTGTATCAAACAGTGTGATGCCCTGCGTCGAGCGCTTTGTTAACAACGGCCCGCGACTCTTCAAAGCCGATTCGTCCTCCAAAATTGTTGCAGCCGAGGCCAACAACTGATACGCGCAACCCAGATCGCCCAAGGTTCCGCAACTCCATTTGCCGCTCCCTTCAGAATGTCAGCAGACGTGCGATGTTTTTTCCCCTCTCCGCCGGTTCCGTGAAGTCGAGAATTGGGCCGACGGGCACGATGCCATTTGGGTTTATCCCACGATGGCTTTGGTAGTAATGGCCCTTGATGTGCTTGAAGTTGATCGTCGACTCAATTCCTGGTTGTTGATAGATGTCACGCGTGTAACTCCATAAAGTAGGATAATCTACGACTCGCTTATTATTGCATTTGAAGTGAAGTGCATACACTGTATCAAATCTTACTAGCGTGGTGAACAGTCGTATGTCCGCTTCGGACATCCCATCTCCGCATAGAAACCGAGAGTGTGATAGACGCTCCTCCAGCCAGTCTAACGTGTCAAACAGAGCAGCAACAGCCTCCTCGTACGCTTGCTGCGTCGTCGCGAAGCCTGCCCGATAAACGCCATTGTTTACAGCCTCGTAAATGCGAAGATTGTAGTGGTCGATTTGATCCCGCAGTTCTAGCGGATACAGGTCTCCTGGTTTGGCCCCAACGCCGTCGAATGCGCTATTGAACATACGAATAATTTCAGAAGACTCGTTGCTGACAATCCTTTGGGTATGCTTGTCCCACAGCACTGGAACACTAGCCCGCCCGCTGTATGTCGGATCGGCCCGCATATAGATTTCGTGAAGGTATCGGCTGTTGAACAAAGGGTCCGGTACAACGCCTTCCCCTGGTAGAAATGTCCAACCATGGTCGGCCATCAACCAGTGTGTTACCGAAACTGCCACGATCTCTTCCAGTCCTTTCAGCGCACGGACAATCAGCGTGCGATGCGCCCAGGGGCAGGCGAGCGAAACATACAGATGATACCGATTGCGTGCCGCCGCGAACCCGTCATGGCCAGTCGGGCCAGGTCGTCCGTCCGGTGTCACCCAGTTGCGGAAAGCCGCTTCCGGGCGATTGAATCGTCCTTGCGCATCGATTACCCCCTCTTCGCCGGTCTGCCAGACACCGTCGGTCAGAAACCCCATAGCCTTCCCCGGTGAATTTCAGCGATGATGCCTGGCAGTGATGCGCCAAGGCAAGTGAGACTCGGCTATTGCGATGCCCAAAGAATTCTGTGCATCCAAGCTACCTCTCCCAGATCGAAGGTGTAGTCCCGATGCTGAGGGTTCAAACTCTTGAGTTCAATCCGCCGGGCAGATCGACGGGCCAGTTGCTTGGCCATGACCTCCCCTCGGGCAGTCCGCAGCACCACACGGTCGCCACGCCGGATCGGAGCGGCCGGTGAGACGATTACCGTATCCCCGTCCCGGTATACCGGTTCCATAAAGTCACCGCTTATCTCCAAGGCGTACGCGTTGGCATCGCCGATATCGGGCAGGGTGACCTCATCCCAACTTCCACCAACTGGGAACCCTGCATCATCAAAATGACCATCGTCCCCAGCTTGCGCCAGGCCAATGAGTGGAATGCGGCGCGCCATCGCACGCGATGCGCCGCTGGATAGGGCGCGCGCACCGGCCACTAAGGCCGTGAAACCCTCAAGGCTGGCGCCGGTCGCATCCAGAACCTTGGCGATGCTCTCTGTGCTGGGCCACCGGGCGCGGCCGTCAGGCATCCGCCGCTTTGAGGGATTGAAGGTCGTCGCGTCAAGGCCGGCACGCTTGGCTAAGCCCGATGCCGAAAGCCCGTTCTCAGCGGCGAGCGTGTCCAGCGCCCGCCAGATATCCTCATGTTTCATAAGGCAGTCGCCACCGCTCCTTCACTATATCTCTATCATGATAGGATTTTTGGCGTATGGGAATAGGAAAAGATAGCCCTAATTCGAAGAGCGCAGGGAAATGCTTGCACACAACCGCAGGTTATGCTTTATTCACGAATACAACCAGCCAATGATAAGACGCTCCGAGGGGACCCGACGATGCGAGTTGCCTTACAAAATTTCGAAGCCTCCCGCCCGGCGCTCCGGGTCGTCGCCGATCCGTTCCGTTCAGCGGATGAGGCTTGGCTTTGGGCCTTCTCCTCGATTGCCGCTCGCCATGAGGGAACACGATCTCGGGGGGCGAATGCCCGCTTCCGGCCGTGCGATCCTGATGATGTCATGAGATGCCTCGACGCTCTTTACCGGCGCCGACGCATCGACCTCGTGCACGCCCGTGTCCTTCGTGTCTGGGGCGAACGGGGCACCGCACCAAATCCGGCCTATGCAAGTGAACGCTATGATTGGAAGCTTTGGCGGGAAGCACTCGACAGATTGGAATGGCCGCTGCGCGTGAAGGAAATCGTCGCCGATTGAGCAACGCAGCGGCTACATCACGATTGCGGCACGCTCGGCTGCGGCTCGGGCCCATGCGGCATTCATGTCTTCATCGAACAATTCGGTCAGCTTCTTCATCATGGTACCGCCGAGCTCTTCGGCATCTACAATCGTAACGGCACGGCGATAGTAACGAGTGACGTCATGGCCGATGCCGATTGCGATCAGTTCAATCTGATCGCGCGCCTCGACTTCTCGAATCACCTCCCGAAGATGTTTTTCCAGATAGTTGCCGGGATTCACGGAAAGCGTCGAATCATCGACGGGAGCACCATCGCTGATCACCATCAAAATCCGCCGGTGCTCTGCACGGCCAATCAACCTCCGGTAGGCCCACAGCAGCGCCTCACCGTCGATATTCTCCTTCAGCAGCCCTTCACGCAGCATCAGGCCCAGATTCTTGCGGGCGCGTCGCCATGGCGCGTCCGCAGCCTTGTAGATGATGTGGCGCAGATCGTTCAGTCTTCCTGGGTTACGCGGTTTCCCGTCCTGCACCCACTTTTCCCGGCTTTGCCCACCCTTCCACGCACGGGTCGTGAAGCCCAGAACCTCCACCTTTACCGCGCATCGTTCCAGAGTGCGTGCTAGAATGTCTCCGCACATCGCCGCAACGGTGATCGGCCGCCCACGCATCGACCCTGAATTGTCGATCAGAAGCGTTACCACTGTATCGCGAAACTCCATCTCCTGTTCCTGTTTGTATGACAGCGCCTGGAGGGGATTCACCACCACACGCGATAGGCGCCCCGCATCGAGCAGACCCTCATCCAGGTCGAACTCCCAAGAACGCTGCTGCTGAGCCATCAGCCTTCGTTGCAGCCGGTTGGCTAGCTTCGAAATAACCCCCTGCAAGTGCTGCAACTGCTGATCGAGTTGCTGCCGAAGGCGAGTCAGCTCATCTGGATCACATAAATCCTCAGCCGAAATTTCCTCGTCGAACTGCCGAGTGTAAGCCCGATAAACCGCACTGTCGTCCGGGTTCGGCCGCTCGCGCCGCGGTTGGGGGCCGCCAGGCCGATCATCCCCCTCGGCAATGGCGGCCTCCTCCTCCAATTCCTCACCGGAATCGTCGGCCGCATCCCCCTCCATGTCTTCCGGTTGGGCGCCCAGCATGCTCTCGGTTTCCGATTGCTCTTGGCCCTGCCCCTCAGGCGCGTTGTCCTCCTGTCCGGACTCCTCCCCGCCCTGTTCGCCCTCCTCTGAATCCTCCTCAGGATCGGCATCAGCTTCTGCCTCGGCCAGGTCCATTGCCGCCAGCAATTTGCGTGCGGCCCGGGTGAAGGCGCGTTGATCGTCTTGCGCCCGACCCAACTCGCCAAGCGCTGCGTCGGCATCTTGACCCAATGTCTCGCGCCAAAGGTCAAGCACGCGGCGCGCAACGGCAGGCACGGGGTCCCCCGACATCTGTTCACGTGCAAGCAGTGAAAGTGCGGTAGCAACCGGCAGTTGGTCCTTCCGGGTCATCCGGTCGTATCCTTCGGCCTCGCATTCCTCTGCAAGTTTTGCTTGAAGGTTGGCGGCCACTCCCGCCATATGGCGCGATCCCACGGTCTCCACACGCGCCTGCTCCAGCGCGTCGTACACATCGCGCGCCTCGCGCCTGGCCGGCATCCGCGCATTGTGTACCGCGTCATCATGATGGCGAAGCCGTAGCGCAATCGCGTCGGACGCACCCCTCAACTTCGCCATTTCCGATGCGGGGAGCGCGCGGGTCGGCAGCGGCAGACGCGCCCGCTTGCCCGACAGGCCGGAAGGACCCGGCTGAAAATTCACCTGTACATCCGAGATCTCAGCCAAAGCCCGCAGTGCGTTGGCCGTGGCTCGCTTGAACTCCTCCGCCCGGACGTTGTCGCTACCTTTCGACCCGCTCATATCAACTCCGCGGCGTAGTGCAGACCCAACAATGTAGCCGCATCAGCCGCGCCGAGGCATTACCCCCGTGGGGACTTCCTCATTGAAGCAGCGCTGATAATATTCAGCGACCGTCGCGCGTTCCGCTTCGTCGCACTTGTTGAGGAACGTCATCCGGAATGCAAATCCCACATCGCCGAAAATTCGCGCATTCTCCGCCCAAGTGATCACCGTGCGGGGAGACATCACGGTGGAAATGTCTCCGTTGATGAAGCCGGCGCGCGTCAGGTCAGCAAGCGCCACCATGCTCTCCACCCGCTTCCTCGTTCCGCCATCCGACGGATCGAGGCCCATCTTGGCAAGCACGATGCCGGTCTCCATGGCATGAGGCAGATAATTCAAGGTCGCCACGATGTTCCACCGGTCCATCTGACCCTGATTGATCTGCTGGGTGCCATGATAGAGGCCGGTCGTATCACCAAGGCCGACGGTATTGGCCGTGGAAAACAGCCGGAACGAAGGATGCGGCCGATCACACGGTTCTGGTCCAGCAGCGTCAGTTTGCCTTCCACTTCCAGCACGCGTTGAATCACGAACATCACGTCTGGGCGTCCGGCATCGTATTCGTCGAACACGAGCGCACATGCGTGCTGCAATGCCCAGGGCAGGATTCCTTCACGGAATTCCGTCACTTGTTTGCCGTCGCGGAGCACTATCGCATCCTTGCCGATCAGATCGATCCTGCTGATGTGGCTGTCCAGATTGACGCGAATGCACGGCCAATTCAGCCGCGCTGCCACCTGCTCGATGTGCGTGGATTTCCCGGTCCCATGATAGCCCTGGATCATCACGCGTCGGTTGAACGCAAATCCCGCCAGGATCGCCAGGGTCGTCTCCCGGTCGAACTTGTAGGCCTCATCCACGTCCGGCACATGCTCCGTGCGCACCGAAAACGCCGGGACGACCATGTCCGTTTCGATACTGAAAGCCTCTCGCGCAACAACCTTGGCGTCAGGCACGTCGATCGCGGAGGTAGGCCGCAGTTCAGCGAGCGAAGCAACCTTGTTCATTAGCGCATTTCGTCCTGTTCGGTCATGCAGAGTCTAACCGCCAACCCTCGCCTGTAAAGCCTCAGGCCGGGGCCGTGGGTTCCGGAGCAAGTCGGGATCGTACCATCGCATAGGCGAGATTGATGACCTTGAGCCGCTCTTCCGCCGATCGATCACCCCCGTTCGCGTCAGGGTGGTGACGCTTGGCCAATTCCTTATACCGGGTTTTCAGCGTTCCCAGAGTGACAGGCCAGTTCAGCCCTAGCGTTGCAAGTGGTTCCCGCAGTTCCGCTGGAGGTTTCGCCGATCCGTCGCCGCGATTGCCCCACTTCCGGGCCGATAGAAGGTGCAGCGGATCGCGAAGGAACTCCTCGTCCCATGCCGCCGAACCAAGTCGGCCGAGTGGCCAAGTCGGCCGCTGCCAACCCGTGTCGCGCCGGAGTCTCCGCCTCGATCTCCCCGGCACTCATGCCCTTGTAATAGTCCCACGCCGCGTTGTACGCGCGGACATGATCAAGGCAGAACCACCGGTATTCGCCCAAATGCCGTCGCGACTTCGGGGCGCGGAACTCCCCCAAAGCTTGGCACTCGGGCATCTCGCATGGCCGGCCCGGCGCCGCCGGGTCGGGAGCGTAGGCCCGGGGACGCGGTCCACGACGGGTCATGATCGCGCTATGTGCGCTGGACCCTCCGCGTTGGCAATGCCAGCGATGAACGGAACTTCCCCATGACGGATATGCCTCGGGCGCACCGCCCCGCTTCGCGTGCCGCCCGACTTCGCGCCCTCCTCGACCGAGCCGCTTTCGGCCGAAAAAGTCGAGATCGTCGATGATAGCGCGCGTCACCAGGGCCACGCCGGGGCCCGGCCCGAAGGTGAAACGCACTACACCCTCCTGGTCGTCGCGCTCCCGTTTCGAGGGCATGACCCGCATCGCCCGTTCCCGTCTCGTACACCACCTGCTCGCACCAGAGTTCGCCTCCGGCTTGCACGCCCTATCCCTTGTCTTACGCACTCCCAGGGAACATGGTTTCGGCGGCGGTACGGGCGAAACCCCACCCTGACGCCCTCTTGCTGCCACATGGACCCTCAATCCTCCTGACGGAGAGGCACCGGCCCAGGCGACCGCATGCGATTTATCCGGGTCTACAGTAGAGTTATTCGCCTCTTCGGGCAGCGACCTCAGGGTCGCTGCCCTTCTCGGCGCGGCCAATATCATGGTCGCCGGCCTGCAATTCCTCGATCCAATCCTTTTCGGCCGCGTCATCGGGCTGCTGTCCAACAGCAACAATCTCGCCCCCTCGGTCCTATGGCATCAGGCCGCTTCTCTGCTCGCCATCTGGGCCGGAGTCGGAGTCGCCGGCATCGCTTCCAATATCGCCGTCTCGGTCCAGGCCGAGCGTCTCGCCCATCGCAATCGCATCCAGCAATTGGGCCGCTACTTCGCCCATGTCTTAGGAATGCCGCTCTCCTTTCATGCTGATATCCATTCCGGTCGGCTGATGAAGGTGATGATCACCGGCACCGATGGCCTGTTCGGCATCTGGCTCGTGTTCTTCCGCGATCAGCTCTCAACCGTCGGAGCCGTCATCGTCCTGCTCCCGCTCACTCTGCTCATGAACTGGCGCCTTGCACTCAGCCTCATCGTCCTAGTGATCATCTTTGTGTCCGTCACCTCCTTCGTGATCCGTCAAACCCAGGCCGGACAGCGCATGGTGGAAGGAGCCAATTCACGCCTCGCCGGAACCACCCAGGACGCGCTCACCAATGTCATGGTGGTGCAATCCTTCACGCGCCTCGCCGCTGAAACCCGCATGTTCAGCGACATCGCGCAGGAGGTAATCCAGCATCAATTCCCGGTCCTGAACTGGTGGGCACTCGTCAACGTGCTCACCCGTGCTTCTTCGACCATGGCGGTCATCTCCATCGTGCTCATCGGCACGGTGCTCATGCTGGAGGGCCAGGCCACGGTCGCCGAGATCGTCAGTTTTATGGGTTTCGCCACCCTCCTCATTGCTCGCCTCGATTTTGGCCTGCAGTTCGTCACCACCCTGTTCCTGCGCATGCCGTCGCTGGAGGAGTATTTCTCCGTGATCGATGCCCGCAGTTCCGTGCCGGAGTTCTCCGAAGGCCAAGAACCTGGTCATCACCCAAGGGGAGGTGGCGTTCGACCACGTCTCCTTCGCGTATCCCGGCGGACCGAACGTTCTCACCGATGTGTCGTTCAGCGTGCCCAAGGGCCGCTCCGTGGCGTTGGTCGGACAGACTGGCGCCGGCAAATCCACCGTCATGGCCCTGCTGCAGCGTCTGTGGGATCCATCCTCCGGGCGCGTGATGATCGACGGTCAGGACCTGCGTGACGTAACTCTGGAAAGCCTCCGCCGAACTATCGGCGTCGTGTTCCAGGAAAGCCTCCTGTTTAATCGGTCCATCAGGGAAAATCTCCTTGTCGGGCGGCCCGATGCCTCCGAGGAGGAGATCGAGCATGCCTGCCGGCTGGCGGATGCCCACGACTTTATCCTCCGCCAGCCCCATGGCTACGACACCATGATCGGAGAGCGCGGCGCCACCCTGTCGGGCGGCCAGCGCCAGCGCCTCGCGATCGCCCGCGCGCTACTCAAAAACCCGCCCATCCTGATCTTGGATGAAGCCACCAGCGCACTTGATGCGGCGACCGAGGCGCGGGTCACCCGCGCCCTCAAGAACCTGATGCAGGGCCGCACCACCTTCGTGATCGCGCACCGGCTCTCCACGGTTCGCGACGCCGACGAGATCCTCGTGTTCCAGAGCGGCCGCATCGCAGAGCGTGGCAACTTCCAGTCCCTGCTTGCCCGCAACGGCCTGTTTGCTGACCTGGTCCAGACCCAGCTCGCCACGACACCGCAAGCCATGGCGGCGGAGTAGCGCGCTGCGAGCCATGCCGTTCTGGCCGCTTGCGGTTACCCTTGCGGTTCAGACCTCCGCGACCATGGCACTTTTCTCCATCCCGGCAGCGGCGCCCGCCATCGCCCGCGATCTCGGCGTCCCCGGTGAACTGAGCGGCGCCTTCGTCTCTATTGTTTACGGCGTCGGCATCCTCTCGGCCCTGCTCGCGCCCGGGTTCGTCCATCGTTTCGGCGCCGTCCGCGTCAGCCAAGTCGTGCTGCTCGCCGTCCTCGCTCTGCTCGGCCTCGCCTCCACCGGAACCCTCGGCGGGCTGGCCGTTGGTGCGGCGGTGCTCGGCCTCACCTATGGAGCCATTGCGCCGGCCAGTACCCACCTGCTGGTTCCGCAGACCCCCGGCGCGGTGTTCAACCTGGTGATGTCTCTCCGCCAGATCGGTGTGCCGCTTGGCGGCGTGCTGGGCGCCCTGATCGTGCCGCCGATCACGCCGCAGCGAGTTGGCGGCTCGCCATGGTGGCGCAAGCCCTCCCCGTTCTGATCCTGATGCTCGCCATGGAGGTCCCTCGGAAACGCTGGGACGCTGATAGAGACCCCTGCCATCCGCTCTGGACCGGCATCGCAGCCCGCCAGATCGAGTTGGTTCGGTAAGACCCGCAATTGCGCCGGCTGTCCTGGGCCAGTTTCGTCTATTCGGGCGTGCAGCTCTGCTTCATCGCCTTCATGACAGTCCAGCTCACGGGCGCCGTGCCCCTGGACCTCGTGCGGGCTGGATACGCGCTCGCCCTCTACCAATGTCTCGGGGGCCGTAACGCGCCCGATCTGGGGCTGGATCGCCGATCGCTTCATTTCAGCCCAGTCATGCCATCGCCATCCTCGGCTTTGGTATGGGGGCTGTGCGCGTCGCCGCCAGTCAGCTCAGCCCCACTTGGTCCTTCTCGGCCGTTCTGCTGCTGGCCCTCTGCAGCGGCAGCACTGCGAGCGGCTACACGGGCGTCGCTTACGCGGAATACGCTCGTCTTGGGGGCGCCCGCCGTACCGAAGCCACCGGGCTCGGCACGGCTGCCATGTTCGCCGGCGTGATGATCTTTCCGTCCACCTTTGCTGGTTTGGTCAGTGTCCTCGGCGGATATGGAGTGGCGTACCTCTTGCTCGCCGCCTTTTCTCTCGTGGGTGCCCCTCATCGGTGCCCCTAGTTCGCGCCAACCCGCGCTAATCCGCTTGGCACCGCGCCGCCAATTCGCATCTGTCCTGCCCATGCCTCCGCCCGCTCACCGCTGACCGACGATGACCGTGCCGCCTGGGCCACTTATGCTCGTCTGGTCTCGCCGCTGTCCGGCCAGCTCTGCCGGAACCATCGTCGCCCACTCCCTGCTGGCCCGACAAACGCGGCGCCCAGCCGCCCTGGGCCGGCTTCGGCGGGCGCCCACGCCGTCAATGCTCTGGATATCGGCGCCCATCCTGCCGGCGTAGATGGCAGCACCTGGACCCGGTTCCGCACCGGCCGCTCCCCCCCGGTCGTACCCTCGATCTCCATGGCCACTCTGCCCAGCGTGCTTTCCAGGCACTCGGCAGTTTCCTTCGCGCCGCCCATGCCGAACACGTGCGCTGTGTGGAGGTCATCACTGGCCGAGGAGGTGAAAGCGGCGGTGTCATCCGCCGGGAATTTGCCGTTTGGCTGAACCTGCCGGAGTTCCGGGCGCTTATTCTGGCCGCGACGCATCCCCATGCAGCGAACACCGGAGCCGTCCGGCTGCTACTCCGTCGCCACCGGCCGAGGTGAACCTCAGACGATCTCGGGAAACCCCTGCAGGAGCATCAGAATCGGCCCGCCCGGCACTGCCGAACCCCCGCCTCGAGCACGCGCGGGCGAAGCCCGTTGATGTTTTCTACGAAGCGCGATCGCACTCCGGCAGGAAGGACGCCGGGCCGAGCGGCTCCATCACTCTGCTCAAAACCAGTTCGCCTTATCCACCACGTTTCGCAACGGCCGTCCCTCTGCGAAGGCCACGCAGTTGTCCAGGATGATCTGGAACCGGCGCTCGTCCAGATAGGGGCCGAACCCGGCCGTGTGAGGCGTGATCAGCACACCGGGCATGGTCCATAGCGGGTGATCGGCCGGCAATGGCTCCGTCTCGAACACATCCAGACCGGCTCCGGCGATTCGGCCGTCCCGCAACGCCTCGACAAGGTCATCGAGACGCGTCGTCTTGCCCCGTCCGATATTGATGAAAAAGGCGCCGCGCTTCATCCGATCGAACCGTTCGCGGTTCATGAACCCTTCCGTGCTCGGCGTATGCGGCACCGTCAGGATCACAAAATCCGCCCGAGGGAGAAGATCGTCCAGCGCCTCAGCAGGATGCAGTTCCGCTACACCCTCAGGCGCCTTCTGGCGCCGGGCATCGGTGGCGATCACCCGTATCCCGAAAGCGGCTGCCAGCCGAGCGGCCTCGGCTCCAATCCCGCCGAGACCGAGGATCAGCGCCGTGCATTCAGGTAGATGCAAAACCCCGCTATCCAGTCGTCTTGGCTTCCACTCGCGGCGCATTTGCTGCGGCATGTAGGTCTGGAAGTCGCGTGCGAACGCCAGCACGAAGCCCATGATGTGCGCCGCGATGTGGTCGTTATAGATCTCCCGCATGTTTGTCACCGTCACCGGGTGCGCGATCAACTCCCGGTAATAGTATCCAGCCGGAGGGGCAGCCTGCGGCGCCTGAAGCCAGCGCAGCTTTCCCGCCTCTGTCAGCAACGTCCGGGGCAACACACCAAAAGCGGCATCCGCATCGCCGATGTACCGGGCTGCCTCTCCCTCAGATTCGGCCACGATCACCCGCGCCGCGGAAACCGCCTCTTCCACCCGCTTCGCCCACGCGCGTGTCGTCTCGGTCTGGGGCGGCAGGAACAGCAGTGAGAACGTCATCAAGGGTCTCCCTCGGCCGGGGCGCTCAGGATAAACTGCCCGGCGGCCCCCGCCAGAGGGCTGAACACCATCGCCGGCGTATCGCCTCGGCATCGTCGCTCTTGCTTGTCCAGGACGCACCAGGCCGGGTCATTCAGCGTCGGTGGTCCGTAATGATCGATCGCTGCCGCCACGACCATATCCCGGTCGCTCTCGCCACGTCCCTTCACGGTGAGCGCAACGCGTACCGCAACGAGGCCGTCGGGTGAGCTCTGGAACAGGATGTCCATCGATCCGTCGGGCAGTGTTGCCCGAATGGCTCTGCATCCCTGCGCCGGCGGAAGCGGGCACGGAGCCGCCCGCTCCTCGATTGCCTCGCTTTCCGCCTTCAGCACCTCGGTCGCCTGCGCCGGCGACATGCTCAAGCTCACGCCCATGAGCGCAAAGTCTGCCGCCGCAGCCTTCTGTGCGGAGGCGGCCATCAGCCACGTTGCTGGAATGAGCGTCAGGGCCACGACAGCGTTCATGGCGGCATTTCACCCGGGCCGCCCTTAACGCCTGGTTAACGCCTCTCTCAATTCGCGCGATATATCTCAGCTCGCGGGCCGCTCTATCTCAGCAATGGTTTCGCCTAAAGGACGCCGCTGTCCAAACCGTCCGCAAGGCCGCAATGGCAAGGTGTAACCGCGCGTGAATGGCACCCCGCCCGTGTGGCGCTCATCGTGCCATTCGTGGCGGTGCTCTGGGTCCCCTGGTTCAATCGCACCCAGCCCACCTTCTGGCGATTTCCGATGTTCTACTGTTACCAGATGCTGTGGATCATCCTCAGCGTCGTGGGGATCGGTCTCGTCCGACCGGCATTACGATCTCACCGTTGCGGAAGATACGCCTGAAATCCTAGCCTTCAAAACGTCAGTCGTCCCTGCCGCGGCATCTCCGGCCGGCCGTCCGCCGTCGCGCCGACCTCCCCATCAGCGAACCGCAGCCGGAGCTTCTCCCCTGGCCCCACCGCCCCCGCCGAGGTCAGCGGGTGTCCCGCCCGATCGGTCACCAGCGCATATCCCCGGTCCAGCACCGCCAGCGGCGAGACCGACTCCAGGTGATTGCCCAGCCCCGCCACCTTCGTGCTCAACTCCCGAATGCAGGCCCGCACCGGCGCTGCCGTGAGTCGCTCGAGAGTCCGCCCCGCACGCCGGTGGATGCCCGCCACGGCGTGCCGCAGGCACGCCACCAGCTTCTCCCCGCATCGTTCCATGCCCGTCCGCCGTTGCGCAACCAGCGCCGGTAGCGCCCGTTCCAGGCGCTCCGCCCGGTCATCCAACCGCTGCCGACCGCTCCCGATCAGTCCCGGCAGGTCAGGCAGCCCTCGCTCCGCTCGGCCCAGGCGCAGCCGCCGCTCCCCCGTTAGCCGCCGCAATCCCCCGATCAGCCGAGCCGCCTTGTGCTCCACGTCAGCGCACAGATCGACGCGTGACGGCACCGCCAGTTCCGCAGCGGCGGTCGGCGTCGGAGCCCGCCGGTCTGCCACGTGATCGATCAACGTCACGTCAGTCTCATGCCCGACTGCCGAGATCAGAGGGATCCGGCACGAAGCCACCGCCCGCACCACGCACTCGGCATTGAATGCCATCAGATCTTCCAGGCTGCCGCCCCCGCGAGCCACGATCAGCACGTCAGGACGGGGCAGGGGGCCTCCGGCCGGCAATCCATCGAACCCTTCTATGGCGGCCGCAATCCGTTCCGCCGCCCCCTCACCCTGCACCGGCACCGGCCACAGCAGCACCGGGCGCGCAAATCGGCGCCGAATGGTCGTGCGGATATCCTCGATCACCGCGCCCCGCTCGGACGTGACGACGCCCACCACCGCCGGCAGCATCGGGATCACCCGCTTTCGCGCGGCTTCGAACAACCCTTCAGCGGCCAACCGCACCCGCAGCGCCTCGATCCGCGCCAGCAGCGCCCCGGCTCCCGCATATTCCAGCCGCTCCACGACAAGTTGGTACGTTGAACGGTCCGCATAGGAACTCAGCCGCCCGGTGGCGATCACCTCCACCCCGTTCTCCGGAACCATGCCCATCCGCCCGACGGCCGAGCGCCACACCACCGCCTGCAGCTTGGCGCCCTCGTCCTTCAGCGAAAAGTAGATGTGTCCCGACGGGTAGCGCTTGAATTCCGTCACCTCACCGCGCACCCGCACCCGCCCGAACGCGCCCTCCAGCGTCCGCTTCACCGCCCCGGCGATCTCCGAGACCGAGTACCCCGGGACGTTGGGCAGCGGCGGGCCTACGTCGTTCATGACCCCACCTTATGGTAGGGCACAGCGTCGGCAAAAGCGGGGGGAGAGCATGCGGGTATTGATAATCGGGTCAGGCGCGCGCGAGCATGCGCTGTGCTGGGCGATCGCCGCCAGCCCGCTGCTGACGAAGCTGTGGTGTGCGCCCGGCAACCCGGGGATCGCCGCCGTCGCCGAATGCGCTCCCATCCCTACCCATGACACGCCCGCGCTGATCGACTTCGCCAGCCGGAACCGCATCGACCTCGTCGTCCCCGGCCCCGAAGCCCCACTCGTCGCCGGCATCACCGACGCGATGGACGCCGCCGGAATTGCCTGTTTCGGTCCCACCCGCGCGGCCGCCCAACTGGAGGGGAGCAAGGCGTTCACCAAGCAGGTCTGCGACGCCGTCGCCATTCCCACCGCCCGATGGGAGCAATTCGACAATCCGGCTGCCGCCCGGGATTTCGTCCGACGCCGTGGCGCACCGCTCGTGATCAAGGCGGACGGCCTGGCCGGTGGCAAAGGCGTGGTCATCGCCCCCACCGAGGCCATGGCCCTCGGCGCCATCGAACATATCATGCACGCCCGCGGCTTCGGGGAAGCCGGCGCGAGGTGGTCATCGAGGAATGCCTCACGGGCGAGGAAGTCTCGTTCTTTGCCCTCTGTGACGGCCGTCATGCTTTGCCGCTCGGCGCCGCTCAGGACCACAAGCGCGCCCATGAGGGCGACACCGGTCCCAACACCGGCGGCATGGGTGCCTATAGCCCCCCGCCCGTCTTCACCCCCGATCTCCAGGACAAGGTCATGGCCCGGATCATCACCCCGGCCCTCGACGAGATGGCCGCCCGTGACACGCCGTTCCGCGGCATTCTCTACGCAGGGCTGATGCTTACGGCCGATGGGCCCAAGCTGATCGAGTTCAACGTGCGCTTCGGTGATCCCGAATGCCAGGTCCTCCTCCCCCGGCTACGCTCGGACCTGCTGTCGGCTCTGTTGGCCGCGCGTGACGGCGAACTCGCCAATTTCGATCTCCGCTGGTACGACCGTCCCAGCATCGGCGTCGTGCTCGCCTCCAACGGCTATCCCGACGCGCCGAGGCCGGACGGCGAAATCCGCGGCCTGGACAGAGCCGCCGCAGTTCCGGGCGTAGAAATCTTCCACGCGGCTACCCGCTTGGATGATCAGGGGCGCCTGCACCCGGATGGCGGCCGGGTCCTGACCGTCACCGCCACCAGGGACGACTTGCGTACCGCCAGGGAGGCCGCTTACGAGGCGGTCAGCCGGATCGCACTGGCCTGAGGGTTTCTTTCGCCGTGACATCGGTTGGCGCGCCCTCGTCTGACCCAGCTCGGCCATAGACGCTTGAACCGGCAAGGCCACTCCCCTACACCCCCGGCCCATGATGCCTGTCCTTATGGCCCTGCAGGTCTTCGTCTGCATCGCCCTCATTGGAATCGTTCTCATTCAGCGCAGTGAAGGGGGCGGCCTGGGAATAGGCACCTCCCAAGGCATGGGCTCCTTCATGTCCGGCCGCGTACCGCAAACCTGCTCACCCGCACCACCGCTGTCTTGGCGGCCATTTTCCTCTCACTGTCACTCGCTATGGCGGTGCTCAATCGGGGCACGTCCGGCCCCGGCAATTCCATCCTCTCCATGCCGCAAACCTCCCCACCCGCCGCGCCAGGAGCGAACGTGCCGCTCAAAAATGCGGCCGTTCCGCCGGACCAGGCATCCAAGGCGCCGCCGGCCGAGGCGCCCGCCGGACCGCAGGTTCCGCATTAGAATTAGATTAGCAGTGCGGTGAAAACCCTGCGGCGAAGCGGCATCTTCCCACCCTGCCATCCTGTGTTCGCGTCGCTTTCGCGGGAATGACGGAGGGGCGTTCGCACGAGATTGCCGCGGCCGCTATCCCGACGTCACAATGACGGGTTTCAGCATGCGAGCGGACGAGGGCGCCCTGCACGGTGAACGTCAGGGCGTGGAACCAGTCGGGGCCGCGAACTTCTATACGAGATTGCCCCGCGCTTCCGCGGGAGCAGGTATTCGGCCGCTATCGCGGCCTCGCGACGACGCCGGGGGAGGGAGGCTGTGTGAAGGGGCACAGGTGCGGCAGGCCCCCCCACGCTTCGCTCGGGATCCGGTCGCTGCGGAGGATAAGGATTTCAGGGAGCGGCAATTGATTTGCCGATATAGGCGCGCAGCTCACTGCGAGATCGGGGATGCGGACGTTGTGACCCGAGCGGAGCTGGAAACGATGCTTGGCGCCATAATGGGGAATGCCGTCGACCGGCTCGTAGCGCAGGCCGTCGCCTGAAGCTCGCGAGAGCGACCCATGGGATCAGGGGGCGGCGCGGCCTACCACGCGCTCGATCTCCGCGCGGACCAGTCGTTCGACGATTGGCGGGAGGTATTCGTCGAGCCAGGCCTTGATCAAGGGGCGGAGCTCGGCGCGGACGAGGTCTTCGAGGGTGGGGCCGCCGGCGTGGACCTGGGTGTTGCGCTCGGCTGACAAGCGGCGGACCAACTCGTTGACCGAGCCGGTGGCGGCCTGGGCGGCCTCGGGCGCCAGCAGACCGGCGGTGGAGGAGGATGCGACCTCGGAGGCCGGCGTTGGCTCGGGCCTATGGGGGACGCCGGGTTGAGCTGCGGCCGGGGGCGGCTGGTGATGATCAGGTTCGGCAACCATCATGGAGGTATCCAGCACGAGCACGTCGTCAGCAACCGGGGGCGTGGTTTTCGCGGCGGCGGGGGGCGGCTCGGCCTCCGGGGCGGGCGCGGGTCCGGCTTCCTCCTCGCTCAGGATGCGGCGGATGGAGGCGAGGATATCCTCCATCGAGGGGTCGCCGGACTGGCCGGAGTGGGGATCGGGCGAGGCGGGCGAGGTCATGTGCGAAGGTCCTTCATCGACGGAACAGCGTGTCCGGAGATGGAACGCCCACGCCGAACCACTTGTTCTTCACCTGATTGTAGTAGGCGGTGTCCTCGTAATAAGGCACTCTCAGATTGAGGTCACGGGCGGTGAGCCGGCCGATCGCGGAGGCCACGCCGTAGGAAGCGGTCACCAGGCTGGCGAGGTTCTGCACCAGCGTGACGCGGGACTGCAGCAGCGCCTGCTGCGCGTTCAGCACGTCGAGCGTGGTTCGGGTGCCGACCAGATGCTCGCGCTCGACGCCGATCAGGGCGATCTCGTTGGCGCGAATGGCGGTCTGCGTGCTGGCCGCGGCGGCCCTCGCCGCAACGAGGGTGTTCCAGGCATTGACCGCGTTCTGCACCGCGGTGCGCTGCGAGTCTCCGACGAGGTCGGCCTGCTGCTGTTGGGTCTGCCGGGCCTGCCGGACAGAGGCGTATTCCTGCCCGCCCTGATAGAGCGGGACAGAGACGTTGAGCAGCGCCTGGTACCCGTTCGCGTTGTCGTTGCGGAGGGAGGAGTTGTTCGATTGGAAGATCTGCGCCTGCAGGCTGACCTGCGGGAGCAACGTGGCGAAGGCGGCCTGCACGGCGTTCTGCGCGGCGGAATCATTGAAACGCGCGGCGATCACGGCGGGATTGTTGGTGGAGGCGAGCCGGGCGGCCTGCTGTTCGTTGGCGATGGGCAGGCGCAGGGGCTGGGGCGGCACCATATCGGCGGTCGGCGGATAACCGATCACCTGGACGTAGGTGCCGGCGGCGGTCTGCAGATTGCCCTCGGATGTCTGCCGCTGGGCGACGGCGCCGGCCAGTGCGGCCTCGGCCTGGGCGACGTCGGTGCGAGTGACCTCGCCCACCCGGTACTGATCGTTGGTAGCGCGCAACTGCTCCCGCAACACCTGTTCGTTGTTGACGTTGAGCGTCAGGAGCTGGCGCGCCTGGATGACGCCGACATAGGCATTGATGGCACTGGCGAAGCTGCTTTCCTCCTGAGCCAGCAGATTGGCCCGCTCGGCCATCACCAGATCCTTGGCGCGGTTGACGTTCGCCTCGGTCTTGCCGCCGGTGTAGAGCGGCTGGGTGAGGGTGGCCTGGGCAGTGGCAATGTCGCGATCGGTATGGGACTTTTCCCACGCATCGGCCGAACCGAGAAACTGGCGGGTGACGCCATCGCCGTAACCGGCGCTGCCGGCGACGATGACGGTGGGTTTCCACCCGGCCATTGCCTGGGGCACATCCTCATCCGTGGCCCGCAGCTTGGCACGCTCGGCCTGGAGGACGGGCTGGTTCATATAGACCGTGGCGAGCGCCTGATCCAAAGTGCGCGGGGCGCCGGCGGTGGTGAGGGTCGCGGCCTTGCTGACCGGCTTGGCCGGCGCGGATGGGCGTTGCGCGAGTGCTGGCGCGGCAATCGCGATCAGGGACAGGCTGACGAACAATCCATTCTGCCACTGGCTGGCTTTGGGCATAGAGCCGCCTCTTTCCGATGCCTTTTTGGTAGTCCGGGTGATCTCTGCCACAGGCTGACCGGCTGCGCCAAGCATTGCTGTGGCTGGTCGCTTTTGGTGCCCTGCTCATCGGCTTCCAGTGGCCGCCTGACGCGGCGGCAACCGGAAGGGGCAGGACACCGGAACCAAACCCCAGGCATACTCGCGGGACGTTAACAGAGGGCGAACGGGACCGGCGATGACGTATCCGACGCATGTGCTGCCGACGACGGTGGTGGGCAGCTATCCGCAGCCAGACTGGCTGGTGGACCGTGGCGTGCTGCTGAAGCACGGCGTGCCGCGCGCCGGGGCGGCCGATATCTGGCGGGTAGCGCCGGAGTGGCGGGAGCAGGCGCAGGACGATGCGACGGTGCTGGCGATTCGGGAGATGGAAAGGGCGGGGATCGACATCGTCTCGGATGGGGAGGTTCGGCGGGAGAGCTACTCCAACCGGTTTGCGCTGGCGCTGGAGGGGATCGATGCGGCGCGGCCGGGGGAATTGCGGCGGGGCGACAGGGTGACTCCGGTGCCGCGCGTGGTGGGGCGGATCCGGCGGCGGGGGCCGGTGGAGACGCGGGACGCGGCGTTCCTGGTGGCGAATGCCGGGCGGGCGACGAAGATCACGCTGCCCGGGCCGTTCACGCTGTCGCAGCAGGCGCAGAACGAATTTTACCGCGACGAGGAGGAGATGGCGATGGATTACGCCGTCGCGGTGAACGAGGAGCTGCGGGATTTGAAGGCGACCGGGGTGGATGTCGTGCAGTTGGATGAGCCGTGGGTGCGGACGGCGCCGGAGAAGGCGGAGCGCTGGGGCGTGCGGGTGATCAACCGGGCGCTGGAGGGGATACCGGGGCCTCGGGCGGTGCATCTGTGCTTTGGCTACGCGGCCGTGGTGTCGGACAAGCCGGGCGGTTACCGGTTCCTGCCGGAACTGGCGGGGTGCGTGGCGGAGCAGATTTCCATCGAGGCGGCGCAGCCGAAGCTGGATTTGGGGGTGCTGCGGGATTTGGCGGAGAAGGTGGTGCTGGTGGGCGTGCTGGATCTGGGCGATCCGGCGGTGGAGAGCGCGGAGGTGGTGGCCGGACGGATCCGCGAGGCGCTGCGGTATTTGCCGGCGGAGCAGTTGGTGCCGGCGCCGGATTGCGGGATGAAGTATCTGCCGCGCGACGTGGCGTTCGGGAAGTTGCAGGCGCTGGCCGCGGGTGCGGCGATCGTTCGGGGGGAGCTGGAGGGTGGCGATGAAGGACGGCGGCGAGCGCCCGGTGCAGGCGGAGCATGTCGATGTGCTGATCGTGGGCGCCGGTATCTCGGGCGTCGGCGGGGCGTATCACATGCGGCAGCAATGTCCGGACATGAGCTTCGTGGTGCTGGAGGTGAAGGACACGTTCGGCGGCACCTGGATTACTCATAAATATCCGGGGATACGATCGGATAGCGACCTGCACACGTTCGGCTATCGGTTCAAGCCGTGGACGGGGGTTCCGATCGCCACGGCGGACGAGATTTTGAGCTACATGGGCGAGATGATCGAGGAGAACGATCTGGCCCGTTACATTCGTTACGGACATCGCGTTGCGTCGGCCGCGTGGTGCAGCGAGAGCAAGCTGTGGACGGTTGAGGGGACGCGGACGGATACGGGCGAGGCGTTCCGGTTCACCGCCGGGTTTTTGTGGATGTGCCAGGGGTATTACGATCATGACCGGCCGTACACGCCGGAGTGGCCCGGGATGGGGGATTTCGCGGGGACGATCGTGCATCCGATGACCTGGCCGGAGGAGCTGGACTACACGGGCAAGCGGGTTCTGGTGATCGGCTCGGGCGCGACGGCGGCGACGCTGATTCCCGCGATGGCCGGGCGGGCAGGGCATGTGACGATGCTGCAGCGGTCGCCGACGTATTTTCGGACGGGGCGGAACGCGATTCCTCTGGCGGAGGAGTTGCGTGAATTGCAGGTGGATGAGGTGATCATCCACGACATCGTGCGGCGACGGATTCTGCTGGACCAGGCGCTGTTTACCAAGCGGACGTTCGAGGAACCGGACGTGGTGCGGCAGGAGTTGCTGGACAATGCGCGCGCCCTGGTGGGGCCGAATTGCGATGTGGATGTGCATTTCTCGCCGCGCTACCGGCCGTGGCAGCAGCGGCTGGCGTTTATTCCCGATGCCGATCTGTTCGAGGCGATACGGCGGGGCGATGCATCCGTGGTGACGGATGAGATCGAGCGGTTCACGCCGGCGGGGTGATGTTGAAGTCGGGGCGGGAGCTTGCGGCCGATATTATCGTGACGGCGACCGGGTTTCATTTGTGCGCTTTGGGGGGCATCGCGTTCAGCATCGACGGTGCGGCGCTTGGACTTCGGCGAGACGGTGACGTGGCGGGGGATCATGTTCACCGGCGTGCCGAACATGGCGTGGGTGTTCGGGTATTTCCGCGCGAGCTGGACTCTGCGGTCGGACCTGGTGGCGGATTTCGTTTGCCGGATGGTGAAGCACATGCGGGCGCGGGGGGCGCGCGCGGTGGAGGTGGCGCTGCGGCCGGAGGATGCACGGCGATGGCGATCGGGCCGTGGATCGAGGATGACAATTTCAATCCGGGATACATGAAGCGCGGGATGCATCTGCTACCGAAGCGGGGCGACAAACCGGAGTGGGCGCACACGCAGGATTACTGGACGGAGAAGGATGCGATCCCGGCGACCGATCTGGATGATGCGGCGTTTGTTTATTCGTGACGGTCGTTACGGCGTTTCCCCGGGCGGTCCGGGAGATCGAGCATGTCCTGATCCCGTTGCGGGATGGGACGAGGCTGGCGGCGCGGATCTGGCTGCCGCTGGATGCCGAGGAGCATCCGGTTCCGGCGATTTTGGAGTATCTGCCGTACCGGAAGCGGACCGGCACGTATGAGCGGGATGCGCTGAACCATCCGTATTTTGCCGGGCATGGGTACGCGTCGGTTCGTGTCGATATTCGCGGGTCCGGTGAATCGGATGGCGTGCTGTCCGATGAATATTCGCGCGTGGAACAGGATGATGCGGTTGAGGTGATCGCGTGGTTGGCGGCGCAGAGGTGGTGCAGCGGCGCGGTCGGCATGATGGGCATCTCGTGGGGCGGGTTCAACGCGTTGCAGGTGGCGGCGCGGCAGCCCGCGGCGCTGAAGGCGATCATCACGGTGTGCTCGACCGATGATCGGTATCGGGATGACGTGCATTACATGGGCGGGGCGAAGCTGCACGAGGGCTTCGGCTGGGCGTCGTTCCTGTTCGGCGCGATGTGCTTTCCGCCCGATCCGGCGCTGGTGGGCGAGCGGTGGCGGGCGATGTGGATGGAGCGGCTGGAAGGACTGCCGCTGTTTCTGGAGACCTGGCTGCGGCACCCGTGGCGGGATGCGTATTGGAAGCACGGATCGGTGTGCGAGGATTATGCCGCGATCCGATGCCCGGTTTATGCGGTGGGTGGGTGGACGGACGGGTATACGAATGCGGTGCCTCGGCTGCTGGCGGGTCTGACGGTGCCGCGGAAGGGGCTGATCGGGCCGTGGGCGCATGCCTATCCGCATATCGCTCGGCCGGGGCCGCAGATCGGGTTCCTCCAAGAGGCGCTGCGGTGGTGGGATCATTGGCTGAAGGGTGTTGATACGGGCGTGATGGATGAGCCGATGCTGCGCGCCTGGATGACGGAGAGTGTGCGGCCGGCACGGTCCCATGAGAGTTTGCCGGGGCGGTGGGTTGCGGAGGATCGCTGGAATTTGGGTTCGGGGGCGTGGCGGTTGGTTTTGACGGATAAGGGGTTGGCGGGGGAGGGGGCGCTTTCGGCGGCGCGGGATGTGTGCTCGCCGCTGACCGTGGGGGCGTGCAGCGGGTCGTGGTGTCCGTTCGGACGCGGGGCGGACCAGGCGGGGGATCAGCGTCCGGATGACGCGTTGTCGGTGGTGTTCGATGGCGCGGTGCTGACGGAGCGGTTGGAAATTCTGGGCGCTCCGGTGGTGGTGCTGGATGTGGCGTGTGACCGGCCGGTGGCGAACCTGGTGGTGCGGCTGTGCGACGTGCATCCGGATGGTGCGTCGCTGCGGGTGAGCTATGGGGTTTTGAACCTGACGCATCGGGATGGGCATGAGCGGCCGGCGGCTCTGGTGCCGGGGCAGCGGTATTCGGTGCGGGTGCAGTTGAACGATGCGGGCGCGGTGTTTCCGCCGGGGCATCGGATGCGGGTGGCGATCTCCACGGCGTATTGGCCGATGATCTGGCCGGCGCCGGAGGTTGCGACGGTGACGGTGTTTGGGGGTGTGCTGGAGTTGCCGGTGCGGGCGGCGCGTGAGGCGGATGGGGAGTTGCTGGCGTTTGCGGGTGCGGAGACGGCGGCGCCGGAGCAGGTGACGACGGTGCGGCCGGGGGTGGTGCGGATCGATCGGCTGGGGCTGGAGATCGGTGTGAGCGGTGAGTTTACGTTTGATATTCAGGAGGGTGATCCGCTGAGCGCGCGGTATGGGTCGCGGCGGGTGCAGAGGTGTCGCGTGGCGGATGGCAGGTGCGGGTGGAGACGGAGATGAGCCTGTCGTGCACGCGGGAGGAGTTTGTGCTTGGCGCGGCGATGCGGGCGTTCGAGGGCGATGCGGCGGTGTGTGAGCGGGGGTGGAAGCGGCGGGTGGGGCGGCGGCTGGTGTGACCGGTGATATGTTATCAGCGTGTTGCTGCCGCACCCGGCGAGAGGGCGAGCACCCGCATGGCGTAGGCCTCGCGTCGTCCGGGCGTGTGCGAGTGGTAGTAGCCGATGGCGGTCACGGTGTCGCCGTGCGCCTCATTCAGGTAAATGCGCAGGATCGCGCCCGCGACGGCGATGTTGAAGCAGTCCTGGCGGATCAGGGCGATCCGTAGCCGGCTTCGCGGCAGGCCGGTGCGGCGCGCGAGTTCCGGCAGCCAGGCGGTGTTGACCTGCATGATGCCCAGGTCATCCGTGCCGTTGCGATTGTGACCGATGCTGCCCGCGTGGCCGCCCTCGACGCGATGGATGGCGGGAAGCGCTTTTGGCGGCAGATTGTAGAAGGCCGCGACAGCGGCCATGCAGGTGAGTAAGGGCGCCGACATTGTTAGTATCCGGGTGGCCAGGGTGGCCAGGGCGCGACGTAGTAAACGTAGTAGGGATATTGGTATCCGTACCAATACGCATAGGGGCTGGGCGAATAGCGGGGGACGTAGCCAGCGGGTGGTCCGGGGTAGGGTGGTCCGATAGCAACACGGATGGGAGGTGCGCGCCTGGGCACATGCATCGCGGTCCGTGCCGTGTTGTGGTGGCGGGAAACCGATCGTGTGCCTGATTCCGGGCCGAGAAAGCGCAGCACACGGTCAAACGGACTGCTCTGTGCCTTTGCGAAGCTTGCGTGGTGTGGGTGGGGCGTGGAGGTCCTGGCGAGCGCGCAGGCGCCCATGAGCGACCAGACGCAGATGGTCCAGACAGAAGTTGCCATTATCGCGTGGCGTCGCATGGAGCGCAGGATATACGACATTGCGCCTGCGAACAGCAGCGAGGGCGAGCAGACCGCGCCCAACAGGGCGATTGAAGCCGGCTTGGGCATGCTCAGGTGCGTGCAGGTGAGGAAGAGGGATGGGGCAGCTTTGGAGCGCTCCCCGTTTCGGAGAAAGGCTTGCAGCTTCGGATCAAATAAGAAGAGCGCAGATAATACTGGCGGCCCGAAGGGCCGACCGGTATGCGCGCAGGGTTGGTGTGGCGGCTGCGCGCGAAATCAAGAGGATACGAGCCGGCCGACCATAGATCGAAGAAGTTCAAATATTCGGCAGGCTGGTATAAGAAGGGGATGCACGCAGATTCACGCTGATGGCCCCTCACCCGGCGCGCTGCCGCGTGCGAATTTTAGGGTTTGCGCGGGGGACGGGCGTTGAGCTGAGTTCCGAGAGCATTTTGTCGGCCTCGGCCTGGAGGCAATCGAGGCTGGTGATGAGGATTTTGGCGGCGTCCTGTGGCAAGGAGGCGAGCAGCCGGCGTTGACGGCGGCGGGCAACGGCGAGGATCGCATCGTGCATCGCGCGGCCTTTTCTGGTGAGGCTGACGGGTCTGCGGCGGGCGTCCTGATCATCGGATGAACGGGTGACGTAGCCGCTGCGCTGCAAGCTGGCGACGGACAGGCCGACCCAGGCTTTGTCGGTGGCGAGGATGCGGCTGACTTCTTTCGCGGTGGTGGGTTCGCAGGCGGCGATGATGGAGAGGACGCGCCATTCGGGAAGCCTGATGTCGAACTCGTCGCGATAGCGGCGGCTGGCATAGAGGCCGAGCGTGTTGGAGAGCCGCAGGACGCGGGCGCTGAGCAGATCGGTGACGCTTGGCGGGCGGGGCACGGGGGTGGTTTGCCAAAGGCGCGCGGGAGCAACATGGTAGTGATCACACCTAATTGTGGGCAGATGGGTCGTTGCCGCTGGCCGGGGTGCGGGTATTGGAATGCGCGAGCGTCATCGCGGGACCGTACTGCTCGTTGATGCTGACGATGCTGGGGGCGGAGACGATCAAGATCGAGCATCCTGGGGTGGGCGACTGGATGCGCGGGCAGGGCGGGGATGCGGCGCTGATCGAGGCGGGGATGGGTCCGACGTTCCTGTCGTGCAATGCGGGGAAGCGGTCGGTTACGCTCGATCTCAAGAGTGCGCGTGATGTCGAGATCGCACGGGAGCTGGCGGCGCGGTCGGACGTGATGATCGAAAACTGGCGGCCGGGGACGGCGGCGCGGCTGGGTGTGGGTTTCGAGGCGATCTCGGCGGTGAATCCGCGGATTGTGTACTGCTCGATTTCGGGGTTCGGGCAGGACGGGCCGATGGCGCCTCGGGCGGCGTATGACCACATCATCCAGGCGGTTTCGGGCATCATGTCGGTGACCGGCACGCCGGAGACGGCACCGAGCAGGACGGGGCCGCCGCTGGTGGATTATCTGACGGGGCTGTCGGCGGCGGTGGCGATTTTGGCGGCATTGCGTGAGCGCGACCGCAGCGGTGCCATCGATGTGGCGATGCGCCACGCTGGCCATTTGCTCTTGCCCACAGGGGGCCGTCCATACATGACGATTTTGGGCTTGCGGTGCGCACGCGGTCAGTAGGTTGATGACGGGGGGCGGTTCGCTATGGCGCCCCCTCATCCACGCGCTTCGGCGCGGAGGAACTCGATCAGCGTATCGAGCATCTTGTGATGGCGTGAGGGGCTGCGGCGGAGGACGAAGCGCCAGGAGGCGGGGCGAGAGAGGTTGGGGCGCAGGCGGACCAGGCGGCCGGCGGCGAGTTCGTCATCGATCAGCGGCGAGCGGCCGAGGGCGAGGCCGGCGCCGCCGAGGGCTGCGCCGATCACCTGGCTGAAGCTGCTGTAGCGGACGATCTTGGTTTCGAAGTCGCTCGGGAGTTGGAATTCCGCGGACCAGGTGCGCCAATCGAGTTCCGGAGTGTTCTGTTCCTCCTCCTGCAACAGGCGGCAGCGGCAGACATTGGTTGCGGCGAAGGGGTAGAGGGCGGGGCTGCACACGGGGAACAAAGTTTCATGCACAAGCACCGTGTCATCGGGGCGGAGCGATTTGTCGGTGACGTACACGATGGCGAGGTCGATGCCCTCGCGGGTGTAGTCCGGCTCGTGTTCATGCACCACGGCGTGCAGCGGGGTCTCGGGATGCAGCGCGGAGAACTCGGCGAGGCGGCGGGCCAGCCACATGGCGGAGAAGGGGGCGTTGGCCGAGACGGTGAGGCGCTTCGGTGTGCCGCCGATGTCGTTGCAGGCGGATTCGAGCAGATCGAGCGCGCCGGTGGCGGCGGAGAGCAGACGGGTGCCGGCCTGGGTGACGCGGATGCCGCCGAGGCCGGTGCTGCGATCGAGCAGGCGGACGCCGAGGGATTGCTCCATGCCGCGGATCTGGTGGCTGACGGCGCTGGTGGAGACGTTGAGTTCGGTGGCGGCGCGGGCGAGGCCGCCGAGGCGGACGGTGGCCTCGAAGGCGCGCAGGGCAGCCAAGGGCGGGATGCGGGATGCCTGGGTCATCGGGGGTGTTGTAGGATATTCAACACCCCCTGAAAAACCATCCTTTGCCAGCGGTGCCGGGGCAGTAGGAAGAGAGCACGATGTATTTCGACTGGCGGCTGTGGGCGATGATGGCGGGGCTGCGGCTGCGCGTGGCGGGCGCGGTCGGGCTGGGCCTGTTCGCCATGGGATTCGGCATTCTGCGCTTCGTGTTCCTGGGGCGGATGCTGGCGCTGGCGTTTCGTGGCGCTCCGATGGGGCCGATCGCGGTGGCGGCGGGCGGGACGGCGGTGTGCGTTCTGTTGCGCGCGGGGCTGGATCATGCGCGGACGGTGCTGGCTCAGGGCACCGCGGGGCGGATGCAGGTGAGATTGCGGGCGCGGCTGTTCGACCGGATTGCCGCGTTGGGGCCGGCGTGGTTCGGGGCGGAACGGACCGGCGGCGTGATGCTGTCGGTGATCGACGGCGTGGAGCAGTTGCAGACGTTCTTCGGCGCGTATCTGCCGCAGCTTATTATCTCGGTCTGTGCGCCGGTGGTGATTTTCGCGGTGCTGGCGTGGCAGGACGTGCCGACGGCGGCGGTGATGCTGGTGGGGGCGCTGGCGACGCTGGCGTTGCCGATGGTGATTCACAGCGCGGACCGGCGGGCGGCGATCGCTCGGTCGGCGGCGTTCAAGTCGTTCGCCGAGGAGTTCCTGGACGCGATGCAGGGGCTGCCGACGCTGAAGGCGTTCGGGCAGAGCCGGGCGTTCGCGGCGAAGCTGGCGGAGCGGGCGCGGGCGCTGTCGAACAGCACGTTCTGGGTGCTGTCGCTGGGGCTGCTGACGCGGTTCTTCACTGATCTGGGGACGGCGCTGGGGGCGGCGGCGGCGATCGCGGTGGGCGCGTGGCGGGTGCGGCATGGCGAGATGAGCTTGCAGGCGCTGCTGATCATCCTGATGGCGGGGACGGAGATTTTCAGGCCTCTGCGCGATCTGCGATCGGTGCTGCACACGGGGATGGTGGGGCAGTCGGCGGCGACGTCCGTGCATGCGCTGTTGGAGGCGACGAGCGATGCGCCGGTGGGGGGCGGCGTTTTTGCCGAGGGCCTGGAGCCGAGTGTCAGCTTCGAGCAGGTGGGATTTGCCTATCCGGGGCGGCGGGGCGAGGCACATGCGGGGCTGAGTTTCGCGATCGATGCGGGCGAAACGGTCGGGATTGTGGGGCCGAGCGGCGCGGGGAAGTCCACGATCATGCGGCTGCTGCTGCGGCTGTACGATGCCCGGAGCGGGGTGGTGCGGATCGGCGGGGTGGATATTCGGGCGCTCGATCCGGCGCAGGTGCGGGGAATGATCGCGGTGGTGGCGCAGGATGCGACGCTGTTCGATGGGACGGTGGCCGACAATCTGCGGTTGGGGCGGCCGGATGCGAGCGACGAGGCGATGATCGCGGCGGCTCGGGCGGCGAATGCGCACGAGTTTATCTCGGCGTTGCCGGAGGGGTATGCGACGCGGGTGGGCGAGCGCGGCACGACTCTGTCGGGCGGGCAGCGGCAGCGCATCGCGATTGCCCGGGCGCTGTTGCGGGATTCGCCGATCCTGATTTTGGACGAGGCGCTGTCGTCCGTGGATGCGGAGAACGAGGCGGTGATCCAGCAGGCGCTGGATCGGCTGATGGTGGGGCGGACCACGCTGATCCTGGCGCACCGGCTGTCGAGCGTGATCGGGGCGGATCGCATCCTGGTGCTGGATCAGGGGCGGGTGGTGGAGAGCGGCACGCATGGGGAGCTGATGGCGCGTCCCGGCGTGTATCGCGCGTTGATGGCGCCGCAGATTGGTGCGGGCGGCGAGCGGCCGGTGGATGTGCTGGCGGTGCACGGTGCGGCGGCGGCGGGTTCGGCGGTGCAGCCGGAGGTGCGGCGGCTGTCGGACGATGCGGCGGAGATCGGCTGGGGCGAGACGCTGCGCGCTCTGCTTGGTTTCGTGCGGCCGTGGCGGTTGCGGCTGATCCTGACGATCCTGAGCGGGATCGGGCGCGTGGTGGCGTTCATCGGCGTGAGTGTGCTGGGGGCGCTGGTGGTGGCGCGGGTCGCCTCGGGTGGGGCGGTGCTGGGGCTGCTGATCGGGCTGATTCTGGCGGCGCCGCTGGCGGCCACGCTGCACTGGCTGGAGTCGTGGATGGCGCACGACATGGCGTACCAGTTGCTGGCGGAGATGCGCATCGGGCTGTTCGACAAGCTGGACCGGCTGGCGCCGGCGTATCTGCTGCGGCGGCGGTCGGGCGATCTGGTGGCGCTGGCGACGCAGGATATCGAGACGGTGGAGTATTTCTACGCGCACACCGTGGCGCCGGCGTTCGTGGCGGTGCTGATCCCGGCGGGTGTGCTGGCGTTGCTGGCGGCGGTGGCGTGGCCGCTGGCGCTGGCGCTGCTGCCGTTCCTGGCGTGGGCGGGGCTGGGGCCGGTGTTTGCTCGGCGCAAGATCGACCGGCTGGGCAGCGAGGCGCGGGGCGCGCTGGGTCTGCTGGGGGCGCATCTGACGGAGACGATCCAGGGGCTGGCGGAGCTTCTGGCGTTCGATGCGATCGGCCGGAGGCGCGCGGTGTTCCTGGCGGATGTCGGGTCGTATCAGAAGAAACGGCTGGCGTTGCTGGACGATCTGGCGCGGCAGACGGCGGGGCTGGAGATCGCGACGGGGCTGGGCGGGCTGTCGGTGGCGCTTTTGGGCGCAGTGCTGTCGGCGCACGGGTGGTTCGAGCATGGGTTGCTGCCGCTGCTGGTGCTGCTGTCGGTGGCGGCGTTCCTGCCGGTTTCGGAGGTGAGCCAGGTGGGGCGGCAGTTGGCGGATACGATTGCGTCCACTCGGCGACTGCACGTGGTGGAGTCTGAACCGGAGCCGATCGCGGATGGGGATTTGCCGGTGCCGGCGGAACCGGCGGTGCGGTTCGATGCGGTGCGGTTTGTTTACCCGGGGAGGTCGGCGCCGGCGCTGGATGGCGTGACGTTCGAGATGCGGCCGGGGCGCACGGTGGCTCTGGTGGGCGCGTCAGGCGCGGGGAAATCGACGGTGGCGAGCCTGATGCTGCGGTTCTGGGATCCTCAGTCGGGGCGGGTGACGCTGGGCGGGACCGATCTGCGGCGGGTGCGGCTGGAGGAACTGCGGCGGCACATCGCGTTGGTTGCGCAGGATACGTATTTGTTCAACGACACGCTGGAGGCGAATATCCGGCTGGCGGGGCACGATGTGTCGGATGCGGATGTGCGGCGGGCGATCGAGCGCGCGGCGCTGGGGGATTTCGTGGCGCGTCTGCCGGAGGGGCTGGCGACGCGTGTGGGGGAGCGGGGCGTGCAGCTATCGGGCGGGCAGCGGCAGCGTGTGTCGATTGCTCGGGCGTTCCTGAAGGATGCGCCGATTTTGATTCTGGATGAGGCGACGTCGCATCTGGATACGATCAGCGAGCAGCGGATCCGGACGGCGCTGGATGAGCTGATGGCGGAGCGGACGTGTTTTATCATCGCGCACCGGCTTTCCACGGTTCGGAATGCGGATACGATTTTGGTGATCGAGGCGGGGCGGATTGTCGAGGCGGGGACGCATGGGGAGTTGCTGGGGGCGCGGGGGGTGTACGCGCGGTTGGTGGGGCGGCAGACGCGGGTGGCGGCGGAGTAGGGTGGAGATTGTATTGTAAGGTATTATCCTTACAGTAAAAAGGGGGATTTAATTCTTTGATTTGCGGGTAGATTCACGTGCTCCTGGAAAGGGGGTATCGTTCGTGATCTCGTTCTCGGCTCTGGAACGACGGCGATCTCGGCTATTCGTACCAGGCGCAGCGTGATCGGGATCGAGCAGAACCCGAACTATTGCTATGAGGTTGAGGAACGTGTTCTAGCCAAAGTTAGCAGGGAAAGGGTGCCGCGCAAGATTGCTGCCTGATCGTACGCACACGGGCCGTGCTCGGACGGATTCTTGCTATAAGCGGCGATCGACGATTTCACCGCGTCGCAGCGGGCTTCAACTGCGAGCCACTGTTCGGTATCGCGATCCAGTGCCCATCGACCTTGGCAAGGTACTCGGCGGTTTCATCGACCGGACCATACGCTTGAACGAGCGGCGCCGCGACCTCATCGACCGGGGCCAGTGACGCGCGCTTGCTGTATAGATCCCAACTGTAGAACGTGTACATGTCGTGGCCGCTCTTGGCCAGGGCCTCGGCTGCGCCCGTCAGAAGTAATTTGTTGCCGACGGTCGAGATGAAATCGGCCTGTACTTCCACGTGATTCTTCTGGGCCCAGGCCTCTACCTGGCGTCGCGTGACGTCGTTGTTCACGGGGACGAAGCTGTCGGTGAAGGCGAGCGAGAGCTTCCCGGCTGCTCCGGCGGTTCGGATGTGCACCAGGGGTAAGGCGGCGGCCGTGACGGCTCCCTTGAGAGCGCGGCGGCGGGTGATTTGGTTGCTCACTGAATGCCGGCGATGATGCTGGCGAACTGCTTGCGCGCAGTGTCCGCCGACATTTCGGGATGCGCCCAGTAATTGACCAGCAGATCCTGAATTTGCCCCTGCACATCCGGCGTGAACGACAGTGAGAAGTGCGAAAGCTGGTGTGATGGTCCTTCCGCCATCACCTTCTGTCCGAGCTGCGCACACCGGTCGAGCGATCTGATGTCGGCATCCAAACGCGAGGGGATCGAGCCCTTGTAGAACGTGTATTCTGTCTGCGCGGCAGGATCCATGAACACCTCGGCCAGCTTCTTTTGCGCCGCGATCTGATCCGGATTACTTGTCTTGGGGAACGCGAAGGCGTTGGTTTGCATGATGTAGCTGTCCTGCGTGCCCGGCGCGGGCGCGCAGCCCCAATCCTGATCGAGCTTCAGGTGCGCCGCCTGGAATTCGCCCTTCGCCCAGTCACCGACGATCATCAGCGCTGCCTTGTTGGTTTCCACCAGGGCGAGCGTGTCGTTCCATTTGCGGTTGGGGCTGCCCGGATCGACGAACTGGCGCAAGAGGCCCATCGTTTCGAATGCCTTGAGCACGCCGTCGCTCGCGGCCGCCTTCGCATCATGCTGAGTGGTGATCGCCATGTAGGCATCTCGCCCGGCCACCCCATCCAGCACTCCGATGAACAACCAAACGACTTGCTGCGCATTGGCGCCGTAGGCCAGCGGGATGATGCCGGCGGCTTTCAGCTTCGGCGCTTCCTGCAGGAACTCATCCCAGGTCTTTGGCGGTTCCAGGTTGGCGTCCTTGAACGCCTTCACGCTGTAGAACATCCAGTTGACGCCATGGATATCGACGGGCGCGGCCAGAAAGTGTCCATTCATGACGACGTTGCGGAGGATCAGCGGTGGGAGATGGTCGGCCCAGTGCCCGGCGTTCGCCTGATCATCCAGGTGCATCAGGAGCCCCTGGTCGTCCAGCTCTTTCGTCGGCGGGCCCACCTGCCATTGCATCGCGGCCGGCGGCGAACCACCCGCGATCCGGTTCAGCGCCAGCGCCTGCTCCGCCTGCGGACCGACGGCGGGATCGTCCACCCAGGTGCCGCCGCGCTTGTCGTATTCCTTGGCGAAGACGCTGATCGCCAGAGATTCGCTGGTGCTGGTGTAGAAGTGAATGACATCGGCCTTTTGTGCGATGGCGGGCGAGGCGGCGATAGCCAGGCCCAAACCGCTCAGGGCAAGCGCCGCCCGGAGTGACACCGTCATTTTGTTCTCTCCCGGTTTATTGTCCTGCCGCGGCGATGATCGCGGCGAATTTCTTGGTGGCTTCTTCAGCGGTCATTTGGGGGTTTGCCCAATACTGACCGAGCAGGTCGGTGTACTGCCCGTAGATGTCGGGCGTGAAGAGGAGAAAGAAGTTGAGAAGCTGATGCGATGGACCCTGCGCCATCACCCGTTGGCCTTCTTGCGCGCAGCGATCCAGCGACGAAATGTTGGCGTTGAGCAGCGATGGGATCGCTCCCTTCTGACGTGCGAACTCGGTCTGCACGACGGGATCCATAATCAGCGTCGCGAGCTTGTGCTGAGCCTCGATCTGATCAGGCTTGTCCGTCTTGGGGAATGCCAAGGCGTCGATGGTCATGATGTAGGAATCGGCGCTGCCGGGGGCCAGAGCGCAGCCATAGTCCTTGTCCAGCGTCAGACCCGCAGCGGCGAAATCTGCCTTCGCCCAGTCGCCGAGCACCATAAACGCAGCCTTGTTAGTCTCGACGAGGGCGAGTGTGTCGTTCCATTTTCGGTTGGGGCTTCCCGCGTCCACATACTGACGCAGTTTTCCAATGACCTCGAACGTCTTTCGTACGCCCTCGCTTCCAGCCGCCTTCGGATCATGATCAACCGAAATTGCGCGGTACACATCGCTGCCGCCCACGCCGGCGAGGACGATCATGAACAACCAGCTCTCCTGTTGTGCATTCGCGCCGAAGGCGATCGGAATAAAACCGGCCGCCTTGATCTTCGGCGCTTCCGCAAAAAATTCGTCCCAGGTCTTAGGGAGCGGCACCCCGGCCTGCTGGAACACCTTGGTGCTGTAGAACATCCAGTTCGTACCAGCGATATCCACGGGTGCGCTGTATATGTGGCCATCGAAGGTGATCTTACTCAGCAGGATGGAAGGCAGGTTCTTCTTCCAGCCGCCGGCTTCGGCCAGCCAGTCCAGATTGGCGAGCAACCCTTGGTCAGCCAGCTCTTTCGTCGGCGCACCCGTCTGCCACTGCATCGCCGTCGGCGGGTTCCCTCCGGCGATCCGATTCATCGCCAGTGCGATTTCCGCCTGGGGCCCTATCGCAGGATCGTCCACCCAGGTGCCGCCACGTTTTTCATATTCGTGGGCGAAGACGGCGATGGCTCGCGATTCGCCGCCGCTGGTCCAGAAATGGATCACGTCGGCCTTTTGCGCCTGCGCCGGCAGGCAGGCCGCGGCGGCACACAGGCCGACCGCGAGGCAGATCAGGGCACGCATTCGGCTTTCCCCCAGGCTATTTTCGGGGAGAGTAAGCGATTACACTCGACGGGTCCAGGCCCGGTTCACGGCTCGATTATGCTGGACAGGTTTTCTGTAATCGCTTACTAATTCCTTCATGTCAGGATCGGCGCCAACGCCCGCAGCAGACTTCGTTGACTGCGACATTCATATCACCGTGCCCGATACACGCGCGCTGGTCCCCCATCTGGACGACTACTGGCGGGAGCATGTGCTTCGGCGGGGTATCGAGGGCAACAATCTTGAAATCAGCGCCTATCCGCCGAACGCGCCGATCAACTGCCGGCCCGACTGGAAGCCGGCGAAGGGATTGCCGGCCTCGCAGTTCGAGCAGTTGCGCGATCACGTGCTGGATCCGTTCGATCCTCGGTTTGCCATCTGCAACGTGCTGCATGGCTCGCAGGTTATGTTCAGCGAGGATTTGTCCGCCGCGCTGTGCAAGGCGGTCAATAACTGGATCGCGGCCGAGTTCCTCGATCGCGATGCGCGGCTGCGCGCTTCCATCGTGGTTCCGGTGCACAGCCCGGATCTTGCGGTGGCGGAGATCGAGCATCGGGCCGCCGACAGGCGCTTCGTGCAGGTGTTGATGTTCTCGATGACCGAACTGCCGCTGGGCCGGCGCCAGCACTGGCCGATCTACGAAGCGGCGGAGCGCCACGGGCTGCCGATCGGCATTCACGCCGGGAGCAGCTTCCGCCATCCGCCCAGCGCGCTCGGCTGGCCTTCCTACTACATCGAGGATTACGTCTCGCAGGCGCCGGGTTTTGCCGGCACGCTCAACAGCCTGGTGGCGGAAGGGGTGTTCATCAAATATCCCAAGCTGAAGGTGGTGCTGATCGAATCCGGTGTGACCTGGCTGCCGGCGTATTTGTGGCGGATCAACAAGACCTGGCGCGGGGTGCGGTCGGAAACGCCGTGGCTGAACCGGCCGCCGTCCGAGATCATTCGCGAACATGTGCGCCTGACGGTGCAGCCGTTCGATGATCCGCCGAGTGAAGATCTGGTGCAGACGATTTTGGATGAGATCGGTTCGGATGAGATGCTGCTGTTTTCGACCGATTACCCGCATTGGCATTTCGAGGGAACCGACGCCATTCCCGCCGGGTTGCCGAAGAACATCCTGTCCAAGGTGCTGCTGGATAATGCGCTCGCCACCTATCAGCGCCTGAACTGAACGAGGAAGCGGAGGCAGATCATGAATGTAGCAGTTCTCGATCGCCGGCCGGAAACGGTCAGCCCGACCTACAAGGGCTTCATCGATTGCGACGTGCATCCGTTCTACAAGTCGCCCGCGGAATTCGACGAATTCCTGCCGGCGCACTGGCGGGAGCATCGCCGGACGCATCGGCGGGCGTGTGCGTCAGGGATTGGCGAAAGCCTCCAACTATCCCCGCATATCCCCGGGTAACGGGGTGCGCATGGACGCGTGGGGACCGGACGGCTCGTATCCCGGCTCCGATTTGCCGTTCATGCAGAAGCAGTTGCTCGATTTGTTCGATGTCTCCTACGGGCTTCTGGCGCCGTTGGTTGGTGGTGCGGCCGGTGAGCGCAACGTCGAGTTCGGTTCGGCGATGGCCACCGCGGTGAATGAATGGCAGCTCGCGCGCTGGAGCGATCCCGATCCGCGGCTGAAATCCGCCGTGCAGGTCAATATCGAGCATCAGTCGGCGGCGATTGCGGAGATCGAAAAGCGCGCCGGCGATCGCCGCTTCGCGCAGGTGCAGATCCCGCCGCGTGGGCTGGAGCCGCTCGGGCGGCAGCGCTACTGGCCGATCCTGGAAGCCTGTGCGGCCAACGGCTTTCCCGTTTCGCTGCATCTCGGCGGCACGAGCGGCCATCCGTCCACCGGCGGCGGCTGGGTTTCGTTTTATCACGAGGAGCATCCGTCCTACGCGCAGTCGATGCAGACGCTGGTTGTCAGCCTGGTCTGCGAAGGCGTGTTCGAGCGTATCCCCAATCTGAAGGTGGTGCTGGTGGAAGGCGGGTTCGCCTGGCTGCCCGCGCTGTGCTGGCGGCTCGACAAGGCCTGGAAGCGGCTGCATGCCGAAGTGCCGTTCCTGCGGCAGAAGCCGTCCGAGTATGTGCGCCAGCACATCTGGGTCACGACACAGCCGATCGAGGAGCCGGAGCGGCCGAACGATATGCTCAGCATGATCGAATTGATTGGCCCGGATCGCATCATGTTCTCCACCGACTACCCGCACTGGGATCAGGACGATCCACGCTTCGCCTTCAAGGTTCCCCTGCCGGAGGAATGGCGACGCATGATTTATCATGAGAATGCGCGGGCGCTTTATGGTTTCGACTGATCCATGAGCCGACACGTCGTCGCCAAGGTTGATGAGATCGCGCCGGGCTCATGCAAGATCGTCACGGTCAAGGGGCGGGAGATCGGCGTCTTTCACGTCAACGACGAATTCTTCGCCGTGATCAACCGCTGCCCGCACCAGGGCGCGCCGCTGTGCCGCGGCATGCTGGTCAGCCGGCTCGAATCGCCGTCACCCGGCGAATACAAGCTCACGCGCCAGGGGGAGATGCTGCGCTGCCCCTGGCACTGCTGGGAGTTCGACCTTCGCACCGGCCAGTCCTGGTGCGATCCCGACAGCGTGCATGCGCGGACCTATGCCGTGGAGATCGAGCCCGGCGCCGTGCTGGCCAAGGGACCGTTCGAGGCCGAGACCGTGCCGGTCGACGGTGGAACACGACTATGTCGTGCTTACGGTCTGAGTCGTGGCGCGAACACTCGCGTCAGGGGAAAACTTTGCCGGCATGAGCGGACGGGAGCCCGGCGCGGTGATAGCTGTTCCCCAGCGGCGGCAGCGCCGGCCGGGCGGCACTGCGGTCCGGCTTCGCGACGTGGCGCGCCAGGCCGGCGTTTCCACCGCTTCGGTCTCCCGCGCTGTGAACACGCCGGACCTCGTTTCGCCCGAGCTGCGCGATCGCATCACCCGCGCCGCGCAGGAGTTGAAATGGGTGCCGAACGGGGTTGCCAAGGCGCTTGCGTCGCTGCGCACCCGCACGGTTGGCGCGATCATCCCAACGCTATCGCATCAGAATTTTGCTGCGCTGATCGAGGAGCTGCAGCAGGATCTCGGGAAGGCCAACTACACGCTCATTCTCGGCTGCGTCGAAAGGTCCGACCAGTTGCGGCTCACCCAGGCGCGCAAACTGATCGAGCAGGGCATCGAATGTCTTGTTCTGGTCGGCGAGGTACAGCCCGCCGGGATGTTCGAGCTGCTCGCATCGCAGGGCGTTCCTTACGTCATCACCTACACCAGTGGCCGGGAAAAACGGCACCCCTGCATCGGGTTCGACAATTTTCTCGCGGCCACCCGGCTCGCCGAACACCTGCTTGGCCTCGGCCACCACGATTTCGGAATGGTTGTGCACGAGACGGAGTCCAATGACCGTATCCAGCAGCGCATCGAGGGGTTCAACAGCACGCTTGCCCGCGCCGGTATCGCCATCCGCCCACAGCACTTCGTGCGCGCCAACAGCCGCTTCATTGCCAGCGGCCGCGACGGAATGCGCCACGTATTGCAGGCTGCCGCTCCACATCCCACCGCCGTCGTCTGCACCAACGACTACATCGCGACCGGGGCGATCATCGAAGCGAAGGAACTTGGCTTCGCCGTTCCGGATGATCTGAGCATCGTCGGTTTTGACGATACCGACATGTCGGCCCACCTGGATCCTCCGCTGACCACGATCCGCGTGCCGAGTCGGCTGATGGGCCAGGAGCTGGCGAAATACATCGTTGCCCTGCTCGAAACCGGGAAGGCAGCATGCCCGCCGCCCCTGGATGCGGAAATGATTATCCGGCGGAGCACGGCGCCACCCCGGCAATGATAGGATTCTCGTGACCCTTCGATTCGGTGTTGTCGGCACAGGTTACTGGGCGAGTGAGGTCCACCTGCCGGGGCTTCTACGGACCGCCGGCGCAGACGCGATCGGGTTGTGGGGGAGAACACCCCGTCGGGTTGAAGAGCTCGCGATGTGGGCCTGGGGGCCAGGGTTGTTGAGCTGCTTGTACAGGCCGAGCACACGCCCGGGCTGGCACGCGGCGAGTAGATTTCGCGCAGGCGGGCGATCCCGGTCAGGACCCGAGAATACCCTCGACGGGGTTGAATCTGTACCAGCATGGAGGATCTATCCTTGCTGAGACGCACAGCGTCGCTTTGGGCTTCAGCTTGAAAAAGCGATGCATACAGTTACTGCGAAAAACTGCGTACAGGCTGCATGATGCGAATTCGCAAACCAACGATGCGGCGGTTTCTCAGTTGGCCTAACGAGACGTGTTCCCACGGAGAACACATGCTCACCTCAACGGCTCCAAGCCAACAAATCTGCATTCCGCTCTTGGCCAGTTGTGCCGTGATTCAAATATCCGGTTACCATGCCTTCCAACCCAGAAGCAGGCGGCGTTGGGATTCAGCCTGAGCGGCGTTTACGTGACCAGCCATCACGGTAGCCCACAGTCCCTCTCGCCTGTCTTTTTATCCCAGCCCCCTCCTGCCTCATCTCCGCCGTTGCGAAGTCCCATTTCAGGTTCCTTCTAATCCGAACTTTGCCCAACTTTCGCCCTAAGGAACCCCTGAACAAGCAGCAAATCGCTTGGTTTGACCGGACACCCCGACTCTCCGGGTGAGCACAAACTCATGGCGCGCGACGTGTCACCCCAAGCGGTCGCGATCAAGCCACTTCGCCGCAATTTTCATCACCGCAGCGGTCCCTCGGACACACCATGCCTGTCAGACACGCAATAACCGGCGCCGCACCATGAACAGGTTGGCCAGTCCGCAGGTCACCCACAGCCGCTCGGTGTTCTTCGCCAGACCGCGGTAGCGGACTTTGACAAACCCAAACACCCGCTTGATCACCGCGAACAGTGCCGGGCAACGGTGATCCACAAAGCAGGCGGCAAACCGATCCACCAGGCCAATCGCCCGGTCCGTCGCGCCCAGCAGCAGCGCTCCGGCATCCGAGGTGACCGTACCGCCGTCGAATGCCGCGACAACCGCGCGGCCTTCAACAGATGCAAAGCCAAACAGGTCTGCGCTACACTATGTCGGCATCGGGGACCTCCTCTGCAACGCGTTAAGGCTTTGTCGCAGAAGTACTTTCGCTCATTCAGAGCCCCGGTGCACCTGCCGAGTTTGAGAAATGCGGGTTAGCGATATGGCCTGAGCAGGAAACAATGGCTTCTCGGACGCTGGGCGGTGAAAATTCAATGGGATAGGCTACGACCCGGGTCGATGCCACCGCGAGCAGCCCCGGCAAGGCGAATCTGACTCTAAGCGATCCTTCTCAGCTAAACTCCGGCCGGCAAGATTTGGCCGGGAGCCGACAGTCTGCTTTGAAGCCTTCAACAGGAAAAATCAGGCACTCAGACTTTTACGGGATCTCCAGCGCTTCGGCCCGGGGAGGATGTCGGCGGTTACCGCGTGGTTTCTGAATGCCCCCATTGATCATCCCGTTCGTTTTTGAGCCAAGGTGGGCATTGTTGTCTGGCTGCGGCACGCTGAGGTCTGTGGGGCGCACGCATTGGCTACGAATTGGGCTTATGTTTTAGGCTCGTCGCCTGATTCAATGTGGGCCCAGGAAGCTCAGCAATTGGATGTCTCATAGTGCAATTACAGGCTCGCCATCGCCACTCATTTCATAGAACCACTTTCTTGTTTTTCTGGGTCAAAGAAAAGGCCGCAAACTCGCCCTGACCGGAACCGCCTCCCCGGCTATCTCCGCCGCGAACCGCCGGGCCGCGAGCCAGGCTTCGTCGATTTCGTCGCCAGCCGAGCGCACCCAGCCAAGTGCCACCACACCGCCGAGCCCGTAGCCGTATGCTGCCGAGGTTATCTCTCCCACCGGGACGCCATCGGCCGTCACCAGCTCGCCGCCCCAGGCGGGCGGCGTATCAGATGCGACCGTCAGAAAACAAACCAGCCGGCGGATCAGTGGGCGGCTCCTGGCCCGTTCCAGAGCTTCGCTGCCGATGAAACCGCCCGGCTTGTCGAGCCGTACGGCAAACCCGAGCCCGGCCTCCCACGGAGTGCAGTCGGGCGTAAGTTCGGCCCCCCAGGCGCGATAACCCTTTTCCAACCGAAGCGCCTCCAACGCGTAGTAACCGGCATCGCACAAGCCGAGATCAGCGCCCGCTTCCACCAGCGTCTCGTAAACCGTGACCGCGAATTCCGTCGGCACATAGAACTCCCACCCCAGTTCGCCCGCATAACTCCGCCGGCATGCCCAAACAGTGGCGTAACCGATACCGATCTCGCGTACTGCTCCGAACGGAAATTCAGAGTCACCAAGCAGCGCATCCGTAACTTTGCTCAGCAGTGCGCGTGACCGCGGGCCCATGACGCCAATCACCGCGTACGCAGACGTAACATCCGTCAGCACAGCCCGCGCCGAGGCAGGAATATGCCGGCGGATCCAGTGCGCGTCGCGAGTCGCCTGGGCTGTACCAGTCACAATCAAGAACGTGTCCGCCGCAAGCCGCGCAACGGTCAGATCGCTCTCGAACCCACCGCGCTCATTGAGCAGAGGGGTATAAACCGATTGGCCACGCGGCACGTCAACATCGTTCGCACAGAGTGTCTGCAGCATCTGTAAGGCGTCCGAACCCTGCACCAGGAATTTGCCGAACGATGTCAGATCGAACAGCGCCACTCCCGCCCGACACGCTCGATGCTCCTCCGCCACGTACGGAAACCAGTTCTGTCGTCCGAAGGAATAGGCCGTGCGCCGCTCCGCCCCGGCAGGCGCAAACCAGTTCGGACGCTCCCAACCCATCTTTGCGCCGAACACCGCTCCCTTCGCTGCCAGGCGGTCGAACAACGGGGAGCGGCGGAACGGCCGCGCGGTTTCCAGTTCCCGGTTCGGCCACGGCATCGCGTAGTGCAGGCCGAGCACCTCCTTCACCCGATCGCGCAGCCAGGTCCGGTTCCCGTGAAAGCGCGCGAAGCGACGAATATCCACCGGCCACAGATCGAAACTCGGCTCGCCTGCAACCATCCACTCCGCCAGCGCCCGCCCCGCGCCGCCGGCCGAGGCGATGCCCATCGAATTGAAACCGGCTCCGACAAAAATGTTCCGCCGCTCCGGCGCCTCGCCGAGAATGAAGTTGTTGTCCGGCGTGAAACTCTCGGGTCCGTTCAAAAACGTCTTGACCTCGGCGGTCTCCAGCGCCGGTACGCGCTGCAATGCGTGACGCATGAGAATTTCGAACTGGTCCCAGTCGTCCGGCAGAAGCTGAAATTCGAAATCCGCCGGAATGCCATCCATCCCCCACGGCTTGGCATCCGGCTCGAAGCCGCCCATCACCAGTCCGCCCACTTCCTCCTTGAAATAGACGTAGCCGTCCGGATCCCGCATCACCGGAAGGTCTGGAAATACCCCCGGGATCGTCTCGGTCACGATATACATGTGCTCGGCCGAATGCAGCGGGACCGTCACACCGCACATCCGCCCCACCTCGCGCGACCACTGGCCCGCACAGATCGCCAGCGCCTCGCAGGCGATGTCTCCCCCCGTGGTCTCGACAGCCGAAACAGCGCCGGTGGCATCCAGCCGAATGCCCGTGACCCGCGTGCGTTCGAAGATGCGTGCCCCGCGATCCCGGGCACCGCGTGCCAGCGCCTGCGTGATGTCAGCCGGATTCGCTTTGCCATCGCCGGGTAGCCACACGGCGCCTGCGAGGTCGTCGGTGCGCATGATCGGCCACTTCTCGCTCGCCTGCGCCGCGGTCAGCTCCTCGATCTCCACCCCCTGCGCACGCGCGGCGGACACCGTCCGCCGCAACTGCACCATCCGCTCTGTCGTCCGCGCGACGGTGATCGACCCACAGCGTTTCCAGCCGGTTGCCAGGCCAGTTTCCGCTTCCAGCTTTTCGTAAAGCTCGGTCGAATAGCGGATCAGCCGGGTCATGTTCGGGTGGCTACGCAATTGCCCCACCAGGCCCGCCGCGTGCCATGTCGTGCCGCTGGAAAGCCGCCCCTGTTCCAGCAGCACCACGTCCGTCCATCCGAGGCGGGTGAGGTGGTACGCCAGCGAGCAGCCGATGATGCCGCCCCCGATGATCACGGCGCGCGCGTGGCTTGGGAGTTCTGTCTGCATGGAGCTGCCCCGGGATCAGTGCCGGGCATAGCCTATAGGGAATGCCACAAAATGCAACACAACAACGCGAACCGCCACATTCAGCCGGCCACGATGATCCGTAGCCCCTCGCTCTCCAGCACCGCTCCCGCCCGAGCCGGAAGGGGTGCATCGGTGATCACCCCCGCAGCGGCGGCAAACCCGGGAATCCGCACCGGCGTCAGCCGCCCGAACTTCCCGCGATCCACCACGAAGTAGGACCTGCGCGCCGCCGTGATCATCCGGCCGCGTTGTTCCGCGCCAAACCGACTGTAATCGGTCACCTCCCCGGCGTCCGAGACCCCGCCCACGCCGACGAATGCGACATCCACCCGGAACCGGCTGATCGCCTCGATCACGTCGATGCCCACCACGGCCTCCTCGCCCGGATCGACCTCGCCGCCCAGCATGTGCACACGCATTCCACCCACCCGGCACAGCAGTTGCGCTGCGGCGAGGCTGCTGGTGCAGACGGTCAGGCTCCGTCCCGTAACCGCCAGGGCGCGAGCCACCGCCAGCGTCGTCGTCCCCGAATCGAGCAGCACGACCATGCCATCCTCGACCAGGCTTGCCGCGAGACGTCCGATGGCCGCCTTGCCGTTCGCGTTCTCCTCCACGCGTTGCGCAAGCGCCGGCTCCGCCAGCGCCCGTCGCGCGGCACCGCCATGCACGATGTCCAGCCGGCCCTGCTCGGCGAGAAACCTGAAGTCCCGCCGAATGGTCTCCCGCGACACACCGAGCGCACCGCTCAGCTCGCTCACGCTCACTGACCCCACGGCGCCAAGACGCTTCAGGATTGCCTGCTGGCGGGAACTGGCGAGCTGTCTCACGCCGGTCCGCCCGGATGTGGCATTATTGGAAGTCATGTGGCAATATGTGCCGACCGAAAGCGATTTGAAAATATCCCGATGACCGTCTCGGAATCCGAGGGCGACACCAACCTGACGGGGCGCCGCGCCGAATGGCAGCGCCGCAGCATCGACGCCGCTACAGGGGCGCTGCTCGCCCGCGACGCCGCAGTATTCCTTCACCAGTCCGTCTCCACGCCCTGCCTCAACCAGATCGTCAGGGCGGAAGGTATCTGGATTCAGGACGCCGGCGGCCGCCGCTACATGGATTTCCACGGCAACAACGTCCATCACATCGGATACGGACATCCCCGGCTGCGCCAGGCCATCGCCGCGCAGATCGAGGCACTGTCCTTCGCCCCGCGCCGCTACGCCTGCGAAACCGCCGTGCTGCTCGCGGAAAAGCTCGCATCAGTCGCACCGGGCAATCTGTCGAAGGTGCTGTTCACGACCGGCGGATCGGACGCTGTGGAAGTCGCCATCAAGCTGGCCCGCGCCGCAACCGGCCGCTTCAAGACCCTGTCGTTCTGGGATGCCTTTCATGGCGCGGGCATCGGCGCGTCCGCGCTGTCCGGAGAGGCATTGTTCCGCTCCGGTCCGGCCGCGCCCGTCGTCGCCGGCGCCCAGCACGTCGCACCTTTCGCATGCTACCGCTGCCCTTATGGTCACCCGGTTGATGCGGATGGCCACCCGTATCTCGACCAGTGCCGACTGGCTTGCGCCAGCATGGTGGATTACGTGTTGTCACGCGAAACCGACGTCGCCGCCGTGATCGCTGAACCCGCTCGTGCCGTCCCCTTCCTGCCCCCGCCGGGATATTGGCAGCAGGTGCGGCAGGCCTGCGACCGGCACGGTGCCTTGCTGATTTTCGATGAGATCCCGACGGGCCTCGGCAAAACCGGCCGCATGTTCGCCTGCGACCACGACGGTGTCGTCCCCGACCTGCTCGTCATGGGGAAGGCGTTAGGCGGCGGCATCCTGCCGATCGCGGCAGTTTTGGCTCGCCCCGAACTCGACGTCGCCGCGCAATGGGCCTTCGGTCACTACACGCATGAAAAAAACCCCGTCACCGCCCGCGCCGCCCTGACCACAATCGAGATCATCGAGGACGAGAACCTTGTGGAAAACGCCGCACGGGTCGGCGCAATGGCGCTGGATCGCCTGCATGCCATGAAGCGCCGCCTGCCGGCGATCGGCGATGTGCGCGGTCGCGGGTTGCTGCTGGGGATCGAGCTGGTCCGCAGTCGGGAGGACAAGACGCCGGATCCGGATCTCGCGGAGGCAGTGCTCTATCGCGCGCTTGATCGCGGCCTCTCGTTCAAGACCACGATGGGTAACGTGCTGACGCTCACGCCGCCGCTGATTGTGACGGAGGCAGAGATGGGACGGGCGCTGGAAATTCTGGGAGAAGCGATTGCGGCGGGGCGGGGCTGAGATTGCTGCGGCATTCCCGTCAGCGAGCGGTAACCGTATTATCGAGTTCGCTCGTCCGGTGCGTGCTCTACGCAATTGTCGCTTTGTTTGAAACTCCGGATTGGCGGGGGGTCGAGAGAGTGTCCCGAGCTCGTAGGTTATACAGAGGCTGATAGGATAAGCAGCGCGGCGGGAGAGAATTGCAATCCTGAAGACTGGCAGCGATGTTCTGCCCTCCGGGGACATCGGAGGTGCTACATCACGGATCGAACGTGCGCGCCGCAGATCGGCGCCCTCATCCTAGGAGGAGGAGCTCCCTGCCGGTTCCGGAGGACGGCCAACTGGGAAGCTCGCGATTACGAGCCGTGTAACCATTAGATCAGCCGTGCCAGATTGCGGGCGCCGTGCAATACGCGGACCCGCTGTTCTCACTGGGCAGCTCGCGAAACAGGATCAGATACCGCCTATGCACAGCCATCCGCAGACCGAGGGCAAGGTCGGCGCGGGTCGGGTAGAGTTCCGGCATTTCTGCGATTGCCCGACACTTCGCCTCGAGTCGACGACAAAACTTGCGGCCCGAACCGGGTTGTCCCGAGCGATGTAATCCGCGATCTCCTCAAGATCGGTCGCGGCGCGTGGAGAGAGGAGCAGCCCCCGCTGCGCACTCATCCAACCGGGGGTGGCTTCTCGAACCGCGCGCGCAGCCGAGCAAACACCTCGCCAGCATCCAGGCCAGGCCCGCTATCGATGCCTTCCCGCACCAGGCGGCGCAACTCTTCGACCTCCAGCATCTCGAACTTACGGCGCAAGCGCCACTCGCGCAGAGCATCACGCACCACTTCACTGACGCTCCCGTAGTCGCCGCCCTCCACCGCAGCGCGCACCTCCGCCACCATATCGGGGGTCAGAGCGACGCTGAGCTTCTCCACGTTCGCCATTGCTTCATGGTATCACCCCGGCCGGCCGGTAGCAATATTTCCTACCACTCACCGCCTCACCGCAGCCCGCGTCGGCACGAGCGACAGCCCGACCAGCACCGCCAGCGTTGCCGCCGCCAACAGGATCGTCAGCGCCGCCCCCTGGAAAATGTCGCCGCGATCGGTCAACCCGAAAATCCCCACCGGCAGCGTGACCCAGCCCGGCGGATACACCATGATGGTCGCACCAAGCTCCCCCATGGAAAGTGCGAAGCTCAGGCTGAACGCCGCGATCAGATATGGCGTGACCAGCGGCAAGGTGACACGCCGTAGCGTATAGGCCGGCTGCGCGCCGAGGCTCGCCGCCATCTGTTCGAAATCGTACCCCAACCTTGCAAGCCCCGCCGAGACGTTGCCGTAGGTGAAGGCTGAAATCAGCACAAAATGCGCCACCACCACGATCGCCACCGTGCCATTGAGCAGAACCGGCGGTTGGCTGAAAGCAACCAGCAAGCCGAGTCCCACCGAAACCGAAGGGACTGCGCTCGGGATGAAGAAGACCAGGTCCAGCGTTCGCCGACTGGCACCCCGCATCTGCCGCAGCGCCAGTGCCGCCCAGGTGCCCACCCCAAGTGCCACCGCGCTCGCGACCGCGCCGGTGATCAGGCTGACCCGAAGTTGCGCCCCCGAATCACCCTGAATAGCCTGTGCGTAGTGCATCAGCGTCAGCCCACTCGGCAGCACGCCGTTCCACTGTCCCGCAAAGCTGGCCAACACAATCATCACCGCAGGCAAACCGTACACAACCGCGACCAGCACGGCGAAGAACAGCCACGCGCCGGCCCGGCCGGGTTTAGACCAGACCAGCACGCGAGCCTCCAAACCGCGCCATGGTGAGCCGATACAGCGAATAGAGAGACAGCGAGAGACACACGTTCACCACGGCGATGACGCAGGCGGTTGTATAGTCGAACTCCTGGATCGCCTTGTCATAGACCAGCAAGGGTAACGTGATGACACCCTTGGCACCGATGAACAGCACGATGCCGAATTCATTCACCGTCAAGAGCAGGCACAGGCTGCCGCCGGCGAGAAGGGCGGGAATGGCCGCGGGAAGGATCACCTGACGGATGATGCGCCACGCACCGGCGCCCAGGCTGCTGGCGATCTCGATTTGTGCCGTTTCGATCAATGAAAAGCTGGCCAGCAAGGGACGCAACACGAACGGCGTATAGACCGTCACTTCCGCCAGGATCACGCCCCACCGAGAATAAAGAAAATCGACGGGTGGAAGACCCAGGTGAAACACCTGCATCGCCGACGCATTCAGCAGACCCGCCGAGCCATAGATGAAGGTGAACGAGAGCGCGACCAGGAACGTTGGCAGAGCAATGAACGTATCAATCAGGCGCGCGACCACCCGCGCTCCGGGAAACGGAACGAAAGACAGCACCAAAGCCAGCACCAGACCAAGGATCAGGCAACCGGCCGTCGAGATGATCGCGATCGAGATGGTATTGAGCAACGCCCCCTGAAACAGCGCAGTGCGGAAAACCGCGCCGTAATGCGCCAACGACGCGCTCTGGCCGTCGCCCAGCAGTGACTTGCGCACAATCAACGAGAGCGGATAGAAAAACAGCGCGGCCAGGACCACCAAAGGCGGCACAATCCACAGCGGAGCCACGTTGATCCCCGGACGCGACACAGCAATCGCCGGCGCGCCGATACTAGCCACGGGTCTGCTCGTCCTCGGGAATCAGCGTGGCGTCCTCGGCCGCGAAATAGAGATCGAGTGCCGCGCCGGGCTGCGGAGGTTCGCGCAGCGGCGTGCAAATCATGCGAGCCGTCACGCCGTGCGATTCGAAGGTGATGTTGTGCAGGTCGCCCTGCCACTGGACGGCGCGCACCGTCCCTGCAAGGTGATTGCCAGGCCGGCCCGCCGGCTGCAATCCAACGGCGTGCGGGCGCACGCAAACCAGGCATTCGGCCCCTGCGCCGAGATCGGGGTGCGCCTTTGCCAGAAGTTCCGTATCGTTCAGGCGCACGCGCGCGAAGCCATCGCCCGCATCAGCCACGTCCAGCCTGACCGGAAGCAGGTTGGCGCGGCCCAGGAATTCCGCGGCGAACCGGTTCGGCGGCGCATGGTAAAGCGCCCGGGACGGGCCGGCGGCAATCAAATGACCGTCGCGCATAATCCCGATGCGGTCCGCGAGTGTCAGCGCCTCGGTCTGGTCGTGCGTGACGTACAGCACCGTGAGTGATGGAAGGTCCTGGTGAAGCCGGGCCAGTTCTTCCAGCATCGAACGCCGGATCTGTGCATCCAGCGCCGACAGCGGCTCGTCCAGCAACAGCACCTGAGGCCGGATCGCCAGCGCCCGGGCAATCGCCACGCGCTGCTGCTGCCCGCCGCTCAACTCCCGCGGATAACGATGGATGAATGTCTGCATGCCGACCATCCGCAGACATTCCGCAACCCGCTGCTTGACGACCCCGTCGGCCGCACTCCGGGCGCGCAACCCGAACGCTACGTTTTCATCCACCCGCATGTGCGGAAACAGCGCGTAGTTCTGCACCACCATGCCGATGTTGCGCGCATGCGGCGGCAGATCGGTGACGTCGCGATCGCCGATGAAAACGCGGCCCCGCACCGGGCGCACGAAGCCGGCGACAGCCCGCAGCGCCGTCGTCTTGGCAGAACCCGAGGGGCCGATCAGCGCCATGATCTCCCCCGGTTCCACAGACAGGCTCGAGCGACTCGATCACGGTATGCCGCCCGTAAGCCACGCAGACTTTGTCGAACACGATCCCGCTGGCGGCCCCCGGGCGGGAGGCCGCCTTGGACGGGCTTGCCGGCGCGTCTGCCATCGCGGCCGTACCGGCGATTACCCCCAACGGTGGGCCCACATCCTCAAGGACCAGGGCTGCCATCAGCTACCGGTCTCCTGGTGCCAGCGCGCCACGTCCTTTTGCAACCCGCCAAGCACCTGGTCCCAGTCAGGCGCGTACACGGACACGCCGTTCATCAGGTCGTGCAGCTTTGTGTACGTTTCATCCGTCGGCTTCACATCCTGCCTGACAGGAAACCCCTGCGCGATCTTGCTCACCTGCTCTTGCGCGTCGCGGCTCAGCAGAAAATCGATCAGCTTCTTGCCGTTTTCGGCGTGCGGCGCGCCGTGCACCAGGCCGATCACGTAAGGCAGAGAAACCGTCCAGCGCTTCCCGTCCGGAGCGGCGGGCCAGAAGATGCGAACGTTCGGATTCTGCTCGAGCTGGGCACTGTTCATCTGCATATCGCCGTTGGCGACCCATAACTCGCCTTTGTTGACCAGCGCGGTCAGCCGACCCGTGGAGGACGACGGGCCGAGATTGTTGGCCTGCAGCTTCTTCAGATACGCGAAACCGTCGTCGGCCCCACCGAAGGCATGAATCATCAGCAGCATCACCGCAGTACCGTCCCCCGCCTGGCCCGGAGTAGAATATTGGATCTTGTTCTTGAATTTCGGGTCGAGCAGATCGTTGTACGTCTTCGGCGGCTGGGACAGCGCGCTGGCGTTGTAAATGAAATCCGTATAGTTGTTCACCAGTTGCACAAACCGATTCTGCTTGTCCTTCTGATCGGCCGGAACCTGGTCGGCACCGGCTGGCGTGTAAGCCTCCAGCAGCCCGTCCGCAGCGGCTCTCTGAACGAATGGCGGCAGCGTAACCAGAACATCCGCTTGCGGGTTGGACTTCTCCCGTTCCAGCCGATCCACCACAACGGCCGAACCAGCCTCGATATACTGGACCTTGATCCCGGTGGATTTCGTGAAGGCATCGAACTCGGTCTGATACCAGTTGGGCGATCCGTCATGCAGACCATCGGCGCTGTAGATGGTCACCACCTGCTGTGCCCATGCCTGGCTCTCCGGGACCGAGCCCGCGGCCAGCACCATCGCCAGGCCGGCGACCGAAAGACTGAGTTTGGCGAACACTGGTTGTTTCCTCCCTTTTGTTACGCGATGGTCAGCCTGCCCAGGGCAGCGAGTAGGTCCGCACGTTGGTGAAGCTCTTCATCGCCTCCACCACGCCTTCCTTATGACCCAGCCCGGAGTCCTTGATACCACCAAACGGTGACATTTCGATCCTGTATCCAGGGACCTCCCAGATATTCACCGTGCCCACATCCAGCTCGTTGACGAACCGTGTGATGTAATCCAACCGGTTGGTGCACACACCGGACGACAGGCCATAGGCCGTCGAGTTCGAAATCCGTATCACCTGGTCGAGCTCGTCCGGACAGCGAATGATAGGGATCACCGGGCCAAAAGTCTCTTCCCGAACCAGTTCCGCGTCATATGGCACGTGATCCACGACGGTCGGCGGATAGAGTGCCCCCTGCCGGTCGTTGCCATGCAGCAGCTTGGCGCCGTGCGAAACCGCATCCACCACGCGCCGCTCGAACTCGGCGGCCGCGCGCTCGTGGATCACCGTGCCGACATCCACCGTCGGGTCCATCGGATCACCGGCCTTGAGCTTGCGGGCCTTGGACAGCACGAGGCGGGAAAAATCGTCGGCCACGCTCTCCACCACCAGAATGCGCTTCACCGCGGTGCAGCGCTGGCCCGAGTTCTTGGTGGCACCAGTCACCGCCAGGTCGGCCGCCTTGTTAAGATCGGCGTCCTCCATGACGATCAACGGATCATTGCCGCCAAGTTCCAGGATCACCCGCTTGTAGCCGGCAGTCGCGGCGATGTGCTTGCCCACCCGCACCGACCCGGTGAACGTGATCAGATCCGCATCCGGATCGGTGATCATGGCGTCGCCCATGGTCGAGGGATTGCCGGTCACCACGGAAAGCATTTCCGGCGGCAGTCCGGCTTCATACAGCACATCCGCCAGCGCGAGCGCCGTCAGCGGCGTGAGTTCGGTCGGCTTCAGCACCACACGGTTATTGGTGGCAATCGCCGGGGCGAGCTTGTGGCTCACCATGTTGAGCGGATGATTGAACGGCGTGATCGCCGAGATCACGCCCATCAGCGGCACGCGCGTGGTAAAAATGCGGCGCTGCTTGCCCATCGGACTGATGTCGCAGGCGTAGCTTTCGCCATCGTCCAGGATCGTCAGTTGGGCCGCGAACGAATACACATCATAGGCACGGCTCGCCTCATACAGCGAATCTTTCCAGCACAGTCCGGATCTCCGCGGTGATAAGCCGGGCGAACTCCTCCTTGCGATCGCGCAGCGCCTCGGCAGTGCGGAGCAGGATCTGCTGGCGTTCGTATCGGGTCAGCTCGGGGCTTGAAGGCGCGAGCGGTCGCGAAAGCCTGGCGCACATGCTCGGGGCGCGCCGCGGGGACCGTGCCGACCACCTGATCGGTATACGGATTGTAAACCTCCAGCGTCTCGTCGGTTTGCACCTTGCGCCCGGCAATGCGCATCGCCTCACGCCGGATCGGCGGTTGGATCGCGACGTTCATCGCTGTTCTCCCTCGACCAGATTGAGCGCGACATCGAACACGTCGAAATTCCGCAGCGTCCGCCCAGGCGGCAGCGTGACCTTGCGGTTCACGATCATCGGCACCGTCTGTTCGCTCAGTCCCCCATGCGAACGCAGCGGACCCGAAAGCCCCGACAAATCATGGCGGCTCGGGCTGGTGCCGAGCACCTTCGACCGAGCAGAGATCACCACGATATCGCCGATCCGGTCAGGTGGGAGATCGAAGCGCAGGCATGCCTCGTGGCGATCGATTGCCACGTCCACACCCTCCACGAGGCGCAGCGCCGCAAGCACCCGCGCCATCTCGGCCTCTTTCGGCAGATAAACCGTCGCGAAAGAACCCAGCGCGCCGTGATGACCGACGTAAGGGTCGGTGATCGGCAGAATCACGCGCGCCTCGCCCGCGCCAAGGCGGGCATCGAACCAATCCTGCAAGTAAAGCACGTTGGGCTGGCCGTCCGGCCCGAACTTGTCATTCATCCCATGATCGGCCGTCAGCGCCAGCACCGCCCCCGCGCGATCCAGCATCCCCACATACCGGTCGATCATCGCATAGAACGCGTTGGCCATCTCCGAATCCGGTGCCGCCGCGTGCTGCACGTAATCCGTCGTGGAGAGGTACATCACGTCGGGACGATCCCGCTCCAGGATCTTCACCCCAGCCGCAAACACGAACTCGGAGAGATCGGCGGAATACACGTCCGGAAGCGGCCTGCCGACGAACGAAAGCGCATCGTCAATGCCGTTCTCGCGCCGATTCACCTTGTCGGCCTTCTCCGATGAAAAGGCGATTGCCCGGCCGGTGCTCATATCAAGCCCATGGCCCAGCAGCGTGCGCAGCTTGTCCTTGGCGGTGACCACGGCGACCTTGGCACCGGCATTGAAGAACGCCCCCAGAATCGTCTCCGCACGCAAAAAGCGCGCGTCGTTCATCATCACTTCCTGCCCGGCCGCGGTATCGTAGAAGTAATTGCCGGCAATGCCGTGCACCGCGGGCGGCGTGCCCGTGATGATCGACATGTTGTTAGGATTGGTAAAGCTGGGGATTACCGACAGCGCGCGCAGGTTCGAACCGGTCCGCATCAGCCGGTCGAGGTTGGGCGCGAGGCCGCGTCCGATTGCCGCCTCGATATAGCCCGGCTCGGAACCATCAATGCAGACCGCGATCGTGGGCGTGGCGGGAAACCGATAGCTCCGGCCATTGGCGGTCACATCGCGGGTCGCGTGCTGAGGATGTTCATCGTCTTAGGCGGCCACCGGCAGATCGACACTCATCTCCGCCAGCACGTCGCGAATGGCGCCCAGGGCCGCGCGCATATCGTCGGGATAAAGCCGGCCGATGCAGCCGATCCGAAAGGAATCGGCGACCGTGAGCTTGCCGGGGTAGATGATGAACCCGCGATCCTTCAGCCCGTCATAGAAGCGCTGGAACGCGAAGCCGCGCGCACCCGGCATGCGGAACGTGACGATGATCGGCGCTTGCAGCCGATCCGGCAGCAGCGTGCGGAAGCCAAGCGCGCGCATGCCATCCACCAGCACACGGCAATTCTCTGCATACCGCGCGCCGCGCCCCTGCTGCCCGCCTTCGGCAAAGAACTCGGTCAGCGCCTGGTGGAAGGCGACGATCACGTGAATCGGCGGGGTGAAGCGATACTGACCGGTCTTCTGAAACCCGGCCCATTGATCGTGTAGATCGAGCACCAGGGTGGTCGCGTTCCCTTTCGCGGCTTCAAGCGTCGATTTGCGGCAGATCACGAAACCAAGGCCGGGGATGCCCTCGATGCACTTGTTGGACGAAGCGGCAATCGCATCCGCCTGCACCGCATTCGCATCGAGCGGCAGGGCGCCGAAGGCCGACATCGGAATCGATCAAGTACCGCTTGCCGTATTTCGCCGCCAGCGCCCCGATCTCCGCCACCGGGTTCAGAATGCCCGAGGTCGTTTCGCAATGGATGCTGAAGACGTGCGTGATGGATGGATTTGCTGCGAGAAGGCGCTCCACCTCGGCAAGATCGGGCGGAGTATCCTCCGCGGTCTCGTGCACGATGCTGCGTCGGTGGGCGATGTCCAGGATCCTCTTGGCACGATGCCCGTAAGCGCCGTTGATCAGCAGCAGCACCTCACCCGCAGGCGGAACGAACGTCGTCAGCATCGCCTCGACCGCGAAAGTGCCCGACCCCTGCATCGGCACGGTCACGTGCGTGGACGCCGCGTTCACGATGGAGGGCAGCCGCTCCATCACCTCGCGGTTGATCTGCACGAACGTGGCGTCGCGCGATCCCCGATCGTGCAGCATCACCGCCTTGACCGACCGGGAGGTGGTCAGCGGCCCCGGGGTGAGAAGAAGGGGATCGCCTGTTTCCGAAGCGGCTGTGACGGGGGCGGTTGCGCGCGACATCCGGGGACCTTCCAATCCGTGCGGAGGCCAGAGGCTAACGAGGCATGGATATCGTTCAAGTGCTATGTTCCGATAGATCATATTGATAACGTCAATAGCTGGCTGGCAGGCTTCACAATGGTGAGTTCCCATGAGCGTCGGCACTCTTCTGCGCGCTTCCATCTTGTTGCTGAGGCAGGCAGCTTCTCTGCCGCGGCGCGCGCCAGCGGCGTCGGCCAGCCGACACTTTCGGCTCAGGTCAAGGCACTGGAGGCAACCTACGGCGTTGCCTTGTTCAATCGCCGGGGGCGGGGCGTGACCCCACGCCGCTTGGCCAAAATCTGCATGCGGTCACGGCGCGTCTGTTCGCCACGGAAGAAGAGGCCCGCGCGTTGCTCGCCGGTTCGGCCACTTTGCTGCGTGGACACCTGCGCATCGCCGCCGACAGCGCCTCGCACGTCATGCCGATCCTGGCGACCCTGAAGGCACGGCACACCGGCCTGACATTTGCGCTGTCAATCGGCAACTCGTCCGACGTGCTGGACCGCGTTATTGAACATCACGCCGATGTCGCCGTGACGGCACGGCGCGTATCGGATCCCCGGCTCCATACCCGTTTGCTGCAGAACGACCGCCTCGTATTATTTGTAACGTCCAGGCATGCCCTCGCTGCGTTCGGGAATGTCTCGATCCGTGTGCTCGCCGGGCACGATCTCGTCCTTCGTGAGCGCGGTTCGATCACCCGGGAGGTGTTCGAGGCTCGGCTGTCCGAAGCAGGCGTGCGGCCTCGCGCCGTCTTCGACGTACAAACCCGTGAAGCCGTCGCTGAGGCCGTGCTTGCCGGCTTCGGCGTTGGAGTAGGCTTCGAGACCGAATTGCCGGCTCATCCCGATCTCGCACGGGTGCTGGTTTCCGACGCCGATCTCTCCGTGGCCGAGTACGTGGTCTGCCTGCAGGAACGGCAACGACTTCCGCTCGTACGCGCTTTCCTCGCGGCAGGGACACCGCCGCAATCCAGGCCGTAATGTTGGGATGGCATCCGCGACCGATCGCTCCCCTCCAGGAACCAGACCGGGGTCTTGCACTCATGTCGGCCGACGATAAGGTTAAAATGTCTGCTTTTGAGCAACTGGGGTGGGCGTCTCGAAGACTGGAATGGCGCAAACCAGCTGTCGAGGGCGCGGCTGTTCTACGTCCGGAATCGCCCTTGCGGTCGTTGGCGCCCCAGCGTAGTCCGGCTGCATTCTCCATCCGTGCCGCAAAGCGGCTATCCTCTCCGTTCACGTCGTGACCCCGATATGGTCGCTGCACTTCGAGTGGCTCAAAAGGCTCGTCGGGCGCCAGGCGCAATCTCCCGATCCGCTGCACGGCGAGCCCCCGACGGCGATGCCCCTGCCACTGTGGGCTTCTCCTTCAAGAAAAGTAGCACCGGGATCAGTGCAAACGTGCCGACCGCGTAGCCGTAGTACCCGAGTGCCGTCACTGCGGCGTGGTGGCTGGGCGTGTGCAACCACCATGCGGACTCCGCCAGCGCGATGAGGAGGAACAGCCCGGACATGCAACCGATCAGCCATGCCAGCACCGCTCCGGCAGCGAGGATCAGCATCGCAAACAGGCTGAGCACGCCGGCGAGAAACACACCCACCAGTTCCGCCAGGAATCGCCCAATCGTGCACGCATGGTCCACCTCCGGCCCGAAGGCCGCCTGCCTACCGCTCCAGCTCTGCCTCCGCCGTTTGCGCCCGGTGAAGTGCGGACGTGCGGGCGGGACCGCAGTCATGCTCTCGGTCACGATCCGGGGCCAGGCCCTGCGCGATTTGCTCGCGCTCGGCAATTACGATCATCGGATGTAGCTGGATAGGACAGGGGCCTGAGGACGATAAACCCGCTATTTGACAAATCGGCAGAATATCCGTTACTGTGCGCGTGATACTCTGATCAACGGAGTCTCTCGCTGGCCGCGCTGAAAGCGCGAATCCGCGACGCGCGCCCGCTCACCGCCGTCAGCATCAACCGGGAACTGATCCTGCTGTATTGGGAGATCGGCCGCGACATTCCTGCTTCGGCAGTCCGCGGAGGGTTGGGGGACGCTGTCATCGATCGCCTGGCCCGCGACCTGCGGCGGGATTTTCCTGACATGACCGGCCTGTCGCCGCGCGAACTTGAAGTATATGCGGGCCTTCGCCGAGGCTTGGCTGGACCCGGCAATCGTGCAGCAGCTTGTTGCACAACTGCCCTGGGGTCATAACATACGCGGACGGCAAGACGCACGAGTATTGGAGCGTCGTCGAGAACAAGCGTGCGTGGGCGGCCGCATCGTCCAGCGTCACGTGCTGTATTTGGGCGAGATCAACGCGTCACAGGCCGCGGTGTGGCGCAAGGCAATCGAGGTGCTCGACGAGGACGCTGGGCATGCCCGAACGATGGCGCTGTTCGCCGAAGATCGCTGCACCGGCCTCGCACCTGACGCGTCGGTGGTCCAGCTTCGTCTGTCGCAGATGCGGCTTTGCCGTCCGCGCCAGTGGGGCGCCTGTTGGCTGGCTGGGCAGCTATGGCAGGCGTTGCAGCTGGATCAATTCTGGACTGACCGGCTGCCGCCGAGCCGCAAGGGCACGCGATGGGATCAGATCCTCCAGGTGCTGGTGGCCTACCGGCTGATCGCGCCGGGCAGCGAATGGAAGCTGCACCGCGACTGGTTCGGCAAGAGCGCCATGGCCGACCTGCTGGGGGCGGACTTCGGACTGGCCGAGGCGCACGAGCTGTACGCCTGCCATGACCTTCTGCTGCAACACAAAGATGCGTTGTTCTCCCATCTCACGGCGCGCTGGCGTGACCTGTTCAACGCGAATTTCGATGTGCTGCTCTACGATCTGACCAGCACGTATTTCGAGATCAATGCCTCGGATGTGGCGGAGGGTGACAAGCGGCGCCACGGCTATAGCCGCGACAAGCGGCCGGACTGCCCGCAGCTGGTGATCGCCTTGGTGGCCACTCCGGATGGCCTGCCCTTGGCCTATGAGGTGCTGCCCGGCAACACCGCGGACTGCACGACGCTGCCGATGTTCCTCGCCCGGATCGAGCGCGGTTCCGGCCGCGCCCGGCGCGTCTGGGTGATGGATCGCGGCATCCCCACCGAAGCGGTGCTGGCGGAGATGCGCGCCAGCGATCCGCCGGTGCAGTATCTGGGGGAACCCCGAAAGACCGCCTCTCGCGGCTTGAGAAACAGCTCCTCGCCAGACCTTGGCAGGAAGCCCGACCGGGCGTCTCGGTGAAACTGCTGGCCGAGGACGGCGAACTCTATGTGTTCGCCGAGAGTGCCGATCGCGTCGCAAAGAGCGTGCGATGCGCAGGCGGCAGCTCAAGTGGTTGTGGAAACGGCTGCGAGAGTTGGCTGCGATGGAGGTTCCGCGCGAGGAAATGCTAGTGTAAACTCTGGCCGCAAGGGCCCGCGCTCCCACCGCGTGGCGCCTGGTCGATATCGCGATGGACACAGCAGGCGCCAACTCAGTTATATCCTCAACCGCCAGAAACTGCGGCGGATCCGACGGCGGGAAGGACGCTATCTGCTGCGCACCAACCTCACCGAGAACGATCCCGCGCTGTTGTGGCGGTACTATACCCAGCTTGTGGCCGTGGAAGAGGCGTTCAAGAACCTGAAGGGCGATCTGGCGATACGGCCGAACTTCCATCAGGAAGAACGTCGGGTCGAAGCCCACATCTTCATCGCGTTCCTGGCCTACTGCCTGCAGATCACGCTGCAGCGTCGCCTGCATGCGTTGGGGCAGGGCCTCACCGCACGGAGTGTTCTCGAGAAGTTCGCTGCCGTCCAGATGATCGATCTCCATCTGCCGACCACCGACGGGCGGGAGTTCATGCTGACCCGCTACACTCAACCGGAGCCGGAACTTCAGCTTCTGATCCAGCAGCTTAAGCTCAGTTTGCCGCCGCAGCCACCGCCGCGCATCGCCAACCGCACCGTTTCTCGACGTCTGCCGTAGTGAAGACCTTTTCGGCTAACCCGTTGATCGGAAATGGCAGTGGTTCAGCAAAATCCCCCAATCCGCGAAGTCGGGTTA
>CAVSUZ010000005.1:0-235657 GCA_963731335.1 uncultured Pseudomonadota bacterium | reverse complement strand
CACTGCTGTTCGATGAAACCATCGCGGCCAACATCCTGGCCGGCCGGTCGGGCGCCACGCCGATGGAGATCGAGGCCGCCGCGGAAGCCGCCGCCGCCGACTTCGTCCGCGACCTGCCTGAAGGCTTCGAAACCCGCGTCGGCCCCGGCGGGCAGCGCCTGTCCGGCGGCCAGCGTCAGCGCATCGTCCTGGCCCGCGCCCTGCTCCGCAATCCCCGCATCCTGCTTCTGGATGAAGCCACCAGCGCGCTGGACGCCGAAAGCGAAGAGGCGGTGAAGCTCGCGCTCGGACGGCTGCGCCGGGGGCGGACCACGATCGTGGTGGCCCACCGGCTGTCCACCGTGCGTGACGCCGACCTGGTGATCGTCATCGCCGATGGGCGGGTGGCCGAGCAGGGCACGCACGAGACGCTGATCGAGGAGATGGGGGTGTACGCGCGGCTGGTGCGCAGCCAGGCGCTGGTGACGGCTTGATTGTTATATACCCAACTTCCTGCGGCAGTTGGGTATATAACGGCCATGTCATTTGCTTGACGGTCCGTTCGGCCGGGCATAGGCCGGCGCACGATGGATGACCTGACCAGCACAACCGAACGCTTGGTTGGCGAGCAGCGATCCAGCCGGGTCCGCAAGCGGCGGTGGCCGGCCCGGCTCGCGCTCCTGGCGATCGTGCTGGTCGCGGCGCTCGGCGCCACGGGGTATTGGTATGCCACCAAGGACCTGGTCAGCACCGACGATGCCTTCACCGATGGTGATGCGGTCGCGATCAGCTCCCAGGTGTCGGGCATCGTCACGGCACTGAACGTGACGGACAACCAGCGGGTGAAGGCCGGCGACGTGCTGCTGCGCATCGACCCGCGTCCGTTCGCCGCGGCGCGTGACCAGGCCGCTGCCAGTCTGTCGGTGGATCAGGCGGAGCTCGCCAACGCGCGGCTGAAGCTGGATGCGGCGCGGACCGATTATCCGGCGCGGCTGGCACAGGCGCAGGCGCAGCTCGCTTCGGCGAAGGCCATGCAGGCGAAGGCCGAAGCAGACTACCGGCGGCAGATGGCCATGCCGAAGCAGGCGACGACGCAGGAGGCGGTCGATGCCGCCGCGGCGGCGCGGCTGGCGGCACAGGCTCAGTTCGCGCGGGCGGACGCGGCGGTGCGCCAGGCGAGCACGGTGGAGGACTCGATCAACGAGGCGGCGGCCGAGGTCCAGGAACTGGAGGCCAAGGTCGGTGTGGCGAAGGCGGCGCTCGCGCAGGCGGCGCTCAATCTCGACTGGACCGCCGTCACGGCGCCGCAGGATGGCTGGGTGACCAGGCGCAATGTCCAGAAGGGCGCGTATGTACAGCCCGGACAGTCGTTGCTCGCGCTGGTCACGCCCGATGTGTGGGTCACGGCGAACTTCAAGGAAACCGACCTGGGCCGCATCCATCCCGGCCAGAAGGTGGAGATCAGCGCCGACGCCTATCCCGGCCTGCATCTCACGGGCCACGTCGATAGCATCCAGTTGGGCTCTGGTTCGCGCTTCACCGCCTTCCCGCCGGAGAACGCGACGGGCAACTTCGTCAAGATCGTGCAGCGGGTGCCGGTGAAGATCATCATCGACAAGGGGATGGACCCCGCGCATCCGCTGCCGCTCGGCGTCTCGGTGGAGCCGACGATCCGCACCGATCAATGAGCGGAACCTCCATGGCTGCCACGTGGCGGCCGAGCGGCAATCGCTGGCTGATCGCCTTCGTCGTGACCTTGGCGCCGTTCATGGAGATCCTCGACAGCACCATCGTGAATGTCAGCCTGCCGCACATCGCGGGCAGCCTGTCGGCCAGCTTCGACGACGCGACATGGACTCTGACATCGTATCTGGTGGCGAACGGGATCGTGCTGGCGATCGCGGGGTGGCTCGGGCGGGTGCTGGGGCGCAAGCGCTACTTCCTGATCTGCATCGCGATGTTCACGCTGTGCTCGTTCCTGTGCGGGATCGCGACGTCCTTGCCGCAACTGGTGTTCTTCCGGCTGTTGCAGGGGCTGTTCGGCGGCGGGCTGCAACCGAGCCAGCAATCCATCGTGCTGGATACGTTCGAGCCGTCGCAGCGCGGGCGGGCGTTTTCGGTGGTGGCGATCGCCATCATCTTCGCGCCGATCATCGGTCCGACCTTGGGCGGCTGGATCACCGACAGCTACTCCTGGCGGTGGGTGTTCCTGATCAACGTGCCGGTCGGGCTGCTCGCGTTCTTCCTGGCCGCGCAACTGGTGGAGGACCCGCCCTGGGTGCGCACCGATCGCGCCCGGGTGGCGGATATCGACTATGTCGGGCTGGGGCTGATCGCGCTTGGCATCGGCTGTTTGCAGGTGGTGCTGGATCGGGGCGAGGACTGGGGTTGGTTCGGGTCCCCGGCCATCCGGCTGTTTGCACTGCTGGCGGCGGTCGGTCTGATCGGCGCGACGGCGTGGCTGCTGCTTGTGGATCGGCCGATCGTGAATTTGCGGGCGCTGAAGGACCGGAATTTCGCGGTGGGTTCGTTGTGCATCTGCGCCATCGGCGCGGTGCTGTATTCGAGCAACCTGCTGATACCGGCCTTGGCGCAGGAATGGATGGGGTACACGGCGCTGCTGGCGGGGCTGCTGCTGTCGCCCGGCTCGGCGCTGATGATCGTGCTGATCCCGGTGGTGGGCAAGTTCGCGCTGCCGCGGTTCCAGACGCGGCACATATTGGCGTTCGGGTTCCTCGTGCTGGGCTTCGCGGCACTCTACGCGCAGCGGCTGACGCCGGATCTGGATTTCCGCACGATGGCGCTGTTCCGGGCATTCCAGACGGTGGGGCTGGCATTCCTGTTCGTGCCGAACAGCACGCTGGCTTACTCGACACTGCCGCGCGCGCTGAACGCGGACGCCACGGCGCTGTATGCGATGTTCCGCAACATCGCCGGCTCGATCGGGATTTCCGCGGCGACCGCGCTGGTGGCCGAGCGGCTGCAGCAGCACCGCGCCTATCTGGCGGGGCATCTGTCACCGTACGATCCGGCGTTCAATGACACGCTGGCGGGCTACGTCGCGCAGTTGCGGGCGATGGGCCACAGCCTGGCGGATGCTCAGCACGCGGCGATGGGGTTGTTGAACCAGACGCTGAACGTGCAGGCGGCGATCCTGGCGTATGCGGATGCGTTCGCGATCATCGCGGTGGGGGCGTTTGCCGCGGTGCCGCTGACGTTCTTGTTCTCGGCGAGCAAGGCGGGGGCAAGGCATTAGGTACCCGCTTGCGCGAGGGATGCGGCGATGTCGGCGATCGGGCAGTAGAGAATGAAAGGATCATCCTTCGACGGGAGGAACCCGCGCCGACGCCAAAACGCCGCCGCGTCCTGATCGATTGCGCTGACTATCAAGGCGCGGCCGCCGACCAGATTGGCGGCGGCGACGCAACGCTCGAACGCGTGCTTGATCAGGCCGGTGCCGATGCCCTTGCCGGCCCAACCGAGATCGGTCGCAAGCTGCCCCAAGAGCAGGCACGGCACGGGGTCGGGGGGCTGGCCTGTGCGGATCGAGCGAGGAAGCATGCTCGGGGCCACCGCTGTGGGCGCCAGGCCGCAGTAGCCGACCACTCTACCACCTTCATGGACGACGAGGACCGCGGTGAAGCCCTTTTGCTGGTTTGAGAACGCGCGCGTCTTCAGCCAGTGGTCCAAGGCCGGCTTGCCGCAGGAGAACAGCGACACGTCGTGGTCCGCGGTCAACGGCTCCGGCGCGGAGAGGACCAAGGTTCAGACTTTGGAGTTATCTGTTTCCCAGGGTGCGTGGCGGCGCGCCAGTTCCACCATCTCCGGCACGGGCTTCGGCAGGCCGGCGAGAACGTGGAGAAATGCGTCAAAGCCTTCGGGGCTCATGCGGATCGGGATGGTCTCCATCAACACATCCTCGGCCGCCCGGACGGCCGCTTCACGCACGAAATCGGTGCGAGAGCGCCCGCGTAAACCGGCCGCACGGTCGATCATCGCGACATCCGCTTCGGGCAGACGCATCGAGAGGGGGTATTCCTTGCGGTCCGGGGTACGGGGCATGGGTGGTTTCCTGTGCGAGGACCATATGGTTAGTTGTATCGCGTATTGCAATACACACGACGGGGCCCGTCTCCCGGAGCAGCCGAACCTCTTTCGCATGAGCGTTCAGCAGCAAATGAACCGACCCTCAGGGGCGAGTTGCTGGATCAGATCGAACTCATCGCGGTTCCCGGTCAACACCGGAATACCAATCTTTGCCGCGGTCAGAAAAATCAGTGCATCATTCAGGCACTTCTTGCGTTGATGCGGCTGAAACGCCTGCGCTCGCGCCAACGTGCCGGCGATGACGCCGGCATCCGTCCAGACCTGCGCATCGGGCGTCACCAGCCGGCTTGCGGGAATGCTGGCGAACAGTTCCGCGTAATGATCCTGCATCGCTCGCCAACTCGGCCGCGATGGATCTGCGCTGGCAACACCGCACGCCAGTTCCGCAAGGGCAACCGAGCAGTGGAACAGCAGCGCGTGGTCGATGGCATCGCGAACACGGGGGGCAAGGCGCCCTGCGGCGTGATTGATGTAGATGTTGGTGTCGAGGAGCAGGAACAACGGCCCGCTGGCCAAGGCGGTCAGGTCAACCAGAGCTTCCCGAGGGCGCGGGACGAGTTGTGATCTCCGCTTCGCCGGCTTGCGTCTGCGCAGAACACCGCGGAGGTCAATACTCGAGATCGTGGTCTGCCCCGAGCCGTCCCTCCGTGCGGTGGAAGAATGCCGCAACCGGATCGGGCCGGGCCAGCATGGCGAGAGCCACGACGCCGAGTTCGCTGGTTGAAGTGACCCCCGCTTCGCGCTTCGCAGCCTCCACCAGGGCGGGTGGCGCACGAAAGCTGATGTGCTCGGTCTTCTCGCCGTCGAGGAGACCGGCGCGCCGGGCCTCCTCGATGGCCGACGCGGCCAGTGTTGCAGAACCGGATGGGCGCGCCGTGCCGGCGGCTTTGGCGCGCGTCGGCCGCCTTGTTATCCTGACCCCGCGAGCCACCGTCATGTCCGCCCTGCCTGCTGCGATGTGCGCAAGATAGGCACGTTTGTCACACATGGCAAGCGTGCGTGGTTGCAATAAGGCGCGCCGCGGCTCGAGGCGATGATGATTCCAGCCTTTTGCAACAGGGCGCAAATCCTAGAATAATACCAAGCGGCATTGAAGATGACTCATGTTGCCGATGCACGGACGAACCGCGCGGTGGGTGAGAAAGGCGTGGATGGCCGGCCTTCGCCGGCCATGACGATGGGGCGGCCGGGCGGAGAGGGTCAAGGTCAGCGTCGGTTGGTATAAGGCCCATGGACATCGACTGGAGAGAGTGTGCCGTGGTTGAGATGGTGCCCGGGAAGATGGGGGCCAGCCCGTTCTTAAGGGCACGCGACTGCGCCCCAAGGATCTGCTGGTCAATCGGGTGCAGGACATCGACTGGCTGGTCGAGAACTATGGCTCGCACACCACATCCAGCGTAAAGGTGCTTCTGGATCATAGCGTCCCGCGCGGGCTGCGCGCGTTCCTGACATGGCCGAGCGCTCGGGCTTTGATGGGTTGATCACGGCAAACCGCAACCTGCGATGTCAGAACCAACTCCCCGGTCGCGGGATCGCCATCCTGGAGCTTGGGACGAACCACTGGCCGACAGTCGAACGTCACGTCGCAGCCAGTTGCTGGGTACGGGGAAGTCTCGATGCCGAAGCCACCGAGGCCCAGGCGACTGCGAGAGCCTGGAAATAGCCAAAAAACTCGGACTTCGGGTGCAAAAATGAAGTTTACCAATCCGGATGGCGACGCCTGAAAATGAAGCCTTCAACTTTCACTTATTTTCCGTGACAGCGGCGCTGGAAATCGACACAATTCGTTAAAGCCTCAGAGAAAGCGCAGAAATAGCCGTTCACAGTACGGCGCGGGGGCCGGTCTTGGACTGTCGAGCGCCACTGACAGCACGCTGCAACTGCGCGTCGATCTCCGGCAACGAAGGGTTCTGGCCGAACGCGGTCTGCAACGCCTCGGCAGCTTCCCGCCAGCGGCCCTGCGCCATCAGCAGCATCCCCAGCCGCTGGTGCGCCAGCGGCAGATGATATTGCCCCTGCACCGCCGCCCGGATCGCATGCTCCGCCCCTGCCGCATCGCCCTGCGCCTCCCGCGCCATGCCCAGCCCGAACAGCGCGTCGGCCCGGCCGGGATCAATCGCCAGCGCCTGACGAAACAGCCCCTCGGCGTCCGCCGGCCGCTGCCGCAGCATTGCCAACCCGCCCAGGCGCGACAGCACCGCCGGGTCCTCCGCCCCCAATTCTCGCGCGCTCGCCAGGTACGGCTCGGCCAGCCCCGGATCGGCACCTTCGAGCGCATAGGCCGTGCCGACCATCAGGTGCCCCCAGGAAGACTCCGGGTCCGCCGCCAGCAACGTCTCGCCCAGCGGCCGGCATCCCGCATAATCCCCCAGCAGGGCGCGGCACCGGGCCAGGGCGCGGAGCGCCTCCGGCATGGCGGGACGCAGGCGCAAGGCGGTCTCCAGGGCGCCGGCCGCATCGGCATACTGGCCCCGCTCCACCCGCGCCGCCGCCCAGTGCACCAGCCGCACCACCGCCGCCTCCGCCATCGCGCCCGCCTGCTCCGGCGTGACCGGGTCGGTGTAGCCCTCGGCCAGCAGCGCCTCGGCCGGGTCCGGCGCGTCCTCCGGCTCCGCTGCGGCGGAAACCCCCGCCGCGGCGCGGGTCGCCGCCCGCGGCGCCAGCGCCTCGATCACCCGGCCGTCAACCGGCATCGACAGGCCGTAGCGCGCCAGGATGGTCGGCGCGACATCCGCGGCGGCGACGCCCGGCAGCATCGCATCGGCCGCGATGCCGGCGCCGGCCGCCACCAGCAGGCCGCGCGGATGTCCGCGGAGCGAGCCGTCCGCGCCGCGCGAGAGGCCGTTCGGCGAAACCACCACCACGGTGGTATCCGGGCCGGCCAGTTCGATCAGCCGGCCCAGCATCATGTCCTGCAATACCAGCGCCTGGGTTCGCACATCGCCGAACCACGCCGAATCTGCGGGTCCGAAGGCCATGGCCGCCGCGTGCGCCAGGTCATAGACCACGCACAGCACGTCCCACACCTCGTGTTCGGCAAGGTGGGTTGCAGCGGCGTGCACCGTGATGGTGCCGGCGAGCATGGCCGCGAGCTTCGCCAGCCGCGCGTCCTTCTGCTCCGCGAGCTCCGCCCAGCGCGGCACGAAGGCCGCGACTTCGGCCTGGATCGGGTCCGCCGGATGGACGCGCAGATCCAGGAGCGAACCGGCCAGTCTTTCCGGCGAGACCGCATCGGCGGGAAGCGCCCAGGCCTCGAACAAGTCTCCGCTGGGCGAGGCGAACCGTTGGTCGATGTGTACGCCGGGCCAGTGCGCGGCGGGCGCGGTGGCCGGCCAGTTCACGCAGGCGGTGCGCAGGCCCTCGGTTTCCAGCACCTCCCAGAACGCGGGTACGCGCCAGGAGCGCCGGCCGGTGTGCTGCACGCCGCCTCGGTCGGGCCGGATTTCCGCCGGGCCGAGCAGGCCGTGGCGGTCCGCCAGGGTGCCGGTGGCCAGCGTGCCCCACAGCGCTTCGCGCGTCAGCGGACGCGGGCTGGCGAGCGGCGCGCTGCTGCCACGCTCGATCAGTTCCTGGAGGTGTGGCAGGCGGCCTGCGTCCAGCAGGGGATGGACGATCGGCCAATCGACCGAGCGCCACCCCACGATCAGTGTGCGCGGCGGATTTCTGCTACTGAGTTCAGCCATGGCATCCGATGTTGTCCGCGACGTCGATCTATCACGCCTGGTGATCGGACCGGCACGGGATAACGAGGCGCGGGCCGGCCGTATTCTGCTGCCGGAGCTGTTCGGCCCGGGCGACGCCCCGGATCTGCTGATCGCCCGCCTGCCCGAACCGCTGCGGGTGATCGGCGCGGCCGCCTTGGGCAAGGAAACCGACCGCGACGGCAGCCTGCCTGCGATGGTTCATGTCGTGCCGGCCTGGCGCGGCCGTGGCGTGGGCCGCGCGCTGGTGCGTGCCGCTGCCGAAGGCGCGTGCGGCCGGGCCCGGTCGCTCGGCCTGTTCCGGCCGGTTCCCGCGGAATCGCAGGCCGCCGCGTTTCTCCGCTGCTGCGGCTTCGAACAGACCGACCGCATCGTGCATTTCGAGGTCGATGGCCTGCCCTTCTATGCCGATGTCCTGGCACTCCGGCAGCGCCTGGACCGCCACCAGCGGATTCCGGCCTCGGCGCGCATCGTGCGGCTCAAGGATGCCGATCAGCAGGAGGTCGCCGCGCTGGTCTGCCGCTCGATCCCGGCGTCGCGGGCGCTGGTGCTCGCGCGTCTTCGCCCGGATGGGCCGAACCCGTACGACCTGGAGAACTCCGTCGTGCTGCTGGACGGCGGCGTGGTCCGGGGGGTGCTGATCTATGTGTGGAACGGCGGGCTGCCGGTGATCGAGGTACGGGCGGTGGACCCGGTGCTGCGCGGCAGTTGGGCGAATGCGCTGATGCTGGAGGAAGCGACGCGTAACGCGAAGCAGGCCGGGGCGCTGCGGTTCCACTTCTTTGCCAGTGACCGGCTGCACGACACGATGCGGCTGGCGCAGCGCGCCAGGGCCGAGACGATCCGGATCGAGCTTCAGTTCGCGCTGCGGGTGGGGAGTGTCAGTTAAGGACGCGCTTGCGGCGGCGGACCGCGAGTACGCCGGCGGCGCCGAGCGCGAGCAGGCTCAGTCCGGCCGGTTCCGGCACCGACGGCGTCACGAGCGGCGTGTTGGGGAGGGTTTCGAACGCAAAGGCCTCGAAAATCAGGCTGCCCGGCGGATCGGAGAACAGCGCCCAGCCGTAGTAGTTGTCGGTTCCGACGACGATATCGAGCGCGGCGAAGAACGGGTTGATGGAACTGGGCGAGATCATGATCCCGCCTTTGGTGTTGGTCGTGGCGAACGTGCTTGCGGAAATCGTCGTGCCGGACGGCAGCTTGGTGACGACCGGAAGCGTCCCCCCGGCAAAATAGCCGGCGACCAGATCATTGGGGCCCGAGCCGGACAGGCTATACAGCCCGCCACTGGCAACCACGATGGTAAACTCGTCGGTCGGGAACGAATACGTTCCGCCGGGGCCGAGGGTCAGGAGGTCGATGCCCACCGGCGTTACCACAACGGCTGCTGCCGCAGGCGCGGCGGCGATCGCCACGGTACCGAGCGCCAGCGCTACGGCACCGGTCCAGTTCGCTTCCGCCACGGCTCGCCTCCGCAAAGTATGAACATCCGTTTACCACTACTGTTAGGATATCGCAAGAGATTCGGCTCGCCGCGGCAGGCCCGGGCTCCTATCCTGCGGGCGGACCATGAAACGCCAGTTCGCCATCGCCAGCGCCGGCCGCACCGCCAGCACCTCGCTGTTTCAGTCCATCGTTGACACGCTGTCGGTGGACAGCAGCATCTGCCCGATCTGGGACTTCAGCCCGGCTGGTCTGCTTTCCCAGGCCTACGCCGGGGACCGGTTCGATTACGTCGCGGTCAAAGGGGAGACGTTCCACTTCATCGACCATCTCCGCCACCCCGACCGCACCACCTTGATCCTGCTCACCCGCCGGGATCACCTGCGGCAGATCACCAGCCACCTCGTCTCGCTGCGCGCCGGGCGGTTCCATGCCGCCGGGCCGGGCGCGGTCACCCCGTTCCGGGTCGCACGACATGAGTTTCTGTTTGCCGCGCATCTGGTGCTGATGATGGACCATCACTTCGCGACGGCCGACTTCTCCCGCTTCGACCGGGTGGAGCGTTGGTGCTTCGAGGATCTGACCGCCGACTTCCCGGGCCATCTGGCCCGGCTTGGGCTGAACCGTCCGCGCATCGCCCGACGTGACGGCGTGCGCTACGACGCCGGGACCATCGTCAACCGCGAGGAAGTCCAGGCCTGGGCCGAGGCCCTGGCGCCCGAGGGGCTTCGCATCCGCATCGCCGAACCCGCATGAGCGCGGGTTTGCGCTGGGACGTCCCCCAGGAATTCGCCGCCGCGTTCGACTGGTCCTTCGCCCCGGACCACACCCGCCTGCTTGACCTCTACGACCGCGGCAAGGCGATGCAATGGAATGCCGATCACCGCATCGACTGGTCGCCGGAGATCGATTTCGAGAACCCGTTCCAGCTTCCGCCGGAATCGATGCCGCTGACGCTCTCGCCGCTCTATGCCCGGCTGTCGCGGCGCGATCAGGTGGAACTGGTCCGGCAGTATCAGCTCTGGACAACGTCGCAGTTCCTGCACGGAGAACAGGGTGCGATGATCTGCGCGGCGAAGACGGTACAGCAGGTGCCGGGGCTGGATGCCAAGCTGTTCGCCGCGACCCAGGTGGCGGATGAAGCGCGCCACGTCGAGATCTATCGCCGCCTGATCGGCAAGTTCGGTGCGGTCTTGCCGATCAGCGGCGCCATGCAGACGCTGCTCGATCAAATCCTGCGCGACTCGCGTTGGGACATCACCTATCTTGGCATGCAGGTGGTGATCGAGGGGCTGGCCCTGGCGTCGTTCGCGCGCATCCGGGACGCCGCGCAAAACCCGTTGGCCGCTGCCGTCAACGCCTATGTCATGGAGGACGAGGCGCGGCATGTGGCGTTCGGCTCGCTGGCGCTGCGTGAATGCTATCCGCATTTGTCGGACGCGGAGCGCGCCGAACGGGAGGAGTTCGTCATCGCGGCGTGCGGTCTGATGCGGGCCCGCTTCGATTCCGCCGAACTGTGGCAGAGGCTTGGCTTGCCCGTGGCCGAATGCCTGGCGTTCCTGCGCGACAATGCGCGGGCGCGCGCGTTGCGCGACGGGCTGTTTGCCCGGCTGCTGCCGACGATCCAGGCAATCGGGCTGTGGACGCCGCGGGTGCGCCGCGCCTGCGCCGCGATGGGGATCATCCATGTCGCGGGCGGAGATGCCGCCGATCTCGGCGCGTCCGACGAACGGATTGCCCGCGCGTTCGATGCGCGCCGAGCGCAGATCGCTGCGCCGTGCCACGCACCGTGAGATTACGCTCAAAAAAGTTGCCTTCTCCCCCGCGGGCCGGCATTGAACGGCGGTGCCTTTCCGGGCTTCGCGCGTAGGTTTCATCGCATGCTGCCGTTCCTCACCGACTTCGCCGATCAGGCGGTGGTGCTGCCGCTCATTCTCGCGGTGGGCCTCGTGCTGCTGCTTGGCGGCTGGCGGCGCGGTGCAGCGGCGTGGGTGGTGACCGCCGGCGCCACGCTCGGCCTGATGCTGGCGCTGAAGCTGCTCGGCATCGCCTGCGGGCCGGCGCACCTGCGTACCCCAAGCGGCCATACCGCCGCGGCGGCGATGCTCGCCGGCAGCCTCGCGGCCCTGGTGCTGGCACGGCATCGCTGCACGGCCACGGCATTGGCCGCGCTGGCCGCCGCCGCACTGATCGGCGCGCTGCGGATCGCGGCCGGCGTCCACACGATCCCCGAGGTCCTGCTGGGCGGCAGCGTGGGCATCGCCGGGGCGATCTGCTTCGCCTGGTTTGCCGGACCGCGGCCGGCAGCGCTCCAGCTCGGACGGGTGGTGGCGGTGGTGATCGTGGTGGCCGCTGTGTTCCACGGCGACCGCCTGCGTGCCGAGCCGCGGATCTGGAAGGCCGCTACGTGGATCTCGCACCAGTTCGGGGTCTGCCGCGGCGCCGATGGTCAGATACGCCCGTATGTATCCTCGATCCGCACGATGTCGTCTTCGCCCAGGTAGGGGCCTGACTGCACCTCGATCAGCGACAGCGGGATTTTGCCGGGGTTTTCCAGCCGGTGCACGCACCCCGTCGGCAGGTAGATGCTTTCATTCTCATGCAGCAGCGTGGTCTCGGCATCGCGCGTGACCAGCGCGGTGCCGTTCACCACGACCCAATGTTCAGCCCGATGGTAATGCTTTTGCAGCGAGAGCTTCGCGCCGGGAACGACGCAGATGCGTTTGACCTGGAAGCGATGTCCCTCGATCAGCAATTCGTAGAACCCCCACGGACGATAGGTGCGATTGTGCGCCACCGCCTCGTGCCGGCCGGCCTGTTTCAGCCGGTCCACCAGCGTCTTGACGTGCTGTGCGTGGCCGCGCTGGGCGACCAGCACCGCATCCTCGGTCACCACCACCACCGCGTCCGCCAGGCCGACCACGGCGGTCAGCATGCCGTCGCTGCGGACGTAGCAGTTCTGCACGCTCTCCAGCACCACGTCGCCGACCGTGACGTTGCCGGCGGCGTCCTTCCGGCCGATCTCCCACAGCGCGGTCCAGCTTCCGACGTCGGACCACACCAGATCGGCCGGCACCACGGCGGCGCATGAGGTGCGCTCGGCCACCGCGTAGTCCAGGCTGATCGCCGGCGCGTCGAGGAAGGCGGGGCCGAGCCGGATGAAGTCCAGATCGGTCCGGCTGTGTTCCACCGCGGCGCGTGCCGCGGCGAGCACCTTCGGAGCGTAGGCCTCCATCTCGCGCAGCAAGGTGGCGGCGGTGAAGACGAACATGCCGGAGTTCCACAGGTGGCGTCCTGACTCCATGAAGCGCCGGGCCGTCGCGTCGTCCGGCTTTTCCACGAAGCGGGCCACGTGGTGCGCGCCCGGCACGTCGGGCAGAGGATCGCCGCGTTCGATGTACCCGTAGCCGGTCTCGGGCGCCGTCGGGCGCATGCCGAAGGTGACGATCCGGCCCGCGCGCGCCGCGGCGGCCGCCGGTTCGACATACGAGCGCAGCGCAACCGGATCGGCGATGTAATGATCAGCCGCCAGCATCCACAGCACCTGGTCGGGATCATCGCGTTCCGCGATCGCCGCGGCGACCGCGATGGCCGGGGCGCTGTTGCGTCCCGCGGGTTCCAGCACGATCCGTGCGCCGTCGATTCCCGCGCTGCGCATCTGCTCGGCGATCAGGAACCGATGCTCCTCGTTGCAGACGATCAGCGGCGGGGCGAAACCGGGGGCGGCGGCGCGCGAGGCGGTGTCCTGGAGCAGGGAGCGGTCGGTCACCAGGGGCCAGAGCTGCTTGGGAAAGCTGGCGCGGGAGACGGGCCACAAGCGGGTGCCCGAGCCTCCGGACAGGATGACGGGCAGGATTGGGGAGTGGGACACTGGGCAACCTTTGATTTTGCTGCCTATTACCCCGGTCGGCGTGGCGGAAACAGCGGCGCGGTATTATCTCAGATCGAGCGGATTCTGCCGGTCCGCTTGCGGGCTGGCAGCTTCCGAGCGGAGAGAGCAAAAAAGCCGACATCCAGTCGCAGCGCGATAGCCGCGCCCAAGACACTTCGAGAGGCATGAACGATGGTAAAGCGCCGCAGAGAGGACGAATTCGTCGGAGTGCTCGAGTTCGCGGGTAAAACCAGCGAGGATCCTGAAGTACTGACATGGCTGGCCGAGCACAAGGCGCAGAATGGGGGCAAGATCCGGGTGAGCCGGGGCAGCACCGGGGTCCGAGTGGCCTTCAGCAAGGCAGCCGACATGGCATTGTGGCAAGCGCGGTCTGAGCAGGGGGGCAAGGGGAAGCGCTCGCCGCGGTCCTGAGCCTCATTCTCGCGCGCCTCTGCTGCGTCGGTGACCCCTAAAGCTGTCCGCCCTCTGTAGCGAATCACATGTCCGCTTCTGCTGATGCGGCGGCTGTGGAGTTGTGGGCGGAGCTGGCCAAGGTTCCGGCCGGCCCGCTTGGGCCGGCTGGAATGCCGGCCGAGGGAACGCGCTTGCGTTGTCCGCAAATCCATCAGCCGGGCCTGCCCAGCGGTTCAAGCGGCCGTCGGGACAGCACCGTCCCGTTGCCCCCGAACCCTCGATCCTGTATCGCCCCACCGCCCATGAGTTCCGTCCTGCCCGTCCGCGCCCCCGACGCGGGCGCCTTCCTGCTCGAGTTCCGCCCCGGCGACGTGCGTCGCCAGCAGACCGCACTTGCGGTGCTCGATCTTTGCGACGGGATGCGCATGTGGCGCCTCGGCGTGACCCTGGGCTGGCTGGATATCCGCCTCCGCTACCGCGGCTCGCTGATCGGGCCATTCTGGCTCACCATCTCCACCGCGGTCATGGTCGGCTCGCTCGGCGTGCTCTACGCCACGCTGTTCCACATGAACCTGCGCGAATACCTGCCCTTCATCGCGCTGTCGCAAGTGCTGTGGACCTTCATCGCCGGCATGATCAACGACGGCTGCACCTGCTTCCTGCAGGCCGAGAGCACGATCCGCTCCATGCGCATGCCCTTCTTCGTCCACGCGGTGCGCTGCCTGGTACGCAACGCGCTGATCCTGGCGCACAACGTCGTGGTGATCCTCGTGGTTTTCGTCATGCTTAAGATCAACCCGGGCTGGGGCGCGCTGCTCGCCATCCCCGGCCTGGTGCTGTGGGTCATCGTCGGCACCATGATCTGCCTGCCGCTCGGCGCGATCTGCGCCCGCTTCCGCGACATTCCGCCGATCATCGCCAGCGTGTTGCAGATCGCCTTCTTTCTCACGCCCATCATCTGGCTGCCCAACCAGCTTGGCCCCTACATGCGTTGGCTGATCTTCAACCCGTTCTACGATTTGCTGGAGGTCGTGCGGGCCCCGATGCTCGGCACCACGGCCGGTTCCCACGTTTGGGGCGCCGCCCTGTTGATCACCGTCGCACTCACCGCCCTGTCGTTCCTGGTGTTCGCCCGCGCCCGGGCCCGCATCGCCTTCTGGGTCTGATCCTCCCGTGACGACCCCCCTTGAGCAGACGCCCGCCCGCGTCGAGATCGCCGGCCTCACCGTGCTGTTTCCGCTCTACCACGGCAGCAGCCGCAGCCTGAAAAAGACCGTCTTCGCCGTCGCCTCCGGCCGGCTCGGCAAGGACCAGTCGGATCGCGTGGTGGTGCAGGCCCTGCGCGATATCTCCTTCACCCTCCGGCCAGGAGACCGCCTCGGCCTGGTCGGCGCCAACGGCGCCGGCAAGACCACCCTGTTGCGCACCCTGGCCGGCATCTACGAACCCGTCATCGGCCTGGTCCGCGTCGCCGGCAGCCTCAACGCCCTGCTCGATACCCAGCTCGGCATGAACATGGACCTCACCGGACGTGAGAACATCATGCTGCGCGGCCATTACTACGGCCTGACCGCGACCGAGATCACCCGCCTCGAGCAAGACGTGCAGGAGTTCGCCGGCCTCGGCGACTTCATGAACCTGCCGGTGCGCATCTACAGTTCCGGCATGGTGGTCCGGCTCGGTTTCGCGCTCGCAACCGCCATCCGTCCGCAGATCCTGCTGATGGACGAATGGTTCCTCGCCGGCGATTCCGACTTCATGGAAAAGGCCCGCTCCCGCCTGGAAGACGTGGTTCGCGGCGCGGAAATCCTCGTGCTCTCCACACACCAGCCGTCCATCGTGCAAACCTGGTGCACCAGGGCGATCTGGCTCGATAAGGGTCAGATCCGCGCCGATGGCCCGCCCGACGTGGTGCTGGAAAGCTATCTCGGCCAGCCCGTTCCCGAACCCGTATGACGATGCTCCTTGACGGGATCCGGGTGGTCGAATTCACCCACACCGTCATGGGACCTACCTGCGGGGTCGTGCTCGCCGATCTCGGCGCCGACGTCATCCGTGTCGAGCCTGCCCCGGACGGCGACCGCACCCGCCGCTTGCAGGGCTTCGCCGCCGGCTTCTTCGCCTATTTCAATCGCAACAAGCGGTCCATCTGCATCGACCTCAAGCACCCCGAGGGCGCCGCCGTCGTCCGCGATCTCCTCCGCACGGCCGACGTGCTGATCGAGAACTTCGCGCCCGGCACCATGGACCGGCTCGGATTGGGCTGGGACCGGACGCACGCCTCCAATCCCCGACTGATCTACTGCGCGCTCAAGGGCTTCCTCCCCGGCCCGTACGAACACCGCCCGGCACTCGACGAAATCGCCCAGTTCATGACCGGCCTGGCGTACATGACCGGCCCGCCCGGCCGACCGTTGCGCGCCGGCGCCTCGGTGATCGACATCATGGGCGGCGTGATGGGTGCGGTGGCGATCCTCGCCGCCCTGCGCCAGCGCGACCGCGATGGAATCGGCCGGAAGGTCACCAGCAGCCTGTTCGAATCATCAGCCTTCCTGGTGGCCCAGCATATGGCCGGCGAGGCCGCGAGCGGCAAACCCTCGCCCCCGATGCCGGCGCGCAGCAGCGCCTGGGGAATCTACGAAACCTTCGAAACGCAAGATGCCGGCCGGCTGTTCATCGCCATCACCTCCGACACCCACTGGAAGGCGTTCTGCGGCGCCTTCAATAAGCCGGAGTGGTTGGCCGATACCCGCTTCACCACCAACGCCGATCGCGTGAACAACCGCCCCGCCCTGCGCGAGTTGGTGGCCGAGGTCGCCCGCGCCCACACCGGTGCCGCTTTGGCAGATGCACTGGAGCGTGCCGGCATTCCGTTCGCACCGGTCAACACGCCCTCGGACCTGTTCCATGATCCGCAGATGCTCGCCCACGCACTCGCAGTGCGCATGCCGGGCGGCAACGTGGCCCAGCTTCCGCCCCTGCCGATCGCGATCGACGATGAAACCCTCGGCCTGCGGTCCCAGCCGCCCGCTTCCGGCGAGCACACCGATGCGATCTTGGCCGGGCTCGGCTTTGCGCCCCACCGCATCGCAGCGCTGCGGCAGGCCGGCGTGATCGCCTGAATTGCGGCGACCCCGCCGACCGCCCCGCTCATCCAGGCAGCAGCACCGAGCTCACGACCTGAACCATCCCGTTCGATTGCGCGACGTTCGGGGTCACGATCTCCGCGACGCCGCTCTTGGTGCCCTCGACAAAGATGTGCCCGTCGCTGGAGGTCAGCTTGAGCGGTTCGCCCTCCACCGTCTTCAGCATGGCGGTGCCGTGCGCCTTGTCGATCATCGCCATCAACTGCTCGGTCGTGTACCGCCCCGGCACCACGTGATAGGTCAGCACCTGGTCCAGCATCGCCTTGTTCTCGGGCTTCAGCAGCGTGTCCACCGTGCCGGGCGGCAGCTTGCCGAATGCGTCGTTGGTCGGCGCGAACACTGTGAATGGCCCGGCGCCCTGCAACGTATCGACCAGACCGCCGGCCTTCACCGCCGCGACCAGCGTGGTCAGGTTGTTCGCCGCCGAGGCGTTCTGCACGATCGTCTTGGTCGGATACATCGCCGCGCCGCCCACCATCGGCATATCCATCGACGCGCTCGACATCTGGGCCGCGGCGGGATGCGCCAGCGCAAGCCCGGCCAGTCCGGCAACCGCCACCAGACTCATTGTTCGCATGGTCAACCTCCTTTACTGAATGCGGCGCTGTTCGCCTGCACCGCTCCCTTTACGGGCGGCCTCGCGGTTTGGATGCACGCATCCGGTTTGCGTCGTGTGCCGTAATCCCAAGGAGGACGTTTGGCCGAGGGCGCGATGCTGGACGAACTGATGCGACGCTGCCGGAACGGGGACAGTGCAGCCTTCCGCCGGCTGTACGACGCCGAATCGCCGCGGCTCTATGGGCTGGCGCTGCGCATCACCGGCCAGGCCGCGCTCGCCGCCGACGCGGTGCACGATACCTTCCTGCAGGTCTGGCAAAAGGCCGCGCGCTTCGATCCGGCGCGCGGGTCCGCCGCGGCCTGGCTCACCGCGCTGGTCCGCTACCGCGCCATCGATCTCGTGCGCAGCCGCGCGCGCGAAACCACCGGGCAGGAGGTTCCCGACCGCGCCGACCCGCGCACCGGGCGCACTCGAAACTCTGCTCGCCAATGCCGCCGGCGCCGCCCTGCACCGCTGCCTCGCAACACTCGACGAAAACCCCCGTCAGGCCATCCTGCTCGCCTTTGTCGAGGGCCGGACCCACGCCGATCTCGCCCACGATCTCGGGGCACCGCTCGGCACGATAAAATCCTGGATCAGGCGCGGACTGATCGCGCTGAAAGCGTGCCTCGAGCAATGAGCGACGAACCCGACATCCAGGCCGCCGAATACGTGCTCGGCACACTCTCGGCGGAAGAACGCCGGACCGTCGCCGCGCGCGCGGAGTCCGATCCGGCGCTGCGGGCGCGCATCGTGTGGTGGGAGGAGCGTCTGGCGCCGCTCGCCACGCTGCCCGCTCCCGTCACGCCACCGCCCGCGCTGTGGGATCGCATCAGCCGGTCCGCGGGATTGGCGCCGCCCCCGCCTGTCACGCTGCGCGCCTGGCGCAGCCTGCCGGTATGGCGCGGGGCAACCGGCATCGGCTTCGCGCTCGCCGCCGCCTTCGCCGCGCTTGCCTGGTTCGGCGGCACGCCGCAGCGGCCCGTCGCCGCGCTGGTGCCCTATGGCAGCCAGGCCGCTGCCTACATTGCCCAGGTACAGCCGGACGGATCGCTGCGGCTGATCGCACTCCAGGCCGTCCCGGTCGCCTCCGGCAAGGACCTGGAACTCTGGGCGCTGCCGCCCGGCGCGACCCGACCCGTCGCACTCGGCGTGCTGCCGGCGTCCGGGCGCGTTCCCGCGACGGTGCCCGGCCAGGGAACGCAGTTGATGATCAGTCTGGAGCCTGCCGGCGGCTCACCCACCGGGCTGCCGACCGGCCCGGTGCTGTTCGCCGGAACACTGAAAGGCGCGTGAGGATGAAACCGGTCGATGCGCTTGAGATCACCGTGCTGGTGGACAACGCGACGGACAACCTGTCGTCCACACCGGCATTCGTGGAAACGGAATTGGCCGGCAACTGGCGCCGCGGCTCGCGGTGGCTGTCGGGCACGTGCCTGTGCTGCGCAGCGCACGGATTGTCCTGTCTGGTCACGGCGCGCAGCGGTTCGGAGTCTCGCACGCTGTTGTTCGACACCGGGCCGGAGGAGTGGGTGTTCGAGCGCAACGTGGTTCGGCTGGGTGTCGATCTGGGGCGCGTCGATGTGATGGTTTTGTCGCATGGACATTGGGATCATGCCGGCGCGATGCCGCGGGCGTTGCAGATGATCACGCAGCGCACCGGCGGACGGCGTGTGCCGACCTACATGCATCCGGAGATGTTCGCGCCACGCGCGGTGCGGCGGCCGGATGGGGCGTTTCTGCCGATGGAACCGGTGCCGGGTATCGGGACGCTGTCCGACAACGGCGCGGATGTGATCATCACGCGCGAAGAGCGTGTGGTTGCTGATGGAACGTTTTTTGTCAGCGGCGAGATTCCGCGTGTCAGTGGGTTCGAGCGTGGCTTTCCCGGCCAGCATCGGTTGAACGCGGCCGGGGCGTGGGAACCGGACGAGTTGCTGATGGACGAGCGCTACGTCGCTGTGCAGATCGCCGGCAAAGGTCAGTTCATCTTCACCGCGTGCTCTCACGCCGGGCTGGTGAACGTGCTGACTGCGGCGCGGGCGCGATTTCCTGATCTTCCGGTTTACGGCGTGATGGGCGGATTCCATCTGTCCGGTTCAACCGAGGCGATCATCCCGCAGACCGTGGCAGCGATTGCGCCGTTCGGGCTGAAGCTGATCGCGGCGGGTCATTGTACCGGGTGGCGCGCATTGGGTGCGCTGGCCGCAGCGTATGGGGAAGCGGTGGTGCCGACCGCCGTGGGCAAACGCTTCACACTGTAGAGTGCGAGAAGTCCTGACATTCAGTGCAAGAGCAAGAACCGGAGTTCGCACGTGCCCCAAATCAGCTACGCAGACGACAAGGTTGTCGGGCCCGACCGATGACCTGCGTGGCAACAATCGAGAGGCACTCCCATGAGTTTGCAAGATGACAACAAAGCCATCGTCGGTCGATGGTTTACCGACTTCTGGGGCAAAACGTGCAATCTGGGCGTGGTCGATGACATCGCCGCGCCGGGCATGCTGCTGAAATACTCGTTGCACGAGCCGCGGAAAGGTCACGATGACATCAAGGCCTTCATGACCGATTTTCGTGCTGCGTTTCCCGACCTCAACTTCTGGGGCACGGCTGACCTCCTCGCCGAGGGGGACTGCGTCGTCGGCCAGTGGGAAGGTGGCGGCACGCACACCGGTCCCGCTTTCAATGACTTTCTCGCTGGAGGCCTGCCCGCCAACACAGGGAGGCGGATGCATTTTACCGGCGTCACCGTCCTGAAACTCAAGGACGGCAGGATCATCGAGGAGATCGGCTTGGATGACGGTGTTACCGCGCTGACCCAACTCGGGTTGCTTCGTTCCGTTTGAGCCTCTGAAGCCGCCGTTCCTCGGAACGGCGGCCCAGCCTCGCCTCGCCTGCTGACACTGCCGGACCACCGCCTCATACTGCCCTGAACGCAGGAGGAATTGGCATGTCGCTCTTCGACCTCACCGGCAAGGTCGCCGTCGTCACCGGCTCCAGTAAAGGCATCGGCCGCGCCATCGCCGAACGCTTGGCCGAGCATGGCGCCAAAGTCGTCGTCTCCTCCCGCAAGCCGGACCTCTGCGAAACAGTGGCGCAAGGCATCCGCGCCAAAGGCGGCGAGGCGACCGTCATCCCGTGCCACATCGCGCGGAAGGAGGAACTCCAGAACCTGGTGGACCGCACCGTCGCGCTCTGGGGCGGCATCGACGTGCTGGTCTGCAACGCCGCGGTGAATCCGTATATGGGCCCGGCGGCAGGCGCCTCCGACGATGTTTATGAACGCATCATGGGCGCCAATGTCCGCAGCAATTTCTGGCTCTGCAACATGGCGCTGCCGCAAATGGCCGAGCGCGGCGGCGGATCAATCATCATCATCTCCTCCATCGGCGGACTGCGCGGTTCCCCGCAGCTCGGCCTTTATGCCATCTCCAAGGCGGCCGACATGCAGCTCGCGCGCAACATCTGCGTCGAGTGGGGGCCGCAGAACATCCGCGCCAACACCATCGCCCCGGGCCTGATCCGCACCGACTTCGCCCGTGCCCTGTGGGAGAACCCCGACCTCTACCGCAAGCGCACGCGCGACACGCCGTTGCAGCGCATCGGCGAGCCCGACGAGATCGCCGGCGCCGCGGTGTTCCTCGCATCCCGGGCGGGCAGCTTCGTCACCGGCCACACGCTGGTGATCGATGGCGGGACGACCATCGGGACGGTGGTAAGCAAGGAGGATTAGTTTCAAGCCAAACGACTCTGTGCGGGGCTGTGAAGAAATCGCACGACCCACCCCGCCGTCATTCCTGCGAAAGCAGGAATCCAGCGCATGATCGAGCCTCACTGACGATGCCCGGGCGCATTCTCGTCACATCCGCAATTTTCCTCACACGCCCCAAAAAGCGTTCTTGCGCGGGGCCTTCCTCCAAACGACACCAGGCGCGGAGACTTGCCGCGCGGCTCCCCTTGCGCTGTATGGCACGATCACGGCCGGCACCGCCCGGCCTTCACCCACCAACAACGGCCGGCATTGTGGCGAGCGAAGACAATTGACACCGCGGGGGCATGACCCGGACGCACGCACCCGGCTGCGGGACCTGTTCGTCGGTTTCCTGAACATCGGCGCGATGAGCTTCGGCGGCGGTCTGGTGGCATGGATCCGCCGCGAGGCGGTGCAGCGGCAAGGCTGGATGGATGACCGGCAGTTCCTCACCGCCTACGGACTGTCGCAGATCATTCCAGGCGCCAACAACGTCAATCTCGCGGTGTTCATCGGCTCGGAACTGCGCGGCATTCCCGGCGCGACCGTCTCGGTCGCCGGGCTGCTGCTGCCGCCGATTGCATTCTACGTGGTGATCGGCGCGGTGTATCTGACATTGCAGGCGGGGCCGTATGGCGCCGCGCTGGGTCGGTTCCTGGGCGGGATGGGCGCCGTGGCGATCGGCCTCAATCTGGCGACCGGCTATCGCATGGGCCGCCGCAGCCTCGGCTCGGTGCTGGGCGTCGGGATCGCGACCGTCACCGCCGTCTCGGTGGGAATCATCGGTGTGCCGCTATGGTGGGCACTGATCGTGCTGGTGCCTGCCAGCCTGCTGCTGACCTGGCTCACCCGGCCCGTCCAATGAACGTGCTCCTGCAGCTCGCCGGGCTGTTCTCCCTGCTGTCGCTGCTCTCGGTCGGCGGCGGTGCCGGCGTGCTCCCCCAGATGCAGCACGCGTCGGTGGACGTGCATCACTGGATGACCGGCCCGCAATTCCTCGACGCATTCGCGATCTCCCGCGCCGCGCCGGGCCCCGGATCGCTGATCGTCCTGCTCGTCGGCCAGCGCGCCGCCGGACCGGCGGGCGCCGCCGTCTCGCTCCTCGGCATGTTCGGCCCGTCCTCGATCCTGGCGTATCTGACCGCGCGGACCTGGCGCCGCGCCGGCGCAGCCGCCTGGCGCCCGCTGGTGGAGCAGGGGCTGGCCCCGGTCGCGGTGGGATTGACCATCGCCAGCGGCCTCGCGCTGATCCGCGGCACCGAACATTCCTGGGCCGCATACGCCGCCACCCTGATCGCGACCCTGATCTTCGCGGTGGCCGAGCCGCATCCGCTGTTCCTGTTGCTGCTCGGCGGCGCGGCGCTGCTCGTTTTTTCATGACGATCGTTGCGCGCGGCAAGCGGAGGGCGGTAAGCCTTGCGGCGGACAACCGAACGGACCTGGAGCGGACTGTGAATAAGGTGGCGGACGCGGAGCATGAACTGCCGCCGCCATTCGACCTTGTGCTTTATCAGAAGCACCCGCTCAATCACGACCTGGCAGGGCTTTCCGCCGCCGAGGCCCGACATCATTACACGGCGTACGGCCGGCCCGAGGGACGGCCGGCATCCGCGGTCACCGACCGGCCCTCATTCCTGGCGCTGGTACCGAAAGACGGCGTGGCGCTGGAGATCGGGCCGGGCGCGCACCCGGCCTTTCCGGAAGGCGATCGGCAGGTCCGCACCCTGGACGCATTCTCCGAAGCGGAATTGCAGCGCCAGGCCGGGCGCGGCCGGCGAGGTAGCGAAAATCGACGTGGTCTGGCAGGGCGAACCGTATCGTCAGTTGCTGAGGCAACAGTTCGATGCCGTGGTGGCGCTGGGCAGCCTGGACCACCAGCCCTGCCTCATCAGTCATTTGACATACGTCAGCGCCGTGCTGAAACCCGGCGCCCGCTATTTCGTGGGGTTGCCTGACCGGCGATATACCGCCGACCACTTCCTGCCGGACAGCGGGCTGCCCGAGGTGCTGGATGCCTTCGCACAGCGGCGCACCCGGCACGGTGCACGGGCCCTCGTGGCGCCGCTGTTCCACGGCGCGCACGCCGACGCGGCGCGGCACTGGGATGGGGACCACGGCCCGGCCCCTCAGTCACGGCCGGCCGAGGAGCAGCACGGGCGCGCGATGGCGGACATCCTGCGCCGGATGCGCGCCGGGTCGGATACCTCGATGCCAGGGCCTGGCAGTTCACGCCCGACAGTTTTCTGTGGCTGATGAACCGGCTGGCGCAGTATGGGCTGTCGCCGTTCCGGGTCGAGCGGCTGTACCCCACGGTGAAGCCCAGGGCCGAGTTCTATGCGGTGCTGCGCATCGCCGCATGATGTAGGAGTGGGGGTTAGGTGGACCAGTCGGCCGCGGGTGATCTGAGACTTCTGTTCGACGAGACGTGGTACGTCGAACACTACCCGGACGTTCGGGGCACGGACCCGCTCCATCACTACGTCCATTTCGGGGCGAACGAAGGACGCGATCCCAACGCCTTCTTCGACGGCGCCTGGTACCGCGCGCTCTACCGCGACGTGGCGCAAACCGGGATGGATTCCCTGCTGCACTATCTGCGCTTCGGCGCCGGCCAGCTTCGCAATCCGCATCCGCATTTCGACGCGCTGTGGTACGCCGAGCAGCATCCGGAAGCCGCCGGCAACGTGCTGCTCTATCATATGCTGTTCGGCCGCCACCGGGGCTGGGCCACCGAGCCGAAGCTCGAAGTGGCGGAGTTCCTGCCCTCGCGCCGCGACCTGCCGCCCTGTCCCCGCGGCGTCGTGGTGGACGTCATCATCCCGGTCTATCGCGGTCTCGAGGAAACCCAGCGCTGCCTGCAATCCGTCCTGCGCGACCAGGCCCGCCCGCCCGGCCGGGTGATCGTGATCGACGACGCCTCGCCCGAGCCGGCGCTCTCTGCCTGGCTCGATCAGTTGCGCGCCACCGGCCGGATCGTGTTGCTGCGCAGCCAGAAGAACCAGGGCTTCGTCAGCGCCGCCAATGCCGGCCTTGCCGCCGCGGCCGACCACGACGTCGTGCTGCTGAACAGTGATACCGAGGTCCCGTCCGGCTGGCTCACCCGGCTCGCAGGCCATGCCTATGCCAGCCAGCGCATCGCCTCCGTCTCGCCGCTGTCGAACAACGCGACGATCTGCGGCTACCCCAGCTTCGCGGGCGGCCCGCCCGCCTTCGAACTCAGCGTGGATGCGCTGGACGAGGTCGCCCGCCAGGCGAATGCCGGCCGCACCGTCGATGTGCCGACCACCGTCGGATTCTGCATGTACATCCGGCGCGCCGCGCTGAACGAGGTCGGGCCGTTCGATGCCGAGGCGTTCGGCCGCGGCTATGGCGAAGAGGTGGATTTCTGCCAGCGCGCGCTGGCCCTCGGCTGGCGCCACGCGCTCGCCTGCGACACCTACGTCTATCACAAGGGCCGGGTGAGCTTCCTGGCCGAGGGGCCGTGCGCGATCGCAAGGCGCAGCAGGTGCTCGCCGAGCGCTGGCCCGATTTCTCCGTCAGGGTGGAGCGTTACGTGGCGCGCAACCAGGCCGGCCCGTACCGGTTCGCGCTCACCGCGGCGCTGTTCCAGCGGCTCGCGCGGCCGGTGATCCTGCTGGTCTCCCATGGGCTGGGCGGCGGCGTGCAACGCCAGATCGATGATCTGCTGGCGCAGACGCGGGGACGCGCGCTGTTCCTGTCACTCACCACGGCGCAGCGCGGGGTGGAGATCGGCGCGCCGCAGTTGGAGGGCTTTGCCGGCGTCACCTTCGATCCCGAGCGCCTCAACGATCTGGCCACCCTGCTGCGCTCGGCCGGGGTGGGCCGGGTGCACGTGCATCACACGATGGGCGTCGATCTCGATGTGCGGTCGCTGATCCATCGCATGCAGGTGCCGTTCGACCTGACCGTGCACGACTACTTCGCGATCTGCCCGCAGGTGAACCTGCTTCCCTGGTTGGATGGCGCCTATTGCGGCGAGCCCGAGGCGGCCGGCTGCGACGCCTGCATTGCCGACCGGGCGAGCCATGGCGCACGCGACATCACCGCCTGGCGGCGCGAACGCAACTGGCTGTTCCTCGAGGCGGACCGGGTGATCTGTCCCAGCGAGGATGTACGGCGGCGGCTGATCCGCTACGGCGTGCGGGATCAGGCAGTGGTGGCCCCGCACGAGGCGGTGGCGTCCGGGCCGTGGAACATCACTCTGCCGCCGCTCGGCAAGGGCCAGAAGCTTCGGGTCGTGCTGCTGGGCGTCCTGGCCGAGCAGAAGGGCCTGCCGGCCGTGACCTCGGTGGCGGAGTCCCCGGGGTCTTCGATGCTCGACCTGCGGCTGATCGGCTACCCCGAGCATGATCTGCCCGAGACGGTGGCCCGGCGGCTCAAGGTCTCCGGCGAATACGAAGATGCAGACCTTCCCGACCTGCTCGAGAAGGCGGCGCCGCACGTCGCGTGGTTTCCGGCGCAATGGCCGGAGACCTACAGCTACACGCTCAGTGCGGCGATCGCCGGCCGGCCTGCCCGTCGTCGGCGAGCGCCATCGGCGCGTTTCCCGAGCGGCTGAAGGGCCGGCCGCTGACCTGGCTGGTCGATCCCGAGGCGCTCCGCCGCCGAGCTGATCCGGCGTGTTCCGTGAGGTGCGGGCGGCGCTGCTGGCGAATGAAGCGCCGGCGCCGGCGGAACGCCCCGCGACGGCGGACTTCTATGCCTCGGGCTATCTGACGAAGCCGGCGCTGCGCTCGGCGCTGGTCGATCTGCGCCGGCCGGGGCGCATCAGCGCGGTGGTGGTGCCGGAGCGTTTCACCGACGGCGGCATGACCCCCTGCGCGTATATCCGGCTGGTGCAGCCGCTGGATCATACTGCCGAGGCCGCCTGCCTCGATTGGGTGATCGCCGATGCCGACGAAGCGCGGCGCTACCGCGCCGACGCGATGATCACGCAGCGGCACGCGATCGAGGCGCTGGACACCGCGGGCGCGCTTGGTCCGGCATTGCCGGGCCACCGGCATGCGGCTGATCTACGATCTGGACGACGATCTGTTCGACCTGCCCCGCTCGCACCCCGACGCCGCGACACTGCGGCCGCGGGCGCGGGTGGTGCAGCGCCTGGTGCAGGAGGCCGGCACCGTCTGGGTCTCCACCCCCGCGCTCGCTCGGCGGCTGCCGATGCGCGGACCGATGCGGTCGTGGTGCCCAACGCGCTCGATGAGCGGCTTTGGGTCCATGCGTCCGGATGCGGATGCGCATCGGGGCGGCCCGATGCGGGTGCTGTTCATGGGCACCGCCACGCACGATGCGGATTTCGCGCTGGTCGAACCGGCGCTGGAACGGCTGCACGCGGCGTTTCCGGGACGCATCCACTTCGACATGCTGGGCGTGAGCGCCCGCGCAAATCTGCCCGGTTGGGTGCACCGCCCGGCTCTGCCGCCCAGCGCGACGGCATCCTACCCGGGGTTCGTGAGCTGGATGTGCCGGCACCATGGATGGGACGTCGGCATCGCGCCCCTGGTGGATACGCCGTTCACCGCCGCGAAGTCGGCGATCAAGGCGATGGACTACGCGGCGCTGGGCCTGGCTGTGGTGGCGTCGGATGTCGGTCCCTACCGCGATGCGCTCGGGCTCGGAGAGCGGCGCGCTGCTGGTGCCGGAACGGCCCGAGGCATGGACCGAGGCCCTGGCCCGGCTGCTGCGAAACCCCGGATTGCGGCGGGAACGCGCAGCGCGGATGCGGACGTGGTTTGCCGAGGCGGGGACCCTGCGAGCGCAACAGGAAACACGGGTGCGGGCGCTGCACGACGCTGTCGCGGGCGAGGTGCCGGTGCCGGCTGTGCGCGTCGCGCGGCGAGGGCGTCCGGCTGCGGAGGACGCAGGGGTCCCCGTTCCCGGTTAGCAGCGCCCTGGCTAACGGACCTGGCTAACGGAGCAAGTCCTCCAAAGCCGCGGGATGCTGACCGCTGGCCACGATCGGTGACGCGGATCGGGTTCCAAGCATTGCGGCGCGCTGAGCGGCGCGATGACAGAACGGAGTGTCCCGACCCAGATCCTCACCCTTGTGCCGTCGCTGCTGTTTGCTCCTTGCCGGGTCACCGGCCAGGGGAAACGATCGGTGCCGCTCCTCTGACCGGAAAGGGAGGTCTCTTGTCCGGCTCAACGCGCCGTTTCTTTGTCCCGGCCTGCACTCCCATCGGGCACCGCGCGCGCCCCGTCTCGCGAGCGCCGTGGCCGGCTCACCATCTTTGTGCCAGGCTGGGCCAGGTCGGGCTGCATCACTCAGGCCGCGACCCGTGCCGCAGCGCGATAGGCCTCGCCCGAGGTCATTACCGCCCAAGCTATCCGCGCGGTTTTCGCCGCCTGTGCGATCACCGCAACCTTCACCGGCCGCGCGCCAGTATCCCGGCTGCTACTCCGTGGCGCGATCACCGTGCGTGCGCACATGCCGCATGACCGTGCTCGCCCCCAGTGCAAACAGCGTGCGCAACCGCGTCTCGCCCTGCCGGCTGATCCTGCCGCCGCGCGACTTCCCGGCCGTGGCAGCTCCGCCGCGTCAACCCGCACCATGCCGCGAAATCCCGTGCGCAGCGGAAATGTCGCCCATCCCCGATCGCCGTGACCACCGCGTGCGCGGTGATCGGCCCAACCCCCGGGATCGTCATCAGCCGCCGCATCGCCGGATTGGTGCGCACGACCGCCTCGATCCGCGCTTGCAGCACGGTGATGGAAGCCGACAGCGCCTCGATGTGTCGGGCTATCAGATACAACGCCTCTCGCAGCGCCTCGGGCATCTCCGCCGCCTCATCAGCCAGCACCGCCAGCAGCTCTGCAAAGCCACGCTCGCCGGGGCGCGCGACGATGCCGACCTCCGCCAGCAGGCTGCGAACGCTGTTCATCAGTTGCGTGCGCTGGCGGGTCAGCAGATCGAGCGAGCGTTCCACCCCGCGCGCGGCCTGCTGCGCCACGGTCTTGATTGTCACGAACCGCATGTTGGCGCGGCTCACCGTCTCGCAGATCGCCTTGGCATTGCGTGCGTCGGTCTTGTTGCGCTTCACATACGGCTTCACATATGCCGCCGGTATCACCCGCACCCCGTGCCCAACGCGGCGATGATGCCAACCCAGCGGTGCGCCGAGCCGCAAACTTTCATGCCGATAACACATTTCGGGAATTTAACGAAGAACGACTCTCATTGCGAGGCCCGCGAAGCGGGCCGAAGCAATCGCGCGTGAGAGTTCGCACCCGGACGCCCCCAGTCATCGCGAGGCGCGAAGCGCCGTGGCAACGGCTCACCATCTTCTTGTTAGGCCCGAGGGGCCGAAGCAATCGCGCGTGAGAGTTCGCACCCGGACGCCCCCAGTCATCGCGAGGCGCGAAGCGCCGTGGCGATCCAGGGCGAACCGCACCGGCTCACCATCCTCTTGTTAGGCCCGAGGCCGAAGCAATCTCGACCGCGTGGACGCCCGATCGCCCGTGCTCCGCTCGATCCGGATTGCACGACCCACCCGACTGCCGCTTCCCCCGGCGTGCCGGCAAAGCTATTCCTCTCCACGGTCCTGAGAGAGGCAGGTATGCCGACAATCCGCATTGCTTACGGTGCCCTGCTGTTCGCCGCTTCTCTGATGCCGGCCGTCGCCGTCGCGGCGCCGTTCCCCGTGATGTACGCGTTCGGCGACAGCCTCTCGGATGCGGGAAACGCCTATATCGGCACGGGCGGGATGGACCCGTGGCGCCGCCCTACGCCCTGGTCAACGGCTACGGCGTGTTCAGCAACGGCCCGGTTTGGGTGCAGGATCTGTCCCAGGCGCTCGGGCTTGGATCCCCGCGCCCCAGTTTGGCCGGAGGCACCGATTTCGCGGTGGGCGGTGCGTCCGCCGGTGCCTTCGGCAGCTACGCCGGGTCTGCCGGGCGATTTGTTGCCGTCGGCCGGCAACCCCCTTGCCGACTTCGCAGATCGGCATGTTCCAGGCCGCGGTGCCGGCGCCCGCGCCGAATGCGCTCTACACGCTGTCGATCGGCAGCAACGACCTCGATTACATTTTCGCCCACGACGCGGGCAACCCGGCACAAGCCTTGGCCGATGCGTCAGCCGTCCTCGGCAATATCGCGAGCTTTGTCGGTGATCTTGCCGCCGACGGCGCCCGCAATCTGGTCGCGCTGATGTGCCTGATCTCGGCAAGACGCCCGCCGCGCTGGCGCTGGGACCCGCGGAGGCCGCCGCCATTTCCAGCCGTCGTTGCCGGCTTTGATGCGTCCTTGATGCTACCTTGGAATCCGAGGCAGCGGCGGACGGCATCGATCTGCACATCATCGATGCGTACGGGCTGGTGGATGCCGCGGTCGCGAATCCCGCGCCGCTTCGGTCTGACCGATGTCAGCGATCCATGTCTCGTCGGGGACTCCGTCTGCGCCACGCCGGACAGTTACTTGTTCTGGGACGAGCATCATCCGACCGAGACGGGCGAACGGCTGCTCGCCTCCGTCGCGCTTCAGGCGATCCCGGAACCTTCCACACCGGCGGTGCTGGCCGGCGCGATCCTGCTGCTGGGCCTTGTGCGTCGCCGGCGTATGCACGCGCGGGCCTGACGCCATGCCGTTTCTGTCCCTCCCCGTGTCCTGCTCCGTTCACTGTTCGACGCCGCGGTCCAGGCGGCCGATCCGCGCGCGGTGCTCGCGTCCCACCTGCCGCCGAAGCCCGCCGGCCGCTGCATCGTGGTCGGCATGGGCAAATCCGCCGCACTGATGGCCGCCGCGCTGGAAGACGCATGGCCCGACGTTGCGCTGACCGGCACGGTGGTGACGCGCTACGGCCATGCGGTCCCGACCCGCCGCATCGAGGTGATCGAGGCCGCTCATCCGGTTCCCGACGCAAATTCCGAACGCGGCGCGCGCCGTCTGCTGGAATGCGTGCGGGGGCTGAGTGCCGACGATCTTGTACTCGCGTTGATCTCCGGCGGAGGCTCGGCCCTCTGCGCTCTCCCCGCCCCTGGCCTGATCCTGGACGACAAGCAGGCCATCAATCGCGCGCTGCTCGCCTCCGGCGCCAACATCACCGAGATGAACTGCGTGCGGAAGCACCTGTCCGCCATCAAGGGCGGCCGGCTTGCCGCCGCGGCTGGCCCGCGCGGGTGGTGACGCTGGCGATCAGCGACGTGCCGGGCGACGATCCGGCGGTGATTGCGTCCGGTCCCACCGTGCCGGACCCGACGACGTTCGCCGATGCGCGCGAAATCCTGGCGCGCTATGGGATCGAACCGGCGCCCAATGTCCTCGCGCATCTGGAGCGCGCCGCCGATGAGACCCCGAAGCCCGGGGACCTGGCGAACGCCGAATTCCGCCTGATCGCTACGCCGATGATGGCGCTGTTCCGTGTCGCGGAAGAAGCTCGCGCCCACGGCCTGACGCCGCTGATCTTGGGCGACGCGCTGGAAGGCGAGGCGCGGGAGGTCGGCACCCTGATGGCGGGGATTGTCCGCTCCATCCGCACGCATGGCCATCCGGTGCGACCGCCCGCGTTGCTGCTCTCCGGCGGCGAAACCACCGTGACGATTGGTCGAGGCCCCGCCGGCCGTGGCGGTCGCAATACCGAGTTTCTGCTTTCGCTGGCAATCGGATTGGCCGGGATGGCGGATGTATATGCCATCGCAGGCGATACCGATGGGATCGATGGCACCGAGGATGCGGCGGCCGCGATCATTACGCCCGATACGCTGGCGCGCGCCCGTGCGGCGGATTTGTCGCCGCGTGCGGTGCTGGCGGCGCATGATAGTTACACGCTGTTCGATCGGCTGGGGGATCTGGTGCGCACCGGGCCGACGCTGACGAATGTGAATGATGTGCGGGCGATTCTGGTGGGTGAGGGTGCATCCGGTGGTCTTTCACGGCTTCGTAAGTCATGATCCCCAGAGGGCTGATGGCGCCTGAAAGGGGCGCTGAATCATCCATGGACCCGGATAGGTCATCGCCACGCTGGCAGCGGATGAACCGCATGCGGGCGGAATTGCAATCGTCGCGGCATCAGTCTCTGTTCGATTAGAGGCCCATTATCACCATCGAGGCGGTCCCGACATTATCCGCTGGCCGCGTTCGATTGTGCGGGCCGCGTGTCGCACCGGGACTGAGCGTATCGACGAATCGCCGGCGGACCGCTAGGAAACAGGCCGATCTCATCAAAGGCAGCTCAAGCCGCGACGTGAACGAGAACGTCAGCCGTGAGGCCGACGTTCCTTCTAACGATCCGTCGCGGCGTTTAAGGGACATCATTGAGAATATCGAGGCCGTCGGCGCTTCACGGCCGGAGGACATCCAAGGCTTCCGTGCGGATCAGACGATCCGCGCGGCAAATTTTCAGTCCTGTCAATTATCGGCGAGGTCGCGCGAGCTTGGTCGAGGCAGGCCGGTGATGGATACGGTCCATCGATCCCGTGGCGCGAAATCGGTGTGATCTCTGAACGGTGCGCCATGACGAGAAAGCACTGACGTGTCCTGCATCTCGCACCTGACTGAACGCGATTCTCTTATCCGGCGAAGCCGACCTTGCTCGTGCTGCGCTTCGCCGTTTCGGAAGGATTGCCGGTCATCGCCGCCTGCCCAGATTCGGCTGCGCGCGCCTGCTTGGAGACAAGCGCCATGACCTCCGCCATCCCCGACTCCAGCGGCCTCAATCTTTACCGTGCCGACCCGGCGCTCGGTCGGCTTGCTGCGCTGTATCTCCCGCCTGATCTTTATCGCCATCTGTCCCGCACCTGGATCGGCTTGGGGCGCTCGCGGGTTCCACGCTCGATGAACTCGCCGGCGTTGCCGACCGCAATCCGCCGGTGTTGCGCACCCGCTCGCGTACCGGCGAGGACATCGACATCATCGACAAGCATCCGGCGTATCGGAGATGGAGCGTCTTGCGTTCGGCGAGTTCGGCCTTGCCGCGCTGTCGCATGCGCCCGGCGTTCTGGGCTGGCCGGAGCCGATGCCGCCGATCGCCAAGTATCTGCTGACCTATTTGTTCGTGCAGGCGGAGTTTGGCCTGATGTGCCCGGTCAGCATGACCGACAGCCTGACGCGCACGCTGCGCAAATTCGGCGATCCGGCGCTGGTGGCACGATATCTGCCGGCGCTGACCAGTCAGGACCTCGATACGCTCTGCCAGGGCGCGATGTTCATGACCGAGCAGGGGGCGGGATCGGATGTTGGGGCGACCGAGGTGCGCGCCGCACCTAACCCGGATGGCACCTGGCCCTGACCGGGGACAAATGGTTCTGCTCCAACGCCGATGCCGGACTCGCGATGGTGCTGGCGCGGCCCGACAGCGCGCCGCCCGGCATCAAGGGCGTCAGCCTCTTCCTGCTGCCCCGCATGCTGCCGGACGGCAACGCGCAATGCGTTCCGCATCGTGCGGCTGAAGGACAAGCTCGGCACGCGATCCATGGCGAGCGGCGAAATCCGCCTCGAAGGCGCGACGCGCGTATCTGATCGGCGATATCGGTGCCGGCTTCCGCCAGATGGCCGACATGGTGAACAACTCCCGCCTGTCCAATGGCGTACGCGCCGCCGGCCTGATGCGCCGCGCGTTGACCGAGGCGCTGTTCATCGCCCACCGCCGCACCGCGTTCGGCCGCCGCCTGATCGAGCTGCCGCTGATGCGCCGGCAATTGCTGAAGATGGCGATCCGCACCGAACAGGCGCGCAGCATGATGTTCCAGACCGCCGAGGCGCTGCGCCGCGCCGATGCCGGTGACCCGGCGCCTACCCGCTGTTGCGCATTCTGACGCCGCTGATCAAGTTCCGTGCCTGCCGCGATGCCCGCGTGGTCGCCGGTGATGCGATGGAGGTGCGTGGCGGCTGCGGCTATATCGAGGAATGGCCCGATCCGCGCATCCTGCGCGATGCGCATCTGGGATCGATCTGGGAGGGCACCAGCAACATCGTGGCCCTCGATGTGTTGCGCGCCGCCCGGCGGGAAGACGCGCTGACGGCGCTGGACCAGCACGTGCGTTCCCTGCTCGATCGCGCACCGCTGGACGGCGCCCGTCCGGCGCTGGATCGTGCCGTGCAGTTGGCCGAAGCAGCGCAGCGCGATGAATCGCTGGCACGCCAGGCCGCATCCGCGCTGTACCATCTCACCTCGGCCGCCGCGATGGCGTGGGAAGCCGCCGCGACACAGGACCCACCCAGGCACGCCCTCGCCCGGCTGGTGCTGGTCCATCGCGTGCTGCCGCGCGACCCGCTGGACCGCCGCACCGGACGCATCTGTTGATGCGGCGGAATGGCTGGCTGACCCAGGCGCGCAACAAAGCAGCAGCGTCGCGCCGCAAACGGCGGGGCGCCTGGACACCGCATCCGGTAGCTGAGCAAATTGCCGCAGCACCGTGCGTCTGAACCGACATCGATAGGGAGCAAACAGAATGATGCGTCACACCATGCGGTCACTCCACGGCACGCTCGGCCACGGCCGCGCTGGCCCTCGGTCTGCTCGGCGGCACCGCGGCAACCGCCGCTCCGCCCACCGACGCGACAGTCGCCTTCCTGATGCCCGACCAGAATTCGACCCGCTACGAGGAGCATGATCATCCCGGCTTCGTCGCCGAGATGCACAAGCTCTGCGCCGGGCTGCAAGGTGCTGTACCAGAACGCCGACGGCGACGCCGCGCGCCAGCAGCAGCAGTTCAACTCGGTCATCTCGCAGGGCGCCAAGGCGATCGTGCTGGACCCGGTGGACTCCACCGCCGCGGCCTCGCTGGTCAAGCAGGCGCAGGCGAAGGGCATCAAGGTCGTCGCCTACGACCGGCCGATTCCGGCCACACCCGGCCGATTTCTACGTGTCGTTCAACAACGAGGAGATCGGCAAGGTCATCGCCAAGTCGCTCGTCGATCATCTCAAGGCCGAATCGGTGCCCACCGCCGATGTCGGGCTGCTCGAGGTCAACGGCTCGCCCACCGATGCGGCGGCCGGGCTGATCAAGAAGGGCATCCACGAAGGCCTGGAGGGCAGCGGCTACACCACCCTGGCCGAATACGACACGCCGGACTGGATGCCGCCCAAGGCGCAGCAATGGGTCAGCGGACAGATCTCGCGCTTCGGCAAGAAGATCATCGGCGTGGTCGCCGCCAATGACGGCACCGCCGGCGGCGACGATCGCCGCGTTCAAGGCCGCCGGCGTCAACCCGGTGCCGCCGGTCACCGGCAACGACGCGACCATCGCCGGGCTGCAGCTCATCATCGCCGGCGACCAGTACAACACCATCTCCAAGCCGAGCGAGATCGTCGGCGGCGCCGCGGCGGATGTGGTGGTCGCGCTGCTGGGCGGCGAGACCCCGAAGGCCGACACGACGCTGTTCGGCACGCCCACCAGGCTGTTCACGCCGACCCTGATCACCGCCAAGAACCTGAAGGCCGAGATCATCGACAAGACCATCAACGGCAAGCCGATCGAGTCCGCCTCGGTGCTGTGCACCGGCAGCTACGCCGCGGACTGCAAGAAGCTCGGCATCACGCCCTGATCCAGGGCACTGACGATGGTATCCGACAGCACCCGAACCGACGCAGATGCCGTGCTGAGCCTGCGCGGCATCTCCAAGCAGTTCGGCGCCGTCTCGGCGCTGACCGACGTCGATCTCGATGTTCACGCCGGCGAAGTCGTCGCCCTGGTCGGCGACAACGGCGCGGGCAAATCCACGCTGGTGAAGATCCTCGCCGGCGTGCACCAGCCGACCAGCGGCACCATGACCTTCCAGGGCAACCCGGTCACCCTCGACGGACCGAACGACGCGCTCACGCTCGGCATCGCCACCGTCTTCCAGGACCTCGCGCTCTGCGAGAACCTCGACGTCGTCGCCAACATCTTCCTCGGCCGCGAACTGCGCCCGCTGGCGCTGGATGAGGTCGCGATGGAGATCCGCGCCTGGACGCTGCTGAACGAGCTGTCCGCCCGCATCCCCAGCGTGCGCGAGCCGGTCGCCTCGCTGTCCGGCGGCCAGCGTCAGACCGTGGCGATCGCCCGCTCGCTGCTGCTCGATCCGAAGCTGATCATGCTGGACGAGCCCACCGCGGCGCTCGGCGTCGCGCAGACCGCCGAGGTGCTGAACCTGATCGAGCGCGTGCGCGACCGCGGCCTCGGCGTCATCATGATCAGCCACAACATGGAGGACGTGCGCGCCGTGGCCGACCGCATCGTGGTGCTGCGGCTGGGCCGCAACAACGGCATCTTCTACCCCGATTCCTCGAACCAGGAACTGGTCAGCGCCATCACCGGCGCCACCGACAACGCCGTCTCGCGCCGGCACGAACGCCGGCAGGCGCCAACGGGACATCGCGCGCCATGAGCGGCGCGCTCGACCGCGCGGACAGCCGCGTCCGCCACGATGCCGGCTTCGGCGGCGCGCATCCGCGGCTTCGCCGACCGCGTGCGCTCGGGCGATCTCGGCTCGCTGCCGGTCGTGGTCGGGCTGGTGATCATCTGGACCGTCTTCCAGACCCTCAACCCGGTCTTCCTGTCGAGCAACAACCTGGTCAACCTGCTGTTCGATTCCTCCACCGTCGGCGTCATCGCGCTGGGCATCGTCTGCGTGCTGATGGTGGGCGAGATCGACCTGTCGGTCGGCTCCGTCAGCGGCTTCGCCTCGGCGCTGGTCGGCGTGCTGTGGGTCAACATGGGCTGGCCGGTCGGCGCGGCGATCGTCGTGGCGCTGCTGGCGGGCGGCGCCATCGGCATCCTGTATGCCGTGCTGTTCAACCGGCTTGGGCATGCCGAGCTTCGTCTCGACGCTGGCCGGTCTGCTCGCCGTGCTGGGGCTGCAGCTCTACCTGCTGGGCGCCACCGGCTCGATCAACCTGCCCTACGGCTCGCCGGCTGGTGAACCTCGGGCAGACGCTGGTCATGCCGCACGCGGTGGCCTACGGCGCTGGTGCTGGTCGGCGGGCATCGCGATCTTCATCACCGGCAGCCGGCACGCGGCGCAGCGCCGCGCGGCCGGGCTGTCGCCGCCGTCGCTGGCCGGGATCGCCGCACGCGCGCTGGTGTTCATCGTCGCGGTCGAATTCGCGGTGTACTACCTCAATCGCGATCGCGGCGTGCCGTGGATGTTCGGCCTGTTCGTGGGTCTGGTCGTCGCGATGGACTACGCCCTGACGCCGCACCCGCTGGGGCCGCTCGATGATCGCGGTCGGCGGCAACCGCGAAGCGGCACGGCGCGCCGGCATCAATGTGCGCGCGCATCTACACCAGCGCCTTCGTGCTGTGCGCCACGCTTGGCGGCGCTGGGCGGCGTGCTGTCGGCCGCGCGGCTGGCCTCGGCGAGCCAGCAGGCGGGCACCGGCGACGTCAACCTCAACGCCATCGCGGCCGCGGTGATCGGCGGCACCAGCCTGTTCGGCGGACGCGGCAGCGCCTACTCGGCGCTGCTCGGCATCATCGTCATCCAGGCCATCGCCAGCGGCCTGACGCTGCTCGATCTGTCGTCCTCGCTGCGCTACATGATCACCGGCGGCGTGCTTGCCATCGCCGTGATCGTCGACTCGCTGGCGCGGCGGTCGCGCGTGTCGCACGGCCGGGCCTGAACGCAACTCGAAACGGGGTGAGATATGACCGCAAGCCATTGACCGGCAAGGTCGCGGCGATCACCGGCGCCGCCTCCGGCATCGGCCTCGCAATGCGCCCGCACGCTTGCTGCGACGCCGGCGCGCGCGTCGTGCTGATCGACCGCGCCGAGGACACGCTCGACAGCACTCTGCGCCGAGCTCGGCCCCGACGCCGTCCCGCTCGTCGTCGACCTGCTCGATCCGCGCCAGCGTCGGCGACCATGATGCCGCGCCATCCTGGAGCGGACCGGACATCTGGACATCTTCCACGCCAACGCCGGCGGCTATGTCGGCGGCGACGTGCTGGGCGGCGATCCCGACGCCTGGGACCGCATGCTGAACCTCAACGTCAACGCGGCGTTCCGCGCCATCCACGCCGTGCTGCCGCACATGGTCGAGCGCGGGACCGGCGACATCATCGTCACCAGCTCGATCGCCGGGCTTTTCCCGGTGGTGTGGGAGCCGATCTACACCGCCTCCAAGCACGCGGTGCAGGCCTTCGTGCACACGCTGCGCCGGCAGGTGTCGAAGCACGGCATCCGCGTCGGCGCGGTCGCGCCCGGCCCGGTCGTGACGGCGCTGCTCGACGACTGGCCGAAGGCCAAGCTGGACGACGCGCTGGCCGCCGGCAGCCTGATGCAGCCCAAGGAGGTCGCCGAGGCCGTGCTGTTCATGCTGACCCGCCCGCGCACACGTCACGATCCGCGACCTGGTGATCCTGCCCTTCAGCCTGGACCTGTAGCCTCGTCGAGCTGCTGCCTGGTCAGCACCCGCGGGACTGATCGGCGGAATACGCGATCAGCGGCGTCGCGGTATGGCCGCCCATCATGCCGAGGTCGAGCAGTTCCCGCTCATCCAGCTCGTACAGATCGGCCATGGCGCAGGGCCGCTCCTGCCTGGCACGCTTGCCGCCGAAGATGCCGCGCCCATCATCGCCCGCAACAAGCGGCATGGCTGCGGACCTGCGTCGAACGGCGTCACCGCCGCTTCAGACCACGTCCCGCCGCTCAGCCAATCCGAGTGGTGGCGCATCCCGCTGTTGGCCGGCGGTGTGTCCGTAACCTGGAATTTGCGTTCGTCCATCACGGCTCGGCCCTCCTGTATCCCCATCCGTGACTCTCGATACCAACCGAGGCTACGAAATATTTCATGCCGCGCGCCGAACCTGCCGAACTCCTGACCCCCGCAGAATCTGCCCGCGCCGACGCGCTGTCCCCGGTTCCGGTCGAAACCCTGATGGACAACGCCGGCCGCGCCGTGGCGCGGGCGGTGCGAGCCCGCCTCAGCCCATGCCGCACGCTGGTGCTGTGCGGCCCCGGAAACAACGGCGGCGACGGCTATGTCGCCGCCCGGCTGCTGGCGGAACAGGGCTGGCCCGTTGCGGTGGCGCCGCTCGGGCCGCCGCGCGCGGGATCGCCCGCCGCGTCCGCTGCCGCGCGCTACACCGGCCCGGCCGCACCGTTCGCGCCCGCATCCGCCGCGCGGGCCGAGTTGGTCATCGACGCAGTGTTCGGCGCCGGCCTGGCGCGGGATCTGGATGATGCGGTCGCCGGCACGCTGCGGGCGGCGGCATCGTGGTCGCGGTGGATGTGCCGTCCGGCGTGGATGGCGCCACCGGAGCGATCCGCGGCTACGCCCCGCACGCGGTGCTGACGGTCACGTTCTTCCGCCGCAAGCCCGGGCATCTGCTGCTGCCGGGCCGCGATCTGTGTGGGGAAACGGTGCTGGCCGACATCGGGCTACCCGCCTCGGTGCTGCAAGCGATCGCGCCGACCACCTTCGCCAATGGCCCGTCGCTCTGGACCATCCCGCAGCCCGCCGCCGCAGGACACAAATACAGCCGCGGCACCGTGACGGTGCTGGGCGGTGCGCGAATGACCGGCGCCGCGCGCTTGGCCGCGGACGCGGCACGACGCACCGGCGCGGGGCTGGTGTTCATCGCCGCGCCGCGCGGTGGCCGCAAGGCGTACCGCGCCGCCTCCCCCGGCACCATCATTCTGGATACACCGCTCGCGGACATCCTGAACGATCCGCGCCACACGGTCTGGGTTTGCGGCCCGGGGCTGGGAGCGGATGCGGCTCGGAAGGCTTTCCCGCTGTTGCGCGATGCCGGCCGGCAGATCGTCGCCGATGCCGACAGCTTCACCGCGTTCGCCGGGGCGCCGGATGCGTTGCGTGGCGCGGCGGTGCTGACGCCCCATGCTGGGCGAATTCACCCGCGTGTTCGGCGCACGCCGGGCACGACAGGCTCGCCGCGGTTCGCGCTGCCGCCGCGCGCACCGGCGCCGCGGTGGTGCTGAAGGGCAGCGACACGATCATCGCGGCACCGGACGGCCGTGCCGCGATCAATGCCAACGCGCCGCCCTGGCTTGCCACCGCCGGCGCCGGCGACGTGCTGTCCGGCATCATCGCCGCGCTGCTGGCACAAGGATTGGCGCCGTGGGAGGCCGCCTGCGCCGGGGTGTTCCTGCACGGCGAGGCGGCTCAACGCGCCGGCGCGCGCCTGATCGCCGAAGACCTGATCGGGGCGCTCGATTAAGTGGGTGGCTCGACGGCAGGCGAACCCAGTCAACGCGCTCACGACCGGCGCATGGATTCGGCTCGGCCTCTTTGATGGCGCGATGCTCGCCCCCAGCCTGATCCCGAAGGCCGGTCCGCCGCCATCGCGGGCGGCCGCGGCAGCGAGCCGTTCGGCTTCATCAACTTCCAGGCGGGTCGGGATGGCCGTCTGAACCGCATGCAACTCACGTGCGAGGATCAGGCTTACGTCTTCAGCAGAAGCTGACCGTCTCATCCGCCCTGTTGTCGCTATACTCCCAGCGCTTTCAGGACCGGTACAGCAATGAGCGACGCCCCGATTGCCTCCCCCAGCCTGTTCGACCGCGCCTTGCGCCGGCATCACCGCGGCATGGCGCGAAATGGCTGCCTCGGTCCCCGACCAGGAGGATAACGGGTTCGAGGCGCAGATACGCTCGGTGGTCCGCGCCAGGGGCGGGGAGGTCTCCGCCCGCAACCGCGCCGCGCGCCTCGCCGAAACCTACCTGAACCTGAACGAGGCCGACCGGCTCGAGCTGCTGCGCACGCTCGCGACCTTCGATTCCGACCCCGAGACCGTGGCCCGCGCCTATCAATCCGTGCAGGACGCAGCCGATCCCGCGGCGCGGGCCGTGGCGCAGGCCAACCTGCGGCGCGCCCTGGAGCCGCCGCGCCTCAAGGTGCTGACCCAGTTCACCACCATCCCCGATGGCCGCAAATTCCTTGTCGACCTCCGCGCCTTCCTGCTCGATCACCGCCGCCAGGACCCGCTGCTCGATGCGCTGGAATCCGATCTCCGGGGCCTGCTGTCCGCCTGGTTCGATATCGGCTTTCTCGAATTGCAGCGGATCGGCTGGTCCAGCCCCGCGTCGTTGCTGGAGAAACTGGTCGGCTATGAGGCGGTGCACCTGATCCGCTCCTGGCGCGACCTGAAAAACCGGCTGGATTCCGATCGCCGCTGCTACGCTTTTTTCCACCCGCGCATGCCCGCCGAGCCGCTGATCTTCGTGGAAATCGCGCTGACCAAGGGCCTGGCCGGCAGCGTGCAGAAATTGCTCGACGAAAAGGCGCCGGTGCTCGACCCGCGCGAGGCCGATACCGCGATCTTCTATTCCATCAGCAACTGCCAGCGCGGATTGTCCGGAATCAGCCTCGGCAATTTCCTGATCAAGCGCGTGGTCGAGGAACTCTCGGCGGAATTCCGCAACCTGCACGCCTACGCCACGCTGTCGCCGGTTACCGGATTCCGCCGCTGGCTCGATCCGCTGCTGGACGATGCCACGTTGCTGACCGAAGACGAACGAACCGCACTGCAGGCGGTGATGCCGGAGCATGAGAACCCGCTGGCCGCGCTGCTCGCCAGGCCCCGATGGTTCCGCGATCCTGCCCTGGTGCGTGCGGCGGAGCCGGCGCTGACCCGGTTGTGCGCGCGCTACCTGCTGAACGAGAGCAACGGACGGCGAGCCCGCCGACCCGGTGGCGCATTTTCATCTGTCGAATGGCGCGCGGCTGGAGCGCATCCACATGTGCGCCGACACCTCCGAGAAAGGCGTCAAGGATCGGCGACGCTGATGGTGAATTATCTCTACGACCTGGAGAAGATCGAGGATTACCACGAGGATTACGTCGGGCCGCGGACGGCGCAACGCGTCAGCGCCGGTGCGCCGCTTGCTCGGGCGTCAGTGGTCGGTCGTGAGCGGAGAGGCTGAAAGGAAGGGGTGAAACGACGACGCGCCGCGTTCATCTGGCATTGATCAATTCGAATACCCGTTCCTTGATCCGCATCCGCAAACCACCGCAACCGACAGTTCGTTGCACGTACCGCGGTGCGCCAATAGAGTGGTTAACCCGACCGTAGGTACCAGCGTGGGCGATACATTCTCCTGGAACGGCGGCGCCGGCGCCTTCTCCGATCCCACCAAATGGACTGACCAGACCAACCCGGCCGAAACCGGCATCATCGCCCCCGGCTCGACCGACGTCGCCGACTTCACCCTGGGCGGCGCCGTCACCGGCACCGGTACCGTCACCGAAGCCACCGTCGAATCCACCCTCTCGATCGCCGCCGTCATCGCCGCCACCGAGATCATCAACAGCGGCTCCATCATCCTCAATAACGGCACGCTCGATACCTCGGGCGAACTTCGCACCACCGGCGCCATCAGCGTCGGTTCGGGCGGCACCATCCAGGCCGCAGCCACCGTCGCCAGCGGTGCCGCCGTGGAAATCGATGGTGGCGGCAGCATCGGCCTCAGCGGTCCCACCGCGGCCCTGGACACCACCGAGGGCGGGGTCGTTGTCGGCGCCGCATCGACCGGCACGCTCTCCCTCTCCAACCAGGCCACCGCGGCGCTGAACTCCACGGATGGGTCCTGGGCCAGCGTCGTCCTCGGTCAGAGTGCCGGCGCCAGCGGCGTGATGAACGTCAATGGCGCCACCGTCACCACCACGACCGGCGGCTTCGACGTGGGACTGGCCGGCACCGGCAGCCTCGCCCTGTCCGGCGGCGCCTTCGTCAGCGTCAATTCCGGCAATGGCACCTCGGCCAGCATCGTGCTCGGGCGCTCCGCCGGCGCCAGTGGCACCATCACTCTCACCGGCGTCAACACGACGCTGACCACCGAGGGCGGGGTCAATGTCGGTGACACCGGCAGCGGCAGCATCAACGTTTCCGCCGGCGCCGGCTTCAGCGCCACCTCCTCCCACCCCGGCACCGGCGCGGCCATCGCCCTCGGCGGCCCGCACGCGGGCAAGGGCACGCTGACCGTCAGCGGCACCCACTCCGCCGTCACGGTGAACGCCGGCGGCATCGAGATCGGCTACAACGGCCCCGGCTACGCCACCGTCTCCAACAGCGCCTCGCTGATCGTCACCGACACCACGCTCGGCATCGACATCGGCTCCGCATCCGGCGGCACCGGCACCCTCATCGTCACCGGCCTCAATTCGACCATCGCCGATGCCGCCGGCATCCAGGTGGGCGACGGTGGCACCGGCATCTTCACCGTCGCCGCCTCGGCCGATGTCAACCTCGCCGCCGACCTTCAGGTCGGTCTCCAGTCCGGCAGCACCGGCACCGTGACCATCAACGCCGGAACCGTTACCGCCGACACCGGCGCCGTCGTTGTCGGCATTTCCGGCGCCGGCACCGTGACCGTCACCGCGGACGGCACGCTCGAAAGCGCCGCGGGCTTCGTCGGCGCCGACAACGGCGGCACCGGAACCGTCGAAATCAACGCCGGAACCTGGTCCATCTCCGATCTGCTCGATATCGGCGTCGTCCAGGGCGGCACCGGTACCGTCACCGCCACCGGCGATACCTCCACCCTGGAGTCGCCGGAACCGCAACCGTCGGCGACGGCGACACCGGCACGCTCGAGGTCAAGGAAGCCGCGTTCGCCACCGCCGGCGCCCTCGTCGTCGCCGCGCAATCCACCAGCGGCGACGACACCAATCCCAGCACCGTCCTGGTGGACGGCGACGGATCCACCTTGCTCGTGGAAACCGACGGAACCATCGATAGCGCCATCCCCACCGCCGACAACGACGCCGGCTACCCCAACGGCGGCTGCGGCGAATGGGCCTATACCAACTCCGGCGCCGGTCAGGTCATCGCCTCGGATGGCGGCTACATCGCCTTCGGCGGCACCGTCACGCTGCAAGCCAGCCCGACCATCGACACCCCCGCCCTCGTCGTCGAATCCGGCGGCGGCATCGAAGTCGGCGGCACCACCGGCCTCCTCGCCGACACCCTCAACATCGACGACACCGGCGTGATCCTCGGCTACGGCACCATCGAGGTCGGCAACCAGTCCGGCAGCATCTTCACCGCCGGCACCGTGCTCGACAACGGCGTGATCGACGCCAACAGCGGCACCCTTGTCCTGGAAGGCGATCTCAACGGCGGCGGCATCATCCAGATCGAGGAGAATGCAACCTTCGAACTCAACGGCACCGCCGACGACACCGACACGATCGTCTTCAACGGTTCAGCGGAAACCACCCTGCTCCTCGACGATGCCACCCAATTTTCGGCCGCCGTCACCAGTTTCCAGGAAGGCGACACCATCGATCTCGCCGGCATCACCGGTATCGCCGCGCCCGGCACCGTCTCGGTCAAATACGGTGACGGCGAGCTCACGCTTCGCACCGTCGGCAGCATCCCGATCGCCGACGCCGACCCCTACCCGACCTTCACCCTCAAGCCGGACGGCAACGGCGGCACCGATATCGAAACCGTCGCACTTCCCACCCTGCTCGGCATCGCCTTCGCCACGTACCAATACAATCCCGAGACCGAACCCGTCCCGCCGCAGGTCAACGACTATTCCTGCGTCCTGATCTCCGCACCCGATCGCGGCTTCCAGGGCTTCGCCTATATCGACGCGGACAACACCGCCGATTGCGACAAGAACATCGTCGTCGCCTTCCGCGGCACCTACCTCGATAACTGGATGGCCGCGATCAAGAACATCCTCGCCAACTCGTCCTTTCTCGCCGGCAATCCCAACGCCCTGCTCCAGCAATACGTCAAGGACGCCGTCACCTTCCTGCAGCAGGTCCAGTCATGGGCCGCCTCGATGATCCGAACGCCACCATCACCCTGACCGGCCACTCCCTCGGCGGCGCCCTCGCCCAGTTGCTGGGTGAGGCATCCAGCTACGGCACCGCTGCTTTCAACGCCCCCGGCACCTCCCAGGTTTACGCCGCCCTCGGTTCGGAACTCGCTCCCATCGCCAACACCGGCGACGGCGGTACCGATATCAACTATCGGGTCGCCGGCGATCAGGTCTCCCTCGCCGGTGACCCGCTCGGCCAGACCCTCACCATCGCCAGCCCCTACACCTCGGGTGCCGACACCCTGCAGAACGTCATCGCCCACGTTCTCGACAACCACCTCGAAGGTGCCTTCGCCAACCTCGAAAACCCCGCCGCTTATACGTCCGGCCTCACCGGCCCCGACTACGTCACCGCCATCCAGAACGCGCTGCAAAGCCCGCTCGGCACCACGATCGTCTTCCACTTCGCCACCGCCTCCGGAGTCGCCTACGCGCTCGACCCGAGTTCCGGAACCACCTTTACCCTGCTCGCCGATCCCGGTTCGCCCGCCATCGCGTCGGTCGATCTGCCCTCCGAGCCCGGTGTCGGCAGCTATGACCTCGCCTGGCACATCGGCTCGACCTGGTCATCCTTCGTGCAGGTGATCCCGGCAACCGTCGAAACGCTCCCCGCCAACGTGAACGGCCTCGAGATCGAACCCCTCGACCCATCCGGCGATCCCACCTCCATTCCGAACGGCTTCCTGTTTACGGCGAGCTTCGCCACCGCCGGCGAGTTCTCCGGCACGCTGACGGTCGCCGGTGCCCTGCCGGTCGGCGAACCGTCAACCACCCCTGCCTCGCTCACCGTCGCCGAGAACAGCAGCGCCACCTCGATCGGCATCGCCGCGCCAACCGATGCCGCCTTCACCGCCGGCGATCTCGCCGTCACCGTCACCGGCCTGCCCACCGACGGCACCGTCGATCTCTCCGACGGCGTCACCCCCGTCACGCTCAACGAAGCGCTCACCGTCACCCAGCTCACCGGCCTCACTTTCACGCCCACACCCGACGCCAGCGACAAGTTCCTCGGCCTTCACTTACTCCGTCACCGACCCCGACTGGGCCACCGCCTCCGGTACCGCGGCCACCGACATCGCCTGTTTCCTCGCCGGCACCCGCATCGCCACACCGGATGGAGACATCCCCGTCCAGCACCTGGCGCCCGGCATGACCGTTCTCACCGCCTCCGGCGCGATGCGCCCGATCCGCTGGATCGGCAACCGCCGCATCGACCTGCGACGTCACGCCGATCCGTCACGGGTGCAACCGATCCGTATCCGCGCCGGCGCTTTCGCACCTGGCCGCCCGTCGCGCGACCTGTATCTCTCCCCCGATCACGCCGTGTTCCACGATGGCCGCCTGATCCCCATCCGGCTGCTGATCAACGACGCCACCATCCTGGCGGATCCGCGCAGCCCTGCCGTCCATTACTTTCATGTGGAACTGGGCCGCCACGACATCCTGCTGGCAGACAACCTCCCCGCCGAGAGCTACCTCGACACCGGCAACCGCGCCATGTTCGCCAATGCTCCGGCGCCATTGATCCTGCATGCGGATTTCGCCCTCGACCCGCAGCATCGCCGTGAAACGGAATCCTGTGCGCCTCTGGTGACCGATGCCGCCACGGTCGAACCCGTTTGGCGCAGCCTCGCCGACCGCGCGGCGCAACTCGGCTACGATCTCCCGCAACAAGCAACCACCACCGATCCCGCGCTTCGCCTCATCGCCAACGGGCGCACGCTCTCGCCGGCGAGCCACCTGAACGGCCGTTACCGCTTCATCCTGCCGGCGAACATTGATGGTGTTCGTCTGGTGTCACGCTCCGCGGCACCCTGCACCACCCGTCCCTGGATCGAGGATCGGCGCCGTCTTGGCGTCATGGTCAAACAGCTCCGGCTCGACCGTCGCCCCATTCGTCTCGGCGATCCGCGCCTGATCGAAGGCTGGTGGCCTTTGGAGTCCAACAACACGGAAGCCTGGCGCTGGACCGCTGGCGCCGCCCTCCTGCCGCTATCGTCCTCCATCCCGGCCATGCTCGAGATTGCGATAGGCGGCACCCCGTCCTATCCGCTCCAGGCGGAGCCCCACCTATCCGAAAAGGTTACATCTGCAACCGCTCGGCGCACCACCGGACCATAGTTCCCCTCGGGATATCCCAGCGGCATCAGCGCGAACGTGAAGACGTCCTCGGGCAGTTCCAGGATCGCCCGCACCTCATCCTCATACAGCATGTGATTGGTCGTGATCAGCGTCGCCAGTCCCAGCCCCCGGCACGCCAGGATGATGTTCTGCACCGCCGGATAGATGCTCGCCCCGCGGATGCGTTCCTGGTACGCCAGATGCGCCTCGTATCGCGAAGCCACCGCATCGGGCAGCGCCTCCCGCGCCGGCATGTCTCGTGCCTGCAGACACGGAACCAGCAGCACCGGGGCGTCGCCCAGGTGATCCCACAGATACGCCCCGCCTTCCATCAGCAACCGGTATTGCCTCTCGCTCAGATGCGCCGGCCGTCCTCGCGCGGCGTAGATCGCGCCGACCTCGTCCGAGGCCTTCCGATACACCGCCCCAAGCCGGTGTCGCTGCGCCTCGTCCCGCACCACGATGAAAATCCAGTTCTGCGCATTGCCGCCTGACGGCGCCCGGATCGCTGCATCCAGCACCTTATCGATCACCTCTGCCGGCACCGGATCAGGCTTCAGCCGGCGCAACGCTCGCGCCGTGTAGATCGCTTCGAACAGGCCGATGTCGTTCATAACCCCGCTTCATTCTCCCGCAATCGGGCGATGATCTCATCGCGACCCATCAAGCCACTCCCTCACCACCGCCGTCACCGCTCCATACAGCACATGCACCCCCAGCCGTTCCGCGCGAACCGGCATCGGCACGTTCCGCTCGCCCTCCGTCAGCCCGATCAACGGAGCAATGCCGGCGATGTTCACCGCGTACAACCCGGCGCCATACAAACTCCCCAACACCACCGCCGGAACGCGCGGCACCCAAGCGCGCAGCACACCGTACCCCACCCCGAAAATTCCGGACGCAACAATATGGTTCGCCTGCTCCAGCGCCGTCGTTCCGCCCCGGCCGACAAGACGCCGGCTCGCAGCCACCCGGTCCAGCCAGTCCTCCGCCTCCTCGGCCAACGTCTTGTGCAGAACACCGGACCGCCGGCCCACCGCCATGACCAGGCTCACCACCACCCCGGCGGCCACCCCCGCGAGCACGTCCTCAGGCCCCCGCTCCCGACCGTCTTGCACAACATTCACCCTCGAAAAACCGAGTCTTGCACAAGACTCAGCCCCCAAAATCGCCGTGTTGCAGAAAATCGACTGGACTGCACCCCATCACTGAGACACGGGCAATCTTATACACCCCGCTACGCCGTCTGCACCGGGACTGCCGCGAGCGGCAGGACCGGTGCAGACGGCAAACCCGCCTCGAATTCCTCCGGCGCCTGGTAACTCAACGCCGAGTGCAACCGCTGGGCATTGTAGACCTGCTCGATAAAGCCCTCGATCGCCCCCCGCGCCTCATCCAGATCCCGATACGCCCGCCCATCCACCTCCTCGGCCTTCAGCGTCTTCATGAAGCTTTCCGCCATCGCGTTGTCCCACGGACAGCCGACCCGGCTCATGCTCGGCTGAATGCCAACCTCCCGTAGCCGCAGAACGTAATCGGCACAGGCATACTGAACCCCGCGGTCGGAGTGATGCACCAGCGCACCCGGCATCACCGTACGGCTGGTCAGCGCCATCTCCAAGGCCTCCAGCGTCAGGCTCGCCCGCAGATGATCCGCCAGGGCCCAGCCCACTACCTTGCGGCTGAACGCGTCCAGCACCACCGCCAGATAAACGAACGCCTCGGCCAGCCGGACATAGGTGATGTCGGCCACCCAGAGCTGATTGATCGCTGTTGGAACCATCCAGCGCGCCAGGTTGGGATAGACCTCCCAGCGATGGCGCGAGTTCGGTCGTCGCCGGCACGAAACTCCGCCGCGAGACACAGAGCAGGTTGTCCTCGCGCATCAGCCGCCGCACTCGTTTGGCGTTCACCACCTCGTCCTGACGGCGCAGCAGCGCGGTGATCCGCCGGTAGCCGTAATGGCGGTGTTGCAGCGCCAGCAGTTGGATGGTGTGGCGCAACGCGGTGTCCGCCTCGCGCGGGGCCGAGGCCGCCCAGGCCCGGTAATAGCCGCATCGGCTGACACCGCCGAGCTGGCACATCCGCTCGATCCCCAGGCTGCCTTGAAGCGACGTCTCCGCCCGGATCACGGCGTGGAGTCCGTCTCGGACCGGTCGTCCTCCGTCCGGGACGGCGTGCCGAAGTGCTTCAAGGCTGCGCGAAAAAAATCCAGCTCCAGCGCCTGCTGGCCGACCTTGCGCTCCAGCGCGGCGATGCGGGCTGCCGCCTCGGCGCCGCTGCGCCGAGGCTGCTTGGGCGCCACCGCCGAAGCCACGGCCCGCTTGCGCCCGCCACGCTCGCGCAGCCCCGCCGCTCCTTCCGCCCGGTAGCGCGAGCGCCAGAAATACAGCAGCTCCCGCTGGATGCCGAGTTCACGCGACAGCGCCGTGATGTTCCTCGCTGCTTCCATCCGTTCGACCGCCGCAAGCTTCAACGCCTGCGGATAGACCCGGTCCGGACCTCGTCGTCTGCCCATCCGTTCTCCTCCAGAACGGTGTATAAGATCAGGCGTGTCGCAGTTTAGGGGGGCAGTCCACGACCCCCGCAAAAACCAAGTCTTGCACAAAACTCAGCACCGAAATCGGCCGTCTTGCACAACATTTCGCCCCGTCGCCTTCCGGACCGTCTCGTCATTCCACCCCAAATCGCCTAAATAAAACCTCTCTGCTGCACCGCAGCGCCGCCCCCCGACCGGACCCCCATATTGAGCGACACCTCCGAACCGACCCCGCCGGAAGACCTCCAGCCCGTCACGCTCGAGGAGGAGATGCGGCGCTCCTACCTCGACTACGCCATGTCGGTCATCGTCGCGCGCGCCCTGCCCGATGCCCGCGACGGCCTCAAGCCCGTCCATCGCCGCATCCTCTACGCCATGCAGGAATCCGGCTACACGCCGGACAAGCCCTACCGCAAGTCAGCCCGCGTCGTCGGCGACGTCATGGGCAAATACCACCCGCACGGCGACCTCGCGATCTACGACGCCATGGTCCGCATGGCCCAGCCCTTCTCCATGCGGGTCCGCCTGATCGACGGCCAGGGCAATTTCGGCTCGGTCGATAACGACCCGCCGGCGGCGATGCGATACACCGAAGTCCGGCTCGCCAAGGCCTCCATGATGCTGCTCGAGGACATCGACAAGGACACCGTCGATTTCCAGCCCAACTACGACGAATCCGAGCGTGAACCCCGCGTCCTCCCGGCCGCCTTCCCCAACCTGCTCATCAACGGCGGCTCCGGCATCGCCGTCGGCATGGCCACCAACATCCCGACCCACAACCCGGCCGAGATCATGGATGCCACCCTCGCCCTGGTGGACAATCCGGACACCACGCTCGACGAACTGATCCGCATCGTCCCCGGCCCGGACTTCCCCACCGGCGGCATCATCCTCGGCCGCGCCGGCATCCGCAGCGCCTTCGAAACCGGCCGCGGCTCCCTCATCATCCGCGCCCGGGCCGACATCGAGGACATCCGCGCCGGCCGTCAGGCCATCATCGTCACCGAACTCCCCTACCAGGTGAACAAGGCCGCCCTGCTGGAACGCATCGGCGAACTCGTCCGCGCCAAGTCCATCGAGGGCATCGGCGAAATGCGCGACGAATCCGACCGCTCCGGCATGCGCGTCGTCATCGAACTCAGGCGCGAGGCCACCGCCGAGGTCGTGCTCAATCAGCTCTTCCGCCACACCAACATGCAGATCAGCTTCGGCGTGAACATGCTGGCCCTCGACGGCGGCCGCCCACGCCTGTTGGGCCTCAGGGACGCGCTGACCGCGTTCATCGCCTTCCGCGAAGAGGTCATTCTCCGCCGCGCTCGCTTCGAACTGACCAAGGCCCGCGACCGTGCCCACCTGCTGGTCGGCCTCGCCATCGCGGTGGCCAACATCGACGAGGTCATCCGCGTCATCCGCGCCAGCCGTGATCCCGCCTCGGCCCGGGCCGAACTCATGGCGCGCGACTGGCCGGCCGCCGATGTCGGCGCCCTCCTCGCCCTGATCGACGAGCCGGGCAACGTCATCGCCCCCGATAACACGGTCCGCCTGACCGAAGCCCAGGCCCGCGGCATCCTCGATCTCCGCCTTCAGCGCCTCACCGGCCTGGAGCGCGACAAGATCACCGCCGAAATGACCGAGGTCGGCGGCACCATCCGCGAACTCCTTGATATCCTTGGCTCCCACATCCGCCGCATGGAGGTCATGCGTGAGGAACTGGTGAAGGCCCGGGCCGACCTCGCCACCCCTCGCCTCACCGCCATCGAGGAGGCCGAGGCCGATCAGGACGACGAAAGCCTCATCGAGCCGGGCCAGATGGTCGTCACCATCACCCGCGACGGCTTCATCAAGCGCACCACGCTCGACACCTTCCGGGCGCAGAATCGCGGCGGCCGCGGCCGCACCGGTGCCGGAACCCGCGGCGACGACATCGTCACCCGCAGCTTCAATGCCCATACCCATCAATGGGTCCTGTTCTTCTCCTCCGGCGGCAAGGCCTTCCGGCAGAAGGTCTGGCGCCTGCCCGAAGCCTCACCCACCGCCAAGGGCCGTGCCCTGGTCAACCTGCTCCCCGAACTCGGCCAGGACGCCATCACCGCGGTCCTGCCTTTGCCGCAGGACGAGAGCCTCTGGGAGAGCCTCCATCTCGTCTTCGCCACCGCCTCGGGCAACGTCCGCCGCAACCGCCTGTCGGACTTCCGCAATGTCCGGGCCGCCGGCCTCATCGCCATGAAGCTGGACGAAAACGACCGGCTGATCGGCGTCAGCACCTGCCGGGACGGCGACGACGTCTTCCTCGCCACCCGCAAGGGCCGCTGCATCCGCTTCCAGATCACCGATGACACGCTCCGCGTCTTTGCCGGTCGCGACAGCTCCGGCGTCCGCGGCATCCGCCTGTCGAACGCCGACGAGGTCGTCAGCATGTCCGTCCTCCGCCACGTCGGGGCATCCGTCGAAGAACGTGCCGCCTACCTCAAGCAGCGCCGCAGCAACGGGGACGACGAAACGCCTGCGGAGCCCCTGACCGAAGCCGAGGAGGTTGTTCAGGACGTTACCTTGTCCCCCGACCGCATCCGCGAGCTTCAGGACACCGAAGAGGTCCTCCTCACCGTCACCAACGGCGGCTTCGGCAAACGCAGCTCGGCCTACGAATACCGCGTCACCGGCCGCGGCGGTCAGGGCATCACCAATATCGCCCTCGCGAAGCGCAATGGCGGCGCCGTGGTCGCCACCTTCCCGGTCCGCCAGGGCGACGACGTGATGCTGGTCACCGACGCCGGCCGCCTGATCCGCATCCCCGCGGACCAGGTGCGCCTCACCGGCCGCCAGGCCATGGGCGTCACCCTCTTCCGCCTCGACGGCCAGGAGCAGGTCATGAGCGTGTTTCCGGTCATCGAGGAAGCTGGAGAGAACGCCGATGCCTGAGTCTCGCGTCGGCCTCTACCCCGGCACCTTCGACCCCATGCACAACGGGCACCTCGACGTCATCGCCCGAGCCGCACGCCTGCTCGATCGCCTGGTCGTCGGCGTCGCCATCAACATCGGCAAGGGACCGCTCTTCGAACTGGAAGAGCGCGTCGAGCTGGTCAAAGCTGAAATCATCACCATCGCCTCCCGCAACGGGACGGTGATCGAAGTGCTCCCGTTCAAGGGACTGCTGGTGGAATTCGCCCGCGAGATCGGCGCCGCCATGATCATCCGCGGGCTGCGCGCCGTCTCGGATTTCGATTACGAGTTTCAGATGGCTGGAATGAACTACCGCATGGCGCCGGATATCGAAACCGTCTTCCTCATGGCCAGCGAACGCCACCAGTTCATTGCCTCCAGGCTGGTCAAGGAAGTTGCCATCCTGGGCGGCGATATCGCTCCTTCGTTCCGCCGCTGACCCTGGAACGCACCCTCGGGGAGTAAACGGCTCCGGACGAAGCTGACATATCAATTCGGCCAGCACCCGGAACGCTGGTGGGTTGGTTCGACCAGCACATCAAGCGCGCCTGAACCGAAGCCTGAACAACCGGCGCCGGGCTTACCGCCCGCGAACCCGCCAGGGTTCAGCCCGAGCGCCGAGACAGTCATGGGCGTCAACTGCGCATCAGGCTGCAGCCCGTGCCCCTGCTGGAACGCCTGTAGCGCCTGCTGCGTCTCGGCTCCCCACACGCCATCGACGTTGCCGTGGTAGTAGCCAAGCTGCCGCAGCCGGTCCTGCACAGCGGCAACCCCGCGTGGACTGACCGCGGGCTGGTACGCGTACGCCGGGGCCGGAGGGGGCGCCATCGCGGTGGCTGGCGCCGGGGGGCCGGCCAGCAGCATGCCCGGATTGAGGCCCAAGCGACGCCACCGTCCCCTCATTCAATTGCCCGGTCGGCTGGATGCCGTGCTGCTGCTGGAACCGCTGCAGCGCAATGACGCTGTCCGGTCCCCATTGACCGTCGATCGCCCCGGAATAGGCCCCGAAACGCCGTAGTTGCTGCTGCACCATTTGCACTTCCTGCGGCGAAAGCGCCTGCGAGTAGGTCAGCGGCACCGTCTGCGCCTGGGCCGCACCCCCGACCAGCCCCAATCCGAGCATGCCGGCCGCGGCGGTAAGCAAGAAGCCTCGCATCACACGTCTCCTGGATCGTTTCTCCGGAAACGCCCCGCGGCCTGCAACCGTTGCACGCGCCACCGCCGGCCCCGCATAGCAGTCGGCCGAAAGGCCGACTGGTATGCGCGCGGGGTTGGTGGGGCGGCCGCGCGCGAAACAAGAGTAACCCAACTTCCTGCGGAGTTGGGTATATCAGGCTGCCGAGGTTCGTTCCGTCAGCAGCCGTTCGATCGGGTCCCATACAAACGCGGTCTGCGTCAGCGACCGGCCCGCCACGCGGACGGTGCTGCGCGCCGCCGTCCGTCCGCCCAGGCGCTCATAGAACCAGCGGCTCGGGTTCTCGCTCAGCACCCACAGATAGGCCGACCGCGCGCCATCCTTCGCCAAGAACCCCGCCGCGGCCCGTATCAGCCGCCGGCCGATCCCGCGCTCGCGCCAGTCGTCCAGCACGTAGAGCGTATGGATCTCGCCGTCCCCCAGCCGCAGACCCGCACTGCGCGCCAGGCCCGCCGTCGCGAACCCGACGATGCGTGGACGCTCTCCCACCGGTAGGTCGGTGCCCGAGGCGGTCGCCACGAACACCCATCCCCCATCCGCAGCATCCGGTCATACTGGGCCGCCTGCCGCGGGCACCGAGAGGCCGGCGAGATAGGGATCGGGCAGAATGCCTGGATACGCGCTTCGCCAGGCCGCGACGTGCACCGCGGCGATCCCCACCGCATCGCCTGGCCGGCCCCGCCGGATGCCGATCATGCTGCACGCTCCAGCACCGTGGCGAAGAACCCGTCCGTGCCGTGGCGCAGCGGCGTAAGCAGCATCGCGCCTCCTTGTACCGGCGAACCGGCCCAGGCCCGTTCCACCGCCAGCGGCATCAAGTCCGGATATCGCGCGCAAATCTCCGACACCTGCCCCTCATTCTCGTCAAGCAGCAGTGAGCAGGTAGCGTAGATCAGTCTGCCGCCCTTGCGAACCAGCCGGGCGGCCAGGCTCAGAATTTCTTGCTGCTTCACCATCAGTTCCCGCAGATCGCCTTCGCTCAGCCGGTGTCTTGCGTCGGGATTGCGCCGCCACGTCCCGGTGCCGGTGCAAGGTGCGTCCACCAGCACCCGGTCGAATCCCGCCTGCCAGGCGCTTCAGCCGCTTCTCCCCGGGCGCCAGCACCAGCCGTTCCACGTTATGCACGCCGGCCCGGCGCAGCCGCCGCACTGCCGAGTCCAATCGGGCGGACGACACGTCGCACGCCAATATCTGCCCCCGGTTCTCCATCGCCATTGCCATCGCCAGCGTCTTGCCTCCGGCCCCGGCGCACAGATCCGCCACCCGCAGCCCGGGCCGCGCGTCCGCCAGCAGCGCGACGCACTGGCTCCCCTCGTCCTGGATCTCCACCAGGCCCGAGCGGAACGCCGCGCCGCTGGTCACCGGGCGTCGCCCTTTCACGCGCAACCCCCATGGCGAGAGCCGGGTCGGCTCCGCGGCGATGCCCTCGGCAGCGAGCGCCTTGATCGCCTCCTCCCGGCTGCCGCGGAGCAGATTCACGCGCAGATCGAGCGGGGCCGGCGCCAGCATGGCGCCAAACTCCGCTTCCAGCCTCGCGCCGAAGCGCTCCGCCAGCCGAGGCAGAATCCAGTCCGGCACTTCCAGCCGCACTGCTTCGGACATGTGCGGGTGGTCCAGCGTGTGCGCCTTCAACCGGCTCAGCGCCGACGCTTCGGCCGCCGAAAGCGGCGCCGGCGCGAACCGCCCGCCCGAAAACACCCCGCCGATGTCGGCCGGATCATCGCCGCCCAGAACCGCCGCGGCGGCCGCCATCAGCCGCGGCGTGGGTGCCGACGCCGACCCTGTCCAACCACCACTCCAGCCGCCGTCGCGCCCGCAGGACGCTCCACACCTGCTCGGCAACCGCGCGACGGTCGCTTGAGCCGATGAACCGGCGCTCGCGGAAGAATTCGTTCGCCACCGCGTCCGCCGGGCGGCGGTCTTCGTCGATCGCGTCCAGCAGGGTGATCGCGGCGGCGAACCGCCCGGCTGGGGTCATTCCAGCGGGGGCACGAGCGGCACGCCTTCGGCTCGGGCGGCGGCTTGCAACTCCCGGTCCAAGGTTGCGAGCGGCAGGTCTCGCCGCTGTGCCAGTTCGAGATACACGGCGTCGTACAGCGTCAGGCGGTGACGTTCCGCCAGTCGCAGACCGTTTCTCCAGCCGAGCCCAGTCGTTTCAGTATCCACCTCGGTCGCCAATGTCGGAAAGCGCTCAAACGCTTCCGCGGCGGACGCCGGGAGCAATCGCTTCCTGCGCGTTTGGACCAGGAGCGCATTGCCCACCTCGACGTGCCAGATCGCCGGGACAACGGCGTCGCTAATGCTTTGCCCTATCATGTGAAACCGGCTGGCGTCCTCGTCAGGCAGCAGGATCGCGAGTGCGGCAGACGCATCGAGAACCAAACTTGCCACTCAGGTGGTCCGTCCCTCACGGATCGAGGACAAGATCTCATCCGCCGTGAACGCGCCGGATTCCGCTCTGATACGCTCTCTGAGACGCAAGACAGCGTCATCGTTCGACGGCTGATGCTCGGGAACCGGGCCGATCCGTCCTACCGGGCGGCCATTTCGGGCGACGGTGACCGTCTCCCCTCGCGCAACACGGTCCAGGAGTTCCGACAGTGTCGCGTCCCGCTCCTCGACGATCGCAAGAACGTCCTGATCCATCCTCCCTACCTAATCGCCCACTGCCAGCGCTTCCAGCCGTTCGTCCCGCAGGTCCCTGCAGCTCGGTCACGCGGCCGCGCAGCCCATACTCGTCCGGTCCGCCCGATCGGTTCACCCAGAACACCTGAAAGCCGAACTCACGCGCCCCGTACGCATCCCACGGATTGGAGGAGAAAAACGCCACCTCGCCGGCCGCCACGCCGAACCGCTCCGTCACCAGCCGGTAGACGCGCGGATCGGGCTTGAACACCCGCACCGCCTCCACGCTCAGTGTCTCATCCACCAAGTCCGCCAACCCGGTATGCGACAGCAACTCTGCCAGCAGTTCCTGCTCCCCGTTCGACAGGATCGCCCGGGGCACGCCGCGCGCCTGCAATCCTCGCAGCGCCTCCGCCACTTCCGGATAGGGATCGAGCCGGCGGAATTCGCTCAGCACATCCGCGATCAGCCCGGCATCCGAGATACCGTGTCGCGCAGCGGTGACCGCCAGCGCCTCCTGCGCCAGCGTCCAGAACCCGGCGTACCGCCCCGCCAGGCTGCGCACCCAGGTGTATTCGATGTGCTTCGTCCGCCAGTCCTGGCTGATGCGTTGCCAGTCAGGCCCCAGCCGCGCCGAATGCACGCGCATCGGCGTGCTCACGTCCAGCAGCGTGCCGAACGCATCGAACACCGCAACCTTCACCATGACCCGCTAATCCTGCCGGTAATTCGGCGCCTCGCGCGTGATCGCCACGTCATGCACGTGGCTCTCCCGCAGGCCCGCCCCGGTCACGCGCCGGAACCGCGCGTTCCGCTGCAACTCGCCGACCGAGCCGCTGCCCGTATAACCCATGCCGGCGCGCAACCCGCCCACCAACTGGTGCACCACGGCGGCCACCGGCCCCTTGTAGCCGACCCGGCCTTCCACCCCCTCGGGCACCAGTTTCAACTGATCCTTGATGTCCTGCTGGAAGTAGCGGTCCGCCGAGCCGCGGGCCATCGCGCCCAAACTGCCCATGCCGCGATAGGATTTGTAGGACCGGCCCTGATAGAGGAACACCTCGCCGGGCGCCTCATCCGTGCCGGCCAGCAGCGATCCCACCATCACCGCCTCGGCGCCGGCGGAGATCGCCTTCACGATATCGCCCGAGGTGCGCATGCCGCCATCGGCGATCGCCGGCACCCCGCGCTCGCGGCAGGCTGCCGCGCATTCCAGCACCGCGGTGAACTGCGGCACGCCGACCCCCGCCACCACCCGCGTGGTGCAGATGCTGCCCGGCCCGATACCGATCTTTACCGCGTCCGCACCCGCCTCGATCAGCGCCAGCGCGCCCTCGGGCGTCGCCACGTTCCCGGCGATCACCTGCACCGAGTTCGATAGTGCCTTGATCGCTTCCACCGCGTGCAGCACGCCCTGGGAGTGTCCGTGCGCGGTATCCACCACGATCACGTCCGCCTCGGCCTCGATCAGCGCGCGTGCCCGCTGCGAGCCCGGCCGCGCCGACCCCGGTGGCCGCTGCCACACGCAGCCGCCCCAGTTCGTCCTTGTTCGCCAGCGGATGTGCCTGTGCCTTGTCCATGTCCTTCACGGTGATCAGCCCGACGCAGCGATACGCATCATCGACCACCAGCAGCTTCTCGATCCGGTGGCGATGCAGCAGCCGCCGGGCTTCCTGCGGGTCCACGTCGCCGCGCACCGTCACCAGGTTCTCGCGCGTCATCAGCTCGTAAACCCGCACCGAGGGGTCGGTCGCGAACCGTACGTCGCGGTGCGTCAGGATGCCGACCAGCCGGCCGCTGTCCCGCTCCACCACCGGAATCCCGCTGATCCGGTGCGTTGACATCAGTGCCTGCGGCGTCCGCCAGCGTCTGATCCGGATGGATGGTCACCGGATTGATCACCATCCCCGACTTCGAACTTCTTCACCTGCCGCACCGCGGCCGCCTGCTCTTCCGGCGTCAGGTTCTTGTGGATCACGCCGATGCCGCCAAGCTGCGCCATGGCGATCGCCATGTCGCTCTCGGTCACCGTATCCATGGCCGCCGAGACCAGCGGAATGTTCAGATTGATCTCGCGCGTCAGCCGGGTCCGGGTGTCGGTCTCGGTCGGCAGGACCTGCGAATAGGATGGCAGCAGCAGCACGTCGTCGAAGGCCAGCGCCTCGGCGATCGTCAGTGGTGCGGATGTGCGGGGTGATCGAACGCCATGCCCGGGGAAGCCTTTCCGAAGCTTGGCGACCCCTTCTAATCACGCCATGCTCGGCCGTCCAGGGCGTCCCGGACCCGCAGCCGACCGAGGCATCGCCGAAGGAAAAAACATGCGCCGGCTCGGCACGGTCTTTCCGACATACTTCAGCTTCGTGATGGCGACCGGCATCCTCTGCGTGGCGGCGCAGCGGCTGGGCCACCAGACGCTCGCCTGGGTCCTGCTGGGCTGCAACCTGCCGGCTTACTGGCTGATCTGGGCCGCTGCGCTGCTCCGGCTGGTTACAGCCCCCGCCGGAACTCTGGCGCGAACTGGGCCATCACGCGACCGGGCCGGCGTTCCTCACCACCACCGCCGGATCGGCCATCCTCGGCAGCGACATCATCGCCATGGGCCTGCCGGTGCGCTTCGCCGAGGTGCTGTTCGCCATCGCCATCGCCGCGTGGGTCGTGCTGACCTATGCGTTCCTTGCCTGTGTGATCGAGGGCCGCGACAAGCCGCCGCTGGAAACCGGCCTGAACGGCGGGTGGCTGCTGATCGTCGTGTCCACCGGATCGTTGTCCGTTCTTGGCTCCGACATCCTGAACGCGGCAGGCGCCGATCCGGTCCTGACCTTCGCCTCCTGTGTCTGGCTCGCGCTCGCCTGGGTCTATTACGTCCTGCTCGGCTCCATGATCCTCTACCGCTTTGCCTTCGTGCCGATGCCGTCCCGCGACATCACCGGCCCGTGGTGGATCAACGCAGGTGCCGCCGCGATCACTGTGCTCGCCGGCTGCCAGCTCGCCGCGAATCCCGGCCCTGACGATCGGCCGTTTTATGCCGAGCGATCTGCTCGCCCCGTTCATCCTGCTCTTCTGGGCTGATGCAACCTTCTGGATTCCCTTGCTGCTTGTGCTGTTCACCTGGAAGCACGTCTGGCGCGCGAGGCCCCTCCGCTACTCCGCGGAGCTTTGGTCAATCGTCTTCCCGATGGGCATGTACGCAGCCGCCACGCAGCAGTTCATCCAGACCTTCGGCATCAGCTTTCTCGATCCCGCGGTCCAGATCATGTTCTGGGCAGCCCTGGTGCTCTGGAGCCTGTCGGTAATCGGCATGGCGCTGCACGCGGCGGGCTTCAATCCCCAGATCGCCGCATGAGGCCGAAGAAGTCCCGCAGCAGCGCGGCCGCTTCGCTCTCCCTCACGCCGCCCACCACCTCCGGCCGATGATGGCAGGACGGCGCGTCGAACACCCGCGCGCCATGCTCCACCCCGCCGCCTTTTGGATCGTAGGCGCCGAACACCAACCGGCGGATGCGAAAGGCGCTCGCCGCCTGGGCGCACATCGGGCAGGGCTCCAGCGTCACCACCAGGTCGCAGTCCGGCAGCCGAGGCTCACCGCGCACCGCCGCGGCGGCCCGCAGCGCGAGAAGCTCTGCGTGTGCGGATGGATCGGCGCGCGCTTCTGTCTCGTTTCCCGCTTGCGCCAGAATGCCGCCGGACGCGGTCACCACCACCGCACCCACCGGCACCTCACCACGTTCTGCGGCGGCGTGGGCCTGGGCAAGGGCGAGCTTCATGGGGGACATGTCCAACCTTGCCGCCCGGCATCGGGCGGGTCTAGCACCCGTCCATGCCCACTCTCCCGCTGATTGGCGTCACCCTCGATTCGGAACAGCCCGGCGGCTACTCCAAATACCCCTGGTACGCGCTGCGCCAGAACTACGCCGAGGCCATCGGCGCCGCGGGCGGCCTGCCCGTCGCCCTCCCCCATGAACCGGCGCTGGCCGCCGCCTACCTGGACCGGATCGACGCGCTGGTGGTCACCGGCGGGGCCTTCGACGTCGATCCCTCGCTCTACGGCGACGGCAACCGCCATCCCACCGTCACCCTGAAGGAAGCCCGCACCGCGACGGAACTGGCGCTCACCCGCGGCGCTATCGAGCGCGGCATCCCGGTGCTCGGCATCTGCGGCGGCGAACAGCTTCTCGCCGTGGCCCTCGGCGGCACCCTGGTCCAGCACATCCCCGACAGCGTGAAGGACGCGCTCGAACACGAACAATCCAACCCGCGCCACCAGCCCGGTCACGCCGTCTCGGTGCTGCCCGGCACCGTCCTGCGCCGTATCGTCGATGCGCCGGAGATGCAGGTGAACTCCGCCCACCACCAGGCAGTCCGCTCCCCTGGCCGCGGCGCGATCAATGCGCTGGCCCCGGATGGCGTCATCGAGGGCCTCGAGGACCCCAGCCAGCGCTTCTGCATCGGCGTGCAGTGGCACCCGGAATTCCGCATCGACCCGGGCGACCGCCGCATCTTCGATGCCCTGATCGCCGCGACGCAGTGAGCGAGCGCGCCGGGTTGGCCGGCGGCGGCGCGCAAAACCAAGACTTCTGATCCCATGGATCGCGCTCCGCGAGCCATGGAATCAGGCGAACGAATTGCCAAGTGGCTCGCGCGCGCCGGCGTCGCCAGCCGCCGCGACGCCGAGAAGCTGATCGCCGAAGCCCGTGTCCGCCTGAACAACCAGGTCGTCACGCACCCCGCCACCTTCGTCTCCTCCGGCGATATCGTGCAGGTCGACAGCCGGGTGATCGAGCCGCCCGCTCGCACCCGCCTGTTCCGCTACCACAAGCCGCCCGGCCTGGTGACCACCCATCGCGACCCGCAGGGTCGGCCCGACGGTCTTCGAGCGCCTGCCCCCGGGCCTGCCCCGGCTGGTCAGTATCGGCCGGCTCGACCTCACCAGCGAGGGGCTGCTGCTGCTGACCAATGACGGCGCCCTGGCGCGGCGGCTGGAGCTGCCCGCCACCGGCTGGGCCCGGCGCTATCGGGTGCGCGTGCACGGCGTGCCGGACGAAAAGGCCCTGGCGCGCCTGTCCCGCGGCACCGAGATCGACGGGATCCAGTACGGCCCGATCACCGCCGGACTTGACGCCCGCAAGGGGGAAAACGCCTGGCTCTCGGTCAGCCTGCGCGAGGGCCGCAACCGGGAGGTCCGGCGCGTCATGGCCCATCTGGGCCTGGCCGTCAGCCGCCTGATCCGCGTGGCGTACGGCCCGTTCCAGCTCGGCGTCCTGCCGCGCGGCGCGGTGGAGGAAATCCCCGCCCGTGTGCTGCGCGACCAGTTGCCGAAGGACGAGCCCAATGGCTGAGAGCAGGGTCGCGCTGGTCACTGGGGCGGCCCGCGGGATTGGCGCCGGGATCGCCGCCCGGCTGTCGGCCGAGCGATTATCGCGTCGTGGCTGCCGACCTCGATGCGGCCCCCTCACCCCCGAATGGCCGCGCCGTCCGGGCGGATGCTGCCGATGAAACCGCGGTGCGCGTGCTGATCGACGAAATCGCCGCGCAGGAGGGCCGGCTCGATGCCCTGGTCTGCAATGCCGGCATCATGATCCGCAAACCCATCGCCACCCTGCGCCTCGACGAATGGTCCCGCATGCTCGCCACCAACCTCACCAGCACGTTCCTGCTCGTCCGGGCCGCCGAGCCTCTGCTGCGTGCCGCGCGGGGTGCCGTGGTGACCATCGCTTCCACCCGCGCCCACATGTCCGAGCCCAACACCGAAGCCTATGCCGCATCGAAAGGCGGCTTGGTGGCGCTGAGCCACGCACTGGCGATCAGCCTGGGCCCCGACGTGCGCGTGAACTGCATCAGCCCCGGCTGGATCCACACCAAGGGGCCGGCACCCACCGAGCCCGACCACGCGCAACACCCGGCCGGGCGGGTCGGCACGGTCGAGGACATTGCCGGGCTCGCCGCCTTTCTGCTCGGTCGCGACAGCGGCTTCATCACCGGCGCCGAGTTCATCGCCGACGGCGGCATGACCCGGAAGATGATTTATCAGGAATAGCCGGGAGGATCAGACCTTCTTGGCCTTCTTCTTGCCGGCGAGCCACCATTTCACCGGCTGCGGATCGCCCGGTTCCGGTGGGGTGTGGATCAGCCGGCGGCGGGCAACCGGCTCAGGCGTGGCTTCCAGCTTGGCCAGCCGGGCTTCTGCCTCCTGCAACGCGGCCCCGGCCTGATCGGCCCGCGACCGCTCGGCCACCACTGTCGCCTGTGCCTCGGACAGTGCCATCTCCGCGTGCTTCAGCCGGGTCTGTAAATCGCGCAGCGTCGCGTGAGCCTCGGCCAGCGCTCGCTCGGCCGTCTCCCGCGCCTGCCGCTCGGCGTCCAGCCTGTTCGCGTCCTCCGCCTCGTGCCGACGGCCGGAGCCAGGCAGCACGGTGACCGGCACCTCGCCATCCGCCACGAAGCGGCGCTTCTGCCGGTGCATATCGGGCGCGGTGCGGTGCGGCTGCTGCGCGGACTGGCCGGATAATCCCAGCGCACGCCGCATCTTCTCCTCGGTTTCGCGCAAATGCAGCGTACCGGGTGAGGTTACGTCATCAGCCAATGATCGAGGTCTCCTGTAATGAACGGAATGAAATCGCTCAGTGTCCCGCCTGCTGGCCGGAGAAGTCCGGTGCCTGCAGGCCGGATTGCTCCAGATGACGCACCAGGTCCGCCTTGAGCCGTTCGAGCCCGGCCTCGCTGGTGGCCTCGGCACGGGCAACCAGCACCGCCTGTGTGTTGGAGGCGCGCAGCAGCCACCACCCATCCTTGGTCAGCACACGGACGCCATCGACATCCGCGACATTCGCACCTTCCTGTCGCAGCCGGTCGGCGACTTCTTCCACCACCTGGAACTTGCGATCTTCTTCGCAATCGAAGCGCAACTCGGGCGTGTTGACAACCTGCGGAAGCTGCTCGCGCACCTGTGACAGTTTCGTATCCAGCCGCGCGACGATGCCCAGCACACGGACCGCGGCGTACAGCGCATCATCGAAGCCGTACCAGCGGTCCGCGAAGAAGATATGGCCGGACATCTCGCCCGCCAGCGGCGCGCCGGTATCGGCCATCTTGGCTTTGATCAGGCTGTGGCCGGTCTTGTACATCAGCGGCGTGCCACCCGCCCGGGCCACCTCGTCGAATAGCACCTGGCTCGCCTTCACATCGGCGATCACCGTTGCGCCCGGCAGCTTGGTCAGCACATCGCGCGCCAGCACGATCAGCAGATGGTCGCCGAACAGGATGTGGCCGGAATCGTCAACCAGGCCGATGCGGTCGGCGTCGCCGTCGAACGCCACACCGACATCGGCGCGGCGGCGCAGCACCTCGGCCTGCAACTGCTCCAGATTCTTCGCGACGGTCGGGTCGGGATGGTGCGCCGGAAAGCGCCCGTCGATCGGTCCGTTCAGCACCGTGTGCTCGCCCGGCAGCGCCGCCACCAGCTTCGCCAGAACCTCACCCGCCGCGCCATTGCCGTTGTCCCACACCACATTCAGCTTGCGGTCGCCGCCATCCCAATCGACCAGCAGCCGGGCGACGTAATCCGCGCGCACATCGATATCCTGCGTGCTGCCCTTCCCCTCGGTCGTTTCCCCGGCTGCGAGCGTCTCACCCAGCGCGCGGATGTCCTCCCCGTAGAACGGCTTGCGCCCGATCATCATCTTGAAGCCGTTGTAGTCGGGCGGATTGTGGCTGCCGGTGACCATCATCGCGCCGTCGGTTTCCCGGGTGAATGCGGCGAAATAGAGCATCGGCGTGGGGCCGCGGCCGACCCGAAGCACGTCGATGCCGGCGGATGTCAGTCCATCGACCAGCCGCGCCTCCAGCTCGGGGCTGGAGAGCCGTCCGTCATAACCGACCGCCACCGTCTTCCCGCCATTGCGGATGATGATGCTGCCGAAGCCCCGCCCCACCGCAAACGCGTCATCCGGATGCAACGTCCGGCCGACGATGCCGCGGATATCGTACTCCCGCAGCATGGTTGGATCGAGCCGGTGAGAGAATGGCATGAGCTGTGTCGCCTACTCGCAATATGATGTAAGAAATGCTCGCACCGCGGGCGCAAGATCAGGCCGCTTCAAGGCAAAAGCGATCTGCGCTTCCAAAAACCCAACTCGGTCGCCGCAGTCAAATCGTTTTCCCTCATATCGCAGCCCGTGAAAAGGCTGCCGCCCGATCAGCCGGGACATGCCGTCCGTCAGTTGCACCTCACCGCCGGCACCCCGGTCCATGCGCGCGAGTTCGCCGATCACCTCCGGCATCAGCACGTACCGTCCGATCACGGAAAGCGTCGAGGGCGCTTCGGCCGGAGGCGGCTTTTCAACCAGCCCCAGCACCTCCACCAGCCGTCCGTCGTCTTTGCCGATCTTTAGAATGCCATAGCGGTTCGTCTGATCGCGCGGCACATCCACCACGGCTACGATGTTTCCTTCTGTCTCCCGATACGCTTCGGCAAGCTGGAGCAGGCAGGGTGTGTCGGACAGGATCAGGTCGTCGGGCAGCAGGATGGCGAACGGATCGTTACCGATGAAGGCACGCGCGCACCAGATGGCGTGGCCGAGGCCAAGCGGCACCTGCTGGCGCACCGTCACCAGCGATCCAGGCTCGACTTGCGTGCCCTTCAACGCGGCGAGCGCCTCCGGCTTGTCGCGTTCGCGCAGCGTGGCTTCCAACTCGAAGGCGATATCGAAATGCTCGACCAGCGCAGTCTTGCCCCGGCCGGTCACCATGCAGAACTGCTCGATCCCGGCGGCCCGCGCTTCCTCGACCGCGTACTGGATCAGGGGCTTGTCCACAACCGGCAGCATTTCCTTGGCGGTCGCTTTGGTGGCTGGCAGGAAGCGGGTGCCCAGCCCGGCAACCGGCAGGACCGCTTTGGTCAGTTTTTTCATCCAGACGACGCCTTCATGAGTTTCGCGGCGGCAATGTGGCGGCCCGCCGCCCAGGCGATACGCACATTTTCGTCAGTTCCCCGTTCTGCGGCGCCGCGGGGGCCGCAGCATCCTGGCCAGTCCGCCGGACGCGCGGACCCTCTCCCACAGCGCCGGCGCGACCAGCACGAGAACACCGAGGGCGATCAGGCCGCGCCCGGTCAGGATCAGCATCAGCGCCAGGCTCAGCCCGCCGAGGACAAGGACCCAGGCTCCCAGCGTCTTCATGTCGCTGATGCGGGCACGCTCGAAGGCGCGCATGCCGCCCATCAGAAAGAACAGGACGACAGCGCCGGGAAGCAGCCAGATCACCCGCCGGACGATCCAGCCAACGCCTCCTGCGCGGCGAACGCGCTGAGATTGACAATGCCGCGTGCCGTGACGCTCGGCACCAGCACGTGAATAGGCTTCGACATCCCCAGCATCATCGGACCGACCGGTAGCGCATCGGATGCCGCCTTGAGCAGGGTAAAGGCGATATTGGCAGCGTCCAGTGTCGGCATGACCAGCAGGTTGGCGGATCCGCCGAGCGCGCTATCGGGAACCGCGCGGTTGCGGATGGTTTCGATCAGCGCCGATTCGGCATTCATCTCCCCGTCCACTTCGAGATCAGGTGAGGCGTCGCGGATCAGCGCCAGCGCGCGGCGCATCTTGCGCGCCGAATCGGAGTCACTGCCGCCGAAATTGGAGTGCGACAGCAACGCGATCTTCGGCTGGATGCCAAACTCCTCCACCGCCTCCGCCGCAAGCCGCGTCATCTCCGCCACCTGCTCCGCCGTCGGGTCCAGCACCATGTGCGTATCGCACAGAAACAGCGTGCCGGTCGGCAGGATCAGGCAGGCGAGCGCATAGACGCGCGTCACGTCCGCCCGGCGCGGAATGACCGGCAGGATATACTGCACCTGCCGCCACCAATTGGCCGAGCCGCCGCAGATCGCCGCGTCCGCCTGTCCGGTGCGCAGCAGCATGGCCGCCGCCACGGCGTTGCGCGTCGCGATGGCGCGCGCGGCAATGTCGAGCGGAATGCCGCGGCGCCCGGCAAGGCGCTGATACTCGGGCAGCAGCGCGTCGAACACTTCGGTGTCGCGATGCGGATCGAGCACCCGCACCCCGTCTGTCAGGTCCATGCGCAGCCCCATCTCGTGCACCTTGCGCGTGATCACGTCACGGTCACCGAGCAGGATCGGGCGTGCAATGCGGTCATCCACCAGGGTCTGTGCGGCGCGCAGGACGCGCTCGTCCTCGCCCTCGGCATAGACGATGCGCTGCGGTTCGGCGCGCGCGGCCTCGAACACCGGCCGCATCAACTGGCCGGAGCGGAAGACGAAGCGCTCCAGGTCGCGGCGGTAGGCATTGAAGTCCGCGATCGGCCGGCGCGCCACGCCGGTTTCCATCGCTGCGCGCGCTACCGCCGGGGCGATCTCCAGGATCAGGCGCGGGTCGAACGGCTTGGGAATGATGTACTCGGCACCGAACAGCGGCGCGGTCCCGCCATAGGCCGCGGCGACGACCTCGCTCGCCTCCATGCGCGCCAGCGCCGAAATCGCTTCCACGGCGGCGATCTTCATCGCCTCGTTGATCTCGCGCGCCGACACATCCAGCGCGCCGCGGAAGATGAACGGGAAGCACAGCACGTTGTTGACCTGGTTGGGATAGTCGCTGCGGCCGGTGGCGACGATGGCGTCCGGACGTGCTTCTCGGGCAATGTCGGGCGCGATTTCCGGGTCCGGATTGGCCAGCGCCATGATCAGCGGCTTGTCGGCCAGCAGCGGCAGGAATTCGGGCTTCAGCACGCGGGGAGCCGACAGGCCGAGAAAGATATCCGCGCCGGGCAGCGCGTCCTGCAACGTCTGCGCGCGCGTGTCCCGGGCGTAGCGCGCCATGTTCGGCAGCATGTTCGGCCGGTCGGCGCGCACCACGCCGTTGATGTCGGTCAGCGTCACATTCTCCGGCCGCAGTCCCATCGATACCAGCAGATCGAGGCAGGCGAGCGCCGCGGCGCCGGCGCCCGAGGTGACCAGCTTGCAGTCCTCCAGCCGCTTGTCCTGCAGCAGCAGCCCGTTGCGGATCGCCGCGGCGACAGTGATCGCGGTGCCGTGCTGGTCATCATGGAAGACCGGGATCGCCATGCGCTCGCGCAGCGCGGCCTCGATCGCGAAGCACTCCGGCGCCTTGATGTCCTCCAGGTTGATGGCGCCGAACGTGGGTTCCAGCGCGGCCACCACGTCGCAAAAGCGATCCGGATCGGCTTCGTTGACCTCGATATCGAACACGTCGATGCCGGCGAACTTCTTGAACAGCACCGCCTTGCCTTCCATCACCGGCTTGCCGGCCAGCGCGCCGATATTGCCGAGGCCCAGGACGGCGGTTCCGTTCGATATCACCGCCACAAGGTTGCCGCGCGCGGTGTAATCGTAGGCGGAATCGGGGTCGGCCTTGATCGCCTCGCAGGCGGCGGCCACGCCCGGCGAGTAGGCCAGCGAAAGATCGCGCTGGGTGGCCATCCGCTTGGTCGGTTCGATCGCCAGTTTCCCGGGCCGGGGCAGGCGGTGATAATCCAGCGCGGCGCGACGGAAATCGGCGTCCATCGTTACATCAGCCGAGGCAGCACCCGCTCTCCGAACAGCCGCATCGAGGCTTCGGCGTCAGTGAGCGGGATGTCGTTGAAATTGAGCTGCAAAGAAGCGATCTCGAAATCGCCGATCTGCCGGCGATAGCTCGCCACCGTATCCAGGATGCGCTCCGGCGTGCCGACCCAGGCGGCGCATTTCGCCACCTGCGAATTGAACGTCTCCGCAGCCAGCATCGCGATGACCTTGTCGTATCCGGGATAATCCGAAGATGTCGCACCGTTGATCCAACCCGACGCGGCATCGACCAGCGACCTCAGGTAGCGTTCCAGCGGCCCCCGCGCGATGCGTTCCGCTTCCGCCTGGTCGCGATGGCAGAACATGTGGAACGCCAGCATCACCGTGCCGGCACCCTCGTGTCCGGCGCGAGCCCGCGCGTCACGGTAGGCGCCGATCAGGTCAGCCATGGCGCCGCCCGGCCATCGGGATGGCCATGACGCCGTGGCCCGCGGCGCCCGCGCGCTCGAACGATTCGCGCGTGGCGAGCGCGGCCACATAGAACGGCGGGCGAGGCCGCTGCGTGGGACGCGGCAGGGAAGTGATGTTGCGGAAGCTGTGAAAGCGCCCTGTCACAGCTCACATTCTCCTGTTCCAGCAACAGCCGCACCTGCTCCATGCCCTCGTCGAACCGGGCGCGGCTTTCATCCAGTGCCACGCCGAAGCGGGCGAATTCGTGCGGCAGGAACGCGCGGGCGAAGCCGACATCCAGCCGCCCGTCGGACAGCGCGTCCAGCATGCCGATTTCGCCGGCCAGCTTCAGCGGATTGTTGAAGGCCGGAAGCACCGCCCCCGTGACCATCCGCGCACGCCTCGTGATTTGCGCGGCGGCGGACAGAAACAGCATGGGGTTCGGGCTGTAGCCGCCATACGGATGAAAGTAGTGCTCCACCGTGCGCACGTGCGAATAACCGTAGCGATCGCACAAGGACACCAGCCGCAGCGCCTCGTGCCAGTAGTCCCGGGCCGATCGCGTCTCCGGCCCGATGTCCGGAAAGAACTGGATGCCGACCTGCATCAGTGCGAGTTCCCGCCCAGGCGGTCCATCCAGGCCAAAAGCACGCCGGTCACGCCGATGCCGACCAGGATCACAACCTGCCAAAGCGCCTGGGCGGACGTGCTGGCGTTCACGTACATGAAGGTTTCCAGGATGCTGATCGCGGCGATCGCCGCGATCGAGGCAATCAGCGTCTGCTTCAGCGCCCCGAAGCCAAGGATGCTGGTGGGCTGCTCCGAGAACAGCGGGCCGATGACGTTCTGCCAGCCCGAGAACATGACGATCAGCACCAGGTTCGCCACCAGCGCGATATCCAGAAGCTGCAGCACGGCAAGCGTGGTATCGGTGAACGAAAGGCCGAGCAGCCCGTCGAACGTCAGAACGAGCTTCTGCACGAACTTGATGACCAGGATCACCAGGGCGGCCAGCAGCCCGACATAGATCGGCGCGAGAAGCCAGCGCGTGGCGAACATTGCGTGGCCAAGATTGCGCTCCAGCCGCTCCCGCGTTCTCTCCGGCAGGGACCGTGCCGGCCAGGAGGTCATGACCGGCTCCGCATGGTCAGGCGGCTTTGGCCATGCCGCGCAGCACGTAGGGCAAGATGCCGCCGTGCCGGTAATATGCAACCTCATCCAAGGTATCGATGCGGCAGATCACCGGCACGGTTTCGGTCTTCCCGTCGGGTCGGTGCAGCACGAGTGACAGCTCCATGCGCGGCCGGATCTCCTGAAGGCCGGTGATGTCCACCGTCTCCTCCCCCGTGATGCCGAGCCGCTTGCGGTCCACGCCTTCCGGAAAAACCAGCGGCAGCACGCCCATCCCGACGAGGTTGGACCGGTGGATGCGTTCGAAGCTCTCCACGATCACCGCCTTGATGCCAAGCAGCATCGTCCCCTTCGCCGCCCAATCGCGCGACGACCCAGTGCCGTATTCCTTGCCGCCGAACAGCACCAGCGGCACGCCTTCCTGCTTGTAGCGCATCGCCGCGTCGTAGATCGGCATCTGCTCGCCGGACGGCAGGTGCCTGGTGTAGCCGCCTTCCACGCCTGGCACCATTTCATTGCGGATACGGATGTTGGCGAACGTGCCGCGCATCATGATCTCATGGTTGCCGCGGCGCGAGCCGTAGCTGTTGAAATCCTTCTGCGGCACCTGCCGTTCGAGCAGATAGTCGCCCGCCGGCGAGGTCTTGCGGATCGAGCCGGCCGGGCTGATGTGATCCGTGGTGATGGAATCACCGAACTCGGCCAGGATGCGCGCGCCGGTGATGTCGCCGACCGGGGCCGGCTCCATGGTGATGCCCTCGAAATACGGCGGGTTCTTCACGTACGTCGAACCATCCGACCAGCGGTACGGTCTCGCTCGCTTCCACCTGCACCGCCTGCCACTGCTGCGGACCCTTGAATACCTCGGCGTAGCGCTTGAGGAACTGGTCGCGCGAGACGTCGGCACCGACGATGTCCGCGATCTCCTTGTTGGTGGGCCAGATGTCGCGCAGATAGACCGGCTTGCCGTCCTTGCCGGTGCCCAGCGGCTCGGTGGTGATGTCCTCGGTCATCTTGCCCAGCAGCGCGTAGGCCACGACCAGCGGCGGCGAGGCAAGGTAGTTCGCGCGCACGTTGGGATGCACGCGGCCTTCGAAATTGCGGTTGCCCGACAGCACGGCGACGGCGACCAGGTTATTGTCTTCGATCGCGTCGGCAATCGCATCCTCCAGCGGGCCGGAGTTGCCGATGCAGGTGGTGCAGCCATAACCCACCAGGTTGAACCCCAGCGCATCAAGCTCTTGCTGCAGGCCGGATTTGTCCAGGTATTCGGTAACCACTTGCGACCCGGGCGCGAGCGAGGTCTTCACCCACGGCTTCACGGTCAGACCCTTCTCCCGCGCCTTGCGGGCGACCAGACCAGCCGCAACCAGCACCGACGGGTTGGACGTATTGGTGCACGACGTGATGGCCGCGATCACCACGTCGCCGTGGGTGAGTTCGTAGTTCTTGCCCTCGACCTTGGCCTTCACACCGACATCGTTCGCCGGCACCCCGAGGCTCTTGGTCAGTTCTGCCTTGAATGCCGTCGCGGCATCCTTCAGGTCCACCCGGTCCTGCGGGCGCTTGGGTCCGGCCAGGCTGGGGCGCACCGTCGAGAGATCCAGCTCCAGCGTGTCGGTGAAAACCGGATCGGGCGCGCCGCTCTCCCGGAACATGCCTTGCGCCTTGGTATAGGCTTCGACCAGCGCGATGCGGTGCGGGTCGCGGCCGGTCAGCCGCAGATAGGTCAGCGTCACCTTGTCCACCGGAAAAAAGCCGCAGGTCGCGCCGTATTCCGGTGCCATGTTGCCGATGGTGGCCCGATCGGCCAGCGCCAGCTCATCCAGCCCGGGACCGAAGAACTCCACGAACTTGCCCACCACGCCCTTCTTGCGCAGAAGCTGCGTGACCGTCAGCACCAGGTCCGTCGCGGTCGCCCCCTCGGGCAGCTTGCCCGTCAGCTTGAAGCCGATCACATCGGGAATCAGCATCGCGATCGGCTGGCCGAGCATCGCTGCTTCCGCCTCGATCCCGCCGACGCCCCAGCCCAGGATGCCAAGGCCGTTCACCATCGTGGTGTGGCTGTCGGTGCCGTACAGCGTGTCAGGGTAGGCGAAGGTCTCACCGTCCTGGGTCGCGGTCCACACGCACTGACCGAGATATTCCAGGTTCACCTGGTGGCAGATGCCGGTGCCGGGCGGCACGACCCGGAAGTTGTTGAACGCCTCTTTCCCCCAACGCAGGAAGCGATAACGCTCGGCGTTGCGCTCGAACTCGATATCCACGTTCTTCTGCAGCGCGTCCGGCCGGGCATAGACATCCACCATCACCGAGTGGTCGATCACCAGATCGACGGGCACCATCGGATTGACCTTCTGCGGATCGCTGCCCAGGCGGGTGATGCCGTCCCGCATGGCGGCGAGATCGACCACCGCGGGCACGCCGGTGAAGTCCTGCATCAGGATGCGTGCCGGACGGAACGGCACTTCCCTGTCGGAATGCGCCTCAGCGAGCCAGGCGGCGATGGATTCCGCGTCATCCACCTTGTACGAGCGCCCGTCTTCAAAGCGCAGGATGTTCTCCAGCAGCACCTTCAGGCTGACCGGCAGGCGGGAAATGTCACCCAACCGCTTCGCCGCCTCGGGCAAGGAGAAGTAGGTGTATCGCTCGCCCTCGACAGTGAGCGTGCGGCGGGTACCCAGGCTGTCCTTGCCGTTCGTCATGCCTGTTCGTTCTTGAAGAACGCCTCTTTTCCGATATGCGTGCGCGCGGGGCTTTAATCACACCGGCCGGGGATCGTCCACAACGGCCCCTGGCACAGCGCGGGAAGGAACACGGTGCTCCAGGCGGATCGTGTTGCGGCGTTCCGCGGGGAACGGCTGGTCTTGCAGGACATCTCGTTCCAGGTGGCCCCCGGGGACGCGCTGCTGCTGATCGGCCCCAACGGCGCCGGCAAATCGACCCTGCTCCGCGTGCTCGCCGGTCTGGTGCGGCCCGAGGCCGGCGGTGTGCTGTGGAATGGCACCGACGCGCTGGCCGACCTGCCGGATCATTCGAGACGCCTGGCGTATCTGGGACACCAGGATGCCATCAAGCCGGCGCTGACCGCGACGGAAAACCTGGGATTCCCTCCTAGGTCGCGCACCGCGATCGGGGCGGCGCTGGAGCGGGTCGGATTGGCCGAACTCGGGAACGTGCCGGCGCGCATCCTGTCGGCCGGGCAGCGGCGGCGGCTGGCTCTGGCCCGGGTGTCACTGTCCGGCGCGCCGCTGTGGCTTCTGGATGAGCCGACGCTGGGGCTGGACACCGCGGCGCTGGATGCCGCCGGTGCGCTGTTCGCCGATCACCGCGCGACCGGGGGAATGATCGTCGCAGCCACGCACGTGGCGCTGCCGCTGCCGGGCGCGCGGGAGCTTCAGCTCGGATGAGGCTGTTCGCGGCGGTCATCGGCCGGGAGCTGCGGCTCTCTCTGCGGCACGGCGCGGACACGTTGGCCGCCGTGCTGTTCTTCGTGGTGGTGGTGGCGTTGTTTCCGCTCGGCGTCGGGCCGGGGCCGGCCACGCTGGGCCGCATCGCCCCCGGCGTGATCTGGGCGGCGGCGCTGTTCGCCGCGATCCTGCCGCTCGAGCGGCTGTTCGGCGCCGATTACGACGACGGGTCGCTGGACCAGTTGCTGCTGTGCGGCCTGCCCCCCGCGGGGGCTCGCGGCGGCCAAGGCCTGCGCCCACTGGCTCACCACCGGGCTGCCGCTGCTCGTCGCCGCGGTCCCCTTGGCAAAGATGCTGGATCTGCCGGCCGAGGGGTTGCCCGCGCTTGTGCTGGGCCTGCTGCCGGGCACCGCCACGCTGTCCCTGCTGGGCACGGCCGGCGCCGCCGTCGTGCTGGGCGCCCGCCGGGGCGGGGTCCTGCTGCCGCTGCTCGTGCTGCCGCTCGCCGTCCCCGTGCTGATCTTCGGTGCGTCCGCGGTGGACAACGCGGTATCCGGGCTCAGCCCCCGCGCCGCATTGCTGTTCCTGGCAGCCCTGCTGGCCGCTTGCGTGCCTCTATGCCCGGTGGCGGCGGGTGCGGCACTGAAAGGAGCCGGTGACTAACAGATCATTATGCCGCTCTAGCCACCCGATCGTTCAGGCCGCGATAGCCGCCCGGCGCCGATCCGGCCGCAGGAAGCCGTCCATCGTGTCGGCATACCACTCCACGAACTTGATCACATGCCCTTCCCGCAACTGCGAATAGGGGCCCGGCTGGTAGCCCAGGCTGCGCACCCCCTCCTGATTGCGCTCGCACAGATCGCGGTCCTGGTCGTTGGTCAGAGACCACAGTTCGGGCAGCGTCTTCGTATCGTAGTCCACGCCCTCCTCGGCATCGGCGTTGACGAACCAGGTGGAGGTCACCAGCGTGCTCTCCGCCGACAGCGGCAGGGCCCGGAAGAAGAACGCGTAATCGCCGAGCACATGCCCGAACATGCTGGGGAAGTGGAACCAGCGCATGGAGCCGATATCGCCGTGCGGCACGTTGCCCAGCAGCTTGCGGCACAGCGGCTTGCCGTCCATCGACAGTGTCACCGCGCCTCGCGTCAGCGGCATGCGGCTGAGTTGGAAATCGTCGCCGACCCCATCCCCCGGAACCAGCCCCGCCTCCCGGCACTTGCGCGCATGGTCGAGCACGATCGGCTCGTCGGATTGCGCGTCGAAGCGCAGGTAGAAGGTGCGCGTCAGCTCCGGATGCCGGGCGTGGCAATGGTAGCACTCGCGCGAATTCTCGATCACCAGCTTCCAGTTCGCATTGATCACGATGTCCTCGGACCAGGCGAGCTTCGCACTGCGCAGGTCGTGCGGCGCGAGCTGCGGCCCCAGCGCATCCGCGAACTCCGGCGAAGCTCGGCGGCCGGTCCGCCAGGCAGACGAAGATCAGTCCTTCCAGCGTGCTGACGTGCACCGGCTTCAGCGCGATCGACGACGCGTCGAACGTGTCCTGCATCTCCCCGGCGTAGGTCAGTTTGCCTTTCAGGTTGTAGGTCCACTGGTGGTACGGGCAGGCCAGCGAGCGCGCGTGTCCCCGCCCCGGCGGGCAGATCACCGATCCGCGGTGCCGGCAGGTGTTGAAGAAGGCGTTGATCTGCCCGTCATTGTCGCGCAGCACGACGACCGAACTGCGGGCGATGGTCACCACCAGGTAATCGCCCGGCTCGCGCAACTCGCACTCCAGCCCGGCGAACACCCATCGCCGCTCATAGATGCCTTTGAGATCGAGCTCGTAGAACTCGGCGTCCGTGTAGAATTCCCGCGGCAGCGAGTGCAGCCGGGGGCGGCTGTCGAGCAGCCCCTTCATAGCGGACATGGAGGTCATGAGCGGTTACTCCGAGAGCCGCGCCAAATTATCCCATGCGGCGCGTTCGGTCGAGGCTTCCCCTTGCGCGTCCCCTTGCGCGTCCCCCGGGGCGTCCCCTGGGGCGTCCCACGGAATCCAGCCGGCTTTCTCCGCCCAGTCCGGGTCCAACTCCTGAAACCGGTCCAGCCCCAGCCAGGTCAGGTCCGCGAAATCGCAGCGGCCGGACTGCACGAGTTGCGAAAGGGCATGGCCGGAAGCAGGCGATAGACCGAAGCCGACGCTCGACATGGTGGCCACGACCACGTTCGACGGATCATCCAGCCGGGCCAGGATCGGGCGGCCGTCGGGCGTATTCTCGATCACTCCGGCCCAGCTCCGGATCACCCGGATATGCGCCACCTTGGGGAACAGCTCGGCCAGGCGGCGGGCGATGCTGCGGACAACGGGGGAGTTCACCGCGCGCGGCGTGCGGGAATCGGCGAGTTCGATCCATTCGTGCGGGCCGCCGCCGTAGGCCAGGTTGCCGCGCAGCGTCTGCCGCCCATACAGCCCGTTGCCGTCGGCGCCGCCATGGCGGATCAGCGGCAGCGGCTCGGTCACGATCATCTCGGCCCGGGCCGGGGCGACCGGGACATGCACGCCCAGCATCGCGGCGAGCTTGCCGGTGTGGGGACCGGCCGCGATCACCACCGCGTCGCAGCCGACCTCGCCCTGCTCGGTTTGCACGGCGACCACCTTGCCGGACTGGATGCGGAAGCCGGTGACGGTGGTGTGCTGGCGGATCGTGCCGCCGAGGTCCTGGATTGCCCAGGCATAAGCCTGCACCGTGCGCTGCGGGTTCGCGTGGCCGCCGAAATGGGTCATCACGCCGCCGGCGACGCTCTCTCCGACCCAGGGGACCAGCTCGCGCAGGGACTGCGGGTCGAGGATTTCCACCTCGAAGCCCTGGGAAACCGCGAGCTGGGCGCTGTGGCTGTAGATTTCCAACTGGGCGGGCGTGACGGCGATGCGGATGCGCTGGCGCTGATACTCGGTGGGATAGCCGAGCAGTTCGTCCATCATCGGCCAGAGCCGCTGCTCCTCGCGGAACAAGGGACTGGCGGGGTGGGTCGCGCCGCCGCCGTTCCGGCCGGAGGCTTCCCAGCCGACGATGCCCTTTTCCAGCAGCGTGACGCCGACGCCCTCGCGGGCGAGCCAGAAGCCGGTGCTGAGGCCGGTGGCGCCGCCGCCGATGATGACCACGTGGCTGGAGGGACTCACTTGATCGCGTCCTTGAGGCCGATGCGGCTATCCAGCGGATCGATCACGTCCGGCACCTTTTCCCACTGCGGCAGCCACTGGCTGGGGATGCCGAACCAGATGGGCCAGGTTTCGCGCATGTCCGGCGTTTCGTCGTGGGCGGAGAGCACGTTGAGCGGCAGCGGGCGCAGCGGCGCGCGATAGCTCGGCATCGCCACGCTGCCGGTCTCCTGATTCCCCTGCATCGCCAGCAGCACCTGCACCTGCTCTCTGCACCGCCGTCCCTGGCAGGCGCCCATGCCGGCGCGCGTCAGCCGCTTGACCTGGTCCTGGTTGATCGGGCCGTCGGCGGCGAGGCTGCGCAGGTCGCGATGGACGAAGTGCGTCTCGTCGTACTTCAGGTAGCGCGGCGGGCGGACGCCCAGCAGTTCGCGCAGGCCGACTTCCTCGCACCGGCAGATCAGCGTGTCTTCGCGGCCGGAGAGGTGTACCTCCAGCCACTGCCGGCGCAGGCCGTCGCGGTCCTGCGGATCGGCTGGCAGCGGATCGTCGGGTTCGGCGGCATCAACCGGGAGGCCGGAATCGTGCGCCGCGGCCCGCGCGGCGCGGCGGCCGGCGCGGACGGCATGATCCGGGTTGGCGAACATGGCCTCGGTGACGCCGGCACAATCGCCGGCAGCGTAGATGCCGGGGACGGAGGTGCGGCCTTCGGCGTCGATGAGCGGCACGAAGCCGCCGCGCTCGGGCCGCCAGTGGACCGTGCAGCCCAGGAGATCGAAGGCTTCGACATTGGGGACGAGGTCGAGCGCGGACACCACGGTGTCGCAGGCGATGTCGAAGGCGGAACCGGGGGCGTTGATGCGCGCAAGGCGGAGGCCTTCGAGCATGCCGGCGCGGGTGTTGGCGCCCTGGACGGCGTGGCCGAAATGCAGGGGAACACCGTCCGGAGCGCGCGCGGCGGGCAGCGCGGATTGGCCCCGGACGTCGATCATGGCGGCAACCTCCAGGCCCGCCTGGAGGGCGCGGCGCGCGACTTCCTGCCCGAGCGGTCCGGCGCCGAGCACGGCGATCCGTCGGCCGGAGAAGGCCTGGTAGAGATCGAGCGTCGCGATGAAGGCGCGGGCGCCCATGACGCCGGCCTGGTCCCATCCCGGGAAAGCGAGCGCCAGGTCGCGGGCACCGGCGGCGACGATGATGCGGTCGAACGCGGCCAGCCAGGAGCGCTGCTCATCGGCGAGACCGATGACCGGCTGCGGCAGGGTGCGGCTGGTGGGGCTTCGCACGAAGGCGGCCCAGGCATAAACCCCCAGGCGGAGGTCGATGCCGGCATCCATCGCGGCTTCTAGCTCTGGGCGGGCCTGCACCACGCGTTCCAGCATGCGCTCCTTGTTCTGCACGCTGGCGTCCAGGCGCTCGCCGAACATCAGCGGCACGTCGAGGCCGATGAGGGCGGAGGACACCGGATGCTCGTCCACCAGCATGACCTCGAGGCCGAGACGGCGGGCTTCCAGCGCCGCGGCGATGCCGGCGGGCCCGGCGCCGAGGACGATCAGCCCGGCGCGGTCATCGATGGGGAAGTGCTTGCCGGCGAGGGAGGCGGGGTCGAGCGGCATGACGTCAAACGGTAGAGCCGGGCCATGTGAGGCGGCAAGGCTCGCGGCGAGCGGCCGCCTTGGCCCCCACCGCCAAGACGCTGTTACGGTGCGGTTCGGATAAGGCGCACGAAGGTGCTGCGAAGCGTGGCGCGTTCGGCTGTTGTCAGAGTGGGTTGGGCGTAGTGCTGGCGCCCGATACTGAGCAACTTGCGGTCATGCTCCTGGGGAATCTGGGCACTCATCTCAAACTGCGCTTTCAGCGTTGTGACAACCGAAGCCTCCAAGGAACCGATCAGCCTTTCGATCGCCGCTTCCAGCCCGGTCCGGGCGGCAGCCGCGGCAGCAGCATCGGCCGCACCAGGCTGAAGCACCGCAAGAAGCGGGCAACATCCGTCCTGTTCCACTCCGATGTGGTATCTGCCTCTTGATACAAGGACCTGCTTTGATTGGCGCGGGCCGGCTCAATTCCAACGAGGTGCACGCGCACACCAAACTGCTGCGCGAGGACGACTCCTACCCGTACGTCCATCCCCGAGACGAGCACCGCGTCCGTGATAGCGCGGTTTCGGGCCAATTCGGCAAGGTCCGTAATGATCAGAGCGTCAACACCTTTCTGCTCGCCGGCCGAATTGATTTGGCCAAGCTCGAGATCTTTATCTCGCTCGTGTTGGCCAAATCCTCCTGCTCCGGGGTTCGCGACTTGACCTCAAACGCATAGCGTCATACCAATAAATCCGCAGAAATGGCGAAATGCACCGGTTCTGCGTTGCCGCTTTCAGGGTGGCCACCACTGTTGGAATGTCCAGAAACAGAAGCTCACGAGGCTGCTTGCTACCGGTCAGCAGAACTGACCCTGAGCGAACAGATATCCTGCGTCCACGAAGACGGCGGAGCGCATGCGGGTATCCTTGCATGAAAAGGGCGCCCGCAGGCGCCCTTCAGTACGGGTGCACTGGACGTGCGTAATCTCCGCCCAGCGCTACAGCAGCAATAGGTGGTCCGCAAACGGTTAGCTGTCAACCACAAAGTGGGTGTGCTGGAATCCCGTCGCTATCGCAGCGCTACGGCGAACCCCTTCGCGGTGCCTCGCCGGGCCATCATCGCTTCGTACCAGCGCTTCACGTTGGGAAAATCAGCCAGATCGACCTGGTGGCGCTCGTGCCGCCAGGCCCAGCCGAGGATGGCGAAGTCGGCAATGGAGACGGCGCCGGCGACGTATTCGACCTCGCCGAGGCGCTTGTCGAGCACGCCGTACAGCCGGCGCGTCTCCTTGCTGTAGCGCTCCAGCCCGTAGCGGCGGTCCTGTTCGTTTTCCACTTGCAGGAAATGGTGCACCTGGCCCGGCATCGGCCCGAAGCCGCCCATCTGCCACATCAGCCATTCCAGCACGGGCACCTGGTCGGCAAGGTCCTTGGGCCAGAACTTGCCGGTCTTGGCGCCCAGATAGATCAGGATGGCGCCGGATTCGAAGACACTGATCGGGGTGCCGCGCGGGCCCTCCGGATCGACGATGGCGGGGATCTTGTTGTTGGGACTGATGCGCAGGAAGTCGGGATTGAATTGCTCCCCCTTGCCGATGTTTACCGGGTGGACGGTGTAGGGCAGGCCCATCTCTTCCAGCGCGACGCTGATCTTGCGGCCGTTCGGCGTATCCCAGGTCCAGAATTCGATTGGCATGCGTTCTCCCGCGGGTTCTCCGAACCGTTCCGGGATTAGCGGGCTTGGACCTGAGGAGCAATCTTCGCCCTTGCGCGATAGACCTCACGCCACCGTTGCCAGCCCGTTCTTCGCGACAAGAGCCAGCAGTTTCAGCGACGGGCCTTGCGGGCGTTTTTCGCCGCGCTCCCACTGGCTTACCAGCCCCGTCGTGACGTTGAGATGGCGGGCGAACACCGCCTGGCTCGCGCCTTCCCGCTCACGCAGGGCCCGTATCTGGGCTGGCGACAGCGACGGGACAGGCGTCAGGCAGGCCTCGTCAAATCTCCGGAGCGTTTGCTTGGTGATCAGACCGGCCTTGTGAAGATCTTCGGCGGTCTCATGGATCGAGGCCATGGCCCGACTGCGATACTGCTTACCCATCGCGCTTCCGCTCCTGCAGAACTCCGGCGGCCACCGCCTCGGCCAACGCCGCATCGTCGTAGGCCAACACCACAACCGCGAGCATTTTGAACGCAGACAACTCGTCCAGGCGGATGTTGTCCTGCTCGTTTTTGGCGAAGCCGTGAACGAACACCGCGCACGTCTCCGCCCGAAACAGGATGATCGTGCGGAACCCGCCTGATTTCCCGCCGCCGACGCGGGCGATGCGTTGCTTGACGACTCCACCGCCAAGGTCAGCATCGATCAGGCCTCGCCCTGCCCTATCAACCGCTTCGCACAACACCCATTACGAAGTCCCGCTTTTCTGGCAAATCGCGCGAACGCCTTGGTCTTGAATATCCGCACATGCCCTCACCGGCAGCCGCAACGGCAAGGCAGAAGTACATGACACCGCGTGCTATAGTTTCCAAGGTTCGATTCCCCCTCGAACGGGAACCCCGGGACGCTCACGCCGTGAGAGCGCGCCAGGCCGGCGGCCAGTGCGCCGCGGCCAGCAGGAGCAGGCGGCGGGGGGAAGGATGTGCGGCCGCCGCGCGGCGGAGTAGAGAACGGGCGCGATGCGGCTCAACCCCGATCAGGGCGCGGCCGCGCGCCCAGCGCGCCTCGGCTTCGGCGCGACGGCGAGAACGATCGACACCGGCACCGAGGCGCGCAACCACATGGGGGTTGGCGAAGATCGCATCGATGCAGCCGCGGAAAGCTTCGGGGTCGCCGGCCATGCGCAGATAGGCGCCCGCATCCGAACGCCGGACCAACAGAACCGGGGCGCCGGGGGCCTCGCGAACGGGCCGCGCAGTGCAACGCGGACCCACAACTCCCAGTCCTCGCCGAACGCGAGCGAGGGAAGGAACTCACCGGCTGCGTGCAGCGCGTGGGTGCGGATCAGAACGTGGCCGCCGTTGGCGAACAGGTTGCGGACCACAAGCCGGCTCAGGATGTCGCCGTGCGGCGGGGCAAGCGTGGCGCGAACAGAGCCGTCGGAGCGAACGAACGCGGCGGGACCGGCCGCGGCGATGGCGCGTGGATCGCGTTCGAGCGCCTGGGTCAGCCGGGCGAGCGCGTCGGGGGCAAGAAGGTCGTCGGCGTCGAGGAACAGCACGGCGTCGGTGCCGGGTAGGGCGGCAATGCCGGCGTTGCGCGCCGCCGAGACGCCGGCATTTGCCTGTCGGATCAGGCAAACACGATCGTCCAGGAACGCGGCGGCGCGTTCGGCCGTACCGTCCTGCGAACCGTCGTCCACCACCACGGCGGTCCACGCGTAATGCGTCTGGCGGCGGAGCGAATCCAGGCAGGCGGCAATCCAGGGCGCCGCGTTGTACGCCGGAATGACCACGCCGATGCGCGTTGCAGGCACAGGCGGGATAATCAGGTCGCTGGGTTAACCGGCCGTGAAGGCCGGGAACCGTTGAGCGAATGATCCGTTACGCCATGCGATGCGCAGCACAGTCCCGATCATAGCAATGTGGGCCGCCCTGTTCGGTCTTTACCTGCTCTTTGCAGGATCCGTCACCAGGGCCGAGGCGATGGCCGGCCTGGCCGCGTCAGGAATTGCTTTGGCCGGGCTGGTGCGGACCCGGTCCGTCGCGCACCGGCACCTGCTGGTCCGTGCGCCGTGGTTGAAGCTCACCGGCCGGATCGGGATTTCGCTGGTGCGGGACACGGTGCTGGTGGCGTGTGGTCTGGTGCGCGCGGTGCTCGGTGGCAAACCCGGCGGCGGCATGACCATGCAACCCTTCGATCCTGGCGATTTCACGCCGGTCGCGGCGGCACGGCGCGGCATCGTGATGCTGGCCGCCTCGGTCGCGCCAAATGCGTTCGTGATCGAGATACGCGAGCCCCCGCAGGGAATGCTGATGCACTGCCTCGTTCCGCGAAAACCCGAAGCCGATCAGCGGTGGCCGGTGTGAATCCGTTCCTCGATGCGGCGGTCGCGATGCTGCTGGCGCTCGTCTTTCCAGGATGGGTGGCGTTGCGCGGCGGCACGACCGAGCGGCTGGTCGCGGTTCAGCTTTGCTCGGTGATTTCGGCCCTCGTGCTGGTCTGCCTGAGCCTGGCCTTCGGTCAAACCTCGTTTATTGACCTCGCGCTGGCGCTCACCGTGCTGTCGCTGCCCGGCACGCTGGTGCTGACCGTGTTCCTGGAGCGCTGGCTGTGAGCCAGGCGGCGGCGGGCGTCCTTCTGGCGATCGCCGTGATCTGCGTGTGGCTTGGCTGTGTGGCGTTCGTGCGGCTCTCCAGCGTCTATGACCGGCTGCACTGTGTGACGTTCGTCAGCGTGACGGCGGGGTTCGCGGTGATGCTGGCGTGCTGGGCGAACCAGGGCGCCAGCGAGTCGATTCTGAAGGTGGTGTTCCTCGTCCTGTGCGCGCTGCTGAACGGGGCGGCGCTGGGCCACGCCACAGGACGTGCGTCACTGCATCGCGAACGCAGCGCGCGGAAGGAAGGCTCGTAATGCATGTGCTGCTGACAGTGCTGTTCCTGATGACCGCCGCGGCGGGTGCGGGCGTGGTGTTCTCGCGCGACCCGCGCCGGCAGGTGATGGCGATGGCGGTCAACGGCATGGTGCTGGCACTGCTGTTCTTCGCGTTGCAGGCGCCGGACGTGGCGTTTTCCGAAATCGTGGTCGGCACGGCGGCGGTGCCGCTGCTGTTTTACGCGACGCTGGCGAGCATTCGCGCGAACCGCACGCGCGAATGACGAATCTCCCCTCAGCGCGCCAGGTCCGGCTGGTGCTGTTCTGGGCCTCCGTCGCCGTGATGGCGGCCGCACTTCCCGCGGTGTATCGCGCGATGCCGGCGTTCGGCGCGCACCCCCTGCCCTACGGCGACATGATCAACCGGCTGGGGCCGACCGAGCGCCACGTGACCAACATGGTGAGCGCCGTGAATTTCGATTTCCGCGGCTTCGATACGTTGGGCGAGGAGATCATGCTCATGACGGCCGTGACCGGTGCGGCCGTGCTGCTGCGCGGGTCACGCGGCGAGGGACTGAGCGACAAGCCGGCCACCATCCCTGGCCGCCTTATTCCGCCGCACTCCGAGGCGCTGCTGGTCGCCGGCAGGCTGATGGTTCCGATCACGCTGCTGTTCGGGATCTATGTCGTGCTGCACGCGACCGTCACGCCGGGCGGCGGTTTCCAGGGTGGTGTGATCATCGCTTCGGCGGTGCTGATGCGCTTCCTGTCCGAAGGATACGCAAGCTGGCGGGACATCATGCGATCCGGGATGCTCGATGCGTTCGAGGGCGGCGGCGCCGCGGCCTATGCCATCGCCGGCCTGATCCCGATGCTGGGCGGCGCGGTCTATCTGACCAACCGCATGCCGTTGGGTCAGTTGAAGCAGATGCTCTCCGGCGGGCTGATGCTGGTGCTGAACTTCGGCGTGGGGTTTGCCGTGATCGGCGGGTTCGGCGTGCTGTTCATGGAGTTCCTCGAAGAAACCCGCGCCGAGAAGGACCAGCCGTGACGGTGCTCCCCTGGGCCGTCTGCGCCTGGCTGTTCCTGATCGGCTTCTACGGCGTGATCACCAGCCGCCACTATGTGCATCTGATCGGCTGCCTCTCGGTAATCCAGTCCGCCACGTATGTGCTGCTGTTGTCGGTCGGCTTCCGTTGGGGTGCCCCGGCGCCGATCTATTACGACACGCCGGTGGGAACCCTGGCGGTCGATCCGGTGGTGCAGGCACTCGTGCTCACCGATATCGTCGTCGGTGCCGCGGTCACGGCGCTGCTGCTGGCCCTTGTGCTGCAGCTCCACAAGGTACGGGACACGCTGGACCCGGAGAAGCTCAGCCCGATGCAGCGATGAACCCGGACCTGGTCGCGCTGCCCGTGGTGATTCCGCTGGCCGTCGGTGCGCTCCTGCTGCTGTTCAATCCGCTGCTGCCCTGGCGGCTGCCCGACATCATCGCGCTGGCGACGGCGGTGTTCGCCGGGGCGCTCAGCGTGGTGCTGCTGATCGGCACGGCGCACGGGCCGTTGACGTGCTGGTTCGGCGGCTGGACCCCCCGGGCGGGGCAGGCGATCGGGATCGCCTTCGTGGTGGATCAAGGCGGCGCGCTGATGGGGATTTTCGCCTCGCTGCTGGTGGCGGCCGATTTCGTCTTCGCGTGGGGATTCTTCGAGGACGCCGGCGCGCGCTTTCACTCCATGATGCTGGTGTTCATGGCGGCGATGACGGGCTTCGCCTTCACCCACGACCTGTTCAACCTGTTCGTCTGGTTCGAGGTCATGAGCGTCGCCGCGTTTGCGCTGACGGCGTATCAACTGAACGAAGAGTCGCTGGAAGGGGCACTGACCTTCACGGTGACCAACGGCATCGGCAGCTACATGATGCTGGGCGGCATCGGGCTGTTGTATCTGCCGGCGGGAGCGTTGGATTTCGGTGCGCTGGAAGGTTTCGTGCGGCAGCATCCGCACTCGCCGTTGGTCGCCGCGGCGTTCTGCCTGATCGCGGGCGCGCTGCTGATCAAGGGCGCGATGGTGCCGCTGCACTTCTGGCTGTCGGACGCGCATGCTGTCGCGCCCAGCCCGCTTTCGGTGATCTTCTCCGGCATCATGGTGCCGCTCGGGCTGTTCGGCGTGCTGCGGCTGGTGTGGACCGTATTCGCGCCGGACGCGGCGGTGCAGCACGTGGTGCATGGCGTCCTGATGTGGCTGGGCGTGGTCACCATCGTGATCGGCGGCGTCGCCGCGCTGGAGCAGCGGCATTTGAAGCGGCTGCTGGCGTTCTCCACCATCTCCCACATGGGGGTGCTGATCCTGGCGCTGGCCTTGGTCACACCGGAAAGCGTGGCGGCATTCCTGAGCTACCTGGTGGGTCATGGGCTGATCAAGGCGGCGCTGTTCATGATCGCCGGCATCTGCCTGACCCGGCTGGGCGGGGTGGATGAGATCGCGCTGCGGGGACGCGGCCGGAAGTATCCGGCAGTCGGTCTGTTCTGCGCCTTCGCGGCACTGCTGCTGGGCGGTCTGCCGATCGGCGTGATGGACGAGGGCACGCATTTGCTTGATGCGGCGGCCGCGCAGGCCGGCGTGGGGTGGCTCTATCTGCCGGTGATCGCGGGCACCGGTCTGACCGGGGCGGCGGTGCTACGGGCGACGGGACGGATTTTCGCCGGCTGGGGCCGCACGCCCGGTCTGGAGGCGGAAGCGCCGACCTCGGACGAGCGCGAACCGGAGCAACGGCCGCTGTGGCTGATGGGCGGCCCGGCGGTGCTGCTGATCCTCGGGGCGCTGCTGTCGGGCAAGCCGGTCTCGGATGCGGCGCGCGCGGTGGCGGGCGGTTTCCTGACGTCTGCCGGCCTGAGCCATCCGGCGGTGCCGGAGCTCCCGGCGCCGCACGGGTTCGCGCCGTGGGTCTCGCTCGCCGTCACCCTGGTGGTGGCCGGTTTTGAACTGAGCCGCGAGAGGATCCCCGGCTCGCTGCGCCGGATAGCCGACCTGGCAAGCGCACCTCTGGCGCTGGGCGTGGCGAAGCTGCACACCGGCTTGGTCGGCGACTACGTGGCCTGGATCGCCGTGGGTCTCGCCGTCTTGACGATCGGGTTTGCGCTCAGCGGCTGAAGCAACGCGGCGTCCCGCCGGGTGTTGGCCCCGCGTGATCAACCCAGCACGGGGCAGCAGCACATGAGCGAAACCGCACGCAAACCACAGGCCCAGGATCGTCAGCCGGGAATCGAACAGGAGATGGAGCCGAGGCCGCAGTCGGAGATGCGGAACTACAAGGGCGCCGGCAAGCTGGATGGGAAGATCGCGCTGATCTCCGGCGGCGATTCGGGGATCGGCCGGGCGGTGGCGATCGGCTTCGCCAAGGAAGGCGCGGACGTGGCCATCACCTACCTGGACGAGCATCAGGACGCGCAGGAGACGGTGCGCCTGATCGAGGCCGAGGGGCGCCGGGCCATGGCGATCCCCGGCGATATCGGCAACTCGGATTTCGCCCGCGAAGTGGTGCGCCAGGTCGTCGGGAAATTCGGTCGCATCGACATCCTGGTGAACAATGCGGCCGAGCAGCATCTGGTGGAAAAGCTCGAAGACCTGTCGGATGAGCAACTGGAACGCACGTTCCGCACCAACATCTTCGGCCAGTTCTTCCTCACCCGCGCGGCGCTGCCCGAAATGCCGGAAGGCTCGGCCATCATCAACACGACCTCGGTCACCGCCTATCAGGGCAACCCGACCCTGCTCGACTACGCCAGCACCAAGGGGGCCATCGTGGCGTTCACCCGGTCGCTGTCGAAACAGCTCGAGAAGCGCAAGATACGGGTGAATGCGGTGGCGCCGGGGCCGATCTGGACGCCGCTGATCCCGGCGAGCTACCCGCCGGAGAAGACGGCGAAGCACGGCCAGCAGGCGCCGATGGGACGCGCCGGCGAGCCGGATGAGGTCGCACCCGCTTATATCTTTCTGGCCTCGGGCGATGCGTCGTATTTCTCCGGCCAGGTGCTGCATCCGAACGGCGGCACGGTGGTGAACGGATAGGCTTGACCGAGGATACGATCTTTGCCGTGGCGTCCGGCGCCGGCCGGGCAGCGATTACCGTGATGCGGATCAGCGGCCCGGGCAGCCGGGCCGCTGTCGCTGCGTTGTGCGGCGGCCGGGTGCCGCCGGCGCGGCGGGCGTCGCTGCGGCCGCTGCGGGATGCAGCGGGCGGCTTGCTGGATCGGGCAGTGGTGGTCTGGCTGCCCGGACCGGGCAGCTACACCGGCGAGGACTCGGCCGAGCTCCACCTGCATGGCGGACGGGCGGTGACGGAAGCGGTTTCCGGTGCGTTGGTTGCGCTCGCCGCGCGGCCGGCCGAGCCGGGCGAGTTCACCCGCCGCGCCTTCCTCAACGGCCGGATGGACCTGCTCGAGGCCGAAGCCATCGGCGATCTGGTTTCGGCGGAAACCGACGCGCAGCGGCGCCAGGCGCTGCGCCAGATGGATGGCGCGCTGGGTGAGTTATATCGCGGCTGGGCGGAGCGGCTGACGCTGCTGCTCGCGCGTCAGGAGGCGACGATCGACTTCCCCGATCAGGACTTGCCGGAGGAGGTGGTCGAGGCGATCCTGACCGAACTCGGGGCCTTGCAGCGGGAGATCGCCGCGCATCTGAACGACGGGCACCGGGGGGAGCGACTGCGGGACGGGCTGGTGTTCGCGATCACCGGGCCGCCGAATGTCGGCAAATCCACGCTGCTGAATGCGCTGGCCGGGCGGGAGGTCGCGATCGTGTCGCCGACCCCCGGGACGACGCGGGATGCGCTGGAGACGCGGGTCGTGCTGGGCGGCGTGCCGGTGACGCTGGTGGATACGGCGGGGCTGCGGGACAGCACCGATCCGATCGAGGCGGAGGGGGTGCGGCGCGCAAAGGCGCGCGCGCAGGAGGCGGACCTGGTGATCCGGGTGGCGGACCCGGATCACGGCGCACCGGACGGACCGGGCCTGCGGGTGATGAACAAGTCCGACCTGGGGGGCGCCGTGCCCGATGGCGCAATCGGTATCAGCGCGCTGACCGGGGCCGGGATGGGCGCATTGAGCCAGCTTCTGGCGGAGGCGGCGCGGCGCCTCACGGAAAGCTCCGGGCCGCCGCCGCTGACCCGGGCGCGGCACCGGGCGGCCCTGCAGGAGGCGGTGGAACGGCTCGAGGCGGCGGAGCGGGCGTGGCTGCCGGAGTTGCTCGCCGAGGACGTGCGCCTGGCGGTGCGGTCGCTCGGCCGGATCACCGGCGAAGTTGGGGTGGAGGAGCTGCTGGGGGCGATTTTTTCGCAGTTCTGCATCGGGAAGTGACCCGGGATCAGGAACGCTAATGCAAGCTGATCAGCAGTTTGCTGTCGTCCTCGGGGAGACTGAAACGCGGGAACGCGCCGGCGACGATGGTATCGAGGCCCGGGGCGGGCAGTCCGAGTCGTGCGGCGTAGAGCCAGGCGTAGGTGAGTGCGCGTTGCACGAACTGGCGGGTTTCGGCGACCGGGATCGCCTCGATGAACATCAGCGGATCGGTTGCATTGACCTGGCTGCTCCACCGGGCGAACCGTCCCAGTCCGTCGTTGTAGCTCGCAAGCAACGCGATCAGATCGCCATCGACCACCTGGTCTTCCGCGAGATGAGCGACCCAGCGCTGTCCGAGATCGAGGTTCACGCCGGGGTCTTCCAGTGCCCGGGCCGAGGGATGGCCGCTGTCAGAGACACTGGCCGCGGTTTCGGGACGCAGTTGCATCAGGCCCAAGGCACCCGCGGGCGACACGGCCTTGGGGTCGAAGTTCGATTCGGCACGCGTCAATCCGTAGATCAGCGGCGGGCTGAGGCGAAAGCCGCCGTTCGGATGCAGGCGCGGGACGGCGAACTGGAGGTCTTGGCGCGGAATGCCCTCCTTCGCCTCGATCGCGTCAACGAGCTGCGCGGCGAGGCTGTTGAGGCCGGCCTGCTGCGCGACCAGCAGGACCGCTTGGCGGAGGTCGCGGTCGTTCTCGACCTCGGGCCAGAGATAGCGCAGTTCATGCTCGGCGCGGGTGGTCTGGCCGACCTGGAGCAGGGCGAAGATGCGATGGGCACGGGGCAGGGTATCGAGTGCATCGAGATCGGCAGCGGTGAGCGTCTGCGATCCGGGCAGGGCACCGATGGGCCAGCCGAGGAAACGGCGGGCGACCAGGGCGTAGAAGCTGGGCCCCGCCTTGGCCGCGCGCTTTAGCCAAAGGTCCGCGGCGCCGACGTTCCTCAGCGCGAGATCGGCGCGAGCGGCCCAGAAGGCGGCATCGGATCGCTCCGACGGGGTGGTGATGTCGGCGTTGGCCGCCTGAGCGAAAAACCCCCGCGCCTGTGCCTTGTGGCCTCGGCGCCAGGCGGCCAGCCCGGCCACCAGCGCTCCCTCGGCGACCCGCTGGCTGGGACCGCCGCCGGCCCATGCTTCCTTGCCGACCGCCTCGGCCTCGGCATCCTGGTTCTGGGCGAACAGGGCACGCGCGACGCGGGCGCGGAGCAGGCCGGCGGAAGCCTTCGAGAGACCCCGGGTTCGGGCTGATTTCGCGCAGCGCCGAGTCGTCGTGCCCGTCTTGCACGCGCTGGGTGATATCGCGATCCAGCCTGGGGCTGATGTGGATCCCGGCCGGGTCGGTGTCCTTGATTTCCGGAACGCTGCCGGTTTCCGCGACCGGCGCGAGGTAGCCCGGATCGGCCGCGGGCGCAGGCGGCGCGGCTTTCGGCTGCGCGCTTGCGGAGTAGCGCGCGCACCGCGCCGGCGTCGGCCTCGGTGGCGTAGCGCTTGAGCCAGTCACGCAGTTCCTGGGGTTTCGAGCGGTAGAACCGCCCGGGTAGCGATCGGCGAGGATGGGTCCCGAGCAGCACGTCGCTCTCGAGGTCGGCGATCTCGTGATCGGCGTCGGTAAAGCGGCCGCGTGCCTGGTCGCGGAAGATGCGCCGGACGCGGGCGGCGTCGCTTGGCGATAGCGGCCGGGGCAAGCCGGAATCGGCGTCCGAGCCCGAGCCGGTAGGGCGATGCGCGGGAGCGCCATGGCGGTCTGATCTGCGATGATCTGGCAGGTCGGCCGCCGCGGGTTTCAGCCCGGCGGCCAGCGACATGCCGATGACCATCCCCCAGAACGCGCACAGCCCTGCGCACCGGGAGAGCGTTTGACCGGTCCCTCGCATGGCGGGTCCCCTATTGGGGCCAGCACAGAGAGGCAACCCCGAGCGCGGGGAATGAAGTGCGATAAAGAACCTACCGCAGAGTGACATCAGTCGCTTACGGGTTCTTCTTCGCTCACGTTTTGGCGAGTTACTGGGAAAGTACTTTTCGAAGCTTGCGAAGGTCGGCCCACAGCTCGCGTTTCATTCCGCTATTTGTGCGCGCCTGCGAAACACTGACTGAGGGCAGAACGTTCAGCGCGACTGCACGCCCCGGCAGCTCCAGCGCGACCCAGGTGCCGCGGCGGACCCGGCGATCCGGCCCGAACAGGGCGCGGGTGGCAACCGGACCCGGCACGAAGGCGCGGCAGGCCGACGACAGGGACAGGGCGCGACGCAGGAAGGGCAGGCAGGTCGCGAGTTCGCGACGCGCTCGGGGGGCGGTCGCCGGGCGGCCGCCAGGGAAGCAGGGGAACCAGGAACAGGCCGGCGCGGCTCATGCCGATGCTGTCCAGCACCCGGTCGAGGAACGCGCCCGAGCTCTCCGGACCAGGTCTGCCCGGAGGCGTCATCCGAGGCGCTCGGGCGCATCGCCGATGAGGATCAGGGGTGCATCGACGGCGCCGGCGGGGAGCACCGTGGTGGCGCGCGGTGTCGCGCAGGGGCAGAGGGTGAAAGCCTGGATCGCCTGAAGCAGGGCGGGGAGCGTTTCGGCTGCATCGGCCAGGCGTTGCGCCTCGGCGGCGGCCTCGGCGGCGATGGCGGGACGCCGGGCGGGTTGCGGCGCGGCCGGTCGGACGACCGGCGTGGCGGCGGTGCCGGCGGCGGCGTGGGGGCCGGCGTTTGAGCCAATCCCGCGGGGTGTCTGTCGATCGCCTCGTCGGCGCCCCACTCGATTTGCAGCCGCAGCGCGGCGAGCATGTCCATCCGGTTCAGGCTCCCCTCCAAGGCGGAATCCCCGTATTCCACTGCTCTGCCCACGCACACGGAGGAGACGCAATGGCGGAACTGGGTCCGCGCGAGTCCATGATGTTCGATGCCGTGATCGTCGGGGCCGGGCCGGCGGGGCTTTCAGCCGCGATCCGGCTGAAGCAGCTCGCGCCCGAGGCCTCGGTCTGCGTGGTGGAGAAGGGCGGCGAGGTCGGGGCCCACATCCTGTCGGGCGCGGTGCTGGAGCCGCGCGCGCTGAACGAGCTGATCCCCGACTGGCAGGAGAAGGGCGCGCCGCTGACCACGCCGGCGCGGGAGGACCGGTTCCTGTATCTGACGGCGCGTCGGGCGGTGCGGCTGCCGACGCCCCCGCAGATGAACAACCATGGAAACTACATCGTCTCGCTGGGCGACTTCGTGCGCTGGCTGGGCGCCCAGGCGGAATCGCTCGGGGTGGAAATCTATCCCGGCTTCGCGGCGGCCGAGCTGCTGGAGGAGGACGGCCGGATCGTCGGCGTGGCGACCGGCGATATGGGCATCGGCAAGGACGGCGAGCCGACCGGCGAACTTCCAGCGCGGCATGGAGTTGCGCGCGCCCTATACGTTGTTCGCCGAAGGCTGCCGCGGCTCCCTGAGCAAGCGGCTGATGGCGCGGTTCAGGCCTGCGGGAGGGGCACGATCCGCAGACCTATGCGATCGGCATCAAGGAGCTGTGGGAGGTGCCGGAAGCGAACCACCGGCCGGGGCTGGTGGAGCATACGGTCGGCTGGCCGCTGGATGAGCGTACCTATGGCGGATCATTCGTCTATCACTTCGGAAACAATCTGATTTCCTATGGTTTCGTCGTGGGGCTGGATTATGCCAACCCGTTTCTGTCGCCGTTCGAGGAGATGCAACGGTTCAAGACGCATCCGACGGTGCGCCGCCATTTCCAGGGCGGGCGGCGGATCAGCTATGGCGCCCGCGCGCTGAACGAGGGCGGGTTCCAGTCGATTCCCACGCTGATCTTCCCGGGCGGCGCACTGATCGGGGATGCGGCGGGGTTCATGAACGTGCCGAAGATCAAGGGCACGCATACCTCGATGAAGTCCGGCATGGTGGCGGCCGAAGCGGTGGCCGAGGCGCTCGCCGGCGAGCGTCCGGCGATGCTGGATCGCGTATCCTGAGAAGCTGAAGGCGAGTTGGGTATGGGACGAGCTATACCAGGTTCGCAACATCCGGCCCGGCGTTCGCCCGCTATGGGCTCCATCGGCGGGCTGAGTTTGCGGCGACCGATACGTTCGTCTTCCGCGGCCGCGCGCCCTGGACGCTGCACCATCCCCATCGCCGACAACGAGACGCTGCATTGCGGCCGAGAAGGCGCCGAGCAGATCGACTATCCGAAGCCGGACGGGCTGCTGACGTTCGACCGGCTGTCCTCGGTGTTCATCAGCAACACGAACCACGAGGAGAACCAGCCGCCGCATCTTCGGCTGCGCGATCCGGCGGTGGCGATCGCGGTGAACTGGCACCAGTACCGCAGCCCGGAGACGCGCTATTGCCCGGCTGGCGGTGTACGAGATCGTGGGCGCGGAGGAAGGCAACCCGAGGCTGCAAATCAACGCGCAGAACTGCGTGCACTGCAAAACCTGCGATATCAAGGATCCGACCCAGAACATCGACTGGGTGGTTCCGGAGGGTGGCGGGGGGCCGAACTATCCCAGTGGAATGTAGGAGCATACCGGGATGTGAGGCGAACGGGCCACGGCGGGGAAAAGCGCATCGGCGGCCTTCAATTTCTGATGACCTCCCGTCACGGAATCGTTAGGCTTCATTCCTATGAAGCTTGCCCCCCCTCGATTCTCTGTCTTTTCGCTCTCTCTCGGTCTGCAGCGGGGTTTGCTGGCGGAATTGCAGGCCCGGCGCAGGCGGATGATGGATCACTTACCGGCATATACGCTCGCTTCCTGGATGGACATTACGCCGCCGGCATGGGTGACGTGGATCGATCGGCCAGCGAATTTCTGCAGGCCGCCGCGATCGACCCGCCGAACCCGCGCTGATCCTGAAGGCTTTCGAACAGTCGCTCCTGGCCGGTCGGCCGGATGCTCTCCGCCTGGCGGCGCGGCTGCCGGGAAACGACACGGCCGAGATCGCGCTCGTCGGTGTCGGCGGCGCAGCAGGGTGACTGGGCCGGCGCCGAACACCGGCTGTCGGCACTTTCGACGAAAGGCATTACCGGGCTTTTGCAGCCGCTGCTGCTGGCATGGGCCGAACACGCGTGCGGCGACGACGGACAAGGCATTGGCCACGCTGCAGCCGTATGTGGAGGGCCGGCAGCTGCCGGGCTTCTTTGCGCTACAAGCGGCGCTGATCGGCGACCAGGCGGGACGGACGGCATTCGCCGCGACGATGTATGACGCGGCGCGCGTCGGCAATGGCACGCCGCCGCTGCGCCTGGCGCAGTTGATCGGCAGTTTCGATGCACGCACAAACCATCAGACGCAGGCGCTGCAGACGCTCGATGGCGTGGCGCAATGCCGCCCCGCTGCTGCGGCTCGCGCTGCCGGGCATGGCAGCGCATCTCGGGATCAGGCCGTGGCGACGCCGCTGCAGGGCATGGCCGAGGCGCTGGTGGGGTTTGCCGCCGCGTTGCACCAGGATGGCGACGACAATCTGAGCATCCTCATGCTTCGGATGGCGCTTTCCGTGCGGTCCGGACCTGTCGGCTGCGCGCCTTCTGGCCGCGGACATTCTGGAAGCTCAGCGGGACCTGTCGGGCGCCATCGACCTGCTGGCGACGGTCTCCGACGACGACCCGCTGGCGCCGGTCGTGCGGATGCGCCAGGCCGAACTGACGGCGCGAAGCGGGGAGACGGATCTTGCGCTCACGATGCTCTCCACGCTGGCAGCGCAGCAGCCGGACAGTTCCGTTCCGGACAGCGAGGCCGGAGACATCTTGCGCGCGAAGGGCGATTTCGACGGGGCGATCGCCGCCTACACACGGGCGATCGGGCGCATCCCGAATCCGGGAGCGATTGAATGGCCGGTGTTTTACGACCGGGGCATCGCCTACTCCCAGACCGGGCAGTGGGACCAGGCGCAGGCCGACTTCCAGCACGCGCTGCAGCTTCAGCCCAACCAGCCGCTGGTGCTGAACTATCTGGCGTATAGCTGGGCGGACCGGGGCGAGCATTTGTCCGAGGCGCGGGACATGCTGGAGACGGCGGCGCATCTGCGGCCCGAGGACGGCGAGATCGTTGACAGCCTCGGCTGGGTCATGCTCCGCCAAGGCGATGCGGATCAAGCGGTGGGCATGCTGGAACGTGCGGCCGAACTGGAGCCGGCGGATGCCACCATCAACGCCCATCTGGGCGACGCCTATTGGGCGGTCGGGCCGGAAAATGGAGGCAACCTATCAGTGGCGACGCGCGCTGATCTTCAACCCGCCGCCGGCGGATGCGGCGAAGATCGAGGCGAAGCTGCACGAGACGACGGCGCAGGCCAACGCGGAGCCGCCCAAGCTGCGCTGACTGAACTCGCCTTGGCCGAGTTCGCGCCGGCCAAGGTCAATCTCTTTCTCCACGTCACCGGCCGCCGGACGGATGGCTACCATCTGCTCGACAGCCTGGTGGTGTTTGCCGGCATCGGCGACACGCTGCGGGCCGAGCGGAGTGCCGAGGTCAGCCTGACGATCGATGGCCCGTTCGCGTCGGGTCTGTCCGCGGGTGAGGACAATCTCGTGGTGCGGGCGGTGCGGCGGGTGGGCGCCAATGCGGGTCGCACATGGGGCCGCACTGCGGTTGACGAAGGAGCTGCCGGTTGCCTCGGGGATCGGCGGCGGCTCGGCGGACGCGGCTGCGGCGTTGCGGCTGATGCGCCGACTTTGGAGCTTGGATCAGGACCTTTCGGAGGTGGCGCTTGTCTCTCGGCGCCGATGTGCCGGTGTGCCTGGCAAGCCGGCCGGCCCGGATGGGGGGGATTGGAGAGAGGCTGGAGCCGGCGCCAAGGCTTCCGCCGTGCGGGATCGTGCTGGTCAATCCGGGCGTGGCGGTGGCGACGGCGGATGTGTTCCGGGCGCGGACGGGCGGGTTTTCGCCCGAGGCGTTGTTGCCGGCGGGGTGGTCCGACGTGCGGGCTTTGGCCGGCCACCTGCGGGCGTGTCGCAATGACCTGGAGACGCCGGCGGTTGGCTTGTGTCCGGCGATCGGGTCGGTGTTGCGTGTGTCTTGCGGTCTGCCAGGGTGCCTGCTGGCGCGGATGAGCGGGTCCGGGGCGACGTGTTTCGGGCTGTTCGAGTCGGAGGCGGCGGCGGTAGCGGGGGCGGCGGCGATCCGTCGCCCGGGATGGTGGTGCTGGGGCGGCGGGCTGCACCCCGTGCCAATGCCGCCTCGCCGTTTCAGTTTGCCCTGCTGACAAAATTCAACACGGAGAACACGAAGAACCACGGAGGCGGCATTCGAAGAAGACGACAACGCCTACCGCCACCTCACCCGCCGCCTCTGCCGCGCCCTCCCACCCCGCCCCCGCCGACGACGAACGCGCCGACCGGGATAGCGCCGCCATCGCCCAGGTCGCCGCCCTCCAGCCCGCCAATACCGCCGAGTTCAAACTCGCCGCCCAGTTCGTCGCCTCGTCGGAGCGCGCCCAGCACTGTCTCACCCCGGCCGACGAACCCGACCTGACCCCCGCCCTCGCCGTGCACTGGACCGGCCGCGCCGACCTCATGATGCGCCAGGCCACCAGCGCCCTCCGATCCCTGCTCCGCCTGCAGGCCGAGCGGCGGAAAATCGAAGCCGACCCCAACGCCTACAGCCGAGGAGAGCGCATCGAGGACCACATGACCGTCATCATGGCCGAGGCGATGGCCAACCCCCCACCCGTCTCGCCGGATAACTCCGAATCCCACACACGTCACCGCGAGGCGCAAAGCGCCGTGGCGGTCCAGGCCAGCCGCACAGCCGCTCCGGTCTCATCCCACGATCCGGAATCCGACACTCCTCTCACCGCGATCCCCGCGCCGCCCCTTCCACGTCACCGCGAGGCGCAAAGCGCCGTGGCGGTCCAGGCCGGCCGCACAGCCGCTCCGGTCTCATCCCACGATCCGGAATCGCACACTTCTCTCACCGCGAGCCCGGCACCGCCCCTTCCACGTCACCGCGAGGCGCAAAGCGCCGTGGCGGTCCAGGCCGACCGCACAGCCGCTCCGGTCTCATCCCACGATGCCGGAATCGCACACTTCTCTCACCGCGATCCCCGCACCGCCCCTTCCACGTCACCGCGAGGCGCAAAGCGCCGTGGCGGTCCAGGCCAGCCGCACAGCCGCTCCGGTCTCATCCCACGATCCGGAATCGCACACTCCTCTCTCACCGCGATCCCCGCGCCGCCCCTTCCACGTCACCGCGAGGCGCAAAGCGCCGTGGCGGTCCAGGCCAGCCGCACAGCCGCTCCGGTCTCATCCCACGATCCGGAATCCGACACTCCTCTCACCGCGAGCCCGGCGCCGCCCCTTCCACGTCACCGCGAGGCGCAAAGCGCCGTGGCGGTCCAGGCCGACCGCACAGCCGCTCCGGTCTCATCCCACGATCCGGAATCGCACACTTCTCTCACCGCGATCCCCGCACCGCCCTTCCACGTCACCGCGAGGCGCAAAGCGCCGTGGCGGTCCAGGCCGACCGCACAGCCGCTCCGGTCTCATCCCACGATCCGGAATCGCACACTTCTCTCACCGCGAGCCCCGCGCCGCCCCTTCCACGTCACCGCGAGGCGCAAAGCGCCGTGGCGGTCCAGGCCAGCCGCACAGCCGCTCCGATCTCATCCCATGGTCCGGAATCCCGCAGCAAAAAAACTGAGAACTCCCCCGAGACACCCCGCCGCACCCCCACGATGGCGCCCGGTCCATCTCGGCCCCATCGTCCCGCTCAGCGACATGATCCCGACCGACGAATGGGACTCGACCGATCCCCCGCCTCCGATCAGCGCCGCCCACCGGCGGTGAACCTCCCCCGCGCCGTGGTAACAAATGCCACCAGAGGTGATAAAACGCGATCCGCCCTGGATCGCTGCAGCGAACGAGGTTGCCGATGAGCGATGATTTCGACGCACAAACCGTGACGCGACTGCGGGACGAACCGGAGGTGGTGATCCGGACGGAGGCCCATCCCGACACGGCGGTGCCGATCTGGATTGTGGTGTCAGGAAACGACGTGTTCGTCCGCTCGGTGCGTGGGCCGAAGGGGCGGTGGTATCGCGACCTTGCGGCCGGCAGCACAGCGACGCTGGAGGTGAAAGGCCATCGCATCGGGGTTCGCGCCGTGCCGGCAACCGACGGCGACTTCGATCGCGCGGGCGAGCAAGGAATATGCGTCGAAATACCGGACGAGCCCCTATGCCGCATCCATGGTGCGTGACGAGGTGCTGCCCACGACGATGCGGCTTCACCCGCTGACCGGCTGAGCCGCGGCGACCTCCCTGATCTTGCGCGCCATGGCCGCGATACCGTTGCCGCGATTGGTCGAGAGCGCCTCCAGCAATCCCCAGTCGCGCAGGAATTCCGGGCCGGTTGCCACGATCTCGTGACGGGTGCGGCCGGAATAGACGCGGAGCAGGAGTGCCACGAGGCCGGAGACGATGGCGGCGTCGGAGGCGCCGGCGAACCACAGCCGCCCGTGCTGATCGGCGGCCTCCATCCACACCTTGCTCTGGCAGCCCGGCACGCGGTGCGCGTCGTTCATCCATTCCGCGGGAAACGGCGGCAGCTTTCGGCCCAAGTCGATGATGTGCTGGTAGCGGTCCATCCAGTCATCGAACACGGCGAGTTCGTCGCCGATCGCGGCGATGGCTTCATCGGCGGTCGGTTCTTCTGGCTGCACGAAAGGGCCGTTCATCAGCCAGATGTGCGCTGCGCCTTGGCCGGCTTCAATCGATGGGCGCGCAGGCGCGGGTCGAGCCAGTCGCGCACATCGGTCGGAAGGGCCGGACCGATCTGCTCCAGGACCCGCGCGTGATAGCCGTTCAGCCATCCGCGTTCGGCGGGGTCGAGAAGGCCTCGCGTCGATCAGCGCCCGGTCGAACGGGCGCCAGCGTGAGTGTTTCGAACCGGAAGAACGGCTTCGGCGAGTCGGGGAAGTCGGCCGGCTGCACCAGGATCAGGTTCTCGAGGCGGATGCCGTAATGGCCCGGCAGGTAGAAGCCCGGCTCGTTGGACAACAGCATGCCCTCGGCGATCGGGACGGGGCGGGCGAGGCGCGAGAGGCTGACCGGCCCCTCATGCACCGAAAGATAGCTGCCGACGCCGTGGCCGGTGCCGTGGTCGTAGTCGAGGCCGTTTTGCCACAGCGCGCGGCGGGCGAAGGCATCGAGGTGGCCGCCGGTGGTGCCGGCGGGAAACACCAGCGTGGCGATGGCGATGTGGCCCTTCAGCACGCGGGTGGCGCGCTCGCGCAACTGCTTCGGCGCCGGATCCGGACCGGTCCAGATGGTTCGGGTGATATCGGTGGTGCCGTCGGGAAACTGCGCGCCGGAATCGATCAGGTACACCTCGTTCGCGCGGATGGGGCGGTTGGACTCTTGGGTCACCCGGTAGTGAATGACCGCGCCGTGTTCGCCGGCGGCGGAGATGGCGGGGAAGCTTTCGCCGCGGAAACGCGGCAGGCCCTCGCGCAGTCCGAGCAGATGGGACGCGGCGGAGAGTTCGGTTTCGTTGCCGGTCCGCCCGTTGCCCGCCAGCCAGTGCAGGAAGCGGCACACGGCGACCCCGTCCCGCAGATGGGCGTCGCGCGCGCCTTGCTGCTCGACGGCATTCTTCCGCGCCTTGGCCGCCACGATGGGGTCCGGCGCGGTGGCGATCTGCGCGCCGGCCGAACGGAGGCGGCGGAAGAACCACTCGGGGGTGGCGGACGGGTCGAGGCGCACCCGCTTGCCGGTGAGGCGGTCGAGCGCGCCGGGCAGTGCGTCGCGGTGCGCCACGGAGACGGCATTACCGAGCGCGTCCCGCACCGCTTCGTCCAGCTTCGACGGAGGCATGAAGAGTTCGGCGGTGGCGTCAGCGTGGAGGATGGCGAAGCCGAGCGGCACCGGGGTGAAAACCAGGTCGGTTCCGCGCAGGTTGAACAGCCAGGCAAGCGCGGCCGGGTCTGTGACGACCAGCGCATCCTGTCCGTTGTCCTTCAGGGTCTGGGCGATGGCGGCGCGCTTGTCGGCCGAGCTCCGCGCCGGCGTAGTCGGCCGGGTGGAGATGCGCCGGATCGGCGGGCGGGGCAGGGCGGTCGGTCCAGATCGCGATCGACCGGGTTGGGTTCGACCGGCTCCATCACCAGGCCGGCCTCGCGATAGCGGCCCAGGCCCTCGGGGCTGATCAGCCATGGGTCGTAGCCGATACGGGCACCGGCGGGCACATGGGCGGCGATCCAGGCGGGCGGCGGGCTCCTCGGTGATGTGGCGGCGCTCCCACAGGTCGGCCGGGTCTGCGCCTCGGCCTGGAGGATGTAGCGTCCGTCGGTGAAGATGGCGGCGCGATCGAGCAGCACGACGGCCAGACCGGCGCTGCCGGTGAAGCCGGTGAGCCAGGCCAGGCGCTCGGCCGATGGCGGGACGTACTCGCCAAGGTGCTCGTCGGCCCGGGGGACCAGGAAGCCGTTCAGGCCGGCACCGGCGAGTTCGGCCCGCAGCGCGGCGAGCCGGTCAGGGAAGGAGGTCATCTGCCTACCTATGCGTATAAGGTGGGGAATTTGCGCGTGTGCATGCATTTCATGCATGTCTGAATGCTGACGGCCGGGAATGATCTTCGCCAGAAAGGGCCTATGTTGCAGTGCGAAAGAGCCCGAGGGCGGGGCGCCGTGAGGACGCCTCGCCAGACCCGGGCCAGTCCAGTGGGGGACCCATCCCATGACTGCACCTGTCACCAAAAGCGAACTCGCTTTCAAGCTTCCCGACATGCTGTCCTATCACAGCACCTGGGACGACGCCGATTACCTCCCTGTCGTGGCGCCGGAACGCCACGGGCTGCTGCGCCGCGCGGCCGCCGGCATCGGGCACTTTGTGGCCCGGCGAATGGAACGGCTGCGTGTGATGCACCAGCTCGAGGAACTGTCTGATCGTGATCTGGCTGACCTGGGCCTCACGCGGTACGACATTCCGCGGGTATTCGATCCGGGGTTCGTCAGCAGCTTCGGTGAGCGTGGCGCCTGCCGGAGCTGAGCCTCACCGGTGCTCACCGCCTTCGGCGGTGGGCACGATGATGTCGGCCGGGTCTGAGACATTGAGCATGGCGCGGGCGCGTTCATCGAGCATGTCGGCGTCGAGATGATCGGTGCGCAGTGCGGCGACCCGGTATTCCCATGACGATCGGTCAGCCTGCGCCTTGGCGAGATCGTCTTGTGCCTGATTGAGGAGTTGCCGGCGCTGGGCATAGGCGACCAGGCCGTGATCGCCTTGGGTTGCGCTCCAGCAGAAATAGCCGACCAGGGCGAAGAAGAACAACGGCGCGATCGCCGCCCGCAGCTTGCGCTTGATGCCTCGACCGAGTTGCACGCCCAGGTGATCCGCTGTTTGGGCGAGCTTACACGCTAGATGCGTGATTCGGGACGCCGCGATTTGCCTCGGGTATCCGTTTACATCGGGATGCGGCGTGATTAGCACAGTGCCGATGTCTGCCGGCCCCCCTGCCCCGCTGGATCCCGCGTGCCGCGCTCGATGCGATCGGCACGTTGCCGGACGCCGAGATCGATATTGCCGATGCGGCGCTGCAGCTTGCCCGTTGCGACGATCAAGGGCGCGCTGGGAGGGCGCGCGTGAGGACGTTTCCGCTCTGGCGCGGGAGGCGGCGGCGGTTGCCGAGCGGATCGGTTCGGCTGATCTGCCGACACGGGCCGAGGCACTGACCGGGCTTTTGGTGACGCGCCATGGCTACCGCGGTGACAGCGAGACGTACGACGATTTGGCCAACGCCAACCTGATCAAGGTGATCGAACGGCGGAAGGGGATTCCCGTGTCGCTGGGCATTCTGTGGCTGCACGCGGCGCGGGCGGCGGGCTGGGGCGCGCATGGCGTGAATTTCCCGATGCACTTCCTGATTTCGCTGGAGGGCCAGGGGACGCAGCTCGTGGTTGACGTGTTCCATGGCGGCGAGATCATGGATGCGCGTCAGTTGCGGGCACTGCTGAAGCGCATGGAGGGGGAGCAGGCCGAACTCCGCCCGGGACTGCTGCAGCCGATGAGCACGCGGGATGTGCTGCTGCGGCTGCAGAACAACATCAAGGCGCGACGGCTGGATTCGGGTGACCTGGCGGGGGCGCTGGCGGTGGCGGAGAACATGCTGCGGATTGCTCCGACGCACGCGCCGCTGTGGCGGGAGGCGGGCCTGATGCATCAGCGGCTGGACCACGTGGGCGCTGCGTTGCGCTGTTTCGACCGGTTTCTGACGCTGGTGCCTGACGGCGTGGCGGCGGATCGCGCGCGCGCCGCGATTCAAGAGCTGCGGCAACGGCTGCATTGAAGGGGTGATTCGTGCCGGCGTTCACCAGCACTGCGACCTATATCGCGACGCGTGACCTGGAGGTGGCGGTCAACGCCGCCGTTGCCCTGCAGCGTCCGCTGCTGGTGAAGGGCGAGCCGGGCACGGGCAAGACCGTGCTGGCGCAGGAGGTGGCGGCGGCATTAGGGCTGCGGCTGATTGAGTGGCACATCAAGTCCACCACCAAGGCGCAGCAGGGGTTATATGAGTATGACGCGGTATCGCGGCTGCGCGACGGGCAGCTCGGCGATCCGCGGGTGCACGACATCGGCAACTACATCGTGCGCGGCAAGCTGTGGGAGGCGTTCGATTCCGAGGCGCCGGTGGTGGTGCTGATCGACGAGATCGACAAGGCGGATATCGAGTTCCCCAACGACCTGCTGCTGGAACTCGACCGGATGCAGTTCCATGTGTACGAGACGCGGCAGACGGTCACGGCGAAGCAGCGGCCGGTGGTGATCATCACCTCGAACAACGAGAAGGAGCTGCCGGACGCGTTCCTGCGGCGGTGCTTCTTTCATTACATCCGGTTTCCCGACCGGGCGACGATGGAGCGGATCGTGGAGGCGCATTATCCGGGGCTGAAGCGGGAGCTGGCGCGGGAGGCGCTGAATGTGTTCTTTGCAGGTCCGCGAGGTGCCGGGGCTGAAGAAGAAGCCGGCGACGTCGGAGCTGCTGGACTGGCTCAAGCTGCTGATGATCGAGGATATGCCGGCGGAGGCGCTGCGGTCATCGGATACGCACGTGACGCTGCCGCCGTTGTATGGTGCGCTGCTGAAGAACGAGCAGGACGTGCATCTGTTCGAGAGGATTGCGTTCCTGGCGCGGCGGGAGAGGGGGTAGATGTTCACGACCTTCCTGCTTTCGCTGAAGCAGGCGGGACTGCCGGTTTCAGTGACCGAATACCTGTCGCTGATGGCGGCGATGAAGGCGGGTGTCGCGGCGTACAGCGTGGATGATTTCTATCACCTGTCGCGCGCGTCCTTGGTGAAGGATGAACGGCATATCGACCGGTTCGACCGGGTGTTCGCGGCCTGCTTCAAGGGGCTGGAGAGCGCGGAGGGGTTGGACGCGCGCGAGTTGCCGGAGGAATGGCTGCGCAAGATGGCGGAGCGGCTGCTGACGCCCGAGGAGATGGCGCAGATCAAGGCGCTGGGCGGGTTCGAGGCACTGATGGACCGGCTGCGGGCGTTGCTGGAGGAACAGAAAGGCCGGCACCAGGGCGGGTCGAAATGGATCGGCACGGCGGGGACTTCACCGTTCGGGGCGTATGGTTACAATCCGGAGGGTGTGCGGATCGGCCAGCACGAGTCTCGGCATCGGCGTGCGGTGAAGGTGTGGGACCGGCGGGAGTTCCGCGACCTGGATGACGATGCCGCGCTTGGGCACGCGCAACTTTCGCCTCGCGTTGCGTCGATTGCGACGGTTCGCTCGGGAGGGCGAGGCGGTGGAGCTGGATATGCCGGGCACGATCCGCTCCACGGCGGCGAATGCGGGCGTGCTGGATTTGCGGATGGTGCCGGAGCGGCACAACGCGGTGAAGCTGTTGCTGTTCCTGGATGTCGGCGGGTCGATGGATGAGCATGTGGCGTTGTGCGAGCAGTTGTTCGCCGCCGCGCGCACGGAGTTCAAGCACCTGGAGCATTTCTACTTCCACAACTTCGTCTATGAGCGCGTGTGGAAGGAGAATCGGCGCCGGGATGAACGCACGATTCCGACGGTGGATGTGCTGCGGACGTATGGGCCGGATTACCGGCTGATCTTCGTGGGCGATGCGGCGATGAGTCCCGTACGAGGTACTGATGCCGGGCGGCAGCGTGGAGCATTGGAACGAGGAGCCAGGGCGGATGTGGCTGGAACGGCTGCTGGCGCAGTGGCGGCGTGCGGTGTGGGTGAATCCGACGCCGGAGCGGTCGTGGGGGTACACGCAGTCGATCTCGGTGATCCGGCAGTTGATGGAGGGCCGGATGTATCCGCTGACCTTGGCGGGGATCGAGGGAATGGCGCGGGAGCTGGGGCGGTAGGCGCGCCTGCACCACGAGATTGCTTCGACCGCTTACGCGGCCTCGCAATGACAGGCTACTGGAGTTTGTAAAAGCGGGCGGCGGTGTCGTGGAACAGCATGGCCTTTTCGCTGCGCGGAGGCGCCGGCGCGAGGCGCTTGAAGGCGTTCCATAACACCGGGTAGCTGCACATCCCCTTATCGACGGGGAAGTTGCTTTCGAACATGCAGCGCTCGGGGCCGAACATCTCGATGCAGGGTTCGATCCACGGCTTCCAGTCGCGGGCGAGCTGCTCCGATGTGGGGGGGCGATCGTTCTTGTCGTAATCGAAGCCGTTCACCGGCATCGCCAGACCGCCGAGTTTCACATGCACGTTGGGGCAGGCGGCGAGTTCCTGCATGCCGGCGCGCCAGGTGCGGGCGACGTCGTCGCGGGCGCCGCGATACTCGCCGCAACCGAGCGGCCCGCCGACATGGTCGATGACGATCGGTGTGTCGGGCGCGAAGCGGGCGGCATTCGCCATCTCGTGCAGTTGCGGATGATACAGCCAGGCGTCGAAGGTGAAGCCGAGAGCGCCGAGCTTGCGCAGGCCGTTGAGGAAATCGTTGTCGCGGAGCAGGCCCGGGGGAGGAACGACGGAGGAGGTTGGCTGGATGGCGTCATCCCAGGCGGCGATGTGACGGATGCCGCGGAAACGGCCGCCGCCGGCCTTCTGATGCGCCTGCAGCACCTGCTCCAGTTCCGGCCGGCGGAGGTCGGCGTAGCCGATGATGCCGTGGCAGGCTTTGGAGCGGCCGTAGGCCTCGCGGGCGGCGAGGGTGGCGACGGCGTTGACGCACTCGGTCTCGCCGACCGGGCGGAAGGCTTCGGGGCCGTGGTCGTGGTGCATCCAGGCGCATTGCATGAACACGGTGGCGACGATGTTGTGGCCGGTGTTCAGGTCCTGCGCGAGTTCATCGATGAGGTAACGGCCCTGCGGGCGGTTGTGCCAAAGGTGGTGGTGGGGGTCGATGATGGGGCGTTCGGGTTCGATGATGTCTTCGCGCACCTGATCGAGCCAGTCCTGGCGAATGGGCGGATGGGGATAGGGTTGGGCGGCGGGCATACGGTGTTTCCTCCGGGTTGGGCCGGAGGGTACGGAGGGCGGATGGGGCGGGCAAGGGCTGGTGCTGCTGGAAACGCCAGCCCGAGGCGCTAGATTATCCTCCATGAAAGTGGACTGGTCGCGCTGCGCCGACGCTGAAAGCAAGCCCGATGTGATGTCGGGCGTCTTCGTCGTGCGCGGAACGCGGTTCCTGTGCAAGCCGTGCTGGACAATGCGGCCGACGGCTACACGGCTGAGCAGATAGCGGCGGAAATCTACCACGGCCTCCCGGTCGAGCCGACACGGCGCGTGATCGAGTTCGCCAGAAGAGCTCGCGTTGCGCCGCATCCTGCTTGATCAATCAGCACCCCTCGGCCTTCGCCAGTTCCTGACCGGCTACGACGTCAAAACTGCCTACGAGATGGGCTGGGACCGGCTGGCAAACGGCAAGCTGCTCTCAGTGGCCGAAGAAGCCGGTTTCTCAATCATGGTGTCGGCGCACCAGAATATCTGGCACCAAGTCTCGCTGGCAGGCCGGAGGGTGCCGTCATTCCGGTCCCGAAGGTCGCCCCGCCGCCGCAGCCCGTTCCCTGAGCCGTCCCAGGCAACTCCCGTAGGTAGGGTCTCCGAAAGCGGATGGTGCTGCACGACAGGATTGAACTGTCGACCTCTCCCTTCCTCCCACTTCGGCTTTCGCCGCCCCGTCGCCGGGTTCGTGGTCTGGACTGTACCTTCACCATAGGCCAAAGCCGACAGGTGCCGCCCGTCCAGTCTCTACACCTTCCCCGAAGGGCTTGGCTCGGGATCGCCAGTGAAGGTTTCCCCGAATTTGAGCGGTTTTCATCCGTCAGTTTCCTGACGGCGAGGCAAATCTACCAAGGGAGTGCTCTACCACTGAGCTAGTGCAGCATACTCTCCAACGTTTGGGTGGCTCTTTTATCCAGCCGTCCTCGACAGGTAAACCCATCCCGAAAGCCGCCTGGGCAAGCCAAGCTAGCTTGTGACACTCAACGTAGAGCCCGGGCAGGAAGGGTGTTCCTGCCCTGGTGCTGCCAGTGGCTCGCCTTCGTGTTGACGATACGGGGGAGAGGGACAGCAACAATGATGCTGCCGTGCCCGCGAGGGTAGAAGAATCTGACCTTGGGCCTGGCAGACAAGCGCACCGGGGCGACGCTGAAAGGCAAATCAGGCACTTAACTGGAATTCAGTTAAATGCGTCTATTGCATTGCAACATCAGGGTTTTCCGCGCTTCCCACCCTTGCTGATCCGGGTCGGTGCGTTTAGCTCTCAACCCACGCTGGCAAGATCGGGAGGGCGGGGATGGCGCAGGCGGCCGAAAAGACCAGGCGCGGCGAAGGCGCGCGAGCCCGCCCTCGGCCGGGATCAGCTTCTGAAGGCCTATCACGACATGCTGCTGATCCGCCGGTTCGAGGAGAAGGCGGGGCAGCTTTACGGCATGGGGCTGATCGGCGGCTTCTGCCACTTGTATATCGGCCAGGAAGCCGTGGTGGTCGGCATGCAAATGGCGCTCGAGGAGGGTGATCAGGTGATCACCTCGTATCGCGATCATGGGCACATGCTAGCGACGGGGATGGAGCCACGCGGGGTCATGGCGGAGCTGACGGGCCGGTCGGGCGGCTATTCGCACGGCAAGGGCGGCTCGATGCACATGTTCAGCAAGAAGCGCAATTTCTTCGGTGGGCATGGCATCGTCGGCGCGCAGGTCAGCCTGGGTACCGGTCTCGCGTTCTCCGACTGGTACCGGCAGAACGATCGCGTCTGCCTGACGTATTTCGGCGAGGGCGCGTCGAACCAGGGGCAGGTGTTCGAAAGTTTCAATCTGGCGGCACTGATGAAGCTGCCGGTGGTCTATGTCATCGAGAACAACCGCTACGGCATGGGCACGAGCGTGGAGCGCGCGTCCGCCTCGCACGACTTGTTCCGCAACGGCGCGCCGTGGGGCATTCCCGGTGCCCAGGCGGACGGGATGGACGTGGTTGCAGTGTATGAGGCGGCGAAGGAGGCGGTGGGGCACTGCCGCGCCGGCAAGGGACCGTACCTGTTGGAGGTGAAGACATACCGCTATCGCGGGCACTCGATGTCCGACCCGGCGCGGTATCGCACGCGCGAGGAAGTGCAGCAGATGCGCACCCAGCACGACCCGATCGACGGCGCGCGGCAGAAGCTGGAGGCGCTGGGCGAGGATGAAGCGAGCCTGAAGAAGATCGACGACGAGGTGAAGGCGGTGATCCAGGAGGCGGCGGATTATGCGCAGTCCTCGCCGGAGCCGGATCCGTCCGAACTCTGGACCGACGTGCTGCTGGAGGCCTGAGCGATGTCCACGCAGATTCTGATGCCGGCCCTGTCGCCCACGATGACCGAGGGCAAGCTGGCGAAGTGGCTGAAGAGGGTCGGCGACGAGGTGAAATCCGGCGACGTGATCGCGGAGATCGAAACCGACAAGGCGACGATGGAGGTGGAAGCGGTGGATGAGGGCAAGCTGGCCCGCATCCTGGTGGATGAAGGCACCGAGGGTGTCGCGGTGAACACGCCGATCGCCGTGCTGGCGGCGAATGGGGAGGATGTTTCCGCCGCAGCGCCGCCCGCGCCGGCAGCGCGGCAGGAGACGCCGGCGCAGCCCAAGGGGGGCGGGACCGAGGAGCCGCGGGCCATCGCGGCGCGCGGTGCGCAGGAGCAGCGTGCGCCGGAGGCTCAGGCGCTGCCTGAGCCGGCGCCGGAGAAGGATTGGGGACCGACCAAGTCGATCACCGTGCGCGAAGCGCTGCGCGACGCCATGGCGCTGGAGATGCGGCGTGACGATACGGTGTTCCTGATGGGCGAGGAAGTCGCGCAGTATCAGGGCGCGTACAAGATCAGCCAGGGATTGCTGGATGAGTTCGGCCCTCGGCGGGTGATCGATACGCCGATCACCGAGCATGGTTTCACCGGTGCGGCGGTTGGCGCGGCGCTGAACGGGTTGCGGCCGATTGTTGAATTCATGACGTTCAACTTCGCCATGCAGGCGATGGACCAGATCATCAACTCGGCAGCCAAGACGCTGTACATGTCCGGCGGTCAGATGGGCTGCCCGATCGTGTTTCGCGGGCCGAACGGCGCCGCTTCGCGCGTCGCCGCGCAGCACTCGCAATGCTACGCGAGCTGGTATGCGCATGTGCCGGGACTGAAGGTGCTGGCGCCGTGGTCTTCCGCCGATTCCAAGGGCCTGCTGCGGGCGGCGATCCGCGATCCGAACCCGGTGGTCTTCCTGGAGAACGAGATCCTGTACGGGCACAGTTTCGAGTGTCCGACGGACGATGATTTCATCCTGCCGATCGGCCAGGCGAAGATCGAGCGCGCCGGGGATCGCGTGACGATCGTGGCGTTCAGCATCATGGTGGGCGTGGCGATGAAGGCAGCCGAAGAACTGGCGAAGGAGGGGATCGAGGCGGAGGTGATCAACCTGCGCTCGCTGCGTCCGCTGGACACCACGGCGATCATCAGCAGCGTAAAGAAGACCAATCGCATCGTCTCGGTCGAGGAGGGCTGGCCGTTCGCGGGGATCGGCGCGGAAATCGCCATGCAGGTGATCGAGCATGCGTTCGATTGGCTGGATGCACCGCCGATACGGGTGTGCGGGCTGGATGTGCCGCTGCCCTATGCGGCGAATCTGGAGCGTCTGGCGTTGCCGCAGCCCGAATGGGTGATCGACGCGGTACGGAAGATCGTCTGATGGCAACGAACATTCTGATGCCCGCCCTGTCCCCCACGATGACCGAGGGCACGCTGGCGCGCTGGCTGAAGAAAGAGGGCGAGAGCGTCAAATCCGGCGATGTGATCGCCGAGATCGAGACCGACAAGGCCACGATGGAGGTCGAGGCGGTGGATGAGGGGGTGCTGGGGAAGATCCTGGTGGGTGACGGCACGCAGGGGGTGAAGGTGAATCAGCCCATCGCGGTGCTGGTGGAACCGGGCGAGGCGCCGCCCGGCGGAGGCTGCTCCGGCCGCGACCCCTTCACCGCCGGCGCCGAAGGCTGAGGCGGCGCCGGCACCGACGAAGCCGGCGGCCACGCAACGGGGTAACGGCCATGACGCGCAGCCGGGATCGGGTCAGGGGCGCGTGTTTGCGTCTCCGCTGGCGCGACGGATGGCGCAGCAGGCGGGGATCGCGCTGGATGGATTGAAAGGCAGCGGCCCGAACGGTCGCATCGTGAAGGCGGACATCGACGCCGCGCTGCAGAAGGGGCCGGCCCAGGCGCGTGCGCCGGAGGCCCCTGCCCCGGCTGCGCCAACGCCGGCTCGCGGCCCGGCTGCAGCGCCGCAGATCACCGCGCCGCATCACCTGGTGCCGAACAGCACGATGCGGAAGGTGATCGCGCGGCGGCTGACCGAGGCGAAGCAGACGGTCCCGCATTTCTACGTGTCGATGGACATCGAGATCGACGCCCTGCTGAAGCTGCGCGAGGAGCTGAATGCGAAGTCGCCGAAGGAAGGCGCGGGCGCGTTCCGGCTTTCGGTGAATGACCTGATCATCAAGGCCGCCGCGGTGACGCTGCGGCGGGTGCCGAAGGTGAATGCGACATACACGGAAGACAATGTCATTGTTTATGACGACGTGGACATCAGCATTGCGGTTTCAATTCCGGACGGGCTGATCACGCCGATCGTGCGCAAGGCGGACCAGAAGGGCCTGGCGGCGATCAGCAACGAGATGAAGGACCTGATAGCGCGCGCCAAGTCGGGCAAGCTGAAACCGGAGGAGTTCCAGGGCGGCGGGTTCTCGATTTCCAACATGGGAATGTACGGGGTGTCGGATTTCGCGGCGGTGATCAATCCGCCTCAGGCGGCGATTTTGGCGGTGGCGGCAGGGCAGCAGCGGGCGGTGGTAAAGAACGGCGCACTGGCGATCGCCACGATGATGACGTGCACGCTGTCGGTGGATCACCGGGTGGTGGACGGCGCGCTCGGCGCGGAGTGGCTGGCGGAATTCCGGAAGGTGATGGAGGACCCGCTGAGCTTGATGCTGTGATGGCTTACGGGCCCGGAATGCACGACTCCATCCGTCATGATGACCAATCGCCCGAATGGTACGTTGTATATCGGAGTGACGAATGATCTGGCCCGGCGCATGGCGGAGCACCGGGACGGGATTGGGAGCAAGTTTGTCCGGAAATACTATCTGAAACGCCTGGTGGATGCAGAAGAGCATTTAGACATTAGCAGTGCAATTCAGCGGGAGACGAGCCTAAAGGCTGGCCGCGTGCGTGGAAGATCAGCCTTATCGAACAGAGCAACCCGGAGTGGAATGATCTTGCAGGTGCCGGACTGTGATTGGGCAGATGGCCGGCTCGGTCATGACGGGGGGCGGCGGTGGTGCTCATTCTAAGGGATGCGACGGAAGCGGACCTGCCGCACATCGTTCGCCTGGTGCGCGGGCTGGCCGAGTATGAGCGTCTGATTCACCGCATGACGGCAACCGAGGCTGACTTCCGCGGCATCATGTTTGGTCCGCGGCCGCTGGCCTACGCGGTGCTGGCGGAGGCGGACGGAGCGCCGGTCGGGATTGCGCTGTGGTTCTGGATCGTCAGCACGTTTGCCGCCAAGCCCGGCATTTACCTGGAAGATTTGTTCGTGGAGCCATCCTATCGCGGCACGGGTATCGGCCTTGCACTGTTGCGCCACCTTGCCAACATCGCGCGGCAGAATGATTGCATCGCGCTGGAATGGAACGTCCTGAACTGGAATCAGCCGGCGATCGAGTTTTATGAGCGCATCGGTGCCCGCCCGGTGAAGGACTGGACCGTCTATCGCATGGAACCGGCGGCCATCGCCGCCCTTTCAGAGACGCAGGAATAGAACCCATGGCTGATCAGAGCTTCGATATTGTCGTGGTCGGGGGCGGTCCCGGCGGGTATGTCGCGGCGATACGCGCCGCTCAGCTTGGCATGAAGACCGCGGTCGTCGAGCGCGAGCATCTGGGCGGGATTTGTCTGAACTGGGGGTGCATTCCGACCAAGGCGCTGCTGCGCACGTCCGAGATCAATCATCTGCTGCATCATCTGCCGGACTATGGTTTTGCCGCAGACAATCCCCGCTATGAGCATTGAAAAGGTGGTGAAGCGGTCGCGGGCGGTGGCGAAGCAGCTTTCGTCGGGCGTGGCGCACCTGTTGCGCAAGAACAAGGTGACGGTGTTCGACGGTCAGGGGAAGCTCGCCGGCAAGCAGATGCTGGAGGTGACGAAGGACGGCAAGCCGGTCGCCACGTTGAAATCGCCGCACATCATTCTGGCGACGGGAGCGCGTGCGCGACAGCTTCCGGGGCTGGAATCCGACGGCAAGCTGATCTGGGCGTACAAGGAAGCGATGGTTCCGCCGGCGATGCCGAAATCGCTGCTGGTGATCGGCTCCGGTGCGATCGGCATCGAGTTTGCCAGCTTCTATCGGAACATGGGCGCCGAGGTGACGGTGGTGGAGGTGCTGGATCGCATCCTTCCGGTGGAGGATGAGGAGATCAGCGCCTTCGCGCATAAGGCGTTCGAGCGGCAGGGGATGAAGATCCTCACCAGCGCCAAGGTGAGCAACGCGAAGAAGAACGGCGAGAATGTCACCGTCTCGGTGGAGGCGAACGGCAAATCACAGCAGATCACCGTCGATCGCGTGATCTCCGCCGTTGGGATTGTCGGGAATGTGGAGGATATCGGGCATTGAAGGCACCGGCGTAAAGGTGGATCGCACGCATGTGGTGATCGACGAGTATGGCCGAACCGGCGAGCCGGGGGTGTACGCGATCGGCGATCTGGCGGGTCCGCCGTGGCTGGCGCACAAGGCGAGCCATGAGGGGGTTATTTGTGTCGAGAAGATCGCCGGGCTGAACGACGTGCACCCAATGGACGTGACCAACATCCCCGGCTGCACCTATTGCCGTCCGCAGGTCGCCTCGGTCGGACTGACCGAAGCGCGGGCCAAAGTCCGCCGGGCACGAAGTTAACGTGGGGCACTTCCCGTTCATCGCCAACGGCAAGGCGATTGCAATGGGCGAGCCGGAAGGCATGGTGAAGACGGTGTTCGATGCGAAGACCGGCGAGCTTCTGGGCGCGCACATGGTGGGCGCGGAAGTGACGGAGATGATCCAGGGCTACACGATCGCCCGGACGCTGGAGAGCACCGAGGCCGAGCTGATCAACACGGTGTTTCCGCATCCCACGATCAGCGAGACCATGCACGAGGCGGTGCTGGATGCTTATAAGCGGGCGATCCATTACTAATAGCAGCCGGCCGAATGTTTGACTCTTCGGTCTATGGTCGGCCGGCTGGTATCCTCTTGATTTCGCGCGCGGCCGCCCCACCAACCCCGCGCGCATACCAGTCGGCCTTTCGGCCGACTGGTATAAGGTCATTATTCAGGCAAGCCTGCCAGGACCGCCAGGCAAACCCGGAATTCGGCGCTTAAGATCGGCGCCAATGAAACGCTGATCGCATGACGTCAATCGCCGTGAGGCAAATCCTGCACCTGCCGCGGCCGGTAGATCGCCACGTGGTCCACCTGGGCGATTGGCCGGCCGTCGGCCGTGACGAGGGCCTGGAGTTCCACGAAGCGGTGCCCCTTGCGCTCATAGTTCGCGCTCACGCGCGCCCGCGCCGACAGCGTCTGGCCGATTCGGCCCGTGTCCATATGGTGCAGCGTGCTGCCGACATGGATCCAGGGTCCGAGCACCACGTTGTGCTTCAGCACCCAGTTGCAGGTGCGCAGCACCATTCCCGGATGCATCAGTCCCTCGCGCGCGTAGATCGGGTCGGTTTCGCGCACCTCGGAGCGGTGCTGTTCGGCGAGTTGGGACGTCACGAGCAGGGGCCGCATGGCGAGCAGGGTGCCGGCCGCGAGGGTGTGTTCACCGGCGGCGGGCCGATCGGCCGGCGGAGGCGGGGGCTCGGGGATGTCGATGGCCGGCGGGGGTGAGGCGGCCAGCTTTGCCGTGCCGGTTGCGCAGATGTCCTCGATTGCGGCGCACGGTCAGAGCCAGGCCCTCGGGAGTCTCGGCCGGTTCGACGATGATCTCGTCGCCTTCATAGACGGGGCTGTGCAAACCGGCAGGTCGCGCAGCCCCGTTCGAGCCATGTGCGTCCCCACCGCGCGACGGGCAGGTGGGCCATGTAGGCATAGACTTCCACGCCGGGCACGAGGCCCGCCGCGAAACCGAACTGGCGGGCCACCGCATCGTCGTGGATGCGGTTTTCGGAATCTCGCGCGCCGTTATGCGCCTGTACCCGATAGTTCATTCGCTTGAAACCTCGCCCGCGGCGCGTCATGGTGCGGCAAATTCCCGTGGGTTCACAACCCCGTGCCTGATCTCGCTTTTTCCGCCAGCAGCACACCCCGCCAGGCGCGGCGCTGGACGCTTTACTGGCTGGCTGTTTCGGCCCTGTTGCCGCTGATCCTGTTCCTTGCCGCGTCCTGGTACGACGAGTCGGTCACCACGGCGCGCGCTCGGGATAACATGGAAGCGACGTCGCATGCGCTTGCGGCGCATGCCCAGGCGGTGATGCAGTCCGCGTCTCTGGCGCTGACGCTTCAGCTCGACCGCGTGCAGGACCTGGATTGGCAGCAGATCGGCGCGTCGCAGCCGATCCACGATTTTCTGCGGTGGCTTGTGGAGCAGATGCCGCAATTGGACTCGGCGTTCTATGTCGATCGTGGCGGGTTCAATTCGGCGAGCAGCCGGGCGTTTCCGATGCGGCCATTCGATGATCGCGAGCGGGATTATTTCCAGCGGGCCCGCGCCGGGGCGACCGGACTGGTGGTGAGCGGCCTGTTCAGCGGCAAGATGGAGGGGGACATCAGCTTCGTGGTGGGCCGCGCACGACTGGTGGATGGACATTTTGACGGCATGGCGGCGCTCACGCTTTCGCCGCAGTGGTTCCGCAGCTTCTACGAGCGGGTGCTGCTGTGGCGTGCCGACGCCTCGACGGCGCTGCTGCGGACTGACGGGGTGGTGCTGGTCCACTACCCTCTGGATGCCTTCGCGGTGCCGCAGCTTCCCGCCGGGTCGGAGCTGATGCGGGCGCTGCGTCGCGGGGAGAGCAGCGGCATCATCGTGGAGCCGATCCGCCACGGCGGCCGTATTCGCCTGGTGTCTTTCCGCGCGGTGCCGGACACCAACCTGGTCACGGTGTACGCGCTGCGTCGGAGCACGATTCTAGCGCCCTGGTACCAGCACGTCGCGCTATTCGCGATGTTTGCGCTGCTGTCCAGCGCGGCGCTGCTGCTTGTCGGATATCGAAGCCTGGCCCATGCCGAGCGGGAGCGTGCCAATCTGTCCACCCTTCTGGCTGAGACGGAGCGCCGTCAACGCGCCGAGGCCGCGCTGCAGCAGGCCGGCAAGATGGAGGCGCTCGGACGGCTGACCGGCGGCGTGGCGCACGATTTCAACAATCTGTTGGCGGCGATCCTTGGCTCACTCGAACTGGCATTCAGCCGCGTGGAGGACCCGCGCGCGAAACGTTCGCTGGAGATCGCCCGCAAGGCGGGGGAACGGGGCGCCAAGCTGGTTGCGCAGATGCTGGCGTTTGCCCGCAATCATCCTGTCGTTCCCGGTCCGGTGGACCTCAACCGGCTGATCCTGGAGATCGAGCCGCTGATTCGCCGGACCTGCGAACCCGGCATCGAGGTCCGGTTCGATTTACAACCGGATGCGGGAACGGTGCTGGCCGATCCGGTGCAGCTCGAGCTGGCGCTGCTCAACCTGGTGGTGAATGCGCGCGATGCGATGGCGGACGGCGGCACGGTCAGCATCACGACGGGGCGGGCGGGAGCGGCCGAACCGTTGCCGCCGGGTCTAACATCGGGCGCCTATGCGCGAATCGTTACAGCCGATACCGGACCCGGAATGCCGGACGAGGTGCGGCAACGGGCGTTCGAACCGTTCTTCACCACCAAACCGATCGGCAAGGGCACGGGCTCGGTCTTTCGATGGTGCATGGGCTGGCGCACCAGCTCGGGGGGACTGCGGTGATCGATAGCGCGCCGGGCCACGGGCACGCGGGTGATCATCTACCTGCGCCAGACGGACGCCGTGCCCGAACCCGCGGCGGCATCCCAGGCCGTGGTCGGAGCAACCGCATTACCGTGTTCTGCTGGTCGATGACGATGTGACCGTTCGGGCTTCCGCGGCCGGCATGCTGGCGGCGCTCGGGCACGAGGTGATCGAGGCGGAGGACGGCGCACATGCGATGGCATACATCCGGGAGGGGGAGCGATTCGATCTGCTCATCGCCGACGTGGCGATGCCCGGCATGACGGGTCAGGAACTCGCAGCCGAATACAGCGGGCGCGCGGCAGGGTCCCGATTCTGCTGGTCAGCGGTTTCGCTGGACCGCTCCAGGCGCAGGGGTGGGCGAGCAATGGCTGGGCGTTTCTGGCGAAACCGTTCGATCTTGCCGGGCTTGCGGCCGCGATCGGGAGGGCGGTGGCGGAGCAGACGCGAGTGGCGAAAACTGAGTTCTAGGCGCCGGCGAGGGTCATGCCGTCCACGCGGACAGTCGGAGAATCAGTGCCGCGGCGGAAGCGAAGGTCGTTCGCCGGCGTGAGGTGCGCGAACATATCGTTGAGGTTGCCGGCGATGGTGATCTCGGCGACCGGTTCGGCGAGGGCGCCGTCGCGGATCATGAACCCGGCGGCGCCGCGGCTGTAATCGCCGGTCACGCCGTTCACCCCCATGCCGATCAACTCGGTGACGTAAAGGCCCAGCCGGATATCGGCCATCAGTTCGGCCGGGGTGAGTTGCCCGGCTTCGAGGTAGAGATTGCTTGCGGAGGGCGACGGCGGGCCGCCGGTGCCGCGCGCCGCGTGTCCGGTGGAGCGCAGGCCAAGCTGGCGGGCGGAGCGGCTGTCCAGCAGCCAGGTGGTGAGCGTGCCGTCGTCGATGATGCGGCGGGGCGCGGTGGGCGTTCCCTCGCCATCGAAGGCGCGGGAGCGCAGACCGCGCACGCGATGCGGATCGTCATGGACCACGATCCCCGCGGGCAGGATACGCTGGCCCATTTTTTCCTTCAGGAATGATGTTCCGCGCGCGATACCCGCGCCGTTGATGGCTCCGGCGAGATGGCCGAGCAGACTGCCGGCGACGCGGGGATCGTAGAGGATGGGGAATTTGCCGGTGGCCGGACGCGCCGGGATTGAGCCGCGCCACCGCACGTTCCCCTGCGCTACGCCCGATGGTGACGGGATCGTCGAGGTCGGCGAGGTGGATCGTGCCGTGATAATCGTAGTCGCGCTGCATGGAGGTACCGCTGCCGGCGAGCGCGGTGGCCGAGACCGAATGGCTGCTGCGGGTGACCTGGCCCGCGAAACCTGCGGACGTGACAAGTGCCGCGAGCTGCGGCCGAAACCTGCCTCGGCGCCCTCGGAGTTGGTGACGCCGGCAACCGCAAGCGCGGCCTCCTCGGCCGCCGCGGCGCGTGCCTCAAGGGCCGCGACGTCGGGTTCTGTCGGATCGTTGGAATCCAACTCGAGGGCGGGCGGCGGGCGCGGCGGTGTCGGCAAGACCGGCATAGGGGTCCTCGGGCACGACGCGCGCCATGGCGATCGCGCGTTCCACGAGCAGCGGGAAGGAAGACCGATCGACTGTTGTGGATGAAACGATAGCGGCGCGGCGGCCAAGGAACACGCGCAAGCCGAGATCCTGGCCTTCCGATCGTTCGATGTGTTCGGTCTTGCCGAGCCGGCGCTGGACCGAGACGGAGGCGCCGGAGATCAGCACGGCGTCGGCCGCATCGGCGCCTGCCGCCCGTGCCTGGGCGATCAGGTCGTGCAGCAGGGAAAGCGGATCGTGCATGGATGTCAGGCGGCGAGCATGCCGGCGATTTCGCCGAGCGCGGGGACACGCTCGGCCGGTCCCATTGCGGCGAGGGTGGGGGCAGCACGGAAGTGTCGGGCGGCGGCGCGCTGCAGGTCGTGGACGATGACGGCGTTCAGTTTCGCTACCGTTTCCTCGGTCGGGATGACTCGGCCGAACACCTGAAGCTGGCGCGCCAGTTGTTCGCACCTGCTTCCGGTGCTTTCCAACGACATGAGCAGGCTGGCCTTGACCTGGGCGCGGGCGCGATCCAATTCCGGCGGCTTTATTTCGGACTGGATCTTGCGCAGTTCCTCCAAGGTGACGGGGATCAGCTCTTCGGCTTCGCTTTCGCCGGTGCCGGCGTAGATGCCGAAGAGGCCACCATCCATGAAGGGCGAACTGAAAGAGTAGATCGAATACACCAGGCCGCGCTTTTCCCGCACTTCCTGGAACAGGCGGGACGACATGCCGCCGCCCAGCACGGTGGCGAGCAGCAGCGTGGCGTAATAGTCCGGATCGCCATAAGCGACCGACGGAAAGCCGAGCAGGACGTGGACCTGATCGAGGTCGCGGGCCTCGCGGAACTCGCCGCCCTGGTAGCGAGACCGCGGGGCGATCGGCCCCTGGCTCGGCGGCAGGTCGGCGAAGTGTTGCTGAACCAGATCGAGGACCTGTTCGTGGTGCAGGTTGCCCGCCGCGGCGACCACCATGTTCGGTGATGCGTAGTGCCGGCGCATATAGGCGGTGAGCATGGTACGGGGCATTTCGCGGATGCGCTCCTCGGTGCCGAGCACCGGGCGTCCCAGCGGCTGGGAGGGAAACGCCGCTTCCTGGAAGTGGTCGAAGATGATGTCGTCGGGCGTATCGTTGGCCTGACCGATTTCCTGGAGGATCACGCCGCGTTCGCGTTCGAGCTCCTCAGGTTCGAAGGTGGGGTGGGTCAGGATGTCGCCGATGATGTCGGCGGCGAGCGCGGTGTCTTCCTTGAGGACCTTGACGTAGTAGGCGGTCTGTTCGCGCGCGGTGTAGGCGTTGAGGTGGCCGCCCACCGCCTCGATCTCCTCGGCGATCTGGGCGGCGGTGCGCCGTTCCGTGCCCTTGAAGGCCATGTGTTCGAGGAAGTGGGAGACCCCATTCTCCGCCTCGGTTTCATGGCGCGATCCGGCGGCGACGTATGCCCCGAGCGAGACGGTCTCGACCCGCTCCATCCGCTCCGTGACGATGGTCAGGCCGGAGGGCAGGCGGGTGAGGCGGATGGCGTCGGACACAGGCGATTCCTTTCGGGCGGATCGGTGATATTGGGGGCCGCGAGGCTCAAGGCGAGGGTTTGGCGGCATCCTCATACGCCAGAGCGGCTGCTGCGAGGTCCTCGAGCGCGCTGCCGACAGACTTGAACAGCGTGATCTCGTGCGGAGACTGCCCGTCGGGGGACTGCCCGTCGGGGGACTGCCCGTCGGGAGACTGCCCGTCGGGAGACTGGCGGCCGGGATGATCGCCGCGACAGAGCCGGGCGAGATCGGCGACGATATCCTGTGGGCGGAAAAGGCCGGCCTGGATCGGCTGCAGCAGGTCCCCGGCCTCGGCCAGGGCGGCGTCGGTGTCGATGAAGACGCGAGCACGGCGGATGCACTCGTCGTCTGTTTCGCGCATGAAAGGCGTGAAGGCGCCGATCAGGTCGAGATGGCAGCCGGGTTGCAGCCAGTCGCCGTGGATCAGCGGCGCGCGGGAGAGGGTCGCGCAGGTGATGATATCGGCCTCGGCGCAGGCCTGTTGCAGGTCGGTGCGGGGCTCGGCGTCGATGCCGCGCTGACGCAGGGCGGCGGCGAGTCGCTCGGCGCCGGCGGGGCGGATGTTCCATATGCGCACGTGGCGGATGGGACGGACGGCGGCGTGGGCATCGGCCATCAGGCCGGCGACGTGGCCGGAGCCGACGATCAGCAGGGTCGCGGCGTCGGGCCGGGCGAGATAGTCGGCGGCCAAGGCGGAGGCGGCGGCGGTGCGGCGGCCGGTGATTTCGGTGCCGTCGATCAGCGCCAGGTGCCGCCCGGTCTGTCCGTCGCACAGGAGATAGCTGGAGGAGACGGCGGGGATGGCGCGGGCGGCGTTGCCGGGAAACACGGTGACCAGCTTGGTGCCGATGAAGGAACCCGGGCGCCAGGCGGGCATGAGGAGCAGGGAGGCGGTGGTGCCGTCGGGTTGCGGCAGGTCGTGGCGGTGCCGCAGGGGCGCCTCGGCGCCGGCGATGAAGGCGTCGCGCAAGGCCGGGATCAGCCGGTCGAAGCGCAGGCTGGCGCGGGTTTGCTCGGCTCCGATGACGAGCATCGTCAATTCCGGGCCGCCAGGCGGCGCACCTGTTCCTGGACCGCCTGGAGGTCGTTGGGGACGGTGACGTAGCATTCCGGCTTGCCGTACAGATGCCGCAGGCGGGGCGGAGGCGCCGGCTGGGAGCCGATCGCGCGCCGGACGGCATCGGGGAATTTCGCCGGATGGGCGGTTGCAAGAGCAATTACCGGCACGTCGTGCGGCAGGGTGCGGGCGGCGGCGAGACCGATCGCGGTGTGCGGATCGGCGAGATAGCCGCAGGCTTGGTGCCAGAATGCGATTTCCGCCTCGGTTCCCGGGTCATCAAGGGTGAACCCCTCGAACACGTCACGCGCGCGCTGCCAGGCGGCGGTCGGGACCTCCATTCGTCCGGTGGTGCGGAAGTGCTGCATTGTCTGTGCGGTGATGCGCGGGTCGTGATCCAGGAGTTCAAAGAGCAGGCGTTCGAAGTTGGAGCTGACCTGGATGTCCATGCTGGGGGAGAGCGTAGGCATCACGGTGCGCATCGACATGTCGTTCGCCTGGAAGAAGCGGGCGAGGATGTCGTTGCTGTTGGCCGCGACGATCAGGCGACGGATCGGCAGACCCATCTGCCGCGCGACCCAGCCGGCCAGCACGTTGCCGAAATTGCCGCTGGGGACGCTGAAGGCGACGGGGCGGTCCGGTGCTCCGAGAGCAAGCGCAGCGGCGCATGTAGTACGGCACTTGCGCCGCGACGCGCGCCCAGTTGATGGAATTGACGGCCGAGAGACTCATAGAGCGGCGGAACGGCGTGTCGGCGAACATCGCCTTCACCAGGTCCTGGCAATCATCGAACGTGCCTTCGACCGCGATATTCGCCACGTTCGGGGCGGATACGGTGGTCATTTGCAGGCGTTGGACCTCACTGACGCGGCCCTGTGGATGCAGCATGGCGATGCGCAGCACGCTCCCGCCCGGCGAAGGCCTCGAGGGCGGCCGATCCGGTATCGCCGGAGGTGGCACCGACGATGGTGACGCGTTCGTCGCGCGCGGCGAGCACATGTTCGAACAGCCGGCCGAGCACCTGCATCGCCATGTCCTTGAAGGCGAGGGTGGGACCGTGGAACAGCTCCTGCACGAAGAGATGCGAGTCGAGCTGGACGAGGGGAACGACGGCCTTGTGATCGAAACGGCCATAGGCGTCGTGGCAGGCCGCTTCGATCACCGGGAATGGAATCGCATCCGCGGCAAAGGCCGCGATCACGCGTGCGGCGAGGGCCGGATAGTCAAGGGTGCGCAGCGCTCGCCAGGCGTCGGCATTCCAAGACGGCCAGGTCTCGGGCAGATAGAGGCCGCCATCGTCTGCCAGCCCGGCCAGCAGGGCGCCGGCGAAATCGAGGGCGGGTGCCTCGCCACGGGTTGATACGTACCGCATCGCTGTTGCATGCCTTCCCGTGCGCCGGCGCGCAACATCCCCCCATGCGCCGCGCGCGCAACATCCTCCCGTGCGCCGGGGGCGCAACCGGGGGAAAACAAGGATCGTTCGCCATTCATGCCGCGCATCGAGCACGTCGTGGTTCTCATGCTGGAGAACCGCTCCTTCGACAATCTGCTGGGCTGGCTGTATCCGGGATCGCGCGGATTTCGATGGCCTGACCGGCGCGGAGACGAATCCGCTCACGCGGCGGGACGGGCGGGTCGAACTGATCAGCGTGTGGAACTCTCCGGAGGTAACGCCGGAGAGCGCATGCATGCCCGATCCCGATCCGGGCGAGTTGTTTGCCGACATCAACATGCAGGTGTACGGGTTGCGTGGGCAGCCGGGCGAAGATCCGCCGGCGATGTCCGGGTTCGTGGACAATTTTGCCAGACGCGATCCGCCCCCGCCCGATGTGCGCCAGATCATGCACTGCTTCACGCCGGAGCAGGTGCCGGTGATCAGCGGGTTGGCGCGAGCGTTTGGTGTGAGCGACCGGTGGTTTTCGTCGGCTCCGTGTCAGACCTGGCCGAACCGGCTGTTCGCTCATACCGGAACGGCGGGGGGCCGGGTGGATAACTGGGCGGTTCCGGTGCCGTTCTTTTTGCACTCGGTGTTCCGGCGGCTGGAGAAGCATGGGCGAAGCTGGCGGGTGTATTTCCACGACCTGCCGCAGACCGCGGCGCTGGCCGATCTGTGGCCGCGGCTGGCGAGCAATTTTCGGCTGTTTGAGGAATTCACCCATGATGCCGGACTCGGCCGGCTGCCGCATTACAGCTTCATCGAGCCGCGGTATTACCCGAGCACCTGGTCGGGCGAGCCGCCCAACGACGAACATCCGCCGCATAACATGGCGTATGGCGAACAACTGATCGCGGCCTGCTACAACGCGCTGCGGCAGGGGCCGCGGTGGGACCGGACGCTGTTCATCGTGACATTCGACGAGCATGGCGGCTGCTACGATCATGTGGCGCCCCCGGCGGCGGTTTCGCCCGGGCCGCCGTATCCGGACGGGTTTCGCTTCGACCGGTTCGGGCCACGGGTTCCGGCGGTGATCGCCTCGCCGTGGATACCGGCGGGGAGCGTGATCCGACCGCCGGAGGACGGACCGCCGTTCGACCACACGACCATCCTGAGCACGCTGCACCGCCTGTATGATCTCGGGCCGGGTCCCAACCCGCGGGTTGAAGCGGCGCCCGATCTGGTTGGAGCGCTGAGCCTGCCGGAGCCGAGCAACCAGGGGCCGGAGCGGTTGGATGCCTCGGCCGCGCGGGCGGACAGGCGGGAGCTGCAGTTGCTTCGACGGATGGGGCACAACAATCACCAGAAGCGGCTACGGCACCCGGCGACGCTGGTTCCGGGCCTGGCGGCCAAGGCGGCGGCGCATGCGCACCGGGGGGTACGCGGGCACCGCGGGGAACGGGGATGACAATGGGCGGTCAGGTCGGCGCGGCCGCCGCGGCGGTGCGGCTCTTCTTCAGCGATGGCCGTTGCGGGATCGGGTGGTTGCAACTGCCACGGCACGGTGGTGACGATGACGTTGCGTCCGCCGTAGCGCAGCAGGCGGGCGCGCAAACGGCGCTCGCGATGGGTGTGCATGATATAGCCCCACCAGCGGCCTTCGATGAGTTCGGGCAGGACCACCACAACGGAGCGCTCGGGCGCCTCGTGATCGGCCGCCTCGATCGCGCGGAGCAGCGGCGCCGCCATGCTGCGGAATTCCGATCGAATGAAACGAAGCTGCGGCGGATGGAGGCCGGCATCTGCCGCGGGCTGCTGCACGAACTCATGCCATTCCTCCCGGAGGCGACGCTCGTGATCCGCCGATTCCGGACCTTCGAGTGCGGTGACGTGTACCGCGATCACATCAGGCGAGATCCGCAGGGCGTGCTCGACGGCCTTTCGCGACAGCCGGTCCCACCGCTTGACCGGCACCAGGGCGACGGCGGGCGCATGCCGGCTGAGATCGATGCGGCGATGGCGTCCTTCCAGGACGTGGTATTCGACCTCGTCGTAATAGCGGCGCACGAAGCGCAAAAGCAGGATGGTGCCTGGGATGATGATGACGGTGAGCCAGGCGCCGGCGACGAATTTGGCGACGAGGATCACCGCGAGCGCGAGGCCGGTGGCGATGGCGCCGAAGCCGTTGATGAGCAGCTTGGCGATGCTGGATTTTCGGGACCGCCAGTGTGCGGCCATTCCGGCTTGCGACAGGGTGAAAGAGAGGAAGGCGCCGACCGCGAAGAGCGGGATGAGCCGGTCGGTTATGCCGCCGAAGGCGATCAGCAGCCCGCCGGCGCCGCATGCCAGGAACAGGACACCAACCGAATAGACCAGCCGGCGGCCAGGCACGGCGAAGGGCCGGGGCAGGAAACCGTCCTGGGCGACGAGATGACAAAGACGCGGGAAGCCCACGAAGCTGGTGTTTGCCGACAGGCAGAGCGTGGCGAGCACGCTGCCGATGGTGATGTAGTAGAACCAGCCGCGACCATAGACCGCGCCGACGATCTGGGAGAGGACGCTCTGGTAGCCCGGCCTGGTCTGGTCCATGGCCATCACGCCATAGCTGCGCGCGACGAAGGCAATTCCGACCAGCAGCAGGCCGAGGATGATGACGATGGCGGCGAGAGTGCCGTGGGCATGCCGCACGCGAGGTTCGCGGAAGGCGCTCACGCCGTTGCTGACGGCCTCGACACCGGTCATTGCGGTGCAGCCGCTGGCAAACGCACGCAGCAACAGCCATAGCGTCACGGTCTGGGTTGTCGCGGGAAAAGCGGGAGGCGGCACGACCGGGTGCGGATGGCCGCCGGTACGCACGGCGCTGATGGCGCCACAGACAAGAATGAGGCCGAGGGTGACGATGAACAGGTATGTCGGGACGGCCCAGGCGACGCCGGACTCGCGCGTGCCGCGCAGGTTCATCACGGTTATGGTCAGCAGGATACCGAGGCAGAGCCAGAGCGTGGATGGTGCGAGCGCGGGGATGGCAGAGGTGAGCGCGCCCACGCCGGCCGAAATGCCGACGGCGACGTTGAGCAGATAGTCCACCATCAAAGCGGCGGCGGCGAGCAGCCCGGCAGTTGTGCCGAGATTTTCCTTGGCGACGATGTAGGAGCCGCCGTTGCCCGGATAGGCGGCGATGGTCTGCCAATACGAGGCGAACAGGATCGCAAGCAGGAGCAGTATGACCCAGGTGATCGGGCCAATTTCGGCAAGACCGGCGGTGCCGGTGGCGGCCAGGATGGCGAGTGCCGCTTCGGGCCCGTATGCCGCCGACCCGAGTCCGTCCAGCCCCATGGCGGGCAGGCCGGTGAGGACGCCCAGCTTGCGGTCTTCGGCTTCCCGGTTGGCGACCGGGCGGCCGATGAAGAATCGTGTCAGTCCAAATGGCATGCGCGCGTCGTCGTCTTCTGCGCCGGGGAGAGTTCAGGAACGGAGCGCGGTTCGAGACGTGCGGTTGGGTCCGCTGAACTTTCAGCGAGCCATCACGCCTCGCGCACCTCCTGCTCGGGCGGTTCGCCCGACACGGGTGTGCCGCCGAGGCTTATGATCAGCGCCGTTACCTCGGCGATTGCCGCCTTCAGCCGGGCGTCGTTGGTGCCTTTCGCGACCACCGCCACGCCATTGCCGGATGCGCGATAGAACGGATAGCTGCCGAGATCGACATCGGGGAACTCGTGCTGGATCGTGCCGAGCCCGTCGGCCAGCACGCCTTCACCGAGCAGCACTACGTGCACGGACTGCATCTTGATCGGGGGGCCGGCGGTGAGCAGCGGTGCAATGTTTTCGAACATAGCGCGCATGATGGATGGCACACCCGCCATCACGTGCACGTTGCCGATGGAGAATCCGGGTGCGGTGGATATCGGGTTGTCGATCAGCGCCGCACCGCGCGGCATGGTGGCCATGCGCTGGCGCGCCGCGTTGAACTGGCCGGGCGGATAGGAACGCTCCATGCGCGCCCAGGCCTCGGGGTGCGGTTCCCACGGCACGCCGAACGCCTGCGCCACGCACTCGCTGGTGATGTCGTCGTGCGTGGGACCTATGCCGCCGGTGGTGAAGACGTGATCATAAGTGGCGCGTAATTGGTTGATCGTGGCGATGATCACATCGGGCCGGTCGGGGATGATGCGCACTTCCTGCAGATTGAGGCCCAGCTCGGCGCTGCGCTTTGCAATGTGGTTGATGTTCCTGTCGATGGTGCGGCCGGACAGGATTTCGTTGCCGATGACAACAAGGCAGATATTGGGATTGGTAGCGGTCATGGGGTCCTACAGGAAATCGCGCAGCAGCGGCACCAGCGGCTTGTCCGCGGGCGGCATCGGGTAATCGGAAAGCTTCTCGGGCCGCACCCAGGTGAGGGTCTGCCCCTCCTTCGCGCGGGGGATTCCCTTCCACCGCCGGCACAGATAGAGCGGCATGAGCAGGTGGAAATGGTCATAGGCGTGGGAGGCGAAGGCGAAGGGGGCGAGACAGGCGGCCGAGACGTCGATGCCAAGTTCTTCCTTGAGTTCGCGGATCAGCGCGGCCTCCGGCGTCTCGCCCTGATGCAGCTTGCCGCCGGGAAATTCCCACAGTCCGGCCATGCGCTTGCCCTCGGGCCGGCGGGCGAGCAGCACGCGCCCGTCGCTGTCGATCAAGGCGCAGGCAGCGACGAGGAGCAATGGCGCGGTGCCGTCGGCTTCGGTGACGGGCGAGGGTTCGGCCCCGGGGAAGAGGTCATCGCGGGTGGCTTCGAATCGCCAGACGGGGTGATCGCCACCGCGGGAGACGAAGGTTTCCGTGCCGGTACCGCATTCGCGAAAGCCGATGCGACGGAGCACCGCGGCCGAGGCGGGATTGTCGGTTGCGACGCCGGCTTCGAGCCGGTCGAGGTCGAGATTGGCGAGGGCCCACCGGGCGAGTTTGCCGGCGGCCTCGGTGGCGACGCCGTGGCCCCAAAAGCGGCGGCCGACCCAGTAGCCGAGCCGGCCGGTGCGGGATTTGCCGAGCTGACGCAGGCCGACCACGCCGACCAGGAGTTCCCGGCCGTTGTCCTGGCCGGTGATGGCGAAATGCCATGCGGCGCCGGCGGCGAGTTCCGATCGGGTGGATGCGATCCACTCGTCGGCGAGTTCGCGGGGATAGGGGAAGGGCACTGCGGCGAGGGTCCGCGACACCTGCCAATCGTTCACCAGCCGGTGCAGCGACTCGGCGTCGTCCGAGGTGAGCGGGCGAAGCGTGAGCCGGTCTGTGGTGAGTGGCGCAAACGCGCCGGGCGCGGCGGGGCGCGGCTTTCGCTTTCGGCGCGCGCGGGTCGGCGGCGCCGGCGCTTCGATTGTGGTCATGGGTGCATTCTCGCGCGGGGGCGCAGTCTGGACCAGAGGAGATGTGCAACGTCGTGGCGCGCGTGCCGTTGATGGCGCCATGAAGGCGGGTCCGGCATTGCAACGGTTCGCGGCGCTTCCGTTCGCGCCGCTGGCGCGCGTCACGGGCGGAGCGCCGCCGCTGATCGTCGCGCCGCATCAGGATGATGAAAGCCTGGGCTGCGGCGGGCTGATCGCGGGGTCGGTGCGGGCGGGGACGCCACCGGCGGTGGTGTTCGTGACGGACGGCAGTGCGTCGCATCCGGGATCGCGGCGGTTCGACGCGGCGGCTCGAGCCGGGGTGCGGCGGAAGGAGGCGCTGGCGGCGTGCGCGATCCTGGGCGTGGGGAGAGATCGGGTGGCATTCCTCGGTCTGCCGGACGGGAACGCACCGCATCAGGGCTGTGCGTTCGAGGCGGCGGCGGCGCGGCTGCGGGAGATCGGGGCGCGCTTCGGATGCCGCTCGGTGCTGGCGCCGTGGGTGGGCGACCCGCACGGGGACCATGTGGCGGCGCATCGAATGGCGGCGGTTGCTGCCCGGGCGGGGCGCCTGGCGCACTGGTCTTACATCGTGTGGGGCTGGACGCTGACGGAGGACGCGGAGGTGGCGGACGAGGGAGCTGACGGCGTGCGGGTGGATATCGCAGCGTGGCTGCCGCTGAAGCGGCGCGCCATTGCGGCTCACCGGTCGCAACACGGGGCAGTGTTTACCGATGACCCGAGCGGGTTTGTGCTGCCGCCGGCGTTGCTTGGATATTTCGCACGGCCGTGGGAGGTGTTCCTTCTCTGTCGGGCCGGGGCGACAGGTCTCTCCGGTTGCGGTCTGGCCGGGCCCAGGCCTGCCGCTTAAAGTTCGGCCCATGCACATCCCCACCAGCGCGTCCTTCAAGCAGAACGCGCACGACGCCCTGCGCGACGCCGGCCTGCAGAAGGCGCTGGCGCGCAGCGGCTCCTCCTTCATCGCCCGCCGCGCCGCGGCGGTCGCGGCTCTGCCGGAGTTCGAAGCGCTGCGCGACACCGCGCGCGACATCAAGAACCACACGCTCGCCCATCTCGACTTTTATCTGGAAGCCTTCGCTGCCCGGGTCGAAGCCGCCGGGGGCCAGGTGCACTGGTGCTCCACCGCCGACGAAGCCCGTGCCGCGGTGCTGGAGATCTGCCGCGAACGCCAACGCCCGCACCGTCACCAAGGGCAAGTCGATGATCGGCGAGGAACTCGCCATCAACGACCATCTGGAAAGACACGGCATCCAGCCGGTCGAAACCGATCTCGGCGAATACATCATCCAACTCCGGCACGAGATGCCGAGCCACATCATCGCCCCGGCCTTCCATCTGAACCGGGAAGACTGGGAGGCATCGTTCCGCGCCGCCCACACCGACCTCCCGCGGGAGCGGGTGTTCTCCGAGCGGCGCGACATCCTGACAGAGGCGCGCGCCCAGCTTCGCGCCAAGTTTCTCGCCGCGGACGTGGGCATTACCGGCGCCAATTTCCTGGTCGCCGAAACCGGCTCCAGCGTGATCGTTACCAACGAGGGCAATGGCGACCTCACCCAGACCCTGCCGCGCGTGCACATCGCGCTCGCCAGTATCGAGAAGGCGGTGCCGACGCTGGAGGACTGCGTGTCCCTGCTCCGCGTGCTCGCGCGCTCCGCCACCGGGCAGGACATTTCGGTTTATACCACCTTTTCCACCGGCGCCCGCCGGCCCGGCGATCTCGACGGGCCGGAGGAATACCACGTCGTCCTGGTCGATAACGGACGCTCGGCCATGCTCGGCACCGCGTTCCAGGACATGCTCCGCTGCATCCGATGCGGCGCGTGCATGAACCACTGCCCGGTGTATGGCGCGGTCGGCGGGCACGCGTACGGCTGGGTCTATCCCGGGCCGATGGGCAGCGTCCTGACGCCGGCCCTGATCGGGGTGGACCAGGCGCAGCTTCTCCCGGGCGCCTCCACCTTCTGCGGCAAATGCGAAAGCGTGTGTCCGGTCCGCATCCCGCTGCCGGGTTTGATGCGCCACTGGCGTGAACGCGCGTTCGAGCGCCACCTCAATCCGCCGGCCGAGCGGCGCAACATCGCGCTGTGGGCGTGGTTCGCCCGCCGCCCGTCGCTGTATCGCCTGGCGACGCGCGCCGCCGCATTCGGTCTGGGCACGCTTGGCCGCCGTCGCGGCCGGTTCGCGCATGTGCCGATGGCGCGCGGCTGGACCGAGGGACGCGATCTTCCCGCCCCGGAAGGCGACACGTTCTTCGCCCGCTACGCCCGCGCCGAGCGCGAGGCCCGCCGCTCGTGACGAAGGAAACGATGCTGCGCGCGATTCGCCGCGGCCTGCGCCGTGATGCCTTGCCGCCCGATCTGCAGGATGCGCTGCGCCGACGCATGGAAACCCACCCGCGCCAGCTTATCCCCGCGCGCTCGCGCCTCCCTCACGACGGCCAGATCGCGCTGTTCATCGCCAATGTGGAGAAGGAGTTCGGAACCGTGGCGCGTGTCGCCGGCGCGGACGAGGTCCCCGGCGTGGTTGCCGATTATCTCGCGGCGCAGAACCTGCCGGGCGCGTTCGTGATGGCCCCGCATCCCGAGCTTCAGGCCATCGAATGGTCGGCCCGGCCGCTGCTGCGCATCCGAGAAGGCCGTGCCGAGACCACGGATCTGGTGAGCGTGCAGCACGGTTTTGCCGGCATCGCCGAGACCGGGACGCTCATGCTTCCCTCGGCGCCCACCCGGCCGACCACCATCAACCTGCTTGCCGACACCGAGATCGTCGTATTGCGCACCACTCGGGTGGTCGGCGCGTACGAGGACGCGTGGGATTTGCTCCGCGCCGAAGCCGGGGGGATGCCGCGCAACGTCATGCTGGTGACTGGCCCGTCGCGTTCCGCCGATATCGAACAAACGCTCGAACTCGGCGCGCATGGCCCGCGCCGGTTGCACATAGTGTTGGTGGGGTGAACTACGCCGCCTTGGCGAGCATCCCCTGCGCCACCAGCGTCTCGGCGATCTGCACCGCGTTCAGCGCTGCGCCCTTGCGCAGATTGTCGCAGGCGCACCAGAAGGACAGCCCGTTGGCCACCGTGGGATCCTCGCGGATGCGGCTGACGAACACCGCGTCCTCCCCTGCCGACTCCAGCGGCGTGATGTAACCGCCGTCTTCCCGCTGATCCACCACGCTCACACCCGGCGCATCACGCAGGACGGCGCGCGCTTCGGCGGCCGAGACGGGCCGTTCGAACTCCACGTTCACCGCCTCGCCGTGCCCGATGAACACCGGCACCCGCACGCAGGTGGCGTGCACAGCGATGTCGGGATCCAGGATCTTCCGGGTCTCCACCGCCATCTTCCACTCTTCCTTGGTGGACCCGTCCTCCATGAAACGGTCGATGTGCGGGATCACGTTGAATGCGATTTCCTTGGTGAACTGCTCCGGCGTGTTGGGGTCGCTCACGAACACGCCCTTGGTATGGTTGAACAGTTCGTCCATCGCCTCCTTCCCGGCGCCGGAGACCGACTGGTAGGTCGCGACCACCACGCGCTTGGCCCGGAACCGGTCGTGCAGCGGCTTCAGCGCCACGACCATCTGGATGGTGCTGCAATTCGGATTGGCGATGATGTTGCGGCGGGCGAAGCGCGCGAGCGCCTGCGGATTGACCTCTGGCACCACCAACGGAATGTCCGGTTCCATGCGGAACTGGCTGGTATTGTCGATCACCACGCAGCCGGCAGCCGCGGCGCGCGGCGCATGCACCGCCGAGACCGAGGCGCCGGGGCTGAACAGCCCGATATCCCAGCCGCGGAAATCGAACGTGTCGAGCGGCCGGACCTTCAGCACCTGTCTGTCGCCGAACGACACTTCCATGCCGGAGGAGCGCCCGGAGGCAACGGCCGCCACCTCATCGGCGGGGAAGCGCCGCTCCGCCAGGGTTTTCAGCATCTCGCGCCCCACCGCACCGGTGGCGCCGACCACTGCGACCCTGTAACCCATGTTCGATCCCTTGACCTTCCGGCCCAGTTAACGGTGCAGCGCACCATTCGCAAGGAGTTCGGCCAGACCTCGGCGTATATGACCGTCCCGCCCGGTGCTGGTCGGCGACGCCGCCAGCGCGTCCATCACCGCTTCCTGGGTGGCCTCGGCCGTGGCCTGGAACAGAAGGTCGATGCGCTCCTCGCTGATGCAGCGAAGATCGAGCAGGTCGGCTCGCGCGTGATGCGGCATGCGATTGGCGGTGGTGAAGGCGACCGCGATGTCGCCGCTGCCGTTACCCCAAAAGGCGCCGCACCAGGCCAGGCCGACGCCTGCCCGGCGCGCCACCCGCCCGAGCTGGCGCGCGTCCAGCGGGACATCCGTGCCGATCACGATGATGCAGGAGCCATGCTCCGGCGCCGGCGCACCCGCCCCGATACGCCGCCCGTCCGGCAGACGCAGGTCCCCGGCCCGACCGAAATTCGCCAGCACCAGCACGCCCAGGTGGAAATCGGTGCCGTCGAGCCGCACCCGGCGCGAGGACGACCCGATCCCGCCCTTCAGCCCGAAGCAACTCATGCCGGTACCGGCCCCCACCGCGCCCACGGCGAACGCCTCCGCGGCGGAGTCGATGGCGGCTTCGGCGTCCGCTTCGCTCACCGCCATGGCCTGGATGTCGTTGAGGTAGCCGTCGTTGCACTCGAGGACCAGCGGATTGACGGTGCTGGTGGTGCGGCCGATCGCCGGGTTCTGGCGCACGGCGCGGCGGATCAGCGCATTGGCGCAGGTGCCGACCGAGAACGTGTTGGTGAGCAGGATCGGCGTTTCCAGCGTGCCGAGTTCGGCGAGCTGAACCAGCCCGACGCTCTTGCCGAAGCCGTTCAGCACCGCGCAGGCGGCGACCGGCTTGTCGAGGAACAGGTCGGCCTCGTGCGGCAGGATCGCGGTGACGCCGGTATGGACGGTTCCGGCATTCAGCATCACGTGGCCGACCCGGACCCCGGGGATGTCGGCGATGGTGTTGCGCGGCCCCGGGGGCAGCGTGCCGCAGCCCAGGCCGAGATCGCGGGCGCGGGTCAGGCGTTCTCCGAGCGGATCAGTCCGCGCTTGCTCGGTGCGTCGATGAAGGCAACCACCTCGGCCACCAGCTCATCCTCGGCGAACCGCGCACGCACGTCCCTGAGGCGCTCGGCGAACACGCCGCAGCCGGAGAACAGGGCACGGAAGGCAAGACGCAGGCGCTGGATCTGCCCCTTGGTGAAGCCGCGCCGTTGCAGGCCGATCACGTTGATGCCGGCCAGCCGCGCGCGGTTACCGATGACGCTGCCGAACGGCACGACGTCCCCTTCCACGCCGGACACGCCGCCGATCATCGCCGCACGCCCGATGCGGACGAATTGATGGATGGCGGCGCTGCCACCGATGACGGCGTGGTCGCCGATGCTGACATGGCCGCCCATCACCGCATTGTTGGCGATGATCACGTGATCGCCGATGGTGCAGTCGTGCGCGACATGCGCCACCGCCATGATGAAGCAGTCGGCGCCGATCCGGGTCACACCGCGGCCGGGCGCGGTGCCGCGATGTACGGTGCAGTGTTCGCGGATGTGGGTGCGCGCGCCGATCTCGCAGCGCGTCGGCTCGCCGCAGTATTTCAGGTCCTGCGGCTGCAGCCCCACGGTGCAGAATGGAAACAGCATGGCGTCCGCACCGATGCGCGTATGGCCATCCACGACGACGTGCGACACGAGCCGCGCGCCGTCTTCGATCTCCACGTCCGGACCGACGGTACAGAACGGTCCGATCGACACACCCTCGCCCAGTTCTGCGGAGGGTGAAACCACCGCGGTGGGATCAATCACCGTTGAACTGCGCCGCGTCTCGAAACCGGTCGCGATCGCATCCATGCTGTTGTGCGCTCCCGCTTTTCTAAGCCCGGATTAGAGCAGATCGCATGTCACTGGAACCGCCCGAGGCGGCATGTTCCAAGTCAATCATTGTTGCCGCGTGTTTCGCGGGCACCAGGGTAACGTCTTGTTGCAGAAGCCGAAATCAGATCGGCTTCGCGCGGTCCATGATCATCGCGGCGTATGTGGCTTGCGCCACTGGAGTCTCACTGACCATCGCGACGGCGTGGAACTTCCACACATTGCCGCGATTGTGCTTTTTCACCACGTGAATGCGCAACTGGTCGCCCGGTATGACCGGGCGACGAAACTTCGCGGCCTCGATCGACATGAAGTACACCACCTTGCCGGCCGCCTCCGGACCCAGGGTCTCCACCACCAGAACCGCGGCTGTCTGCGCCATGCTTTCGACGATCAGCACGCCTGGCATCACCGGGTGATTGGGAAAGTGTCCCTGGAAGAAGGACTCGTTGGCGGAGACGTTCTTGATGCCGACCGCCGACTTGTCGGGCACCAGTTCCACCACGCGGTCGATCATCAGAAACGGATAGCGATGCGGGATCGCGTGGAGAATGCCCGCGATGTCCACCACCTCCGACGTGTCCCTCGCTGCCGCGTCCATGCCCGCTCAATCCGTCTGCTGTCGCGGGGTTCGCTTGGCCAGGCGGCGCAGCGTCGCGATTTGGCGGAACACCTCCCGCGCCGGCATCGCAGGGCTGCCAAGCCATTCCGCGCCGGCGGGTACGTCTGACATCACCCCGGACTGGGCGCCGATGCGCGCCTTCTGGCCGATGCGAGCGTGCCCAATCACACCCACCTGTCCGGCAATCATGACCTGGTCTTCCAGAGTGGTGGAGCCGGAAATGCCGACCTGGGCAACGATCACGCACAACCGGCCGACCCGCACGTTGTGCCCGATCTGCACCAGGTTGTCGAGGCGCGAGCCGGCGCCGATCACGGTGTCACGCAGGCTGCCCCGGTCGATCGTGGTGTTGGCACCGACCTCCACGTCGTCTTCCAGGATCACGCGTCCGATCTGCGGGACCGACAAGAAACCGTCCGCGGTCACGGCGAAGCCAAATCCGTCCTGGCCGATGCGGGCGCCCGGATAGATGATGACCCGCGCGCCGATCAGGGCATGACTGAGCGTGACCTGCGCACCGATGCGGCAATCCGGCCCGATCACCACGCCCTCGGCGATCACCGCGCCGGCTCCGATCCGGCAGCGTGCGCCGATCGTCACATCGGCGCCGATCACTGCGAGCGGCCCAATCTCGGCAGTGGGATCAATCGCTGCCCGCGAATGCACGACTGCTGCGGGATGCACGCCGGCCTGCACCGGCGCCAGCGGGTGAAACAGCGCGGCCACCTTTGCCCAGGCGGCGTACGGATCAGGTGTAACCAGCGGAACCGCGGTGGCCGGCACCCGGTTCAGCACGCTATGCCGAACCAGCACCGCGCCTGCCCGTGTCGCCGTCAGGGCATCGGCGTACCTGGCGTTGTCGAGGAAACTTACCTCGTCCGGTGCCGCGGTCTGCAGCGGGGCCACGCCGCTGATCACCAGATCGGCAGAAGGCACCTCGGCTCCCGCCACCCTCGCGACCTCGGCGAGCGAATGAGGTCCGGATCGCTGAAAGAACCGCGGATCGCCGGCGATCTCCGGCCAGCTCATGGCCGCTCAGCCGCCGCGGAGGCGCCGGCACGCAGGCTTCATGGCTTTTTTGCCGCGGTCGCGGCAGCCTTCTTGGTCTGATCGGCTTTGGTCTGGTCGGCCTTGCCCTGATCCGCGTTGGAGGCGACCGGCGTGGAGCTGACCGGAGAGACGCCTTCAGCCGGCAGCACCACGGAGGGCAACGCCTTGTTCAGCACTTCCGTCACCTGAGGGGTGATATCGAACTCGGGGATGTTGACCGCGATCTCGGCCCGCTGGAGCACGAGGTTCATGCCGCGGCTGGAGGCCACCTTCTGCACCACTTCGGTCAGGGTGCGCTGGATCTGCAACAGGGCGTACTGGCCCTGTTCCTGGATGATCCTGTTGCGTTCGGTAAACGTGCGGCGCGATTCCGCAAACCTGTCCTGCAGTTCCTTCTCGTGGGCCCGCGCCTGCTCGGCCGACAGCTTGCCGCGCTCGGAGGCAAGCTGCTGGCCCATGTCACGCAGCTTGGTCTGTTCCTTCTGCGCATCGTCATTGAGCTTCTGGCGGCGCTCGCCGATGGTCTTGTCCGCCGCCTGATAAGCGGTGGAGGCGCGCAGCACGTCGGGGATCGACAGCACGCCGATCACCGCGGCGGGCGGCATCGCGCCGTGCGGCACATCGGGCACCGGCGGTGCGGGGGGCAGTTGCACCTGCAACTGCTCGGGCGGGGTCGGCGGCGTCTCCTCGGGAGGTGCGGCCTCCTGCGGCACCATTGCGGCGGGCGCCGCGGACTGGCGCGGCGCAGCAGCGCGCGGCGCAGCCTGCCGGCTCTGGCCGGGAATGAACCAGCCCTGACCGCTCGATTGCTGCGCGCCGGCCGGCGCCAGCGCGAAAACCATCGCCGCGGCCAGCGCGACGGGAAGCAGGAGCCTATGATGCAACACTAGAACCTCGTGCCGAAACCGAATCGGAAAAGCTGGGTCTGATCGAAGGGCTGTTTCACGACAAAGGGCGTGACGTCAACGTTGATCAGCCCAAACCCCGAACGCCAGGTGATTCCGACCCCGGCGCCGACCCGCGGCGTACCAGAGTTGGACACCGGCGGGCAGGTATTGCCGCCCAATGGCGAATTGGGGCACTGGCCGCTTTCGAAAGTACCCTGGGTCAGTGCGCCGACATCAACGAAGGTGTGCCCGGACAAGCCGAAATCAGGCGAAACGAACGGCAGCGGGAAATTGAGCTGGTTGCTCTCGTTCCAGACGAAGCGGCCGCCCAGCGAATCGCCTGTCGTTTCATCATGGGGGCCGACACCGCCGGTCTGGAACCCGCGCAGATTGTCGCCGCCGAGGTAAAACCGGTCGATCACCGATTCCTGGTGACCGAGATTGAACAGGTAGCCGACGCCGGCGGTGAACTGGAGGCCCCAGTCGCTGTTGCCGGTGAAGCGATCAAGCGGCACGTACCAGCCGGCGTCGGCCCGTGTGCGCACGAATCTGGCATCTCCGCCGAGGCCGGCGAAATCCGTGCCGCCGGACAGAATCCATCCTTTGTGCGGATCGACCGTGCTGTCCCGGTAGTCCAGCGTGGTGACCTGGCTGAGCTGGGACAGCAGCGTATAGCCCTCCTGAGAGGTGATGTAGTAGCTGGAACCTGTGGCGACGTCGTAAACTTCGCGGTCGATCAGGCTGTAACTCCAGACCTGGCGCAGGTGGTCGGTGTAGTTGAAGCCGGTGCGCAATGAAAAGCCGATGCGCTTTTCATCGTATGGCTCGGTGCCGAGATTGTTGGTCTGGATCAGGAACACGTCGCCGCCGAGCAGGATGTTGCGATCCATGAAATAAGGTTCGGTGACGGAGAGGTCGATCGAGCTTCGCTTCTGCGCCAGCACGCCGTTCACCCCCGCATCGATCCCGGTGCCGATCAGGTTGCGCTCGCGCAGGCCGGCATCGACCAGGAACCCGGCATCGGTCGAGTACCCGGCGCCGAGCGTCAGCTCGCCGGTCGCCTTCTCCTGGATCTGCGTGTTGATGATCGCCTTGTCGGGCGCCGAGCCAGGGGTGGTGCTCATGTTCACGCTCTGGAAGTAGCCCAGATCGGTGAGCCGCTGGCGCGTCTCGCGCAGGGACTGCGCGTTGAACGCGTCGCCCTCGGCAACCTGGAACTGCCGCCGGATCACCTTGTCCTCGGTGCGGGTGTTGCCGGTGATCTCGATGCGTTCGATGTAAACCCGCGGTCCCTCGCTGACGTCGAAGGCGATGTCCACGGTGTGGTTGTCGGCATGCTTGTCGAGGTGGGGCTCCACATGCACGAAGGCAAAACCATGGGTCCGCACATAGTCTTCCATCTGGTCGGCGCTGCGGCCGACCGCGTCACCATCGTACCAATCCCCCTGTGAAATCTGCAGCGCGGTGGCAAGCTGATCCTTGGTGATCCCCTTCAGCGAATTGTTGATGGCGATCTTGCCGATGCGATAGCGTGATCCCTCATTCACCGTGAAGGTCAGAAAGAAGCCCCGGCGGTCAGGCGCCAGCTCGGCCGTCGCATCCACAATGGTGAAGTCGATGTATCCCTGGTGGAGATAGAAGCGGCGCAGCAGTTCCTTGTCGAAATTCAGCCGCTGCGGACTGTACTGGTCGGAGCTCGACAGGAAGCGCCACCAGCGTTCTTCGCGTGTATTGATCACGTCGGCCAGCCTGCCCTGGCCGAAGGCGTGGTTGCCGACGAAGGTGATCTTGCTGACCAGCGTCTCCGGCCCGTCATTGATCTGGAACACCACGTTCACCCGGTTCTCCGGCAGCCGGATGATCATCGGCTCCACGGTCGTGTCGTAGTAGCCGTGCTGTGCGTACATGTTCAGAATCTTCTGCCGATCGGCTTCCGCCGCCGCCGGCGTGAACACCGAACGCGCGCGCAGCGAGATGCCGGCTTGCAGGTCCTTGTCCACCACCTGGTGGTTGCCCTCGAACGCCACCTGATTCACCACCGGGTTTTCCACCACGTGCACCACCAGTGTGTCGCCCTGGCGGCCGATATTGACATCCTGGAACAGCCCGGTGGCGTAGAGCGTCTTCAGGCTTTCATTGATGGGACCGGGCGCGAACGAATCGCCCGTGTGGACCACCATGTAGGACAGGATGGTGCCGGTATCGATGCGCCGGTTGCCGTCCACACGGATGGCACGAATCAGGTCGCCCGGCCGCACCAGCGCGGTTCGCGTGGCGGCGGGGGACCGCCCGGGGGGGACGCGCGACGGCTGGGCGGAAGCGGACTGGAACAGCGCAAGCAGGCAGGCAGCAACAAGCAGAAGGACGCGAGAACGGATCAAGCGGTTAGCCTCCCGAGTGTCGTTCGTGCCCGAGGGAATCGCTGCAACAGACCAATGCAGGGGCCGCGGACCATACCCATCCAGCCGCAGCGGCGCCAGACGGCGCGCGGCGGGACCGGCAAACTACCCGGTGAACCAATGGAACAGGCCGAGATGCGCCAGATCGTTCCAGGTAGCGAAGACGAACAACCCGCCAAGCAGCGCCAGTCCGGCGCGCAACCCGTACTCGCGTGTCCGCGCCGATAGCGGCCGCCCGCGCAGACCCTCACATAACAGGAATAGCAAATGGCCGCCGTCGAGCACGGGTATCGGCAGCAGGTTAATCAACCCCAGATTGACCGACAGGATCGCGATGAACGAGACCACGTTGGCCAGGCCGAGCGCGGCGACCTGACCGGAAAGCTGCGCGATGCGCAGCGGACCGCCGATTTCGCCGGCGCCGCGGCCGGCGATGAAGATGTCGGCGACACCGCGCGCGGTGTCCGCGGTGACACGCCAGGTCTCGGTGAAGCCCCCGGCGATCGCCGCGGGCACGGAGATATGCCGATACTCGACCTCTCCGCCCTCGATGCCGAGCAGACCGATCCGCCGATCATCCTGCTGGCGCGCCCCGATGGTCACGGGAAGGACGATGTGCTGCCCGTTGCGCAGAACCTGCACCTGGACGGTCTGGTCGGCGTGCGGCGTGACGAAATCCTGCAGGTCGCCGAAGGTACCGATCGGCGTGTTATTGATGGATTCGATGCGGTCGCCGGGCTTGATGCCGCCGACCGCGGCACCGGACCCGGCTTGCACCTGGTTTACCACCGGCAGCATCACGGGGCGGCCGACGGTTGCGAACAGCGCGGCGAACAGCACGATCGCCAGCACGAAATTCGCCGCCGGGCCGCCGGCGATGATGATGGCCCGCGAGAGGACGGATTTTTCCTGGAAGGTGCGGCCGGGGATCAGCGGGATGTCGGTGTCGGCGCCGATGTCGTCCGCACGCTGCTGGCCGTGCAGCCGCACATAGCCGCCGAGAGGAATCCAGGCGAGCTTCCACACCGTGCCGGCAGCGTCGCGCCAGATCGCCAGGGCCTGACCGAAGCCGATGGAGAACGTCTCGACGAAGACGCCACGCCAGCGCGCCGCCAGGTAGTGGCCGAGTTCGTGGATGAACACGAGGATACCCAGCACCACCACGAAGGCGATGGCGGTACGGAGCAGGTCGGGTATGGCGTGGATCAACTTACGTCAGGTCCTGGTTGGTAGGCGAAACTATCACGCCGCCCGGCTCGCGGCGAAGCGCGTTGCGATCCGCCGCGCCTCCTGATCCAGCGCAATCACCTGCTCCAGCGTGTCCGCGGGCGGGGCGCCCATCGTGTCCGCCACATGGGAGGCCACAGCGACGATATCCAGAAAGCCGATCCGCCGGGCCGAGGAATGCCTCCACCGCGATCTCGTTGGCCGCGCTCACGATTGCCGAGGCACCGCCGCCGGCCCGCAGCGCCGCGCGGCACAGATCGAGCGCGGGAAACCGCGCCGTATCGGCCGGGAAGAACTCCAGGCGGCCCAGCTCGGCCAGGTTCAGCCGCGGCGCGGCGGTGGCGAGCCGTCCGGGCCAGGCCAGGGTGTGGGCGATGGGAATGCGCATGTCCGGGGTGCCGAGCTGGGCCAGCACGCTGCCATCGGCGTAGCAGACCATCCCGTGCACCGTGGACTGGGGATGGAACAGCACGTCGATGCGCTCCTCGGGCATCCGGAACAGCCGCGACGCCTCGATCACCTCCAGCCCCTTGTTCATCATGGTGGCGGAGTTGATGCTGATCTTGGCCCCCATCGACCAGACCGGATGTTTCAGCGCGGCTTCCGGCGAGGCCGCGCGCATCTGGTCGCGCGTCGCGGTGCGGAACGGCCCGCCCGAGGCCGTGAGCACGATACGTTCCACCCCCAGGCGATTGTCCTCGGCCAAGGCCTGGAAGATGGCGTTGTGCTCGGAATCGACCGGCAGCAGCGTGGCCCCCGCCTGGTGCACCGCGCGCAGCATCACCTCGCCGGCGCAGACCAGGGCCTCCTTGTTCGCCAAGGCCACGCATCGGCCGCGGCGGATCGCGGCGAGCGTTGCCGCCAGGCCGGCGGCGCCGGTGATCGCCGCCATGGTCCAGTCGGCTGGACGCTCCGCGGCTTCCACTACGGCGTCGGGTCCGGCGGCGGTGGTGACGGCGTGGCCGGCCAGCGCGGCTTTCAACGTGCCATACGCCTCGGGATCGCAAACCACCGCATGCTCCGCCCCGAGTGCGATCGCCTGCTCCGCCAGCAGCGCGGCGTTGCGGTTGGCGACCAGCGCGCAGACCCGGTAGCGGCCCCGCTCGGCGGACAGCAGGTCGATGGTCTGGCGCCCGACACTGCCGGTGCTGCCCAGCACGGTTACCGAGCGTGGCGGGTTGTTCATCCCCAAAGCACTACCCCACCACCGCGCAACAAGGCCAGCAGCGCCCCCGCCAGGGCCACGGCCAGGGTAGAGTCCAGCCGATCCAGCAGACCTCCATGGCCGGGGATGAGCCGGCCGGAATCCTTCACCCCGAACCGCCGCTTGGCGGCGCTTTCAGCCAGATCGCCGGCTTGCGCCACCACGGACAGGCACGCCGCGACGGCGACCGCGCGGCCCGGCGCGGATCCGCTGATGACCGCCGCGCCGATGCCGCCGCAGGCGGCGAAGGCCACGCCGCCGCAGCCCCCGCCCAGGTCTTGCCGGGAGATACGCGGGGCGCGAGGCGCGGTCCGCCAATCGACCGACCGACCAGGTAGGCGCCGACATCGGTGGCCCACACGAGGGTCAGCAGGAACAGGACGTTCCCCAACCCGGCCGGGCCGGCGCGCAGCCAGGCGAAGGCGGCCACCGCGGCCCAGACGATCGCTGCCCCGAGGATCAGCCACGCAGCCCGCCCGGTCCCCGGCACAACCCGGCCCATTCGGCCGTCACTCCGGCACCGATCAGGATCACCAGTGCGCGAAATGGCCAGCCGCCCAGCCACACCGCGGCGATGGCGATCGGCGCAAGCACCAGCGTGGAGACGGTGCGCAACCGGAACTCGCGGGCGTTGTCAGCCAGGGCGAGCCCCGAACCGTCGGTCGCGACGGGTGAACGCAGCCAGCGCTCCGGCAAAATCGTCCTGCGAGAAGTCGGGCCACAGCACGTCGAGGAACAGGAGCTCGGCATACGCGGCCTGCCACAGCAGAAAATTGGAGAGCCGCTGCTCGCCGGAGGTGCGGATGAGCAGGTCCGGATCGGGAATGCCGGCGGTGAACAGGTGCGCGGCGAGGTGCTGCTCGGTGATTGCTGCGGGATCCAGACCACCCGAGCGAACCTGCTGAGCGAGGGCACGGGCGGCGGCGGCGATTTCGGCCCGCGCCCCATAGGAGAGCGCCACCACGAGATTGAGCCGGGTGTTCTCGCGGGTGAGGTTCTCGGCGCCGGCCAGATCGCGCTGGATGTCCTGATCGAAGCGGGTACGATCGCCGATCACACGCAGGCGGATGCCTTCTTTGTGGAATTCCGCAATTTCGCTGCGCACGTAGTAGCGGAGCAGACCGGTGAGGTCGATGATCTCATCGGCCGGGCGGCGCCAGTTCTCGCTGCTGAAGGCATAGAGGGTAACCCAGTCCACGCCGTGGCGGATCGCCGCTTCCACGGTTCGGCGCACCGCCTTGGCACCTTCCCGGTGGCCTGCCACGCGCGGCAGACGGCGGGCAGCAGCCCAGCGGCCGTTACCATCCATGATGATGGCGACGTGCACGTGCGGCTCAGACCTGGCGGATGTCCTTCTCTTTGTCGGCCAGCATGTCATCCACCTTCTTGACGTACTGGTCGGTGAGTTTCTGGACCTCGGTGTGCCAGTCCTTGGCCACGTCTTCGCCGATCGCGTGCTTCTTCTCGAAGCCCTTGATCTGCTCCATGCCGTCGCGGCGCACGCCGCGCACCGCGACCCGGGCGCCCTCGGCGTATTTGTGCGCGGCTTTTACCAGCTCGGCCGCGGCGCTCCTGCGTCAGTTGCGGGATCGGCACGCGCACGAGCTGCCCGTCGGCCGCCGGGTTCAGGCCCAGCCCGGCATCACGGATAGCCTTCTCCACCGCGCCGACCAGGGAGCGGTCCCACACCTGGACGGTGAGCATGCGCGATTCCGGCACGCCGATGTTGCCGACCTGGTTGATCGGCACGTCGCCGCCGTAAGCGTGCACGCGGACCGGCTCGAGCAGGGCGGGGCTGGCACGGCCGGTGCGCAGGCCGGCGAACTCGCGGCGGAGGGTTTCGAGCGCGCCATCCATCCGGCGGGTGAACTCCTGCTTGAGGCTGGCAAGTTCGGGGGATGCGGCCATCGGAATCGCCTTGCTCTCTGTCTGCCGTCAGGTCTGTTCCACGATCCGGGTGAAGCGCCCCTCGCCGCGGACAACGGCGGCGAAGGCGCCCGGCGCGTGGATGTTGAAGACCACGATAGGCAGCTTGTTCTCCCGCGCCAAGCTGATCGCGGCGGCGTCCATGACAGCGAGCTGGTTGGCCAGGACGTGCTGGTAGGTCAGTTCCTCGAACCGCTCGGCGGCGGGATCCTTGCGCGGATCGGCGGAATAGACGCCATCGACCTGGGTGCCCTTGAACAGGCGTCACAGCCCATCTCGGCCGCGCGCAGGGCGGCGGCGGTGTCGGTGGTGAAGAACGGGTTGCCGGTGCCGGCGGCAAAGATCACCACGCGCCCCTTTTCCATGTGGCGTTCGGCGCGGCGGCGGATATACGGCTCGCAGACGCTGGACATCGGGATGGCGGACTGCACGCGGGTTGCGACGCCGCGGGCCTCCAGGGCGCTCTGCATGGCCAGCGCGTTCATCACGGTGGCCAGCATGCCGATATAGTCGGCCTGAGCGCGTTCCATGCCGGCGGAGGCGGCGGACACCCCGCGGAAGATGTTGCCGCCGCCGATGACCGAGCAGACCTGCACGCCCATGGTCACCACCGCCTCGATATCCGTGGCGATGGCCTTCACCATCGCGGTATCGAGGCCATACTCGCGCCGTCCCATCAGCGCTTCGCCGGAGAGTTTCAACAGGACGCGCTGATACAGCGGCTGATCGGGCATGGGGAGACTCGGGCCTGGGGGACGCGCGAAGGTAGTGGGGCGGGTGGCGAAACGCCAGCGCGGGCTTGTCGCCCGACCAGATGTCTCTTACTCTTACGCGTAAGAGTAAGAGACAGCCATGCGCATCACCTCCAAGGGCCAGGTAACCATTCCGGCTGACATCCGGGAGAAGGCGGGGCTGCTGCCTCACACCGATGTGGAATTCGAGTTCGACGGCAACGCCGTGCGCATCGTTCGCGCCGAGGCAGGCAAGGGGGATGGCCGCGGCGCCCGCCTGCTCGCCCATCTGCGGGGCCGTGGCGACGTCGCGATGAGCACGGACGCGATCATGGCGTTGACCCGTGATGACTGAATGACGGCTGTGCTGGTTGACGCCAACGTTTTGTTGGACGTCATCACCGAGGATGCGCGTTGGCTTGCGTGGTCCGCAGATGCCCTGGAGCGCGCCGCCGATCGCTATCGCCTCGTCATCAATCCGGTCATTTACGCCGAGGTCTCGGTTCGGTTTTCGCGCATTGAGGCGCTCGATGCCGCGCTCCCGAAAACGCTGCTGGATCGTGAGCCTGTTCCATATGAAGCCGCCTTTCTGGCGGGTAAGGTGTTCCTGGCCTATCGGCGGCAAGGCGGAACAAAGAGGCTGCCGATGCCGGATTTTTTCATCGGCGCCCACGCGGCCGTCGCAGGCTACCGGCTGATGACAAGGGACGCGAAACGCTATCGGACCTATTTTCCCAGGCTCTCTCTGATCGCCCCGGACGACGGTTGATGTCAGGACAGGGCTGTCGGCCGCCGCCTCACCGTCGCCCGCACGTGGCGGAAATTCAGCGTCGCCGGATCGGCCACCACCGGCCCGGGCGCGATCGCCACGATGATCTCGCCGGCGACCGGTGCAAAATCCGCCCGGAAATGCACCGAGGATTTCAGCGCTATGATCGGGCACGCCGCCGGCTCGACCCCCATGTGCCGAATGATCGCCTGATCCAGCGCTTGCATCTTCCTGGTCACCACCATCACCCGCACCCCGCCGACATTCACCAGCGCGCAAGGGCCGAGATCGGCGGGATTGCCCGCGCCCATGGGGCCGGTCAGGGTGAACCTCCCGTCAGTCAGGCGCTCGCACCGTCGCCTCGCACACGAACGGCATGTGATCGGACTTGCCGCCCAGCGACAGCCGCACCGCTGACCCGCGCCGGCGCGATGGCAGGCCGCCGCGCTCTCGGCGTCGTTGATCAGGCAGACGAAGGCGCCCTCGGCCTTCTGGCGGACGAGTTCTGCCAGCAACCCGGTCGTATCCCCATGCCCCCCGCCGCCCGGATTGTCCTGCGTATCGGCCAGCACCACCGGTCGGCGGCCTGAGGCGACCAGACGCTTCGCCTCCGCCACCGCCTCGGCCGCGGGCAGTGTGTCCTGGAGGAAGGCACTTTCGCGATCGTTGATGATCGCGGCGAGCGCAGCGACGGCGGCGTCAGCCTGCGCCTGGGTGTCAGCGAAGGCGGCGATCGCCGGGCCGCAATCGGCGAAATCGGCGTAGGGAAACCCGAAGCACCAGGCGAGTTCCGTGACGCGATGCGCCTCCGGCGATCCGGGCGCGCTCCGACATCACGCTCTTCATCGGCTCCATCAGCGTGCATTGGCTGCCGATCGGCATCCAGAACTCGATCTGGCGATAGGCCCGCACCCACGGCCTGCCCCCGCGCGATCCGTTGCAGCAACAACCGCATCGCCTGCGCCCCGGCCTCCTTCATATCCACATGCGGATAGGTACGGAACGGCACCACCGCATCGGCACGCTCCACCATCGCGCGCGTCAGGTTGGCGTGCGGATCGAGGCTGATCGTCACCGGCATATCCGGCCCGACCACCGCACGCACCCGGCGCAGCAATTCGCCCTCGGCGTCGGGAAAGGACTCCGCCACCGCAGCACCGTGCAGGTCGAGATACACGCCATCGATCGACCCCGCCTGTAACGCGTTCGACAGCAACGCGCAGTTCAGCGCGGCCAGACGCTCGAACGCCTCGTCCTGCACCGGACCGGCGGGATTGGCGAAGGCCCAGGCCAGCGGCACCAGCTCCACGCCCGCCTCCCGCGCGGCAGCAATGGCGCCGGCCAGAGGCACCGAGGTGTGCTCCACCGCCTCGATCAGCCCCGGCCCGTTCTGCAGCGGCGGAAACCCGCCCGGCTGGACAAAGTCCTGCCAGGTGGTGGGACGCGGCGCGAAGGAGTGGGACTCGTGCAGGAACCCGCCAACCGCGATGCGCATTGTGATCCGACTCCCTCTGCTTGCCGCGCCATTGCTTGAAGCGGTCGTCGAATACCATACCGGACCGGGATGCCCGAGCACCTGCAGACGGATGTCGCGATCATCGGCGCCGGCCCGGTGGGGCTGTTCGCGGTGTTCGAGCTCGGCATGCTGCGGCTGCGCAGCGTGCTGATCGACGCGCTGGCCGAAACCGGGCGGGCAATGCGCCGCGCTGTATCCCGAGAAGCCGATCTACGACATTCCCGCGCACGGGGCGATTTCCGCGGGCGATCTGATCACCGCGCTGGAACAGCAGATCGCGCCATTCCATGCACCGCGTCTGCTCGGCCGGCGGGTCACCGGATTGGCGGACCCGTTCACGCTGACAACAGATATGGGCGACACCGTGGAGGCGAAAGCGGTGATCATCGCCGCCGGCGCCGGCGCGTTCGGTCCCAACCGTCCGCCGCTGGAGGGTCTGCCGGAGTACGAAGCGACCGGCGCCGTGCGCTACTACGTGCGCCGGCGGGAGGATCTCCGCGGCAAGCGCGTGGTCATCGCCGGCGGCGGCGATTCAGCGGTCGATTGGGCGCTGGCGCTGAAAGACATCGCGCGCGTGGCGGTGGTGCATCGCCGGCCCCGCTTCCGCGCGGCGCCCGAAACCGCGGCGCAACTCGACGAAGCCGCCGCGCGGGGCGAGATCGAGCTGGTTATTCCGTATCAATTGCAGGCGCTGCATGGCGACGCCGGGCTCTGCACGCGGTGGAAGTCGCGACGCTGAAAGGCGAGACGCGCACGCTGGAGGCCGACGTGCTGCTGCCCTTCTTCGGCCTGGCAACCGATCTGGGGGCGATCGCATCCTGGGGCCTCGATCTGGTGCAGCACCACATCGAGGTCGATCCCGCGACCTGCCAGACCAGCCTGCCAGGTGTGTTCGCGATCGGCGACGTCGCGCATTATCCCGGCAAGCTGAAACTGATCCTGCAGGGCTTCAGCGAAGCGGCGATGGCGGCGCACGCGATCCATCCGATCGTGCGCCCGGGCCAGGCACTGCACTTCGAGTATTCAACCACCAGCGGTGTGCCCGCGCTGTAGGCCGCACCGTCATCGCAGGCCCCCTGGCGAAAGCGGGGGCAGCGGGCCGTGGGTCAATCTCGCGTGGCCAGTGGCGGCCTTCACTCATCCTCCGCGACAAGCTGGAGCGACACGACACTGAAATGCCGCTCGAGAAACTCAAACAAATCCGTCGGTCGGCCCGGAGCTTCCGCCCGCTTCCAGTGAATCTCGTATTTCACCAGCCGAGCCGCCTCGCCCGGTTTCTCCGTGCTGATCCCCGCTAGCCGAACCCCATACTTCAACGGCTCCAGCAGCTTCCCCACCTGCCCGACACCTGCTCGGCCGAACTCGTCCGGATCGTCAGCATGGCACGATGCTCCCGCGGAATTCGCACATCGAGCCATTTCATCACCGTCAGCGTCCCGACACTCAGAACCGTGCTCGCAACCCCGATCCCGATCTGGCCGCCGCCGAAGCACAGCCCGATCACCGTCACCACCCACAGCGTCGCCGCCGTCGTCACGCCGGTGACGAGATCGCCGCGCTTGAGGATGCTGCCGCCGCCGATGAACCCGACACCGGTCAGAATGCCCAACGGCAACCGCATCAGGTCCATGGTCCCGAACGACCCGGCGGTTTTTCCATCCACCGGGAGCAGAATATTTGCCTGGATCATCGCCACGCAGGCCGCCAGCGCGACCAGGATTGTCGTGCGCAGACCGGCCGGATGCCCGTGGGCACCGCGGTTCAGTCCAATCACCCCGCCCGCCAGAACCGTCAGGACAATCCGGATCGTCAGATCGGGCCAGGTGGGGTGCAGCGGCATGGGCGGCAGGTTAGACTGAGACGATGCTGAACGCCCAAACGCTCGCCGCCGCCGCCGCGCTGCTGGACGCCTGCCGCACCCGCGGCCTGATGCTCGCCACCGCCGAAAGCTGCACCGGCGGGCTGATCGCTGCCGCGCTGACCGCCATCGCCGGTTCGTCCGATGTGCTGGACCGGGGGTTCGTCACTTACTCCAACGAAGCGAAGCAGGAGATGCTGGGCGTCGCGCCGGAGCTGATCCACGTCCACGGCGCGGTGAGCGAGCAGGTGGCGCGCGCCATGGCCGAGGGCGCGGTGGCCCGGTCACGCGCCCATCGCGCCGTCTCCGTCACCGGCGTGGCCGGCCCCGGCGGCGGCACCGAGGCCAAGCCCGTCGGCCTGGTCTGGTTCGGCGTTGCACAAAGGGATGGCATCACCGCCGCGTCATCCTACATCTTCCCGGGCGATCGCGCGGCGGTACGTGCCGCCACGGTTGCCCACGCCTTGGCCCTGCTCGTCCGCAGTCTGGACCGATCCCCAGGCTGACTCAGGAGGGCTGACTCAGGCGATTGTCGATTGACGTTCGCCGCCAGTTGCGGGCATGCCCCGCGCCCCAAACCGTGAGTTATCCGTGCCGCCCATGTTCTCGCGTTTCGGTCTGCCCCTTGTCCTCGCCGCGCTGCTGGCCGCCGGCCCGGCGCGCGCGCAGATGCCCACAGGCCCGGTCGCCGTCGGCATCGTGCGTGCGGAACAAGCAGCCGATCACCGAGACCTCCCAGTTCATCGGCCGCATCCAGGCCATCAACCGGGTCTCCCTCGTCGCCCGCGACACCGGTTTCCTGGAAAAGCGCAGCTTCACCGAAGGCTCGGAGGTCCACGCCGGGGACCTGCTCTATGTGCTGGAGCAGCCGCCCTTCCAGGCCGACCTGCAAGCCAAGAAGGCCGCGGTGCAGGAGGCCCAGGCGCAGCTCACGAATTCCAGCGCCGCCTTCCAGCGTCAGGAGAAGTTGCTGGGCGGGCCGGCCGGCCAGCAGGCCGCTTACGACCTGGCGCGGGCCACCATGCTGTCCGACGCCGGCAAGCTGCTGGCCGCCCAGGCGCAGGAAAAGCAGTCCGAGATCAATCTCGGCTACACGGAAATCCGCTCGCCGATCGACGGCAAGATCGGCCGCACCACCGTCACGATCGGCAACGTGGTCTCGCCCACCACCGGCACGCTGGCGACCATCACCAGCCAGGACCCGATGTACGTGGTATTTCCCGTCCCGGTGCGTGACGCGCTGAAGCTGCGCGACCAGTTGGACCCCAAGGGCGGGTTCAACTCCATGGTGATCCGCATCCGGCTGCCCGACGGCAAGCTCTATGACCACGCGGGCAAGGTCGATTTCGTGGACAACACCGTCTCCACCAGCACCGATACCCTGGTCCTGCGCGGCACGATCCCCAATCCCGTCGAGGGCCCGGCGGGCCGGCGACTGGTGGACAACGAATTCGTCACCGTTCTGCTCCAGGGCGCCACACCGGTGGCGCTGCTCACGATCCCCCGCGCCGCCGTGCTGTCCGATCAGCGAGGTGACTACGTCTTCACCGTCGGCGCCGACAACAAGGTGCAGGAAAAGCGGATCACGCTCGGTCAATCCACGCCGTCGCTGGCGACGGTCCTGACCGGCCTCGATCAGGGGGCGATGGTGGTCGTGGACGGCGTACAGAAGGTCCACCCCGGCCAGGCGGTATCACCGGGCCCCGCCTCGCCGCTGCCTGGCTCCCCCGCGGTGGATCGCACCGCCCTTCGATGATCTCCCGCTAGATGATCTCCGAGATCTTCATCCGCCGGCCGCGGCTGGCGATCGTCATCGCGATCATCATCACCATCGCGGGCGGTATCGCCATGACGCGCATTCCGGTGGCGCAGTTGCCGGATATCGTGCCGCCGCAGGTCACCGTCAGCACCACCTACCCCGGCGCCTCCGCCGCCACGGTGGAAAGCGCCATCGCCCAGCCGATCGAGGCCCAGGTCGTCGGCGTGGACAAGATGCTCTACATGAAGTCGAACAGCGGCAATGACGGCAGCTATGGCCTGACCGTCAGCTTCGCACTCGGCTCCGACCCGGACATCGATACGGTAAACGTCAACAACCGGGTGCAGACCGCGATTTCCCAGCTTCCTGCCGAGGTGCAGACCGAAGGTGTCACGGTGGCCAAGAAGTCCTCGGCCATCCTGGAGTTCCTCGCCTTCTACAGTGACGACGCGAAGAAGATGGACCCGCTGTTCGTCACCAACTACGTGCTGATCAACGTGCTGGACACGCTGTCGCGCACCCCCGGCGTGGGTCAGGCCAGCCTGTTCTCCAAGATGAACTACTCGATGCGGGTGTGGTTCCACACCGACCAGATGGTCAGCCTGAAGCTGACCCCGTCGGACGTGATCGCCGCCATCCAGCAGCAGAGCACCGTTGCCCCGGTCGGACGCATCGGCGCGCGCCCGATCGGACCGGATCAACAGTTCCAGTTCAACCTGCAAACCCAGGGCCGGCTGGTCACGCCGGAACAGTTCGGCAACATCGTGATCCGCGCCAACCCTGATGGCTCGGTGCTGCGCCTGCGCGACATCGCCGACGTGCAGCTCGGGGCGCTGAGCATGGATTCCGAGACCCGGCTGAACGGCGCTCCCGCCGTGCCGGTCGCGATCTATCTTTCACCGGGCGCCAACGCCGTGCAGACCTCGGCCGCCGTGCAGCAGGCGCTCAATCACCTGGCGCAGCGGTTCCCCTCCGGCCTGCACGCGATGGTGATGTACAACTCCAGCGCCTTCGTCAGTGACACGCTGCGCGAGGTGCTGACGACGCTGGGCGAAGCCTTCGCGCTGGTCGTGCTGGTGGTCTTCCTGTTCCTCGGCGATGTCCGCGCCACCATCATCCCCGCCGTCGCCGTCCCCGTCTCTTTGATCGGCGCCGTCGCGGCGCTGCTGGCACTCGGCTTCACCATCAACACCGTCTCCCTGTTGGCCATGGTGCTGGCGATCGGCGTGGTGGTCGATGACGCCATCGTGGTGGTGGAGAATGTCGAGCGGGTGATGAACGAAGAACCGCAACTGACACCCGCCGAGGCAACCATCAAGGCCATGCGGCAGATCACCGGCCCGGTGATCGCCATCTCGCTCGTGCTGCTCTCGGTCTTTGTCCCCGTAGGGTTCATTCCCGGCCTCTCTGGCACGCTGTTCCGCCAGTTCGCCGTGACCATGAGCTGCGCGATGCTGATCTCCGCCACCAACGCGCTGACCCTGTCCCCTGCCCTGTGCGCCGTGTTCCTGCGTCCGCACCACGGCAAGCGGCGCGGCCCGATCGCCTGGGTGCTGGGCGGCATCGATCACGTGCGCAACGGCTATGCCGCCGTGGTGCATCGGCTGGTGCGCGTTTCGGTGTTTTCGCTGCTCGCCGTGGGCGTGCTGGCCGCGAGTTCGTTCTGGCTGTTCAATCACACCCCGACCGGCTTCCTGCCGGAGGAAGACCAGGGCGCCTACTTCATTTCCGCCCAGTTGCCCGATGGTGCCTCGGTCGAGCGCTCCAGCGAAGTGGCGGCACGGGTCGAGAAGATTCTCAAGACCATGCCGCAGATCTCCGACACGCTCTCCATCGTGGGCTTCTCGCTGCTCGACGGCGTGAACGAGCCGAATGCCGCCTTCATTGTGGCGCGGCTGGCACCGTTCCGGGACCGCCTGGCCGCGGGTGATTCGGTGCAGGCGCTGGTGGGCAAGACGTTCGGCGCGGTGCAGTCCATCCGCTCGGCCAACATCTTCCCGTTCAACCTGCCGCCCATCATCGGCCTGGGTACCGGCGGCGGGTTCGAATACGAGTTGGAGGCCCTGGAAGGGCAGGATCCGGTGCAGAACGGCCAGGTGATGCAGGGCCTGGTGGCCGCGGCAAACCAGGATCCGCGTCTGTCCCGCGTGTTCTCCACCTACGCCGCCAACAACCCGTCGCTCTATCTGAACGTCGATCGCGAAAAGGCCGCCGCCCTCGGCGTGCCGCTCGATCAGGTTTTCAATTCGCTGCAAGCCACGCTGGGTGGTTTCTACGTCAACAACTTCAACCAGTTCGGCCGCACCTGGCAGGTCAACATCCAAGGTGCCGAGACGATCGCGACGACATCTCCGCGATCTGGCGCATCTATGTGCGCAACAACCAGGGCGAGATGGTGCCGCTGCGATCGCTGGCGGACCTGAGCATCGTCACCGGTCCGCAGGTCATCACGCGCTACAACAACTATCGCGCTATCACCATCGACGGCGGACCAGCGCCGGGCGTGTCATCCGGCACCGCGCTGCAGGCAATGGCGGCGCTGTCGGACAAGACGCTGCCGCGCGGCTACGGCTATGAATGGACCGGCACCGCGTACCAGGAACAGCTCGCCTCCGGCCAGACCGGCGCGATCATGGGTCTTGCGGTGCTGTTCGCTTACTTGTTCCTGGTCGGGCTCTATGAAAGCTGGGTCATACCCATCCCCGTGCTGGTCTCGGTCATCGCAGGTGTGTTCGGCGCGCTGGTGGGCATTGCCCTCGCCGGCCTGTCGATCGATCTCTACGCCCAGATCGGCCTGGTCATGCTGATCGCACTGGCGGCAAAGAACGCGATCCTGATCGTGGAATTCGCCAAGGAACGGCGCGAAGAAGGAGAATCGATCCGCGATGCCGCCATCCTTGGCGCGCGCACCCGGTTCCGCGCGGTGATGATGACCTCGGTCGCTTTCATCGCCGGGCTGGTGCCGCTGGTCACCGCCGAGGGTGCCGCGATGCTCAGCCGGCGGGACGTGGGGACCGCGGTGTTCGCCGGCATGATCGGCGCCAGCTCGATCGGCATCTTCCTGATCCCGATGCTGTACGTCATGTTCCAGTCAATGCGCGAGGCAACCAAGCGCCGCTTCCACCGCGGCAGGCAGAAACCTGCGCCCGCCCCGGGGGAGTAACCGCCCGAACAATGTCATTGCAGAGCTGCGTAGCAGGCCGACGAAGCAACCCAGAGCCTGCCCCGGGCGAAGACCCGGGGGCGAGCCGCAGTTCCCTCTCGGTCACCCACCGCCACGCCCCACGATCGCATCGCAAGCGCGCGAAAACTCCCCGATCCGCTCGATCGTGTAATCCGCCGCCGGGTACTTCGCCACCTCCGCCGCGTCCATCGCGTAATGCCCCTGGCGCGGAAACACCGTCGTGACGCGATTGCCCCAGGTCTGTTTCACCGCGTGCAGGATGCGGACCTTGTCATCGATCAGCACATAACGCTCCGCCGGAAACAGCCGCTCCACATCCTCCAGCTCCTGTTCTTTATGGATGTAGATCAACACATTGTCCCGTAGCGCCTGCCACAACCCCGAGCGCTCCACCTTGCGCGGCTGGAACACCGCATCGCCATCTGAAAGAATGACGCAGGTACCGTGCTGCCACGCGAGATTCACCGCATCCACGGCACCCGGATACAGCTTGGACGCGAAAGGATAATCCACCAGCCAATTCGCCATGCGTAGCACGCGCGGGTCGTGCATCAACTCCACACGGTAACGCTCCAGCGCTCCGAGATAATCGGCGTAGCCGAGAGTGCCGCGCAGTTCTTCGAATATCTCCCAGTAGCGGCGGCACGCTTCTGCGCCGTACGTCTCGGTCAGGTGCTTGCCGAGGTCGGCCTGCACGCCGTCATTGTCGAGCAGGGTGTTATCGACGTCGAAGAGGAAGACGGTGCCGGGATTGGTCATGCCGCTGCGTTCTCCTCGTCGGGCATCCAGTCTCCTATGCACGCGGGTTTCGTCGAAGGTGAGGGAATCCAATGGCACGCGCGGTTTCTCGTCATAATCGGCAAGAGTTCTGCCGGATCAGCGCGCGCACCCTCCGGGACTCCTTTTCGATGATGCCCGGCAGTTCTCGGCGCAGGCTCGGGCTATCGTCCAGAATGCGCTCGATGTCCTGACGTGCCCTGCGCACCGTCTCCCGCCACTGCCTGCGCGGCTCGGTCGCAGGCGACGCCTGCAGTTTCAACAGATGCTCGACCACAACAGCGACGCGGCTCCCCAGCGCACGGCGTTCGGAGTTCCCCAAGCTCTCGATCTCCTCCGCCACATGCTCCCAATCCACCGCATTCGACCCATGGTTCGCCGCATCGCGCAGCGCGCGTGCCTGCTCCGCCGCCCATAGCACCAGGTCGGTTTCGTACAGCCCGTCCATGCCACGCATTGTAAGCCCCCCGCCGCTTGCCGCCAATCATCCCCCGGTGTCTGATCCCCGCCAGAGACCAGGGAGGAACCAGCGTGCCCGAAATCCGTACCCGACACATCTTCACCCTTCGTCTGCAGGTCTCCGGCATGCAGCAGATCGGCGCCACCCCGGGCGGCAACCGGCGCATCGGCCTGGTCGCCGGCGGCACCTTCGAAGGCGAGCGCCTGCGCGGCACCGTGCTCCCCGGCGGCGCCGACTGGCTGATGGTCCGCGCCGACGCCGCCACCACGCTGGACGTGCGCCTGGTGCTGCAAACCCACGACGGCGCGGCAATCGGCATGACCTATCGTGGCCTCCGCCACGGCCCGCCCGATGTCATGGACCGGCTGAACCGCGGTGAACGCGTGGACCCGGCAAACTACTACTTCCGCACCGCCGTCGCGTTCGAAACCGCCGCGGCACAATACGACTGGCTCAATCGCGTCATCGCGATCGGCACCGGCGACCGTCCGCCCGAAGGCCCGGTGTACGACGTGTTCGAGGTCCTCTGACCATGGCGCGCATCGGCTTTATCGGCCTCGGCAACATGGGCGCGCCGATGGCGGCCAATCTGCTCAAAGCCGACCACACCGTGATCGGCTTCGACATCAATCGCGCCGCCCTCGATGCCCTCGCCGCCCAGGGCGGAACACCGGCCGCCGATGCGCGCCAGGCCATCACCGGCGCCGACGCCGTCATCACCATGCTGCCGGCCGGCGAGCATGTGCGCGCCGTCATGCTGCACCAGGGCGGCGTCATCGAACATGCCCGCGCCGCCAAGCCCCTGCTCATTGACTGCTCCACCATCGACGTCGCCACCGCGCGCGACGTGGCCGAACAGGCGCACGCGGCCGGGCTGGACATGGTCGATGCACCGGTTTCCGGCGGAACGGTCGGCGCCGCCGCGGGCACGCTGACATTCATGGTCGGCGGATCAGACACCGCCTTCGCCCGCGCCGAGCCGATCCTGAAGGCAATGGGACGCACCATCGTCCACGCCGGCGGCCCAGGCGCCGGACAGGCGGCGAAAATCTGCAACAACATGATGCTGTCGATCAACATGATCGGCGTCTGCGAGGGCTTTATCCTGGCGCGTAAGCTCGGCCTCGATTGGCAGAAGCTGTGGGACATCACGTCCACCGCCACCGCGCGCTCCTGGGCGCTAACGGACTATTGCCCCGCGCCCGGCCCGGCGCCGAACGCACCATCGAACAAGGACTACGCGCCCGGCTTCATGGCCGCGCTCATGCTCAAGGACGTGAAACTGGCGCAGCAGGCTGCGGACCAGACCGGCGCGCCCACGCCGCTCGGCACGCTTGCGGCTGATCTTGTATGCGCAACTGGTGGACGCCGGCGAGGGCACGAAAGACTTCTCCGTGATGTTCCGCTGGCTCGCCGAACAGGCCCGCGATAAGATGAAATAAAAGGAGACGTCCCATGCCGGCCGCAGCATTCAAGGCCGCGCGCGATTTCCTGTTCGCGCACCGCTCGGACTACGACACCGCCTATCGCGATTTCCGCTGGCCGGTGCTGGATCGCTTCAACTGGGCGCTGGATTGGTTCGACGCGGAACTTGCCGCCGGCGACCACGGACGCCAACTCGCGCTGAAAATCGTCGGTGACGGCGCGGCGGAGCGCAGCTTCGCCGAACTCTCCGAAAGCTCCAACCGGCTCGCCAACGGCCTGCGCGCGCTCGGCGTCCGCCGCGGCGACCGCATCTTGCTCATGCTCGGCAACGTCGTGCCGCTGTGGGAAACCATGCTCGCCGCCATGAAGCTCGGCGCCGTCGTCATCCCCGCCTCCACCCTGCTCACGCAGGCCGATCTGCTTGATCGTTTTACGCGCGGCCGCGTGCGGCACGTCGTCGCCGGCCCGCAGGAAGCCGCAAAGTTCGCCGGGATCGCCCAAGGCCTGACATTGATCTGCGTCGGCGAAGCACCCGGCTGGCATAGCTATGCCTCGCTGCTCACCGCCGATCCGGCCTTAACCCCGGACGCACCAACCCACGTCACCGACCCGCTGCTGCTCTATTTCACCTCCGGCACCACGGCGAAGCCCAAGCTTGTGCAGCACGACCATCAGAGCTACCCGGTCGGCCACCTCAGCACGATGTACCAGATCGGTCTGCAACCGAGCGATCTGCACCTGAACATCTCCTCGCCGGGCTGGGCGAAGCACGCATACTCCTGCGTCTTCGCGCCGTGGAACGCCGGATCGGCGGTGTTCATCGTCAACCAGCCGCGGTTCCATGCGTCAATCGATGCTGCAAGCGATCGCCGAGCACCGCGTGGACACGCTATGCGCGCCGCCGACCGTCTGGCGCATGTTCGTGCAGGAGGACCTGAAAGCCTGTCGGATGTCTCTGCGCGAAATCTGCTCCGCGGGCGAGCCGTGCAATCCGGAAGTCATCGAACAGGTGCGCGCCGCATGGGGACTGACGGTGCGCGATTTCTACGGCCAGACGGAAACCACCACACAGATCGGCAATCCGCCCGGCCTGCCGGTGAAACTCGGCTCCATGGGCAAGCCGATGCCCGGATTCGACATCCGGCTGCGCGACACCGACAACAAGGATGCATCTGACGGCGAAGTATGCATTGCGCTGAACCCACGTCCTGCCGGCCTCATGCTCGGCTATCGGAACGACGACGGCAGCATCCAGAAGATGAGCCAGGACGTCTATCGCACCGGTGACGTCGCATCACGTGATTCCGACGGCTATCTCACCTACATCGGCCGCGCCGACGACGTGTTCAAAGCCTCCGATTACCGCATCAGCCCGTTCGAGCTGGAAAGCATCCTGATCGAACACGAAGCGGTCGCGGAAGCTGCCGTCGTACCGGCGCCCGACCCGGTTCGAACCGCCGTGCCCAAAGCCTACATCGCGCTGGCACAGGGCTGGACCCCGGACCGCGCGACGGCGCTCGCCATCTTCCGCCACGTCCGACAGACCTCGGCGCCGTACAAGCGGGTCCGCCGCATCGAGTTCATGGACCTGCCGAAGACCATCTCCGGCAAGATCAGGCGCGTGGAGTTACGCGGCCGCGAAACGCAGCTCTCCTCCGGCTCGATCACCACACAGGAATTCCGCGAGGAAGACATGGGCGAATTGTAGGCTCCCACCCCACCCAGCATTGCGAGGCCCGCGAAGCGGGCCGCGGCAATCTCCCGGCGCAGTCACACCAAACGTCCCACCCGCCCGCCTCACCCAATCACCTGCGCACCCAGCGCCACCGCCCCGCCGGCAAGCACAACCACCATCGGATTGGTCCGTGTGAAACCAAGCACCGCCGCGGCCGCGCCCGTGACGATCCACTCCAACGCCGAGGTATCCACCGATCGCGCGATGATCAGGCCGCTCGACGCGACCAGCCCGATCGCAATCGGCGCGATGCCGCGTTCCAGCGCCATATGCCACCTTGCGGTGCCGCTCGCGATCCAGAACCGCCCGACCACCGCGACCAGCAGCGAAGACGGGATGATCATCGCGGCCGTCGCCAGCAGCGCTGCGGAGAGCCCCCCGATCCGGTAGCCAAGCAGCGTCACGATCAGGCTGCTCGGTCCCGGCGCCACCTGCGCGATTGCGAAACTGTCGGCAAATTGCGACGGCGTGAGCCAATGGTGGTGCACCACGGTTTGGAGCTGCAATTGCGGCAAGCACCGCGTTCCCGCCACCCACCGATTGCAGCGACGCCGCGGCAAACACGAACAACACTTGCCATGCCAGGCTCGGCGTCATGCCGGAGCGGGCCGCAGGCGCGCCCAGCCATAGCCGATCGGCAGCAACACCAGCAGCGCCGCCCATAAAGGCTCACGCAGCACAACCACCAGCACCAGCGTCGCAAAGAACAGCAGCACCGGCACGGGAGAAAGCAACACGCCTTTCCCCTGACGCCACGCCATCGCGAAAGTAAGGCCAACCGCCGCTGCCGCCATACCCGACAGTGCCGCCCGCAGCTCCGGCACGTCGCGGAATCGCAAATAGAGCGCCCCCGCAGCCAGCACCAACAGTGTCGGCGCGCAGATCAGCCCCAGCGTCGCGGCAACGGCGCCCCGCCAGCCGCGCAGCTTCAGCCCGACGAACACCGCCATGTTGATCTGGTTTGCCCCCGGGCACACCCGACAGATCGTCGAGGCACTCAGGAACTCCGCGTCGCTCATCCAGCCCTTTTCCTGGACCACGACCTCCCGCGACCACGCCGACAAACCACCGCCGAAGCTCTCCAGCGCGATCCGATTGAACGCCGCCGCGATGCTTCTCAGCGACGGCGGCTCATTCATGATCCAGTTCCTCGTCCGGCGCGGCGTCTTCCTCGATGTGCAAATGCAGTGCGAGCGGATCCGGCGGTTCGTAACTTCCCGCCGCGTCCCAGTCGGCCGTGAAATACTCCCTCAGCTTTCCAACAGCGGCCGGTTCCGTCAGCACGATGCCAAGCTCCCGCCGCAAATCGAAAGCGCTGCGGTCGATGTTCATCGAGCCGACCAGCGCCCGCTCCTCATCCGCCAACAGCAGCTTGGCGTGCAGCCGAAGCGGGCGTTGCTTGCGTAGTTTCGCGCCGGCCCGCCCCAGCGCCCGCAATGAGGAGAATGTGTCCAGCATGTCCGGCGGGCTGATCCCATGCTTGCCGCCGCAGATGATCTGCACATGGACCCCGCGCTCCATCGCCCCCATCAACCGGTCCAGGATGACGATGTCGGAGAATTTTGGATGTTGCACCTGCAGCCTGCGGCACGCGCCATCGATGAAGCCGGCAATGGTTTCACGCGCGTTGCGGTTGCTCCAGATCAGCGGACTGCCGTCCGGCAGCTCCATCCGGTGGTGCCGCCAATCAGCTTCGAATCCCGCCTCGATCTCGGCAACAATCCCGGCATCCGTGATGATCACACCGTAATCCCGGGTCTGGCTGAAATACTTGTCCGAGAAATTGAACGTGGCGATCAGCGCGGTGTGCCCATCGACCACCATCGACTTCTCATGCGTCACCACAAAATGCGGACTGGTCCAGCTTACCTCGATGCCTGCCGCCGCAAAGCGCTGGAACGATTTGTCGTTCGCGCGCGAGCCGGACGACCGCGCCGGGTTGAGCATGATGCGAACCCGCACGCCCCGTTGATGCGCACGCTCCACCGCCTCGAGCAGCGCCGGAGAAGTGAAGGCGAACATCTTGATGCAGATATAGGAGCGTGCGGCATCGATCATCGCCACAACGGGCGCGGTCCCGTCATCCGGTTGCGCCAGTATCCGCATCGGTGAGCTGTGATGCGACATTGCGACTATCTCCGCAGGCCTGCCAGTTCCTTGCGCAGCGCCTTGATCTCCTCGAAGCGCTTGGTCACGTCGCGAAGGATCGCGGCGATCCCGGCCATCCGGCCCGCCTCGTCATGAAACGGCAGAATGGTAAACTCGACGGAAATGCGCGATCCGTCCTTGCGCAACGCCGGCACCGCCAGAACATCCCCGGCGCCGTAGCGCGTCCTGCCGGTGCGCATGGTTTCGTCGAAACCCTCCCAATGCCGTCCGCGCAAACTCTCCGGAATGATGATGTCCAGCGATTGTCCCAGCGCTTCCGCTTCTGCGAAGCCGAACATGCGCTCGGCGCCCTTGTTCCAGAACTCGATCTGCCCCTTCGCATCCGCGTAGATCACCGCATCGCTGGCCTCGTGCGCCAAGGTCCGGCAAAAGCGATCTGCATCGAAATCCGTCACGCCCCCCTCCTGAACACCGCTCATCAGAACAGCCGTACATCCAGCACGAATGGCTCCGCGCCGACCATCCTGACCGACGCAGCCGCCGGATGCCGGTGATTGACCAGCACGTTCATATCGGGCGAGCCTTCCACCGGCACGATCGCCGACGGCACGAACAGCAGCAGGGTCCCGCTCGAAGCATACCATTGACCGCCGCGCCGCTGGGTCCAGTTTTCCTGCAACCGCCACCCCGCGGGCAGGTCGCCCACGTCGATGGTCTCGACGCCACACCCGTCCGGCACATCGTACCGCACCATCATCAGCGCCGGCACCAGCGCCGGGTCCTGGATGTGCACCAGCTTCTCCAGCACGCACAGCGAAGGCGAGGTCGCGCAATACGTGACCGCCTGTCCCGCCGTGTTCCACCGCCCGTCATAGAGCAGGCCATAACCGCCATCGAACGCCCGGACGTGCCGCGCCGTAGATAACCGCCACAAAATGCTCAGGCGGCGGCGCCCCAGGCGATCTTCGCCAGGATCGTCTCGATCACCCGGGCACCGGCCTCGGTCTGGGCAAGATCGAGCGGCGTCTCCCCGCGCAGTTCCGCAAGCGGTCGCCGCAGCCAGATATTGGCCTTCTCCCGGTTGCCGAACGTATCCTCCGCCAGCGTCTGAGTGCGCACCAATCGCACCGCTCGGTCAGATTCATCCACCGTCAGCGGCTGCTCCCGTTCCGCCCGATGCCGCCTTGTCCGCTGCGGAATCACGAACCGCTCGATCTCCTGCTCCGTCAGCCCGGCCCGCGCCAGGTTCTTCAGCGTCGCCAAGGGCAGCCGCTCACGCACAGCCAGCGCCAGATCGGCCTGGGAGCGTGCGGCCCGCCCGAGCACCGTCTCTCCCCCCAGCTTACGGGCGACTTCCTCGATTACGACAGACACCTGAACGCCCTCCGGCAATCTGCCTCCCTATATGCCACAATCTTGCCGCCCCACAAGCCTCTACGCGTACCGCCTGATCGCCCCCTCCACCTTCCCCAGCGCATCCGCCAGAGCAGCGACCAACCCGTCCGCGACCCCCTCCGGCGTATCGGCCGGCATGCCCGCCTGCCCCGAAATACTCTGCTGCATCAGCACCGCCGCCGGCGTCCGGTTCGCATTGATCAGCGTGATCTGCAGTCCGCAGCGCGCCGTCATCGTCCGAGGATCGGCGATGAACTGCGTCAGTTGCGTATCCAGGATCAGATTGGGCATCAGCCCGCTGCCGGCGGTCACCACGGCCGGAAACATCCCGGCTCCCGCCAGCCACTGCTGCAGATTGTTGGTCACAGCCTGCGACGGCGCCACCGCCCATTGATTGTAGAAATCCACGTGAACGCTGCCGTTCTTCTCGTACCATTGCAGCCCGAGCCGATCGACGCCCGGACTCGCCTGCACGTCGCGCACCAGCAGGATCTTGCCCCGCCTCGGCGCCGACAAACTCCGCGGCCGGTGCACCTGCAGAGGCCACTGCGTCTGCTGCACGTATTTCGGCTGCGGCAGCACGCTGCATCCCGCCAGCCCGGCGCACCCCGCCAGCACCCCCCGCCGCGCGATCACTTCAGCGGCCCCCGAGCCGGCGGAGGCGGCCCGGCCAGCACCTGGGCCGGATATTGCCGCAACGATTCCGCCAGATCGCGCAGGCTCTGCGATGTGGCGGACAGGTTCCGCAGGATCGGCGCGAATCCCTCCTGCAACGCCGTCGTCCCGGTCTGCGCCTGGCGCACCGTCCCCTCCAATGCTGTGATCAACCGGTTCATACGCGACGTGATATCCGCCAGCCGATCGGTCGCCAGCGCCCCGTTCGCCAGCAGCTTCGACAGGTTGGGATCGGTCGCAACCGCCTTCAGCGCATCCACCGTCTGCCGCAGATCCTTGCTCAGCCCCCCAAGGTCCGCCGCCTTCAGCGAATCCTGCGCCGTACCCAGCAACGTGTTCGCCGACTGCAGCGTCTGATGCACGTCGCCGCTGGTCAGTTCCGTATCCAGATTTTCGGAAAGCGCCGTCAGCGACGAAACCAGCCGCGCCAGATCCACCTGGTCCAGCTTGGCAAGCACCTGCTGCCCGGCATTCTGCACCTGGGCAAAAGCGCTCGGGATCGACGGCACGTAGGCGGCCTGAGGCGTCCACGGCAGGGTTTGCGCCGGATTGTCCTTCGGGTTCGCGAAGGTCAGGTCGATATAGGACAGGCCGGTAATCAACTGGCTACCCAGTCGCGCCCGCAGGCCCAGCCCCACCGCATCCGAAATGCCGGGAAACGGCCCGATCTTCTTCATATCGACCAAATACCGCACCATCACCTGCCGGTACAGCGGCTCGTTCACCACCTGCTCCGACCCGCCGTATTCCGCGCTCACGACGCCGATCTGCGTTACCTTCCCCACAGTCACGCCGCGATACTCCACGTTGGAGCCGACCTGCAGGCCCTGCACCGATTCGTTGAAGTAGGTCTCCAGCAGCTCGCCGTGGGTGATCCGACCGCCGCTCAGGAACCACACCAGCGCGAGCCCCACGATGATCGCCGCGACGATCAGCAGACCCACTTTCACATAGGCGGCACGTCCCTCCATCATGCGGCTCCGGCGGTGGCCAGGGTCTCCCGGCGGAAAAACGCGCGCACCACCGGATTGTCGCTCTCCTCGCGCAGCTTGCGCGGATCGCCGGTCGCGATCACCCCGCCGGCATCGGGAAACGCGTTGCGGTCCAGCATCAGGCAGCGATCGGCGATGGCCAGGATCGATTGCAGTTCGTGGGTCACCACCACCAGCGTGGCACCCACATCGTCGCGCAGGTCGAGGATCAGCCGGTCAAGACCGGCCGACGTGATCGGGTCCAGCCCGGCCGACGGCTCATCGAGGAACAACAGCGGCGGATCGAGCGCAATAGCCCGCGCGATCGCCGCCCGCTTTGCCATGCCGCCGGAAATCTCCGCCGGAAACAGGCCCGCCGCATCGGCCAGTCCCACCAGCCCCAGCTTCACCCGCGCCACTGCCTCCCGCGCCTCGCGCGGCAGATCGGTGAACACCTCCAGCGGCAGCATCACGTTCTGCAGCAGCGTCATGGAGCCGAACAGCGCGCCCTGCTGAAACATCACGCCGATCTGGCGCTGCACCACGCGCCACGCCGCCGCGGCGCCCCGGCCCGTGACCGTCCGCCCAAGCACCTCGATCCGCCCCGCCGCCGGGCGGAGCAGGCCGACCAACTGTTTGAGCAGCGTCGATTTGCCGCAGCCGGAGCCGCCCAGGATCACGAACACCTCATGCTGGAACACGGTAAATGATACATCGCGATAGATGGTTCGCCGGCCGAAGCGCTGCGACACGCCCCCAACCTCGATCACGGGGACCTGGATGACGGGCTCGGCCATTTACCAGCCGAGCCGGTTGAAGAACACGGCGAACACGCCGTCCAGCACGATTGTGGCGACAATGCCGCCGACCACGGCGGCGGTCGCCGAAAGGCCCACGGCGCGCGGCCCTACCCCGGTGGTCAGACCTGCCCGGCACCCGACCGAGGCGATCACCACCCCGAACACCGCTGCCTTGGCCAGGCCCTGGATCAGGTCGGCCGGCGTGGTCCAGGTCCTGAACCTGGTTCTCCAGGATGGTCAGCGAGTAGCCGAACCCCCGCATGACCACCGCCATGCCGATCAGCCCCGCAATGTCCAGAACCAGGGTCAGCGCCGGCATCACCAGCACCGCCGCGGCCATCCGCGGCAGCACCAGCATGGTCATCGGATCGAGACCCATCGTGGTCAGCGCGTCGATCTCCTCGTTCACCTTCATGGTGCCGATCTCGGCGGCGTAGGCCGAGGCGGTGCGGCCGGACAGGATCACCGCCGTCAGCAGCGGCCCGAGCTCCCGCGTCAGGCTGACCGAGACCAGGTTCGCAACGTACAGCTCGGCGCCGAACTGGCGCATCGGCACCGCCGACTGAAACGCCAGGATCAGCCCCATGAGAAACCCGAGCAGCAGCACCAGCGGAATCGCCCGCACCCCGGCCTGGTCCGCGAAGCGCACGAAGTCGGTGACACGCACCATGCGCCGGCGCTGTGGCAGGCGCACAACGGCCAGAGCGGCCTCGCCGAGGAACGAGAACCCCTCGGCCGCGGCATACAGGCCCGAGCGGAACGCCTCGCGCGCGGTGATCGGTTGAGCCGGCGGTGACGCCCGCCCCGGCGCCGCCGCGCGCCTCGCCAATCCCACAAGCGCCGTCACCTGCTCGGCCGCACCGGCGAGTTCAGCCGGGGCATCATGCGCCCGCTCCGCCGCGACCAGCAGCGTCGCGCCCGCCATGTCGCAGGACTGCACGGCCGACAGATCGAGCACCAGCGCGCGTCCCCGCGCCGCGCCTGCCGCCCGCACCACCTTGTGCCAGATCGCGGCCGCGGTGGCCGCGTCGAGTGCCCCGGAGAAGCGCAGCACCGCCCGATCCGGCGAGTCCACAACCGTCAGAGCCGTTTCAGCCATGGCCCCCGCCGCCTGAAACGCTCCTGGTGGTTGTCTGAGAGCGAGATTCACGCCTCCGGCGATCCCGCCTCCAGCGATCTCGCTCTAATGGCTCAGCCACGCATCGAACCGCTGCTGCAGCTTGGCCAGGTTGTCGCGCCAGAATGCCGTATCGGTCTGCAGCGCGTTCTTCAGGTTGTTCGGGGCGGTGGAGGAAACCGCCTGCGCTGCGGCGGGAAGCAGGTCATTGGCACCCTTGGCGAGGCCGCCCAGCCCGAACGGCTCGACCATGCGGTCCTCGATCGCCGCGGTGCCGGCGAAATACAGGAATTGCTCGGCCTGGCGCAGATTGGGACTGCCCTTGATCAACCCCCAACTGATGGGATCGTACAGGCTGTTGGTCCATTGAATGCCGAAATTGCGGTGCGCGGTCTGGCCCGCCACCACGATCTGATAGGACGGTGCGCTGGTCATCAGCACGTCGCCCGAGGCCAGGATGCGGGCAGCATCGGCATCGGTCTGCCACCACACGATATACGGCTTGAGCTGATCCAGCTTGCGAAACGCCCGGTCCACCCCGTCCGAGCTCGCCAGCGTCTTATACACATCGCCCGGCGCAACCCCGTCGGCCAGCAGCGCGATTTCCAGATTGCCGCGCACGCCCTTGCGCAGCCCCCGCTTGCCGGGCAGCTTCGCCACGTCCCAGAAATCGCCCCACCCCGGGCTGCCGGTGAATTTCTCCCGATCCCACGCCAGCACCAGCGAAAACACCGTGGCGCCCACCGTGCAATCGGACTGGCCCAGCGGAACGTAGTGGTCCTTGCCGCCTACCTGGCTCCAGTCGAGCTTTTCCAGCCCGCCGCTTGAGCATGCGGCGGCCGCTTCGTCGGGGTCGAAGGCGACGATGTCCCACTCGCCGGCGGCCGACTTCAGCGCCGCGGCGCCGCCTTGCCAGGCGCGCTCGCTGACCGGGATCGCGGTCGCACCGGTGAATGGCTGCACCAGCGCGGCATGCACCGCGGCATGCATCGCGTCGTTGCGCGAGACGATGGTGAGATCGCGCGCTTCACCCTGCGCGAGCGGCAGAGCAGCGAAGAGCAGCAGCGCCGGAAGCGCGCGGGCCAGCATCACATTCAGGTCTGGAGTTCCTTCGTTTGGGCGCGGACGCTACAGGCTGCGTGACCGATGGGCAACGCGGGGCGCGGCTTGTATAGCGGGTTTTGCCAACAGGGGAGAAGGCCGGAGGGCACCGCATGGAGGAACCGAGCGTGGTGGCGGCCCGCACCGGACGGGTCGGGCGTCTTCTGCTGAACCGCCCGCGTGCGCTGAATGCGCTCGATCTTGACATGATCCGCGCCTGCACGCGCGCGTTGCACGACTGGCGGGACGATCCGCAGGTTCATGCCGTGATGATCGAAGGCGCCGGTGAACGCGCCTTTTGCGCCGGCGGAGACATCCGCGCGGTGCGGCAGTTCCACCTCGATGAGCGGCCTGACCAGGTCGAAGCCTTCTTCGCCGAGGAATACGCACTCAATTACCTGATCGCGACCTACCCGAAGCCATACGTCGCGTTGGTGAACGGCATCTGCATGGGCGGCGGCATCGGCGTTTCGGTGCACGGGCCGTACCGGGTCGCCAGCGAGGCCGCGGTTTTTGCCATGCCGGAAACCGCCATCGGCTTCTTCCCCGATATCGGTGCGACGTATTTCCTCCCCCGCCTGCCCGGCCGGCTGGGCTTCTACCTGGCACTCAGCGGCGCACGCATGACCGGGGCGGACGCGGTGCACGCCGGCCTCGCCACCCATTTCGTCCGCCGCGAGAGATTGGCCGGACTGGCGCACGCGCTGGCCGAAGACGGCGTAGGTGTCCTCGCCCGGTTCGCCGAACCGCTGCCGCCATTCAGCCTGCAACCGCACCGAGCCGCGATCGATGCCGCACTCGGCTGCCCGACCATGACCGCCATCATGGCGGCGCTGGAATGGGGCGGCGAATTCGCGCGGCAGACGGCTGGCGACGCTGCGCACCATGTCGCCATCGTCGCTCGTGTGGTCGCTCGAACTGCTGCGGCGGGGCGCCGGCAGCACCCTGAAGGAGGCGCTCGAGAGAGAGCTGCGCGCAACCCGCACCATCACCGCGCATCACGAGTTCATCGAGGGCGTGCGCGCGATGGTGGTGGACAAGGACCGCAAACCACGCTGGTCTCCCGGCCGGCTGGAGGAGGTCGATCCGGACCGGACGGCCCGGCTGCTGGCCTGAACGGAGCACTCCATGGCGGCGTTCATCTGCACCACCTGCGGCACCCAGTATCCGCCGTCCGACAGTCCGCCCGAGGGCTGCGCGATCTGCCGGGAGGAGCGGCAATACGTGAATCCGCTCGGCCAGGCGTGGACCAGCCTGGAGCAGATGCGCCGGACGCATCGCAATGCCTTCGGCGTGGTCGAAGCGGGGCTGTTCGGCATCGGCACCGCGCCCGTGTTCGCCATCGGCCAGCGCGCGCTGCTGGTCCGCTCGCCGCACGGCAACGTGCTGTGGGACTGCATCAGTTTCATCGATGACGCGACGATCGAGATCGTGCGCGCGCTGGGCGGCGTGTCGGCGATCGCGATCTCGCACCCGCACTACTACGCCTCGATGGTGGAATTCGCCCACGCATTCGGTGCGACGATATGGCTGCACGCGGCGGACCGGCGCTGGGTGATGCGCCCCGATCCGGCGATCCGCTTCTGGGAGGATGAACGCCAGGAGATCGGGCCGGACATCACGCTGCTGCGCTGCGGCGGCCACTTCGCCGGCGGCACGGTGCTGCACTGGGCCGCCGGAGCGGCCGGCCGGGGCGCACTGCTGTCCGGCGATATCGTGCAGGTCGGGCCGGACAAGCGTGTCAGTTTCATGCGCAGCTATCCGGACCTGATCCCGCTCGATGCCGGGTCGGTGCAACACATCGCCGACGTGCTGGAGCCCTGGCCGTTCGAGCCGATCTACGGCGCGTGGTGGGAGCGGGCCATCACCGGCGGCGGCAAGGCGGCGCTGGCCTATTCCGTGCAGCGCTACCTGAAAGCCATCAGCACCCCGCCGGATGAGCCGCCCCACGGGTCACACCCATGAGCCGCACCCCGGTGGCCTACGGCAAACCACTCCGCCCGGAATGGCTTCTGGACAGCGAGTACGTCACCGTCAACCACGGCTCCTTCGGCGCAACACCACGCCGCGTGCTGGCAGCGCAGGATGCCTGGCGCGCCAGGCTGGAGAGCCAGCCCAGCCGCTTCATGCACAGCGTGCTGCCCGGAGCACTGCGCGAGGCCGCCGGGCAGCTCGCGCGCTTTATCGGCGGCACCGGCGACAACCTGGCGTTCGTGGAAAACGCGACGGTCGGGTGCAACGCGGTGCTGCGGTCGCGCCGGCTGCGCCCCGGCGATGAGATCGTCATGCTCTCCCACGTCTATGGCGCCGTCGGAAACACGGTGCGCTACGTCTGCGACATCTCCGGCGCGAAACCGGTCGAGGTCGATCTGCCCTTCCCGCGCGTCGCCGCGGACGACGTCATCGCCCGCCTCGCCGCAGCACTGACCCCGCGCACAAGCTTGCCGTGCTCGACCACATCACCTCCAAGAGCGCCCTCGTGCTGCCGATCGCCCGCATGATCGAGACCTGCCAGGCACACGGTGTGCCGGTGCTGGTCGATGGCGCGCACGCACCAGGCCAGGTCACCCTCGATGTCGCCGCGCTGAACGCCGATTGGTATGTCGGCAACTGCCATAAATGGCTGATGGCGCCGAAGGGCTGCGGCTTTCTCTATGCGCGGCCCGACCGCCAGGAGGGGCTGCATCCGGTCACGATCTCCCACGGATACGGCAAGGGGTTCCGCGCCGAGTTCGACTGGACCGGGACCTGGGACCCCAGCGCCTACCTCGCCGTCACCGCCGCCATCGACTTCCACGAATGGCTCGGCGGCCCCGCACTGCGCGCACGCAACGCGGCCCTGGCGGCCGAGGCTGCGGCGATGGTCGCGGGGCGCCTGGGCACGGAAACCGGCGGTGGCAACGAACTTGGTGGCGCCATGGCGCTGGTGCGCCTGCCGGTTTCGGGTGCGCAGACCGAGGATCGCGCGCTCGCATTGCGCGCCCGCATGCTGGACGCCGGCACGGACGTGCCGATTCATGCCAATGCCGGGGCGATCTGGATGCGCCTTTCGGCACAGGCGTATAACGAACTCGAGGATTACCGCCGGCTCGCCGACATCGTTTCAGGCGGGCTGTCCCAGTAATCCGTCCCCTGCCCTACCCCGCCGCCTGGGCCAGCGCGTGCCCGTCGCGGCCGCCCGCCTTCCCGAACCGGTCCGGGGCGAACGGTGCGATCGGCCAGTTCGTTGCGCCGTCAATCGCAAGCTGCGCCACGATGCCGCCCATCACCGGCCCAAGCTCAAACCCGTGTCCGCAGAAGCCGAACGCATGCACCAGGTCGGGCACGGTCTTCGATCGCCCGATCACCGGGATCTCGTCGGGCAGCCGCCCCTCCAGCCCCGCCCAGGCATGAACCAGCTTTGCCTGCGCCAGGATCGGAAACAGCGACAGCGCCGTATCCGCCGAATACGCCAGCCGGGTCACATCCAGCCGGACCTGCCCGGTATCCAGATCGCCGATCCCCAGATGCCCGCCGCCGATCATCACATGGCCGCTCGGCGCCTGCTTGAACGACATCTGCCGACCGGTCAGCCCTACCACCGGGGTCACGAACGGCGGCAGCGCCGAGGTGTAAATCATCATCAGCGCCGAGAAGCCGAGGGGAATCTCCTCCCCCACCGCCCGCGCCAGCCGCGCGCCCCACGCGCCCGAGGTGTTCACCAGCACCGGCGCCCGATGGACCGACCCGTCGGAACACCGCACCTCCCACGCGCCGCCGCGCCGTTCCAGCCCCACCACGCCGGCACCCTCGCGAATCTCCGCGCCGGCTGCCTGCGCCGCGCGCCGAAACGCCATCGTGGTCTGATACGGCCGGGCAAACCCGTTATCCCGCGCGATCAGCGCGCCCACCGCATGCTCCGACACCGAAGGCAGCACGCGCCGCACTTCGTCCCGGTCGATCAGCTCCTCATGCGTCCAGCCTGCTGCGCGCATCGCATCCGCGCGCTCGCGCAGCGTCTCCATCTCCGCCTCGCTCTCCGCCAGCTTGATGTGCCCGGTGACCTGAAACCCGCAATCGTCGCCCACCAGCTCGCCAATCCGGTGCCACATCGCCAGCGACTCCACCGCCAGCGGCACCTCAGCCATGTCGCGCCCCAGCGTGCGCACGCCCCCCGCCGAGTAGGATGACGCATGCGCCGCCACCCGGTCCTTCTCCAGCACCAGCACGCGCTTGCCCCGCCGCGCGATGTGCAGCGCCGCGGACATGCCGTGCAGGCCGCCGCCCACCACGATCACATCGGGGTTCATGCCGCCACCTCCGGCCAGGAGGCCCGCGTCGCTCTGAATTCCCCGCTCCGGCAGCTTGGCCGGCGCAATCGCCGCCAGAGCGGCGAACCCGACCGGACGCGCCGGCGCCACCATCCCCGACAATCCGAGCCCGCGCGCCCGCGCCTGAGCCAGTGCCGCCGCGCTCCGCTCGGCACTCGATGGGCGCTCGAGCAGCGCCGCCAGTGCCAACGGATCGAGCCGCTCCGGCACGCTCTCATCCGCGCCTGGCACCGCCTCGATCCGACCCTCCGGCACCGCACCCGATGCCGCCTGCGCCGCGATCCTTCCCTGCCGCGCCGCTTCGTCCTGCGTCGCCGCCCCCAGCACCCGTCCCGCCGCGAACACCCCGGCCACCGAGGTCGCGCCATGCGCATCCACCACCACCCGGCCCCCGCGGAACGCGCAGCCCAGGGCCATCAGCAGCAGCGGTTCGTCGGCGCACAGGATCAGGGTGTCGAATCCCACCGACGCCGACGCCCTCGGCTCCCTCGGTCCACACCATTCCCGGCTCGGCATGCCACACGGTTACCGCCGGCCGAGCCAGCACCCGCGCATCCGGCAGCACATCCGCGGCCGCCTGTCCCGCCGGCCCGCTCCCAATGATAACCGTCCGTTCGCTCATGCCGCGGCGCTCCTGCATCCCCTGGTCGGGTCAAGCCACATCGAATACTGCCATGCTCTGTCGAATGACAGTTCGCCTCAGCTCACCGGGCCATCAGGACGCCGCGCTGGTCCGCGGCTCACCCACGCCGAGGACGACAGCCACCCGTCCGGTAATAGCTTCCAGCGTGAGCGGATCAAGACGGCCGATGATCTCCCCCATGTGTCCGACGCGTATTGTTTGTGGCCAATCCACCATCGCGAAAGACACTTGCCGCAGACCATTCTCCGCCGTGGGCTGCACCGGCATCCGGAGGTCCGGTTCGGCATGCGCGGCTGTCGTGAATGCCACGACCGTGGCGTAGGGCAGCCGAGCGAGCGCGTCGGACCGCAACACCACAGCAGGTCGTGCCTTATCGCCGGGAAGGCGGACCGAAATCACGGCGCCGCGCTGCAACCGTCCTGGATCTACTGCCATCCCGCCATATACTTGAACGCATCCGCGAGCCCCGCAGCAGCATCGACATCGGCCTCAGTACCGCGAGAGTTCGGCCAGTTCGCGGCACGCCATATCCAGGCGGGTGCGATAATCAGGGTCGCGGATATCCGGGATCCAGATGGTCGCGGCACGCAGGCCTTTGGCCCGCTGGCGATCACGAAACCGGGCAGCGCGGACGCGCGCAGTCCTTGAGGAGCCAGTCATAGCGTTACAGGTAACGCCTGAATCGCTCACAGGCAAATCTTCGATCAATGCAGCACCCGCGCCAGAAACTCCCGCGTGCGTGCCTCTCGCGGCGCCGACAGCACCTCGCGCGGATGTCCGCGCTCCACCACCCGCCCCTCATCCATGAACGTCAGCGCATCCCCCACGTCGCGCGCAAAGCCAAGCTCGTGCGTCACCACGATCATCGTCATCCCGGACCGCGCCAGGTCGCGCATCACGTCCAGCACCTCGCCCACCTTCTCGGTGTCCAGCGCCGAGGTCGGCTCGTCGAACAGCATCACCTGGGGGTCCATCGCCAGCGCCCGGGCGATCGCCACGCGCTGCTGCTCCCCGCCCGATAGCTGCGCCGGAAATTGCCGGCCCCGCTCCGCCAGGCCCACCCGGTCCAGCAACTCCATCGCGCGCCGCCGTGCGTCGGCTGGCCGAACCCGCTTCACCCGCACCGGCGCCTCCATGATATTGCCCAGCGCGGTCATGTGCGGGAACAGGTTGAACTGCTGGAACACCATGCCGACCCGCTCGCGCATCCGCGCGATCCGCCGCTCCGGCAGTTCGTGCAGCCGCCCGTCATGCTCGCGGTACCCCACCAACTCCCCGCCCACCCAGATGCGCCCGGAATCGATGCGCTCCAGATGGTTGATGCAGGAGATCAGCGTGCTCTTGCCCGACCCCGAGGGCCCGATGATGCACATCACGCTGGCCGCCGGCACGTCCAGGTCGATGCCGCCCAGCACCTCGCGTGCTCCATAGCTCTTGTGCAACCCCCGGATTTTCACCATCGGTTCGCTCATGCGTGCCGATAGTGCCGTTCGAGGAAATGCTGCCCCACCGACAGCACGGACACCACGATCAGGTACCACAACGAAGCCACGATCAGCAGCGGGATCGTCTGATAAGTGCGCGAATAGATCAACTGCACCGTGTAGAGCAGCTCGGCCATCGCCAGCACCGATACCAGCGAGGTGTTCTTCACCATGGAGATCACTTCGTTCCCCACCGGCGGGATGATCACGCGCATGGCCTGCGGAAACACGATGCGAACGAAGATCGTCGCCGGCCGCATGCCCAGCGCCTTCGCCGCGCGGGTCTGCCCCGCCGGCACCGACAGAATCCCGGCCCGGATCACCTCCGCCGTATAGGCCGCCTGCGCCAACCCGAGCCCCGCCAGCGCCGCGGTCAGCGGCGTGATCACCGTGTTCGTGCTGGCGCTGAACAGCGTCGGGCCGAACGGCACGTGCAGGGCAATCGTCGGATACAGCGCGCCGAAATTGTACCAGAAGATCAGTTGCACCAGCACCGGCACGCTGCGGAAGAACCAGATATACAACCAGCTCAGCGTGTTCAGCAGCCGGTTCTCCGCAAGCCGCATCAGCGCCAGCACGGTGCCCAGGATCAGCCCGATCAGCATCGACGCGACGGTCAGCAGCAATGTGCGCGACAGACCCAGCAGCACCTGGCGGTCCAGCATGTACTGTCCGCACCACGGACCAGCCGAACCCCGGGTTGCTTGCCACGCTGTACAGCGCCGCGGCCGCGATCAGCAGCGCGACCGCGCTCGCCGCCCAGGTCCACGGATGGCGCAGCGGGACAACGGGCTGCCCGGTCCCCTCAGCTGATAGCACGATTTACCCATCACCGGCTGTCAGCCTGAAGCATCGCGCTCGGCCCGGTCACTCCGGCGAATTTGTCGGATTGATCGGCGAGGTCGTGATCGCCCCCTTCTGCAGGCCCCACTTGTCCAGGATTTTGCCATAGGTGCCGTTGGCGATCAGTTCCTGCACCGCGGCCTGGATCGGCTTCACCATCGGCGAATCCTTGGGCAGCCCGATGCCGATATAACCCAGGTCGGTATAGTGCCCGACCACCTTCGTGCGCCCGTCCGACTTGCCCACGAAATAGCTGATCGCCGTGCCGCCGAGCCAATACAGCTCCGCCCGCTTGCTCATCAGCGCCTCGGCCGCGGCGTTGCCGTTATTGAACGCCAGCGCATTGATCGGCTTCTTGCCCGCCGCGGCACATTTCGGCTGCTGCTCCGCGACAAACGCCATTTCGCGCGACCCGCGCGTCGTCGCCACGGTCAGGCCGCACAGATCGTCCAGACTGTTCACCTTGATCGGATCATCCGCCCGCGCCGCGAACAGCTCCTGGCTCGCCAGCGTGCCGACCATGTCGATGACCTTTTCCCGCACCACGGTGATGCCGAGCTGGCCGATCGCCGCATCGAACCGCTGCGCCTGCAAGCCTGGGATCAGCGTGTCGAAGCTGATCGGCCGCAGCTCCAGGTTCAGCCCGAGCAACTGCGCCACGCCGCGCACGATATCGACCTCCCACCCGACCGTCTCGCCCTTCTCGTTGCGGAACTCATCGGGCGGGGAGCCGAGCGCCACGCCGACCGTGAACGCCCGGTTGGCCATGTCCGCCGGCACCATCTTGGCCAGCGGGGGATCGACCTTTTGCGCCAGCGCCGGATCGGCCCCGGCCTGGCTTGCGGTCTGCGCGAAGCCGGGCGCCGCCATGCAAAGCGCCATTGCCAAAAACCATGCCGACAGCCAGTGCGCGATGCGTCGCATGCTCAACGTCCCCGGTTCAATGGTTCCGATCAGCTTAGCCTCGCTCCGGCTATTCCGCCAAGGCCCGCATCACCCGGATCAGGTCGGACTTCCCCTCGAACCCGATGCCCGGAAGGTCCGGCATCACGATGTGGCCGTCCTCCACCCGCACCCCGTCGGGGAACCCGCCGAACGGCTGGAACAGGTCCGGATAGCTCTCGTTCCCGCCCAGCCCCAGCCCGGCCGCGATGTTCAGCGACATCTGGTGCCCGCCATGCGGGATGCAGCGTCGGGGCGACCACCCGGCCGCGTCGCAGCACCTCCAATGTCCGCTGGTATTCGCACAGGCCATAGGACAAGGCGCAGTCGAACTGCAGCCAGTCGCGATCCGGCCGCATCCCGCCATAGCGGAGCAGGTTGCGGGCATCCTGGTGGCTGAACAAATTCTCCCCCGTCGCCATCGGCCCGGGATAGAACTCCGCCAGCGCCGCCTGGAGCGCGTAATCGAGCGGATCGCCGGCTTCCTCGTACCAGAACAGCGGATACTCCCGCAGCATCCTGGCGTAAGCGATGGCGGTCTCCAGATCGAACCGCCCGTTGGCATCCACCGCCAGGCGCGCGTGGGAGCCAATCTCGTTCAGCACCGCCTCGATCCGCCGACGGTCGTCCGCGATCGGCACGCCGCCGATCTTCATCTTCACCACCGTATAGCCGCGATCGAGATAGCCGCGCATCTCGCCGCGCAGGGCCGATAACTCCTTGCCCGGGTAGTAATACCCGCCCGCGGCATAGACGAACACGCGCGGATCGGCCGCGCGCCCATGCCGCTCGGCCAGTAGCCGGAACAGCGGCTGGCCGGCGATCTTCGCCACCGCGTCCCACACCGCCATGTCGATCGTGCCCACCGCGACCGATCGCTCCCCGTGCCCGCCCGGCTTTTCGTTCTTCATCATCGCAGCCCAGACACTGTCGGGGTCGAGATTGCCGCCGCTGGTATCGAGCAGGCTCGCGGGGTCGGCTTCCAGCACGCGCGGCATGAAACGCTCGCGCACCAGCCCGCCCTGCCCGTAGCGGCCATTGGAGTTGAACCCGTACCCCACGACCCGCCGTCCGTCGCGCACCACGTCGGTCACGACCGCGACCAGCGAACATGTCATCTTGGAAAAATCGATATAGGCGTTGGCGATCGGCGAGGCGATCGGGTGCGTCGCCTCGCGTATGTCAACAATCCGGGTCATCTGGCTCTCCAGGAATGGCGGTTCACAGGGATGCGCCGCCGCAAACGACGATCTGCTGCCCGGTGATGGCCGCGGCGTCGTCGCTCAGCAGGAACGCGGCCAGCGCAGCAACCTCCTCGGGTTTGATCAAACGTCCCATCGGCGGCACACGCGGTGCGACGCCGGCTCGGCCCGGATCGCGCAGCATCGGCGTATCCACCGGCCCCGGCGCGATCACGTTCACGGTGATGCCGCGTTCTATCAGCTCCATCGCCCAGGATCGCGCCAGGCCCAGCAACGCGGCCTTGGTGGCCGCATACGCCCCGCGGCCCGGCGCTCCGCCGGCGGTGCGGCTGCCGATCAGCACGATCCGGCCGCCGTCCGGCAGGCGCGGTGCGACATGGTTGGCGACCAGCGAAGCGGCGTGAACGTGCACCCGCCACATCGCCTCGGCCGCGCCCGGCTCCAATTCGCCAAGCCGCCCCACGCGCATGAAACCCGCCGCGTGAACGAACGCCTCCACCGGGTGCAGCCCGCGCAGGCATGCCTCCAAGGCGCCGTCGTCCAGCAGATCGACCGGTACGGGCTGGAATGCCGCGTCGCGCAACACCGGCGCGGCACGATCAAGCCCCGTCACGGCCCAGCCGTCTGCCACCAGCCGAGCGGCAATCGCCGCCCCGATGCCGGAACTCGTGCCCGTAACAAGGACGGTACGTCCGCTCATGAGTGGTAGCTGGACGCCTGCGCCTCGATCGCTTTCACGTCGAAGTCACTGATATCGTTGATCAGCTCGTTGGTGTACAGCGAGGAAAAATCCGTCACCGCGTAATTGTCCAGCTTCGCCTCCGCCTCGAACTCCGCCGGATTGATGCTTCCCATCTTCGCCCCCGCATAAGGCGGTCGGTACAGCTTGATCCGCCGCTCCACCGACTGCAGGATCGCCTTTGCCGCCTGGTCAGGCGCGCTGCCGCGCGGCGCCGTTTCGGGGAACATCGTCAGGAAGGCGCGTGCCCCGGCGTTCGGATCCGCCAGAATAAAATGCGACGCCTTGCACACCGAACGCCCGAAACCCACGGCCAAGGCACGGTCCTTATCCAGCATCGTCCGGCGCGCCATCAGGAACTGGCCGCCCACCATGGGCAGGCCCGCCGGCCGCGGCAGGAAATCCAGCTTGATCCCCGCCGCCTCGATCTGCCCGAACCCGACGTCGTAATAGGCCAGGGCGTCGATTTGCCCGCGATCCAGCGCCACACCGGCCGGCACGCCGTTGCCGACGGCGATCCAGCTCACGTCCTTCTCGGGATCGATGCCGAGTGACCGCAGGACGGCCTTGGTCACCGGGTAGTCGGTTGCGCCGAAATCGGACACGCCGACCCGTTTGCCCTTGAGGTCCGTGTAGCTCTTGATGGGCGAGCCGGGCTTCACCACCACGTCCCACTTGTACGGGTAGGTGTATTCGTAGAAGTTCACGTCGCCCTTCCACTCGCCCTTGGCCAGCAGCGGCAGCTCGAAGGACGGCACGCCGATCCCGACATCGATATCGCCGCGATCCAGCGCGACCTGCACGTTCGCGTTGGTGCCCAGCGCGAGCGGCTTCAGCGTGAACCCTTCCGCCTTGTTGTAGCCCAGCGTCTCGCCGATCACGGTGTTCATGACCGCGGCGCTCATGGCCTTCAGCCCGATGCCGAAGCGAATGGTGCGAAGCTCGGCCGCGCGCCCCACGGCCGGAGCGGCCAGGGCCGTTGCCGCCCCTGCGCACACCGTTTGCAGCACGCGCCGGCGCGTCATCAGTGCATTCATCTCGGTTTCCTCTCTCAATGCCTTCCGGGGCCGCTCCAGTGCACCACGCGGCGTTCCAGCGTCCGCACCAGCGCGTGCAGCAGCACGCCCAGCACACCCAGGATCACCAGCGCGGCGAACACACCGGCGACATCCGTCACCGACTGGGCCTGCGTGATCACCACGCCCATGCCCTGCTGAGCGCCGAGGAATTCCGCCACGATGGTGCCCAGCAGCGCATACACCACGGCCATGTCCAGCCCGGCGAAGATGAACGGCGCCGCGTTGGGCAGCTTGACGATCCGATAGGTCTCGAAGCGGCTCGCCGACAGCGACCGCATCAGGTCGATCCGCTCCGCCTCCGTCGCGCGCAGCCCGGTGAAGCTGTTGATCAGCACCGGAAAGAACGCCAGCAGCGCGGCGATGGCGATCTTCGAGCCGTCGCCGAAGCCGAACCAGATCACCACCAGCGGCGCGATCGCCACCTTCGGCAGGCTCTGCAACGCGAACGCATACGGCATCACCAGCTTCTCGATCACCCGGCTCTCCGCCATCAGCGACCCGAGCACCAGGCCAAGCGCGCTGCCGACCGCGAAGCCGATCGCCGCATTGCGGAAGGTGCCCCACAGCGGCAGGTAATAGCCGACCGGACTCGCGGGATTCACCGCGATGCCGGACCACAGCGCGTGCACCACCGCCTCCGGCGCGGGCAGGATGTAGGGTGGCAGATGCAGCAGGCGCACCGCGGCCTCCCAGCCCGCCGATCAGCACGATCAGCCCGATCCCGGCGATGAACGAACCGCTCGTCCCGTCCGTGCGGGCGCGAGCGGGCCGCGCGGCGCATCCTCAATGCCTTCCACCGGGGCGACGGTATCGCTCATTCCACCTCTCCGTGCGCGTTCAGCAGCCCGCGGACCTCGCGCGCCAGCGCCGCATAGGCCGGGTGGCTCACGATCGGTATCGAAGCTGCGGGGCCGCGGGATCGGCACCGGGATATCGCGCAGCACGCGACCCGGCCGGGCCGACATCACCACAACCCGATCGCCCAGAAAGATCGCCTCGGAGATCCTGTGCGTGATCAGCAGCACGGTCTTGCCGCTCGCCTGCCAGATGCGCTGCAGCTCGCCGTTCATCCGCTCCCGGGTCAGCGCGTCGAGCGCGCCGAACGGCTCGTCCATCAGCAGGATGCGGGGATCGCGGACCAGCGCCCGGCAGATGCCGGCGCGCTGCTGCATCCCGCCCGAGAGCTCGTATGGATAGCGCTGCGCGAAATCGGCCAGGCCCGCCATCTCCAGCAACCGATCGACCCGGCCGTCATCCGCCACGCGCCGGCCGCCGACGCGCAGCGGCAGCCGCACATTCTCCCGCACGGTCAGCCACGGCAGCAGATTCGCCGCCTGGAACACCACGCCGACGTCACGGGACGGCCCGTTCACCCGGGTTCCGCCGAGTGCCAGCGCACCCTCCTCGGTGGTGTCGAGGCCGGCGATCATCCGCAACAACGTGCTCTTGCCGCAGCCCGAGGGACCGACGACGCAGACGAACTCTCCCTCCCTGATGCCGAGATCGACCCCGGCGAGGGCGCGGACCGGGCCGAACGTCTTGCCGACCCCGTGCAGCTCGATCAGCTCTGGGTTAGCGGCGTTTGTGGGCGCTTCACCTGGTCTGGCCAGCACGGCAGACATGGCCTTACGCCGCCTCGGCCCGCGCCAGGCCCGGCTGCCTCCACCGCCGCGCGGATGCGCGCGAGCTCCGCTCGCGCTCGGGGCGATGGTCGGCGGACGCACCGTGGCGCTGCGCAGGATGCCCGCCGCCTGCATCGCCGCCTTCATGCAGGCATGCGCCTCACCGGTCGGTTCGCCCGCGCCATAGACCGCCTCCTTCAACGGATCGATCTGTCCCTGGAGCTGCATCGCCCGGTGCAGATCCCCTGCCTTCACCGCCTGCAACAGGTCGTTGATCAGCCCCGGCACCAGCGAGGCGAATCCGACCAGCGCGCCATCGACCCCCTGCACCATGGACGCCAGCAGATACTCGTCATGGCACGTCAGCAGCGCCTTGCCGGGCGCCACCGCGCGGATCGCCTTCAGGTCGCTGGCGTATTTGTTCATCTCCCGCGTGCCGATCTTGAACGCCTGCACGTACGGAAGCTCGGCCAGCCGGGCGAGCAGGTCGGAGGGGAAGGATGATTTGGTCCAGGCCGGATAGACGTGGACGACCAGGGGCAGCCCGGTCGCCTCACCGATCGCGGTGAAGTAGTCGATCACGTGCGAGGGGCGGAACCCGAAGCGCAGCCAATGGTGCGGCGGCATCACGTCCAGTCCCTGCGCCCCCGCCCGCTTCGCCCACCCGGCCTGCTCCACGGCATCCTTGATGCCTTCGCAGACGACCGAGGAGATCACCGGACACTGCCCCCGCGTGGCCTCGGCGGTGATGCGGGTGACCTCGGCGCGCTCGGCGGGCGTGAGGGAGAAGACCTCTCCGGTGTGGCCGTTGGTCATCAGCGCGACCACGCCATCTTGCCGGCTCAGCCAGCCCGCGAAGCGGCGGAGATCGGCCTCGTCGATGGCATGGTCGGGGCGGAAGGGCACCGCGATGGCGGGGATCAGGCCGTGGAAGTTCATCATTGGAACCGCGTCTCCGTCAGGTGTGATGCATGTGGGCGGCGACCCCGCCCGAGGCCTGCAAGGCCCGGCCAAGCGCCCGGGCGGCAGCCATTACGGGGCCGGCGGTGGCCTGTTCGAACTCGGCGAGGGGCATGCGGAAGCCAGGCGCGGCGACACTGAGGCCGGCCAGGGGCATGTGATCAGGGTCCAGCACCGGGGCGGACAGGACCCGCAGACCGGCCACCGTTTCCCCGTCCGACAGGGCGTAGCCGCGAGCCCGCACCTGGTCGAATCGCGCCAGCAGCATGTCGGGGTCCGTCGGCGTGTTCTCGGTCAGCTTCACAGGCGGACGCTGGCGAAGAATGCGGATCTGCGCCTCGCGCGGCAGGAAGCCGGCGATCGCATGCCCGATGGCGGTGGAATAGACCGGCACGCGGGTGCCGACGCGGACCTCGACGCCCAGGCGTGTCAGTCCGGCCTGGATGCGCTCGATGTAGAGGACATCGGCGCCTTCCAGCACGCCGACCGAGGCAGCCTCGTTCACCTCGCCCACCAGGGTGCGCAGCACGGGGCGGGCCAGCGCCCGCATGTCGGCCCGGGCGATCGCGTTGAAGCCGAGATCGAGGCACTTGAGCGTGAGCCGGAAGGCGCGGGTGCCCGGCGCTTTCTCGACATAGCCGAGCAGAACGAAGGTGTTGAGCAGACGGAAGGTGGTGGCGTTGTCGAGGCCGGCCCGGCGGGCGACGTCGGCCAGGATCAGCTCCGGCTGGTCGGCGGTGAAGGCTTCCAGGACACGCATTCCCTTGGCGAGGGAATGAACGACGTTCTTGTCGCTGGCGTCGGGCTCGGGGCTTGGTGTGGGCACGATCCTCGCCTGTTCGGATTGCGAACTTTTGTTCGCGACTACAGGAGGCCAAATCCACCCGAAGCTCGTCCCAGTCAAATGAATTATGGAATAACCTTTCCGCAGCCGCATCAGGCTGCGATCGCTACGCCCCCCTCCGGGCGCGCCAGGCCCGTCGTGGGGAACGATCCGTCATCCCTTCATCGGGCACTGGTCGGCGTAGGCGCCCCCGGTATCGGGGCGGAACTTCCTCAGTGTCTTGAGCTACAGCTTGCCGTCGGCGCCCTTCTCCACGCCGAGTTCGTACCAGTCCTGGATCGGGGTCTGATTGGACTGCGAAGCGAAAATGCCCGCGGATCGACTCGAAATCCGCCCGCTTCACCGCCTTGCCGAACGCATCGTCCACGCGCCCGCCGGATGCCTTCAGCGCCGCCGCGATCATCCGCGCCGTATCGTAGCCATGCGCGGCGTAATAGGTCGGCTCGCGCTTGTACGTCTCCCGGAACGCCGCCACGAACTGCTTGTTCGCTGCGTTGTCCAAATCCCAATTCCAATCGGCCACGATATGCATGTTGCGCGCGGCGTCACCCACGGCGGCCAGGATGCGCGGGTCGAGCGATGGCGCCGCGACCACCAGCGGGATCGTGTCCACCAGCCCGGCGGCCGCGAACTGCTTGAGGAAGTTGATGCCCAGCCCGCCCGGCTCGAATTCGTAGAGGGCGTCGGGCTGCGCCGCCCGGATCCGCGCGATCTCGGCGCTGAAATCGGTCTGGTCCAGGCTGGTGTAGATCTCGCCGACGATCTCGCCCTTGAACGTGCCCTTCACCGCGGCGATCACCTGCTTGCCGGTCAGGTAGTTGGGCGCCATCACGAACAGCCGCTTCTTGCCCAGCACGTTCGCCAGGACCCCGGCCGAGGCATGCAGCGTCTCGTCCCAGCCGGTGACGAAGTAGTGCGGATCGCACAGCTTGCCGCTGTATTCGTTGGGCGAGGTGTTCGGACCGAGGAAATAGGCCCCGCCGTCCAGGATGTCGCCCAGCATGGTATCGGCGACGTTGGAGAACACCGTGCCGGTGAACAGCTTCACGTGGTCCGTCCGCAGCATGCGCTGGACGATCTGCTTGGCGGTGCCGGGCTTCAGCCCATCATCCTCCACCATCACCTGGACCGGCGCCCCGCCGAGCGCGCCGTTCTCCTGCTTCACCGCGAGCATGAACCCGTCGCGGATGTCCTCGCCCAGATAGCCGGCCGGCCCGGACAGGGTGGTGATGAACCCGATCGGCACGGTCGCGGCGGCCCTTGCCCGGAGGCCGCGCGGCCCAGCACCGGCGCGGCCGCCAGCATCCCCAGCAGCATCCGCCGTCTCATGCTTGCGCTCCCATGCCCACAACCCGACGACCGTATCGAACAGCATGGTCCAGCCCGCGCCGCGCGCATAGACGGGCCAGCGGCAGCTCCGCCGCGCCGGGCGTTCCGCTCCGGGCGAAGCGCAAGATCACGCCCCGCACCGCCTCCGAGAGGGCCCGCATCTCGCCCGGGTCGCCGCCCGCCAGCATCGGCGCCGGCCAGGTGCGGCTGGTGCCGAACACGAACGGCAGTTCGATGCAGTGGCACGCGCCGAACCGCGAGGGCCCCCAGTCGAACCGGTAGAGGAACGCGCGTCCCGCCTCGCTCGCGCCATCGCCTCGGCGAGACCCACAGCCGGCGCGCCGAACACCTGCTCCGTTGCCCAATCACCCGCCACCCAGGCCGCGCTGCCCGCCGGGGCGCCGCTGACGAGACGCATCAAGCCGTCCCGAACGCCTGCGGGCGGATTCTCCGATCGCCGGGTCCACGGCGAAGAACGCCATCATCTCATCGCGCGTGCGTGCCGACGATCAGCGGAATCCCGCGCTCCACCGCCACCCGGGCGGTCTGGTCGATGAACGCCTCATCGGTGTTCACCCCATCGACCATCGGCAGGAACGGCACCCGCACCTCGCCGAACCGCGCCATGGCCCGCAGCATGCCGGCCCTGAGCCTCCAGCAGCCGCGCCACCGGCACGGTCGGAAGCGCCTCCGCCGCGACGTCCAGTTCGGCCAGGAACCGCGCGCGCCGCGCTCCGGCCGCCTCACGCCGAGGACAGCGGCGCCCAGGCCGGCGGACTGAGCAGCACCGCCCGATGGAACCCGCCCGTGCCGCGGCACGAGCAGGCACATGATCGCGTGCGCGCCGGCCGACTGGCCCATCAGCGTCACGCACCCCGGATCGCCGCCGAACGCGCCGATCTCGGCCCGCACCCATGCCAGCGCCGCCTCGATGTCGCGCAGCAGCAGATCGCCGCGCGCCACCGGCGGTACGTGCAGCATGCCGAGCGGCCCGAGCCGGTAGTTCACCCCGACCACGACCGCCCCGGCCCGAGCCAGCGCGGCTGCCGTCGTACCAGGCCAGCGACCCGGCGCCGCTGAGATAGGCGCCGCCATGCAGCCACACGATCACCGGACAGAGCGCTCCCTTGGGTCCGGCCCTCGGGCGCGAAGATCGTCAGGCTGAGGCAGTCCTCGCCCTGCGCCATGTCGAAATCGCCCATCGCCGCGCGCAGCCGGCTGACCGGCTGAGGCCCGATCGGCCCGTCCCGGGTCACGTCGCGTGAGCTGTCCCACGGCGACCGGTTCGGGCGCACCGAACGCGATCGGCCCGGGCATACGGCACGCCGCGGAACACGCGGACGCCTGCGCCGTCATTCCCCGGCGCGCCAGCGCAGCCCGGCCGGATCGCGCGCCGGCTCCGTCACCCGCCCGAGCCGCATCGTCCACCGCGCCGCCTGCGTCGTAGGCGGGCCAGTCCTCGCCCGCCGTGCCCGTCCTGCACGAAGCGGATCCAGGCCGCGCGCAGCCGCGCCGACAGCGCCCTCCATCTCCGCCCGGTCGGCGCCATCGAGCATCGCCGCGCCGGGCCAGGCATCGAGATTGCCGAACATGAATGGCAGCTCGATGCAGTGGCACGCCCGGAACCGCGATCCCGGCGCCGCCCAGTCGAACTGGTAGGCCTGCACCGTGGCGCCTTGCTCCGCCATGCGCGCCGGCGAGGCGCATCGCCGGCCAGACGAAGGTGTGGTCCGTCACGAGATCGGCGAGCCAGTCCATCAGCGACCCTCCGGGGCGGCGCGCGCGATAGGGCGCCATCCCGTCCGCGCGACCGGTCAGCGCCTCGAAGCGCGCCGCGACCTGCGCCGGATCGGGCCACGCCATGGCAGGATCGGCGGCGAAGAAGGCGTGGCACTCCTCCCGCGTGGCGCCGATCAGGATCTGCTTGCCCGCCGCACCCTCGGCCGGGTCGCCGGGATGGGCGGCGACCGGCGGGAAGGGCGGCATGGTCTCCCCGAACTGCGCATTGGCGCGGCCGATGGCGGCCTGCGCGGCGAGGATCTCCGGCACCGGGGTGGCCCTCAGCCGCGGCGACGCAGGTCGCTCTGGTCCGGATCGAGGCCGAGCGCGCGGACGAATGCCGCACCGGTCGCGGCCGCGTCGGCTGCGGACCGGGACGGGCGGCCGAAGCCGCCGCTTTGCAGGATGGCGCGATGGAACAGCGCCTCGCGCCTCCGGATCGGCCAGCATCAGCCCGATCGATGCCGCGCCGGCGGATTGGCCGGCCATGCGTGATGCGTTCCGGATCGCCGCCGAACGCGGCGATATTGGCCTTGCACCCAGCGCAGCGCGGCCACCTGGTCCAGCCAGCCCAGATTCCCCTCAGCCACGCCCGGCAGACAGAGGAAGCCGAGCGCGCCGAGCCGATGGTTGACGCCGACCACGACGATGCCGCCCTCGCGCGCCAGCCGGGCGCCGTCGTACCAATCGAGCGAGCCGGCGCCGCTGATCCAGGCGCCGCCGTGCAGCCAGATCATCACCGGCCGCGGTTCCCGCGCGACCGCACCGCCGGCGTCCAGATCGTCAGCGTCAGGCAATCCTCGTCCTGCGGCCGCTCGAAATCGCCCATCGCGTCGCGCAGCCGGCTGGGCACCTGCGGCGCGATCGGGCCGTGCCGTGCGGCGTCGCGCAGGCCGGGCCAGGGCTGAGGCGGCTCGGGCGGGGCGAAGCGGAGCGGCCCGACCGGCGGCGCCGCGTACGGCACCCCGCGAAACACCGTACGCCGTCTATCCGTCGTGCCTTGCAGGTCGCCGAGCGCGGTCCGCGCGATCGCCATCGTCTCACACCCCCAGATAGCGCTCCGCGAGGTCCGGGCGGGACGCGATCTCCGCCGAGCTGCCGGACCACACGGTGCGGCCTTTTTCGATGATCACGTGCCGGTCCGCCAGACGCTGAAGGACAGCCGAGGTGCTTATCGACGATCAGGATCGCCTGGCCCTGCTGCTTCAGGCGGTCGATGCAGGCCCAGATTTCGGCGCGGATCAGCGGTGCGAGCCCCTCGGTCGCCTCGTCGAGGATCAGCAGCCGCGGATTGGTCATGAGCGCTCGGCCGATCGCCAGCATCTGCTGCTCGCCGCCGCGAGAGGGTGCCGGCCATTTGCTGCCGGCGTTCGTTGAGACGGGGGAACAGGTCCCAGATGCGGGTCAGCGTCCAGGGATCGGCAGGCCGCGAGGCGGTTGGCCGCGGTGGCGAGCAGGTTTTCGGCGACGGTGAGGGTGGGGAAGATCTGGCGGCCTTCGGGCACCAGGCCGAGGCCCAGGCGTGCCCGGGCATCCGGCGGGAGGGGAGCGAGGTCCTGATCGGCGAAGCGGATGGTGCCGGCGGTTGCCGGGACGAGGCCCATGACGGCGCGGATCGTGGTGGTCTTGCCCATGCCGTTGCGGCCGAGCAGCGCGACCACCTCACCGGCCGCGACGGGGAGGGAGAGGTCGAAGAGGACCTGGCTGTGGCCATAGCCGGCCTGGAGGGTGTCGATGGCGAGCATCGGGTTGGGTTTAGGGGGAAGCGGCGGGGGTGTCTGCGGGAGGGATGGACTGTGCCCCTACGATGAGACACGGCGGTCTTACCCCCACGCCATCGATGCCTTTCCCATCGCGTCCCTGTGCATCCCGGCCCCAACGGTACATGACACACCATGATCCGCACCGAGAAAGACAAGATGCTGGCCGGCGAGCTGTATCGGCCGAGCGATCCGGGGCTTCAGGCCGAACTCGCCCAGGCGCAGCTCTGGCTTGCCCGCTACAACGCCGCCACCGACCCGGCCGAGCGCCACGCGATGCTGGTCGAGCGCTTCGCCGCCGTAGGCGACGGGGCGGTGGTCCGCTCCCCGTTCCATTGTGATTACGGATGCAACATCCGTCTCGGCGCCAGTGCCTTTCTCAACTTCAACTGCGTGATCCTCGACGTGACGGAGGTCAGGATCGGCGACGGCACGCAGATCGGCCCGGCGGTGCAGATCCTGGCGGCCGACCATCCGCGCGATCCGGCGCTTCGGGCCGCGGGGCTGGAGTTCGGGCGGCCAATCACGAGATCGGCCGCAACGTCTGGATCGGCGCCGCGGCGATCATCCTGCCCGGCGTCACCATCGGCGATGACGCGATCATCGGTGCCGGCAGCGTGGTGACGCGGAATGTGCCGGCCGGCGCGAAGGCCTTCGGCAATCCGGCGCGGGTTCGATCCTAGCTAGGCAGAGCCTACCCGCGCACCTCCACCCCCAGCGCAAACGCAATCTGCCGCCGGATCAGGCCCAACTGCTCCTTCGTGATCGAAGACCCCGTCCCCCGCAGCCGACCCACCGAGGTCGTCGCCACGCAATGCGACAACGCCCAGCACCGCTTCGTGACAGCCGTTCTCCCGCGACGGCTCGATCACCACCGCCAGTTCCGGATCGCTAGGCGGTCATCGTCCGTAAGCGGCACAAGTATGACATTCGGGTAGTTCGGAGCGAACAGCAGCTCTTTTTCGACCACCACCGCCGGGCGCAGCTTGTTCGGCTCCTTCGGCAGCGCGTCCCGCCAATCTGCGATCACGATCTGCCCGGCGCGGAACCGCCCCGAGGAGGAAGCGACCAACGCTACTCCCGATCAGGCGTCAGCAGCCCGCCCCAGTCCTCGTAGAACCCCCGAGCCTGAGGCAATTCCTGCACATACGCCCCCACCTGAGCCGACTGCCGTAGAATCCGCTCCCGCCGGACCCGCACCGCTGCTTCCGTCGCGAGCTGCCGCAGATAGCTCGACAGCCCCATCTGATGCTGCCGCGCTTCGTCCTCGAGCAGGTCCTTCACGTCGCAATCGAGGCGAACGGATACCGGCGCGATCATGATGTAGTCCTCTACCACCTACATCACTGTACCACACCGCCCCCCCTCGTTCAACTACTCTGCCGCCTCCGCCACAGCCCTTTTCCGCTTCGCGCCCTTCTTCTTCACCGCCGCGAGCCTTCGCCGGTGCCCCCGCCGCCTCGGCCGGCGCCGCAGCCTTCCTCCCCGCCTTCTTCCTCGCCGCAGCCCCCCGAGGCTTCAGCGTCTTCCCCTTCTCTGCCAACAGCGCGACCGCCTCATCCAGCGTGACGTCGTCCATCGACACCCCGCGCGGCAAATTCGCCACCTGGTTCGCCATGCTGCACGAACGGACCGAACCGGCCCTTCCGCACCGCCACCGGCTGCTTGATCCCCCGGATGCACGCCCAACGTCCGGATGCTCGCCATCTTCTTCGCCAGCAAATCCATCGCCCGGTTCAAGCCCAGCGAGAGCACGTCGTCATCCCGATCCAGCGACTGATAGATCGCCCCCATCCGCACGTACGGCCCGAACCGGCCGATCCCGGCCTCGATCCTCTCCTGCGTCTCCGGATGCATCCCCACGACCCGCGGCAGACCCAGCAACGCGATCCGCCTGTTCCAGCGTGATCTGGTCCCCGTCCATGCCCCGCGGCAGAGACGTCCGACGCGGTCGAGGCGCCTTCTTGTCCTCGCTCGGCTCGCCCTGCTGGACATACAACCCATAAGGGCCGCGCCGGACCGTGATGTCCTCGGCCGTCTCCGGATGCTGCCCCAGCACCCGCATCCCCTCCTTTAGCGTCTCCCCCTGCTCTCCACCGGACTCAATCGCTAGACCGCCGCGTGTACTGGCATGCCGGATAATTCGAGCACCCGATGAAGCTGCCATACCGCCCCAGCTTCAGCCCCAGCCGCCCGTTCCCGCACGCCGGACAGCCGCGCGGGTCCGTCCCATCCTCCCGCGGCGGGAAGAAATGCGGCCCCAGATCCTGGTCCAGCGCGTCGATCACGTCGCTGATCTTCAGGTCCTTGGTCTGATCCACCGCCTTGGAGAAATCGTCCCAGAACGCCCGCATCACCGCCCGCCAGTCCGCCTGGCCGTCGGCGATGTCGTCCAGCGTCTCCTCCATCTGGGCGGTGAAGCCCAGTCTCCACGTAATGCTCGAAGAAGCTGGTCAGGAACGCCGTCACCAGCCGGCCCCGGTCCTCCGGAATGAACCGCCGCTTATCCAGCCGCACGTAGTTCCGGTCCTGCAGCACCGACAGGATCGAGGCATACGTGGACGGCCGCCCGATCCCCAGCTCCTCCATCTTCTTCACCAGGCTCGCCTCGGAATAGCGCGGCGGAGGCTGCGTGAAGTGCTGGCTCGCGGTCACATCGCCCCGTTTCAGCGGATCGCGCGCGGCCATCGGCGGCAGCATCCGCCCTTCGTCCTCCTCGGCCGGATCGTCCTGATCCTCCCGATACAGCTTCAGGAACCCGTCGAATGCCACGATCGAGCCGGTGGCCCGTAGCCGCAAACCCTTGCCGTCCGTCACCTCCACCGTGACCTGGTCCAACTCGGCAGACTGCATCTGCGAGGCCACCGCCCGCTTCCAGACCAGCTCGTACAGCCGCCGCTGGTCCGCATTCAGGAACCGGCCCACGCTCTCCGGCGTCCGCGCCACATCGGTCGGCCGGATCGCCTCGTGCGCCTCCTGCGCGTTCTTGGCCTTCGCCGAATATTCCCGCGGCGCCCCCGGCAGGTAATCCGCCCCATGCGCGGCTTTCACGTGGTCGCGGATGGCGAACACCGCCTCCCGCGCCATCTGCACGCCGTCGGTCCGCATATACGTGATCAGCCCGACCGTCTCGCCGTCCAACTCCACCCCCTCATACAGCTGCTGCGCCAGACGCATCGTCTGCTGCGCGCCGAACCCCAGCTTGCGCGACGCCTCCTGCTGCAAGGTCGAGGTCGTGAACGGCGGCGGCGGGTTGCGCTTGACCCGCTTGCGCTCGACCGAGCCGACCGTGAAAATCCCGGCCTCGACCGCGCGCTTCGCCCGCAGCGCCGTCTCCTCGTTCGGTCAGATCGAACTGGTCCAGCCGCTTCCCGTCCAGATGGGTCAGCCGCGCCGTGAACGGCGCCCCGGCCGGCGTGGTGAACAGCGCCTCGACCGTCCAGTATTCGCGCGGCCGGAAGACCTCGATCTCCGCCTCGCGCTCGCAGATCAGCCGCAGCGCGACCGACTGCACCCGCCCGGCACTCCGGCTGCCGGGCAGCTTGCGCCACAGCACGGGCGAGAGGGTGAACCCGACCAGGTAGTCCAGCGCCCGCCGCGCCAGGTAGGCCTCGATCAGCGGCTGATCGAGTTCGCGGGGCTTGGCGATCGCGTCGCGGATCGCGCCGCGGGTGATCTCGTTGAAGGTGATCCGCCGGACATCGACGCCTTTCAGGGCGCGTTTCTCGTCCAGCATGTTGCGAACGTGCCACGAAATCGCCTCGCCCTCGCGGTCCGGGTCAGTCGCCAGATAGAGGGTCCGGCCCCTTTCAGGGCCTTGGCGATGGCTCCGACCTGCCTTTCGCCGCGGGCGTCGGACTCCCAGTCCATGGCGAAATTCTCGTCCGGGCGGACCGAACCGTCCTTCGGCGGCAGGTCCCGGACATGGCCAAAGCTTGCCAGAACGGTGTATTTCTCACCGAGATAGCGGTTGATCGTCTTGGCTTTAGCGGGAGATTCAACGACAACGACGTCGGGCATTGAGTCCTGTGTCGCCAGGGGAATCCCACGGATTGCTACAGAAGCAGCGCCACGCGGCTTCCCGGCAAGTGTCTCGATCCGCCCGGCCAGTTCAAGTTCCAACAAGGCCGCCATCACGGCCGATGATGACAACTGGCAGCGGCGCACGAGATCGTCAACCGCCACGGGGTCCGGCCCCAGCAGGTCCTTGAGGCTGTCCCGCGCCCACCCGACCTCCTGTTCCACCACCGGGGCGACCCAGTCGGCCGTGGCGCGGCTCGGAAAATCCTACCCCGGTGTGACGGAACAGCGGGTCGCGGCCCAGCCCTTCCTGCATCGGGTGATCCGGCAGATTGTCCAGCACGTCACGGGCGTTTTCGGTCAGATGTGCCCCCTGACGGATCAGGTCGTTTGATCCCCGAGCCCGGGGATCGAGCGGCGAGCCGGGGACCGCGAACAGCTCCCGCCCGGCATCCTGGGCATTGCGCGCGGTGATCAGGCTGCCCGACCGCGGCGCCGCTTCCACCACCACGACGCCGAGCGCCAGGCCGGCGATGATCCGATTGCGACGCGGAAAATGCCTTGCCTGCGGCTCGGTGCCCAGCCGCGCCTCGGTGACGACCGCGCCGGTGCGAGCGATCTCCGCCTGCAAGGCGCGGTGTTCCGGCGGATACGGCACGTCCAGCCCGCCGGCGACGGCGGCCACGGTGCGTCCGGCGGAAAGCGCGCCACGATGAGCCGCGGCGTCGATCCCCCGCGCCAGCCCGGACACCACGACCAGCCCGGCGGCCGCCAGTTCGGCGGCCAGCGTCTCGGCCATCTTCTGCCCGTTGGCCGAGGCGTTCCGTCCGCCCACCAGGGCCACCGCCCGCGGCGTCCAGCACTGCGGCATCACCGAGGACGGAGAGCAGGGGCGGGGCATCGTCGAGCAGAGCGAGGAGGTGGGGTATCCCGGTTGCCCGAGCACCAGCATGCGCCCACCCATCCGCTCCAGATGGTCCAGCTCTCGCGCGACCTCCTGCTTTGCAGGGATGACCGGAGCCTGCGGCGCGGCCGCCGGCGCGGGCCAGCCGTGGAAGCGCCTCAAGCGCCGCCTCGGCCGAACCGAACCGGTCCAGCAGCCGCCGGAACGCCACCGGCCCCACGCCCTCGGACATCGCCAGGCGTGCATAGTCCCCGAGTTCCGGCGCGATTATTCGGCGTCCCAAGCGCGTAACTCCCTGAATTGCCGAACATCAGCACGGCAACTCCCAAAGAGAGCTTAATGATGCCGGCTGGCATCCGGCGGGATGCCGAGACACTCGAGCGTCTCGGTCAGCTTGCGGGCATACCCCGGGCCGCCTCGGTTGCGGTCCTCGGCCTCGATCGGAATGATCCGATCGACCTTTGCCGGCCGGGCGCTCATGACCACGATGGCATCGCCGAGCAGGATCGCTTCCGAAACGTCGTGCGTGACGAAGAGCACGGTCGGACGGTGTTTCGTCAGAAGTGCGGTGAATTCCTGCTGAAGCTTGAGCCGGGTGAACGCATCGACGCTGGCGAACGGTTCGTCCATCAGGAGCAACTTCGGGCGAAGGGCCAGCGCCCGTGCGATGCCGACACGCTGGGCCATGCCGCCGGAAAGCTCCTTCGGATAGGCGCGGCGGAAATCCGGCGAGACCGACGGTCGTCAGGAACTCGTCGGCGATCTTGACCGCCTCCGCCGATCCATGCCGCGCGTCCGCAGGCCGATCGCGACGTTCTGCCGCACGGTCATCCACGGGAACAGGCCGGGCTGCTGGAAGGCCATGCCGAGGTCCCGGTTCGGCCCCAGCTCCACCGCCTTCCCGCGCCAGCGCACGGTGCCGCTTGTCGGTCTCTGAAGTCCGGCGGCGAGGCTCAGGAGCGTGCTCTTGCCGCAACCGGATGGACCGACGACGCAGCAGACCTGGCCCGGCGCGACGGCGAAGGAGACCTCGCGAAGCACCGGAACCTCACCCGAGGCGGTGACATAGCGGTGCGAAATGCCCTCGAATTCGAGGGTGTGGCCGGCGGCGTCCTCCGGCGCAACGGTCTGGCACGTCGATGCGCTCTAATAGGCGAGCCACGAGCGCGACACGAAGCCGACGAGCCAACTCACCGCCGCACCGATGACACCGATGACGATCATTCCGGCGATGACCGTCCCGGTTGCGAGCGACATCGCCGCATTGGTTATCATGAATGCCGAGGCCCGCGCTGGAGCCGATATATTCGGCCGCGACGACCGCGATCCAGCCGATCGCGGCGGCAGCCTTGGCACCGCTTGCGATACCTGGCGCCGCGGCCCTCAAATGCACCTTGAAGGCAAGGTCCCAGCGGTTCATCCCAAGCGTTCGGCCGACGCGCGACAGCAGCCTGTCAAGCATTGGCGATTGACCGGGCGGTGGTAACGACCATGACGAAGAACACGGCGTAGCCGACCAGGAAGACCTTGCCGGTGAGGCTGGTGCCGAACCACAGCACGGTCAGCGGGATCCAGGCGAACGGGACGATGAAGCGGAAACCCTCGATCACCGGGCGCAGCGCCATGCGAAAACCCGGACTCTCGCCCATCAGCAGCCCGATCAGGACGCCGAGGCTGCCGCCGATGAAATAGCCGAGCAGGAATTCGTACAAGGCTGACCCGCAGATCGTGCCAGAAGGACGGGGCGGCGAGCATGGCGACCAGCGTTGTCACCACCTCAAACGGGGGCGGCAGGACGATCCGCTCGAGATCGTAGAGACTGATCGTTCCCTGCCAGATCAGGATGACGATGACGAAGCCGATCAGCGGCAGGAGCACCTGAGCCGGAAGCTGGCGTGCGGTCAGGCTCATTCGGCGCCCGCCGCCGCGTGCCAGGGCATGAGCCGCCGTTCCGTGACGTCGAACAGCCAATTCATGACAAAGCCAGCGGCGCCGAAACAGATCATTGTCGCCAGGACTTCGGCGACATTGTAACTCTGCTGGACGGCGATTAGATGGGCGCCGAGGCCGGAATCGGCGGCAACAAGTTCGGCAACGATCACCGTGCCCCAGCCGGCCATCAGGGCGACGCGTGCGCCCACCAGGACCTCGGAAAGCGCACCGGGCAGGATCAGGCTCAAGAAGCGCTGCCAGCCGCTCATGCCGAGCATGGTTGCCGTATGCTCGAGATCGGCCGGAATGCGGCGGGAGCCGTCGATGGCATAGACGATCACGACGAGGAACACCGCGAGCCCGACCAGGAAGACCTTGCCGGTGAGGCCGAAGCCGAACCAGACGACGGACAGCGGCACCCAGGTGATGGAGGAGACCGGCCGGATCGCCTCGATGATCGGCTGAAATATCGCGCCGAACACCCCGACCCGGCCGATGAGCAGGCCAAGAATGGCGGCGAGGGCGGAGCCGATAGCCCAGCCGATGAAGAAGACCTCCAGGCTGGAGGCCAGATCGGACCACAGCCCGTCGAGCGCATAGGCCCCCAGGTCGGTCGCGACTACGTACGGCGGGGGCAACCGGTTGATTACGCCACCGCCCCCCTTCAGCACGACGGACATCACCATCCAGACGGCGAGGGTCCCGGCGACACCGCCGAGGCCCAGCGCCCAGGAACGGAGGTTCGATCCAGCGGAGGCGGTTCACGTGCCGCCCGAGCACCGCCTTGGCAAAACTGGTGTTCGTTGAACCTTCGGGCGAAGGTCGGCAGATCGACGCCCTTGGGTGCGAAGCCGAGTTCCTGGGCAATCTTGACGGTCGCGACGATGCCATCGACGTCCGGAACGTAGGTTGTGGCGACGCCGATCAGGTCATGCTCGAAGGAGTAGCGCACTGACGCCTCATCCACCTTGGCGAATTCGGCCATCGTCTTATACGCTTTGTCGGGGTTCGACTTGATGAAGTCCGTGGCATCGAACTGCGCCTCAGCAGGTCCTTCACCCCCTGCGGGTCCCGCTTTTCAAAGGCGGTGCTGACGATGAAGCCGTCGCCCGGCGCCGGCCGTCCGATGGCGTCCGACCCGGTGAACAGCACGCGGCCGATACCCTTCAGCACCATCTCGGACACATACGGCACGTAACCGGCACAGACCTCGGCCCCGCCCGGAATCGATGACCCCGACCATGCCGGGCCCGGTGCCCGAGACGAAATACTCGTTGGACGCCGGATCGACGCCCGCCTTCTTCAGGCCGATCTCGAAGAACAGCGTCGAGGCCGTCTTGAGCCCGCTGACCACCACCTTCTTGCCGTGGATGTCGGCCGGCGTCTTGATCGTCGCTGTTCTTGGCCACCACCGTGACATTGGCGTTGACGAAGGACTGGCCGACGAACTGCGCGGCATCAGGCGCCTGCGAAAGATCACCACGGCGGAGATGCTGTTGCCCCAGCTGACGTCCAGGCGGCCGGCAGCGAGTGCGCTTGCCGCCCCGGGCAGGCCCTGGTTGAGCGGCACCCAGTTGACCTTGTACCCCTTTTTCTCGAGCTGCCCTTGTGCCTGCATGATCGGCACCGGTGAGACCACGGGGAAAAAGCCGATATTGATGGTCTTGTCGCCCGACTGGGCGAAGGCGCCCGTTGTGCCGGCAAGGCCGGCTGCGGCGGCAGCGCCTGCCATCAAGGTCCGGCGCGGAATGGCCATGGAGCTCCTCCCTGGGGTTCTGGTCATTGGAAGCTTTGCAGCAAATGCCGGCGCAGAATGTCGGGTCCTTTACATTTTCACGGTCGGCGACCGTCCTAAACAACGACCATCCGAGACCAGCAAGGGCAGGACGCCGAATGGCAAGCCTCGATCCGCAACGGCCGAATGTCCTGTTGATCATCAGCGACGATCAGGGCGCCTGGGCGCTCGGCTGCGCCGGCAATGGGGAAATCAGGACGCCCGTGCTTGGACCGGCTCGCCGCGAGCGGCATACGGTTCGAGAACTTCTTCTGCACCTCTCCGGTCTGCTCGCCGGCCCGCGCCTCGCTGCTCGACCGGCGATATTCCCTCGCGGCACGGCGTGCACGACTGGATCCGGGCCGGCAGCATGGGGGACGGGCCGCATCGACTATCTGGCCGGGCAGCGAATGATGACCGATGCTGTCGCCGACGAACGGCTATCGCTGCGGGCTGATCGGCAAATGGCATCTCGGCGCGAGCGACGTGCCGCGAGCGGAACTTCGTCCAATGGTTTGCCCACCAGTCGGGCATGGGACCCGTACTACGGCGCGCCGATGGTCGACGAGGACCGAGCCCGTGCCGAGATCGAGGGCTATATCACGGAGGAGCTCGGCACGCGGGCAATGCGCTTCATTGCGGAGCGAGGCGGCGCGGCCGGAGCCGTTCTGGCTGAGCCTCAATTTCACCGCGCCGCATTATCCCGTGGATCGACTTCGCCATCCCGAAGCAGTTCACCGATCTCTATGAAGACTGCCCCTTCGATTCCTGCCCTGACGAGCCGCCGCATCCCGAACTTCGCCGGCGGCAATGCCGCGCTGGCCAAGAGGCCGCAGCGCAGCGGCGCGAAAGCCTGATCGGCTATTTCGCCGCGGTGACGGCGATGGATGCCGGCGATCGGACGCGTGCTCGACGACATCGAGACGCGAGGCCTCACGGAGAGCACGCTGGTCATCTTCATGAGCGACAACGGCATGAATTGCGGGCATCACGGCATCTGGGGCAAGGGCAACGGCACCCGGCCGCAGAACATGTACGACACCTCGGTGAAGGTGCCGTGCATCATCGCACAGCCGGGTCGCATCCCGGCTGGCGGCGTCAGCGATGACGCTGCTCAGCGGCTACGACCTCTTCCCGACGCTTCTCGACTACCTTCGGCCTCGACGAGACCCCGGCCCGACCCCAAGCCCGGCCGCAGCTTCCGTGCCGTTGCTCGAGGGCGGGCTTCTGCCGTCCGAGCGGGAGGTCGTCGTCTATGACGAATACGGCCCGGTGCGCATGGTGCGCACGCGCGACTGGAAATACGTTCACCGCTTTCCCGACGGACCGCACGAGCTCTTCGATCTCGTCCGCGATCCGGACGAGCGTGAGAACCGTATTGCCGATGCCGCATGCGAGGCTGTTGTTTCAGAACTCCAGGCGCGTCTCGCACGCTGGTTTGCCGCCTATGTCGATCCGCGCCGCGACGGCTCGCACAAGGGGGTCACCGGCTGCGGCCAGCTCGGGCTTGCGGAAAACGCCACCCCGGAACGCCCGGTGTTCGCCGACCAGCATCTGAACGGCGCGGATTGGGATCTGTGGCTCGCGGAGGGAAATCCACGGCCGGGTTGATATACCGCTTGCCATCGTACCCGATGCTCCCACGAGCAACGTGAAGCATGGATGGACGGTGGGGCAGTGAGCAAAGCCGTGGATGGCCGGCCTTCGCCGGCCATGACGTGGGGGGCTTCAGCGGGTCAGCGATTTGCGTGCATCAGCATGCATCTGTGTCGATCTGCGTAAACCCCTTTCTTTCAGCCTCGCGATGAGCGAACGGGTTAGAAGTAGGGATACTCGCCTTCCCCCGAAAGCGCCGTGACGCGGTCCACATCGATCAGCGAGATGCGGCCATACCCGACCTTGATGGTGCCTTCTTCTTCCAGGGAGCGAAGCTTCTTGTTGACGGTGGGCCGGGTGCAGCCAAGGATCTTCGCCAGCATGTCCTGTGTCACGACAATGTCAGGTCCGGTCGGTCGTCGATTTGGCTCGGTTCTGATCTCCTTCTCGCACAGGCTAAGAAGCAATCGCGCCAGGCGCAATTCGATTGGCTTCAGGCTCTGTCCTCCAGAATGGTGCTCGCCATGCGCAGCCTGTCGCACATCAGGATCATCAGGCATTTGCTGAAATCCGGCCGGTCAGCAACCACCCGAAGCACGGTGCGGCGGTCGATCGTGATCAGCGTGGTCTCACCATGGGAGTAAACGTCGTTGGCGTTGTGAATGCCGTCAATCGTCGAGACGAGGCCCCAGATGTCGCCCTTCTTCATGATGGAGAAGACGTATTCGCGTCCCTCGCAGGTGTAGGTCGTGGAACGCAGACCGCCGCCAACGATCACGGCGATCCCGTTGGCACGCTCGCTGCGCGAAATCCACAACTCGCCGTCGGCGAGTCATCGGACGATCGCTTTCGACGCGAGATCGGCCACCGTCTCCGCCCTAAGCTGCCTCAGCCAGGGGCTGTTGCGGAACAGTCGATGATCGACCGCCATCTCTCAATCCATTCGTCGTCGCCCTGCTTCCTCAGGTACAGATACCCGGGGCCGGCCTGGAGGTTCGCACTGGTCGGACTCGGGATGGTCGGGTCGTAGCCGAAGTCCCACGTGTCGTAGATCGAAGCCATGGCTACTCCCTACTGCCGATTTTCGGCTCCGTCCCCGCGAGCAGACGCCGGATATTGCTTCATGGCGATAATAGATCAGCACGCCGAGGCCCAGGCTGAGCCACACCACGCCCAGACGGCCGAAGCCCCAGGCCGCAATCGGCGCCGCCGCCACGCTGCTGAGTGACGCGAGCGACGAACGGCGAAACACCGCCGGCCATGGCCAGCCACACCGCACCGCCGATCAGGGCGACGCGCCAGTCCACAGCCAGCAGCACGCCCAGCCCCGTCGCGACGCCCTTTCCTCCGCGGAACGAGAGCCATACAGGAAACAGGTGCCCGAGAACCGCCCCGCCCCCGGCCCACAGCCCCGCGACTGGTCCGCCCAGCGCGGCCGGCGATCAGCACCGCCGCGACCCCCTTCGCGAATCCAGCAGCAGTGTCGCAGCGGCGAGGCCCTTCCGCCCGGTCCGCAGCACGTTGGTCGCGCCGATACTGCCCGATCCGATGGCCCGGATATCGCCCAGCCCGGCCGAGCGGGTCAGGAGCAGGCCAAACGGGATGGAACCGAGCAGGTAACCCAGCAGGATGAAGGCGGGGTGCATGGCGCATGGTGAATAGGCCGTCCGCGATCCGCCTGCTATCGCCAACGCCGCTGAACATCGGCGGCTGGAGCCTTGCGGCAGGCATCCGCTCGGCGATCGCAATCTGCATCCCGCTGATCCTTGCCGAGTGGCTGGATCAGCCGGGACTGAGCTGGGCCGCTATCATGGCGCTGTGGATCTGCCTCGTGGACCCAGGCGGACCCACCATGGTTCGGCTGCGCCTTCTCGGCTGGTTCACGGTGTTCTCGGTGATCGATTGCGTCCTGGGCGCGATCGTGCGGCCGCATCTGTGGCTTTCCGCGGTCATCGCCCTGCTCTGGTGCACGGCGGCCTGCCTGGTTCGCGTGTGGGGCACCAATGCCGCGAATGCCGGAACGCTGCTCGCCATCAACTTCCTCGTCGTGCTGGGTCTGGCGCAGGCTTCGGACGTGCAGGCCGCGCTGGTCTTCGGCGGATGGAGTGTGGCAGGCGCGGTCTGGGCGCTGCTGATCGTGCTGGTGCTATGGCGCCAGCGCCCCTACGCGCCGGCCCGGGCCGCCATGGCCGCTGTGTTCGATGCACTCGGCACCTACGCCTCGGCGTTACCGGCGCTGCGGGCGGGAGGCGCCGATGCTCCCTCCTTCCCCCTCCGCGCAGCCTGTCGTAACGCGCTGGAGGCGGCACGGTCCGTGCTGATCACCATGCAGCGGGATCGCTCCGGGCAGAGCGTCCGCGGCCAGCACCTGGTGCTGATGCTGGCGGACGCCGAGCGCTGCTTCGCCGTGCTGCTGGCGATTGATGAACTGCTGGCCCATGCCGAGCATGGCCCCGTCCCGGCTGCCGCGCTGAGCAGTCTCGGGTCGGGCCTGTCGGGGATCGCGGTGGCGCTGCACACCCGGTCTCTCGCGGCGGGGCTGCCCGCGCTGCCGCCGAATCCCGAGGGCGAGATCGGCCTGCTGCTGGCGCGGGCCGCCCAATGGTTGTCCGCAGCCGCCGAGCACATGGGCGGCATCACGCCCGATACGCCGCCGCCTCCGTCACTCACGGCCCCTGACAGCCCGGGTTTGCTGACGGGGCTGTGGGACAATCTGACGTTCAACTCGCTGGCGTTCCGCCACTCCACGCGCCTGGCGGTGACCGGGACGGTCCTGGTGCTGCTCACCAACGGCCTCGATATCGAGCGTGGCTACTGGCTGACGCTGACGGCCGTGGCGGTGTTGCAGGTCTATCCCTCGGCCACCTGGACCCGGGCGCTGGAGCGCACCGGAGGCAGCGTGCTGGGTGGGCTGATCGCCGCAGCCGCGGCGTTCCTGCTCCATGGTCCGGCGCAGGCCACGCTGATCATCCTGCCGCTGTGCCTGATCACCATGTCGATCCGCGGTGTCAGCTACGCGCTGTTCGTGCTGTTCCTCACGCCGACCATCGTGCTGATGGCCGAGCTGTTTCAGACTGGCGCCGGGTTGACCCCGCATCTGGCGGAGCTGCGCGCCATCGACACCGCGGTGGGTTCGGCCATCGGCCTGGCCGCCAGCTTCCTGCTCTGGCCGAGCTGGGAGGCGCGTTATCTGCGCCCGCGTCTGGCCGAGAACATCCGCAGCAACGGGGCGTTCTTTCTCGCTGCGGTGCGGTTGCGGGACCACCCCGACACGCTCGACGAGGTGGAGGCCAAGCGCCGGGCCGCGGGTGTGGCGAGCAACAATGCGGACGCATCGCTTCAGCGCATCATGAGCGAGCCGCGGCGCCACCAAGAGAGGATTGTCGGCGCCGCCATGACGATCACCGCGGCCGCTCGCCGGCTGGCCGGGGTCGCCGCGGCGTTGATGCAGATCGCGCCCGATTTGAATGCGGATCTTGGACCGGCCGGGGCGGTGTTCAGCCAGGAGATCGATGTGCTGGCGGCCGCGGTTGCCGGCGGGCCGGCGCCCCCGGAGGCGCCCGATCCGCCGGAGACCGCTGGCCTCGGTCCGTTGCTGGCTCCGGAAATCCAGCGCGGCTGGCGCCAGCTCGAGCTGATTCGCGAAGCGGCTCGCCGTTTGGCGCAGGAGAAGGAGCAGGATTAGGTTGTTCGGCGGGAGCGGGAGGGTGCGCATGGACGGAATGAGCTGCTTCAGAGAGGCGCTGCCTCGTCATGGCAAAACGACAGAGTAACCGGCCGGCTCGGCGGCTCGCTCCCCTGGAAGTCTCCGTCAGGCGAACTCCTGAACGGCTTGGCGCAACGCTTGCGCTACGCGGCGACGCGATCGGATAACAACGGGCATCATAAGCTGCGCCCCGGAGACTACGGCTTCCAGCCACCAACCAACCCACGGCCCTCCAAAGACGTTTGCGACGATCTTCGGCCAGTTTTGGTCGCTGAGGCGACCGCTCTGTTCCGGGCTGGAATTGCAGCGGGAATGATCAGCCCTTTCGAACCAGGCAGTACACCGAAGTACATTTGGGCCGTGGATGAACAGGGGGAAGTTTACGAGGCAAAGACCAGACCGCCCGATGTCGTGTATCATGGCTACCGGTTGAGCGAGGATGAGCGGGAAATGCGTCAATATGTCCGAGAGGAGTGGAGACGCCGATGGCCGAGGCCCTGAAGATCACTCTTGCACCTGAGCGAGTGGACAACGCCGCTCCGGAGGAGCGCGTCTGCTTCGGCCGCTTTACGATCGAAACACAGTCAGGATCGCTTACCTCGGGCATCGACCATTACATTGAGGGTTACCGCGATGGCCCGCTCGTCTCCGGCTACCATGCAGCCGAATGGTTTGCCTGGAACTGGTGGCGTCTGCGTTACGAGCCGCGGTCGCCAGCCGCAGATTGGTGGCGCGCCCACAAGATGACGGCGATCGGCGAAGGCTACATGTGGCCGAATCTGACCATATTTTCGGATGGGGAGCGCACAACGCTGCTCTCCGATCCCTCGATCTGCCCCGACGGGAAGCCCTTTCGCTACCTGGGTGCAAATCCGACGATTGTTCCATCCAGGACTTTCGAGTTAGCGGTTGACGCGTTCATCGGTATAGTAGAGGGCCGGCTGTTGAAAGATGGCCTGAAGGATACGCCTCTTTCTCGCATCTGGGCTGATGTGAAAGCTGAACGCGCTGACCCGGCGCAAACACAACGGCGTCGGCTTGAAGCGCTGCTGGCTCGGGATCCTGACGATGACCAGGATGATGCCGTCGATAGACTGATCGCCAACGTCGCAGCCTTGGGCGAACAGCCGGTCGAGGAACTGGCTGCAGAAGCTGGGCGAGGTGGCCCGATATTGCAGATGTCGGACCTGGCTCACCTTGCGAAGAAGAACGGTGCGCGCGGGCGCAGCAGCAGTGGGATCAAGCTGCTGTCCGATACATTGCTGCCGCCCTGGGGCGAGGCTCCAGCATGGGAGATCGGCGAACGCGCGGCTCAGGTCGTGCGCCAGGAGCATGGCCTCGGTGCCGCGCCGATCAACGATGACCAACTCGCGCAAATGAACGGCATCGCTCGCGAGGGGCTTCGAACAACATCCTCCTCCCCGCTGGCATTCGCGCTGGACGGTGGGAAAGGCGATGTTGATGTCGTGTTCCGGTCCGGGAGTGAGACAGGGCGTCGTTTTGAGTTAGCGCGGCTCCTCGCGGACCGTATCGTCCCGCCTGCTACTGGCCGGCTACACGCGGCGACCCGAGCATATACTTACCGCCAAAAGATGCAGCGCTCGTTTGCCGCGGAGCTGCTGAGCCCGTTCGTAGCGGTCGATACGTTTCTCAAGGGCGATTACTCCGTTGAGGCGCAGCAGGATGCAGCGGAGCACTTCCGTGTCTCGGAACGAACGATTCTGACCCTGCTCGTCAATCACCACAAGCTAGCGCGGGAAGAACTCGGCGAGGCTCTCGACCTTGCGGCATGAGGGGTATCCTTGATCGCGAAACCACGGCCATTTGCCCGCACAAGCGGCACAGAAGTAGGTTACCGCGGCGAAGGAGCAGATCATGGACGGGATGAGCGGCATCGGCCTGGGCGCGGCAGAGCGGCGGCGCATCCGGCGCGGGGAGATCAGCGGCCCGACGGCTGGTTTGGCGCCGGGCAACGTGCAGGCGAACCTGGTCATCCTGCCGCGCGACCTGGCGCATGACTTCCTGCGTTTCGCCCACGCCAATCCCAAACCGTGCCCGGTGCTGGCCGTGACCCATCCCGGGGACCCCCGGCTCCCCGCGTTGGGCGAGGATCTAGACCTGCGCACCGATCTGCCGCGCTACCGCATCTGGCGCGACGGCGAGCTGGTGGCTGAACCGACCGACATCACCGATATCTGGCACGACGAGCTGGTCGGGTTCGCGATCGGCTGCTCCTTCTCGTTCGAGCATGCGCTGATCGAGGACGGAATCGAGATGCGGCACATGAGCTGCGGATCGAACGTGCCGATGTATCGGACGTCGATCGCGTGCACGCCCGGCCGGCGCGTTCCGCGGTCCGCTGGTGGTTTCGATGCGGCCGATGCGGCCGGCCGACGCGATCCGGGCGGTGCAGATCACGTCGCGATTCCCCTCCGTGCACGGCGCGCCGGTGCATATCGGGCTGCCGGAGGCGATCGGGATCAAGAACCTGGCCGAACCCGATTACGGCGACGCGGTGCCGGTGCATCCGGACGAGTTGCCGGTGTTCTGGGCCTGTGGGGTCACGCCGCAGGCGGTGATCGCCGCCGCGAAGCCGCCGTTCTGCATCACCCACGCGCCGGGGAGCATGCTGGTGACGGATCTGCGCAACAGCCGGATGGCGATGATTTAGCTCTGGAGGATCGTACCCGCGCTGGATTGCAGGACAGTGCATTGCTACATGTAGCAGATGACCCAGAGCACCATCGAGCGGGTTGAGAAGGCGCGCGACAAGCTGCGGGCGGCCGGGCTCCGGCCGGTTCAGGTGTGGATTCCGGATACACGGCGGCCCGGCTTCGCGGCGGAGGTCAGCCGGCAATGCCGTTTGATCGCCGCTGCCGAGGAAACCCCGGATGGGCGGGAGGATGCGGCTTTTTGGGAAGCTGCAACGGCGGACGCCTGGGGATAGACCCACATGCGGCGGGGAGAGCTGGTGGTCGTCGCCCTTCAGGGCGATGGAGGAAAGCCGCGCCCGGCGCTGGTCGTCCAGTCAGATCTGTTTGCCGAGCTTCCGACCGTGACGGTGCTGCCTTTGGTCAGCTCTCACCTGGTGCCGGCCATCACGCGGGTTGATGTGGCGGTGTCCGAGGCGAACGGGCTCCGGGCCGCATCGCAGATCGTCGTGCACCGGCCGCAGACGATCCGCCGCGAGAAGGTCCGCCGCGTCATCGGGCGTGTGGATGAGGAGACGATGTTGACGGTTGTGCGTGCAATGGCGCTGTTTTTTGGGTTGGGGTGACGCCTCGGCGTTCGCCGCTCACGCGATGGACCCGTCACGCCGCCTGCGCCACCATCGGCCGGACCAGCGTCACGTTCCGCACGCCGACGACCTGGCGGAGATTCCCCTCGACCAACGGCACGGCATCGGCCGGCATGGCGTGCACGGCGATCTCGGCATGCAGCACGGTTCCGTTGCGGTGCGACCACATCCGGTCGGGCGTGAGATCGCGCCGGGCGAAGGGCTGCAGGAGACGGAGGAGCAATCCCGGCACGGCATCGGCGTCGAGCAAGAAGCGGACGTCCATGAGCGGCGGATCGGCGTACGACAGGTCGGACATAAGGGAAACCTCGGGTTCAGAGGGAAACGCGGGTGCTCGGCCCGGCTGCGCTTCAGGCAGCCGGGTGGCTAATTCGCGTCCCTGTGACCCGGGGGAACATGCGGCGATAGTAAGGGAGGAACAAAGAAGGATGCAAGCCGCATGAGCCGGCGCTTGGCTCCGACGATCTTCGCACTGCTGGCGCTCGGGCTGTGGGAGGGTGCGGTGCGGCTCTTCGGCATTCCGCCGTATCTGCTGCCCGGGCCGGTGCGGATCATCGCGGCAATCGCAGCCGACCCGGGAGGGCTGGGCGCGGCGCTACTGTCCACCCTGGCGGTCACCGCCGTGGCGTTGTGTGTGGCCGCATCCCTCGGAGTGGCGCTGGCAGTGGCGATGGACCTGTCGCCGCTGGCCCGCGCGGCCATCCAACCCTGGGCGGTGGCGCTGCAAGTCACGCCGATCATCGCCATCGCGCCGCTGATCATCGTGCTGATCGGCAACGCCTTCGCCGCGCTGGTGGCCTGCGCGACGATCGTGGCGTTCTTTCCGGTGTTCGCCAACACCGCCTCGGGCCTGGGATCGGCGCCGCCGGAGTTGGCCGATCTGTTCCGCCTGTATGGCGCGGGACGCTGGCGAAGGCTGGTGCTGCTGCGGGTGCCCTCGGCGGTGCCGTTCTTCCTGTCGGGGCTGCGCATCTCGGGCGGCCTGGCCCTGGTCGGGGCCGTGGTGGCGGAGTTCGTCGCCGGGTCCGGCGGGTTCGCCTCGGGCCTGGCGTACCGCATCCTGGAGGCCGGCTACCGGCTGGAGATCCCTCGCATGTTCGCCGCGGTGGTTCTGCTGGCGCTCGCCGGGCTTGGCGATCAATCTGGCGCTGGGGGCACTGGAACGCGCCGGGTCGCGGATTTACTAAGCGCCCCCATGGCAGCGAAGCAGACACGGCAGATGACCGAGGCGCAGAAGGCCTATGAGGCCAAGCGCGCCGCGAAGGCGGGCGTGAGCCTGGACAAGTGGCTGGACGGCAAGCAGCGCGAACAGGAGCGGGCGACGCGGGAGCAGAAGAAGGCCGCGGCGCAGGCGGCCAAGGCGGCGAAGAAGCCCGGGATTTTCGCGCGGCTGCTGGAGCGGGCGCACAAGCCGCTTTGACCCGGTCCGCACCGGCTGCCGTGCTTGTGACTTAGCCCGCTCTCGCCGGGCGGCGTAGATGCGGGCCGATGGTCCTGCGGATGGCACTGCTGGCGGTTCTGACGATCCCCATGCGGCGGCTGCGCAACCTGTGGGAGAGACGATCTTCCAGGGTGCCTGCGCCGACTGTCATGCGCCCGGATCGCCCCGGGTGCTGGCGGGGCAGAAGCTGCTGCCGGACACGCGTGCCATCACCGGGAATGATCCGAGCGGCGCGATCCGGCTGATCCTGCATGGACGCCAGCCGGCGCCGGAGCAGCGCGGCGCCTGGATGCCCGGCTTCGCGCCGATGCTGAACGACCAGCAGATCGCCGCCGTGCTGCAATGGCTGCGGGCGTCCGCCGGGCGCCCGCCATGGCCGGACCTGGCGGATCGGGTGCAGGAGGCCCGGCGGTGACCACCCTGATGCTGAACGGCGTGACGGTCTCCACGGACGCCGATCCGGCGACGCCGCTGCTGTATGTGCTGCGGGAGGACTTCCGGCTGAACGGTGCGAAGTTCGGCTGCGGCCTCGGCCAATGCGGGGCCTGCACCGTGCTGCTGGACGATGATCCGGTGTTCTCCTGCGTCACGCCGCTGCTCGCGGTGGAGGGCCGGCGGGTGCGCACCATCGAGGGCCTGGACGACGGCCCGGTGCAGCGCGCCTTCATACAGGAGCAGGCGGCGCAATGCGGCTACTGCATCCCGGGCATGATGATGCGGGCGCAGGCTCTGCTGGAGCGCCACGCCTGCGCCGAGCGACGCGGAGATCCGCCGGTTCATGCAGCCGAATCTGTGCCGGTGCGGCACGCACATGCGGATATTGCGGGCGATCCGCCGCGCGGCGAGGAGATCGCGGCGCGATGACCGCCCTGTCACGCCGCGCCCTGCTGAGCGGCGGCGCGCTGCTGGTCGGGTTCCGGTTCGAAGCGCCGGCGTTCGCCGATGAGGCGGGCGAAGGCGACCTGAAGCCTCGCTCCGATGCTGGATTCCTGGATCCGGGTCAGCCCGGACGGCGACATCGCCGTGCTGACCGGCAAGGCGGAACTGGGGCAGGGCATCAGCACCGCGATCATCCAGGTGGCGGCCGAGGAGCTGGATGTAGCGCCGGGGCGTATTACGCTGATCACCGCGGACACCGGTCGCACGCCGAACGAGGGTTACACGGCGGGCAGCCATTCCATGGACAACAGCGCCACCGCGGTGCGCGACGCGGCGGCCTGCGTGCGTGCCCTGCTGATGGACGCCGCGGCACGGCGATGGGGGCTGGAGGCCGGGCACTTGCGGACCTCTGACGGGGCGGTGGTGGCGCCCGATGGGCGCCGGGCGGCGTATGGCGTGCTGGCCCCGGCGGTGGATTTGCACCGCCCGGCGCTGGAGCCGCTGCCGCTCAAGCCGCCATCGCGCCTACCGGCTGGTCGGGCGGTCGATGCCGCGGGTCGATATCCCCGGCAAGCTCACCGGCGTGCCGAGCTTCGTGCAGGACATGCGGTTGCCGGGCATGCTGCACGCCCGGGTGGTTCGGCCGATCGCCTATGGCGGGCCGTTGCTCGACGTGGACCAGGAGGCGGCGCTGCACCTGCCCGGCGTGGTATCGGTGGTGCGGAAGGGCAGCTTTCTCGGCGTGATCGCCGAGCGCGAGTTCACCGCGATCCAGGCGATGCGGGCGCTGGCGGCCTCGGCGCGCTGGGGTCCGGGGCGGTCCCTGCCGAAGTCCGAGGAGGTCGGCGCTTTCCTGCGGTCTTCGCCGGCGCAGGATGTGGCGGTGCTGAACCGGAGCGGTTCGGCGGGTACGGCGGTGAACACGCTTCGTGCTCGCTACGCACGGCCGTTCCTGGCGCACGGGGCGATCGGCCCGTCCTGCGCCGTGGCGCTGTATGAGTCCGACGGCACGCTGACGGTGTGGACCCACACCCAGGGCGTGTTTCCGCTGCGGGCGGCGCTGGCCGAACTGCTCGGGCTGCCACTGGCCAAGGTGCGGTGCATCCATCTGGAGGGCGCGGGCTGCTACGGCCAGAACGGCGCGGATGACGCGGCGGCCGATGCCGCCGTGCTGGCGCATGCGATGCCCGGACGGCCGATCCGCCTGCAATGGATGCGCGAGCAGGAGCAGTACTGGGAGCCGTACGGACCGGCGATGGTGGTGGAGGTGTCGGGCGGACTGGACCAGGCGGGCCGGGTCGCCGCATGGGACTTCCAGATCTGGAGCAACGTGCACAGCCAGCGGCCGGGACCGGCCGGCGTGCTGCTGGCAGGCGCGGAGTTGGACCCGCCGTTTCCGCGGCCTCCACCCAAGCCGATCCCGATGCCCGAGGGCGGAGGGGATCGGAACAGCATCCCGCTGTATGATTTTCCGACCGCGCACGTGGTCTATCATTTCGTGCCGGAGATGCCGGTGCGGGTCTCGGCGCTGCGCTCATTGGGCGCCCATCTGAACGTGTTCGCCATCGAGTGCTTCATGGATGAGCTTGCGGGGGCGGCTGGAGCCGATCCGGTGGCGTTCCGGCTTGCTCATCTGACCGATGGCCGGGCCAGGGCGGTGGTGCAGGCGGCCGCGGAGGGGTTCGGCTGGCGGGACGCCGGCCGTGGTTCAGGGCGGGGGTTCGGGTTCGCGCGCTACAAGAATATCGGCGCGTACTGCGCCGTGGCGCTGCAGGCGGGGGTGGGACCGGATGGACGGATCAGGATCGGGCGGGTGTTCGCCGCGGTCGATAGCGGACAGGCGGTCAATCCGGACGGCATCCGCAACCAGGTAGAAGGAGCCATCGTGCAGGCTCTGAGCTGGACGTTATACGAGCAGGTGGTGTTGAGCGGGGAGCGTGTGGTGAGCCGGGACTGGAGCAGCTATCCGATCGCGCGGTTCGATGCGATGCCCGAGCGGATCGACGTACAGGTGATGGATCGGCCCGGGCTGCCGTATCTGGGCACCGGCGAGTGCGGGCAGGGACCGGCCTCGGCGTCGATTGCGAACGCGGTTGCGGATGCGACGGGGGTGAGGCTGCGCGAGATGCCGTTGCGCATGCGGCTAAAATCCTGACGGGTCGCCGTACGGCACGTGCAGCACGCGATCGACGAAGATGCCCGGCGTGTGCACGTGGTCCGGATCGATCTCCCCCAGCTCGCGGATGTGCTGCGACTGGACGATCGTCAGTTTGGCCGCCATCGCCATGACGGGGTTGAAGTTGCGGCCTGACTTGCGGAACGTCAGGTTGCCCCAGCGATCGGCCTCCCACGCCTCGACCAGGGCCACGTCGCCGGGCAGGGAGCGTTCGGCCACATAGGACCGGCCGTCGATCTCCCGCACTTCCTTGCCCATTGCCATCTTGGTGCCGACGCCGGTTGCGGTGAAGAACAGCGGGACTCCGGCGCCGGCCGCCCGCATGCGCTCGGCGAGGGTGCCCTGGGGCACGATCTCCAGCTCGATCTTGCCGGCCCGGTAGAGCGACTCGAACACGACGGGGTCGGAGGAGCGCGGGAAGGAGCAGACGATCTTGCGGACCCGGCCGAGGTCCATCAGGCGGGCCAGGCCGACCCGGCCGACCCCGGCGTTGTTGGCCACGACGGTCAGGTGCTTCGCCCCCTGTTCGATCAGTCCGTCGATCAGCGCGTTAGGCTGGCCGACGGCGCCGAAGCCGCCGACCAGCACGGTCGAGCCGTCCTGGATGCCGGCGATGGCCTCGGCCATGTCGCGGACGATCTTGTTGATCATGCGGCCGGGCGCTGCTGGCGGAAGCAGGCGGAGGGAGCGGCCCGAGCCTGGGCTTCGCGATAGGCGTCGATCATGTCCGCTGCGAGCATGGGGATCTCCCAGGACCGTTCCATGGATATTGTACAGGCTGAGCATCCGGGGCGGGCTAGACCGCCCCGGCGCCATCACAAGGGCGCGTCGAAGTCGCCGCCCAGCAGGCACGGAAACAACTGGCGGAAGATCCAGGGGGCGGCGCTGTCCGGGCGATCGAAGCGCAGCACCACGTCGAAGCGGGACCCGGGCCATTTCGTGGGAAGGTCCGGGACCGTCTGGCCCTTGGTCAGTTCGGGAAGGATCGCGTCGATAATCTTCTTATGTTCCCAGCAGATCAGGACGGTTCCCGTGGTCTGACGGACCGCGTCGAGCATTGCCGCCTCGTCGCCGACACCGAATTGGGTCACGGGCGGGGCGCCCAGGCGCTCACATAGCGGCACGATCGTTTCCCAGGGGCGCTTGCTGACGGGATGCTCGTCGGTCGGGGTTTCATTGGGGTCCGCGGCGAAGACCGCATGCGGCCGGGGATAGTCTGACCCGGCAAGCCCCGCCCCGAACAAGGCGGCCCAGGCTCCGGCCCGTTGCCACCCTCGCACGATCAGGGAGTGCCGGCTTTCGGTGCCGGCATCGGTGAGGCCCGGGCCACGCCAGGGCCCGCCTTGAGGGTCCTCGGGCTTTTCGCCATGGCGGATGATCAGGATCGTCAGGGGTGACATGCGTGACCTCTTTTCCGCGGTTGGACCCGCGTGGTGGAACGTCCGGCCGGGGTGGACGATTTCCGCCGCGCCGGGGGAATGCGCAATCGTCAACGGGGCTTTTGGTAACCCGGGGTGGCGCTGAAGCGTTGGATTTCAATAATTCTTCCGGGCGATCCCTGGCGTGTTCCGGGCCTTGAGCCGCCGCGCCATCCGAACGGCAGTCCTGCATGACCGATCCTGTGCGTCTGATGCTGCTGGAGGACAGCGACATGGACGCGGAAATGCTGGAGACGGTGCTGCGCCGCGGATTGGGGGAGCATGCGCTGCAACGGACGCGCACCCTGGCCGAGTACACCCGGGCGGTGGAGGCGGGCGGGTTCGACCTGGTGCTGGCGGAGTATTCGCTGCCGGATTTCGATGGATTTACCGCGCTGAGGGTGCTGCGGGGCAAGCGCCCGGAGGTGCCGTTCATTTTCGTCTCCGGCGAGTTGGGCGAGGAATTCGCCATCGAGGCGCTGAAACAGGGGGCCACCGACTATGTGCTGAAGCGCAGCCTGGCGCGGCTCCCCGCGGCGGTGGAACGGGCGCTGGCGGAGGCGCGTGAGCGGGAGGAGCGCCGGCGTGCCGAGGCTGCGCTGATGCGCAGCGAAGCGCGGTTGCAGCGGTTGAACGAGCTGCTCAAGCGCGAGGTGCGGGCCCGGACGCGAGAGCGGGACCGGGTATGGGAGATCTCGCCTGACCTGCTGGTGGTGTCGCGTGCCTCGGACGGCGTGCCGGTTCTATCGAACCAGGCCTGGGCCGGCCTGCTCGGCTGGAGCGAGGCGGAGATGCTGGCGACGAGCGTACGGACCCTGGTGCACCCGGACGATCGCGGCCTGGCCGATGACGTTGCGCCCGGTGCGGGTCCGGCGAAGTTCGAGAACCGGGTGCGGAGCAAGGGCGGGAGCTATCGCTGGTTTTCGTGGACGGTGGTGCCGGATGACGGGCTGCTGTACGCCGTCGGGCACGACATCAGCGAAGAAAAGCAGGCAGCCGAGGAGCTTGCCGCGGCAAATCGGGCGCTGACGCGGCAGATCGAGGAACGGGAGAAGGTGGAGGACACGCTGCGGCAGATGCAGCGGCTGGAGGCGGTGGGCCAACTGACCTCCGGCGTCGCCCATGATTTCAACAATCTGCTCACGGTGGTGCTGGGGAATCTGACGTTCCTGGAGCGGGAACTGGGGCGGGACGCGAGGTTGATGCGCCGGCTGGGCCAGATGCGGACAGCCGCCGAACGCGGGGCCCTGCTGACGGGGCAGTTGCTGGCGTTCTCTCGCCGGCAGCGGCTGGAGCCGAAGCCGGTCGATCTGAACGAGACGGTGGCGGAGTTGCGCGATCTGCTGCGGACGACGATGGGCGGGACGATCCGGATCGAGACGTCGCTGCAGGAGGCCCTGTGGCCGGCGCTGGTGGACGCCACCCAGATCGAGCTGATCATCCTGAACCTGGCGATCAACGCGCGGGACGCGATGAGCCAGGGCGGACGGCTGACGGTGCGGACGGCGAATGTGCGGCTCGGGCCGGCGGAACGGCCGGAGGAGCCGGGGCCAGGGGAGTATGTGGCGTTGTCGGTCAGCGATACCGGGACGGGGATGAGCGAGGAAGTGCAGGCCCGGGCGTTCGAGCCGTTCTTCACGACCAAGCCGGTGGGCCGCGGATCGGGGCTGGGGCTGGCGCAGGCGTATGGGTTCGCCAAGCAGTCAGGCGGCGGGGTGAGCATCCGGTCGGTGCTGGGGCAGGGCACCACGGTGAGCGTGTATGTGCCCCGGGCGGAGGCTGCTGCCAGGCGGAGCGAGAGCCGGCGGAACCAGGGCGGGAGCGTGGACGAGGCGGCGTGCCGGACCGCGCTGCTGGTGGATGATGACAGCGCGGTGCGGGAGGTAACGGCGCCAGTTCCTGAAAGACCTGGGCTACGAGGTGATCGAGGCAGGCAGCGGGGGCGCGGTGATCGACCTGCTGGAGCGGGGGACCCAAATCGACGTTCTGCTGGTGGATTACGCCATGCCGGGCATGACCGGGGCGGAGGTGGCGAAGGCGGCACAGGCGCGGCGGCCCGGGCTGCCGGTGCTGTTCATCACGGGCTATGCGGATGTGTCGGCGCTGCGGGAGGCGGGTGAGGAGCGGGTGCTGCAGAAGCCGTTCCAGGTTGAGGATCTTGCGGCGAAGCTGCGGGGGTTGATGGGGCGGATGAAGGGGAAGACCCGGGCGGTATCAGCGGGTTCGGAGGTGTGACAAAGGCGTGGCGACGGTGGGTTGGCCCCACTTCGCTTCGGGGCAGGTGCGCCGGCTCGCGAGGACATTTCCGGCCCGCACCATCGATTTCCGGACTGCGGGGTGTCCGGGTGCGGTTTGCCTGGATTGCTTCGTCACGCTGCGCGCTCCTCGCAATGACGTGGTGGGGGGCCGGCGCCGGTCCAGACTTGGTGGGGCCACTCAAGCCGCATCGCGTTTTGCGGCGATAATGCGGTCTGCCTCGGCCTGGACCTGGTCGAGGGTATGCCAGCCGTTCCGATCGGCATCGCTCTCCGCCAGCTCGAGGGATTCGATAAAGGTGGTGCGCTCGGCTTCGAGACGCCTGAGAAGGCTGAGGGCAGCAGTGACGATCTCGGTGACGTTCCGATACCGGCCGGTAGCGATCGCCTCCGCTGCGAAGCATTCCAACTCTGGGGGGAGAGTCACGTCCTTCATAAGGAGAAACTCGGGCCGCGGGAGGTTCGTGGGAAGGATTCCTCCGAACGGCGGACCAAGCCCACCATGGCGGCGGGTCGGTGGCATTATACCAGCCGGCCGAATGTTTAACTCTTCGGTCTGTGGTCGGCCGGCTGGTATCCTCTTGATTTCGCGCGCGGCCGCCCCACCAACCCCGCGCGCATACCAGTCGGCCTTTCGGCCGACTGGTATTACAGCACGATCATGCCGATGGTGCCGGCGCCCATGAGCAGGGCGGTGCACCAGTTCAGGAGACGCAGCGGCCAGGGGAGTGTCAGGGTTCCCATGACGCGGGCGGAAGAGCCCATCACGACCAGGGCGATGATGACCGGCACGGCGACGACGCCGTTGAGGACCGCGGACCAGACCAGGGCCTTGATCGGGTCGATCGGGGAAAAGACGATGGCGAGGCCGGTCAGGGTGGCGCCGGCGAGGATGGCATAGAAGGCCGAGGCGCCTGCGGGCGCTGCGGCGGAGGCCGACGCGGAGATCGAACGCCTCGCCCACCGCATAGGCGGCGGAGCCGGCCAGGGTGGGTACGGCGAGCAGGCCGGTGCCGAAGATGCCGAGGGCGAAGATCAGGCTGGCGTATTGCCCGGCGATGGGTTTCAGGGCGCTGGCGGCCTGCTCGGCGGAGTCGATCTGGGTGGTGCCGTGCAGGTGCAGGGTGGCCGCGGCGCCGATCAGGATGGCGAGGGCGACGACGTTGGAGAAGGCCATGCCGCTCCAGGTGTCGAAGCCGATGCGCCGCATCTCCCGCGGGGCATCGCGGGGTGGGTCCGCAAGGGCGGGGATCACGGGAGACGGCCTCATCCTCGGCTTCCTGGTCGGCCTGCCAGAAGAACAGATAGGGGCTGATGGTGGTGCCGAGGACGGCGACCACGCATGGCGAAGGCCTCGCGGTTCAGGTCGAGGTGGGGGACGAAGGCGCCGCAGGCGACCTGGCCCAGGGGACGTGCACCACGAACAGCAGGGCGATGTAGGTGAGGAGCGAGAGGGTGAGCCATTTGAGGAAGACGACGTAGCGCTGGTAGGAGATCCAGATTTCGGCCGCGGCGCAGAACAGGGCGACGAGGACCGCGTAGAGCCGGGCCGGCCCGCCGACGATGAGGCGAACGGACTCGCCCATGGCGGCGATATCGGCGCCGATGTTGAGGACGTTGGCGATCAGCAGGAGCACCACGAGGCCGATCAGGATCGGGCGGGGAGCGTGGTCCCGGAGCACGGCCGCAAGGCCCTTGCCGGTGACGCGGCCGATGCGGGCGCTGGCTTCCTGCACGGCGATCATGAACGGGAGCGTGAGGACCACGGACCAGCCGAGGGCGGTGCCGAAGGCGGCTCCGGCCTGGGAGTAGGTGGCGATGCCGCTGGGGTCGTCGTCGGCGGCGCCGGTGATGAGGCCGGGGCCGAGCTTGCCGAGCAGGGACGGGCCTTTCCAGACGGCCTGGATGGAGGCAGTTCGCCGGGTGCCGAAATGGCGGTCACGGTCCCGCGGCTCCGAGCAAGGCGGCTGCCCGTTCGGCCAGTTCGCTGTTGCGCACGGGCTTGCGCAGAACCGGGGTGTTTGCGTCTTTTCCGTCCGCGCCGGCGAGCTGGACGGACGCATCGGCGTAGCCGGTGAGCAGGATCGCCGGGAGCGCGGGGTGCTTGCGCCGCGCCTCGCTGATGAGGGTCAGTCCGTTCATGCCGGGCATGGAGAAATCGGTGATCAGGAGATCGACGGTTCCGCCTTGGTCGAGCCAAGCCATCGCGGCCAGGCCATCGGGGGCCTGGACGACCTCGTAGCCGGACTCCTGCGAAATTCTGGGCGAGGACCTCGCGCACGAGTGCATCGTCGTCCACCAGCAGAACGCGCCGGGCGGGGGCGGGGCAGCGGGGCTTGGCATGAGGGAGCGCGCCACGATCCGCAGCGGCGGATGTCGCGGGAAGCCAGACGGTTACGGTGGTTCCCTGGCCCGGGGTGCTGTCGATGGCCAAACCGCCGCCGGACTGCTCGGCGAAGCCGCGGGCCATGGCAAGGCCAAGGCCGGTGCCGCGGCCGACGGGTTTGGTGGTGAAAAAGGGTTCCGCCGCCCGGGCGAGTGTTGCCTGGTCCATTCCGGTGCCGGTGTCGGTGACGCGCAGACGGACATAGCCACCGGCCGCGAGACCGGCAGGGTGGCCGGGGCCGACCGTGTCCGGTGCTGCCTCGATGGTGAGGGTGCCGCCGTGGGGCATGGCGTCGCGGGCGTTGGTGGCGAAGTTGATGAGCGCGGTTTCGAGCTGGCCGCGGTCAGCCTGGAGGAAGGGCGTTCCCGGAGCGACCGCGGTATGGATGGTGATATCGGGGCCGAGGGTCGGGACCAATATTTCCTGAAGCTCGGCCAGGATCGGGGCGGGATCGAGCGGCTCGGCGCGGAGGTCTCCCCGGCGCGCGAAGGCCAGCAAGCGTCCGGTGATGGTGGCGCCGCGGGCGGCCGCTTCCAGCGCCATGCCGGCGTATCGGCGGACCTGGTCGGTGTCGGCCGCGCGGGCCTGAACGAGCGCGAGGCCGCCCGTGACGGCCTGCAGAACGTTGTTGAAATCGTGGGCTATTCCGGCTGCGAGCTGGCCCTAGAGCCTCCATCCTCTGCAACTGCGCCACGCGGTGCTGGGCCTGCTCGCGGGCGGCGATCTCCTGTGCCACGAGGGCTTCCAGGCGGGCGTTGACCTGCTGGAGGCGAGCCTCGGCGAGCTGACGGCGGGTGACCTCCTGCTTGAGGTTTTCGAGCTGGCGGTTCAGGTGAAGGAAAGGCGACCGGGCCTCGGCCGGCTCGCGGGAGCGGAGGCAGAGGACCGGCGGTGTGCCGTTTGCCGCGGGTTGGACCAGATTGCCGCAGCAGCGCCAGTGGATGACGGTGCCGTCCGAGCGGCGCAGGTCAAGGGCGCCGACGATGGACTGGCGGCTGCCGGAGACACGACGCAGAAGGGTCTGGGTCTTGTCCCACGGAGGTTCGGTCATCTCGGCCAGGTGACGGCCGAGCAGGTCTCCGTAGGGATATGCCGAACTGGCGGCCGGCGCCTTCATTGGCGCCGAGGACGGTTCCGGCGGGCTGGACCAGCAGCAACGGTTCATCGATGAGATCGAGCAGGATACGCAGATGAGGCGGCAGCGCCCCTGACATTCTCACGCTGAGCGGAAGTATTCCCGGCCACTGGCCGCAGCGGCCTCGGGCGTGGGGGTGAGATAAATAACGACGCGGCATCCCGAGTGCCCGCGGCGATGGTCTGCTGCAACTCGATCTTGCCGTAGCCGAGGTTCTCCGCGGCGATGTTGCCGAAGACATTGGAGGTCATCATGCACATGGAGGGGCGGCCGACGACCTTCTCGGCGAAGGGGCAGCGCGCGGTTGCCGAGGACGATCCTCTCGTCGGTTTCCTCGATGATGTAGAAATCGCCTTCGATACGGCGCTTCAGGTCCACCAGCACCTGGGCGACCTGGCTCCGGGACAGATTCTCGAAGCCGGCAGGGCGCGGAGTAGTCGGCGTTGATCTGCTCCCCGACAGCGCTGGCCGACGACGCTGATGAAGCCGGAGGCTTCTTTGAGGCCGACCACCTCTTCAAGGATGCCGGCGAGCTCCCGAATCAGGGTGCGAAGGAAGACATCCCGATCGAGGCCGGTATCGGCCTGGGTAATATCCCCTTGGGCGACCTCGGAGACTGGCGGCATGGACGATGCTTCGGTCAAGCGGGAGAGAATTGCAGGAAGGCCAGCACCGGGCCAGACCTGGGCTGTGTCACTTTTCAGACAGCGCGGGCTCTGAGGTTGAGAGCGCGACACGGGCTTGCAGCCTCGGGCGATCGCGCTCACGTACATCCCTCGTTGCGCAGGAGGGCGATGACGGCGTCTTCCGGCACGTCACGGGCGGTGAAGGCCTGGCCGATGCCGCGGGCCAGGACGAAGGTCAGGGCGCCGTCACGCACTTTCTTGTCGCGTCGCATGTGACCGACCAGGGTTGCGGCACAGAAACGTCGGTTGAGGGTGGAAAGTTCCGCAGGCAAACCGCTGATTCCACGTGTGCGACGACGCGCTGGGCGTCCTGGTCGGGGCAGAGGCCGAGCCGGGCGGAGAGGCGGAAGGCGAGGCCGAGGCCGACGGCGACGGCTTCGCCATGCAGAAGGCCGCCGGTGTAGCCGTATTCGGCTTCGAGGGCGTGGGCGAAGGTGTGGCCGAGATTGAGCAGAGCGCGGCCGTCGGAGGGTTTTTCCTCGCGTTCGTCGTCGCCCACGATTTCGGCCTTGAAGGCGCAGGCGCGATGGATGGCCTCGGCCTGGGTGGGGCGGTCGCCGGCGAGCAGGGCGGGGCCGTGCTGCTCGCACCAGGCGAAGAAGGCGGCGTCGCCGATCAGGCCGGCCTTGATGATCTCGGCGTAGCCGGCGCGGAGCTCGCGGATGGGCAGAGTGGCGAGGGTGGCGGTATCGGCGATGACCATGCGGGGCTGGTGGAAGGCGCCGACGAGGTTCTTGCCGTGGGCGGTGTTCACGCCGGTCTTGCCGCCGACGGAGGAATCCACCTGGGCGAGCAGGGTGGTGGGGATTTGGATGAAGGGCAGGCCGCGGAGGGTGCTGGCCGCGGCGAAACCGGCGAGGTCGCCGATGACGCCTCCGCCCAGGGCGATGATGGCGGTGCGGCGTTCCACCCGCTGGTCGAGCAACTGGGCCGACCACGTTTTCCCAGGACTGGAGGGATTTCGAGGCCTCGCCGGGGGGGACGATGATGGTGGTGGTGGCGATGCCGGTCTGGGCCAGGCCGTCGTGCAGGGCGGGGAGATGGAGGGGGCCACGGATTCATCGGTGATGATGACGGCGCGTTTCTGGGGGAGGACCGAGGCGAGCAGGGCTCCGGCGCGTTCGAGCAGGCGTTCGCCGATGATGACCTGGTAGCTGGCGGAGGGGAGGGTGACGTCGAGGCGTTGGGGCGGGTTCCAGTCGGTCATGGCCTGGACGACGCGGGAGGTGGTGATCTCGGGGGTTTCGTCGGTGCAGTCCACGATGAGGTCGGCTTCGGCGTAGAGCGGGGAGCGTTGGATGAGGAGGCGTTCCAGGATGGCCGCGTGATCGCCTCCGGCAAGCAGGGGGCGATGGTCGCGGCCGGCGACACGGCGGACCAGGACGGGAAGAGGCGCCCGCAGCCAGACGGAGATGGCGTTCCGGCGCGTGAGGGCGCGGGTTTCGGGGTCCAGGAAGGCGCCGCCGCCGAAGGCCAGCACCAAGGGCGGACCGGAGAGGAGCCGGCGGATGACGCGGCGTTCGCCGTCGCGGAAGGCCTGTTCGCCGAAGCGGGAGAAGATTTCGGGGACGGTGCAGCCGGCGGCTTCCTCGATTTCCGCGTCGGCGTCCTTGAAGGGGAGGCCGAGGCGGGAAGCGAGGCGCCGGCCGATGGAGGTTTTGCCGGCGCCCATGAGGCCGACGAGCACGAGGCTGCGGCCTGCCAGGATGTCCGGCGGGCTGACGGTGCCGGGCTCTACGGCGATGTTGCGCGACATGGGCGCGGGAGGGTAGCACGGGCGTACGCTCCGGGGAGATAGGCCGGAGTCGGGGGGTGGCTGACGATGATCCGCATATTCCTGGCCGCGGTGACCGCGGGGGTGGTGCTGGCCGCGGTAGGTGCCTTGTATCTGGGGGCTTTTCCGCCGACTCCGGTGGCGCACCACGTGGAACGGACGGTGCCGAACGATCAGTTCAAGGTGCAGTAATCGTTGAGTGGCCGATTCACGCCCTTCAGCCTGATCCCATGCGGATCAGGCTGAAGGGCGATCGGACACTCGGGATGGACCGGCACGTCGAGGCGTTCCTGGAGATGATGGCGGCCGAGGCCGGGGCCTCGGCCAACACGCTGGCGGCGTATCGGCGGGATCTGGAGGATTTTTCCCGGTTTTTGGGGGGTGTCGGCGATCGCTGCGGCGAGCGGGTCGGAGACGCCAGGGGTATATGGCCGGGTTGGGCCGGGGCCGGGCTTTCGGCTCGGACCGCGCGAGGCGGCTTTCGGCGCTGCGGCGGTTTTTCCGGTTCCTGCTGGCCGAGGGGGTTCGGGCGGACGATCCGACGGCGCTGCTGGATGCGCCTCGGTTGGGTCGGGGATTGCCTAAGTACCTGACGGAGGCCGAGGTTTCGGCGCTGCTGGGGGCGTGTGAGGGGCGGCCGATGGCTCGGGCGGCGCTGGAGGTGCTGTACGCGACGGGGTTGCGGGTCTCGGAGGTGCTGTCGCTGCGCCGGGGGGCGTTGCGACGGGATTCGGTGGTGGTGCGGGGCAAGGGCGGGAAGGAGCGGATGGTGCTGCTGACGCAAGCGGCCCAGGGAGGCGGCTGGGGCGTGGGAGGCCGGGTTGCCGGAGGGGTGCGCCTGGCTGTTTCCCGGGAGGGACAGGCGCCGGGCGATGACCCGGCAGGGCTTCGCGCTGGTGCTGAAGCAGGTGGCGCTGGAGGCCGGGGCTGGATCCGGGGCGGGTTTCACCGCATGTGCTGCGGCATTCGTTTGCCTCGCATCTGCTGGCGCGGGGGGCGGATCTGCGGAGCTTGCAGGTGCTGCTGGGTCATGCGGATATCTCGACGACGGAGATTTATACGCATGTGGAGCAGGAGCGGCTGAGGCGGGTGGTGATGGAGAAGCATCCGCTGGCGGTGCGGGGCGCCGGTGGGGGTGGTCGGGCTGAAAATGTTGGTGCAAGATGGCGGTTTGGGTGGGGAATCTTGGTCAAGACTAACGATTTGGGGGGTGATGTTGGTCAACATTAACGATTTGGGGGGTGAATGTTGGTCAAGACTCGGGTTTTGGGTGGGGAGTTTTGTGCAAGATTCGGCGCGAGCGGGTGATGCGGGTGACGGGCCCTCGCGCGGCGCCCGCTGGCGATGGTCGGCCCGGCCGGGGGCCGAGACGTTCGACGAGGCGGGGTATCTCCAGGCGAATCCGGACGTTGCTGCGGCTGTGGCGGAGGGGCAGTTCGAGTCGGGGCTGGCAGCATTTCGAACGGTTCGGGATGGGGAGCGCCGGATGATGGCGCTGAGCGGAGCCCGGGGGGAGATCGAGCGGCGGCGCAAGGTAAAGATGAGGCAGGTGAAGCCGCTGCTGGATCTGACTCTGTCGCATCGGCGCATCGGGGCGAAATATGATTTTCTCACGCCGGCGTTGCGGGAGCAGGCGGGGATTTCGAGGATACCAGCGCGGTTTCAGCGAATCCGTATGATGAGCATGTGACGGCGCTGATCGAGGAGAACGCCGATGGGTTGCTGCTGGACTGCGGTGCCGGCAGCAGGCCGGTGTATTTCGACAATGTGGTGAATTACGAAATCGTCGATTATCTGACAACGGACGTGATTGGAGTGGGAGAGCGGTTACCGTTCAAATCGGATGTGTTCGACGGGGTGATTTCGATCGCGGTGCTGGAGCATGTGCGCGACCCGTTCGGCTGTGCGGCCGAGCTGGTTCGGGTGCTGAAGCCGGGCGGACGGCTGGTGTGTTGCGTGCCGTTCCTGCAGCCGGAGCATGGTTACCCGCATCACTATTACAACATGACGCGGCTGGGGCTGCGGCGATTGTTCGAGGACAGGCTGCGGATTGAGGATCAGCGGGTGGTGCTGTCGACTCTGCCGGTGTGGTCTCTGACGTGGCTTTTGCGAAGCTGGGCGGCGGGGTTGGAGGGCTCGGCGCGAACGGAGTTTCTGGATTTGAAGGTTGGGGATCTGGTGGGTGATCCGTCGGCGTTGCTGGATCGGGCGTGGGTGACGGGGCTGAGCGAGGAGAAGAATTTCGAGCTGGCGTCGGCGACGATGCTGTTTGGACGGAAGGTGGGGTGATCAGGATGTGTGCAGCGACGGGATTGGAAAGCTCATGCTGGTGACTGTAGATACTTCTCGCCCCGATCTTGGTGGAAATCTTCGACATGGCGACCCGCATAGTTGGAGTCCCCGCTTGTGGCGGTACATGGTCGAACGATTTGCAATCCGGTCTGTGCTGGATGTCGGCTGTGGCGAAGGGCATGCCGTCAATTTCTTTCATCGAATGGGACTGGTCGCTCATGGGATCGATGGGCTGCTGATTAATGTTCAACGGGCGGTGTTTCCCATTGCGCTCCACGATCTTCTGCGTGGACCATATTTGATGCCCGTTGATTTGGTGTGGAGCTGCGAAGTCGCGGAGCATATCGATCCCGATCAAGTGGATTCCTATCTCGACACACTTGCGAACGGCCGTGTGGTTGCGATGACCCATGCACTCCCTGGACAGGTGGGTCATCACCACGTCAACTGCCAACCATCCGAGTATTGGGTGGAGCGAATGGTTACTCGGGGATATATGCTGTCGGACGAAACTCAAATTCTTCGAGGCGTTGCGGCCAAAGACGAAACCTGGAGCTATTTTGGCAATAGTGGTCTCTTGTTCGTGCGGTAGTTGGACAGACTTCGAGGGGATTTAGCGGTGCGGGCGGTCCTTGCCATTCTGGGTGCCCTGGGCGTTCTGGGCTTGTCATGCGGGCAAGCCGAATCACCACCCCCGCCTGAAACGGTAGACAAGGCCACTCCGCGACATATTGCCGGAGGTCCGATCACGTTTGAAAATAGCCTGATGCTTCATCCTTTGATCCCTCCTACCGGAACACAGCCGGTGTATATTAGATGGGTGGATGAGAGCGGGGAGGGACGGGGCAATAATTTTGGCTTAAACGTGTATGTGGACGAGAAGAGTTCAAAGGGTCAGCCGCGTTTTTCGGCATACTTAGCCGCGCGGCATTCGATGCGGAGGTGTCGCCATCGAAACCGTATATCGGGATGGAAGGGCAAGCGGTGCGCGTGGCCCCCGCGGGGTCGGCGGCGCAGCCCAGACACCTGAGATGTGGGGCATGATTGCGGATAGTGTCGATTTCACTGATGCGAAGTCCAGCAAGACCAACGCACAACTTGGACTTGAGGCTGATATAGAAGCAAACGATGTGGACGATGCAGATCAACGCCAAGGCGTCGTCATTCTGCTCGTGCAGCAGCGACCCTGCTGGGCCCGCGGCTCAGGCAGCATTACGGGGTCCATATAACGCAATCGGCGCTTGCGGGGTCCGTGACTATAGCGCTTTCAAGCGTTCGCTGGCGATAGAGGGAAACTACGCCGTTGCGGGATCGATCTCCGTAAGGCACAAGGAATGGCGCAAGTTCGGGTTTGATAACCCATGTGCTCGCCCCAGGGTCGAGCGGCAATGTTGTTGCGGTCAGCGACGTGTTCCCGTTCACTGACGACGCCTAGGGCGAGATCTCGATCTTGGTCCGGGTCGTTCGGCGATGGTGTCATATCAATGGGCACGCATATATCGAAACGCATTACACCGTTTCCGGCAAGGGGCCGAGGGCACGATCACACTGACCCAGAGAGTGGGATCAGATGGCGCAGCCGGGACTATTATTGAGGGTAACGCCCATACGGTGTGGCTTTCTTCGGGCAGGATATCGCCTTTGATGACGGGGGCCTGTCATCCACCGGTGGTAAGCATATTCGGCGACGGCGCGAAGCTGAATGTCACTGGAGGCCTCGCGTGAAAGGAGAGGCAACTGTCAGTGGGACGCTTCAATTCGCGACTTACAAATATGCCGACCTTCCCCGCGCCGGGCATTGCAGGTCGTGAGGTACTTTGCACCGATTGCCGGAAGCCACGCGAAGCCGCCGGGCCGGAACTGGGATGATGGTTTTCGATGATGGACATCAATCACTGGGTATCCACTGCCAGCGGAACCGTGGCCAGCCGCTAGCTCGATCACGTCATGGCCCAGGCGGCTGCATCGACGGGTATTCTCCGTTAAGCGCTCTGGAGGACCTCTTCGTCACAAATCACTGCCGTACGCTCTGCATCTGTTGAATGTGGCTCCTGGACCTGGCGTCCATGTCTCGCTGCCCGGAATGTGATTTCTCGGTCTGGGCCTGACCGTAGTGCTTCAGAAAAAGCCGCATCACGTGTGACACGCCTTCATTCGTGACCGAGCGCCGGTCTTCGGGCGAAGTAGGCCCCCGCTGTTGCAGGACTCGCGATTATCTCGAACGATGGAAAGTATGCTGCGTTTGGCGATTGCTGTTATTTCCTCTGCCGCCACGCGGAGCACGCACTTGGAATACATTGTGATGCGATGACACTTCGGGTTTCGGCCGTTGCAACAAGAGGAACAGGTGAAACGGTAAGAATAAACTGGGCCCGCGGGTTTCTCTGAAGTATAAGGTCGATGGACTGGTTGAGGTCGGATACGATGTCTGTCGACTGTCAGATTGACCAGGCGATGGCGGCTTTCGAAGGTGCCGCCTGCCACCCCTGGACATAAGCGGATAGGCGGCACCATCGAGCGTATTGACCCATAACTCTGTCAGTCCGAGCGTAAAACCAATACATCGAGCTGTTCGAGGGCGTGCCGGACCGCGGTGAAATGATGTTGCCGGTCCAATTCGTATTCGCGCATGCAGGCAAAGCCGTTGGGCTGAATTCTTGGGCGGAAGGGATCAATCACCCGTCCTGCCGGGCCGATCCAGGCATCATCCAGCGGCTTCAGTTCGCCGTAAGCCCGGAGGAGAAGCTGCAGCAGCTGGCGTGAGGTATAGATGTTCCCGTAACGGGCGGAATAGATTCCGTAGTTATAGTCGGGCGCGCTGTAGGATGACGAAGGGATGTGCTGTCTCAGTTACAAAATGATTGAAACCGGCGGTTTCGAGGTGTCTTGCGAGATGCTGGGCAAAGCAACTCCCGGCAGTTACCACCCGATCTTTGGCGTGCACTGCGAATTTGGCGGACATGACCGGATCGGTATCTTGTGGAGCAACTGTCGAAACGGCTTCGACGCCAGAAGCAGTAATTTCGGCAAATTTCTGTAAGGATGGCTGCGATCGCTCACAATCGAGTCCTCCTTCTGCAAGACGGGCTCGATGGTTCTGAAGACGGCATCGCCATAATGGGAGTTCCCGTGGAATGCATCCCGTCGATAAGCTTCCAGCATGAAACCATCAGCATCGTGCGAATTCGAGGCGGGGCATTCAGCCACTCGATGTCGACCTCGTCCGACGCCGCCCGTGTGGCTTCTGTGAATGCATACCAGAGCCGATAGCGGGTCCAAGGAATGGGAATCCCGAGGCGCGCAGCGTCCTCACGCCAAGGCTCGGGCAACTGCGCCAATATGGTTTCGGACGATCTGACCGGGGGTGGCGGAGAAAGATAGAGCATAGGCAGCGTGGTCTTTTCCTGATTTCTGCAAACAGCTTCCAACGTTGACGCATTTGCGCGCTAAGGTCCTGGATCACGAGATCATAGGGCAGATCTCGGCGCCATCCTCCAAAGGAAGTTCGGGTCGATGAGGTAACACGAAATCGAAGGGTCGCGGGTTTCGCACCGCGCCATGGGCGAAGTGTTCCGCTCCGCCGATCGTCGCAACGAAGGCGTGCGGGCTGCGTCTTATCAATCAACGGATAAGGTCCTCGACGACATGCGCGTTGATAGTTGCGCCACCACGCCTTCGAAACGAAATAAGGGCTGATATTCTGATCGGAAAGACTGAAGAAATCAACCTTTAGCGATCTGCAATGCCTTCTCCGGAGCTGCGGTATTCGAGGGCAGCCAGATGGCTATTCCGAATGCGATAACATGCGGGCAGGTGGGTTGGGCGGCGTCAGATTCTTCGAGGGAGAGTGCCATCGGGAGACGCGAGTGCAAGCCGGCTCTGAAGGGATCGGGGTCACCCCAAACCTCCACCTGGTCGAGATGGAGGAAGTCTCTCTTTAATAGTTGAATGCGCACGTGTTGCGCGAGTGCCGGAGCCGCGGGAGTCCAGATCAGCGGGAGAACCATCGACGCCACCAAAGACCGCATCATCTGTTTTTGTAAAGACCGTCGTCCACTCGAGGCCGTCGAGAGATGTTTTTATCGCGAGATGAGCCGACCTCTGCATTATTGGAGGGCTGTCGATCCGATTGAAGAGGCGCACTTGGTGGATCAGGCACGGGCCCATGCAGATCAATTTGCCACCACGGAGCATCCTCGATATTTGTGTGAAAATTGAAACGCCCGGTAAAATCCCGCTGACGGCCCTGCTGGCGTCCTTCTCGGCAGTGTCTTCCAGGGACCATGGAGAAACTAGAACTCTGCGTCGCGGGTTTGCCGACGAATATGAGATGCGCGGGTGCCGCGGAATGATGGCTATTGCGGCTTCCTTGGATGCGGCGCGAACCGTGTTCCAGAAATCGGACAAGGTATTATCTTCGACTTTATTAAAGGTTCGAGAAAACTCTTTACTGACCCCTGATCGTGGACGTTCTTGAATGACTGTTGGCCGAAGAAATCTCCGCCAAGGCCGCGCTGGAATTGTCGCTCCAAATCGCTCTCCGATCTGAAAGCGTAGTGGTGAATCAGGGCGGTGTTGAAGATTTCTCGCCTGTCGATCCCCTTGGCTCAAATATGCCCGGCCGGATGTGAGATCCTTTTCATAATAGTCCGACATATCGTCCCCGAGGACGTTCCGAAGGCGCATTCCTCCCGGACATTCCGCTGCCAATTGTGCCAGAAACCGGTCTGGCCTTCTGCTATGACTTTGTCGACATTCAACGCGGTTCGTCGAGTGATGATCTTTGTAAATGGATGCAGGTTTGCGTCACGCCTGGTGTATTGAAGCAGCACGCTGCCTGGAGGACGCTCGACAAACCCGCTATTTCCAAAAAAGACCCAATTAATATACAGAGCGTCGCAATCGCCGTACGACGTTGACGAAGCTCATTAGGTTGGGGAAGCGACTTGATCACTAAAATTCGTCTATGTCTAGGAAGATGAACCACTTCGTCATATGCGCGTGATGTTTCAAAAAGTGCTTATACATCTGCCCCTGCATTCCCTGAAATGGGTAATGCACGAACGTAACGAACGGATGACTGCCGAAGGTAAATGGAAGTGTTTTCTCGTATAGCTCCGACGGGTCGTTGTCATTGCAGTAAAGGAAAACGTGGTTGAATCCAACTATCCTGTGATAATTCAGCCATTCGACAATGTAATCGTTTTCCCATCGCGCACAGGCGACAATGACGATTTCGAATTCATCATTACTCATTATCCCGGTCTCGCGGTTACCAGCATTCGACTACGCTGCTTTTATGTTCGGTTAACGGGCAGTCTCACCACGCGCGGCCTCCCACTCGCATCCACCGCGACCAGCACGAACTCCCCGCCGGTGACCTTCAACCGCTCCTCCTGTCCGTGGCGCAACACCCATGCCTCGACGCCGACGGTAATAGACGTACGGCCGACGCGGCGCACCTCGGCGTAGCAGCATACCACGTCGCCGACCTTGACCGGCTGATGAAACTCGAGGTTGGAGACGGCGCGGGTGGCGACGCGGCCCTTGGCCTCGGCGGCAGCGGTGATGCCGGCGGCGAGGTCCATCAGCGACATGATCCAGCCGCCGAAGATGTCGCCGGAGGGGTTGGTGTCGGCGGGCATGGCGACGGTACGGAGCGCGAGCGTGCCGCTGGGAGCAGGCGGGGCGGTGTGTTCATGCGGGCTGGAAAGCACTGCGTCCTCGGCCAATCATAAGGCGGGATGGGAGTAGCGGATTTGCGGGGTGGGGCGAAGTGGGGGTGGCGTGGGTCGGGTGGTGCGGTTCGCCTGGATCGCCACGGCCCGCTGCGCGGGCCTCGCGATGACGGGATGGGGTGGGGCGAGGGGGTGGCGTGGGTCGTGCGGTGCGGTTCGCCTGGATCGCCACGGCCCGCTGTGCGGGCCTCGCGATGACGGGATGGGGTGGGGCGAAGCGGGGGTGGCGTGGGTCGTGCGGTGCGGTTCGCCTGGATCGCCACGGCCCGCTGTGCGGGCCTCGCGATGACGGGATGGGGTGGGGCGTGCGGTGCGGTTCGCCTGGATCGCCACGGCCCGCTACGCGGGCCTCGCGATGACGGGATGGCGGTGGGTCGTGCGGTGCGGTTGGCCTGGATCGCCACGGCCCGCTGCGCGGGCCTCGCGATGACGGGATGGGGTGGGGCGAAGTGGGGGTGGCGTGGGTCGTGCGGTGCGGTTGGCCTGGATCGCCACGGCCCGCTGCGCGGGCCTCGCGATGACGGGATGGGGTGGGCGTGCGGGCGTGGCCGGATCGCCCGGCCCGCTGCGCGGGCTCGCGATGACACGGGGCGGGCCGCGCGATGCGGCATAGTGGGCGGATGACGGGATGGCGTGGGTCGTGCGGTGCGGTTGGCCTGGATCGCCACGGCCCGCTGCGCGGGCCTCGCGATGACGGGATGGGGTGGGGCGGATGCCGAATGGGGGTGAAGTGCGGGAGCTTGTGAAAGAGGGTGCGGCCGGCGGAAAAGTCGTGGATGGCGGGGACAAGCCCGGCCATGACGGGGGGCGGCCGATGCTGCTGCGGGCCGATCGGGACGGGGTGGCGTGGCTGACGCTGAACCGGCCGGAGGCGCGGAATGCGCTGTCGCTCGGGTTGATGGAGCGGCTGGTCGCGGAGCTGGAGGCCATCGCGCAGCAGCCGGCGGTGAAGGTGGTGGTGATCGCCGGGGCCGGGCCGGCGTTCTGCGCCGGGCATGATTTGCGGGAGCTGCGGGCCAATCCGGGGCGGGCGTTCGTCGAGCAGACGTTCGCGGCCTGCGCTCGGGCTGATGCTGGCGATCGTGCGGTTGCCGAAGCCGGTGATCGCGCGGGTGCACGGGGTGGCGACCGCGGCGGGGTGTCAGTTGGTGGCGACGTGCGATCTGGCGGTGGCGGCCGAGGGCGCTCGGTTCGCGACGCCGGGGGTGAATATCGGGCTGTTTTGCTCGACGCCGATGGTGGCGCTGAGCCGGGCGGTGGGGCGGAAGGCGGCGATGGAGATGCTGCTGACGGGGGAGCTGATTTCGGCGGAGCGGGCGCGGGAGATGGGGCTGGTGAACCGGGTGGTGGCGGAGGCGGAGCTGGATGCGGGCGGTGGGGGCGCTGGCGGGGCAGATCGCGGGGAAGAGTTCGCTGACCTTGGCGATCGGCAAGGAGGCGTTCTATCGGCAGGCGGAGATGGGGTTGGAGCAGGCGTATGGGTATGCGTCGGAGGTGATGGTGCGGAACATGATGGCGCGGGACGCGGCGGAGGGGATCGACGCGTTCCTGGCCAAGCGCGCTCCGGTCTGGACCGGGGCGTAGATGGCTGCGCAGGACCCGTATGAGATTCTCGGCGTCAAGCGGGACGCGTGCTGAGGCGGAGATCCGGGCGGCCTATCGGAAGCTCGCGAAGAAGCACCATCCGGACCTGAACCCGGGCAAGCCCGAGGCGGCGGAGCGGTTCAAGGCGATCAACCAGGCGAACGACATCCTGAGCGATGCGGAGAAGCGGCGGCGCTACGACGCGGGGGAGATCGACGCGGCGGGGAACGAGAAGCCGCCGGAGCGGCCGTTCTATCGGGACTACGCGGATGGGGCGGGACAGCGGCGCTACAGCGCGGGGGCCAATATCGATCCGGAGGAGCTGGAGGAGCTGCTGGCCCAGGCGTTCGGGCGCGGCGGCGGGGGCTTCGGGCGGGGCGCCGGCGCCGGCGCGGGCGGCGGGATCAAGATGCGGGGGCCCGATGCGCATTACTCGCTGACGATCAGCTTCCTGGACGCGGCGAACGGCACGACAAGGCGGATCACGCTGCCGGACGGGAAGACGCTGGATGTGCGGATTCCGGAGGGCGTGCGGGACGGGCATATCCTGCGGCTCAAGGGGCAGGGCAATCCGGGGCTGGGCGGGGGCCCGGCGGGGGACGCGCTGGTGGAGGTGACGATCGCGCCGCATCCGTATTTCCGTCGCGAGGGCGACGACATCGTGGTGGAGCTGCCGGTGACGGTGAGCGAGGCGGTGCTGGGGGCCAGCCTGGAGGTTCCGACGATCAAGGGGACGGTGCGGGTGACGGTGCCTCCCGGGTCGGGCACGGGGACTCGGCTGCGACTGCGCGGTCGGGGGATCGGGGCGAACGGGCATCAGTATGTGGAGCTGCGGGTGGTGCATCCGCCCGGCGAAGAGCCGGAGCTGGCGGAGTTCCTGCGCGGCTGGACGCCGCGGCGGGCGTTCAATCCCAGGGAAGGGATGGGCGAAGGGATGGAGGCGGGATGATGCGGTTCGAGGAGGTGGTGGGGCTGTTCGCCGACCTCGGTTCGGGCGAGCTGACGAGTTGGGTGGAGCGGGGCTGGGTGCGGCCGGAGGGGGACGGCGAGACGCTGGAGTTTCGGGAGATCGACGTGGCTCGGGTGCGGCTGATCCGGGACCTGCGGCACGAGATGGCGGTGGGGGAGGACGCGGTGGGGCTGATGCTGCCGTTGCTGGACCAGGTGTATGCGCTGCGGGCGGAGATGCGGCGGCTGGCATTGGCGATCGGGCAGCAGCCGGAGGCGGTGCGGCGGGCGATCTGGGACCGGCTGAACGCGCCATGAAGATTTTCATTTCGGTGGATATCGAGGGGGTGGCGGGGGTCGTTGCGCTGCAAGAGGGGCAGCCGGGGAATGCGGAGTACGAGCGTGCTCGGCGGCTGATGACGGCGGAGGCGAATGCGGCGATTGCGGGCGCGTTCGATGGCGGGGCGACCGAGGTGGTGGTGAATGACAGCCACGGCCCGATGGTGAACCTGCTGCCGGAGGAGCTGGATGCGCGGGCCGAGCTGATCCGGGGGAATATCAAGCCGTTCGGGATGTTCGCCGGGGTGGATGCGAGTTTCGCGGGGGCGATGTGCGTCGGGTATCACGCGGCGGCGGGGGATCGCGGGGTGCTGGCGCATACGACGGCGGGGGTGTTCACGGCGGTGCGGCTGAATGGCTCGGAGAGTTCGGAGGCGAGTATTTACGGGGCGCATGCGGGGTCGATGGGCGTGCCGGTGATCTTGGTCTCGGGCGATGATGTGATTGTGGATGCGTGCCGGGATTTGTTTGCCGGTGCGCAGTTGGTGCAGGTGAAGACGGCGCTGTCGCAGCGGGCGGCCAGGTCGGTGGCGCCGAGCGTGGCGTGCGAGCGGATCCGGCGTGCGGCGGCGGAGGCGGTGGGGGGCGCTCGGGCGGGTGCGGCCGTATCGTGTGGCGACGCCGTGCCGGATCGAGTTCGATTTCGCGCGGCAGATCATGGCGGATCAGTGCGGGCGGATTCCGGTGGCGGAACGGGTGGGGCCTCGGACGGTGGGGTTCGCGTGCGGCACGGTGCAGGATGCGGTCGGGTGGATGGCGGTGTGCGCGGTGATGGCGCGGCCGCTGGGGTGAGGGGGCGGTGTTCACGGCTCCGGCGCAAGGCGGCGGATGTCCTTGATCAGAAGGAACAGATGCAACGGGTCGGTGGGCGAACCGGCGAAGTCGAAATGCTCGTGGAAGCGGCGGGCTGGCGCGTCCTTGGCATGGACTGCGAGCGCACGGATACCGCCGATATCGGCGGCCTGTACGGTGCGGCGCATGGCGTCCTTGAGCAGCCCAGCGCCGACGCCCTTGCCTTGCCAAGGGACGGCTGACGGCCAGCCGAGCCAGCAACATGATGGGCACGGGGTGGCGAGCGAGGCCTTTGGTCAGTCGAGTGGGCGCGTCGTCAAAGGTGACCTGGCCGACGACAAGGCTGTAGAAGCCGATGACTTCTGTGTCGTGCAAGCCGAGATAAGTCTGTGCGGCGTTGGCCTGCTGATTGCCGTAGGCGTACCGGGTCAGGAAGCGGTCGAGTTCGGGCTGACCGCAGGCGAAGCCGTCGATGGGGTGGTCACGGCGGAGCTTTTCGATCCGAAGTCCATGCGTCATACCAGCCGGCCGAAAGTTTGACTCTTCGGTCTTTTGTCGGCCGGCTGGTATCCCTTGATTTCGCGCGCGGCCGCCCCACCAACCCCGCGCGCATACCAGTCGACCTTTCGGTCGCCTGGTATCATCCGCGCTTGGCGGTTTCGAAAAGCGAGGGTTCGTGGAACAGGCGCCTGAGGCGCGGGAGGTCGCGGGGCGGGGCGTCGAGGGCTTGCATGAATTCGGTCCAGCGGGTGGCGTCCAGCCCGAAGTGCTGCCGTTCGGCCAGGGTCTCATTGGCGCGGCCGAGCGCGCTTTCGAGCACGAACTGGGTGACGGTCTGGTCGCGGAGTTTGGCAGCCGCGGCGAGCCGGGATTTCGCATCGGTCGTCAGGCGCAGGTCGAGCTTGGTGCTGCGGGTTTTGGGTAGGGGCATGGGCGTCCTTTCGCCGGACCGATAGCACATCTGCCCGACACTGTCATGACATACCGGCGCGGGCCGATCGGACCACCGGGGCACCCCGTCGGGTTTGCAGGATGCGGCAAGTTGGCCCGGTCAGGCGGCCCGGCGGGTTTCTTGCGGCTCCGATTCCGCGGTCGGGTAGGGCACGGTGGCACCGATGGTAATTTCGATGCTGCACTGGCTGGCTGGAGCCGGAACGGGGGCCTTGCCGTTGGTCCAGCGCCAGAGGCACGTCTGGTCGCGCTCGGGCAGCCACCAGCCCTGGGTGAGCCGGGGATCATCGAGTGGGATGGCGGATGTGCGCGCTGCGTGACGGATGAGGATTCGCTTCACCATGACACCGAGCCGGCGCCGATCTTCCATCCAGGGTGCGGTATCGGATGGAGAGGCGGCGCGTGAGACGAGATGGAGGTCGGCGGTGCGGCGATCGGGCAGCAGGAAGGTGTAGCGGCCGTTTTGAGCGCTGACCGGAGGGAATATTTTTCCGTTTGAAACCAGGTGAAGAGCCGGGTCGGTGGTTGTGGGGAGATGGCGGGGCTCGGGGCCTCGGGCGGCGAGCATGCGCCAGATGCGCTCGACCGCGACGGGATCGGTCAGCAAGGGCGCACAGGAGTTCGCTTCGCGCTGACGCTGGGAGTCGGGGTGGAGGGCGATCGGGCCGTCGCCATTGTCGAACATCGTCCGGTTGCCGGTGTCGAGGTAGGATTCGGCGGGAAGGCCCTCGGCGAAGAGGATGTCGTGGCGATCCAGTTCCACGTGGAAGTAGTGAACGCGGTCGGTGGCATCATCCTGCACGATTGAGGCGCCGTTGATCAGGAGCCTGATGGGAATGAGGGCATTTTCAACATAGACGGCGTGGTCGGGGGAGAGAAACAGATCGCGGCGGGGAGCTGCCTCGGCGAATGCTCCGGGGGCGATGCGGACGGGGAGGACGCGGCGCGGATCGGGATGGGCGTGACAGTTGATCGTGGTCGGTGAGGGCGGCGGTTACGCTGCCACCGATACCGTTCAAGACGCCGGAGGAGCCGACGCCGATGCTCAGGCCGCCGTTTTTGGCTGGGTCCAGGCCGATGTGTACGCTGCCATAGTTGGTGACGGTGAGCGCAGCGGTGCCAGCATGGCCGATGTAGCTGAAGCCGGCGGCATAGAGGAGGGAGCCCCGGTCGGTTACGAGGACGGTGGCTTTGCCGTCGCGTGCCATGCCAAGTGCCGCCTGGTCGTTTGGATTCAGCGACCCGCTTGCGACGGTTGCATCCTGGCTGACCTGGAGGATGCCGCGCCAGGCTACGCATGAGATTGCTTTCCCGCCTTCGAGCCTGTGAAGAAAAGCGCGGTCGCGGTTGAATGGGAAGGCAGTGGGGTGACGTAAGTGCTTGAACGAGCGATGGATTCCCGCCCCACGCTTTCGCGGGGGCAGGCTTTTTCGCGGGAATGACGGAGGCGGCGCCGGGCGATTTCTTCCCGTCCTTACTGCGGGAGTTCGAACTGCCGCCGGCGAGATAACCGGCACGAGGTGCTGATCCCGCTTTTATTGCTCCACGACACGCGATAACCGCGCAGCGGTTGTTCCTCGGGCCGGCGTCTTGCTGGCGTGCAACACCTTGATCGAGACGATGCGGCCCTCGCCATCGATCCGGACGTCGTCCGTGATGCTTGGTATTCCGCTGGGTTCCCGCTTGCGCGGGAATGACGGAGGGGGCGGGAATGACGGAGGGGCGTCGGGCGATGTCTCTACAGCCTCTTTCGCGGTCCGGCGGCAGTTCGATCGCGCGGAACATCGTCGCCGCTCCCGCCGGGGTTCGCCGGCCGGTTCCCGCGTGCTAGGACCCGGCCATCGGGTCCAAGAGGGTCAAAGCAATGCGGGCATGGGCGGTGGTTGAGAGCGGCGCTCCGTTGCGGGAGATTGAACTGCCGACGCCGGAGCCCTCGGGCACGCAGGTGCTGATCGAAGTGACGCATTGCGGGGTGTGTCACTCCGATCTGCACATCTGGGACGGGTATTACGACGTGGGCGGCGGGCAGAAGATGTCGCTCAAGGACCGCGGCGTGGTGCTGCCGCTGGCGATGGGGCACGAGATCGTCGGGCGGGTGGCGAAGCTGGGGCCGGAGGCCCAGGGCGTGAAGAGTGGGGGCGTGAAGGTCGGGGACCTGCGGATTGTGTATCCGTGGGTGGGCTGCGGGACGTGCGCGGCGTGCACCAGCGAGCAGGACAATATGTGCCTGACGCCGCGGAGTTTGGGGGTTTATCAGAACGGGGGGTACGGGACGCATGTGGTGGCGCCGCATCCGCGGCACCTGATCGATCCCGGCTCGGTGGATCCCGCACTCGCGGCGACGTATGCGTGTTCGGGGATCACGGTCTATTCGGCGATCCGCAAGGTGATGCCACTGCCGGCGGAGGAGCCGATCGTGGTGGTGGGCGCGGGCGGGCTGGGGCTGAACGCCATCGCCGTGCTGCGGGCGATGGAGCACCGCAACATCATCGTGGTGGATATCAGCGAAGAGAAGCGCCAAGCGGCGCTGAAGGCGGGCGCGACCAAGGTGGTCGATGGCAGCGGCGAGGGCGTGACCAAGCGCATCGTCGAGGCGGCGGGCGGCCCGGTGCTGGCGGTGATCGACCTGGTGAATGGCACGACGACGGCTCGGTTTGCGCTGGACGCGCTGCGCAAGGGCGGCAAGCTGATTCAGGTGGGGCTGTTCGGCGGGGAGCTGATGCTGTCGCTGCCACTGATGGCGATGCGGGCGCTGACGGTGCAGGGGAGCTATGTGGGCAACCCGCAGGATTTGCGGGACCTGGTGCGGCTGGCGGAGCAGGGAAAGCTGCCGCCGCTGCCGGTGCAGACGGTGCCGCAGAGCCAGGCGAATGACGCGCTGATGCGGCTGCGGGACGGCAAGATCACGGGCCGGGTGGTGCTGCGGGCCGAGGCGGCGTGATGGCCGTTCTCCGCCGATCGGTGCATCTGCGGCGCCGCCCGAGCGGGTCGCCGCGGCGGGCGGATTTCGAGATGCGGGAGGACAGCGTGCCGGCGCCCGCAGAGGGCGAGGTGCTGACGCGCACGGTGTGGCTGTCGATCGATCCGTATATGCGGGGGCGGCTGTGGGACCGGCCGTCTTATGCGCCGCCGGTGCAGATCGGCGAGGTGATGACCGGGGAGACGGCGGGGGAGGTTGTGGCCTCGCGTCATCCGGGTTTTGCCGCCGGGGATTGGGTGGTGGGATCGCGCGGCTGGCAGACGCATTCGGTGACGAAGGGCGAGCGGCTGGTGAAGGTGGGGCGGGATGGGCCGCAACTGTCCACGTATCTTGGTGTGCTGGGGATGCCGGGGACCACGGCGTATTCGGGGATGACGGATATCGGGCGGCCGAAGGCGGGGGAGACGGTGGTGGTCTCGGCGGCCTCGGGAGCCGTGGGGTCGGTGGCGGGGCAGATCGCCAAGCGGGCGGGCGCCCGGGTGGTGGGGGTGGCCGGCGGGGCGGAGAAGTGCCTGTTCGTGCAGGAGGAGCTGGGGTTCGACGAATGCGTGGATCATCGCAGCGTCGATCTGCAGGCCGAGCTGCAGTCGGCGTGCCCGAAGGGGATCGATGTCTATTTCGAGAATGTCGGCGGGCGGGTGCAGCAGGCGGCGTTCGCGGCGCTCAATCCGTTCGCGCGGGTGATCATGTGCGGGATGGTGTCGCAATACAACGAGGCGGAGCTGCCGGCGGGGCCGAACCTTGGATTTGTGGTTGGCAAACGAATACTGATTTAGGGCATGATCGTTTCGGACAAGCCGGAGCGGTTTGCCGAATGGCGGGCGCTGGCGACCCCTTGGGTGATGGACGGCAGCCTGCATTACCGCGAGGACGTGGTCGAGGGGCTGGAGAATGCTCCGGATGCGCTGGCGGGCATTCTGGGCGGACGGAACTTCGGCAAGCTGCTGGTTCGGGTGGGGCCCGATCCGGCGTAAACGGAGAGGGCGAAGTTGATGGATACGACGCTGCTGGAACGACTGACGGCCTGGCGGCGCCATCTGCACGCCAATCCTGAACTGACCCTGAGCGAAAAGAACACCGCCGCCTTTGTGTGCGAGAAGCTGGCGGAGCTGGGCATCCCGTTCACGCCGAACGTGGGCGGGCACGGCGTGGTGGCGACGATCAGTCGCGGTCAGTCCAATCGGGCGGTGGGGTTGCGGGCGGACATGGACGCGCTGCCGATCGCAGAGACGACGGGCCTGCCGTATGCATCCAATACGCCGGGCGTGATGCATGCGTGCGGGCATGACGGGCACACGACGTCTCTGCTGGGCGCGGCGGCGCTGCTGGCGGGGGATGCGTCGTGGAGCGGCACGGTGCACCTGGTGTTCCAGCCGGCCGAGGAGGGCGGCGGCGGTGCGAAGTCGATGATCGCCGACGGGTTGTTCAGTCGGTTTCCGATGGAACGGATTTTCGGCTATCACAACTGGCCGGGCCTGGCGGCCGGGACGGTGGCGGTGCATGACGGGCCGGTGATGGCCTCGGGCGGGCGGATCGAGTTCCACATCAAGGGCAAGGGGTCGCACGCGGCGCTGCCGCATCTGTCGCGTGATCCGATGATCGCGGCGGCGCATCTGGTGCTGGGGCTGCAGTCGATCGTATCGCGCGAAACCGATCCGATGGATTTGGCGGTGATCTCGGTCTGCACGATCCATGCGGGCACGGCGGCGAACCAGGTGCCGGAGGAGGCGGTGCTGCGCGGCACGATGCGGAGTTTGCGGACCGAGGTGCGGGACGCGACGGATGCGGCGATGCGGCGGGTTGCCGCGGGCGTGGCGCAGATGTGCGGGGTGGCGATCGAGCCGATGATCCGCCACGGCAATGTGGTGACGTTCAATCGGAGCGACGATGCGGATTTGTCGGCCGAGGCGGCTTCCGGCGCGGGCTTGCAGGTGCGGCGGGATATGAAGCCGGCGATGACGGGGGAGGATTTCTCCTGGTACCTGGTGGAGAAGCCGGGCTCGTTCGTGTGGATCGGCAACGGGGAGACGGCCGGGCTGCACAATGCCGGGTATGATTTCAACGACGCGATCCTGCCGGCGGCGGCGGGGTATCTGGCGAGCGTCGCGAAGCGGGCGCTGGCGGGGTAGGGAACGTGGTCGGATTGGTTCGTGCGGTGAGGAAGTCGTGGATGGCCGGCCTTCGCCGGCCATGACGAGGGGATTCGCCGGCCATGACGAGGGGCGGCGATGAGTTTTGGCGCGACGCTTAATCTTATCATCGGCCTGGTGTTCGCCTATTTTCTGCTGGCGCTGATTGCCAGCGGAGTGCAGGAGGTGATGGCGTCGGTATTTGCCTGGAGGGGGACGTATCTCTCCAAGGGGATCGACGTGATCATGGACAACAATGCGAACGCCACATGGGGCTGGTCTTCGCTCGGTGAATTCATGAAGGCGCATTTCACGCCAGCGGCTCCGCCGACAGCGGCTGACCGGTTGAAGGCGGAGATCGGCGATCACGTTCCGGATGCTCAGGAAGCTGCGCTGGAGAAGGTTCTATCGGTGCACTCGCATCCGTTGGTGGGGAGTTCACCGACACGGCTGCCGTCGTACGTGTCATCGCGGAATTTCGCCCTGGCGTTGATGGACACGCTTCGGGACGGCTCGCAGGCACCGCTGTTCACCCAGGCGGAGCGCACGGTTGCAGCGTTGCCGGCCGGCGACCTGAAACGCACACTGACGCTATTCCTGCAAAATTCCGCGGGCGATTGCGACAAGCTGCGTGATTACATCGAGCATTGGTTCGACAACTTCGATGGACCGGCTGAGCGGCATCTACAAGCGCTTCAGCCAGTACGTGGTTCTGATCCTGGGACTGATCATCGCTGTTGCGCTCAATGTGGACAGCACGCGGATGGCGCGAAGCTTGTGGCAGGAGCCTGGTGTTTTGAATGCGATCGTGGCTGACGCCACGGTGTGGGCGCAGCAGCAAACCGCGCCGAACCCATCGGACCAGGCGTGCGGGCAGGCGCAGGGTGCGAAACAACTGATCGGTCCGGTTGCAGCGGCGGCGGCGTGCTTCGAAAACGCGAATTTTCCGGTGGGGTGGGGAGCGGAGGCGTTTGGTCCGTGGACGGTTCCCGGGTGGATCATCACGGCGCTGGCGGTCGGGCTGGGCGCGCCGTTCTGGTTCAGCCTGCTTCAGCAATTGACAAATCTGCGGAACACCGGACCGGCGCCTGCCCGGAGCAATGCGGACGATGGCAGGCCGGTGCTCACGTCCTCTTGACCAGTACAGAAGCACGCACTAGCTCACGTTTTCGAAAGCGACCCGGGGCCACACGTGAGCAGAAATGCGGCAGGCGGAAGCGAGGACGAGGCTGTCGTCCCAGCCTGTGAGGCCGGGGTCACCACCGCGGAGGAACTAAGCTACCGGCTGCATCAGCAGGAGGTGCTGGCGCAGTTCGGGCTGTTCGTGGCTCCCGGGCGGCACAGCCTGGATGACATTCTGGCCGAGGCGGTGCGAATCGGCGCCGAGGGACTTGAGGTCCGGTTTTGCAAGGTGCTGGAGCTGCTGACCGGAGCGGAGGCGCCGCGGCTGCTGGTTCGCGCGGGGGTCGGCTGGGCGGCTGGCGTGGTGGGGCATGCGACGCTGGGGGCGGACCTGGCGTCTCCGGCGGGTTTTGCGCTGCGCACGGGACGGCCGGTGATCTCCAACCACCTGGCGCAGGAGAGCCGCTTCCGCACGCCCAAGCTGCTGGCCGAGCATGGGGTGACGCGCGCGATCAACGTGCTGATTCCGGCGGGCGGCGAACCGTTCGGGGTGCTGGAGGCGGATTGCTCGCGGGCAGGGCGACATTTCAGTGAACGCGACGTGGCGTTCCTGCAGACGCTCGCGGCGATGGTGGGTTCGGCGATCGACGGCCACGCGGCGCAGCGCCGGATGGCGGAGAGCGAGAACCGCTTCCGCGCCACGTTCGAGCAGGCGGCGGTCGGTATTGCGCATGTGGGGCTGGATGGACGCTGGCTGCGGGTGAATGCGCGGCTGTGCGAGATCGCCGGCTACACCGACGAGGAGCTGCGGCGCACCGACTTCCAGGCCATCACCCATCCGGCTGATCTCGCGACCGACCTTGATCTTCTGCGCCGTCTGCTGGCGGGCGAGATCGACACGTGTGCGATCGAGAAGCGCTATGTGCGCAAGAGCGGCGAGCCGGTGTGGGTCAATCTGACGGTTTCGCTGGTGCGTGACGAGCAGGGTCGCCGCTGCACTTCATCTCGGTGGTCGAGGATATCGACCGGCGCAAGCGGGCCGAGGCGGCACTGCAGACGCTGAACGCGCGGCTGGAGGAGCGTGTGGCGGAACGCACGGCCGAGCTGGAGGAGGCCAACCGGCGGCTGCGCGAACAGATCGAGGAGCGCGACCGTGCGGTGACGACGCTGCGGCACGCCGAGAAGATGACGGCGGTGGGCGAGCTGACCAGCGGCATCGCGCACGACTTCAACAACGTGCTGACGGCGATTGCGGGTGCGATTGAGCTTGCCATGCGCTCGGAGGGTGATGCGGCGCACCGGCGGCTGCGCCGCGCTTTGCAGGCGGTGGAGCGGGGCGGCAAGCTGGCCAAGGACCTGCTCGGCTTCGCGCGGACCACGCCGGTGAAGACCGAGGTCTTCCATGTCGGGCAGCGTGTGGAGGGCATGCGCGAGATGCTCGACCGTTCGCTGGGGGACCAGATTCGGGTGGAGGCGATTGTCTCGCCCGAGCTGCCGCCGGTGCGGGCGGATGCGGACCAGATGGAGCTGGCGATTCTGAATGCCGCGGTGAACGCGCGCGATGCGATGCCGAATGGGGGGATGTTCCGGATCGCGGTTCGCCCTGTGGGGGATCAGATCGAGTTGGAGCTGAGCGACACGGGATCGGGCATGACGGCTGACGTGGCGGAGCGCGCGTTCGAGCCGTTCTTCACGACGAAGGCGCGGGGTGAGGGATCCGGCCTGGGGCTGGCGCAGATTTATGGTTTCGCGCGGCAGTCGGGGGGAGCGCGCGGATCGAATCGAGGCCTGGCGAGGGGACGACGATCGTGGTGATGCTGCCGGCGTGCGGTGAGGGGGAGGCGGCGGGCAAGGGTTGAGGGGAGCTGCGGCCGCCGAGGGGCACAGAGCAGCGGGTTTCGCCTAGGCGGTGCATCCGCCATATCTCGCGCCGATGGATGCCCCTTCCTGGCCGCCGAACACGCCGCGCGATGTGCTGATTGCCGCAAGCGAGCTGCGGCTGGAGGCGAAATCGCCGGCCGGGGTGGTGCACATCCTGCGTGGCGTGGACCTCGATCTGTATCGCGCGGGAAGCGGTCGGGCTGGTGGGTCCGTCGGGGTCGGGGAAGACCTCGCTGCTGCTGCTTCTGGCGGGGCTGGAGAGGCCGACCGGGGGGAGCATCCGGTTTGGCGGGCGCGATATCACGGCGGCTTCGGAGGATGAGCTGGCGCGGTGGCGGCGGACCAGCGTGGGCATCGTGTTCCAGGCGTTCCATCTGATTCCGACCATGACGGCGCTGGAGAACGTGGCGGTGCCGCTGGAACTGGCGGGGCGGCGCGATGCGCGGGCGCGTGCCGCAGCGGCGCTGGATGCGGTGGGATTGGCGTCGCGGCTGACGCATTTGCCCGGCCAGCTTTCGGGGGGCGAGCAGCAGCGGGTGGCGCTGGCGCGGGCGTTTGCGCCGGCGCCGGCGCTGCTGCTGGCGGACGAGCCGACCGGCAACCTGGACCAGGACACCGGGCGCGCGGTGATGGAGCTGCTGTTCCGGCGCGCGGCAGAGACGGGCAGCACGCTGTTGCTGATCACGCATGATGCCGAGTTGGCGGGGCGGTGCGACCGGGTGATCCGGATGAAGGACGGGCGGGTCGTAGCGCCGGTGCCGGCGTGATGCTCGCTCTGCGCTGGCGCGGCGCGATCTGCGTGGCGGTGCGCGGGGACTGCGGCTGGTGGTGCTGTGCCTTGCGCTGGGGGTCGCGGCGATCGCCGGGGTGGGCACGCTACGCGCGGCGATGGATGCGGGGCTGGCGGCGAACGGGCGGACGATCCTGGGCGGCGATGTGGAGATCGGCACCGGGGCGCAGCCTCCGCCGCGCGGCGCTGCTGGCGTGGCTGGGGGCGCATGATGCGCGGGTGTCGCAGCTTGTGCAGATGCGCTCGCTGCTGGTGGCACCGAGCGGGGAGCGGCAGTTGGTCGAACTGCGCGCGGTGGACCGGGCGTGGCCACTGGCGGGCGCGCCGGTGTTGGACCCGATGGTGCCGGTAGGACAGGCGTTGGCGCGGCGCGACGGGATGCCGGGGCTGCTGGCCGATCCGGTGGTGCTGGACCGCCTGCGATTGAAGCCCGGCGATACGGCGCGGCTGGGGACCGAGACGTTCCGGGTCGCGGCGCGGTTGGTCAGCGAGCCGGACCGCGTGGCGGGTCCGGTCATTCTGGGTGCTCCCGTGATCATTCGCATGGAGGCGCTGGCGGCGACGGGGCTGGATGTGCCGGGCGCCCTGGTGAGCCACTCGGTGCGGGTGGTGAGCGGTGATCCGGATTTGGCGGCCGAGATGCGGGCGGCTTTCCCGGACCAGGGCTGGCGGATCCGGACGCCGGGGGATGCGGCGCCGGGGGTGGGGCGATTCATCGACCAGGCGACGCTGTTCCTGACTCTGGTGGGGTTCACCGCGCTGCTGGTGGGCGGCATCGGGGTGGCGAACGGGGTGCGGGCATGGCTCGCGGCGCGGGAGCAGACGGTGGCGATCCTGCGGTGCCTCGGGGCCTCGTCGGGGCTGGTGCTGGCGGTATGCCTGGTCGAGGTGATGGCGCTGGCCGGGCTGGGGATCTTGATCGGCGTGGCGATCGGGGCGGCGGTTCCCGCGCTGTGCATGGGATGGCTCGGGGATGTGCTGCCGGTGCCTCCGGTCGGCGGGGTTTATGCCGGACCGCTGGCGCTAGCAATACGTATTTTTTTGCAGCGCCTCGACTCATCGTATTGCTCAGCGTGCTGCTGGCAATATCAGCAGGCGACACCCGCAGGCAGCGGGAACTCGGCCTTTGAGCGCCTGCTCGACTGCGGGACCTGCGCGGCGCTGAGCAGAGCCGCTCGACCGGCGCAGCGTCGCGCTGACCGCCATCGCCATCCCAGGGGCGCTGGCGGCCTCGGCCGCGGGAAAGGCCCGGGCCCGCCCGGTTCAGGCCTCGGTCTCGGTCGCGGCCGGGTCCGCGGCTGTGGCGGCGGCCGCGGTGCTCGGCCCCCAACTGTCCAGCACGCACCCGCACCCGCACCCGCGGCCGCCCCGCGGGTGCGGGTGTCGAGCGCCCCCGCCCCGTCCCTGCCTGTCGCGGTCATCAGCCATCTGTCCATCGCCAGCCACGTCGTAGAAACCGACGCCCAGGCGGGACAGTCCACTCCGCCCGCTGATCGGCCGCGCCGCCCACACCTCAGCCTCAGCAGTAGTGGCCGCGGTAACCCGAAACGGAGTATGCGATCGGGTCGTCCCGGGCGCGAATATGGGTACAGCTGGTCGGACCGCTGCGGCCGCTCCAGGGTGCCCGGCGAGGCAACCGGGTCCGAATGGCGGGCACCGTGGTCGGCGATCCGCCCGCCTTCACGGCTCAGGCCGGGGTACGTGGCAGCGATGCCGCGCTGCTGGCGCGCCAGGGAGCGCACCTTGAGCGTCAGCACCACAAGGATCTCGGTGCAACGCTGAGGGATGACAGCTTAACCAAGATGGCCTGACGCCATCGGGCGCCCGTCGCACCGAATATCGTCCTCGGGCTCACTAGCGTCTACTGAGATCAGAGGCGTGCCCAGCGATCCGACTGTCCTGACCGCGATTGGGACCCAGACACCCGCGACGAGCCGGACTTGGTGAGATGGGCTGAGACGGCGTCATGTTCCCAGCTGAGGCCGGCCTGAATGTGTGCGACGGGTCGGGACGGGTGGGGACGGCGATCGGCTTGCTCATAACCCAG
>CAVSUZ010000004.1:0-122500 GCA_963731335.1 uncultured Pseudomonadota bacterium | reverse complement strand
CGAGCCGCCTTGAGTGCGGTATCCAGCTGCGCTCCAGTTCGCCTTTCCGGCGACCAGATCCTCCAACCGGGTCCGCAGTCCGCGTGCGCGCGATCGGCCGCCTTCGCCTCCCAGCAGCCAGCGCCTGAGCTCGGCGGTTTCCTGACCCGAAAGCACCGCGGCAAACGCATTGTCCGCGGCGTCAAACAAGTGATGGCCCTCGTCGAAAACATAGCGGCTGGGAGCCGCCGAACTCCTCAACCCCGCCGCCGAAGGCAAGCCATGCGCGGCCTGGATCATCACGAGCGCATGGTTGGCGATGACCAGCTCGGCCTGACGCGCCTTTCGGATGCTGTGCTCCACGAAGCACGTCCGCCAATGGGGGCAGCCGCCGTGGATGCACTCCCCGCGCCGGTCCGCAACCGCGGCGATCAGGGCTGGGCCGAACAACTCGGCGATCCACCCGGGCAGATCTCCGCCCTGGATGTCGCCGTCCCGGGTCACCATGGCCCAGCGAGCGATCAGCCCCAGCCCAATGACAGGTCCGAAACCCGCGCCCGCCAGTGCGGTATGCACCGTGTCCTGAAGATTGAGCAGGCAAAGATAATTTTCGCGGCCTTTGCGCATGACGACGCGGCGCCCCGTTCGCCGGATCGGGGAAGCACGCGGGTCGAGTTCCGCCTCGATCTGGCGTTGCAGGTGCCGCGTGAAGGTGCTGATCCAGACAGTTCCCCGATTCCTTTCCGCCCAAAGGCTGGCAGGGGCAATATAGCCGATGGTCTTGCCGGTTCCGGTGCCCGCCTCGGCCAGCACCAGGTGCGGATCGCCGCGGGAGGTGCGGGGGCGAATGCGGCGGCGGCAGCACCGGCAAAATCCGATTGGCCCGGCCGCTGTTCCGCATCGGGTCCGAGCAGCACCGACAGCCGCGTGCGCGCCTCGCTCTCCGATACCGGGTGAGACGCGGGCGGCGGCAGCGGCGCCGTTTCCTCCCATTCGGGAAGACGCTTCCACACCATCAGCGCCTCGGCCGAGCGGGCGCGTTGGGATATCCCAAGGCTTGCAGCACGTACGGCGCCCAGGGCCAGCCCGCCTGCCCCATGCGCGCGGCGAGGCTCGTCGGCGTGCTCTGTTCAATGGCAGGATCCGGGCGGCGGTCAGGCGCTGAAGCAACCGATATGCGATGTTGGGCAGGCATCGCGGCCTCCGCCTCCAGTCCGGCCGGAGGATCGAGATCCAGCGCCTGAGCCAACCCCCGCGGTGTCGGCGCCGCATGCCGGCCCGGCAGCACGAAGGCAAACAATTCCAACAGGTCGAGGCACGGCAATGTCCGGATGCCCAGTCGCCGTAGCGTAGCCGGCCGATGCACCACCAGCACCCCGGGCAATGCCTGCGTCGCCGCCGCGCGTTTTCCGCGATAACACCACGATCTCGCCGTCCGCGGTCAGCAGAGCGGCGCGGCCGTGTCCCGCGACCAGCGCAGGAAGATCAGGAAGCGCGTACGGCACGGCCCTCATAGGGCCGCAAGGCACCGGAGGGAAATGTCCTCCCGTCGGTTCATTTCCGAGCCTTCCCGGGTAAGCTCCAGTCGGGAAGAAACGGGAGCGCGCCATGGTTCTCCGAATGCGTCGTCTGCTGCTTGGGGTCTGCGGGGCCGCACTGCTCGCTTTGACCGCGGGTGTAGGTCACGCCGCCGAGCCGATCACCATCGGCTTTTCCATGTCCCTCACCGGCGGGCTGGCGCCGAATGGCAAGGCCGCGCTGCTGGCGATGCAGATTTGGGCGGAGAACGCCAACGCAAAAGGCGGCATGCTCGGCCGGCCCGTGAAGCTGATCTGGTACGACGATCAGAGCAATCCGGCACTCGTGCCCGGCATCTACACCAAGCTATTGGACGTGGACAAAGTCGATCTGGTGGTGAGTGCTTATGCCACCAACATGATCGCACCGGCGATGCCCGTGATCATCGCGCATAACCGGACGTTCCTCGGACTGCTCGGACTCGCGGTGAACACCCAGTTCCACTATCCGCGTTATTTCTCCATCGCGCCGACGGGCGGGCCCGAACCCAAACAGAGTTTTTCGGCCGGCTTCTTCTCGGTGGCGGCGGGTCTCGATCCCAAGCCGCAGACACTGGCGATCGTGGGAGCCGATGCCGAATTTCCAAAAAACGCCGTGGCGGGAGCGCTCGCGCTCGCCAAGCAGAACGGGTTCAAGGTCGTTTACAACCAGTCATATCCGCCCAGCACGGCTGATTTCAGCCCGATCGTGCGCGCCATCCAGGCAACCAACCCCGACATGGTGTTCGTCGCCTCCTATCCTCCCGATACCGTCGGGATGATTCGCGCCGCGACCGAAATCGGTCTGAAAACGCGGCTGTTCGGCGGCGGCATGGTCGGGCTGCAAAGCACGCCGATCAAGACCCAACTCGGCCCGCTGCTGAATGGTATCGTCGATTACGACTTCTGGCTGCCCCTGGGCGGTTTCGCCACGCCCGCAGGCGATGGCTTTCCTGAAGCAGTATCAGGCCAAGGCAGCGAGCGCCGGCGTGGACCCGCTGGGATACTATCTGCCGCCCTTCGCCTATTCAGATCTTCAAGTGCTGGGAGAAGCGGTGGAGGGAACGAAAAGCCTCGACCAGGACAAGCTGGCGCGTATTACCTGCGCACCCACACCTTCCAGACCGTCGCCGGACCGATCACCTTCGGCAAGGACGGCGAATGGACCGACGCGCGCGTGCTGGAAGTGCAATTCCAGGGCGTGCAGGGCCACGATCTGGACCAGTTCAAGAAGTCCCCAGACCGAAGTGATTTTGTATCCTGGTTCTTACAAATCAGGTGAGGTACGGGTGCCCTACACCGACGCCAGGCACTGACCAGCATTCGCCGTCTCGGTCAGACGCCGCCATCAATTCGGTTCGGCGGAACGGTTTGCGCAGCACCGACACCCGCATGCCATTGTGAAACCGCGCCACCTGCTCTCCCAACTTCAGATACGCGTTGCTGAGACCGCTGGTGAGCACGAAGCGACATCGCGCGCCGCTCAGCAGCATTTCATTCAGCACATCGATGCCGTCCTTTTCCGGCATGATCATGTCCAGCATGACGACGTCAGGCTGGAACTCCATGAACACGTCGAGCGCGTTTTCCGACCCGATGAGGACCTGCGACTGAAACCCCATTCCTCGGCGATCCGGCTCACCACCAGGGCGACGCCTTTTTGATCGTCAACAACGAGCAATTTTTTCGTCTGTGACACGCCCGCCTCCCTCGCGATTTCGTGATAACGCATTCGTCATGGTGCCCGCAATCTACAGCCAAAAATTCGTTATAAATCCGTTACAGCACGTCAAAATAGTCAGCCTTAGGGCGGCCTGCCGAAAACTTCGCATGTGGTGCTTCAGACCCAGGCCGCCGCATTACTCTCAGGTCATGGCTCGAGGGAACGCGCCAGGGCTTGACAGACACATACAGCGACCCAGCCGTCCCGCGACGCCCGCGGGACAGACCCATCGCCACAATGAGCGTGCGCAGGCCCGCAAGCTCGAAGCCATGGGCCGCCTGACGGGCGGCATCGCCCACGACCTCAACAATCTTCTCACCATCATCATCGGCAACCTCGAGTTGCTCATTGGGCCGCCAACACGTGCCAGTCCTCGCGAACTGGTCCATGAGGCGCTTCAGGCCGCACTGAGCGGAGCCGACCTGACACGCCGGCTGCTCGCGTTCTCCCGCCGCGACGTGATGCTCAGTCCGCAATCCGACCTCAATGCGGTGGTGGCGGGCATGTCTGGCATGCTGGCGCGCGCACTGGGAGCCAACATCACGCTCGAACTCGCGCTTCAAAGAGATATCTGGCCCGTTCAGCTCGACCAGGCGGAACTGGAAACCGCCATCATCAATCTGGTTTCCAATGCGCGCGACGCGCTGACCATCGGGCGGACAGGTCCGGATCCTCACTAAAAACCAGGCCGGCCCTGAAGCGGGGTCGGGTCATCCTGGAAGTCGCCGATACCGGCGTCGGCATGAAACCGGAAATCCGGGACCATGCCTTGGACGCCTATTTCACCACCAAGCGCGACTGGGCCGGGTCCGGCCTCGGCCTCGCCACGGTTCAGGACTTCGTCCGCAACGCCGGGGGCGATGTGGAAATCGACAGCGCGCCTGACGCGGGCACCACCGTCCGATTGAGTTTCCCGCCAGGTCCATCATCCATCGACGAACTGCATCCGCCAGTGGATACCGTGCTGCCCGTCGCAGGATGCCACGGTGCTGATCGTCGATGACGATGCGGCGCTGCGCCGATCCGTTCTGCGCCAGCTCGCGGCCGTGGGTTTCCACTGCCTCGAAGCCCCTGACGGGGAGCGGGCGCATGCAGACGCTGGAACAGGCCGGCGGCGTGGACCTGGTCTTTGCCGACTTGGTCATGCCGGGACAGCTTGGGCGGCCACGCCTTGGCGCGCGCCGCGATGCGGGCCTATCCGGGCATCCGCGTGGTGCTGACATCTGCTCAGCCGGGCGGGAAACTCGATGCCCGCCATACCGATGCTTCCCAAGCCGTATCGCAACCGGGACCTGGTCCGGACCCTGCAAGCGGCGCTCGCGCTGCCACCGCCCGTGCCCCGGATTGACGTTGACGCCCGGCCGGACCTTAAAGAGCACCCGAAATGAAAGGAGATCGCGCTCATGAGTGGTGCAAGCGTTCGCGTGCTGGGCATCGCGGGCAGCCTGAGAAAAGGGTCCTACAATGCCGCCGCGCTGCGAACCGCCAAGGAACTCGCGCCTATCCGGCATGGAGATCGAAATTTTCGATATCTCGCCGATCCCGCTCTACAATGAGGATGTGAAGCAGCAGGGCTTTCCGCCGGCCGTGCAGGATCTGCGTCAGAGGGTGAAGGAAGCGGACGGATTGCTGCTGGTCACGCCGGAATACAACTACTCGGTCTCCGGCGTGCTGAAGAACACGATCGACTGGGTTTCTCGTCCGCCGGAACAGCCGTTCGACGGCAAACCCGATCGCCATCATGGGCGCCAGCCAGAGCCTGTTCGGCACGGCGCGGGCGCAGTATCACCTGCGGCAGATGTTCGTGTTCCTGAACGCGCTGATCATGAATCGGCCGGAGGTGATGATCATGCAGGCCCAGAACAAGTTCGACGCCGCAGGGCAAGCTGACCGATCAAGCCACGCGGGACATCATGACCCAGTTTCTGGCGTCGTTCCGTGACTGGATTGCTCGTGCGAAGAAATAGGCGACAGCGCGGCCAACCGAAACCAGGCCGCGACGGCGGGATCCCGACGTAAGCGCGTCCCGCACCTCGCGCTCGCCCGCCCGGACCGGCGACCACGACGACCGCGGCAAACTGCGGCACCGGTGCCGCGTGCGCGGGCAATGAACAGCCGGCTGAGCGCCTGAGCCGCGGGCGAACGCGGACCGCAACAGGTGCAGCCGGCCGGGTGCCCGGCCCATTCGCGGGACGAACCGTTCCACCGCGCAGCCGGTCCGGCACCGCCGCATCCCCTTCCACCAGCAAAGCCGCAAGCGGCGGTAGCCGCCGAGGCGAGGTCGAAATACACCGGCACCCGCGCATCCACGGACCAGGTCATCCACTGGACATAAGGATATCTTTATGTCATGCAAATGGCATGGAGACGCTGCTCAATGCGCTGCGTGCCGCCGCCGAACCCACCAGGCTGCGAATTTTGGCGCTCGCGGCCACGGGCGCCTTCTGTGTCACCGAATTCACCGACATCCTGGGCCAGTCCCAACCACGCCTGTCGCGGCATCTGAAGCTACTGTGCGAGGCCGGCTTGCTGGAGCGGGTGCGGGAGGGCGCGAACGCCTGGTTCGCCGCCCCGGTGGGTGAAGCCGGCACCCTTGACACGCGAACTCGCCGCCCGGCTGCCGCCGACGATCCGATCCTTCAGGCAGACCGGCGGCAAGCCGCCCGCGTGCTGGCCGAGCGTGCCCGGGTCGCGTCCGAAAGCTTCCAGAAGCAGGGCGCCGACTGGGATGAGATGCGGGCGCTGGGCCTGCCGGCGGATGCGGTCGAGGCATCGCTTTGCCATCTGGTTCCGCCCGGTTCCGGCCGCCTGCTCGATATCGGCACCGGCACGGGCCGCGTGCTGGAATTGCTGGGGCCGCGGGTGCGCGAAGGTCTCGGCATGGACGCGAGCAAGCACATGCTCGCCCTGGCGCGGGCGCGCATTGCCCGGGCGGAACTCGCCCACTGCTCCGTCCGGCTGGCTGACATGTACCGCCTGCCCTTGCCGGACGCGGCTTTCGACATCGCGGTGCTACAGATGGTGCTGCACCATGCCGAGGATCCGGCGCGGGTCATTGCCGAGGCCGCGCGCGTGCTGCGGCCGGGCGGCCGGCTGATCGTGGTTGATCTTGCGTCCCATCGCGACGCGGAGACGGCGGAGCGTCTCGCCCATCGCTGGCACGGATTTGGCCCTCCGGCGCTCGCGCGCTGGATGGAGCAGGCGGGCATCACGCCGGGCCGCGTGTCCTCGGTGCCGGGGACCGCCGCGCTGCGTGTTCGCATCTGGATCGGGAATCGCGTCGCCGAAGTGCCGGTGGCGCGGCTGCCCGAACTCGTCGTTTAGGGAATCGAGAACATGACCCGTCCGCATCTGCTGGATGTTCTGCGCGACAAGGTGCTGCTGGCGGATGGTGCGATGGGCACGCGCGTGCAGGCGCTGACCTTGGATATCGAGAAGGACTACTGGGGCCACGAAAACTGCACGGATATTCTGGTGTTGTCGCGCCCCGACCTGGTCCGCGACATCCACCGCGGCTATTTCGCGGCCGGCGCCGACATGGTGGAAACCAACACGTTCGGCGGCTCCCCCGTAACCCTGGGGGAGTTCGGCATCGCCGACCGCGCCCTCGAGGTGAACAAGCGCGGCGCGGAACTCGCGCGCGAGGCGGCCGACAGCTTCGCCGACGGACGGGACCGTTGGGTGCTGGGCAGCCTGGGCCCGGGCACCAAGCTGCCGACGCTCGGCAACATCGCTTATGATCCGCTGGAAGCCGCGCTGGCCGAACAATGCCGCGGCCTGATCGCCGGCGGTGTCGATGCGATCATGATCGAAACCTGCCAGGACCCGCTGCAGATCAAGGCGGCGGTGAACGGCGCCAAGATCGCGCGGGCAGAAGCAGGCACCGACACGCCCATCTTCGTCTCCGTCACCGTTGAAACCACCGGGACGCTGCTGGTCGGCCCGGACATCGCCTCCGCCGGCCGCCATCGTGCACGCGCTGGATGTGCCGCTGATCGGGCTGAACTGCGCCACCGGCCCGCAGGAGATGGCCGAGCATTTGCGCTGGCTTTCGGCCAACTGGCCCGGGCTTCTGTCGGTGCTGCCCAATGCGGGCCTGCCGGAGCTGGTTGATGGCCAGGCGCATTTCCCGCTCGGGCCGGCCGAGCTGGCCTCCTGGCTCGAACGCTTCGTCGCCGAGGATGGCGTGAACCTGATCGGCGGCTGCTGCGGCACTTCCATCGACCACATCGCCGCGCTGGACGCGATGCTGCGCCGGCGCGGCGAGCATCGTCCCGCACCCGTCGCTCGCAAGTCCATCTGGGTTCCATCAGTCACGTCGCTCTATCAATCCGTCTCGCTGCGGCAGGAGAACGCGTTCTTCGCCATCGGTGAGCGCTGCAACGCCAACGGCTCGAAGAAGTGGCGCGAATTGCAGGAAAAGAACGACTGGGATGGCTGCATTGCGATGGGCCGGGAGCAGGCTGGAGAGGGCTCGAACGCGCTGGACGTTTGCACGGCGTTTGTCGGACGCGATGAGCTCTTCGAAATGAATGAGGTCGTGCGTCGCTTCACCTCGGCGGTGAACACGCCGCTGGTGATCGACAGCACCGAAACCCCGGTGATCGAGGCCGCGCTGAAGCTGCACGGCGGCAAGCCGATCATCAACTCCATCAATTTCGAGGATGGCGAAAAGCACGCCGCCGACCGTTTGCGCCTGGCAAAGCGCTTCGGCGCCGCGGTCATCGCGCTGACCATCGATGAAACCGGCATGGCCAAAACGGCGGACAGCAAGCTGGACGTGGCACGCCGGCTGGTGGATTTCGCCTGCAACCAGCATGGGCTGCCGCAGTCTGATCTGCTGATCGACCCGCTGACCTTCACCATCGCCACCGGCAACGAAGATGATCGCAAGCTCGGCGCCTGGACCCTGGAAGGCATCGCCGCGATCCGCCGGGAATTCCCCGACGTGCAGATCATCCTGGGCCTGTCGAACATCAGCTTCGGACTGAACCCCGCCGCCCGCGCGGTGCTGAACTCGGTGTTCCTGGATCACGCGGTGCGTGCCGGCATGACCGGCGCGATCGTCCATGTCTCGAAAATCCGCCCGCTGCACCAGATCGCACCCGAGGAAGTGCAGGTCGCCGAGGACCTGATCTTCGACCGCCGGCGGGAGGATTACGACCCGCTGCAACGCCTGCTGGAGATCTTCGCCGATCGCAAGGCCGCCGACGCGGTGATCCGCAAGCGCGCCGAGACCGCCGAGGGTCGCCTGAAGGACCGCATCGTTGATGGCGATCGCAAAGGCCTGACCGACGATCTGGATGAGGCGCTGACCCGGATGCCGCCGCTCGACATCATCAACAATGTCTTGCTGGACGGCATGAAGGTGGTCGGCGAACTGTTCGGCGCCGGCAAGATGCAGCTTCCCGTTCGTGCTGCAAAGCGCCGAGACCATGAAGGCCGCCGTCGCCTACCTCGAACCGCTGATGGAGCGGGTGGAGGGCCAGGAGAAAGGCACCATCGTGCTCGCCACCGTGAAGGGGGACGTGCACGACATCGGCAAGAACCTGGTCGATATCATCCTGACCAACAACGGCTACCGGGTGGTGAACCTCGGCATCAAGGTTCCGCTGACCGATTTGCTGACCGCCGTGCGCGAACACCGCGCCCATGCCATCGGCATGTCCGGCCTGCTGGTCAAATCCACCGTCGTGATGCGCGAGAACCTCGAGGAAATGTCCCGCCAGGGCCTCGAAATCCCCGTCCTGCTCGGCGGTGCCGCCCTGACCCGCAACTATGTCGAGGATGATTGCGTCCGTTCCTATGCCTGTGGCCGCGTCGCCTACGCGCGCGATGCGTTCGACGGCCTGCACCTGATGGATAAGGTGATGGGCAACGGCTTCGAGGACTACCTCGCCGCCGTGCAGGCCAAGCGCAGCGGCAAGGCGCGCAACACCGCGCGCACCTTGGGCCAGGCCGATGCGCGCGCGTTCCGGCCGGTGGATGTGGCGGCCGTCCGCAAGCGGCGCCAGGGCATCACCCGCGGCGTGGAAATCCCCCGCCCGCCCTTCTGGGGGCCGCGCATGATCGAATCCGCGCCCAAGGCGCTGGTGCCCTTCGTCAACGAACGCAGCCTGTATCAATTCCAGTGGGGCTTCCGGAAGCAGGGCCGGTCGCTGGACGATTTCCTCGGCTGGGCGAAGCAGGAGCTGCGGCCCGTGCTGAAGCGCATCCTGGCGATCTGCGAGGCGGAGGACATCCTCCATCCCCGCGCCGCCTACGGCTACTGGAAAGCCGCGGGCAGGGCAACGACCTGATCATCTTCGCCGAGGACGGACAGACCGAAGTCGCGCGTTTCACCCTGCCGCGGCAGCCCAAGGAAGACGGCGAATGCATCGCTGATTTTTTCCGCGACGTCGATGACATCGAACGCGATGTCATCGGCCTGCAGGTCGTGACGATGGGGCAGAAAGCCTCCGAGGTCACGCGCGCCTGGTTCGAGGAGAATCGCTACCAGGACTACCTGTACCTGCATGGCCTGTCGGTAGAAATGGCCGAGGCCATGGCGGAATACGTGCACAAGCGCATCCGCGCCGAACTCGGCTTCGCCGCCGAGGATGACCGCGACATGGAAAAGATGCTGGCCCAGGGCTATCGCGGTTCGCGCTATTCGTTCGGCTACCCTGCGTGCCCCAAGCTCGACGACCAGACGCAGCTCCTGCGCCTGCTCGACGCCGAGCGGATCGGCGTGTCGCTGTCCGATGAATTCCAGCTCCACCCCGAGCAATCGACCAGCGCCATCGTGGTGCTGAACCCGCGCGCCAAATACTTCTCGGTCTGACGGCGTGCGGCACGCCCAGCGTTCTCCTCGATCGCGACTTCATCATCGCGGAAACCGACCCGCGCCTGTTCGGCGCCTTCATCGAGCACATCGGCCGCTGCGTTTATGGCGGCATCTTCGAACCCGGCCACCCGCAGCGCGGACTGCGCAGCGGATTCCGCCAGGACGTCATGGCCCTGGTGCGCGAGCTCGCACCCACCATCATGCGCTACCCGGGCGGCAACTTCCTGTCCGGTTACAACTGGGAAGACGGCGTCGGCCCGGTGGAAAAGCGCCCGCGTCGGCTGGACTACGCCTGGCTCTCCACGGAGCCCAACACCTTCGGCACCAACGAATTCATCGACTGGTGCCGCATGGCCGGCATCGAACCGATGCTGGCCGTCAATCTCGGTACACGCGGTCCGGCGGAAGCGGGCCAGTACATCGAATACTGCAATCACCCCGCGCGGCACAGCACTCTCTGATCTGCGCGCCGCGCACGGCCACCCCGACGCCCCACGGCGTGAAATTCTGGTGCCTCGGCAACGAAATGGACGGGCCGTGGCAGACCTGCGCCAAGACCGCCGCGGAATACGGCCGGATCGCCCAGGAAGCCGCCAAGGTGATGCGCTGGGTCGATCCCTCGATCGAACTCGCCGCCTGCGGGTCATCCGGCCGCAACATGGAAACGTTCGGCGCCTGGGAAGCAACGGTGCTGGAGCACTGCTTCAACGAGGTCGAGTGGATTTCGCTGCACACCTACCTGAACAACTACGCCGACGACACAGCCGCATTTCTCGCCTCGCCCGACCTGATGGACAGCTTCATCGAGGAAGTCGTCGCCATTGCCGATTCCGTCGCCGCACGGCGCCGGTCCCGCAAGCGCATCAAGCTGAGTTTCGATGAATGGAACGTCTGGTATCGCACGCGCCGCCCGCGCGAGGCGCGCACACGGCCGGGCTGGCCCGTCGCTCCGCCCATCATCGAGGAAATCTACAACGTGCAGGACGCGCTGGCCTTCGGCGGCATGGCCATCTCCCTGCTCAATCACGCCGATCGCGTCCGCTGCGCGTGCCTGGCGCAACTGGTGAATGTCATCGCGCCCATCATGACCGAAACCGGCGGCCCATGCTGGCGGCAGACCATCTTCTGGCCCTTCGCGCACTTCAGCAATCACGGCCGCGGGCGCGTGCTCCGCACCCTGCTCCGCAGCGAAACCTACGACACCGCGTACCAGGACCCGCGCGGCTGGAACGATCCGCCGATCCCGATGCCCTCAGTGCCGTACGTGAAACTGGCTGCTGTCGAACCGCACACCGGCGGCCTCAATCTCTTCGTCCTCAACCGCGCGTTGGATCAGGACATGCGGCTGGACATCGATGCACGCGGGTTCGGATCGCTCCGGCCCATCGAGGCACTGTCACTCCACGATCAAGACCTGAACGCCGCGAACACCCAGGCCGACCCGAACCGGGTACGCCCAGCCGCACTGGAGACCGTCACGCCCTCCGCCACAGGCGTGCAAATCGTGCTGCCGCCCGCCTCCTGGTCCCTGATCCGGCTCGCGCCATAACCCCCCGTCAGGCAATCGCCTTCCGACACACCTCCACGAACCGATCCACATCCGCCTCGTCGTTATAAACATGCGGGCTGATCCGCAGCCGCCCGAGCCGCGGACTCGCATACACCTTCTGCTCCGCCATCCGTGCACCCACCTCCGCGGCGCTCCGCCCCGGCAAATCGAGGCTCAGCACATGCGGCGCGCGCACCCGCTCCTCGGGCACCAGCGCGCCCGAATTGCGCAGCCCGTCCGCCAGCCGGCGGGTCAGCATCAGCAGCCGCTCGGTGATCGCCGCCGGCCCCCAGGACGCCATCATCTCCATCCCGATCGCCGCCATCTCCAGCGTGATGAAATGGTCCCGCTCGCCCATATCGAACCGCGTCGCGCTGTCGATAAACGCGCTGTCGCGAATATACGGCGTGGACTCGGAACTCACCGCGCGCCGGCCAGCACTCGTCTGCTCCAGCGGCGTGCCGCCCTGCCAGCGCTTCGCCACATACATGAACGCGCGACCGTACGGTCCCAGCACCCATTTATACGTCGGGAAGATCAGCACATCCGGATCGAGCGCACGCACATCCAGCGCCATCACCCCGGCCGCGTGCGTCGCATCAACCACCAATGCCGCGCCTGCATTCCGCACCGCCGGAGCAACTCGCTCCAGATCGATCAATCCACCATCCGACCAGTGCACCGACGAGATCGAAACCACCGCCAGCGGCGCCGCACCCGGCCGCCGGATTGCGGCCAGCACCGCCGCAGTCCAGTCGCCATCCTCGGGCCGCGCGATCACCTCCTGCGTCGCACCCGCCGCCTTGCATCGCTCCATCCATTCCAGCACCGGCGATGTGTGATCGTCCTGCAGCACCAGCACGCGCGATCCGCGCGGCAGCGGCAGGATCTTGCCCGCGGTGGCCACGCCGTAACTGACCGACGAAATCACCGCCACATCCTGCGGGTCGGCGCCGATCAGCCGCGCCGCCGCCGCGCGTGCGCGCTCGATCTGCCGTCCCGGATCATCGGCGCGCATCTCCCACGGATGCACCTTGCGCAGCACGCCCTTCTGCCCGGCATCGCGGGAGGCCAGCGGCAGCGGCGACCAGGCAGCGGCATTCAGCCAGCACACGTCGCGCGGAATATCGAACAACTCACGTTGGCAGGGCAGCATCACATTGGCTTCCAGTTGCGATCGACCTCGACGTCGATCAGGGTTGAATGCGGCGAGCGCAGCGCATCCTCCAACAAGCCCCGCACATCAGCAATCGAACGTGCCCGATGCGCCGCGATGCCCAGCCCGCGCGCCACGCTGACGAAATCGATGCGCGGCCTGTCCAGATCCATGCCGACATAACGATCGGTCTGCGCCGCGAAGGCCTGCATCGCATTCGTGCGCTGCTTCAGGATGCGATAGGACGAATTGTTGACGATCACGAACACCACCGCCACGTCGTCATGCGCCGCGGTCCACAGCCCCTGGATGGTGTACATCGCGCTGCCATCGCCGATCAGCGCCACTACCGGGCGCTCCGGCAACGCCAGCTTCACCCCGATCGCCGCCGGCAATCCCCAGCCGATGCCGCCGCCGCGCAACCCGAAGAAACTCTGCGCATCGTCGCTTTGCAGCAGCCGGCGCAATCCGCCGCCCGAGGAAACCGTCTCATCCACCACCACCGCTTTCTTCGGCAGCATGCCGGCAACCGCGGCCATCAACGCCAGCGGCGGGATCGGTGTGCGCTCCATGCCCGCCTCGGCCGCGCGCCCGCAGCTTTTCCAAGCCCGCAACACCCTCCGCCCGCGCCGAATCCAGCCGCTCCGCCGCGCGATCCCGATCCGCCGCCGACATCGCCCGCGCCACCGCCGCGCACAAATCCGGCAGCGACGTCTTCGGATCGCCCAGCAGCGACACCGCCTCCGCGAAGTTCTTCCCCAGCTCCCACGGGTCGGTGTCCAGATGCACGATCGGCAAACCCTGTCGGCAGCGCCTCCATCGCCCCGGGAAGCGACAGCGTGAACAAGTCTGCGCCGACCGAAATCAGCAGATCATGCTCGCGCAGCAATCCCTGGATCACAGGCGGCAGACGCGCGAACGATCCGCGGTACAGTGGATTGCTCGATGGGAACATCGCCCGGCTCGCCATGCCCTCATCGAACACCGGGCGCGCCAATCAGTTCGGCGAACGCCACGAGTTCGGCCAGCGCGCCGCTCTGCGGCACCGCATCGCCCGCGATGATCACCGGCCGGCGCGCCCGCGCGATCAGCCGAGCCGCTTCCTCGATCGCCGCCGGGTCGGCACGCATCCCCGTCGCCACCCGGCTCGGCGCGCCCAGTTCGATATCGGCGCTGGCGTTCAATATGTCGCCCGGCAGCGACAGGAACACCGGCCCGGTCGGCGGCGCCAGCGCCGTCTTCGCCGCGCGATGCACCGCCCGTGGCAGATCCTCCAACCGCCGCACCTCGTACGCCCACTTCACCAGCGGCCGAGCGATCGTCGGCAAATCCGCCCACAAGATCGGCTCGGTAATGTTAAACCCCTGCTCGTGCTGCCCCGCCGTCACCAGCACCGGGGCGCCCGCCTGCTGCGCGTCGTACAGCATACCCATGGCGTTCCCCAGGCCAGGCGCAACGTGCAAATTCACCACACCCAGCGCACCGGAGGCCTGCGCGAACCCATCCGCCATCGCCATCGCCGGCGCTTCCTGCAGCGCCAGCACGTAACGCAGCTCCTGCTCTACCGCGAGCGCGTCCATCAGCGGCAATTCCGTCGTCCCCGGATTGCCGAACATCACCCGCACCCCTTCCTGCTTCAGCAATTCCAGGAAGGCGGTCTTCCCAAACATCGACGCCATGTCACGCTCCGTCAGGCCCGGCGACTATCCGCCGCGCACGATAGCTTCGCAACGGCGCGAACAAACAAGCAACACAGCCCGTCCCATCTTGCGAATCCCGTTTGCAATGACTTAACCATCATCGGTTTCACATCGCCGACCCCGAAGGACCCTTCGCCATGCGCCGCCTGCTGCCGCTGCTGATGCTTGGTGTTCTCGCCGCGTCCGCGAACGCCCAGCCGGCTCCGAACTACGTAATATTCTTCCAGCAATGGTCCGCCGCACTCGATGACGCCGCTCAGGGCGTGATCAGCCAGGCAGCCACTTATGCGAAGTCCCACCCGCAAAGCCGCATTCAGATCACCGGTTACGCCGACACGACCGGTGGCCAGCGCGCCAACCTGCTGGTATCGCAACTGCGGGCGCAAATGGTGGAGGATCAGCTCGTCATTGACGGCATCAATGTCCGTCGCATGCGCCTCTCCGCCGTCGGCGCGATCCCCTCCGCCTTGTCCACCCAGCAGGCGCGCCGCGTTACGGTCAGCTTCACCCCGCGCTGATGCTCGACATCCCGGCGCAGGTGCCGGAAACGGTTCTGCGCCAGGTCTTCGGCTTTCCCGCCTTCCGCCCGTTGCAGGCCGAGATCGTCTCCCACGTCGTCGCAGGCGGGGATGCGCTGGTCATCATGCCCACCGGCGGCGGCAAGAGTCTCTGCTACCAGGTGCCCGCCCTGTGCCGGCCCGGCACGGCGCTGATCATCTCGCCGCTGATCGCCTTGATGGAGGATCAGGTCGCCGCGTTGCGGGCACGCGGTGTCGCGGCCGGCGCGCTGCATTCGGAACTCGATCCCGCCGAAGCGCGCGAGATGATGCGTGATCTGGTCGAAGAACGTCTGGACCTCCTCTACATTTCGCCCGAGCGTCTGCTCGCCCCTGGAATGCTGGACCGGCTTTCGCGCATCCGCGTCGCGCTGCTGGCGATCGACGAAGCGCACTGCGTCTCCCAGTGGGGCCACGAATTCCGCCCGGAGTATCGCGCACTGGCCTGCCTCTCCGAACGCTTTCCGGACGTACCGCGCCTCGCGCTCACCGCAACCGCCGATCCGCTCACCCGCCAGGACATCCTGACCGCGCTGAACCTGCCGAACGCGCGCGCCTTCCTCGCAAGTTTCCACCGGCCCAACCTGCACCTCTCCGCCGCCGCGAAGGAACGCGAAACATCGCAGCTCCTGTCCCTGCTCCGCCGTCACACCAAGCAATGCGGCATCATCTATTGCGGCACGCGCGCGAAGACCGAACGCGTCACCGCACAGCTTTGCCGCCGCGGCATCCCGGCGCTCGCCTATCACGCAGGCCTCGATACCGAACACAAACGGGCCGCGCGCGTCCGCTTTCGTTCCGGTGAGATCGTCGTTGTCGTTGCAACCATCGCCTTCGGCATGGGCATCGACCGCCCGGACGTGCGCTTCGTGATCCATCTCGACATGCCGGACAGTCCCGAAGCCTGGTACCAGCAGATCGGGCGAGCCGGCCGCGACGCCGCGCGCAGCGACGCGATCCTCTTTTACGGCGGGCAGGATATGGCGCAGGCACGCCGCTGGCTGGCGCAATCCGCCGCGCCAGAGGCGCAGAAGCGTGCCATGCGCGCACGGCTGGAACGCATCATCGCGCTGGCGGAAACCCCGGAATGCCGCACCCGCGCCCTGCTCGCCTGCTTCGGCGAAGACTTGCCGCAACCGTGCGGCCATTGCGACAACTGCCTGGCACCTCCGCGCACCGCTGACGGCACCGAAGCCGCGCAGAAGGTGCTCTCAGCCGTTTATCGCACCGGCCAGATCTTCGGCGCTCAGCATATCGCCGCCGTGTTGCGCGGCGAGAAGACCGAAGCGGTGATCCGCCACCGGCATGATCGGCTGCGGACCTTCGGCGTCGGTCAGAGCCATCCGGCAACCTTCTGGCGTGCCGTTATCCGACAGCTTGTGGCCCAGGGTGCGCTCGACGTTGACACCAACGGACACGGCGGACTCTTCCTGGTGCAGGAAAAAGCCCGCCCCTTGCTGCGCGGCGAACAACGCTTCGCGCTTCACGAGCGCTGACGCGCCCGCAAGGCTTACCCCTCCTCCAGCCCGATCGCGCGAAGCCGCGCGCGCTCCTCGTCCCAGCCCGGCCGTTCCTTCACGTTCAGGAACAGGTGCACCGGCCGCTCCAGCAGTCGGGCCAGCTCCTCCCGCGCCCGCGCGCCGATCGCCTTGATCCGGCTGCCATGCTCTCCCACCAGGATCGCCTTGTGCCCCGCACGGGAGACATAGATCGTCGCGTCGATCCGCACACTGCCGTCCGGCCGTTCCTGCCAGTGCTCCGTCTCCACGGTGGTTTCGTACGGTACCTCTTCCCGCGTCTGCAGGAACACCTGTTCGCGCACGACCTCCGCCGCCAGCAGCCGGTCCGGCAGATCAGTCAGCTCGTCCGGCGGATACAGATATGGCCCTTCCGGCATTGCCGCCGCCAGCACCTCGGACAGCCGGTCCGTCCCGTCATGGCGCAGCGCGCTCACCATGAAGGTTTCCTGAAACGGCGCCAGCCCGTTCATGGTCTGCGCGAGCGGAAGCAATCCCGAGCGCGGCACCAGGTCAATCTTGTTCAGCACCAGCCAGCACGGGCCTCCACCCTTCGCCAGTTCCGCCGCGATCGTCCGCACGCCGTCCGTCGCGCCGCTGCGCGCATCGACCAGCAGCACCGAAACATCGGCATCGCGCGCGCCGCTCCACGCCGCCGCCACCATCGCCCGGTCGAGCCGCCGGCGCGGTCGGAAAATCCCCGGCGTATCGACCAGCAGCACCTGGCTGTCGCCCCGCATCATGATCCCCAGGATGCGGAACCGCGTCGTCTGCGGCTTGGGCGTCACGATCGACAGCTTCGCGCCGGTGAGTGCATTCAGCAGCGTGGACTTCCCGGCGTTCGGCGCCCCGACCAGCGCGACAAATCCGCAGCGCGTGGTCATTCCAACCCCTTCAGCAGGTCCTCGGCCGCGGCCATCTCAGCCGCCCGCTTGCTGCCCCCGCTGCCCTCGCCAACCCGTCCCCCGGCCCGCACCACGACCCGGAACGCCGGCGCATGCGGCGGGCCGGAACAGGACACAACCTGGTAGGCCGGAAGCGTCTCACCCTGCTTCAGCGCCCATTCCTGCACGGCGGATTTGGCATCCTTCGGCGGCTCGGATTGTGAACTCGATCTCGCTCTGCCAGGCCCGACGAATGAAGCCGCGTGCCGCGTCCAGGCCGGCGTCCAGATAGAGCGCGCCGATCGCCGCCTCCAACGCGTCGGCCAACACCGTCGCTCGCTTTTTCACCCCCGCCTTGGCCTCGCCCGGCGAGACCGAAAGTGCCGCCTCCAACCCGATCCGCTCCGCCACCATCGCCAGCACGGGCTGCGAGACCAGCCGCGCCAACCGCGGGCCCAGCGAACCCTCCGGCTCCTCCGGATAGCGCGCCGCCAGCCACTCCGCGATCACCAGCCCAAGCACCCGGTCGCCGATGAACTCCAGCCGCTCGTTCGAGCGCTGACGGCCGCGCCCCGCCGCAACCGCCGAGCGATGCGTCAGCGCCTGCCGCAGCAGCGCCGGATCCGCGAAATGGTGCCCCAGTATGTCTTCCGATGCGTGCAGGCCGCTCAGTGGATCACCATCCCGATCCGGTTCCAGCGCACCTCGACTGGCCATTCCCAGAACTCCCACCAGGGCGCGCGCGAGTTGAACGAGAAGAAGATCACCTCCGCCTTGCCGATCAGATTCTCCATCGGAACATAGCCCCAGAACCGGCTGTCGGCGCTGTTGTCGCGGTTGTCTCCCATGACGAACAGCGACTGTGGCGGCACGGTGAAGTCGGGCGTGTTGTTCGCACGCGGATCACCCTGGTCGGTGGCTTTCAGGATGAAATGGTTCACCCCGCGGTATCCGTTGCCGCCCGGCAGTTCTTCCTGATAGCGGCGCACCTCCATGAGCACGCCCTCATCGTTCGTGGTGTAGTCGCCCGCTTGCTTGCGCGAAGCTTCCTGGCCGTTGATGTAAAGCTGTCCCTCGCGCACTTGCACGTGATCTCCCGGCAGTCCGATCACGCGCTTGATGTAGTCCTCCGATGGATCAGGCGGATAGCGGAACACCACCACGTCCCCCCGGTGTGGCAGGCTCGGGAAGATGCGCCCCGAGAAGAACTCCGGCGAAAACGGAAATGAAAAATGAGAAAAGCCATAGCTGTATTTGGCAACAAACAAATAGTCGCCGATGAGCAGAGTGGGAATCATGCTCCCCGACGGGATGTTGAACGGCTCGAACAGGAATGTGCGGATCACCACCGCGATCAGGCCGGCATAGACAATCGTCTTGGCATTTTCGAGCAAGCTGCCCGATTTACGCTTTGCCTTGGTGACAGCCATGGGATTGCGGGCGGGTCCGATCAGGAAAGCCGGATCAAGCGCGTCCTGCCCCGCAAGTCAAGAAATCGGCGGCACTCAATCCGCGATCGCGTGAATCACCGCCGTTGGGATAGTAGCCGAGGTCTCTGCCGCTTCGATCAGCCGTCTGGGAACCCAAACACGCGTCACGCGCCAGCGCCCGTCTTCCAGATCGAGCCTCAGACGCACCTTGTTGCCGTCCTGGTCAACGAAGCGCACCACGAACGCCGTGGGCGAATCAAACCACGCACCGCTTGGCCGCAGCCCCGATCTCTCGGAACTCGAGTGGAACGCGCGCAGAACAGCGCGTGGCGTCACTCTGGTCTCAATCGCCTTGCTCGCTACTCCACGCACGAATCCGAAGCCGAACGGGGCAAGCTGGCTGCCATCAGCGATCGCCTGCGTGTCCGTACCCCGAGCACTCTCAGCGGCGATCTGCTCATCAAGACTGTTTCGCACGCTCACCCAGTCAACCAGGTGCGACATGCGCGCCGAATCCCCGCGACGCACCGCATCCTGCAACTCATACAGCGTGACACACGGATAGGCGGCGTAACCAAGGCACAATGAAAACAGAGCCGAAGCGATGGCCACCTTCAACAACATCAATCATTCCCCGGTTGGGCGCACCACGCCACTACAATAGCAAAACCGTGCGAAAAGCTCCGGTAAAAGACCTTGAGCCATCTAACGTTCAAGCGAGGATTGTTCCGGCGAGCACCGTTCCAGGGAAGACCGTCCCAGGGAACACCGTCCCAGGGAACACAGAGAGCGGCCCACGAACCTCTCCCATAATTCAGGGTCCGTCGCGCCTTCCGTGCTGAACAGCAGAATTCGACTCTCATCGCCTAGATCAAGAGCCTCTCGCACGGAATGATCTCTGGTTGCAAGTAAAACCGCGGCAAGCCCCGCCGCACCCGATTCACCCGAAACAATTCCGCCATCGGCCAACACCTGCATCCCCTCGATGGCCGCTTCGTCGGGAACCGTCATGAATGCAGTCGTCGCCCGCTCGAGTTCTTGCCAGGCCAGCAGACTCGGCTCGCCGCACGCCAGACCCGCCATGATCGTGTCGAGCGAGCCGGGCGCGGTAGTCAATGCGCCTGCCTCCGCACTCAGCAGCAGGCAGCCAGCGGTCTCCGGCTCAACCACGATCAGCGCCGGCGCCGGCGTGAACCGCGCCCGCATCTGCACCGACACCGCCGCCGCCAGCCCGCCCACGCCTCCTTGAATGAACACATGGGTGGGCAGCGGCCCGGTCCACTGGTCCGCCACCTCGTCCGCCATCACCCGATAGCCCTGCATCACCAGCCGCGGCACCTCCGTATAGCCGGGCCACGATGTGTCCGACACCACCAGCCAGCCCTGCGCCCGGGCCTCGCGATCCGCGGCGCGCACCGCATCGTCGTAGATGCCGGCCACGCGCCGCACCTCCGCCCCGAACTGGGCGATCGCGTCAACCCGGCCCTGGCTGACCGTCTCGTGCACGAAGATCACGCACCGGCAGCCCGCCTGCGACGCCCCCCAGGCCACCGCTCGGCCATGGTTGCCGTCAGTGGCCGAGGTCACGGTGATCGCCTCCGCTCCCACGCCGCGTCGGCTTTGCTCCGCCGCGACCACCTGGCGCACAGCGTACGCGCCGCCCAGCGCTTTGAAGCTGCCCAGTCCGAACCGTCCTGCCTCGTCCTTCAGCCGGATGGACCCCACCCCCACCCGCCGGGCCAGCGCGGCCAAATCGTGCAACGGGGTCGCCGCATAGCCGTTCCAGCCCGTGATGTCGGCCTGCGCCCGCCGGAATCCCGCCGCCGGAAGCACCACCATCCCCGGTGTACCCACCCGCGGGTTGACGAACAGGCGAAACGGGTGCCGACCTGTCATTTGATCAGCCTGGACCGGGCGCGTCATCCAGTCCACCCCGACCAACCTGCGGAGCATCGCGGAATGAAAGTCAGCATCTTGGGCGGCGCCGGTTTCCTCGGCCGCAAGCTAACCTCACACCTCGTGCGCCATGGCGCCCTGGGCGGCAACGAGATCACCGGCCTCCTCTCGTTCGACATGAACCAGCCGCGTCCCGAACCCGATGCCGGGTTCCCCTTCCACCCCCTCGCCGGTGATATCGCCGACCTGCCGCACGACGCAGTGCCCGCCGACACCGACGTGATCTTTTTCCTCGCCGCGGTCGTCAGTGCCCAGGCCGAGTCCGATTACGACCTCGGCCTGCGCGTCAACCTGCTCGGCGCCCTGAAAGTCATCGAGGCCTGCCGCAGTATCACCCGCTCCGGCCGCAAGCCGCCCCGCGTGGTCTTCACCTCCTCCGTCGCTACCTTCGGCGGCGGCCAGGAAGCCAAGCTGGAGGACGACGCCCGCCAGGTGCCGGCCAACAGTTACGGAGCCGAGAAAGCCGCCGCCGAACTGCTCCTGCAGGACGCCTCCCGCCGCGGCTTCCTCGATGCCGTGCTGCTGCGGCTGCCCACCATCATCGTGCGCCCCGGCCGCCCCAACCGCGCCGCCTCCAGCTTCCTCTCCGCCATCGTGCGTGAGCCCCTGCTCGGCCTGCGCACCGAGCTGCCGGTGGAAGACGCCTTCGCCGCCTGGGTCGCCAGCCCCCGCCGCGCCGTCGATTGGCTGCTGCACGCCGCCGCCATGGACACCGAGCCGATGGGCATCGACCGCACGGTGAACCTGCCCGGCGTCAGCACCACAGTGGCGCACCTGTTGCAGGCGCTCGACGAACTGAAGCCGGGCGCCTCGCAACTCGTGGAGCACAAGCCCGATCCCGAGATCGCCGCCATCGTCAATTCCTGGCCCGCCGCGTTCGAACCCATGCGTGCCCGCACGCTCGGCTTCTCGCCGCACGAGCCGATCGCCGATTTGGTGCGCGCCTTCATGGAGGACGACCTCGCCGACACGCGGGCCGAACGCGGACTTAGCCCCTGATGCCTCTCGCGCTGTCATTGCGAGGCCCGCGCAGCGGCCGCCAGCCCCCTGCGAAGAAATCGCCCGAGCCACGCTTTCGTCATTCCCGCGCCTCGCTGGCGATGCGCTCGAAAGCGGTGGGACGAAGCAATTCCAGGCTGACTCCGTCAGCCCGAACTCGCTCTGGCAGTCACCCTTGCACGCCGTCACCGCCTCCGGCCTGACCCTCCGGCTCGGCGGCCGCACCATCCTGGCCGGCGTGGACCTCGCCATCGAGGAAGGCGCGTTCATCGGCATGCTCGGCCCCAATGGCGCCGGCAAGACCACGCTGATTCGCGCCATCCTCGGACTGATCCCGCCCGCGGCCGGCAGCCTCCTGGTGTTCGGCCGCCCTGCCGGCCGCGGCAACCCCGTCATCGGCTACATGCCCCAAAGCCGCACCTGGGTCGGCACCCACCTCACCGGATGGGACTTCGTCGCCAGCGCAGCGAACGGGCACCGCTGGGGCCTGCCGTTGCTGTCTCCGGAAACCCGTGTCGCCGTCCACGATGCCATCGCCATGGTCGGCGGCGAATCCCTCGCCGCCCGCCCGCTGCGCACCCTCTCCGGCGGCGAGCGCCAGCGCCTCCTTCTCGCCCAGGCCCTGCTCGGCCGCCCGCGCCTCCTGCTGCTGGATGAGCCGCTGATCAGCCTCGATCCCGCCAACCAGGAAGCCGCCGTCCGCCTGGTGCGTGACGTGCAGCGCCGCCTCGGCGCCGCCGTCCTGTTCGCCGCGCACGAGATCAACCCGATCCTCCCCGCGCTCGATCAGGTGCTCTACCTCGGCAACGGACGCGCCGCCCTCGGCGCGGTGAACGAGGTCATGACCGCGCCCGTCCTCTCCGCCCTCTACGGCGCCGAGATCGACGTGGTGCACGCGGCCGGCCGCATCTTCGTCATGGCCGGCGCCTACGACCTCGAAACCAGCGCCCACGCCCACGAACATCACCACCACGGTCATCCCGGTGCTTGAGTATGACTTCATGCGCCATGCCTTCGCGGCATCCGGCATCGTCGCGCTGGTCGCGGGCCTGACCGGCTACTTCCTGGTGCTGCGGGCGCAGAGCTTCGCCGGCCACGCGCTGGGCCATATCGGCTTCACCGGCGCCACCGGCGCAGTGCTGATCGGCCTCGATCCGCTCTGGGGCCTCGTGCTCTTCACCCTCGCCGGCGGCATGGTCATGGGTCTGCTCGGCGAGCGTCTGGCCGGCCGCGACGTCGCCATCGGCATGGTGCTCGCCGTCTCGCTCGGCCTCGGCGTGCTGTTTCTCTACTTCTTCACCACCAGTGCGAGCCTCGCCACCTCCCTCCTGTTCGGCGACGTGCTGGGCATCGACCGCCGCACCGTGCTGGCACTCGCCGCGCTCGGCGCCGTGTGCCTGGCCATGCTGGGCCTCATCGCCCGCCCGCTGCTGTTCGCCTCGCTCCAGCCCGAGCTGGCCGAGGCAGCCGGCGTCCCGCTTCGGCTCGTCGGTGTCCTGTTCCTCGCCGTGGTCGCACTGGCCACCGCCGAGAGCGCCAGCATCGTCGGCGTGCTGCTGGTCTTCGTGCTGATGATCGGCCCCGCCGCCGCGGCCCAGGCATTCTGCTCTGCGCGTCGGCCCCGGACTCGCTCTGTCCGTGGTGATCGGCCTGGCGGTGTCCTGGCTCGGCCTCGCCCTGTCCTACTGGACCGATTGGCCCGCGAGCTTCTGGATCAGCACCCTCAGCGGCGCCGTGTATCTTTCTGCAACGGGGCTTCGCCGCGCGGACCTGTCATGATCTGCGCGCAGGGTTGGTGTGGCGGCTGCGCGTAAGATATTTGAATCATTCGAGTCGCAGGGCCACCCCTTACCTCATGCTCGCCCGTTTCGAACACCTGCTGCAGCCGACCGCGCCCGAGGCACCCGATCCGCCGACCAAGGGCCTCGTGGACTTCTATTGGCACTTCGCCCGGCAGGTCCGCTGGCTCATCGTCGCGCTGTTCTGCACCGGCCTCGCCGTCGCCCTGCTCGACACCACCATCCCGGTGTTCATCGGCCGCGTGGTGACGCTGGTCTCCACCCGGACACCGCAGGCGTTGTTCGCAACCGCCGGCTGGCAGCTCCTCGGCATGGCCGCCGTCCTGCTCATCGCGCGGCCGCTCGCGCTGCTCTCGCAGTACATCGTTACCAATCAGATCATCAACCCCGGCTTCACCAACATGATCCGTTGGCAGAGCCACTGGCACGTGGTGCGTCAGAGCTGGACGTTCTTCCAGAACGACTTCGCCGGCCGCATCGCCAACCGCGTCATGCAAACCGGCCCCGCGCTGCGAGAGAGCATCACCGCCGGCACCAACGCCGTCTGGTACATCCTGGTGTACGGCACCTCCGCCGTCGCGCTCCTCTCGGCGAGCAACTGGCGCCTCGCCCTGCCGCTCCTGGCATGGTTCGTCGCCTACGCCATCTTGCTGCGCCACTTCGTCCCCCGCATGCGCGAACGCTCCCGTGCCGTATCCGAAGCACGCTCCACCCTCACCGGCCGCGTGGTGGACAGCTACACCAACATCCTCACCGTCAAACTGTTCGCCCGTGCCCGCGATGAGGACGCCTTCGTCCGCGAAGTCCGTGGACACCCACACCTCTGCCATGCGCCGGCAAACCCGCATGGCGACCGGCCTCACCTTCACCCTCGCGGTGATCAACGCCGCCATGGTGGTCGGCACCGGAGCGACCGCCGTGCTGCTCTGGCGCGCCGGCCGCATCCCCGTGGGTGCCGTCGCCATGGCCCTGCCGATGGCCTGGCAGATCTCCAATATGGCCGGCTGGGTCGCGCAGAACGTGACCACCATCTTCGAAAACGTCGGCGTCGTGCAGGACGGCATGCGCTCCGTCGCGGTGCCGCGGCAGATGCCGGATGCGCCCGCCGCGCGCGAGCTGATCGTGACACGCGGCGCCATCCGCTTCGACAATGTGCATTTCGATTACGGCCGGGACCGTCGCGCCGGCGTGCTGCACGGCGTCGATGTCACCATCGCCCCAGGCGAGCGCGTGGGCCTCGTCGGTCCCTCCGGCGCCGGCAAATCCACCCTCGTGAACCTGCTCCTGCGCTTCTACAACCCCGAACGCGGCCGCATCCTGATCGACGGGCAGGATATAACCGAAGTCACGCAGGAAAGCCTGCGTCAGGCCATCGCTATGGTTACACAAGATACCAGCCTGCTCCATCGCTCGATCAGCGACAACATCCGCTACGGCCGCCCCGATGCCACCCAGGCGATGATCGAGGCCGCCGCGCACAAGGCCGCCGCCCACGACTTCATCCTCGGGCTGGAGGATTGGCACGGCCGCGCCGCCTACGATGCCCATGTCGGCGAACGCGGCGTGAAACTGTCCGGCGGCCAGCGCCAGCGCGTCGCCATCGCCCGCGTCATCCTGAAGGACGCGCCGATCCTGGTGCTGGACGAGGCGACCTCGGCGCTCGACTCCGAAGTCGAGGCAGCGATCCAGGAACAGCTCGACGCCCTGATGAACGGACGCACCGTCATCGCCATCGCCCACCGCCTGTCCACAATCGCGCGCATGGACCGGCTCATCGTGCTGGATCGCGGACGCATTGCCGAGATGGGCACCCATCGCGAGCTACTGGCCCGCCGCGGCCCCTACGCCCGGCTATGGGATCGTCAGTCCGGCGGCTTCGTCGGCGACGTTGCCGCGTGACCACGCTCTGGTTCCGCCACGCCCTGTTGCCCGACGGCTGGGCAGACAATGTGCGCATCGACGTTACTGAATCGCGCATCAGCGCCGTCACGCCGGAAACCGAGCCGACCGGCACGCGGTTCGATGGCATCGCCATCCCCGGCGTTCCGAACGTCCACTCCCACGCGTTTCAGCGCGGCATGGCGGGACTGACTCAGACCCGCGGGCAAAGTGCCCGATCGCAGAGTTGCGTGGATCGCGAAGTGATCACGCAACGGCGCGTGAATCGGGCACTCGAACAAAACACCGAGGACAGCTTCTGGACCTGGCGTGAGTTGATGTATCGCTTCCTCGCGCGACTCGGGCCAGAAGAGGTCGAGGCCATCGCGGCCTACGCGTACATGCGAATGCTGGAAGCGGGATACACCGCGGTCGGCGAATTCCACTACCTGCACCACGATCCCGCCGGACAGCGCTACGCCGACCCTGCGGAACTCGCCGGCCGCATCACCCGCGCTGCCTCGCTGACCGGTATCGGCCTGACCCTACTGCCGTGCTTTTACCGCTTCGGAGGATTTGCCGAGACACCGCCCAGCCCCGGCCAGCGCCGCTTCATCACCGATCCGGACGGGTTCGCGCGGCTGCTGGACGCCTCCCGCACGCACCTTGCGACACTGGAAGGTGCGGTGCTGGGCATCGCGCCCCATTCGCTTCGTGCCGTCAGTCCGCCGGACCTGCTCGCGCTCGTCCACGCCAATCCCGTTGGCCCGATCCACATCCACGCCGCCGAGCAGACCCGCGAAGTAGCGGACTGCCGCGCCGCGCTCGGCGCCCCGCCAGTCGAGTGGCTGCTCAACAACGCGCCGGTGGATACGCGGTGGTGCCTGATCCACGCCACCCACATGGAGCCGGGGGAAGTGGACCGTCTCGCCGCCAGCGGCGCCGTCGCGGGCCTTTGCCCCACCACCGAGGCCGATCTTGGCGACGGCACCTTCGCCGCCCCGGAGTATCTGCGCCGCGGTGGACGCATCGGCATCGGGTCCGATTCAAATCTCGCGACCGATCCCGCCGCCGAGCTCCGGCAACTTGAGAACGCGCAGCGCCTGTTTCATCGCGCGCGCAACCTGTTGGCCTCTGCTCCGGGCGAGTCCACCGGGATGGCCCTGTTTCGCGCGGTGCTGGCCGGCGGAGCGCAGGCGCTCGCCCAGCCCATGGGCGCGCTCGCCGCCGGCAGGCGGGCCGATATCGTGGTGCTGGACGCCGACCATCCCGATCTCGCGGCGCGCAGTGGCGATGCGTGGATCGATACCTGGGTGTTTGCCGCGCCTCCCGCCCTGGTCCGCGACGTCATCAGCGGCGGCGCTCATGTCGTGTCGGAGGGCCGTCACCGGTCCGCGGAACCCATCACCGCGCGCTGGCGTGCCGCCATCGGTAGGGTGCTCGGCGGGTAGTGTTCTTGACCGTTTCCTCAGTAATTACCGATTCAACGAGAGTATGAGAACAATTGCGCCACCGCCCCATCATGATTCCCGCGAAAGAGGCTGCGAAGCCTCGCACGAACAGCCCACCCGTCATTCCTGCGAAAGCAGGAAGGTGCACCCACGTTTGAACTGCAACACGATGTTTGATGGTACGGAAGACCTCCTCGGGCGTAGGAAGCCGAGGCATTCGCGTGGGGTCTGGTTGTAGCGACGGGTGACGGCATTGAATTGCTCCTGAGAGATGATTGCGAGGTCGGACTTGCGCGGCAGGGGCCGGCGCAGCCTGCCGATGGCGTTTTCGATGCCGCCCTTCTGCCAAGGTGCATGGGGATCGCAAAAGAACGTCTTCATACGGTATTGCCTGGCGAGCCGGTGATGGAAGGCGAACTCGGAGCCATTGTCGAATGTGATGGACCGGCCGAGCGAGTCGGGCAGGCGGCGGAGCAGTTGGCGCAAACCGCCGAGCACGGTTTGCGCGGCCTTGGACGGCTGGCGTTGAATGCGGATCAGCCGCTAGCGGCGTTCATGCACGATGAGGACGGCCTGGCCGTATTTGCGGAACAGCATCAGATCGGCCTCCCAATGTCCGGCCTGCCGACGGCTGTTGGCGCGCTTCGAGCGTTTGCTGATGTGGACACGGTTTTTGATGAAGTGGACGGAGCTGGCGCCGCGTCGTCCGAGGCGGCCGCGGCGGTGCTTGCGGCGTGGCAGAAGGCGGTTCCAGTAGTCCTTCTGTGCGGTGCGGAAGTAGATGAAACGGTAGATCGACTCATGGCTGATGATGGTGCGACCATGCTGTCGCGCCAGCCGGCCGGAGATCTGCTCGGGCGACCATCCCATCGCAAGGCGGTCGCGGACGAGTTTGCGCATAGCGGGCTGGCGCGCCAGCTTGTAGCCGCGGGCGCGCCGTCGTCGTCGTCGGGTGAGTTCGCCGGCGCGCTCGGCGCTGTATTGCCCCGCGGGCCAGTGCCGGCTGGGCAGGCTGTTGCGGCGCAACTCACGGCTGATGGTGCTTGGAGCGCGGGCCAGGGTGGTGGCGATTTGGCGGCGCGATTGGCCGGCTGCATGCAGCCGGCCAATCGCTTTGCGCTCTGCGTCGCAGAGCTGGTCATATTGGGTTCCCATCGCAACACGAGGTTAACAGAAGTGTTGCGGTTGGTCCGTAACAGGAATCCAAAGCGTCGAACAAAGAGCTGCCGGCGATCCGTCAATGGCCTGTCAACAATCTCACCGCGCCTGATTTCCGGCTCCAGGCCGAGCGTTTTTGCGCTGGCGTCGGAAGCGCGGCGGTAAGCCCCCTCTTCTTTTTATCCGGCTTTGAGGGCGCCTCCCGGTGTTGAGGAGGGGTTCTCAAAGCCGCGCGCAGTGTGATGTTGAAACGATCCTGCGCTTTTGTGGCGTGAAGTCATTCTCGCGATCCGAATCGGCATTGGACCCTGCTTTGGTTGACGACACCCGCGGAACACTAGCTCGGAAATATGGAGACCTTCGGGGTAGGCAAAACGGGCCATTCCTAGGAACAAGCGAATGCGTGTTTTGCGGTGCTCCTGCCTTATTTCTTACAAAGGAACAGGTACCCACGGCACCTGCAACGGCGGCTGGATGAAGCGAATTGACGACAGGGCAAAACCGATACTCGCCCCCTTAATTAAGGGCGAATATACTGTTAACAATCCGACTAGAATTGATCCAGGTCAGATGGCCACAATCGCCACATGGGCAGCACTGAAGGTTATGATCGCAGAGTTTGACGAAGGTAATCAGCCTCTAACGCACCGATATGCAGCGGAATGTACATGTGGCACCACCAAGCGGCCCCGCGAAAAAATTGGGGCATCTGGATCGGCCATTTTGAACGCAATAATTGGATGCCAGAATGGGTGTCTCATCCCTTTCTTCTTCTTCCTGAGGCGACTGCTCGGAAGCGCCCCAGTCGGTATGCGACCCACTTTAACGGTAACTCGACCACGCAGGTCGTCCATAAGCTCTTTATCCACGGCATACATTCGCCGATGCCAAACCTCATCGAGCGATGGCGGTTCGCCCTTCCAGAAGGGGGACGCTCTTCCGCATCTGGCCAACTTCCGCATTTGGCGTCATGTGGCCAGGCGCCTCGCTGACTGATCTCGATGCGGACGTGGCCACAAACGCCTTCCGAGCACCGATGCTGCGTCTCGGGCGAGAGCATCTCCAGAAAAGCTGAATTCTATAGGGCTATACTCCTACACAACCCAACATTCCCGCCTCTCTCCGGCGAAAAGCAACACCAAATCTATCAATATATTATATTTCTAGCCTTTGCCTTGTGACGTCAAAGGGGAAATTGGGAAAAAATCCTTGACATCCTCCCTGACCTTATGTTCTCTTTCCGTTCGTGTCCGCCCCGGCCCACATCGCCGAGCCACCCCCGCACCCCGGCCCTCCCCACGGCCAGGGCACCGGGCACGTCACCTGCCACATCACCTACCAGATGATCGATCGCAGCCCTTCGTCAGGACCCCGATCCGGCCACCGACCCGCGCGCCCCCGCCATCGCCCCCGCACCAACCCGCATCCTCCGCCTGCTCGGCGTCCTCCGCGCCCTCATCACATTCGGCAATCTCCTCGCCGCAACCCTGAACGCCAACCCCTGCGCGGAAACCGTCCGCAACATCGGCAGCCGCTTCGGCGCCTTCGACATCGCCGTGATCCTCGCCCGCATCACCCGCGCCCTGCAGCTCGCCCAGGCACTGGAAGCCAGACTCGCCCCCCAGGCCGACCGCCCAGACCCTGCCCCGCGCGCCGCCACCGCATCCGCCCCGCGCCAACCGCGGAAACCCCGCCGTCCCATCACCCCAAAACCCGCCCTGCCGCAGGACGACGCAAGCGCCATCCTCGCCGCCCTGCCCTCCGCCGAGCAGACTCGCCGAGCAGCTCCGCACCCGTCCCGTCCACGACGTCCTTATCGACATCTGCAACGATCTCGGCATTTGCCCGTCCGACCCGCTCTGGCGCGACATCGACCGCGTCCTGATGGATTACAACGGCAGCTTCCTTCGCCTGTGGAACGACCAGCAGAAGCGCTTCAGCGCAACGCTCCACAAACTCATCCCGCCGAACGTCCGCTTCGTCTGGCCCACGCTGCCGTCATTCTCCGACCTCGCCCTCGCCCACGCGGAACGGGCCGCACGCGCCGCCACCGGCCCGCCCTGACCATCCGCGTCCCTATCCATCGCCTCAGGCAACCTCTCCCGCGCCGCGGGAGAGGCGTGCGCGCGTCAGCGCCCCGGCGAAGGGCCCCGTCGCCGCTTGATCCCCATCCGCCCGCGCGGCAGCATCCGGCCTGCGTAACGGAGGAGCGTCATCATGCTGGCACGCCGCGCGGTCTGTTCAGCCTGCCCGCCCTGGCCGCCCTGGCGCGCACCGCCCGAGCCGCCGGTCTGCTCGACCAACTCCGCTCCGGCGCCAAGCCGCTGCGCGTCGGCACCGACGCGACCTTTCCGCCGTTCGAGCAAACCTCGCCCGACGGCGCCAAGACCGGCTTCGACATCGATCTGGTGAACTGCGATCGCCAAACACGCGGGCATCAAGACCACCACGTTCCAGCAGGTCCCGTTCGGCCAATTGGTCCCGGGCTTGCAAGCGGATCACATCGATCTCGCTGCCTCCGCCATCTACATCACCCCGGAACGTGCAAAGGTCATTGACTTCTCGCAGCCCTATTTTTCCGGCGGCCTCGCCGTGATGGTGAAACCGAACGACACCGCCATCACCAAGCAGCAGGACCTCGACGGCAAGACGATCGCCGTGCAGGTCGGCACCAAGTCGGTCGATTTCCTGCGCCAGACCTTTCCGCAGGCAACGCTGCACATCGTGCAGACCAACGACCAGATGTTCCAGTCCTTGCAGAGCAACCAGGCCGATGTCGTCGTCACCGGCTATCCGGCGGCGAAATACTACATCAAGACGCATGGCGGCGCGAAGCTCGCGCCGTTCCTGCTCACGCACGAGGAATACGGCCTCGCAGTGCGCAAATCCGATCCCGATCTGCTCGCCGCGATCAACGCCGCGTTGGATGCGTTCAAACAGGACGGCACAATGAAGACGCTCGAAACAAAGTGGTTCGGTTAGTACCCGCAATCCTGGGACCACGGCACGCCCCCGCACGAGCCGCCCACTCGTCATTCCTGCGAAAGCAGGAATCCAACGCGCGACCGAAAGGTTACCTGCGATCCGACGATCAACCGTAGCGAACACGTGCAATTTATTTGCCCGCTCGAAAAGCATGCCCTCGCGAAAGCGCAAGGCGATACGCAGCTCGACTCACGCTCTTACGGGCGTGGATCACGGCGCGAAGATGAACGCGGCCGCCTTCGCCAGCGTCGTTCCGTGGCTGCCGTTCCTGCTTGGGGGCGCGGTGCGCACCCTGGAAGTGGTGATCGCCGCGCTGGTGCTCGGCGTCCTCTGCGGTCTGCTCGGCGGCACCGCCCGCCTCTCCCGCCTCCGCCCGATCCGCGCCGCCGGCGCGGTCTATGTATCGGTGATCCGCGGCACGCCGTTCGTGGTGCAGCTCTTCTTCGTCTATTACGGCATCCCGCAACTCGGCATCCCCGTGCCCGCGATGGCCGCCGCCATCGGCACGCTCGGCATCTACTCCGGCGCCTACCAGACCGAGATCGTGCGTGGTGCCATCGCCTCGATCGATCGCGGCCAGGCCGAGGCTGCGCGCGCGCTCGGACTGTCGCGTTTCCAGACCATGCGCCTGGTCGTTCTACCCCAGGCGCTGCTGCGCATGCTGCCTCCGCTCGGCAATGAATTCGTCGCGCTGACCAAAAACTCCGCGCTCGTATCCCTGGTCACCGTGCGTGAGCTGTTTCTGTCCGCTCAGATGGTGATCAGCACCACCTTCCAGAACTTCGCCGTGTTTCTCACCATCGGCGTGATGTACTACATCATGACCAGCATTGTCGCCGCGGCAACCCGGGCATTGGAGGACAGGCTTTCAGCATACCAACTGAACGAGCGGGAACATGCGACGGTCTTAGCTCAGGATTAACGCTTTTGCGCTTCCTTAACATCGGACATTTCCGCTCGCCGGAGCCGACCCATGACGCTGTCTTCCTTCCTGCCCTGGACGCTCCGCCGCCAGCTTGAAAAGCGCAGTGCCGACGCAGCGAAATACAAGGAATGGTTCCAGTCCGCGATGGTCATGGTCGATAACGCGCCCATCGGCATCGCCTGGTCTGACGCGCAGAACGGCTTCCGCATCACCTACGTCAATGCCCCGGGCCGTGCGGTTCTGGAAACCGCCGCCCCCAGCCTGGGCGATCCGGTCGGCCGTGTCATCACCGATCTGTTCCCGCCCCTGGAGCAGGAGCGGGCGCGTCTGGCCGATCCGGCGAAGCTTCCCCTGCGTATGCGCATCAATGCCGGCGGCCGGACGCTCGATCTGACCGTGGTCGGCATCCGCAACCAGGCGAAGCAATACACCGGCGCCATGGCGGTGTGGTCCGACATCACCGGCCAGGTCGCCCTCGCCGATACGTTCTCACGCAACGTGCAGTCCGCCAGCCAGCAGGTCACGCGCATGGGCAGCGACTTGCAGGACGTGGCCCGCGCCGTAAGCGACAGCGCCCGCCGCACCGCGGAAACCGTGCACGAGGTGATGCAGGAGACCGAGCAGGCGAGCGGCAACGTCAACACTGTGGCCGCGGCGGCGGAACAGCTTTCCGCCTCGGTGCAGGATATCACCCAGCGCACCGCCCGCTCGGCAGAGATCACCCGCAAGGCCACCGCGCTCGCCCAGCAAACCGACGGCATCGTGCGCGCCTTGTCCCAGGGCGCCAAGCGAATCGGCGACATCGTCGGCATGATCGCCAGCATCGCCGGACAGACCAACCTGCTCGCACTGAACGCGACGATCGAGGCGGCCCGCGCCGGTGAGGCAGGGCACGGCTTCGCCGTCGTCGCCAACGAGGTGAAGTCGCTGGCCACCCAGACCGCGCGCGCCACCGAGGAAATCGGCGGCCAGATCGGCGAGATTCAGTCCGCCACCACCGGCGCCGTCAGCGCGATCGCCGACATCGCCGCCGCCGTGCACCAGATGGCCGAGATTTCCGGCTCCATCGCCGAGGCGGTGGAGCAGCAGGGCGGTGCCACCGCCGAAATCGCCCGCAGTGCGCAGAATGTCGCGCAGAACATGCAGGGCGTCGCCAACCGAGTCACCAGCCTCGATTCCGAGGCCGGCCGTTTCGGCCACTCGGCTCAGAACGTGCTCGCCGCCTGCGAGACGCTGGGGAACGAAAGTGCGCGGCTGCAGGCCGAGGTCGATGGATTCCTCGCCCGCATGAGCGCCGCCTGACAATGTTCATCGGCCGCTAACCAGCGCCGCATAACCTGACGCCATGCGCCTCAAATTGTATCGCGCCGACCGGATGGCCGACGCTTTGTCGCGCATCCGCTCCGAACTCGGCGCCGACGCACTGATCCTCTCAACCCGCCGCCTCGCCACCGGGGTGGAAGTCACCGCCGCCTTGCAGGAGCCTGAGGAGGACCCGCCGCCCCCGGAGCCTTCGCCACCCGCCGATCTGGAACGCCACGGAATCCCCGCCAGCCTGGCCGCCCGTCTTTCCACCGCACACCGCTCGTCGCTGGCGCACTCCCTGGCAGCCGCCTTGAGCTTCGCGCCGCTTCCAACCGATCAGGTGCTCATGCTCGTCGGGCCGCCCGGGCGCGGGCAAAACCCTCACCACCGCCCGGCTTGCCACCCGCTTCGTCCTGTCCGGCGCCAGCCCCACCGTGCTCTCCGCCGACGGCAAGCGCGCCGGAGCAGCCGAGCAACTCGCCGCCTACACCCGCTTGCTCAGCCTCTCCCTGATCGTCGCACCGGACCCCGTGACCGTCGCCAAGGCGCTGGCCCGTCCCCGCCCGCCAGGGCCGGTGCTGATCGATTGCCCGGGGTCCGACCCATTCAATGAGGCCGATATGCACGAGACTCCAGGCCATCGCGGCCACCGCCCAGGCCGCCGTCACGCTCGTGCTGCCGGCGGGCCTTTGCCCGCACGAGGCCGCCGACCTCGCCCGCGCCTACCGCCGCGCCGGCGCCAGCCATCTGGTGGCCACGCGGCTCGATCACGCGCGCCGTCTGGGCAGCGTGCTGGCCGCCGCCGATGCCGGGCAATTGTGCCTGGCCGAGGCCGGCGTCGGGCCAGGCGCCGCCGATGGCCTCCTGCCCCTCACCCCCGAATTCTTGGCAGCACGTCTGCTGCCGGAAGGAGTACCCGCATGACCCACGGCCGGCTGATCGCCATCGCCTCCGGCAAGGGCGGCGTGGGCAAGACCTGGCTGTGCATCTCGCTGGCCCATGCCCTCGCCAAGGCTGGCCGACGCGTCCTGGTGTTCGATGCCGATCTCGGCCTCGCCAACGTCGATATCCAGCTTGGGCTCACCCCGAAGCACGATCTGTCCGCCGTGCTCGCCGGCAAAGTGTCGCTGTGGGACGCCATTCTCGTCCACCCCGAGGGGTTCCACATCCTGCCCGGCCGCTCCGGCTCCGGCGCCTTGGCCGGGCTGTCCCAGCCGGCGGTGGAGCGCGTCTTGGCGCTGGCCCGAACCGCGGCCGCGACATACGACATCACCCTTCTGGACCTCGGCGCGGGGCTGGAGCCGCCGGTCCGCCGCCTGGCAGCAGAGGCGAACGAGCTGCTCATCATCACCACCGACGAACCCACCAGCCTGACCGATGCCTACGCCGTGCTGAAGCTCCACGCGCAGGACACCCCGCGCGGGCCGGCCCGGATCGTGGTCAACCAGGCGCTCAGCCCCTCGGCCGGCGAGCGCACCTACGCCACGATCCGCCGGGCCGCCAGCACCTTTCTCTCGCTCGATCCGCCGCTGGCCGGCATCGTCCGGCGCGATGCCCGCGTCCCCGAGGCCATCCGCGCCCAGGCCCCGCTGCTGACCCGCCATCCGACCTGCCCCGCCGCGCACGACATCGAGCAGCTTCAGCAGGCACTGGGCTGAGCCGCACCCGCGCGCCGCGCCTCCTTCACGAACCCGCCATGCCGGCGCCACGATCAGACGCTTCTCCCTATGTGATTGTGCAATGCAAGGCGGAGAGCGAGGAATGACCGACACGGACCAGGCGGCCAAGCTGGAGGAACTCGACCGGCTGCTGAATGACCCGGATGTCCCCATGCAGCCGGCCCGGGTGTGGTCGTTGCTCGCCGAGATTGCCGTTCGTGACGTCAAATCAGCCCGGCTGCCCGAGCAGGCACGCTAGAAGTCTCACCTCTCCCGCTCGCGGGAGAGGTCGGTGCGCAAAGCGCACCGGGTGAGGACCCGATGCCCGCCAACCCCGCCCTCTGGCTCAAGCCCACCGCCGGCGGCCTCCACTGCGAGCCGGGCGGCTTCTGCATCGACCCCACCCGCCCCGTGGACCGAGCCATCATCACCCACGGCCATTCCGATCACGCGCGGCCCGGCCACACCCACGTTCTCGCCACCGCGGAAACCGTTGCCGTCATGCAAGCCCGCATGGGCGATCGCGCCGGCGGCAGCTTCCAGCCCCTCCGCTACGGCGAACCCATCACCGTCAACGGCGTGCAAGTGACGCTCCGCCCCGCCGGCCACGTGCTCGGCAGCGCCCAGGTCGTGCTGGAATACCAAGGCTGCCGAGCCGTCGTCAGCGGCGACTACAAGCGCCAGTCCGACCCCACCTGCGCCCCGTTCGAACCCGTCCCCTGCGACGTCTTCGTCACCGAAGCAACCTTCGCTCTCCCCGTCTTCCGCCATCCGCCGCCCGAGGACGAGATCGCCCGCCTGCTCGAAAGCGTCCGTCTGTTCCCCGACCGCACCCACCTGGTCGGCTGTTACGCCCTCGGCAAAGCCCAGCGCGTCATCGCCCTGCTCCGCCACGCCGGATGGGACCGCCCGATCTGGCTGCACGGCGCCCTCGCACCGCTCTGCACCCTCTACGAAGCGCTTGGCGTACCGCTCGGCGACCTCCGCGCCGCGACCGCGGCCGCCAAGGCCGACCTTGTCGGCGCCATCGTTCTCGCCCCGCCCGGCGCTGCGGCCGAGCGCTGGGCGCGCCGCCTCTCGGATCCCGTCGTCGCCCTCGCGTCAGGTTGGATGCGGGTGCGCCAGCGTGCCCGTTCGCAGGGCATCGAACTGCCGATGGTGATCTCCGACCACGCCGACTGGCCCGGCCTGAACGACACCATCGACGAAGTCGGCGCCGGCCATGTCTGGGTCACCCACGGGCGGGAGGAAGCGCTGATCCACGCCATGGAGCAGCGCGGGATCACCGGGAGGGCGCTGCGGCTGCTCGGCTACGATGAAGAGTCCGAGGGTGAAGCGGCGGTGTAGCGCGGGCGGTTCCCAGGGGCGACGAAACCATTCACGGCATCCTCGACACTATGCACGAGAAGGTGCCGACGCGGTGCCTGATTCCGTCCTGCACATCCATCCCGTTATCGCCGGATTCATCCCGACGTTCAGCGGGACAGGGCCGTTTTCCGCACCGGCGTCAGCCATGGTCCGGGGCAACGCTCCGGAACCTGCGGCCGCAACCGCGCGTCCGAGGAATGCCTTTACGCACCAAATTGCTTTCCGGGACCATTCATTTGATCTCCTCGCGTCGGGAGCGAGGAAGCAAGCCGAAGACCGGCGGCGTTCGCGTGCTGCGGCCTGATCGGTACCAGCCGGGCTGGGAGATGGTGGACCTGGAGGCGCTGCCCGCAGTCAATCAAGTCCGCCAGCGCACGAGCGCGGAGACGCGAAGCGTCGGGCTTGTTGCGAGCACGGCCGTGGACATTGGTAAGAACAAAGCCCACGCGATCTCGCGAATGAGTTCGGGCTCAAGGCGAGCGAGGCGCGGATAGCTCGCGACCCGCTCGCTTTACGACAGAATCGGCCTTTACCGAGGAGACTTATGTCGGCGTAGTGCCAGCCCCAGTCCAAACAGCCCGACCAGCATCACTGCCGCGGACGCTGGTTCAGGGACGTCACTGGCGACAAAGAAAGTCCCGGCCTGATATCCGAAGTAGGTGCTAAGGTCCTGCCATCTTCCGGTTTCCGCAATCGCGGCTGTTACCGGGCCCGGGAGCGTAGGGAGGAAGTTCTCTGAATCCGAGGCGAACCAAATAGTTCCTCCAAACTCGTAGATATAGTCGCTTGGGATAGGGTCGTGACTGCCGCCCTCATGGTCGAAAGTATCGAAATCGAACAGCTCCACCACCACGCTGGCTATAAGCGATGGGATTGTCGTGTCGCCGAATGTATCGTTTGTGCCTGGATTGGCCGGCTCACGGAGCGTGTACGCCTGATTCTGTCCGTCGTCCACCCAGAAGGCGTCGCTATACCTGATAGCGAGATCAAGCGGCGCACCGAGGTGGTTGGGACCTTTCTCACCAAACGCGGTGATCATCCGCTTGGTTGGCGCCGTCCCTGATGGCGGCCAGCATGCCCGCTACTCCGGGCGCGATCTTCAATCCCGCATGATGGCACCGACCAGGGCGTTTCTTCACATGCTCGGAAGCGGGGCGCTTAAGCCGTTTTTCATCACGGCGGCTTGGCTGATAGTGCGCGTGTGGCTCACCGAAGCCGCCGTGTGGATGCCCTGATCAAACGCCTCGCCCAGCTCCCGCTGGATGCCGAGTTCACGCGACAGCGCCGTGATGTTCGTCGCTGCTTCCATCCGTTCGACCGCCGCAAGCTTCAAAGCCTGCGGATAGACCCGGTCGGGACCTCGTCGTCTGCCCATCCGTTCTTCTCCAGAACGGTGTATAAGATCAGGCGTGTCGCAGTTTAGGGGGGCAGTCCACTTGCACAACAAATCCCGCCTTTCCGCCGACCGCCCAGGCGCTCTAAGTAACCGCCATGCCGGCCAACCCCACCCTTCCAGCCCTCCCCAAGGCCTGGCCCTTCGAGGAAGCAGCCAAACTCGCCAACCGCCTCAGCCAGTCGCCCAAACCGGTCGCCATCTTCGAAACCGGCTACGGCCCCTCCGGCCTGCCCCATATCGGCACCTTCGGTGAGGTCGCCCGGACCACCTGGGTCCGTCATGCCTTCACCGAACTGACCGGCCTCCCCTCCCGCCTGATCGCCTTCAGCGACGACATGGACGGGCTGCGGAAAGTCCCCGACAACGTGCCCAATCGGGATATGCTCGCCCAATACCTGGGCAAGCCGCTCACCCGCATCCCCGACCCCTTCGGCACCCACGAAAGCTTCGGGGCACACAACAACGCCCGGCTCCGCTCCTTCCTGGATTCCTTCGGCTTCGAATACGAATTCGCCTCCTCCACCGAATACTACGCGGCGGGCCGGTTCGATGCGGCTCTGATCCGAGTCCTCGAAGCCTATGACCCGATCATCCAGACCATCTTGCCCACCCTCGGGCCGGAGCGCCGAGCCACCTACGCCCCCGTCCTCCCCATCCACCCCGAAACCGGCCGGGTCATGCAGGTCCCCCTGACCGCCCGGGACCCCGCGGCCGGCACCGTCACCTGGACCGACCCGGACACCGGCAAATCCCACGAAACCAAGGTCACCGGCGGCGCGGCCAAGCTCCAGTGGAAGGCCGATTGGGCCATGCGCTGGTTCGCTCTCGGCGTCGATTACGAGATGTCCGGCAAGGACCTGATCGACTCCGTCCGCCTCTCCAGCCGTATCTGCCGCATCCTCGGCGCGCCCCCGCCGGAAACCTTTACCTACGAGCTCTTCCTCGACCAGCACGGCCAGAAAATCAGCAAGTCCAAGGGCAACGGCCTCTCGGTCGAGGAATGGCTGCGCTACGGTCCGCCCGAATCCCTGGGCCAGTTCATGTATGGCCAGCCCCAGCGCGCCAAGCGGCTCTATTTCGACGGAATCCCCCGGGCCACCGACGAATATCTCGCCAACGCCGAAAAGCTCCTCTCCCAGTCAGACCCGGACCAGCGGACCAACCCCGCCTGGCACATCCACGCCGGCCGTCTGCCCAACCACGGCGGCAGCCCCGTCTCGTTCACCATGCTGCTCAACCTCGCCAGCGTGGTGAACGCCGAGACCCCCGACATCCTCTGGGGCTTCATCCGCCGCTACGCGCCCGAGGCCACCCCCGAAACCCGTCCCTTCCTCGACCGCCTGGTCCACCACGCCATCGCCTACTACCGGGACTTCGTCCGGCCGGAGAAGCGCTTCCGCCATCCCACTGATACGGAACGAGCAGCCCTGGCCGACCTCGCCGAGACCCTTCGCGGCACCGAGCCCGGAACCCCTGCCGAAACCATCCAGAATGCCGTGTATGAGGTCGGCAAGCGCCACCCCTTCCCCGACCTGAAATCCTGGTTCGGCTGCCTCTACCAGGTGCTCCTCGGCCAGCAGGAGGGACCCCGGTTCGGCGGCTTCATCGCCCTGTACGGCGTTCCCGAAACCGTCGCCCTGATCGAGGCCGCCCTGACCCGCCCACTCGACCACGCAGCCGCCTGAGCCATGGGCCCGTCCGGGCACACGCGCCTCCACCTGCCCCCGGTGATCCGCCACCTACCGGCCCTGCTCGGCGTCGCACTGCTGTTCGGCGCCATCTTCGCGGCCCAGAAGGAGTTTCGCTCTCTCCGCCTGATCGACATCGAGAACGCGGTCGCCGACATCAGCCCCCGAGCGCTCGCCTGTGCCCTCCTGGTCAGCATCTTCTCCTATGCGCTGCTGACCCTCTACGACCGGCTGGGTACGATCTATGCCGGCTGCCGGGTGCCCTACCGCCGGGTCGCCTTCGCCTCCTTCTGCGCCTACGCCCTCGCCCATAACCTGGGCTTCGCCACGCTATCGGGCGGCGCCGTCCGCTTCCGTCTGTATTCCCACTGGGGCCTCACCCCGGTGCAGATCGCCAAGACCATCGCCTTCTGCAGCCTGACCTTCGCCCTCGGCGCACTCACCCTGGGCGGCATCGTCCTGCTGTCCGAGCCACGCGCGATCCCCTGGCTCGGCCAGCACCTGCCCCGGTCGGTCCTCTTCGGGGCCGCTGCTGTCATGCTGGCCATCGTGGCCGGCTACCTGTCGGTCTGCACCCTGCTCGCCCGCTTCCCCATGCTGAGCCATCGCCTGGACCTGCCCAGGCCTCGCATGGCGGTGGCCCAGATCGCCCTCGCCTCGGCGGATGTGGCGGTCACCGCCACGATCCTTTGGACGCTGCTGCCCCATGCGCCGGGCCTGACCTGGCTGCTGTTTCTCGGGGTCTATATCGGCTCCTTCACCGCCGGTCTGGCGGCCAACGTGCCCGGGGGCCTCGGCGTGTTCGACAGCGCCATCCTGTTCGGCCTCGCTCCGCTCATCCCGGCCGACCGGGTGGTGGCTGCCATCCTCGTGTTCCGGTTCTTCTACTACGTGATTCCCCTGTTCCTGGCTGGCATGCTGTTCGCGGCCAACGAGGCGCTCGTCCACGGTCCCGCCCATGTCCGCATCACCGAGCCGGACCTCGCGGTGGGCGCGGCGACCGGTACCGTCGCGTTGTCGGGCCTCCTGCTGCTCGGTGTCGGCGTCCTGTCGCGGCGTACCCCGGATCTCGGCTGGGCCGATCCCGACCTGATCGCGGCGGCCACCCGCGCCGGCCAGTTTGTTCCCTCGCTGATCGGCGCCGGCCTGTTGGTGCTTGGCTTTGGCCTCGCCCAGCGGGTCAGACTGGCCTGGGCAAGCACAATCGTCCTGCTTATGCCTGGGTGCCTGCTACATCGTCGCCGAAGGCGAGCGCGGCTGGATCGCTGCCGTCCTCGCGCTCTCAGCCCTGCTCGTCACCCCGTTTCGCCGCTACTTCTATCGCCGGGCGCGCCTCTCGTTCGGTTCGGTCGATCCGGCCACCGCCCTCTCCCTGCTTGCGCTCGCGGTCTGCATGCTCGCGCTGGCCGGATTCCGACGAGAGCTCCATGGCATTCCCAACAATGCCTGGTGGGAGCTGATCCTGTCGGGCCATATCCATTGGGGCCTGCGTGCCAGCATCGCCACCACGGTGGCGGTCGCCCTGATGGCGCTGTGGTCCCTGGTGCGTCCTTGCCGAGTGGCCTGGCGCCCGATCACCGCCGATCTTCGACACCGGCTTGGCTGTCGGGCCCACATCGCCGAAGGCGCGGTCTGGGGCGAGGCCGGCCGAGCGGCATTGCCTTTCCGCCGGCTCGATCACGTGCTGCTCGCCCTGGGTGATCCGATCGGAGAGCAGGGGGATCGGGTCTCGGCGATTTGGCAGTTTCGGGATCTGGCACGGCAGGAGGGCCTTCATCCCGCCGCATGGCAGGCCGGGCCGGAGCTGCTGGCGGTCTATGCCGATCTGGGCCTGTCGGCCTGGCCGCTCGATCCGAACGGGCTGCCGATCGCGCATGCGGCCGATGGCCCTCCCGCCACGCGCTACCTGCTCTGCGGTGCCGAACGGGATCTGCGGGCACTCATGCCGAAACTCGGTGATCTCGCCCGGGTGTCCGCACCGAGTTGACGGCGTCAGATCCAGTGGGCGACGTGAGCGATCAGGGCCGCGAGACCGAGCGTGGAGGCGATGATCGCCCCGAAGGTCAGTCGGAAGTCCCGGTCGTGCACCCGGCGCTGTTCAGCGCCTTGCTCCTGAACGGCTCGCCGGAGTTCCCCGCTTTGGATCTCCATCTCCTGCCGGAGACCGCCGACCTTCGTATCGATCTCCTGGCGCATGCCGGCATACATCTGGCGCAGTTCCCGCATGTCCTGCTGGATGGCAGCCAGCGTCACTTGCGTGTTCTGCGCGATCGTCTCCAGCATGGCGACGCGGGTTGCCATGTCGGAAGGATAACCACCGCTCGAGCCGGGTTCAACCGGCAGGTCCACCATCGTCGTCCCCTGAAACCCGGCCGTTCTCCGCGGAATTGGTTAAGATTTCGGTCGCGGCGGCGCCAGGCTGAGGCGATCAGATCCAGTGCGCGACGTGGGCGATCAGGGCCGCAAGACCCAGCGTGGAGGCGATGATCGCCCCGAAGGTCAGCCGGAAGTCGCGGTCATGCACCCGCCGGAGTTCGCCGATCTGCTGATCCAGGCTCTGCCGAAACAGCGGATATCCTGCTGCAGGGACGCCAGCGTCGCTTGCGTCGTCTGCGCAAGAGCCTCCAGCACCGCCACCCGGGTTGCCATGTCGGAAGGATAAGCGCCGCTCGATCCTGGTTCAACCGGCAGGTCCACCAGCGTCGTCCCCTGAAACCGGGCCGTTCTCCGTGGAATTGGTTAAGATTCGGTCCCTCAGGTCCGCATCGGCATCAGCACCGTGCAGGTGAACTCCTGCACCGCTTGGTCCTCCTGGTTCAGCGTAACGCACCTGTACGTCACCACGCCGGCATCCGGACGGGATTTCGAAACCCGGGCGGCAAGCACCTCGATGTCCACGCGCAGCTCATCGCCCGGATAGACCGGCCGCACCCAGCGCAGTTTCTCCACCCCCGAGCCGGCGCCACCCCCGGCCACGCGCAGCGTGTCGAAGATCAGGCTATTGGTCACCGCCGCGGTGTGCCAGCCGCTCGCGCACATCCGCCCGAACATCGTCTCGCGCGCCGCTCTCCTCACTCAGATGCGCAGGATGCCGGTCGAACTCCCGCGCAAACGCCGCGATCTCCGCGGCGTCCATGCGCACCCGCCGCAACGGAGCGCAACACCTGCCCGACATGCAGGTCTTCGAAATACCGAGCATCTGTCATGAATAGCCTTCTAGCCCGATCATCCGTTCCGTGGCACACGAAGCCGAGGGAGGAAACCGGCATTTGCTCGACCTGCTGGGCAACGCCATCGTCTCGGGGCTGCTGCTCGGCGGGTTCTACGCCGGCGTCACCATCGGCGTGTCGATCTCCTTCGGCATGCTGGACATCGTCAACATCGCCCACCCCGCCTTCATCATCCTCGGCTCATATGGCGCTTACGTCGCCAACACCTGGCTCGGCGTCGACCCGATCCTCGCCAGCATCGTCCTGATGCCCGCCTTCTATGTGCTGGGCGCCCTCATCTACCAGGTCTATCACCTGTCCTTCGAACGCCGCGGCGATCAGAGCCTGCGCGGCCTCGCATTCTTCTTCGGCCTGCTCTTCATCACCGAGGTCGTGCTCGTCCTCGTCTTCGGCGTGGACTACCGCCTGGTCGAGGCCCGCTATATCGGCCCCAGCCTGCATATTGGCGACATCGATCTGCCCTTCCGGCTGCTCGTCCCCTGCCTCGTGCTCGCTCGGCTTCATCGCCATCCTGCAGGTCTTCCTGACCCGCACCTTCATCGGCCGAGCCATCCTCGCCGTCGCCCAGGACCAGACCGCACTGCGGCTGATGGCCGCCAATCCGGTCCGCATCAAGCGCATCGCCTTCGCGCTTTCGATCGCCACCGCCTCGCTCGCCGGCGCCATCCTGATCGTCATCCAGCCGATCGACCCGTCGCTCGGGCGCGAGTATATCGGCCGGGTCTTTGCCATCTGCGTGCTCGGCGGCCTCGGCAGCTTCGCCGGGACCGTCATCGCAGCCATGACCCTCGGCATCGTCGAAAGCCTCACCGCCACCTTCTACGGCCCGTCCTGGTCGCCGGCCGTCGCCTTCGGTTTCCTGCTCATCGCATTGGCGGTCCGACCGGCCGGACGTTCTCGGCCGCTGATGCGGGCGCCGGCCTTCGTCGTATCCCTGGTCGGCGCCGCGGTCCTGCTGTTCGTCGCCGCGCGCCTGATCGGCAACAACTACGTCTTCTTCGCCGGCTACGTCGTGCTGCAGTACATCGTGCTCGCCACCGCCTGGAACATCCTGGGCGGCTACTGCGGCTATGTGAACTTCGGCACCGCGGCGTTCTTCGCGGCCGGCGCCTACTGCACCGTGGCGCTGGAGAAACTCGCCCCGCTGCCCTTGCCCGCGCTGATCCTCGCCGGAGGCATCATCGCCGGCATCCTCGGCCTGGCGATGGGCTACCTGACGCTGCGGCTGCGCGGCGCCTACTTCGCCATCGCCACCCTCGCGATGGCCATCGTCGCCCAGACCCTGATCGTCAACTGGAGCTTCGTCGGCGGCTCCGCCGGCGCCTTCATCATCCGCCCCCAGGTCACCCCGGGCCTTGGCCTCGACTACATCCAGTACCTGTTCATCGTGATGCTGGCGCTTGCCGTCATTGCCGTCGCGGTCGCCCGCGCGATCGAGCGCTCGCGCTTCGGCCATGGCCTCGCGGCGATCCGCGATGACGAACTCGCCGCCGAAGCCTCCGGCGTGCCCACCCTTCGCCTCAAGCTCGTGACCATGGTGATCTCGGGCGCCCTGATGGGCATGGCCGGCGCGCCGCTGCCCTATTACGTGACCTATCTGGACCCGCCCTCGGCCTTCAGCCTGTCCTACGCGGTCAATACCATCGCCATGCCGCTGATCGGCGGCACCGCAACCTGGCTCGGGCCGGTCGTCGGCGCCGTGCTGATCGCCTCGCTCCAGCAGATCGCCACCGTCACGATCTCCTCCGCCGTCAACCTGCTCATCGTCGGCGTCGTGCTGGTCGGCTTCGTCATCGCCGCACCCAACGGCATCATCGGCGCGATCCGGCCCAGGCGCCCCGTCCGCCACCTGCTGCGCCCCGCGACGGCGAAGCCATGAGCGAGCCGCTCCTGCGCGTCACCGGCCTGGGCAAGCGCTTCGGCGGCTTCATCGCCCTGGACGGCGTGGACCTGCTCGTCGCGCCCGGCGAGCGCGTCGGCCTGATCGGTCCCAACGGCTCGGGCAAGAGCACCTTCGTCAACTGCCTCTCCGGCACGTTGCGCAACGAAAGCGGCCAGGTGGTGTTTCGCCGGCCACCGGCTGGACGGCATGCCCGCGCATCGCCGCACCCGCCTCGGCCTCGCCCGCAGCTTCCAGCTTCCGCGCCCCTTCGTCAGCCTGACCGTGGGCGAGAACCTGCGCGTGCCGATCGAATACGCGGTGCATTCGCAGCGTGCCGGCGCCCACGCCGACGTGCCGGCACGCTGCGAGGAGCTGCTCTCCCTGGTCGGACTCGCCGGCCGCGCCCACGCCCGTCCGGCCGATCTGACCCAGGTCGAGATGCGCAAGCTGGAACTCGCCCGCGCCATGGCCGCCGAACCCACGCTGCTGATCGCCGACGAGGCGATGGCCGGCCTGTCGCACGCCGAGGTGGACGACATCCTCGCGCTGCTGCTGCGCCTCAACGCTGAGGGCGTGACCATCGTCCTGATCGAACACATCATGCGCGCGGTGATGCAGTTCAGTCAGCGCCTGGTCGTGCTGGTCGCCGGCCGCAAGATCGCCGATGGCGACCCCGCCGAGGTGATCCGCAACCCCGACGTCGAGCGCGCCTACCTTGGCGAATAGCCTGCGGATCGAGGCCATCGACGCGGGCTATGGCGCGGTCCGCGTGCTGGAAGGCGTGTCGCTGCACGTCGGCGCCGGCGAAACCGTGGCCCTGCTCGGCACCAACGGCAACGGCAAGAGCACGCTGATGAAGTGCGTCATGGGCATGGTGCGCCCGTCCGCCGGCAGCATCACCGCCGAGATTGACGGCACACGACACGAGTTGATCGGTCGGGCCACCGAGGATATCGTCGATCTGGGCATCGCCTTCGTCCCCGAGGGCCGCCGGCTGTTTCCCAAACTCTCCGTCAGCGAAAACCTGCTTCTTGGTGCCTACCGCAAGGCCGCGCGCGCGGAAATCGAACGCAACATGGCGTTCTGCCTCGAGACGCTTTCCGCGGCTTGCCGAGCGGCGGCGCCAGCTTGCCGGCAGCATGAGCGGCGGTGAACAGCAGATGCTGGCATTGGCCCGCGCGCTGATGTCCTCGCCGCGCATCCTGCTCATCGACGAACCATCGGTGGGACTGGCGCCGGTGCTCGTGCGGCGGACGATCGACAAGATCAAGGAACTGAAGGACGGCTATCAACTGACCGTGCTGATGGCGGAACAGAACTTCACGCAGGCCATTCGCATCGCCGACCGCGGCTATGTCATCGTGCACGGACGGATCGCCTTCGAAGGCGCATCAGCCGAGGAGCTTTCGAACAACGAACTGATCCGAAAATTCTACCTGGGGCTGTAAAACTCCGCGGCCGGGCTGAAGAATTTCACAGTTAATATCCTATGAAACGTTTCGTCGCATACAGCCGCACGCCTCGCTACGTTCTCCCCATCCCGGAGCGGCAGTCGATCCGGACCAGGTTTGGGAGACAAGACAATGAACAGCTTTTTCCTTCCGTTTGCTCTGTCCGTCTGGTACTGATGGGCGGTTCGGCCGTCGCGGCTCAGCACCTGGCGGCGGTGCAGCACAACACAGTGGTCATGGCCGACTCCAATGGCGGTGGCGACGGCGGGACCGATCATATGCTGGCCGACTCCAATGGCGGCGGTGACGGCGGGACCGATCATATGCTGGCCGACTCCAATGGCGGCGGTGACGGCGGGACCGATCACATGCTGGCCGACGCCAATGGTGGCGGTGACGGCGGTGGACCGACCACACCCTCGCGTAACACTGTGGTCACGACAGCGAGGGGACGCGCAAGCGTCCCCTCGTTTTGTGTACCGGTTCGTTACGCACCGAGGCCCGCGAGAACGGCTCCGGCCGGGCTGGCGGCGGCGTAGGCAGAGAATGCCTGCGCTGCCATGTTGGCGGCCCCCCCGCGGCGCTCAGCGCGCCACCCGCGGCCTGTGACACGCCTTGCAGGATTTGCGTGGTCGCGCTGGTGACGCCGTTCGTGGCCGTCTGTGTGGACCCGTCATGGTGATGATGGTGATGGCCGCCGGGCTGCAGCGTGCCCGATCCGCCGATCGTACCGCTGTGCTTGGCGCCGTCCGGGCCCAGGTGCCGGAGCCCTGCATGCCCGATGCCTGCATATCGAGCGCGAAGGCCTGCAGATACGCCTGGAACCCGCTGTTCAGGTCCGTGGTGCTGCTGTTCTGCACCCCGTTGGTGTTGCTGGAGGTGCTGGACGCCGTACCCGATTGCGCCTGCTGGGACTGCTCTGCTGCTGGTATGCCTGCCACGGGTTCAGATTGCCGACATTGATGGTCATGGGGAGCCTCATCTGGATCGCACACAGGCAGGCGCAAATGCCGTGCCAGCGTGAAATGCGCTGATCCCGGTGGTTCGGGACGCGCACGGGAGTGCGTCCCGGCAGAACCTGCCGGGTCGATTGCGCCGCTCGGCTACTCGGCGGCGAGTGCGACGGGTTTCGGGCGGGGAATTTCGCTGCCGGTGAGGGTTTCGTGCGCCAGCAGCGCGGCGGCGCCCTCGTCCAGCGCCGCCCGGTTCTCCCGCAGGATGCCGACCGCTCGTTGCAGGCCCTTCTCCAGATAGCCCTTCACCGCCTGGTCGATTTCGCGGGCGGTTTCTTCGCTGAAGCGGCGCTGACGCCAGAATGCGCCCGGCTGCTGCTGGAGGAACTGGCTGCCCTGGTCGGTATCCCACGCCACCGGCCCCAGCCGGCTATCCATGCCGTAGCGCAGCACGATGCCGCGGGCGATGTCGGTCGCCTTGGTCAGGTCGTCGGCCGCACCGGTGGAGACGTCGTCGCCGATGATCATTTCCGCCGCGCGGCCGCCGAGCAGCACGCACAGCCGGTCGAGCAGCTCCTGCCGGCTCATGAGGAAGCGGTCCTCGGTCGGGTGCTGCAGGGTGTAGCCCAGCGCGCCGATGCCGCGCGGGATGATGGAGACCTTCTCCACCGGGTCGGTGCCGGGGATCGCCAGAGCGACGAGCGCATGGCCCATCTCGTGATAGGCCACGGTCCGCCGCTCCTTCGGCACCAGGATGCGCGAGCGTTTCTGCAGCCCGGCGATGATGCGCTCCACCGCCTCGGTGAAGTCCTGCGTGGCGATGGATTCGGCGCCGCGACGGGTTGCCAGCACGGCCGCCTCGTTGCCCAGATTCGCCAGATCGGCGCCGGTGAAGCCGGGTGTCAGTGCCGCGAGCTCCTCCAGCTTCACATCGGGCGAGACCTTCAGCGGCTTGAGGTGGATGCGCAGGATTTCGATGCGGCCCTTCTTGTCGGGCCGATCCACCAGCACCTGCCGGTCGAACCGCCCGGCGCGCAGCAGCGCGGGGTCCATGATTTCCGGCCGGTTGGTGGCCGCCAGCACGACGATAGCCGTGCTGCGGTCGAAGCCGTCCATCTCCGCCAGAAGCTGATTGAGGGTCTGTTCCTTCTCGTCCTGTCCCTGGATCGGGCTGGCATTGCGGGCGCGGCCCAGCGCGTCGAGTTCGTCGATGAAAATGATGCAGGGCGACGTTTTGCGGGCCTGGGCGAACATGTCGCGCACGCGGGCCGCGCCGACGCCGACGAACATCTCCACGAACTCGGCGCCGTTGGTGGAGAAGAAGGGCACGCCCGGCCTCACCGGCCACCGCGCGGGCGAGCAGCGTCTTGCCCGTGCCGGGCGGCCCGACGAGCAGGATGCCGCGCGGGATGTGGGCGCCGAGGCGGCTGAACTCCTTCGGCCGCTTGAGGAAATCAACGAATTCGCTGAGTTCTTCCTTCGCCTCGTCTACGCCGGCCACGTCGGCGAAGGTGGTCTGGATATTGGTTTCCGCCGCGAGCTTGGCCTTGCTGCGGCCGATCGACATCAAACCGCTGCCGATGCCCCCCATTCCACCGCCACCGCCCATGCGGCGCATGGCGAACAACCAGATGCCGACGAAGATGATCGGCGGGATGATCCACGACAGCAGCGTGCCGAAGCCGGAGCTCGAGGCGCCGCCGGTATATTCGACCCCATGGGCGCTGAGTGGGAGGCCAGGTTCGGCGCCACCGCAGTCGTGGTGAAGCGGGTGGTTTTCGATTTCAGTCGGGCAGAGGCGCTTTCAGCTGGCCGGTGATGGTCTCGCCGGATACCACGACCTGCTTGACCTGGTTCTGATCCAGAAGCTTCTGGAACTGGCTGTAGGGAATGGCTTGGTAGCGGCCGGTGCTGCCGCTGCCGAACAGGCCGATGATGGCGACCAGAAGCAGGGCGATCCACAGCCACCAGAGGGGAAAACCCTTCTGCTGCTTCGGCTGCTGCTTCGGCTGTGAGGGGTTTTTCACTGCGCGGCCTCAACGACGCGGTGGTTGACGGGTTCCCGGCGGCTGTTCACGTTCCCTGCATGCCACAGACGGGCCTGTTTGACCTTCAGGTGAATGGCTACGCCGGTGTCGATTTCAACGATGCGGCCATCACCCCGGCGGCAATGGATCATGCGCTCGGGGCAATGGCAGGCGCCGGGGTTTCCCACTGCCTGCCGACGCTGATCTCGGCTCTCCAGGGCGATCTGGTCCGCCGGCTGCGCGCGCTGGATGCGGCGGTTTCGGGCGCGCGGCTTCAGGCGATGGTGCCGGGCTACCACCTGGAAGGCCCGTTTCTGAGCGAACAGCAGGGCTATGCCGGGTGTCACCCGCCTCAGGCGATGCGTGACCCCGATCCGCGGCTGCTGGAGCGTCTGGAAACGGGGCTTTCGCGGCCGATCCTGCTGGTGACCTTGGCGCCGGAGCGAACGGGATCGGAGGAATTCATCCGCTGGGCGATCGGGCGCGGCAAGGTGGTCGCGCTGGGACACACCGCGGCTACTGGCGAGCAGATCGCCCGCGCGGTGCAGGCGGGCGCCACGCTGAGCACCCATCTGGGGAACGCCTTGCGGCCGATGCAACCGAAGTTCGACAATCCGCTGATGGCCCAACTGGCTGAGGACGGGCTGTGGGCCAGCGTGATCGCCGATGGCATTCACGTGCCCCCGTCCGCCCTGAAGGTCATGCTGCGGGCGAAGGGCGACGACCGGGTGGTGCTGGTGACCGATGCCACGGCGGCGGCCGGCGCGCCGGCCGGGTTGTATGGCTTTGCCGGCATGACGATCGAGCGGGATGCGGCGGGTTCTGTGCGGGTTCCGGGGGCAGCCGTGCTGGCGGGTTCCTCGCTGACTTTGGATGCGGCGGTCCGCAATCTGGTTGCCTGGGGCCTGGCGACGCGGGAACAGGCGCTGCGCATGGCCGGGGACAATCCGCGTTCGGTGATGCGCCCGGCGCTCGATGCGCACGGTATCGGTCTGGGGTGAACACACCGACGATTTTCGACCGCCGGCTGGTGCGGCTGCATCGCGATCGCGCGGCAGATCGGGTCGATCTCGTGGCGCCGGTTCTGGCGGATTTGTCGGCCCGGCTGGTGGATCGGCTGAACGATACGACCCGCGCGTTTACCGAGGCGCTGGATATTGGCGGCCGCGGCTTCGTCGCTCCCTTGCTGCGGGCGCGCGGCATGCGGGTGGTCAGTTGTGACCTCTCGGCGGCTCGATGGCCCGCCGGAGCGGGATGGCGGTCGCTGCGGATGAGGAGCGTCTGCCGTTTGCTTCGGGCGGTTTTGATCTGGCGGTCGCCTGCCTCAGCCTGCACTGGGTGAACGATATTCCCGGCGCGCTGATCCAGATCCGCCACGCGCTTACGGCCCGGCGGATTTCTGCTGGCGAGCGTGCCGGTGCTGGACACGCTGGGCGAGCTGCGGCGCGCCCTGACGGAAGCCGAGGCCGAGCTGGCGGGCGGCGCGGCCCCACGGGTTTCTCCGTTTCCCGATCTGCGGGACTGCGCGGCCCTGCTGCAACGTGCCGGGTATGCTGTGCCGGTCGCGGATGTGGAGGATGTGCAGCTTTCCTATGGGGCGGGGCTGGCGCTGTTGCGCGACCTGCAATGCGCGGGGGAGAGCAGTGCGCTGATGCTGCGGGATGCGCGGGTGCCCTCGCGGCCGCTGTTTCCGGCGGCGCTGGGGCGGATCGGGCAGGGGGGGCGGATGCTGGTCACGCTGCGGATCGCCACCATGACGGGGTGGGCGGAGGAATAAGGGATGGCAGCGGCCATATGGAGCACTATGATGGGCCGCGAGTTCATGCGGTGTCGTGAGTTCTGTCGCAGGTCGGATGAAATGGTGGCACAGCAATTGGACCGTGAGCGGACGACATCCATATTGCGGGACTACGCGGACGCGAAGCTCGGGACGGGTGAGGCGATCGAGAAACTTGGGCTGAATGATTTTGCCGATCTTCTTGTCGCGCTGTCCCGGGAGGGTCTGCTGCTTCCCAAACCGGATGATACGCCGGAGCGGCGGGCCAATGTCGAGCGGGCGCGGGCCATTCTTCAGCCGCTGTTGCGTGCTCATGGCGATTGAGGTTGCACTCATTGTCCTGGACGCGCCGCCGCTGATTACGCTCGCTGCGGCCGAGCGGCGGATTATCTATTTACCCCGAGCTGCCCGTCATCATCCCCGACGCCGTCTTCTATGAGGCAACGCGGCAGATAGACAGGCTCGGTGCTCAGGAGATCCTTGCCTGGCATCATGACCGGCAGGGTAAGATACGGATCGAACCGACAGAGGCATTCAAAAACGAAGTCGCGCGGCTGACGATGCAGGGTGGACGCATGACAAGAGACCTCGGTGATCGTGCGGCGGTCGCGTGATCCGTAACTATCCACTGGCTGACCCGCAATGCGCTGATCTGCTAACCCATGATCGTTATGTGCGCCTGGTCGGTCATTGATCCTCGCAGGACCATTCGGCTGACAACCTGGGACTATCTGCGTCAACTTGAGGAGAGCGGCCGCATCCAGTCGGTGGATGCCGCGCTGGATGCGGCGCGTGAGGCCGGGCGCCACGCAGAGGCCTTCGATTTATGGGAGCAGCACGATCCGGAGATCCCGATGCCGTGCGGCTCATCGACCAGGCCCACCGGACAAAACATACGGATCGTTGATGCCGCGAAGATCGGAGGCGGAGCAGATACGTCCGGTTCGTTACCCGATGCCGGGCAGATCCAACTGATACTGCCGGGCGCACTCAAGCGCTTCGTCGTATCCGGCATCGGCGTGGCGCATCACGCCCGTGGCGGGGTCGTTCCACAGCACGCGCGCGATGCGCCGCGCCGCTTCGGCGGTGCCGTCGCAGACCACCACCATGCCGGCGTGCTGCGAATAGCCGATGCCGACGCCGCCGCCGTGATGGATCGAGACCCAGGTGGCGCCCGACGCGCAGTTCGAGCAGCGCGTTCAGCATCGGCCAGTCGGAGACCGCGTCCGAGCCGTCCCGCATCGCCTCGGTCTCGCGGTTGGGCGACGCGACGGAGCCGGCATCGAGATGGTCGCGGCCGATGACGATGGGCGCGGACGACCTCGCCGCGCGCCACCATCTCGTTGAAGGCGAGGCCGAGCCGATGCCGCTCGCCCAGGCCGACCCAGCAGATGCGCGCGGGCAGACCCTGGAAGCGGATGCGCTCGCGCGCCATGTCGAGCCAGCGGTGCAGGAGGCGTGGTTCGGCAGCAGCTCCTTCACCTTGGCGTCGGTGCGATAGATGTCCTCGGGGTCGCCGGACAGCGCGGCCCAGCGGAACGGCCCGATGCCGCGGCAGAACAGCGGGCGGATATAGGCGGGAACGAAGCCGGGGAAGGCGAAGGCGTCGGCCAGACCCTCTTCCTTCGCGACCTGGCGGATGTTGTTGCCGTAATCGAGCGTGGGCACGCCCATGCGGTGGAAGTCGAGCATCGCCTGCACGTGCTCGGACGATCGACGGCGCGCGGCGGCGCGGCGACCTCCTGCGGCGCGGTCTCGCGCCGGCGCTCCCACTCGGCCACGGTCCAGCCGGCGGGCAGATAGCCGTTGGCCGGATCGTGGGCCGAGGTCTGGTCGGTGACCACATCGGGCCGCACGCCGCGGCGCACCAGTTCGGGCAGCAGCTCCGCCGCGTTGCCGAGCACGGCGACGGAGACCGGCGCGCCGCTCGCCGCAGGCGCGGCCGATCATCTGCCAGCGCCTCGTCGAGATCGGCGGCCTGGTGGTCGAGATAGCCGGTGCGCAGCCGCATCTCGATGCGGCTCGGCTGGCATTCGATCGCCAGCAGACGAGGCGCCGGCCATGGTCGCGGCGAGCGGCTGCGCGCCGCCCATGCCGCCGAGGCCCGCGGTGAGAATCCAGCGGCCGGCGAGGGCGCCGCCGTAATGCCGCCGGCCGACCTCGGCGAAGGTTTCGTACGTGCCCTGGATGATGCCCTGGCTGCCGATGTAGATCCACGAACCGGCCGTCATCTGGCCGTACATCATCAGGCCCTTGCGATCGAGTTCGTTGAAGTGCTCCCAGGTGGCCCAGTGCGGCACGAGGTTCGAGTTGGCGATCAGCACGCGCGGCGCATCGGCGTGGGTGCGGAACACGCCGACCGGCTTGCCGGACTGGACGAGCAAGGTCTGGTCGGCTTCCAGGCGGCGCAGCGTGGCGACGATACGGTCGAAACTGTCCCAGTCGCGCGCGGCGCGGCCGATGCCGCCGTAGACCACGAGTTCGCCGGGACGCTCGGCCACCTCGGGATCGAGATTGTTCATCAGCATGCGCAGCGGCGCTTCGGTGAGCCAGGATTTCGCGGAGATGTTCGGTCCCGCGCGGCGGCGCGGATCAGTGCGGGCGTTCGGGCGTATGGCGCCGGCGCATGCGCGCGACGACTCTCCGCGACGCGACCGCGAGGCAGGGCGATTTCGCCTGCGGCCGCTGCGCGAGGCGGCCGCGCCCGGAGCGGACCAGGACGTCGCTGCGGCGATGTCGGGGGCCAGGAAGCGGTCCGCCTCCAAGCGTCGGCACCCGGCGCGGATCGCGCGCGCAGCGTCTCCAGCGGCGCGCTGGAGCGTCAGCGGCGCGTGGAAGTCGCAGCCCTGGGCGGCGACCAGCAGTTCGATGCCGAGCATCGCCGCGGCATTCTCGGCCATCGGCAGCAGGCGGCGGGCCGCGTGGGCCGACATCGAGACGTGATCCTCCTGGTTGGCCGAGGTGGGGATCGAATCGACGCTGGCCGGCGTGGCGCGCTGGCGGTTTTCCGCCACCAGCGCGGCGGCGGTGACCTGCGGGATCATGAAGCCGGAGTTCAGCCCCGGCTCCGGCGTGAGGAACGCCGGCAGGCGCGGAGAGCGTCGGGTCCATCAGCATGGCGATGCGCCGTTCCGCGAAGGCGCCGATCTCGCACAGGCCGAGCGCGATCATGTCGGCGGCGAAGGCGACCGGCTCGCCATGGAAGTTGCCGCCGGAGAGCACCTCGTCGGTCTCCGCGATGATCAGCGGATTGTCGGAGACGCCGTTCGCCTCGATTGCGAGCGTCGCGGCCGCCTGACGCAGCAGGTCGAGCACCGCGCCCATGACCTGCGGCTGGCAGCGCAGACAGTAGGGGTCCTGCACGCGGTCATCGCCGATCAGGTGGGATGCGCGGATGGCGCTGCCGGCGAGCAGCGCGCGTGAGCGCGCGGGCGACCTCGATCTGGCCGCGATGGCCGCGCAGCGCCTGGATGCGCGGATCGAAGGGCGTGTCGGAGCCGCGCGCGGCGTCGGTCGCCAGCGCGCCGGAGAGCAGCGCGGCCTGCAACAGACGTTCGGCCTCGAACAGTCCGGCGAGCGCGTAGGCGGTGGAGAACTGCACGCCGTTGAGCAGCGCCAGGCCCTCCTTCGGTCCGAGCGTCAGGGGGCGCAGCCCGCACGCGTGCAGTGCCGCGGCGGCGGGTTTGCGCGCGCCGGCGTGAAGCACCTCGCCCACGCCGAGCATCGCGGCGGCCATATGGGCGAGCGGCGCCAGATCGCCCGAGGCGCCGACCGAACCCTGCGACGGGCACGACCGGGATCAGGTCGTGGGCCAGCATGTGCTCCATGCAGCCGGACCGTCTCCGGGCTGGACGCCGGAGGCGCCGCGCCCGAGGCTGGCGAGCTTCAGCGCCAGCATCAGCCGGACGACGGGGCGCGGCGTCGGCTCCCCCACGCCGGCCGCGTGCGACAGCACGATGTTGCGCTGCAGCGTGGCGAGTTTATCGGCGTCGATGCGGATGCTCGGCGAGCCGGCCGAAGCCGGTGTTGATGCCATAGACCGGATCGGGCCGGGCCAGGATGGCCTGGATGGCGCGGGCGCTTTTTTCCACGGCGGGCATGCATGCCGGGTCGAGGCGGATCGGGGCGCCGGCGTGCACCGCCCGCCAGTCGGCGAGGGAGGTGTGGCCCGGCCGAAGCAGCACGGTTTCCATCAACGATGATTGCGAGCGCGCGGCGCGCATCGTAATGTGTTGATGTGCGGTGCAACATGCCCGCGACAACAAAATGAGGGTGGCAATGGGACGCGCGACACGGTGGGGGCTGCTGTTCGGCCTGGCATTGGCGGTGCTGCCTGCAAGAATGGCGTTGGCTGATACGGTGAAGATCGCATTCTCCACCTGGGTCGGCTACGGCCCGTTTTATATCGCGGCCGAGGAAGGGTACTTCAAGAAGAACGGGGTGGATGTGGAGCTTATCAAGATGGAGGACCCGAAGGAGCGGTTCCCCACGCTGATGGCGGACCGCATCCAGATGATCGCCAGCACGGTCGATACGGCGCTGCTGTACATGAAGACGCCGACTGACTTTCAGTACGTGGCGGCGGTTGATGATTCCGATGGCGGTGACGGGATCGTCGCGAAGAAGGATATCACCAGCCTTGCCGATCTGAAGGGCAAGAAGGTTGCGGTCAACAAGGGCTCGGTGTCGGAGTTCTATCTCAACGCGTTGCTCGAGAAGACCGACGTGAAGGAATCCGATCTGAACGTGGTGAACATGACCGCGGCGGATGCAGGCAGCGCCTTCGTCACCGGCCGGGTGGATGCGGCGGTGACGTGGGAGCCGTGGCTGAGCCGTGGCAAGACCACGTCCTTCGGGCATCTGCTGACCGACAGTTCGAAGACGCCTGGGCTGATCACCGACGCGCTGATCGCGAAGACCGACTGGGTGAAGAGCCACCAGAAGGAGGTTGCGGCGATTGTGAAGTCCTGGGAGGAGGCGGTGGCGTTCTATGAGCAGCACCCCGATCAGGCCATCCCGATCATGGCCAAGGGCGTCGGCGGCTGGCTGAAAGACCCGAAGGATTTCAAGGACACGCTGGGCGGCATCAAGTTCTATGATGCGGCGGCGAACAAGCAGTTTTTCGGCACGGAGCAGGCTCCTGGCCCGCTGCTGAACACGATCGACGCCGCGATCAAGATCTGGGGCGATCAGGGGAAGCTTCAGGTGAAGCCCGACGCCAAGCAGATGATCAACTTCACCTACGTCAACGAGTGATCCCCTGGGAGTGATCGCGTATTTCGCACCCAAGAAGGACATTCCGCGCGGCGCCTACCTGTCGGTCAGCACGGTCGTGGCGCTGTCGCTTTTGGCCTTCTGGTGCGTGCTGTCCTATGGCCGTCTGGTGCGGGCGGACTTCCTGCCCACACCGGACGCCGTGCTGCGCGCCGGCGCGGCCGGGCTGAAGGACGGTTCGCTGCTGCAGGATACGGCGGTGAGCGTGACCGAGATCATGTCGGGCTTCGTCATCGCCTCGGTCATCGCCATGCCGCTGGGTATCCTGATGGGCAGCTACCGGGTGGTGGAAGCCGCGGTCGAGCCGGTGACCAATTTCATGCGCTATCTGCCGGTCTCGGCGATGATCCCGCTGCTGATCCTGTGGGTCGGCATCGACATGAGCGAGAAGATCGCGGTGATCTTCATCGGCACGTTCTTCCAGCAGTTGATCATGATCGCCGACGTTTCGCGCTCGGTGCCGCAGGATTTGCTGGATGTGTCCTACACGCTGGGGACGACGCCGCGCAGCGTGGTGTGGCGGGTGCTGATCCCGGCCACGCTGCCGGGTGTGATGGACACGCTGCGGGTGACGCTGGGCTGGGCGTGGACGTATCTGGTGGTGGCGGAGCTGGTCGCCGCGGATAAGGGGCTTGGGGTATTTCATCCTGAACTCGATGCGCGGGCTGTTCACCGATCAGATCTTCCTGGGGATCATCGTGATCGGGCTGCTGGGTCTGATCACCGACCAGATCTTCAAGATCCTGCGCAACTGGATGCTGCCCTGGGCGATTGCCGCCTGATGCTGCAAACCACGATCCAGCAAGCGAAGCTGCGGATCGAGAACGTGGCGCTGCGGTTCACGCCGCGCTCCGGCGGGTCGGTGACGGCGCTGGAGAACGTGTCGCTGACGGTGGAGGACAACGAATTCTCGGTCATCGTCGGCCCGTCCGGCTGCGGCAAGACCAGCCTGTTGCGGCTGGTGGCCGGGCTGATCGAACCGACCGAGGGGGAGATCTGGCTGGATCAGACCCGGGTGCGCGGACCGGGGCGCGACCGCGGCATGGTGTTCCAGTCCTACACGCTGTTTCCCGTGGCTGACCGTGCGGCAAGAACGTGGAGTTCGGGCTGAAGCTGCGCGGCGTGCGCGGCGGCGGCGCGGGCGGAGGTGGCGCGGCGCTTCATCCACCAGGTGGGACTGGATGGGTTCGACGATCATTATCCTGGGCAGTTGTCCGGCGGGATGATGCAGCGGGTGGCTCTGGCGCGCGCGCTGGCGAACGATCCGGCCGTGCTGCTGATGGATGAGCCGTTCGGTGCGCTGGACAGCCAGACGCGGTCGCTGATGCAGGAGTTGCTGCTGGATATCTGGCAGCAATCGAGCAAGACGGTGCTGTTCATCACGCACGATATCGATGAATTGGTGCTGTTGGGCGACCGGGTGTACGTGATGAGTGCGCGGCCTGGACGCATCAAGGAGATGGTGGAGATCGACCTGCCGCGCCCTCGGTCGGTGGAGATGCTGACCAGCCCGGACGTTCATGCGGCTGAAGCGGCAGATCATGGGGTCGATCCACGAGGAGGCGCTGCGCAGCTTCCGGATGTGATGTGACGCGCTGCTGATTGCCGGGCCGACGGCGAGCGGGAAATCGGCTCTCGCGCTGGCGCTGGCCGAGGCGCTGAACGGCGCCATCATCAACGCTGATTCCATGCAGGTGTATCGGGAGTTGCGGGTTCTGACGGCGCGGCCGATCAGCGGAGGACGAGGCGCGCGTGCCGCACCTGCTGTATGGCGTGCGGGCGGCGGCGGAGCCGGCGAGCGTGGCTTGGTGGCTGGCGGCGGCGCGCGAGGCGATCGCGGCGGTGCGCGATCAGGGACGGCTGCCGATCCTGTGCGGCGGCACGGGTTTGTATTTCGCGGCGCTGCGGCAGGGGATCGCGCCCGGTGCCGGAGATCCCCGCGGCGGTTCGCGCGGAGGCGCGGGCGGCGCTGGCGGAGTTGGGACCGGCCGGGTTGCATGCCCGGCTGACGCGGTAGACCCGCGCTACTGCCGTCGAAGCTACGGCCGAACGACAGTCAGCGCATTGCGCGTGCGTGGGAGGTGTGGCGCGCGACGGGTGTTGGTCTGGCGCAGTGGCGGGCGCACCCTCGTGTCGGGCGCATATCTCGGTTGGCCGGCGCATGCTGCTCGATCCGCCCCGCGCCGAACTGCGCGCCGCGATCGCATGCGCTTCCAGCACATGCTGGAGCAGGGCGCGCGTCGAGGAGGTCCGCGCGCTGGTCGCGCAGGGCTGGACCCGCAGCCTGCCGGCGATGCGGGCGCACGGCGTGCCGGAACTATCGGCGCATCTGCGGGGCGAGCTGACGCTGGAAGAGGCCGAGCGCCGGGCGGTGCTGGCCACCGGGCAATATACCAAAAGGCAGGCGACGTGGTTCCGTCACCACCCTTGGCGGACCGGGTATGTACGATCAGTTCGCGATGGGCAGTCTCCACGCAATTTTCTGGCGCGGTGGTGGGGGATATCGTCCGATTTGTTTTGGCGGGCGGTTGACGCACCGCACAATCGGTCCTAAGCGGATCGGCATGGACCACGCGAATGATGAAGCCCTGTCGGGCGCCGAGGTGTTGCTGCGCGCATTGAAGGATCAGGGCGTGGACGTCGTCTTCGGCTATCCCGGCGGCGCGGTCCTGCCGATCTATGATGCGCTGTTCAAGCAGAACGCGATCCGCCACGTGCTGGTGCGGCACGAACAGGGCGCGGTGCATGCGGCGGAGGGCTATGCGCGCAGCACGGGGAAGGTGGGCGTCGTGCTGGTGACCTCCGGCCCTGGCGCCACCAACGCGGTGACCGGGCTGGTCGATGCACTGATGGACTCCATTCCCGTGGTGTGCCTGACCGGCCAGGTGCCGACCCATCTGATCGGCAACGATGCGTTTCAGGAGGCGGATACGACCGGCATCACGCGGCCGGCGACGAAGCATAATTATCTGGTGAAACGGCCGGGCGATCTGGCGCGCGTGGTGCACGAGGCATTTTACGTCGCACGCTCCGGCCGGCCGGGCCCGGTGGTGATCGACCTGCCGAAGGACATTCTGATCGGCAAGGCGCCCTATGCCGGGCCGGTGGCGGAGCATCGCAGCTATCGCCCGCAGACCGAGCCGGATGCCGGACCGATCGCGCGCGCGGTGGCGCTGCTGAAGGGCGCGAAGCGGCCGGTGATCTATGCCGGCGGCGGTGTGATCAATGCCGGGCCGGACGCATCGGAGGCGCTGACCCGGTTCGCTCGGATGAGCGGTTTCCCGTGCACCAATACGCTGATGGGGCTGGGGTCTTTTCCGGCGAGCGATCCGCAGTTCCTCGGCATGCTGGGGATGCACGGCACCTACGAGGCGAATTTGGCGATGCATGGCGCCGACGTGCTGCTGGCGATCGGGGCGCGCTTCGATGACCGGGTGACGGGGCGGCTGAATGCGTTCTGCCCGGCGCGAAGAAGATCCACGCGGATATCGATCCGTCCAGCATCAACAAGAACGTGCCGGTGGATGTGGCGATCGTGGGCGACGCGGGGCGCGTGCTGCGGGCGTTGATCGCGGCGTGGGAGGCGGATGACCAGCGGGTTGATCGCAAGGCGCTGGCCGAGTGGTGGCGGCAGATCGATGCGTGGCGCGCGAAGAAGTCGCTGCGCTTCAGTCAGGACATGGCGAAGGGCGCGGTGATCAAGCCGCAGCACGCGATCTGGCGGCTGTATGAGATGACGCGGGACGTCGGGAAAGGACGTGTTCATCACCACCGAGGTGGGGCAGCACCAGATGTGGGCGGCGCAGCATTTCGGGTTCGAGCAGCCGAACCACTGGATGACCTCGGGCGGTCTCGGCACGATGGGCTATGGCCTGCCGGCGGCGATGGGGGTGCAGATCGCGCATCCGGACGCGCTGGTGATCGATATCGCCGGCGAGGCGAGCGTGCTGATGAACATCCAGGAGATGGGCACGCTGGCGCAGTACAAGCTGCCGGTGAAAGTGTTCATCCTGAACAACCAGTATATGGGCATGGTGCGGCAGTGGCAGGAGTTGCTGCATGGCGGGCGGTATTCCGAGAGTTATTCGGCGGCGCTGCCGGATTTCGTGAAGCTGGCGGACAGTTTCCACGCGGTGGGATTGCGGGCGGAGAGCGTGGATCAGCTCGATGGGGTGATCCGGGAGATGCTGGCGTGTGATCGCGCGGTGATCGCGGATATCGCGGTCGATCCGAAGGAGAACTGCTTTCCGATGATCCCGTCGGGCGCGCCGCATAACGAGATGATCCTGGGTCCCGAGCATGAGGACGACGCGGCGGGGATCACGGATGAGGGGCTGGTGCTGGTGTGATCACCTCGTGCGTCGGCCAGCCCCTTCTGTCATTGCGAGGCGCGTAGGGCCGAAGCAATCTCGGGGATCAGGTCGCAGTATAGATCGCTGCCACTCCGGATTGGCCGCGTCGATGAGTGCGATTTGCGCGCACGTGATCCGGCTTTGAGTTGCTTTTCGCGGGAGATCGCGGCGGCGGGGTGTTCGTGACGTTCGAAGTAGACCAGCTTCTCCACGTTGTATCGGGCGGTGAAGCCACGGATGCGTGGGTCCGGTGTTGGTGGATGCGCTGGATAAGGTTGCTGGTCATGCCGGTGTACAGGACGGTGTGGCGCTCGTTCGTCAGGATGTAGACGAAGTATTCTTTTTCCATGACGCGCGAGATTGCTTCGTCGCTTCGCTCCTCGCAATGACATTTTTGGGCCGCCATCTCGGGCGGGGCACCGATCTCATGCCCGCACCTGACAACAGCACGCAACGCAGTGCCACCATCTCCGTCCTGGTGGACAACGAGGCCGGGGTGCTGGCCCGCGTCATCGGCCTGTTTTCCGGTCGCGGCTACAACATTGACAGCCTGACGGTCGCCCTGGTGGACAAGGACACGCGGCCGCTCGCGCATCAATGTCGTGACGTCCGGAACCGACATGGTGATCGAGCAGATCAAGGCGCAGCTCGACCGCCTGGTGCCGGTGCATCGCGTCGCCGACCTGGGACTGGAAGGCCCCCACCTCGCGCGCGAGATGGCGCTGATCAAGGTGATCTGCACCGGCGAACATCGGGCCGAGGCGCTGCGCCTGGCCGACGCATTCCGCGCCCGCGTGGTGGACGCCACCACCGGCAGCTTCGTGTTCGAGATGACGGGCGCCACCGAGAAGCTGGACGCTTTCGTCGAGCTGATGCGCCCGCTGGGTCTGGCGGAGGTATCGCGAACCGGTGTAGCAGCCATCGCACGCGGCTCACGAACGATCTGACCGGAAAGGAAACCAGGATGCGCGTCTATTACGACCGCGACGCCGATGTGAACCTGATCAAAGGGAAGCGCGTCGCGATCATCGGCTATGGCAGCCAGGGCCATGCCCATGCCAACAACCTGAAGGACAGCGGCGCGAAGGACATCGCCGTCGGGCTGCGGTCCAGCTCGGCGGGGGTGAAGAAGGCCGAAGCAGCGGGGCTGAGGGTGATGGATCCGGCGGAATGCGCCAAATGGGCCGACGTGGTGATGGTGCTGACGCCCGACGAAGGGCAAGGCGATCTCTATCGCGACAAGCTTGCGCCTAACATGAAGTCCGGCGCGGCGCTGGCGTTCGCGCACGGGTTGAACATTCATTTCAACCTGATCGATCCGCGGCCCGACATCGACGTGTTCATGATCGCGCCGAAGGGGCCCGGCCATACGGTACGCAGCGAGTATCAGCGCGGCGGCGGTGTGCCGTGCCTGGTCGCGGTGGCGCAGAACCCGTCGGGCAACGCGCTCGAGATCGCGCTGTCTTACGCCTCGGCCATCGGCGGCGGGCGCGCCGGCATCATTGAAACCACCTTCAAGGAAGAATGCGAGACCGACCTGTTCGGCGAACAGGTGGTGCTGTGCGGCGGATTGGTGGAGCTGATCAAGGGCGGGTATGAGACGCTGGTGGCAGCCGGCTACGCGCCCGAGATGGCGTATTTCGAGTGCCTGCACGAGGTCAAGCTGATCGTCGATCTGATCTATGAGGGCGGCATCGCCAACATGAACTACTCGATCAGCAACACCGCCGAATACGGCGAGTACGTTTCCGGGCCGCGGATCATCACGGATGAGACGCGTGCGGAGATGAAGCGGGTGCTGAACGACATCCAGAGCGGCAAGTTCGCCCGCGACTGGATGCTGGAAAACCGGGTGAACCAGACCAGCTTTAAAGCCATGCGGGCACGCATGAGCGAACATCCGGTGGAGCAGATCGGCGTGAAGCTGCGCGGCATGATGCCGTGGATCGCCAAGAACGCGCTGGTCGATAAGTCGCGGAACTGAGTTCGCTCGCTCCGCCGTTGCGGAGGCTGCAGGCACCTTCGGTCTTCGGTGCACGGTTGCTGACCCTCGGTCTTACCTGGGGGTTGGTGGCGGGCGTGCTCGTGCTCGCGGTGCTGCCGCTGCTGCGGGTGGTGGCCGAGGCGCTCGGTGGCCTGTCCGCCATCAACCAGGCCGCGCGCGTGGCGCTGGTGCGCAGCGTCATCACCAGCCTGGGCGGCGCGGCTGTCGCGATCATGCTCGGCACACCGTTTGCCGTCGCGGTCGCGCTGACCAACGCGCCGGGACGCACGCTGCTTTCCCGCTGCGCGCTGCTGGGCCTGCTGATCCCGGGGCAGATCGTCGCGCTGGCCTGGATGCAGGCGGTCGGCAACAGCCGGTGGCTCTATTCGCCGGTGGGCATCATCCTGTTGCTGGGGGTGGAGCACATTCCGATTGGCTTTCTGTCCAGCCTGGCCGCGCTGCGCGCTATCCCGGCCGAGCTGGTCGAAGCGGCCCGGGCGGATGGCGCGCCGCCTGCGCGGGTGGTGCGGCGGATCGTGCTGCCGCTGGCGCGGCCGGGCCTGATCAGCGGCTTCGGCCTGGCATTCGTTTCTTGCCTGGGGAGCTTCGGCGTGCCGGCGATGATCGGCATTCCGGCGCGCTATGTGACGCTGCCGGTGCTGATCTATCAGCGGCTGTCGGGGATCGGCACGGATGCGCTGCCGCAGGCCGCGGCGCTGGCGCTGCCGCTGATGATTCTGGCCGGGATTGCCGGCGTCAGTGCATCACGCCGGCTGGGGAAGGTGGATTCACGCACCCAGGGCGCGGGGCCGGACGCGGCGTTGGATCTCGGCGCGTGGCGGGTGCCGGTGACCGGCGGGCTGGTGGTGCTCGCGGTGTTGGTGCTGCTGTTGCCGCTGATCGCGCTGGCGGCGGTTTCAGTGACAACCGCCTATGGTGTGGCGCTGCGGCCGGCGACGTTCACGCTGGGGCACTATCTGACGATCTTGCGCACTGATGAAACGGCGCAGGCGTTCCTGACGTCGCTGTGGCTCGCGGCCTGCACCGCGCTGATCGCCGGCGTGGGCGCGTTCCTGATCGCGGTGCTGCCGGAGTGGAGCGGCGATCCGGTCTGCCGCCGTGTGCTTGCCGTGCTGGAGCCGCTGATCCAGGCGCCGTTTGCGTTGCCGGGCACCATCCTGGGGGTCGGCATGATCCTGCTGTATCTGCGCCCGCTGCCGTTGATCGGCTCGCTCTACGGCACCCCGTGGATCATCCTGCTCGCCTACATCCCGCGCTTTCTTCCGCTGGCGCTGGGGCCGGTGCGGTCGGCGGCGGCGCGGCTTGATCCGGCGCTGGATGAGGCGGCGCGCACCGAGGGGGCGGGCCTGCCGCGGCGGCTCCGGCGCATCGCGTTGCCGTTGCTGGCGCCGGCGGTGGCTTCCGGCGCGTTGCTGACCGCGCTGACCGCGTTCGGTGAACTCACCGTCTCAGCGTTGCTGTGGTCGCCGGGGAGCGAAACCGTTGGCGTGCTGATTTTCGGGCTGAACGAGGGGGGCGACATCGCCGGCGCGGCTGCAGCGTCCGTACTGTGCCTGGTGTTGGTGTTCGGCCTTGCGGTGATGATTGGCGCGGCGCGGCGGTTTCGTTGGGCGGGGCTCAGCCGCCGCTGATCGCGGTGACCACGACCATTTCGGTTCCCGGCGGGAGAGGCGTGTGCAGCGCGGCGCGCTCACCGGCGACGAAGATGTGGATGTGCCGGCGGATCGCTGGGGTTTCATCGCAGATGCGCTGGCGGAGCCCGGGCCAGCGTGCGTCCAGCGCGTCGATTGCATGGGAAACGGTTTGCGCTGTGACGATCGGGGCGTTTGGGCAGCCGGGAAACAGCGCGAGCAGGGCAGGGGGGAGTACGATTGTTACGCCATGGGGGGTCACGTCATTCGGCAAGGACCAGCGTCTCCACCGAGTAGATGGGCGGCAGGTTCTGCGCGATGCAACGCCAGTGATCGCCCTCATCGGCGCTGGCGTAGAACGAGCCGGTGTTGGTGCCGGCGTAGATGCCGGCGGGTGAGAGCGTATCGGCGCTCATGGCCTGGCGCAGCACGCCGAAGAACGCGTTCTCCTGCGGCAACCCGTCGCGCAGCTCCTGCCAGGTTTTGCCCCCGTCGCGGGTGCGCCAGACCGCGGCCTTGCCGTCCGGCACGTAGCGGCCTTGTTCAGCGCCGTTCAACGGCAACAGGAATAGGGTCGATGCATCGCGCGGATGCGCCACGGCGGGAAAGCCGAAGCTGGAGGGCAGGCCGGCTTCGATGCTCTGCCAGCTTTGGCCGCCATCGTCGCTGCGATACATGCCGCAATGGTTCTGCTGATAGAGCAGGTTCGGGCTGGCCTGGGGCTTTGACCAGGCAGTGCACGCACTGGCCGAATTCGGGGTAGCGCTGATCCTCGGGCAGGAAGTCGCACCTTGTGCCGCGATTGCGCGGCGCCCAGGTTTTTCCGCCGTCTTCGGTGTGGAACACGCCCGCCGCGGAGATGGCGATCCATAGTTGGCGCTGGTTGGCCGGGTCGGGAACGATGGAATGCAGGATCAGGCCGCCGGCGCCGGGCTGCCATTGCGGGCGGGACGAATGATCCCGCAGCCCATGCACGTGCGTCCAGGACACGCCGCCGTCGTCGCTGACGAACAGTCCGGCCGGTTGCACGCCGGCATAGAGCCGTCCGTGGGCGGGCGCGATGCTCCAGACTGCACGGACAGGCTCCTCGCCCGTTGCGTAGGCCAGTCCGTCACTGGAATGGGTCCATGTCTGGCCCAGGTCCGTGGTCTTCCACACCGCCGGACCGAACCATTCGTTGCCGCCGCCGGCATAGATGGTTCCGGTGGTTGGATCGCCGATCACGTGATTGATCGGCCATGCCTCGCAAAACGGGCCGCGCAGTGACCAGGATTGGCGACGCTCGTCGCTTTGCAGAACGAAGGCGCCCTTCTTGGTTCCGAGCAGGATGAGAACGTGCATCGATGGGACACTGGCACGGGGCGTGCCCCGATTGCCAGGGCGGAAAGCCGGTCCTACCTTTCCCGCAGAGTGCTGGAGGAGCATCTATGAAGGTCGGGCAGGCAGTCGCCGAGATTATGAAACGCGAAGGGCTTGAGATCCTTTGCGCCTATCCTGTGAACCATCTGATCGAGTATGCGGCTGCGGCGGATATCCGCCCGGTGATCGTGCGCCAGGAAAGAATCGGGCTGCACATGGCGGATGCGATTTCGCGCATGACCTCGGGCAAGAAGATCGGCGCCTTCTGCATGCAGCATGGCCCGGGGACCGAGAATGCCTATGGCGGCGTGGCGCAGGCCTTCGCCGAATCCGTCCCCGTGCTGGTGGTACCGCAGGGCTTCGCGCGACGGATTGCGCATATCGATCCGAACTATAGCGCGGTGCGCGAGATGCGCGGCGTGTCGAAGTCGGCTGAACCGGTCACCGTGCCGTCCGAAATATCGAATGTGATGCGCCGGGCCTTCACCCGGCTGCGCAACGGCCGCGGCGGACCGTGCATCGTGGAAGTGCCCGCCGATATCTGGAACGAGGAAATCGGCGATCTGGACTATACGCCGGTCGAACGCTATCGCTCGGCGCCCGATCCGCAGGACGTGCGCAAGGCGGTGCAGTTGATCCTGGCGGCGAAGCGGCCGGTGATCTATGCCGGCACGGGCATCCACTGGGCCGAGGCATGGCCGCAGTTGAAGGCCTTTGCCGAGCTGCTGGGCGCGCCGGTCACCACCAGCCTGGGCGGCAAGAGTTCCTTCCCGGAGAACCATCCGCTATCGCTGGGATCTGGCGGCGCGGCGTATCCGAAGACGGTGAAGCACTTCATCGACCATGCCGATCTGATCATCGGCATCGGGTGTTCGTTCACCGAGACCAGCTTCGGCATCAAGTTCCCCAAGGGCAAGCGCTTCATCCAGACCACGATCGACCCGAACCACCTGGCGAAGGACGTGCCGGTGGTGGCAGGCCTGATCGGCGATGCGGCTCTGACCCTGGAAGCGCTGAATTCGGAACTGTCGCAGTCCCTGCGCGGCCCGCGCGACGCATCCGACGTGACGAAGGAGATCAGGCAGATCCGCGAAGAGTTCATGGCGGAGTGGATGCCGCTGCTGACGTCGAACGACGCGCCGCTCAGCCCGTATCGTGTGATCTGGGAGATGATGCACACGTTCGATATGAAGAACACCATCATCACGCATGACGCGGGCAGCCCGCGCGACCAGATTTCACCGTTCTGGGTCTCGACCGAGCCGCTGTCCTATATCGGCTGGGGCAAGACCACGCAGCTCGGCATGGGGCTGGGGCTGGCGATGGGCGCCAAGCTGGCGAAGCCGGACAAGCTGTGCGTGAACTTCTGGGGCGATGCGGCGATCGGGTTCACGGGGATGGATTTCGAGACGGCGGTGCGCGAGCGCATCCCCATCCTGTCCTGCCTGATGAACAACTACTCGATGGCGATCGAGCTGAAGGTGATGCCGATTTCGACGGAGAAGTACCGGTCCACCGATATCTCGGGCAACTATGCCGACATGGCTAAGGCGTTCGGCGGCTATGGGGAGCGGGTGACCGAGCCGGGGCAGATCAAGGCCGCGCTGCAGCGCGGCATCGAGCAGACGAAGCAGGGCAAGCCGGCGCTGCTGGAGTTCATCACGGCGAAGGAGACGCGCGTAGCGCGGTGGGGGTAGAGGCCGCTGTTTCGGCTGGGCCGATGGCCCCGGGTGACTTGACCCGGGGCTGACCCAATGCCGGTTAAGCGTGACGCGGTCGCTTGAGCGTTATGGGCACACAAGGAGAGAGGCCAGAGCGGTTGGCCGAGCAGATCGAGGAAGCGTGCCGCCGTCCCCGCGCGGCAATCCTGTTGCGCGGCCGTCTCTCCCGACGCAATGGCGACGAGAAAGTTCCGAAGGAACGCGGGTGTGCCAGCGGGTGGCGGCAATGATCGAGCGCGCCCGCAAGAGATTGAGCAAGAAGGCCAAGAGAGGATTTCGTGGCTGGCCGCTTGCAACCGTCGCGCTCTACGGGCCGGATGACAGGACGGCGACCAAGCTCGCGGTCGGCATCGTGCCCGCCGAGGGTGCCGAGGTGACCGACCTTCGACGCTGGCTTTCGAAGGACCAGACCGACATCCGCAGTGATCCGCGGGTGGCGGAAGAGGTGCTGGCGTTCATCGCCGAGGCCGGGGCCAAGTCAGTCGTGATGACCGACCGGATTATCGGCTGCCCCCACGAAGAAGGCATTGATTACCAGGGTGATACCTGTCCGGCTTGCGCGTTCTGGGCGGGACGGGACCGCTGGACCGGCAAGCACCTGGCCTAGGAATCAGCACATCATGATTCAGCTTAGAAGGTGCCCCCTACCGCCTGGACTAGCAGGCTAGTTAATGGCGTCCACCATGCCCTTCCTGTAGATATTTGGCCCCGCGATCCCTATCCGTGCGGGCGATCCCGGATTTCGTCCACATCGGCCCGGAGCTGGCGGATCTGCATCTGCAGAGAGCCGATCGTCTGGGCCAAGGTTGATGTCTGGTCCACCGCGAACCTGGCTTCCCCGAGGCCGCGTTCGGCGGTTTTCTGGTTCGCGACAACGAGCCCGTTTAGAATTATCTGCTCTTCCCGCATGGCGGCGATGGTGTTCTGCAGCCGGCCCATTCGATCCATCAGCACAACTCGCACACCGGTAAGCTCGTCCCGCACACTGGCAACGTCGCCGCGCACATTGTCGAGCCTCGCCGCGCATGCTGGCAACCTCGCCGCGCACACTGTCGAGCCTCGCCGCGCATACTGGCAACCTCGCCGCGCACACTGTCGAGCTGGCCTCGCATGCCGGTAACCTCGCCGCGCACACTGTCGAGCTGGCCTCGCACCTCGGTCTGAAACCGTTCCAGGGCCAGCATCACGTCGGCCAGGGTCGGTTCTCGTCCATCGTTCATCGCAACTTTCTACCACACGAATTCCCGGTTCTGTCGCCCCACGGGAGACAGCCGTCCCCTGCCGAGACCCCCCGGCCCCGACCTCCTCTTTGGAGATCGGACGCCAGAGCTACACCGCCTGGTGCCCCGGAGAACCAAACCGGCAGGCCAAGGAACCCGTGCCCGCTACAGCACCTGCCCCAGAAATTCCCGCGTCCGTGGGTCCTTGGCGCCGGTGAAGAACTCCTCCGGCGGGCCATGCTCCACGATGACCCCGCGATCGGTGAAGTAGATGTGGTCCGCAACCTCCCGCGCGAACCGCATCTCGTGCGTCACCAGAATGCAGGTCATCCCCTCATCGGCAAGCTGCTTGATCGTCTGCAGCACTTCCTTCACCGTCTCCGGATCGAGGGCGGATGTGACCTCGTCGAACAGCATGACCTCGGGGTTCATCGCCAGTGAGCGGGCAATCGCGACACGCTGCTGCTGGCCGCCCGACATTTCGCCGGGATACGCGTTCTCCCGCCCCTCGAGGCGCACCTTGCGCAGCAGCGCGCGGGCCCTTGCGTCCACCTCGGCGCGAGGCTGCCGCAGAACCTGGATCGGCGCCATCATCACGTTCTGCAGCGCGGTACGGTGGGGGAACAGATTGTATTGCTGGAAAACCATCCCCACCCGGTGGCGCAGCTCACGCTTGTCCAGCGCCGGATCATGCACCTCGATCCCCATCACCCGGATGGAGCCGCGCTCGAACGGGGTCAGCGCGTTGATGCAGCGGATGAGGGTGGATTTGCCGGAACCCGACGGCCCGATAATGCAGATCACCTCGCCCTTGCGCACGTTCAGCGAAATCCCCTTCAGCACCTCCACATGGCCGAAGGACTTGTGCACGTCGTCGATCGCCACGATGGGCTGATCCGGCGTCCACATCATATCCGCACCGCGTAGCGGCGTTCCAGCCATTCGGTAAACCGCGTGATCGGATAAGCGTACAGGAAAAACCAGAGCAGGATCCAGGCATAGAGCGGAGTCAGCAGGTCGGTCCTGCCGCCTTCTGCCGCCTCCACCTGGCTCGCCAAAGTCATCACCTCGTTCACCCCGACAATCGAAGCCAGAACCGTCGCCATCGTCAAAATCGCATACAGGTTCATCCACGGCGGCAGCATCCGCTTGATGCATTGCGGCAGGATGATCGACCAGATCTGCTGGCGGCGGGTGAACGCCAGCGACTCCGCCGCCTCCCACTGGCCCGACGGGATCGAGCCCACTGCCCCCCGCACGATCTCCGCCACATTCGCCATCACCGGCAAACTCGAGCCCGAACACCGCCTTCAGCCAGTCGGGTAGCGGAATCACCGCCGGCCCGATCCGTACCTGGAACGGCACCAGGTACATGACAAAGAACAGCAGCACCAGCCAGGGCGCATTGCGGAAGAACTGCGTCACGAACCAGGCGCCGCGCCGCACCGACCCGAACAGCGAGATCTGTAGCAGCCCGAGGCCGAACCCAAGGATCGTGCCGATCCCCATGGAAGCGAAGCTGATCAGGATATTGAACCCGAAACCACGCAGCAGCAGCGGCGTCCAGCGCGCCAGTGCGGCGAGCACGCTGGAGCGCGGCGCCCCCGCGCCTCCGATGCCCCCCTGGGCGGCGGCCACCCCGGCGCTGAGCACCACCAAGGCGAACAGCACGACGCCGTGCCAGGCCCGCAAGCGCATCGGCGGCACGTGCATCGGCCCCAGCGCCGTCGGCAGCAGAACCGGAAGTGTGTCGGAGCGGGCCGCCATCAGCCCGCCCGATGATAGCCGGGCAGCCGCAGCGCATGCTCCAGCCGGTGCATGCCCAGCACCAGCAGCCCGACCAGCGCCACGAATACGATCAGCAGCACGGTCATCATCTCCGGCACGTTGGTTTCATCCGACCAGATCTGCGCCGAGACATATAACACTTCGGGCACGGCCACGGCGTAGGCCAGAGTGGTTGTTTTCACCAGGTTGACCAGGTTGTTGTTCAACGCCGGCAGGCAGACCCGCAGCGCCAGCGGCAGAACCACGTGCCAATATGCCTGCAGCCGCGTATAGCCCAGCGCCTCCGCCGCCTCGACCGTGGCGCGCGGCACCGCCTCGATGCCGGAGCGGAAAATCTCCACATTGAAGGCGCCGGCAAAGAAGCTCAGCGAAATGCACACCCACACGAAGCCGTTGATCAACGGCACGGCCGTGCCGAAGTGGCTTCTGACCGTCGGCAGCAAGGAGCTGATGCCGAAGTAGAAGAAATAAAGCTGCACCAGCGGCGGCGTATTGCGGAAGAACTGGATGTATCCCTGCACCACCCGCCGCGTCCACACCAGACGCGAACCCTGCAGCCAGGCGCCGATCACGCCGATCACGACCGAGGCTGCCAGGCAGATCACCGACAGCTCGACCGTGGTCGCCAGCCCGTGCAGGAACCGTGAGCGGTCGAACGGATCGTAGAAGATCGTCAGATTGATCCCGGTCGTCGCATAAAGATGCCGGAACCACTCGGCGATCACGGCGCCGCTTCCTGTGTTACGAGCTGTATTTCTGGTGCATGTCCACCGCGTATTTCGCCGGCTTGATGTGATACTGCTCCGCCAGCTTGATGATGGTGCCGTTCTTCGCCCAGTCCTTGACCACGTCGGACATGTATTTCGCCCAGTCCGGCTCGCCTTTGCGCACCGCAAGGCCCCAGGGGATCGCATCCTGGCTCTCCAGCGGCATGTCGTACGCGCTCCACGCCGGGTCCACCAGGTCGCCCTGGATCGCCGTATCGTCGTACAGGAAACCGACGCACCGCCCCTGCTTCAGCGCGGTCAGCGCCTCCGCGGTGCCGGTGAACGCGGTCACCTGCGCGCCGAATTTCTCGGCCACCTGCTTGTTGTAGTACGAGCCCCTGGATGGCGCACACCGGCTTGTCCTTGATCTGGTCCCAGGACGTGATGTTGGCCGATTTCGGCAGCATCAGATTGTAACCTGATGCGTAATAGTCCGGATCGACGATATCGACCACCTTCCTGCGCTCCGGCGTGTCGCTCATGGTCGCGATCATCAGATCGATCTTGCCTTGCTCCAGGAACTGCATCCGGTTGGACGCGACCACCGGCACCAATTCCAGCTTCACGCCAAGCCGCTTGGCCACGTCGGCTGCGAGCGACGGCTCGATCCCCTCGATCGCCCCGGAGGGCGCGCGGAACCCGAAGGGGGGGTAATCGGCCTTCACGCCCACCCGCAGCACCCCACGCTGCTTGATGTCGCTGATCTCATCCGCACGCGCCGGCCGCGCTCCCCCCGCAACAAGCGTCGCTGCAACCGCCGCCCCGGTCAGCGAGGCACAGAAGCCGCGGCGGCTTATCGATCCCTGTCTCATGTGTTACCTCCGTTGCTGGAATGTTCGGGCGGGCCCGGCGTGAATCGACGTTTCGCGGCTTCCAGGCATGTTGTCCAGCGTCCATTCCCCTTGTGGACGGGGAACCCGGAGGTTACACATCTGGCAAAAGGCGCAGGGGAACTCCGTCCAGGCATGGCCAATGTCAGCATCCGCAACGTCCGGAAGGCCTTCGGCTCGACCGAGGTCCTGCACGGCGTCAGCGTGGAGATTGAAGACGGGGAATTCGTGATCCTCGTGGGACCGTCCGGCTGCGGCAAATCAACCCTGCTCCGCATGCTCGCCGGCCTTGAAAATATCACCGCCGGGGAGATCGCCATTGGCGGACGGGTGGTGAACAACGTTCCGCCCAAGCAGCGCGACATCGCCATGGTCTTCCAGAACTACGCGCTCTATCCGCACATGACCGTGCGCTCCAACATGGCGTTTTCATTGGAACTGGCGAAGGCGCCCAAGGCGTTGATCGACCAGAAGGTCGGGCGCGCCGCCGAAATCCTCGGATTGACGCAATACCTCAACCGCTACCCCCGCCAGCTTTCCGGTGGCCAGCGCCAGCGCGTCGCCATGGGCCGCGCCATCGTGCGTGATCCGCAGGTGTTCCTGTTTGACGAGCCGCTGTCGAACCTCGACGCCAAGCTGCGGGTCGCCATGCGGGCCGAAATCAAGGAACTCCATCAGCGGTTGCAGACCACCACCGTTTACGTCACCCACGACCAGATCGAGGCCATGACCATGGCCGACAAGATCGTGGTGATGAACAACGGCAATGTGGAGCAGATCGGCGTGCCGCTCGATCTATACGACAATCCGGCCAATTTGTTCGTCGCCGGGTTCATCGGCTCGCCGGCCATGAACTTCGTCAAAGGGCGGATCGAGGAGGGGGCCTTCCGGGCCGAAGGCGGGATCAGCCTGCCGCTCCCCGGTCGTCGGAACGGCTCTGACGGGCGGCCCGCCATCTACGGTATTCGCCCCGAGCACTTCCAACTGCGCGGTGATGGGCTGCCGGCGCGGGTGCACGTGATCGAGCCGACCGGGTCCGAGACCCAGGTGATGGCCGAATTCGCCGGCACGCCGATCATCTGCGCGTTTCGTGAGCGTCTGAGCGCGCGGCCCGGCGATACCATCCGTGTGGCCGCCGACCCCGCGCTGGTGCACCTGTTCGATGCCGGCACCGGCGACCGGTTGAATGCCTGACCCGATCTAGGAGGAAGCAATGAACGGACTGACCCGCCGCAACTCCCTGCTGCTTGGCGCCGCCTTCGGCGCCGGCGTACCGATCATCGGCGCGCGGGCGCAAAACGCCCCCGCGCCCGCGCCTGTCTCCAACGGTTCCGACGTGCCGGTCGATTCCAACGTCAAGGCGCCCGAGTGGCAGATCGAAAAGGGCGCGACGCTGAAGATGGTGCGTCCCGCCAAGTTCGTCGATCCCGACCAGACCTACTGGGACTCCAACACCAAGAAATTCACCGAGCAGACCGGTGTCCCCGTGCAGATCAGCTATCTGTCGTGGGAGGACCTGGCGCCGCAGACCGCGGTGATCGCCAACACCGGCGGCGGCGCGGATATTGTGATCGGCTTCTCCATCTCACCGTTCCTCTACACCGAAAAGCTCGTTCGCATGGACGACGTGACCGACTATCTCGGCAAGAAGTACGGCGGCTGGTTCGACCTGGCCCTGCTCTACGGGCGCAAGTGGAAGACCAACGACTGGATCGCCCTGCCGATCGGCGGGGGCACCGGTCCCACCGTCTATCGCCAGTCGTGGGTGAAAGCCGTCGGGTACGACAGCATCCCCGACGATCTCGACGGCTTCATGACGCTTTGCCAGAAGCTCAAGCAGGCCGGCCATCCCGCCGGCTGGTCGATGGGTCATGCGGTGGGCGATGCCAACGGCTTTGCCGAATGGGCGCTGTGGACGCATGGTGCGCGGCTGGTGGACGACAACGGCAAGGTCGCGCTGGATTCCAAGGAAACCATCGATGCGCTGAAGTATATTGCCGAGCTGTACAAGACGATGATTCCCGGCACCATCGCGTGGAACGATTCCGGCAACAACAAGGCCTACGCCGCGGGCGATATCGGTCTGACTTTCAACGGCGTTTCGATCTACTTCGTGCTGAAGAACTCGAAGGACCCGAAGCTGCAGGAAATGGCCACCGACACCATGATGCAGAAGGTCCCGCAGGGCATGGCCAAGAAATCGCCGATGTCCGCCGCCATCATGAACGCGATGCTGTTCAAGCACAGCAAATATCCCAATGCCGCCAAGGCCTACCTGACCTTCATGATGGAGGCTCCACAATACGCGCCGTGGCTTTCCTCCTGCCTCGGCTACTGGTCGGAACCGCTGAAGGCCTACGGCAAGATGAAGTTCTGGACCGAGGATCCCAAGCTCGCGCCGTATGCCGGCGCGATGGATACGATCTACTACGACGGCTATTCCGGGCCGATCACGCCGGCAGCGAGCGCGGTGACGGCGAATTACACCATCGTGGACATGTTCGCCTCGGTCGCAACCGGCAATTCCACGCCCGAGGCCGCGGCCAAGACCGCCGCGCGGCAGGCCGAGCGGTATTACAAATCCTGACCGCCAGAGGAGCTGTCCGAGTGGGGAGCCATGATCCGCACCAGAAGATCGAGAAGGCTTCGCGAGGCGGCATGAGAATTCGGGAGATTGCAAGGACCCGGCGGAAGCCGCACCTGCCGGGTCCTTCGGGAAGCGCATAATGGACGCAACAGTTCATCCAGCGATCACCTTCACCCCTCGGCAGGAGGGGTGGATCACCCGTCTGTTCGACTACAAGCCGTTTCTGGTTTTCCTGTGCCTGCTCCCGTCGGTCGGATTGCTGCTCGTGTTCCTGACCTATCCGCTGGGCCTTGGCGTCTGGCTCGCGTTCACCGACACGACGATCGGCCAACCCGGACAGTGGATCGGCCTCGATAATTTCATCTCGCTGTGGAACGATTTGGTCTTCTGGATGGCGGTGTGGCAGACGTTTTTCTACACCGCTGCCGCGACCGTGGGTAAATTCGGTCTCGGGCTGTGGCTGGCGCTGCTGCTCAACCACCACATGCCGTTCAAGGCGATTCTCCGGGCCATTCTGCTGCTGCCTTGGATCGTGCCCACGGTGCTGTCCGCCATCGCCTGGTGGTGGATCTATGATCCGCAGTTCTCCATCATCTCCTACGTCTGGGTGGACGTGCTGCACATTCAGAAGAACTACATCAACTTCCTCGGCACGCCCTGGCCCGCACGCTGGTCGCTGGTGGTTGCCAATATCTGGCGCGGCATTCCCTTCGTTGCCATCACGCTGCTGGCGGGGCTGCAGACCATCTCACCCTCGCTCTATGAAGCGGCGCTGCTGGATGGCGCCTCCGGCTGGCAGCGATTTCGCCGCATCACCGTGCCGCTGCTGATGCCGATCCTGTCGGTGGTGCTGACGCTGAGCATCCTGTTCACCTTCTCCGACTTCCAGTTGGTCTATGCGATCACCCGGGGCGGACCGTTCAACACCACCCACCTGATGGCGACGCTGGCCTTCCAGCGCGCTATTCCGGGTTCCGAACTAGGGGAAGGGGCGGCCATCGCGGTCTCCATGATCCCGTTCCTGGTAGTGGCGACCCTGGTCAGCTTTTTCGGCCTCGGACGGCGCAAATGGATGCAGGGCGAAGCCAATGAGTGACGCGAGCCGCTGAACCGGCGGACATCCCCGCCCGCACCACCGACGCGCCGGAGCGGCTGTCGTGGGATTCGCGCGCCCGGCGCATGATCACGATCTACCTGCCGCTGGCCTGCTTCACGATCGTGCTGCTGTTTCCGTTCTATTGGATGACGATTACGGCGTTCAAGCCGGACTACGAGATGTACGACTACAAGAAGTACAACCCGTTCTGGATCCACTCGCCGACCCTGGCCAACATCAAGAAGCTGCTGTTCGATACCGCGTATCCGCGCTGGCTGATGGTGACGATGATGATCGCCGTCGGCGCCACGGTGCTGTCGCTGGTCTCCAGCGTGCTCGCGGCCTACGCGATCGAGCGTCTGCGCTTCAAGGGGGCGCGCCATGTGGGTCTGGCGATCTACCTGGCTTACCTTGTGCCGCCGACCATCCTGTTCATCCCGCTCGCCACGCTGGTGTTCCAGTTCGGCCTGTTCGACAGTCCGGTAGCGCTGATCCTGACCTACCCCACCTTCCTCGTGCCGTTCTGCACCTGGCTGCTGATCGGCTACTTCAAGTCGATCCCGTACGAGCTGGAGGAGTGCGCGTTGATCGACGGCGCGTCACGGCTTGCAGATACTCTGGCGGATCACCTTGCCGCTGGCGGTGCCGGGGCTGATCTCGGCGGGCATCTTCGCATTCACCCTGTCGTGGAATGAGTTCATCTACGCGCTGGCGTTCATCCAATCGACCGACAAGAAGACCGTGCCGGTGGCGATCTTGACCGAACTCGTTACCGGGGACGTGTACCAGTGGGGATCGCTGATGGCGGGCGCGTTGCTGGGGTCTATCCCGGTGGCGCTGTTCTATTCGATCTTCGTTGAGTACCTACGTGTCGAGCATGACCGGCGCGGTGAAGGAGTAGGGGCGGATCGGGGCGGTTCTTGCTGACAGCAGGGCCGATACTCACCTTTTCGGTTGGTGAGAAGCGGTTCGATCACTGGTGCGACTGCGCCGCGAGATTGCCACGGCCCGCTACGCGGGCCTCGCAATGACGTTGTAAGGAAACGTGGCGGGGTGCCGATTTTGTTGATGACGAGGTGGGTTCACCCCTTCACCGAACCCGCCGTCAGCCCCGCGATCAGATACCGCTGAGCCGCCCAGACCGCCGCCAGCACCGGCACAAGCTGCACCGTGCACGCGGCGAAGAGCACGCCCCAATCGCTGCTCTCGACCGAGCCGATCATCTCACTCACTGCCAGCGGGGCGGTTTTCGCCCGTGTGGTGGTGAACAGGAAGGCGAACAGGAACTCGTTCCACGCGTAGACCGCGACGAATACTGCCGCCGCCACCATTCCCGCCGCCGCCAGGGGCATCACCACGTGCCACAGGACCCGCCCGACCCCCGCCCCATCCACCCGCGCAGCCTCATCGAGTCGACCGCGGAATCTGGTCGATGGTTGTCTTCATGATCCACGTCCCGAGTGACACGTAGAACGAGGCGTAGAGCAGGATCAGAACGGTCCAGGTGTCGGACAGGCCGAGGGCGTTGGCAGCGGGGAACAGCGGCAGGCTGATCACGATCGGCGGATAGAGCCGCACCAGCACCGTCAGGAACGCCGATCCTGTCAGCCAGCGCCCGTGGTAGCGGGAGTAACCATAGCCCGCCAGCAGCGACGCACGCCACCGTCAGCAGCGTCGCGCCGGCGGTGACGACCATGCTGTTGACCAGCTCGCCCCGGAACTCCGGCCAGCGCCGCCACAGCCCCGTGTAGTTCGCCAGTGTCGGCGGTGAGAACAGGGCGATCGGCCAGGTGAAGATGTCCCGCGGCTGGCGGAAGGAGAACAGCATGATCACCAGCACCGGTGCCACCGACCAGATCAGCACCAGCGCGAGCGCCAGGTGCCTCAGGCACCGCACCCACATCGGCCTATGCATCGGCAAACATCCCGCGCTGTGCTCGCCTTAGCCACGGCAGCGCGACCAGCAGCGAACCCAGCAGCATCAGGCACCCGATCGCCGCCGCCGCGCCGAAATCCGAGTATCGGAAGCCGGTGACGTAGAGATACAGCGCGACCAGTTCGGTCGAGCGCGCCGGGCCGCCCTGTGTCAGCAGCCAGACCTCGGTGAACATGCGGAAGGCGAAGATCAGCCGGAACAGCACCGCGACCAGGATTGCCGGCATCAGCATCGGCAGGGTGATGCTGCGGAACTCCGCCCAGGCGCCTGCGCCGTCGATGCGTGCGGCCTCGTAGAGTTCACCCGGGATGGCGAGCAGGCCGGTGTAGAGCAGGACGAAGGTGAAGGGGAAATTGCTCCAGACGTTGATCAGTCCGACCAGCGACAGTGCCGCCGCTGGACTGACGGACCAATCCGCCATGGGCAGCCCGAGTGCGTGGAGCCCGTGCGTGATGGGCCCGATATCCGGGTCCGTCAGGTAGCGCCAGATCATCACCGCCACCACTTCGCTGACGGCGTAGGGCGCCAGGACCAGTGCGATCATCAGCCGCCGCAACGGCACGCCGCCGGCGAACAGCAGTGCCACGCCGAGTGCCAGCGCCAGTTCGATGTACACCGCCGCGTTGACCACGATCAGCGTGTTGACCAGCGCCCGCCAGAAATACGGATCCGACAGCACCGTGCGGTAGTTGCTGAACCCCGCCCACACCGGCGCGCTGCCGTAGGTCGAGTGCGTCAGGCTGAGCCAGACCACGTAGAGCGACGGCAGTCCGATCACCGCCCACAGCAGGACCTGTGTCGGGGCGACGAGCAGCCAGGGGGTTAGCGCACGGATGGTCATGGCGGTGGGGCTAGATCGCCGCGTCGCGCTGTGCGCTCCTTGCAATGACGAGGTGTGCGCCGGCGAACAACCCGGGCGCGCCACCGGAGTGCAGAAACACGATGGCATCGTCGCGTTGCCAGCGTCCCTCGCGCACATGCGCGATCAACCCCGCCATCGCCTTGCCGGTATAGACCGGATCGAGGATCAGCGCTTCGGTACGCGCCGCCAGCTCGATCGCCGCCACCGTGCCGGCATCCGGAATGCCATATCCCGGCCCCAGGAACGCGTCATCCAGGGCGATGTCATCGTCCCGGAACGACAGCTCCAATCCGACGAACCGCGCGGCGTCGGCGGCCCGTTGCAGAATGCGCGGGGCAAGGAAATCGGCTGGCGTTTGCGCGCAAATGCCCATCAACCGGACCTGATCGCCCAGTGCCCGGAAGCCCGCGAGCAGCCCCGCCGCGGTCAGGCCCGAACTGGTGACGAGATACACCGCCGCCGGGCGCAGGCCGGCGTCGTGGAACTGATCGTGCAGCTCCTGCGCCATCGGGATATAGGCTGCGGCGCCGCGCACCGCGGCCGCGCCGTTCATGTGCAGCAGATAGGGGCGGCGTCCCGCTGCGCGCAGCCGCCGCATCAGGTCGTCCAACCTGCGGCGCAATGACCGGATCGTAGGCGTCGAGCGTGTCGATGAACTCGATCTCCGCGCCGACCAACCGGTCGAGCAGCAGATTGCCGGTCATCGGCGGCGTTCCGCGCGCGCGCAGCAGCAGATGCACGTTCAGCCCGAGCTTTGCGCCCGCCGCCGCGATGGTCCGGCAGAAGTTCGACTGCGCCGCCGCTGTCGCCACCACGGTGTCGGCGGCCGATGCGATCGCGTCGGCCATCAGCGCCTCGGCCTGGCGGGTCTTGTTGCCGCCCAGCGCCAGGCCGCTCAGATCCTCGCGCTTGATCAGGATCGCCGGCCCGCCAAGCGCGGCCGACAGCCTCGGCGCATGCTCGAGCGGCGTCGGAAAGCTCCCCAGCACCACGCGGGGAAAACCGCGGCCCGGTCCTGTAGCGGCCCGATACTCCGGCACGTTCCTAATGCACCAGCGGCTGGACCTGCTGAACCACGGCGTCCATCGCCGCCTGCGGCTCCTTCATGCCCAGCACCGCCGCCTGCATCTGTTCCACGAAGATGTCCGCCGCCCGCGCCGACTGATCGAACGCCGGCAGCGGAATGCGGGCATAGCGCAGTTCCTCGGCCTCCACCTTGGCATAGGGCAGTTTCGTCTCGATCTGCGGGTCCTGATACACCGAGGCTCGCACCGGCCCATTGCCGTTCAGCGCCTCTTTCAATGTGTTCTCCTTCGATGACAGCGCGACGATCAGGCTCCATGCCGCCTCCTTGTGCATGGAATTCTTCGGGATCACCATCGACCAGAATTCCGTCTTCACCGGGGCGACGGGAAACTGCGCCTTCAGCTCTGCGGCGATCGGGATGGGCGCGACCTTGAACTTACCCGGATACTTCGATTTCGTCGGATCGTTGTAGAACTGCGTGCGGCTGGTGCCGTTGAACGTCATTGCGGCCCGGCCGCTCGCCATCCAGGTGTTGACGTCCTCGTCCTTGATGCTGGTGAAGCTGTGCGGCAGCACGCCGCCCTTGTAGAAATCCCGCAACAGCGTGATCGCCTGCACCATCGGCTTCTGGTTGGCCACCACGTGCATGTCCTGGGTGATGAAATCCCCGTTCCACATGCGCGCGACGTCGATCATGTTGGTATAGGTCTGGCCGGTGATGCAGAACCCCACCACGGAGGAGCCATCCGGCCGGGTGAAGGTCAGCTTGCGCGCGACCTCGATGAATTCCTCCACGGTCGAGGGCGGCTGGGTGATGCCCCGCTCATCAAATAACGCCTGATTGTAGTGCATCGCGGAGGTCGAGTGCCGGAACGGGATGCCGATCGTCCGCCCGTCAAACACCATCGCCTTGCGCAGCCCGGGAAAGATGTCGTTCATATCCTCCACCGGCTGCTTTTGCATCCATCCGTCCAGCGGCTCGAACAGCGCTGCCGACGCGCGGCACCGCGCGGGCATTCACCAGGAAGCCGAGGTCGATGCTGGTTTGCGACAGGCTTGCTTCGCGGAACAGCCGCTCGTGCAGCGGGTCGGTTTCCAGTGTCACCCAGTTGATCTCGATGCCCGTCTTGCCGCGCCAGTCCGCCGTCACGTCACCGGCCTGGCTGCCCTTGCAGACCGACAGAATCACCGGATGCGCCAGCACCGTCAATTGCTTCGGTGTTTCCGCCCGCGCCGCCCTCATCGCGCCCGCCGCGGCCATTCCCGCCAGCACAGCTCCGCCGTCGCAGCATGATCGCCTCCTGATGCGTCATCCTGGCCGCCGCGTGGCATGCCGGGCCAGCCAGCCCATGTCCGCGTCCGGCTCCGCGTCCGTCGTCGGCAGGTACGGCTTGATGTCCAGCAGCGGCGTGCCATCGATGCAGTCCAGAAAGCGCACGAGCAGCACATCGGGCGCCGCAAATCCGTCGAACGCAACCACCGAAACGCCGATCGGGTTCGGCCGCGCAGGCGAGCGCGTCGCGAACAATCCGCGCTCTTCGGTATCGAACGGCGGGGTGAACCGCAGCTTCGGCGGGTGCGCCTGATCGAGCCAATAGAGCAGCATCAGGTGGCTAAAGCCGTCGAGGCCCAGCAGACCCGGCACGAACGGCTCGAACACCTCGGCGCGGCAGACCGGGGCCGGATCGGGCTGCCGCCCGTTCCGCGGGCAGTCGGCTGATCGTCGCCCAGGGCGTGCGCAGAACCCCGATCGGTTCCAACGCCGCGCCGCGCGTCACAGCACGTTCAGCGGCACGCGCAGATAGCGAATTCCGTTCTCCTCGGGCTCCGGCAGCTCGCCGGCGCGGATATTGACCTGCACCGAGGGGATGATCAGCAGCGGCATGGACAGGGTCTTGTCGCGCGCCGTGCGCGTGGCGACGAACGCTGTCTCATCGATGCCGTCATGCACGTGGATGTTGGCGCGGCGCTGATCGCCCACGGTGGTTTCCCACGCCGGCGCCCGTCCGCCGGGACCGTAGTCGTGGCAGATGAACATGCGCGTCTCAGGCGGCAGGGCGAGGATGCGGTGGATGGAGCGATACAGCGTGGCGGCATCGCCGCCCGGGAAATCCGCCCGCGCCGTGCCGCCGTCCGGCATGAACAGCGTGTCGCCCACGAAGACGGCGTCGCCGATCACGTAGGAGACGCAGGCGGGCGTGTGCCCCGGCGTGTGCAAGCACGCGTGCGCCGATCCCGCCGACCTGGAACCGTCTCGCCGTCGGCGAACAGATGGTCGAACTGGCTGCCATCCGGCTGGAAGGCGCGTTCGAAACCGAAGAGGTCCTTGAAGGCCCCCTGCACCTCATTGATCTGCGCGCCGATCGCGCTGCGCCCGCCCAGCCGTCGCTTCACATAGGCCAGGCCGGACAGATGATCGGCATGCACATGCGTCTCCAGCAGCCAGTCGATCTTCAACCCGCGCTCCTGCACCCGGGCGATCACTGCGTCGGCCGCGCGGGTGGAGGTGCGGCCGCTTTTCGGGTCGTAGTCCAGCACCGGGTCGATCACCGCGGCCATGCCGCTCGCCGGGTCGGAGACGACGTAGGTGACCGTCCCCGTATCCTTGTCGTGGAAGCCCTCGACCTCCGGCCGAAGATTGGAGAGCGCCATGCCACAGCTCCGAAATCCAGGAGAAGAATCATAGCGCCGTCCGCGCCACCGCGGCACAAAATATTCGCGATTGCGAGCTATGGCGCTGGCGGGCACCAGCACCACGTCGGCGGTGACGGTGGCGGTCACCGGCACGTCCTGCGCGATCGCCGTCGGCGGGGTGGGGGCGGCGGCCGCCATCGCCATCATGCGCGGCACGGGGGCGAACTCCGGTCCGGCGAGATCCACCCGCTGGAAGGATTCGAAGCGCAGTCCCAGCGTCTTGGCCGCCGCATCCGCCTTCTGGCGCAGCCGGCCCAGCGCCTCGCTGCTCGCCTGGTCCTGTGCGGCGCGGAACGCGGCGGGCGAGAGCTGCCATTCCAGATCGCTGATCGCCAGCCCGGCCTGCTGCAACTGGCCCACCAGCGCCAGCAGCGGCGGCCCGTCGGTGGCGCTCAGCCGGATCGACTGGCTGGCCTGCCACGCGCCCTGCTGCTTCGGCTGCCACGCCGTGTAGCCCTGGGTCTGCGCCTTGACCGCGGCGACCTGGTGGATGCGGATCACCGCCGCGGCGATCGCCGCGTTGACCTGCTGCTGGGCCGCGGTGGCGGTCGATGCGCTGGCCTCGGCGCGCAGCGTCGCCACCAGCATATCGGGCGGCACCGACACGCTCTCGGTGTCGGACAGATGGAGGACGGTGCTGGCCCAGGCCGGACCGGCAAGCAAGAGCAGCGCAAGAAGGGGGAGCGGTGGCGCGCATCTGATCGATCCCGTGAGTGATGTGCCGAGCATGTCCGCCGCCGGCCGGCCTCGATCAAGGGTGAACGGTTGAACCCGGTGCCGGCCCCGTGCTTGCATGCGGAATGAGCCTGGAAGAACGCCCGAGCGTCTGCACCTTCGATTGCCCCGATACGTGCAGTCTCACCGTCACCGTGGAAGAGGAGCGGATCGTCAAGGTGCGCGGCTCGCACGCGTTGCCCTTCACGGATGGCGTGATCTGCAACAAGGTGGCGCGCGACATGCCGGGTTTCGTGCACGGGCCGGGGCGGCTGCTTCATCCGTTGCGGCGCAGCGGGCCGAAAGGGTCCGGGGCGTTCACGCGCATCACCTGGCAGCAGGCGCTGGACGAAATCCACCAGCGCGTTTCCGCGGTGATCGACCGCTGCGGCCCGCAGGCCGTGGCGCCGCTGAATTACGCCGGGCCGCACGGCATGCTGTCCGATGACAGCATGTCGCTGCGCTTTCTGCACCGGCTGGGCGCCAGCCATCTCTATCGCCGTTCGCTCTGCGGCGGCGTGCGCAGCGAGGCATGGGCCGGCACCTATGGCGCGGCCGCCGGTGCCCCGCCGGAACTGGCCGAGGATGCCGACCTGATCATGGTCTGGGGCAACAACGCGACGGTCGCCAACCTGCACCTGGTGAGCTGCGTGCGGCGCGCGCTGCGCAAGGGCGCCACGCTGGTCGTGGTTGATCCGCTGCGCACCACCATCGCGGCGCAGGCGGGGATGCACGTCGCGCTGATGCCGGGCAGCGACGTGGTGCTGGCGTTTGCGCTGGCCGCCGAGCTGGAGCGGATGGGGGCGCTCGATCAGGCGTTCATCGCCGCCAATGTGCTCGGTTTCGAGCCGTTCATGGCGCGCGCGCGCGAATGGACGTTGCCGCGTGCCGCCGAGGTGTGCGGCGTGCCCGAAGCAACCATCCAGCGGCTCGCCCGCATGATGGCCGAGGCGAAGCGGCTGGTGCTGGCGCCCGGCAACGGGCTGGAGCGCGGGCGCAACGGCGGATCGGGCATTCGGGCGGCGATCGCGCTGCCCGCATTGCTCGGCAAGCTGGGCGGCGGCAGCGGGATCGTGCTGGGGGCCGGGAACGCGTTCCGCAAGACCGCCGCACGGTTGCAGCGGCCCGACCTGGCACCGCAAGGCACGCGCACGCTGAACCTGATCGAGATGGGGCGCCATCTGGCAACCGACGATCTCGATCCGCCCCTGCGTGCCGTGTTCATCTACAATCACAACCCGATCGTGGTGCACCCGGATCAGAACCTCATGCGCCGGGGGCTGGCGCGGGAGGATATTTTCTTCGTCGGCATCGAGGTGGCGATGACCGAGAGCATGGCGCAGTGCGACGTGGTGCTGCCGGCCGCCACGCATTTCGAGTGTGACGACATCTACGCGTCGTACGGCCACCAATGGTTGCAGCGCGCCCGGCCGGTGGTCGCACCGCAGGGGGAATCGCAGCCGAACACGGAGATCTTCCGCCGGCTGGCGGCGCGCTTCGGCTTCACCGATCCATGCTTTGCCGATGACGACGCAGCGCTGATCGACCAGGCCATCGATGCCGAAGACGCGCGGCTGAACGGGGTGCGGCCCAGCGCGATCGCGCTGGATGCCGCCGTGCCGATGATCGCACCTGACGGCAGGGCCATGACGCTGTTCGACAATGTCCGTCCTGCGACGCCTTCGGGAAGGATCGAGCTCGAATTCGGCTAGCCTGGCGGAGAAATGGGGCGAGGCCGCGCGCCTGCCGCAGTGGCGCGCGCCCGAACGGCACTATCCGCTGCGGCTGATTTCCCCGGCGTCCGACAAGCGGATCTCCTCGACCCTCGGCGGCCTTGACGGGTCGGCGCCGGTCCCCGTGCTGCGCATGAACCCGAAGGACGCCGCGGCGCGCGGCCTGCCGCACGGAGCGCGGGTGCAGGTGTTCAATGATCTCGGCCTGGTCGAGCTGCGTCTTTCGGTGACCGACACCGTGCCTCCTGGTGTCGTTGCCAGCGAAAAGGGCGCCTGGTTGCGCACCAGCCCGACCGGCCAAACGATCTCGGCGCTGGTTTCCGCCGAGCTGCGCTCCGACCTCGCCGATGGTGCCTGTTTCAATGACACCAACGTGGACGTGCGGGCGGTCCTAAACAACTGATGCGTGCTTGCGTTTGGGCGCGGCCTGCCGCACTCTGACGCAAACGGAACGAGGGGCGAGGAAATGAACTATCGCAGGATGATTGCGTCGCTCGCCGTGTACGCGGTCCTTGCCCCGACTTGGTGTGCCATGGCTGGCGCCGGCGGTGGTAGCGGCGGCATCGGCTTGTTCGCCAAGGGCGCCGTGCCCGAACCAGCCAGCATCCTCGGCCTGGTCACCGGCGTGGGGGGACTGCTGATTTTCCGCTGGCGCAAACGGCGCTGAGGCCAGAGGGATCGGGCATGGCCCGGGCATGGTCTCCTGGCTCGGCGACGTCGCTGCCGTGTGGTTCTGGCCGGTGGCGATCGCGGCGCTGGTCGCATCCCTTGCGGTGGAAAGCGCCGTGCCTGCCCGCGCGGCCGGCTTTCCCGCGGCGCGTTGGCTCGATCATCTCGGTCTTTATGCCGGCTGCCTGGCGCTCGCTGCCCTGCTCGATCCGCGCAACGCGGTGATCGCGCTTCTGCACGCGCCGGACGGCACCGTTTTCGCCCGGCTCGACCGGCTGGGCGGCGAACCTGCCGTTCTCATTGTCGGTCTGCTCGCGCTCGACCTGTTCGTCTATGCGATGCACTGGTTGCAGCATGCGTGGTTCCCGCTCTGGCGGTTGCACGCGGTCCATCACGCCGACATCGAGATGGACGCGACCACGGCGCTGCGCCACCACCCGCTGGCCTATCTGCAGATCGCGGTTTGCGTCGCCATCGTCTTTGCCCTGCTGGGTCTGCCGGCCTGGGTATTTCCCATCTATGGCGTGATCCTGTTCATCGCCGCGCTGTTCCAGCATATCAATCTGGCGATCCCGCCGGCGCTGGATCGCGCGCTCGGTTGGATCCTGACCACACCCGGCATGCACCGGGTGCACCATTCGACCCGCGAATCCCACTACAACCGCAATTTCGGCAACGTGCTGTCGATATGGGACCGCATGTTCGGCACCCTGATCGTGCCGGACGCGGCGGAGCAGGAGCGAATCACCTACGGATTGGGCAGCGTGCAAAGCGGCGGGATGGTTCGCCTCGTGGCGACTGCCGTTCCTGATGCACCGCTCGCCCCGTGTTGGGCTCGAACAGACCATAGAGGCCGGGAGACATTGATGAAACGGTGCAACATGCTGGGCGTGGCGTCGCTGGCGATACCGCTGGGGGCGATGGCGCTCGGATTGGCCGCGCCGGGCGCGCAGGCCGCCTATCTGCAAGTGAACGGCGCGTGCGTTGCGTCCGTAGCGCCGGCGTGCGCGCCGGACTTGCAGACCGTGCCCGGTGCCTCCCAGCTCAATTTCAATAAGAACATCACGCTAGCGCGATGGTGATACCTATAACGTCAGCGGCACGGCGTTCGTGGACACGTTCGTGGCCGGGGCACAACAACTGACGCTCAATCCGGAATTCCAGGTGAAATACATCGGCCCCGGGCCATCCCAGGCCGACACCCTAACGTTCCTGTTCAGCCAGGACTTCGAGAACGTGGCGTTTTCAGGTGGAAGCTTCACCAATTTCCTGACCGGCTTCACCGTCGGAACGCTGGGTGATGGCAGCTCCATCCAGATGGTCAACACGATCGGGGGCACCAGCTTTCCACCGTTGATCTCCGTGCTGTCCAGCTCGTTCGATCAGCAGGAGAACGAGTCGATTTCCACGCTGGCCAATCCGCTGACGGATTCAATCGCCTATACGATGTTCATCGGCGCCGGTTCGGAACCCGGCTTTATCGTCGAGGTTCCGGCCCCCGCATCGCTGGCGCTGCTCGGCGCTGGGGTGTTGGCGCTTGGCGCCATGCGGCGGCGGTCGGTCGGGCAGACGGTCAGGTAAGCCCGGCCTTTATCAGCCCGTCCATCAGCCGGTCGAGCGCGGGCTTTTCGAACATCCGGCGGAAATAGGCCTCGGTCCCGGCGAGGCCGCCGTCCAGCCTGACCACGAGGGTGCGCAGCGGTCCCGCCTCGTTCGCGCGCCCCAATTGCCCGAGCGTGGCCAGCAGGTGGCGCAGCGGAACGGGGAACTCAGGCTTCAGACGCAAGCTCTCCTGCGCCGTGCCCAGCGCCTCCTTGTAACGGCCGGACAGGTAATGGCTGACGATCAGTGACGGCAGCCAGATGAACCGGCGCGGATCATGCGGGCTGAGCCGCAGCGCCATTTCGACCTGCGTCCGCGCCTCCTCGGGCTTGTTCATGAAATTGGAGACCATCGCGAGATTCGCGTGCGCACCGGCATAGCTGGGATCGAGGCGGATCGCCTCCCGCAGGGGCTCGGCCGCTTCCGCCGCGGGAAAGCCATGGTTCTGCAAGATCAGCCCGAGCGCGAGTTGGCCGAGCGGGTCGCGCGGATCGATGCGCACCGCATTGCGGGCATGCACGAGAGCGTCGTCGAAGAACGCCTCGCGATCACCCCAGCCGACGTTGCCGGCATGGGTCAGGGCCAACGCCAGGCCGGCTGACGCGTGTGCGTAGGCCGGCGCCAGGTCGAGCGCATGGCGAAAGCACTCCCGCGCCTCCTGGTTGTCGGACGGCGTGTAGCGATAGTGATGCCACTGGCCGCGCAGGAAGAGCTCGTACGCCGTCGCATTCTGCGGCGGGGTGCGCAGGGCGCGCTGGTGCTCATGACGCAGGAGCTCCGGCGCCAGCGCACCGATGGTGGTTCGCACCACTTCGTCCTGCATCGCGAACATGTCCTGTAACCCATGCTCGTATTGCTCGGCGAACAGCGTCTCTCGCGTATCGGCATCAACCAGATCGACACCGGTTCGGATACGATCGCCATGGCGGCGCAACCGCCCCTCCAGCACGTACCGCGCACCGACCTGCTGGGCCACGTCGATCGGATCGACCTGCCGCCCCTTGAAGGCGAACATCGAGCCGCGCGCGATGACCGGAAAGAACCGCCAGTGCGACAGGGCGGTGATGAAGTCCTCGGTCACGCCGTCGGCCAGGTACTCCTGCATGTCCGAGTCCGGCCCGCTATAGACGAACGGCAGCACCGCGATGGCGGGGCGCGCGCCGAAGCCCGGCACGGTCCGCAACGGCGCTGATTCGACGTGGCCCGTGGCGCCTTCCTGCGCCACCACGCGATAGGCCCGCACCGGGCGGCTGATGTTCTTGAGGTGCTGGACGCCGAGATCGGTGAACGCGTAGCCAACCCGGTCCGCGGTGTTCATCGCGGATTCCGAGACGATCACGTCGCCTGCCTGAGCGATGCTCTCCAGCCGCGCGGCGATGTTCACCCCATCGCCGTAGATATCGTCGGGATCGACGATCACGTCGCCCAGGTTGATGCCGATGCGGAAGCGCACCCGCCGCTCCGGCGGCAGCTCCTCCTGCGCCTTCGCCGCCTGCTCCTGGATCTGCGTGCCGGCGCCGATGGCGGCCGAGACGCTGGGGAATTCCACCAGCGCGCCGTCCCCGGTCTTCTTGACGATCCGTCCCCCGGCGGAGGTGATGGCCGGTTCGATGATGCCCAGCATCAGGGCGGTCAGGCGCCGGTAAGTGCCTTCGCCGTCTGCCTCCATCATGCGGCTGTAGCCGACCGTGTCGATCGCCAGCACAGCGGCCAGGCGTCGCTCAAGCTGCGCCATGCGTCCTTCCCGAAGGAGCGGAAGCTACCAGCAAGATGCCGTGCCGTCACGCCCGGTTCACGCCGATGCATCTTTTCGATTGACGTTGGCGACTAAAAAACAGAAATTTTGTGCGAAACGAGGGGATTTGGATGCCAGTTCACAATGAACGGCGGCGCGCGCTGTGTCGCAAGACGGTCATCGTTCTGCTGCCGCTCGTGGGCTCCGCGGGCGCAGCGAATGCCATGACGGTAGGAAGCTCCGTGAACCCACCCGTCGGGACGATTGTCGATATCAACGTGATCGACGTCTGCGGACCCACCGGCGCCGGCTGCGCGCCGACCGCCTCGCTCAATTCCTATGAGAGCTTCGCGAAGGATATCTTCGCGCAGTCGGGGACCAGCTTCGTATTCTCCCCGGTTGCAAAGCTTGACCTGGCTGCAACCGGTTGCGGCGGTGCAAGCGCCGTTTCGCGGTTCTGCTCGGAAACCAATTTGGCCACCGACGCCAATTTCGACACCGTGCACCAGTTGATCGACACGCCCAATCACAAACAGAGCTCCGTCGCAACCACGCTGAACGTGTATCTGGTCAATCAACTGGTGCAGACGACCAACGGGGCTCAGACGTTCGCTCCGATCTATGGCTGGGGCCTGATCGGCGGCAACGGCGTGGTGGTTGAAACCGGACGCAACCAACTGAGCGGCCTGCTCACCGCGCCCGACGTGCTGGGCCACGAGCTCGGACACAATCTCGGCCTGGGACACGTGGACCAGTCACCGCTCAGCACCGAATTCATCGACCCTGGCGCGCCCCCCGGGTCGCCCGGCAGCATTCCCACGGCGACCCCGCCTGCGACGTATCCGGACGGCAACACGCCGGTGCCGGTGAACTCCTCCTTGAACCTGATGAACACCGCGTCGCGCTCGATCGCCACGCAGCCCTGCGCCATCACGCCGTACACCTGCGCCAGCCCCGGAAAAGGCGTGGACAAGCTGCAGGCATTCCAGACCGACACGGCGCACGGCTCCCCGGTGATTGATGAGGTGCCCAACGTGCACGCTACCGTTTCAGGAGGCACGATCACCGAGACGTACGTCAGCAATGATCTGGGCCAGAGTCCGCTCATCGGCGGAGCCGTCCGCTACCTTGCGTCCGCCCCTCCTCCCGGCGTTCCCGTGGTGGATTGGTGCGCGGCGCTCGGCGTCTGCATCTCGGTTCCGGTTACCACCACGACGGACACCGCGGGTGACATGACCTATGCCTTCAGCGGGCCTGCCGATCGCGCCGACCAGTAGCGGGACGCCCGGATATCCTTCTGGAATGGGACAGCGATTCCGTACCCGATCCCGCTCTCCATCGAATTCGATTTCGCCGATGGGGTCACCTCACGCGCCGGCTTCGACATGACCGGCTTCGATTTGCAGGTGGACGCCGAGTTCGGCTTCGATCCCAACGCGCCCGGCGTGATCCATGGTCCTTCCGTCCTGCCGGAAGACGGCGTGCCGGAAGACACCGACAGCTACGGCGTGCCCGCGATTGCCGCGCCGGAGCCTGGCGGGCTCGGCATCGTGGTGCTCGCGTTGGCAGGGCTCGGGGCTATCCGCTGGCGGCGTTGGGCGCGGGCAGCCCGCGTTCCAGTCTCGGCTACCTTCGCTTCCAGCAAGCCCTGGTTGTGAAACAGCCGCTGGGTAGCGAGCCGGAGAAAGAAGAAGCCGAAACTCGGGTTCTGGAAATAGAGCTGCTTTACCCGGTCGTAGGTGATGACCAGCAGTTCTCCGTCCCGTACGCATTCCAGGGTCTGGGTCCGCCGCTGATCCGGGGCGAGCAGTCCGAGCTCGCCCACCACTTCGCCCACGGGGAGTTCGATCCCCGTCTCCCGCAGGCGGTAATGGCCGGAGACGATGTAATACATGGCATCAGCCGGATCGCCCTTGTGGAACAGCACGTCCCCGCCTGAGGTGCGGTGGCGGTGCATGAACGGCTTCAGCCAGTCCATGGAGCCATCGCCGCGGGCCGCTGATTCCACGCGGCGGGTGAGCTTGACCATTTGATAAAGCCGCAGCCCGTTCAGCGGCAGCACGATCCCTTCCAGGATGATCTCCGGCGCCGCACCTTCCAAGCTGGCGTAGGCGAGCAGGATGGCGTTGCTGATCAGTCCCACCGAGCGGAGCGGGATCATGGTTTTCATGGAGTAGGTGGCGATGACGAAGGCCGCGCCGAGATAGCCGACGATGTCCGGCACTGTCATGGGGGGCAAGAAGCTCATTGGCGCAAACTATCGCCCGGGCCGCTTCCGGTGGAAGGGTCTGGCGGCACGATGGAGGACTCGCATGGCATCGATCCCGGAGTTCCGTACCAGGAGCGCGACTGTCCTTGGCCCCGTGGCCGCGGTCGGGCTGCTGATCGCGCCGATCGGCAGCCACGCCGCCGATACGGCGCCGCCAGCCAGATTCGCATCGCCAGTTGACTGTGCAGCTTGAGAACGATTCGATCATCTCTCCCAAGAACACGGACGTCTATTACACCAGCGGCGAGAGGCTCGGATTCGTTTCCGGCACGCAGGACGTGCCGGGATTTCTCCAGCATTTGGCCAACGGCCTGTTCGGCACCGGACAACAGCGGCTGACCTTCGATCTGACCCAGGGGATATTCACGCCGTGGTTCGATCATCTGTACGTGCCCGTGCCCGGCGACCGGCCCTATGCCGGCATTCTTCTGGGAACCATCGGACTGAACCACGAGACCCTGAGGACGCGGACAGCCCTGTCGCTCGGCCTCGGCGTGGTCGGTCCGAATGCGCAGGCCGAGCAGGTGCAGAACGGCTGGCACCAGGTGATCGGGGCGCTGCCGGCAAACGGGTGGGGAACGCAACTCAGGAATGAGCCGGCATTCCAGTTCACGATTTCAAGGACCTGGAGGGTCGATCTGGGAAGGGCAGGGCCGTTCGCCCTGGATGTGCTGCCTCAGGTCGTGCTGGGTGGCGGCAACGTGCGGGTCTATGGCCTGGCGGGCGCGATGTTGCGCCTGGGCCAGGGCCTGCACAGCGATTTCGGCGCCGCGCGCATGTTGCCGGGGCTGTCGGGCGGCGATGCCTATACGTGGCCGGGCCACGCGGCGTGGTATGTCTTCGTCGGCGCGGACGGACAGGCGGTTGCACATGATATCACGCTGGACGGCAACACCTTCGTCCCAGGCCCGGCGGTGGGCAACGCCAGCGTGCGGCGATTGCCCGGTGTTGCCGAGATGCAGGCCGGGTTCGCGGTCCTGACAAAATGGGGCCGGGTGACGTACACGAACGTCTTTCAGACCCAGGAGTTTGCGCATCAGCGGGGCGGCTTGTTCGAGTTCGGGAGTGTGTCGGTTTCGCTGCGGTTTTAGCAGGTCACAGGAACCCCACGCTCAGCCAGGGCACCGCCGCCACGACGATCAGCCCGGCCAGCACCGCCAGCAGATACGGCCAGATCCGCTTCATCGCCGCATCCGGCGACACCCGTCCGATCGCGCAGGCCGCGTAATACCCCACCCCGAACGGGGGCGCGAACAGCCCGATTCCCATCGCCAGGATCACCACCATGGCGTAGTGCACCTCGTTGATGCCGATGGCGCGGGCCGAGGGAAACAGCAGCGGGCCGAACAGCACGACGGCGGGAATTCCCTCCAGCACGCTGCCGAGCACCACGAACGCCGCAATCGACACCGCCAGGAACCCGGCCGCTCCCCCTGGCATCGACGCCATGCTCGCCGCAAGCTGGTGCGAAAACCCCGATTGGGTCAGCGCCCAGGCCATCGCCGTGGCGGTGCCGATGATCAGCAGGATGGCCCCCGACAGCGATGCGGTTTCCACCAGCATCGGATAGAGCCGCCGCCAATCGAACTGCGCGGTAGCACACCAGCCCCACCACGAACGCGTACACGATCCCGATCGTGGAGACCTCGGTGGCGGTCGCCACCCCCTTCACCACCGCCATGCGGATCACGAACGGCAGGATCAGCGCGGGGAGCGCTACTACGAACGTGCGAGCGATCTCTTTCAGCGGCGCCCGCCTGACGCCGGCCAGGGCCTCGTCCCTGCTCCGCCATCGCGCGATCGCCGCCAGCGCGATTGCCAGCACCGCGGCCGGCAGCAGCCCGCCGGTGAACAGTGCGGCGATCGATACACCCGTGACCGAGCCGATGGTGATCAGCACCAACGAGGGCGGGATGGTCTCGCTCATCGCGCCGGACGCGGCGAGCAGCGAGACGAGCTCCCCTTCGGCTGCGCCGCGGCGCTTCATCTCGGGGAACAGCACCGGCGCGATTGCCGCCATGTCGGCGGCTTTCGAGCCGGAGATGCCGGAGATCAGATACATCGCGCCGAGCAGCACGTATGACAGGCCGCCGCGCACATGGCCCAGCAGCGCCGCCAGGAAGGTCACCATGGCGCGCGCCATGCCGGTCATTTCGATGAGCAGGCCGAGGAACACGAAGAGCGGGACCGCGAGCAGGATCAGGCTGCTCATGCCTTCGTCCATGCGGGAGGTTACGACCGAAAGCGGCGTGTGGGTCAGGGTGGCGAGGAACGCCAGGGTGGCCAAGCCGAAGGCGAAGCCGATCGGCACGCTCAGCAGCACGCCGATGCCCAGCAGCACCACGAAGAACAGCACCAGGTTCCAGTTGCCGAGATGGAGCAGGGCAGGGGCGGCGACATGCAGCACGGCCGCAAGCACCACGATGAAGCCCACGCCCGACGGCTGCATCCCGCAGGCGCAGCCGGCCCAGTCGCGCCAGCGCGGTCGCCAGCATCAGCACCGCGCCGACGGGGATCGCGGCGGCGCGGAACGTGTCGTGCATGTTCAGCGCCGGCGTCTGGATGAACCACTGCTCCGAGGCGTAATCCCAGCCCGCCGGCACGACCATGATGAGGAAGGCGGCCACGGCGGCACTGGCGAGCGCGGCGGCGCGCGCCTGGCCGCGGGCGACATCCGCGAGACCACCGCGGTCAGCCGCATATGCTCGCTTCGTTGCAGGGCGATGACGCTGCCCAGCATCGCCAGCCACAGGAACAGGATGGACGCCAGCTCGTCGGACCACACCAGCGGCGCCTGAAACACGTACCGCGCCATCACCCCGGCGAACAGCACGATGACTTCCGCGACCACCAGGATGGCGGCGGGGATTTCGGCGATCAGGGTGAGTGCGCGCTTCAGTTTCATGCTCGCGGTTTCTTCGCGGGCGTGGAAATACGGGCCGCCATGGTCAGTGAGGATTGACATTCCGCTGGGTCCCCGCTTTCGCGGGGATGACGGATGGGGTTGGTCAGGTGAGCTGGCCGACCTCGCCCTCGAGAATGCCCCACGCCTGGTCGCCATACTTCTTCTTCCACTCGGCGTAGAAGCCGGCCTGGCGCAGCGCATCGCGGAACTGGTCCTTGTCCACCTCGATGAACTGCAGCCCCTTGGACTTCAGGTCGGCTTCCACCGAATCGTTCAGTTTGGCGATGTCCGTGCGTTCATCGAGCGCGGATTTGTTCAGTTCATCCGCCACGATCTTCTGCAAATCCGCCGGCATGGAGGTGAAGGAGCGGCGGTTCGACAGCATCCAGAAGCCGTCCCACATGTGGCTGGTGAGCGAGCAGTATTTCTGCACCTCGTACAGCTTGGCGATCTGGATCAGGCTGAGCGGGTTCTCCTGCCCCTCGGCGATCTTGGTCTGCAGCGCGGAATAGACCTCGCTGAAATTGATGCTGACGGGCGAGGCGCCGAACGCCTGGAACATGCTGGTCCAGAGCGGCGAGACGGGGACGCGGATCTTGAAGCCCTTGAGGTCCGCCGGAGTCTTGATGGGCCGGGTGGAGCTGGTGATCTGGCGGAACCCGTTGTCCCACATCTTGTCCATGGCAACGAGACCGCGCTTGTCGATGTCACCGCGCACATAGGCGCCGAGCTTGCCGTCCATCGCCTTCCACACCGTGGGGTAGTCCTTGAAGGCGAAGCCGATGCCATTGATGGAAGCTGCCGGCACCAGCGTGGAGAGGATCAGCCCCGAGAGCGTGAAGAAGTCGATCGCCCCGGATCGCAACTGCGACAGCATGTCGGTGTCCGACCCAAGCTGGTTGTTGGGAAAGAACGCGATATCGACCTTTCCGGCGGTTGCCTGCTTGATCCGGTTGATCGCCTCCTGCTGGCGGATCGACATCGGGTGCGTCACCGGGGTGTTGTTCGCCAGCTTGAACGAGAAGTCCGCGGCTCGTGCGCGGCCGATTGCGAACAGCGGCAGCGCCCCGGCGCCGGCGATCACGGCGCGGCGGGAAACTTCCGTCGTCGTTGGTCTATCGGACTTGTTGCCGACGCAATCTGACTGGACAGTCCGCAGCACGCTTTCGGTTCCCCGGCTGGATGCGGGCGCACCATACTGTCAGGCCGGCGCCTTGGCAAGCGGCTTGCGGCGGTGTCGTGGTTACGTCTTGGCGCCCTCGATCACGTCGCCGAAGCGCTCCCAGGTCTTGCCGTTCCACCGCTGCAACTGCATCGCCATGATCGGATGGTAGTTGGTCGGGCTGGTGGAGACCTTGATGCCGGGAAGCAGTGTCGGCACCTCCATGGGTGCGATGCCGGTGGCCTGCTTCATGACGTTGTCGCGCGAGAAGTCGCCTTTGCACGCGTCCAGCACATGATCCATGATTTTGCTCGCGGTGTAGCCGTACACGTAGTTGTTGTCGGTCAGGTTGGCGCCCGGCATGTATTTCGCCATGAAGGCGCGCCATTCGTTCATTCCCGGGTCGTTTGCCCAGGCGGAATCGGTATTGTCCTTCAGGTATCCGCTGGTGATCACGCCGACGCCGCTTTCCGCCCCGGCCGGCTCCATGACGGAACCCGCGGAGATCGACACGTTGGTCATGAAGAACATCGGCTTCCAGCCCAGGTCGTGAACCTTGCGGATGGCCTGGGCGGCGGTCTTCGGCGCGGCGGCGCAGATGAACACGTCGGCTCCGCTACCCTGCAGCGCGGTGATCTGTGAATTGATCGTCGGGTCGGTGACCTCGTACGATTCGACCTTGGCCACCTGCTTGTCCCAGTTCGCACCCAGGATGTCGCGCGCGCCGGCCAGGTAGTCCTTGCCGAAATCGTCGTTCTGATAGAGGAACCCGAACTTCGCGTCCGGTTTCTGCGACAGCGCGTATTTGGCGTAGATCTGCGCTTCGGTCCGGTAGCTGGGCTGCATGCCGATGGTCCAGGGGTAGCGCTTGTAGTCGCCCCACTTGTCGGCACCGGTGGCGACGAAGAGCTGCGGCACCTTGTGCTGGTTCAGGTATCGCTCGATCGCGCTGTTACTCGGCGTGCCGAGCGTCTGGAACATGAAATCCACCTGGTCCTCCTCGACCAGCCGACGGACGTCTTCCACTGCGCGCGGCGGCAGATAGCCGTCGTCCAAGGAGATGAAGTTGATCTTGCGGCCGGCGACGCCGCCCTGATCGTTCAGCATCTTGAAATACGCCGTCTCGGTCTTGCCGATCGCGCCGTATGAGGAGGCGGGGCCGCTGTACGGCATGGTGTTGCCGATCTTGAGTTCCGTCGCGGTGACGCCAGGGGTGGCCTGTGCGGACGCACGACGCGGTGCGGCGTACGCGGCCAGTGCGCCGGCTCCCGCCAGAATGCCTCGACGTGTGATCATCCCTGAACGCGCCTCCTGGTTATTTCGGTCCGCACCGTATGGTGTCCCCGGACCATTGCCGGCACAGTTTGGCCGGGGCGCGCATGGCGCGCAACAAACCATCAAGGCGGAGGGGCCGCATGAGCAACCACACGGCATACGAGGCATTTCGCGAGCTTCACGCGGGTCCTGGCGCTTTCATCATGCCCAATGCCTGGGACGGGGCGTCGGCGGTGCTGCTGAAGCAGGCGGGGTTCCGCGCGCTGGGCACCAGCTCGGCCGCGATCGCCTGGGCGCTGGGCCGGCAGGACGGACGGCATGCGGTGAGCCGGGAGGAGGCGATCGACAACGGCGTGCTGCTGCATCGCCTGACGGGGCTGCCGGTGAATGGCGACCTGGAGGACGGGTTCGGCCCGGAGCCGGAGGATTGCGCCGCGACGGTGGAGGCGGCGATCGCGGCGGCCTCGGCGGGCTGGGGATCGAGGACACGACCGCCGATCCGGCCCATCCCATCCATGAGTTCGACGCCGCGGTGGCGCGCGTGCGCCGGGCCGCGCAGGCGGCGCGCGGGCGGATCGTGCTGACGGGGCGCACCGACAACCACCTGTTCGGCCGAAACGACCTGGACGACACGATCCGCCGCCTGGTCGCCTTCGCCGAGGCGGGCGCAGACGTGCTGTATGCGCCCGCCCTGCCGGACATGGACGCGATCAGGGCGGTGGTTCGCGCCGTGGCACCCAAGCCGGTGAACGTGCTGATCGGACCTCGGTCCGGCCCGGTGTCCTTCCAGGCGCTGGAGGATGCGGGCGCGCGCCGCATCAGCCTGGGCGGCGCGCTGTATCGTGCGGCGATGGGCGGGCTGGTGCGGAGCGCGCAGGCGCTGGCATCGGGCGATATCGGCGGTGCTCTGGCCGGCGCCGCGAGCGGTCAGGCGATCGCGGGATTGCTGCCGGGAGGGTAGAGATCAGGCCACGAGCTTGATGGCGCTTGCCGCGAGCTGAAGCGTGTCGGTGCCGTTGCCGGTGCCCGGATCGAAGCGGGCGGCGATTTCGATCGCCTTCTCGGCCGGATGGCCGAGCGCCATCGTGGCCATGGCGTAGTCGCGGCCGGAGCCGATGGCGACGAAGGCATCCTCGACCCGCCAGCGGCTGTCGCGGTTGTGCATCCAGCAGATGCCGTCGGCCATGACCTCCAGGGCGGAGGCCCAGCGGTCGCTATCCTGGCAGGAGGGGCGGGTGCCGCCATTCTCCAGCCAGTCGAGCATTTCCGAGCAGACGCCGAAATCACCGGTGGCGCCGATCAGCCGCCCGTCTTCGGTGCGGCGGATCTTGGTGGTGGAGTAGGTCACGGTGCCGCTGGTGATGCGGCGGTCGGCTGCGAGGGTGGTGCCGTCCCAGGCGATTGTGGTCATGGAGGTCGAAGGTGGCTCACGATCGCGTGAAGATCAAGCGGCAAATCGCTTCAGCGCGGCCTGATCGAAGCGGAGGCCCCAGCCGGGCGTGTCGGTCAGGGTCATGTGTCCGTTCGCCAGGGCGGGTGTGGATTCGAAGAGCTTCAGCATCCACGGCATGTATTCGACGGTGAGGCCGTTGGGGATGGCGCCGATCAGGTGGCAGTGGAACTCCGGCAGGAGGTGGCTGACCACGGGCAGGTTGAAGGCCTGGGCCATTCCCGCGACCTTCATCCACTGCGTCACGCCGCCGACGCGCACCAGGTCGATCATGACGATATCGACGGAGCGGTGCTCCAGCATGTGGCGGAAGGGCGTGATGCCCCAGAGGTATTCGCCGCCGGCGACGGGGGTGGCGAGGGCGTCGGTGATGCGGGCGAGGCCGGGATAATCGTCGTGCGCGGTGACGTCTTCCAGCCAGAACAGCCCGACATCCTCGATGCGCCGGCCGATGTCGATGGCCTGTTCGGGACGCCAGCGCTGGTTGATGTCGCACATCAGGCGGATGTCCGGGCCGATCGCCTCGCGGATCACGCGCACGCGGGTGATTTCGTCCGTGACGGTCGGGTTGCCGGGCAGCGCGAGCTGGGTTTTCATCTCGGTGAAGCCGGAGGCCTTGAGATGGGCGGCGGCGCGGGCTGCCTTGTCGTGCGTCAGGCCGCGGCGGAGCGCGCCGGAGGCGTAGGCCGGCACGGTGTTGCGCGCGCCGCCGAGCAGCTTCCAGACCGGCTGGCCGAGCGCCTTGCCCTTGATGTCCCACAGCGCGATGTCGATCGCGGAGGCTGCAAGGGTGAAGATGCCGGCTGATTCGCAGCCGCCGGCCGCGGCGCGGAGTTTCGCGGCGATGGCCTCGGGGCGCAGCGGATCGTCGCTGATGATGAGGGCGCCGAGGTCGTTCATGGCGCGGTCGAGCGCACGGGTCAGTGCGCCGCCGTAGAAGGTGATGCCGATGCCGTCGGTGCCGTCATCCGTGTGCATGGTCAGCGCGATGACGGAGCGCATTGCGTCGGGGCGCTCGGGCGCGTTGGCGAGCGGTTCGTCCTCGGGGATGCTGAGGATGCGGGTTTCGATGCGGGCGATCTTCATGGTTTCAGTTTCACCTGGAAGGGCTCTGCGCGGCTTGCGGCGAAGCAAGGGTTAACACCGAGAGCCACAGAGAAGGCAGGGAGGTGCACAGAGGAATAGCGTTACATGTCCACCACGGAGCCATCGACGTGCGGGCGCATCCGGATCGGGCGCGGGCGCATGGGGAAGCGACGCTCGGCATCGGGCACGAGTTCGACGCCGATGCCTGGTGTGCCGGGAATGGCGATGAAGCCGGATCTCCTGTTCGGCGAGGCCGGTGACGAGCGCGTCGCCGAGCGGTGCGGTGCCGCCGTCGAGTTCCGGGGTGCGGGTGGGGTATTCCTGGATGGCGAAGTTGGGGATGCAGGCGGCGATCTGCAGGCAAGCGGCAGTGCTGACGGGCGAGAGCGGATTGTGCGGGACGACAGAGGCGTCGTGCGCTTCCGCGAGCGCGGCGATCTTCTTGGCGCCGGTGATGCCGCCGCAGAGGCACACATCCGGCCGCAGATACTGCACCGCGTGGCGGGTGAGCAGGGTCTGGAACTGGTAGAGGCTGGTGAAGCGTTCGCCGGTGGCGACGGGGATGGGGATGTGATCGGCGACCCAGGCCATGGCGTCGAAGCTGTTGGGACGCAGCGGGTCTTCGAAGAACATGGGCAGGTATTTCTCGATGCCGCGGCCGAGGGCGACGGCTTCCGGCGGGGTCAGGCGGCGGTGGATTTCGATGCAGAGGTCCACTTCGGGGCCGACGGCTTCGCGCAGGCGACGGACATTGTCGATGGCCTCGGAGATGCGGGCGGAGTGCGGCTTGTAGAACGGCGTTGATTCGTCTTCGTCGAGCAGCGGGTTGAGATGGCCGAGCGCGGTGAAGCCGTCGGCCTTCAGGCGCTTGGCTTCGGCGACCAGCGTGGCGATGCTGCGGCCTTTGACGTGACCGTAGAGGCGCGCCTTGTCACGCATCTTGCCGCCGAGCAAGTTCATAGACGGGGACGTTATGGAATTTGCCCTTGATGTCCCAGAGCGCGATGTCGATGGCGGAGACCGCGCCGGTGATCGCGCCGCCGGTGAAGTGGTTGGCGCGGAGCATGACGTTCCAGTGGTGCTCGATGGGGCGCGGGTCCTTGCCGACGAGGTATTCGGCGTATTTGGTGATGGCGGCGGCGGAGGCCTCGAGCTGTCCCCAGGTGCCGGATTCACCGAGGCCGGTGATGCCTTCGTCGGTTTCGATGCGGACGAAGCAGAAGCGATCGAGCAGGAGGGGGGTGATTTTGGTGATTTTCATGGACCGGCTTTCGTTCGCGTGTTGAGAGTGTGGTAGCGCCGCGCGGGCGCGGAGGCAAAGCGAGATGGATTATCCGTATGACCTGGGGCGCTATTCGCGCACGGTGACGACCAACTCGGCGGAGGCGCAGCGGTGGTTCGACCGGGGATTGAACTGGATTTTCGGCTATCACCATGAAGAGGCGATCGGCTGCTTCGAGAAGGCGCTGGAGGCCGACGCGGACTGCGCGATGGCGCATTGGGGGATCGGCTATGCCGCCGGACCGAACTACAACTTTCCATGGGAGCTGATGGACCCGGCGGGCAAGGCGGCGGCACTGGCGCGTGCGTATGACGCGGCGCGGGCGGCCTTGGCTTTGGCGGGCGGGGTGAGTGCGCCGGAGCGCGCGCTGATCGAGGCGCTGGCGGCGCGTTATCCGCAGCGTGAGGTGATCGAGGAGCAGGCGCCGTGGAACGACGCTTTCGCGGATGCGATGCGGGTTGCGTATCTGGCGCATCCCGATGATCTCGATCTGGCGACGATCTTTGTCGAAGCGATCCTTAATCGCACGCCGTGGCGGATGTGGGATTTGCGGACCGGCGAGCCTGCGCCGGGGGCCGGCACGGTGGAGGCGCGCGAGGTGCTGGAGTCGGCGTTCCGCGATCTGCCCGGGGCGATGGATCATCCGGGATTGCTGCACCTGCACGTGCATCTGATGGAGATGTCGCCGTGTCCGGAATTGGCGCTGGTGACAGGTGACCGGCTGCGGGAGGTGGCGCCGGACATGGGCCACCTGGTGCACATGCCGACGCATATCGACATCCAATGCGGGCATTACCGCGACGCGATGCACTGGAACCAGAAGGCGATGATCGCGGACCGCAAGTTCTACGATCGCGCGGGGCCGATGAATTTCTATTCGGGCTACCGGATCCACAATTACCATTTCGCCGCGTATGGCGCGATGTTCCTGGGGCAGCATGGGCCGGCGATCGCGGCCGCGGACGAGCTGGTCGAGACGATGCCGGAGGCATTCCTGCGGATACCCTCGCCGCCGATGGCGGACTTCTTCGAGAGTTATGTAGCGGTGCGGCAGCACGTGCTGATCCGCTTCGGAAAGTGGCAGGAGATCATCGCGCAGGACGCTGCCGGAGGATCGTGAGCTGTACTGCAACACGGTGGCGACGATGCACTACGCGAAGGGCGTGGCGCATGCGGCGCTCGGCGAGGTGGGCGCCGCGGAGTCGGAGCAGGCGCGGTTTCGCGAGGCGGCGCGGCGTGTGCCGGAGTCGCGGTATATCCATAACGTGCAGTGCCAGCAGCTTCTGGCGATCGCGGAGCTGATGCTGGAGGGGGAGATCGCGTACCGGCGGGGCGAGTACGACCTGGCATTCGCTCGGTTGCGGGCGGCGATCGCGCTGGAGGACGAGCTGCCGTACGACGAACCGTGGGGCTGGATGCAGCCGATCCGCCACGCTTTGGGTGCGCTGCTGCTGGAGCAGGGCCGGGCGGCGGAGGCGGAGGTGGTGTATCGGGAGGATCTGGGGTTGGCGGGCACGCTGCCGCGGGCGCAGATCCATCCGGACAATGTGTGGGCGTTGCGCGGACTGCTGGATTGCCTGGAGCAACGCGGGGAGACGGTGGAGGCCGCGCTGATCCGGCAGCGTGTGACGTTCGCGGCGGCTCGGGCGGACGTGCCGGTGGCGGTGTCGTGTTTCTGTGCGGGCGGGGTGGCGGGCTGAGGAATCAGGACGGCGGGGCTGCTGTTGTTGTCTGAGCGCGAGATTCACGCGCTCCGACGGTGCCGCCTTGCGCGATCTCGCGCTGGGCGGCCCCGTTATGTCAGGCGCTGGTCGGGCGTGGTCAGGGCGGGCCGGTGGCGACGATTGCGACGGAAACGACGGGATCGTGCAGGGTTTGCGGCGGCGTGTCCGGCCAGATGAAACGGACGTTCGGCGGGATGAGATGGTTGAGCGCTGCGCTGAAGCGCCTCCAGCGCTCCTTCCACAGGGGAAGGAAGCTGCCGTTGTAATCCATGAGAACCCGGTTGATGTCGTGCCAGAGCGGGTCGGACATGCAGACGCCGAGATCGTTGCAGATGTCGGTGAGGACGGCGTGGACCGGGCGGGTGCGGAGCTGCTCGGCGATCTGCTCGGCGGTCGGCAGGGCGGCGAGGATGGCCTCGGCGCTGTCTTCCGGCAGGGCGGGCTTGGGCGTGATGGTGCGCGGCTGACGCGGTTGGCGCGGTGAGGATGCGGGGGCGGATGCGGCGGCGCGCGGGGCGGGGTCCGGCTGGTCGGCGCGGGGGGCGAACCTGGCTTCCAGCGCCTGGGCGAGCTGCAGGCCGCGGGTGATGCGGGCGAGGATGAGGGCGACATCGAAGGCGCCGAAGCGGGAGCCGATGTTGCGGACGGTTTCGGCGCAGGGGTTGGCTTTGAGGATTACGGCGAGGTGGTTGCCGAAGGTGATGAGCACGCGGAGGACGCCGAGCAGGCGGAGGATGCGGGTGGGTGCGGGGGCGATGGCGGGGGCGATGGGGTCGATGCCCCGGTCCTGGCGCGGATGGGGGCGGAGGGTTGGCTCGGCGGTGAGGGCCTGGGCGGTCACGGGGGTATGGAAGCACAATGTTAGTGTAGGTGTCAAGGGATTTTTTCTTATAGGTCGCGTGCTGCCTTGGCGGGCTGGGATGTGCCGCTGTGGCGACTGACGTTCAGGCCGCGGCTTGACGGGGCCCAATTCTATCGAGTTCGGCAGCGATCTTTCGGCGTTGGCGGAGAAGGTCGTGATCGGACTGAAGCCCGAGCCAGAATCCATCCGACAGTCCAAAATAGCGAGCGAGCCGGAGGTCGGTATCGGCGGTGATTGCCCGTTTGCCGAGCACGATTTCGTTGATGCGCCGAGGCGGGACACCGATTGCACGAGCCAATCCGTTCTGGGTCAGAGCCATGGGCTCGATGAACTCGAGCAGAAGGATTTCACCAGGCGTCGGATTGGGCATTTTCTCAGTGGTAATCGATGCAAATGCTATGCTGGCCGGCGCGATCGCCCTTCAGTGCCTCCAACCTGTTGTTGGGGGGAATAGCGAGATCGCCGATCACTTTCGCATTATTCAGCATTCGCAGTTTGCGCAGGGCCGTCGCTTGAATATCCCTCGGTAGGACGTGACTGAACTCTCCCCGCCAGATACGCTCTGTCTCGCGGCAGCCAAATCCGACGATCATTTGAATATGTAACGTTATGCGTTATGGAATGCAAGCAGCCCCTGCCGATCATGTCGCTGTCGTCGTGTGCTTCCGCAAAAACGCCGTTACCTGCTCGATCGTGCGCGCCTTCAGTTCCGGCGGCTCCTTCCACGGAAACACAGTCACTTCGGCGCGTGGCGCCAGGTGCGCCACCGCCATCGACGCCTGGAGCGGATGGGCCGGGGTGTCATCCGGCATCACGAGCAGCGGCGTGCGGCACGATCGCGCGAAATCGCGCGACACGCTGTAAACAAAATCCGGCTGCGCGCGATAGAGGTTATGGAGATATTTCTCGATAGTTGCCATCGTTACGTCAGGGCGGCGGGCGAGGAACTCCGGCGCCCAGACGTCGCGACCGGAGCGATACATCACGTCGGGATCGTCATCCCGGTGGCCGACGGTCTGGCACAGCACGGCGGCGACGACGCGATCCGGCGCGCGCTCGATCAGTTTCATCGCGAAGCAGCCGCCGATGCAGTAGCCCATGAACAGGAAGTGCCGGATGCCGAGATGGTCCATCAGGCCGAGCTGATCGTCGGCGAAGGCGCCCCATGGATCGTCCGCGGGGACCGGGCCGGAGGATTCGCCGCCATTGGCGTTGCGCTGATCCATGGTGATGCAGCGGAAGTTGTGCTTGAACACCTCCATGGCGTTGAAGACGGCGGTCGGCCAGTTGCTGACGCGCGAATTCAGGCCGCCGCCTGGGGTGACCAGCAGCGGGAACCCGCTGCCGGCCTCCTCGTAGCGGATGCGCACGTTGTCTTTTTCGTAGAAGGGCATTCCCTTGCTCCTGGACGGCGTTCCTTCCGAAGTCGTGGATGGCCGGGTCAAGCCCGGCCACGACGATCAAGTCACTTCGTATCGAAATCGCCGGCGTCGTGACGTTCCAGCAGTTGGCCGGAAGGGTCGCCGGCGGTGCGATTGACCATGCGGCCGCGCTTGACGGCGGGGCGGGCCCAGATCGCGTCGGCCCAGCGATTGACGTTCTTGTATTCGTGCACGGAGAGGAACTCGGTGGCACCGTACTGATCGAATTTGACAAGCCCGGCGTACCAGGGCCAGCACGCCATATCGGCGATCGTATAAGACATCGCCGGCGAGGTACTCGGCCTGCGCCAGGCGCTTATCGAGCACATCGAGCAGGCGCTTGGTCTCCATGGCGAAGCGGTCGATGGCGTATTCGATCTTGGTCGGCGCATAGGCATAGAAGTGGCCGAAGCCGCCGCCGATATAGGGCGCGCTGCCCATCTGCCAGAACAGCCAGGAAAAGCATTCGGCGCGGGTGGCGGGATCGGTCGGGAGGAACGCGCCGAACTTCTCGGCGAGATAGAGCAGGATGGCGCCGGATTCGAAGAGGCGGATCGGTTTCGGGCCGCTGCGATCCACCAGCGCGGGTATCTTCGAATTCGGATTGATCGCGACGAAGCCGCTGCCGAACTGGTCGCCGTCACCGATGCGGATCAGCCAGGCGTCGTATTCGGCACCACGATGACCGGCGGCGAGAAGCTCCTCCAGCATGACGGTGACTTTCACGCCGTTGGGCGTGCCCTGCGAATAGAGCTGCAACGGGTGCTTGCCGACCGGCAGTTCCTTGTCGTGCGTCGCGCCGGAGACCGGGCGGTTGATGTTGGCGAAGTGCCCCGTGGCCGGCTTGTTGGTCCAGACCTTGGGCGGGTGTATTCGGTTTCAGACATGTCGGCGGTCTCCTGTTATGCGATCCTGTATGGCGCGAGGGCTGCAGCGTCGGGTTCGATGCCGAGCCCGGGTGCCGAGGGCGGGCTGACGGTGCCATCCGCGTTCAGGCTTAGCGTCTCCCGGTAGATGCGGCCCCACATCGGGTCCACCGTGTCGCGATAGAACTCCAGGATCAAGCCGTTGGAGATGGCGGCGACCAGGTGTACGTGCACATCCTGCGAGCCATGCGGCGCGATGTCGAGATCGTGCGCCTGCGCCAGCGCCGCCACCTTCATGAATTCGGTCATGCCGCCGAGGACCTTGGCGTCGGCGTTGAGGATGGCGGCGCAGTCGTTGCGGATCAGGTCGCGGAAGCCGTAGCGGGTGTATTCGTTCTCGCCGGTGGCGATGGGGATGGAGGTGGCCTGCGCGAGCTTGCGATGCCCATCGTAATCGTCGGGTGCGACCGGTTCCTCGAACCAGAAGACGTCATAGCGTTCGACCTGGCGGGCGAAGCGCATCGCCTCGTAGGCGCGGTAGGCGCAGTTGGCATCGACCAGCAGCTTCACGTCGGGGCCGATGGCGTCGCGCACGACGCGTACGCGTTCGATGTCTTCGTTCATCGGCACGCCGCCGATCTTCATCTTGATGGCACGGGCGCCCATCGCGACGTTCTGCTCCATCTCCTGCGCCAGTTCGCGCAGGCCCTTGCCTTCCTCGTAGTAGCCGCCGGCGACGTAGGTCGGCACGCTGTCGCGGAACCCGCCCAGCAGCTTGTAGAGCGGCAGGTTAGCGATCTTGCCGCGAATGTCCCACAACCCGATGTCGATGGCCGAGATCGCGCGCGTGGTCAGCCCGCGGCGGCCGATCAGCTTCGGCACCCACATCCTCGCCCACAGCCGTTCGACGTTCACCGGGTCCTCGCCGATCAGATGCGGCTTGAGGTAGCCTGACGATGGCGCGCTCGATTTCACCACCGCGGCCGAGGCCGATCCCGGTGACGCCCTGATCGGTGCTGATGCGGACGAGGGCGTAATCGACATGCGTGTAGGTGTGCTTGCCGTTGGTGATCGGCTTGGCGCGTGGCCAGCGATACTCCTCCAGCTCGATGTCAACGATTTTCATGGCTGTTTTCCCTAAACAGGAAGCGGTGGGCCGGTGCGGTTCGCACTGGATCGCCACGGCCCGCTGCGCGGGCCTCGCGATGACGGTGAAGGGCTTTCATCGGCGTTGGTCAGGCTCCGGATTGCGGTTCTCGCGAGGACGGAGGGCTTTCACGTTGCCTCCGGCACGAGCACCACGTGTTCCGGTGCGATGCGAATGTGCAGTTCGGCGCCCATGGCGAGGTGCATGCGGGACGGCCAGATCAGCCCGAAGCGTCACGTCCCCTGGCAGGCAAGTTCGCAATTCAGCATCGCGCCGAGATAGCTCACGCGTTCCACGCGCGCGGGAAATGCGTTTTCGCCCTCGGCATCATCGGCTATCTCGATGTTCTCCGGCCGGATGCACACCATGAGCTTTGCACCTGCGAGCGCGTCGCCGAACGCGTGCAGGCGCAGCCCGCCCACCTGCAAGGTCAGCCGGTTGCCACCATGGTTGTCGGTCACCTGGGCATCGAGCAGATTGGCGCTGCCGATGAACGCGGCGGCGAAGCGGGAGGCGGGACGTTCGTACAGCTCGCGCGGCGTGCTCTCCTGCACGATCCGGCCATGGTTCATGAGGATGATGCGGTCGCTCATGATCATCGCTTCCGACTGGTCGTGCGTCACATAAAGCGATGTGCGTCCGAGCCGGCGTTGCAACTGGACCAGCTCGATGCGCATGCGCTCGCGCAGCCCGGCATCGAGGTTGCTTAGCGGTTCGTCGAACAACAGCAGCCGCGGCGCGGTCACGACGGCGCGGGCGACGGCGACGCGCTGCTGCTGGCCGCCGCTGAGTTCCGTGCCGAAGCGATGTTCCAGCCCGGTGAGGCCGACCATTTGCAGCGCTTCGGTGGCGCGGCGGCGGATCTCGCCGCGGGCCATGCGCTGGGAGCGCAGCCCGTAGGCCACGTTGTCCAGCACGGTCATGTGCGGCCAGATGGCGTAGGACTGGAACACCATGTTCACGCCGCGTCTTTCCGGCGGCATTTCCCGCCCGTCGGCGGCCACTATGTCGCCGCCGATGCGGATTTCGCCCGACGACGCGGATTCCAGGCCGGCGATGCAGCGCAGGGTGGTGGTCTTGCCGCAGCCGCTCGGGCCGAGCAACGACACGAACTCGCCCTCGTCAACGGTGAAGGAGATTCCGTCCACGGCGACGACGCTGCCATATGAAACGACCAGGCCATGCACACGCAGTTCGGCCATCGGCCGCCCCTACATCGCGCGCGCGAGGCGCACGCGGAACGCGAACCGTCCGACCGCGACGCCCAGCACAAGGATGACGGTTTGCAGCAGGCCGACCACGGCTGCCTTCGGCACGTCACCGTAATCCAGGTAGTTCCATGACAGCACGGAGAGCACCACGTTGTCCGACGATGTGAGAAGGATGGCGGCGCTGATTTCGCGGATGGAGAAGATGAAGACCATGATCCAGGCGGAGAGCAATGCCGGCCCCATCAACGGCGCGGTGATGCGCCAGACGGTGCCGGTGCGTGATGCGCCGCACAGGGCGGAGGCTTCCTCCAACGAGCGATCGATCTGGATCAGCGCCGTGTCGGTGATGCGGTACGCGAAGGGGAGGTAGGAGGCGATGAAGGCAAGCACCAAGATCCAGATCGTGCCGTAGATCGGGGTGAGGATATAGGTCCAGAACACGCCGGTGCCGAGCACGATACCGGGCACCGCGATGGGGAACATCGCGAGGTAATCGATCACGTGGCTGCCGCGCACGCGCATGCGGCGGACCGCGTAACCCAGCACCACGCCAAGGATCAGGCACAGCGTGGGGGCAATCACGCTGACCTCGATGGTGTTGACGATGCAGGCGAGCACCTCCGGCGCGCTCGCGACGTCCCAGGCGTTCTTCAGGGTCCATGGGGCGGCGAAGATGGAGCCGGAGGAGAAGCGGGTGAACGCGGCGTAGATCAGGGCGAAGTACGGGCAGCACGATCGCCAGCAGGAGATAGACCAGCACCAGCAAGACAGCCGGGCCGCGCCATGCGCGCAACCGCACCAGACGCGGGCGGGAGCCGCGCGCGGTGACCGTGACGAAGCGCCCGGCGGAGCGCGATGCGAGGCGGTAGCAGGCGATTCCCGCCAACGCGATCCAGAACAGGATGGTGCCGATGGCGGCCGACTTGCCGTAGTCGATCGGGTAGGTGGCGCTCGCCTGGAAGATATCGACGGCGAGGAACCGCACACGCGATCCGCGGTCCAGCACGGCGGGGATCGCGAAGGTGCCGGCGCTGAGCACGAAGACGAAGAAGAACGCCGACAGCACCGCCGGGCGCACCACCGGCAGCGTGACGCGTGCCGCGGTCTTCAACACGCCGCTGCCGTTCAAATACGACGCCTCCTCCAGGGCGGGGTCCATGCCGCGCAACGAGGCGATCACCGTGAGATACGCATACGGCACGTAATACAATGCCATGATCAGGATGATTCCGACGGGCGTGGCGACATCGATCACCGGGCCGGGCAGCCCGAGATCGTTCTGTGCCAGCGCGTTGATCAGCCCCGCCTTGGGTGAGCCGAGAATCAGCCAGGCGATCGCGCCGACGAACGGCGAAAGAAACAGGGGCGCGATGATGCAGCCTTCCAGCAGCGGTTTCGCCGGCAGGTTCGTGCGGGCGATCAGCCAGGCCATCGCCACGCCGGTGATCGTGGCGATGACGCCGACGAGCGCCGCTATCGCCACGGTGGAAGCGATGGCGTGCAGATAGGGCGCGGAGGCATAGACCTCGGCCAGGTTGTCGAGGGTCCAGTGGCTGGACGGATCGGCCAATCCGCCGGAGAGCAGGGCGCCGACAAACATGAAGCCGACCGGCACCAGAACCAGGACGGTCAGCAGGAGTCCGAGAGCGACCGGAAGAGCCGCCGCCGCGCCCACGCCGCGCTCAGCCCTTGCGGCCGCTCTGATAGTTCATGAGATCGTTCCACTCGGCGATCACCGGCTTCTTCGGATCGGCGAAGTCCGGCTGCTTCAGATACGCGGTGTAGAGTTCGGTGGGATCGTGGTACCAGGTTTCGGCGAACCACGCCTTATGGTCACGCTTGCGCTCATCCACCACGTCTTTCCGGCTGGGTGTGGCGGCGATCATGCTGAGCCACAGCGCCTCGGCTTCGGGCGTGATGGACCACGCCTGGAACAACCGCGCGGCATTCGGGTGGGGCGCGTGGGCCGAGATGCTCTGCACGGTCACGGCCACCGGGGTGGGCGCCGGGAACACCCAGCGCACCGGCGCTCCTTTCAGGTAGTAATCGCTGAGCGTACCCTGCGAACCCTGGTCCATGATGGCGTATTCGCCGGCGGCCAGACGCTCGAACAGGGGGGCCTTGCTGGCGAAGATGTCCGGCTTGTTCGCGGCCATTGCACGGAAGAAGGCCGGGCCGTACTGATCGCGCAGATCGTGCAGAAACATGTAGCAGAAGGCGTAGCTGCTGCCGCCGGATGCCGGCGTGGCGGTGCCGAACCGTCCTTTCCAGCGCGGGTCTTCGAGCACCTTCCATCCCTGTTCGTGGATCAGCCGCTCTTCTTCCGGCGTGACCTTCTTGGCGTTGTAACCGATGCCCATGGAATCCATCGTCAATGCGTACCACACGCCGTCTTCGCGCAGGCTCGGCTCGATCGCGTCAGCGCCGGGGGGTACGTAGTGCGCGATGAAGCCCTGCCTGGCGGCGGCGCTGAGCAGCGTGGAGTTGGTTATCTGGATCAGATCGCCGAGGTGGCGGCCGACACGCTCCTCATTCAGCCAGCGGTCGTACAGCGGATAGCTCGGCAGCCGCATGTTCTTGGTGGAGACGCCGTATGTCTTGGTGAAGGCGGCGGTCCAGCGGTTCGTCGTGTCGATGTCGGAGTTGTGGTAGTAGTTCAGCGCGCCTTCCTTCTTGGCGGCCTTGATCAGATCGTCGGGGATCGGCGCCGGCTCGGCGCGTGCGCGGGGTATGCGCGGCAGGGTGGCGATGGCGGCGCCGCCGGCGACGAGTCCGCGGCGTGTGATTGCGTTGCGCATTGTGGTGGCGTTTTCCCCGCTTGTTGTCGGCAGTTTTGCCGGGATCGGATTGCGCCGCATCGGCCAAGGACGCAACCCTGGGCCGCGACCCTCACCCGCCACGCCGCGCGGGAGGGGTTAGAGGGCGAGCTTGCTTCGTTGGCGGCCGGCTTCGTCGAAATTCTCGGGGCGCAGCCAAGCCTCGTAGCCGGCGCGCAGGCGCGTGTTCCAATCGCCGTCGGTCATGGCGAACCAGGCGGAATCGCGGTTTTCGCCCTTCTGGATCATGTGCTGGCGAAACACGCCCTCGGGCTGGAAGCCGAAGCGCTGGGCCGCTCGCTTTGAGGGTTCGTTGAAATTGTTGCACTTCCACTCGAAGCGGCGATAGCCGAGCGTGTCGAAGACATAGGACGCGGAGAGATACAGCGCCTCGGTGGCGACCCGGGTGCGGGCGATGGCAGGACCCCAGAGGATGCTGCCGATCTCGATCACGCCATGTTCGGGGACGATGCGCATCAGCGCGTGGCGGCCCTCGGCCCGGCCGGTTGCCTTGTCGATCACGGCGAAGAACAGCGGGTCCGCCGACGTGCTGGCCTTCGCCAGCCAGCGCGCGAAATCGTCGGGATCGTCGGCCGGCGCGTATTCGAACAGGTAGCGGAAGCGATCCTCGGCGCCGGGCTTGTGCGCCGAGGCGAGCAGGTCCGGGCCGTGCCGGGCGGCATCGAGGGGTTCGAGGCGGGCGTAGCGGCCTTCCCGCACGACACGCTCCGGCCGGGGCGCGCCGTGCCAATTCGACAGGTCCATCACTTCACCAATTATTTGACCAGGGGGCAGTCGTCGTCCTTCAGGGGACGGAACGCGTCATCGGCCGGGATGACGGCGAGCTGCTTGTAATAGTCCCACGGCCCCTTCGATTCCTCCGGCGTTTTCACCTGGAACAGATACAGATCCCGCAGCACCCGCCCGTCGATGCGCAGCTTGCCGTCGTGGGTCATGAAGTCGTTGATCGGGGTTTCCCGCATCTTTTCCATGACCTTCAGCGGGTCCTTGGAACCGACCGCCTGCACGGCCTCGAAATAGTGCTTCAACGCGCTGGCGACGCCGGCCTGGCTCATGGTGGGTTCGTGGTTGATCGCCTTCATGAACCGCGCGGACCAGGCGCGCGTCGCGTCATTCTGGTCCCAGTAGAACGCCGAGGTCAGTTGCAGTCCCTGGGCGGTTTGCAGACCCAGTGCGTGCACGTCGGTGATGAAGACCAGCAGCCCGGCCATTTTCTGTTTCTTGGTCAGGCCGAATTCCGCGGCCTGCTTGATCGAGTTGGACGTGTCGGCCCCGGCATTGGCCAGCCCGACGACCTGTGCGCCGGAGGCCTGGGCCTGGAGCAGATAATTTGAGAAATCGGCAGTGTTGAGCGGCACGAGCGACTGGCCCAGCACCTTCCCGCCCAGCTTCTCCACGACGTTGGCGGTATCGCGCTCCAGTGCATGGCCGAAGGCGTAGTCCGCGGTGATGAAGTACCAGGTCTTGCCGCCCTGCTTGACGATGGCGGATCCTGTGCCGTGTGCCAGGGCGTAGGTGTCATAGGTCCAGTGGGCGGCGTAGGGCGAGCAACTCTTGCCGGTGATGTCGGACGATCCGGCGCCGCTGAACAGCGCCAGCTTGTGCATTTCCTTCGACACGCCCTCGACGGCGAGGGCGACGGAGGAGGTGGGGACGTCCACGATGACGTCCACGCCCTCGGTGGCGTACCACTTGCGGGCGATTCCGGCGCCGATATCCGGTTTGTTTTGATGATCGGCAGAAACCAGCTCGATCGGCTTGCCCAGCAGCTTGCCGCCGAAGTCCTCGATCGCCATGCGGGCGGCCTCGACCGAGCCCTTGCCGCCGATATCGGCATAGAGGCTCGACATGTCGGTCAGCACGCCGACTTTCACGGGCGTATCGGCGGTCTGGGGTTGAGCAGTTTGGGGTTGAGCAGTTTGGGCGCGCGCGGTCCCGATCGCCAGGGCAATGCTGGCGGCGGCGAGGAGTGTTCGTCTGGGGAGCATCCCGGTTCTTCCGTCTGGTGTTCGGCAACTCTATTGAACTCGCGGATATTGCCCTGTCCAGCCCGCCCGGTCCAAAATCGGGTAAGGAGGACGGCGGCATCCCGCCCCGCTTGAGAAGCCGGTTATTTCCGCCTGAAGTAAAGCACTGTTGTATGAGAAACTTCCTCCGAAGCATCCGCCCGACTGCCGTGGTTGAACGCGACTGGGTAACTGACTTCTTTCGTAGCCCACTGGTGGACCTCGGGACGTTCGACGCGCGACTGGCCGGCATCAAGACCCCTGCGCCGGAGGTCGGAGCTGAGAAGATCGGCCTATCGGCGCAGTTCCTGGCCGACGCAGAGATCTACGACGCGAAGTACACCCACGCGCGCTACATGGTGGACCTGCTCAACCGAGCGTTCGACTCGGTCGGTTTCGATATCGGCGCGACACCGGATGTGCTCGACATGGGCAGCGGCTCGGGCAAGAACTCGCTGCTGCCCCTGTTCGAGATCGCCAGCCAAGCTCGCGTGGTCGCCACCGACCTATCGCCCGACCTCCTCGAAATCCTTCGGCGGTTCGCGGTCAGGAACGGGCTGACCGATCGGATAGCGTGCGTCTGCACGAATGCGATGAACAGCCATTTCCGGCCTGCGTCGTTCGACCTGGTCATGGGCATCGCGATACTCCACCATCTGCTGGATCCGGTGCAGGCCCTCAAGGCTGCGCACTCTGCCTTGAAGGACGGAGGGATCGCCGTCTTCTTCGACCCCTTCGAAGGGTTCGGGCTGATCTCGATGGCCTTCCGCCTTATCATCCAACGAGCCGACCGCGACAGGCTGGCACTTAACCCAGCGGCCCGCCGACAGATGCAAAACATGATTATCGACCTCGATGCACGACGCGGCACCGACAAGTCGGCCGACAGGTTCCGCTACATGGACGACAAGTGGTTATTCACAAGGACGTATTTCGAAGGCTGCCTCGGCTGAAGCGGGCTTTCGCTCGGTGCGGATCATCGCGCGCAACACCGCCGCGAGCTCGATTCGGGAGTACGTCGCAGACCTGTTCCGCCTTGGGTGTCAACTGGACCAAGACGCCGCCCTACCCGGCTGGGCGTGGGAGACAGTGGACCTCATGGACCAGACCTTCTCCGCGGAGATGAAGGCGGATCTGGTCATGGAGGGTGCGATCTGTACTTACGAAGTAATATACCCAACTTCCGCAGGAAGTTGGGTTGACTCTTGTTTCGCGCGCAGCCGCCACGCCAACCCTGCGCGCGGTATTGAAGATGACTCGTGTTGCCGATGCACGGACGAACCGCGCGGTGGGTGAGAAAGGCGTGGATGGCCGGCACAATCCCCGGGACAAGCCCGAGGGACCGGGGCCGGCCATGACGGCGGGCGGTATGAGATGCGGATGCGCCCGCGACGTCGTCGTTTTGCAATGCGGGAATGACGGTTGGGGCGCGAACTGTTAGGCGGCTCGCCACATCTCGCCTTCCGTTTCGGCGCGCCCCTCGGCTTGCAGCTTCAGGAGGTGGGCGAGAACGTTGCGTTCGGCGGCGCGCTGCAGGCGGGGATGGGTTTGGGAATACAGCGCCTCCCGGAGGGCGACGACGGTCATCGGCTGCTTTTGCAGGCGCATCAGGATGCTGCGTTCGCGCTGCAGCCGGTGCAGCAGCAGGGCGCGGGTGAGCCGGCCCGGGTCCGGCAGCGGCGGTCCGTGGCCGGGAAGGAACACGTCGTCCGTGCGGTCCAGCACGCGGCGAAGGCTGGCGAAGTAGTCCTTCATGTCGCCGCCGGGCGGGCTGACGACGGAGGAGTTCCACGACATCACATGATCGGCGCTGAACAGCACGGCACGGCCATCGGGCGCGGGGAAGGCGAAGCACAGGTGATCGGCGGCATGGCCTGGCGTGTGCAAGGCGAGCATGCCGGCGATCTCGGCGCCATCATCCAGCTTGATCGCCGGGTCGAAGCCCGGGTCGGCGCTGGTGCGAAAGCCGGCGGTCGGCGCGCCGGTCGCGCCGGCCAACGCGGCCGTGGCACCGAGATGATCGTGGTGGGTGTGAGAGAGCAAGATGAGGCTGATGGTGCGGCCGCCGGCGGCGCGCAGGACGGCATCGACATGCGCTGCATCGTCCGGACCGGGGTCGAGCACCACCAGGCCATCCTTTGTCTCGATCAGGTAGGTGTTGGTGCCGTGATAGGTCATGGGACCGGGGTTGGCCGCGACGACGCGGCTGATACCGGGGATGACCGGGAGTGCGGTCCCGCGTTCCGGTTCGGGTTCGGTGAGAAATGCCATCGTGTGGTGATGCCCGGGCGGGCGCGCGGGTGCAAGATGAGGCGGTGGGATTGGCGTTCGGCTCATTGGTGATGTCTGTGCAGGCGGCAGCAAAGAAAGGGTTTCACACGGAGGGCACGGAGGAGACGCGGAGGTGCACAGAGGCGTCGTAATTGGCAACGCCGAATGTGCCCCAATCACCTTTAATGTGGAGCATCCCTGCTACTCGGTGGCACTTTAATGAGCCCCTTTTGCGCCACGGGGTCGCCATCTGCTTGCGGGAACATTGGTCCCGGTGACCGACGCATTCGGATAACGGCTTCGCTTAACAGCCATTTCGAGAATAGAAGCTGATTTCGAACCCATTCGTGGCGACGACGACGAGACCCAGCTAGAAGGGTCGAAGGCTGTGTGGGAGGCGCGCATGGTCGAGCGCCGCGAGTTTTTGAAACTGTCCGCCTTGGCCGCGGGATTGTCGTCCGCCAGCATCCGCAGGGCGCTGGCGTTGCCGGGCGAGCACGGCACAGGATCGATAGCAGACGTGCAGCACATCGTGGTGCTGATGCAGGAGAATCGATCGTTCGACCACTATGTCGGCGCGCTGCGCGGGGTGCGCGGGTTCAATGACCGGTTTCCGATTCGACTGGCGGATGGACGGCCGGTGTGGTTCCAACGCCGCCAGGATGCGCCCGAGCAAAGGCTGCTGCCGTTCCATCTGAACACCGCCCGGACGGCCGCGCAGGCGGTGCGCTCGCTCGATCACAGTTGGGAAAAGACGCAGGCTGCGATCAACGGCGGACGATGCGACCAGTGGCCGGCGAACAAGACGGACCTGACCATGGGCCACTACACCCGCCAGGACATTCCGTTCCATTTCGCGCTGGCTGACGCATTCACGGTTTGCGATCATTACTTCTGCTCGCTGCCGGGTCCGACCCACCCGAACCGCATGTTCCTGATGACCGGCACCAATGATCCGACAGGGCGGGGGGGCGGCCCGGTGCTGGACAACAACGACGCGGTGGATAAGCCGAGCCTGCCTCCGTTCACCTGGACCACGTATCCCGAGCGTCTGCAGGCGGCCGGCATTTCCTGGCAGGTCTATCAGCAGGGGCTCGATTGGCAGGACCCTTACAACGGCAACTACGGCCTGAACGTACTGCAGAATTTCCAACAGTTCATCGATGCGCCGGACGGCTCGGCCCTTCGTATGCGGGGCTTCTCGATCCGCACGCTGGACCAGTTCGCGCAGGATGCGCGCGGCAACGCGCTGCCCCAGGTGTGCTGGCTGATGCCGCCGGCGGCGTTCTCGGAGCATCCGAAATACATGCCGGCCTATGGTGCGACGTACATCGCCCAGGTTCTGGACGCGTTGACCGCCGATCCGGCGGTGTGGGCGAAGACCGCGCTGCTGGTGATGTACGACGAGAATGACGGGTATTTCGACCACATGGCGCCGCCGCAGCCGCCGACGCCGGTGTTGCCGGGAATGAGCACGGTCAGCACGGCGGGCGAGGTGCACGACGTGGTCAATCCGCTGCACGAGCCGTATTACACCAAAGACCAGTTGCCGTACGGCCTCGGGCCTCGGGTGCCGATGTTCGTGATCTCGCCGTGGAGCAAGGGCGGCTACCTCAACTCCGAGGTGGCGGACCACACCTCGGTCATTCGTTTCATGGAGGCACGGTTCGGGGTGTCCGAACCGAACATCTCGCCGTGGCGCCGCGCCGTGTGCGGCGATCTGACCAGCGCGTTCGACTTCTCCCGTCCGGCGCCAAGTCCGGTGCGATTGATCAGCACGGCCGGTTATCGTGCCCGGGCGGATGAGGAAGTGAGGACATTGCCCGTGCCGGCGCCGCCCGGAGCCGAGGGCAGGCTGATGCCGCAGGAGCCGGGGACGCGTCCGGCGCGCGCCCTGCCGTACGCTTTGGCGGTGGATTTCGGGCCGCCCGAAAGCCGATGGGGTGCCGGTGCGCTTCAGCAATTCCGGTCAGCGGGGCGCCTGCCTGTATGTCTATCGTTCGGCCGGCACGGAGCCGCCGTGGCACGTCACGATCGGCGCCGGGCACCGGCTGGAACTCACACATTCCGGCCGCGCCCAAACAGCGGCTCATGGTGCACGGGCCGAACGGCTTCTTCCGATCGTTTCAGCCAAGTGCGGCGGGGCTGACGGTGATCGCCGCGGCGGCCGGCGACGCGCTACGCCTGGCGCTGACCAACAACGGACGGACCACACTTGCGGTGACCCTGGCCGACAACGCCTATGGCGGCGGGACCCGCCGCATCGCCTTGTCCCCGGGGCGACAGGTGGTCGAGCCGTGGGACGTCGCGTCCAGCCATCATTGGTACGATGTCTCGGTGAGTGCCGGGGAGGCGGCGTGGCGCTTCGCGGGCCATGTTGAAACGGGCCGGCCGAGCATATCGGACCCTGCGGCGACCGCTCCGGTCCTCGCAGGTTGAAGCGGCGGCAATCTGTTGCCTGCTTGCGGCGCGGGGAGCTTTGCGGCATTGTGCAGCGGTTCCGGCCTGGGGCCGCGGGGTGTGATCACCCCCCGACCATGGATGCGGCGAGACAGCCAGGGATTGCGCTGGCGGCCGCCCTGCTCTGGCGCCGAACACCTCTGCCAGGCCGTAATCGGCCTGCCCACCTCAAGGGACCGATGACCGCCGGTCGATGATCGTCGCCGCCCAACTCTCTGGCATCTGCATCGTTTGGGAGCAGGATTTACGCGCTGCCACCTTCGGCGGCGCGCGATCGCGCGGCGTACTCGTCCCTTCCCATTGTATTTGCCGCCAGCCCGCACGCCGCAAATCCCAGGCGCGCCCGGCCGAAGCGGCCCACCGGAGCGTTTTTCTGTATGACCAAGCGTATGCTCATCGATGCCAGCCACGCGGAAGAGACCCGCGTGGTGGTCCTGGACGGTAGCCGACTCGAGGATTTCGATTTCGAAACCGCCATCCGGCGGCAGCTCAAGGGCAACATCTACCTGGCCAAGGTGGTTCGCGTCGAACCCAGCCTGCAGGCGGCGTTCGTGGATTATGGCGGCAACCGCCACGGCTTTCTGGCCTTCAGCGAAATCCATCCTGACTACTATCAGATTCCCGTCGCCGACCGGCAGCGTCTGCTCGCGATGCAGGCGGAGGATGCGCGGGCGGAGCAGGAGCAGGAGGACCGGGAAGCCGAGTTGGAGGCGGCGACCGTTTCGCGCGAGACGGACGGCAGCGCGGCAGGGGCGGCGGAGACCGAGGAACCGGCGGACGAGCCGTTTGCGGAATCCGGGTCGCCCTCGCCCGAGCCGGATGAGGCGGTGTCGCTCGCCATACCCTCTGTCCCGACGCAGTACGAACCGGTGCCTGACTCGGAAGCGCTGAGACAGGATGCGCCGGAGCCGGCGATGGCTGCGGCCGAGGCGGTGGACGAGTTCGGCGGGACGATCGAACTGCTGCAGGACGAGGATGCCGCCGGCCCGTCGGATGGCGATGACGAAGCCGTTGCGGAGGAGCCGCCGCCCGAGGTGATCGGCGGCGAGACCGACACCGAGGATTCGCGCGAGCGCCGCATCCCGCCACGCTTCCTGCGCCAGTACAAGATCCAGGAGGTGATTCACCGCCGGCAGATCCTGCTGGTGCAGGTGGTGAAAGAGGAGCGCGGGACGAAAGGCGCCGCGTTGACCAGCTACATCTCGCTGGCCGGGCGTTACTGCGTGCTGATGCCGAACTCGCCGCGGGGCGGCGGGGTGTCGCGCAAGATCACCTCGCCCGCCGACCGACGCCGGCTGAAGGAAGTGATCGAGGAGTTCGCTCTGCCTGACGGCATGGGACTGATCGTGCGCACCGCCGGCGCCAACCGCCCCAAACCGGAGATCAAGCGCGACTGCGAATACCTGCTGCGGCTGTGGGATGATGTGCGGGAGCACACGCTGCGCTCGATCGCGCCCACGCTGATCTACGAAGAGGCGAGCCTGATCAAGCGGGCGATCCGTGACGTGTATTCGCGCGACATCGACGAGATCCTGGTGGATGGCGAGGACGGCTGGAAGGCGGCGCGCGACTTCATGCGGATGCTGATGCCGAGCCACGCCAAGAAGGTGCAGTTGTGGCGTGATCCGCACGGTCAGCCGCTGTTCGGGCGCAACGGGGTGGACGCGCAGCTCGATGCGATCCTGACCCGATCGTTCAGCTCCGTTCCGGCGGGTACCTGGTGATCAACCAGGCCGAGGCACTGGTTGCGATCGATGTGAACTCCGGGCGGTCCACCAGGGAGCGGGGCATCGAGGAAACCGCCCTGCGCACCAATTCGGAAGCCGCGGAGGAGGTGGCGCGGCAATTGCGTCTGCGCGACCTGGCGGGGCTGATCGTGATCGATTTCATCGACATGGAGAGCCGCCGGCACAACGCGATGGTGGAGCGGCGGCTGAAGGATGCGCTGAAAGCCGATCGCGCCCGCATCCAGGTGGGCCATATCAGCCATTTCGGTCTGCTGGAGATGAGCCGGCAACGGCTGCGTCCGTCGCTGGCGGAGACCAGTTTCGTGGCGTGCCCGCATTGCGGCGGGACCGGCCATATCCGCACGGTGGAGAGCGCCGCCATCCAGGTGCTGCGCGCCATCGAGGAGGAAGGCGGCCGGCACCGCGCGGCGGAGATCGTGGTGCACACCACGCCCACGATCGCGATGTACATCTTCAACCACAAGCGGCAGCGGCTGCTCGAGATCGAGAATCGCTACGGGATGCGCGCGGCGATCCTGACCCAGGATGGCCTGGTTTCTCCGGTGTACCGCATCGAGCGCATACGGGCGCAGACCGCGCCGGAACCGGCCACCGTGGTGACCCCGGACTCCGGCCAGCCGGAGGAGCCGCAGGAGGCGGAGGAGGCGGAGGAGCGGACGGCGGCGCCATCCGAGGCGACTGAGCCGCAATCGGAGGCCACAGCCGAGGAGGACGGTGACCCACGTCGTCGGCGCCGGCGCCGGAAGCGTCGGGGCGGGCGGCGTGAGGAGGGCGAGACCCGGGAAGATGCGACGCCGCCAGCGGCGGCGGTGGAGGGTGTGCCGGAACTGACCGAGGGCGCGGCGGAGAACCGAGAGCGGCGCAACCGCCGCCGCCGCCGTGGGCCTCGGCGCGATCCCGACGTGCTGCCGAGCGTGGCGGCACCCGGGGCGGATCAGCCGGACCTGCCACCCGTGTATGCCGGCCCCACTCCCGCCAACCCGTTCGGCGGCCAGGCGTTCGACATCTTCGATGTGATGGAAATGGCGGAGCAGGCGGAGCCGGTGAGGCAGGCGACCGCGGAAATCGCGCCCAGGCCGGAGCAGCGTGCGGTTTCGGTGCGGGAACCCGAGCCGGCGAGGGCATCGGAGCTGGACATCCCACCCCCGCCATCCGCCGCACCCGCGACGGCGGAGGAGCCGATGGGGGCCGAAGCGCCGGAGCCGGCGAACGATCCGGAACCGCTGATCAAGCCGATCATTGTCGGCGCCGAGGACCAGCCGGTGGAGAAGAAGCGAGGCTGGTGGCGGCACTGACGGCAGCGTTGACAGGGGCCGGGGGGGCGCATACCCCCCGGCTCGGACTGTCCCGGGATATCCTCCAGCATGGCGGTACGTGCGTTCATCTTCCCCGGCCAGGGTAGCCAGACGGTCGGCATGGGGCGGGATCTTGCCGCCGCCTTCCCGCCGGCCCGCGAGGTGTTCGAGGAAGTGAACGAGACGTTGCGGCAGAACCTGTCGCGGCTGATGTTCGAGGGCCCGTTGGAGGAGCTGACGCTGACCGAGAACGCCCAGCCGGCGCTGATGGCGATGTCGGTCGCGGTGGTCCGCGTCATGGAGAAAGAGGGCGGGTTTGCCCTGCGCGACAAGGCGGTGGTGGTGGCCGGCCACTCGCTCGGCGAATACAGCGCCTTGGCGGCCGGTGGCGCGTTGGGGCTGGGCGACGCGGCCCGTCTGCTCAAGCTGCGTGGCCAGGTGATGCAGCGGGCGGTGCCGGCCGGGGAGGGGGCGATGGCGGCGCTGCTCGGCGTGGAGATGGACCAGGTTCGTGTCATCTGCGCCGATGCCGCCGCGGTTCCTGGTTCCGAGGCCGGGGACACGGAGGTGCTGGAAGCGGCGAACGACAATGGCGGGGGGCAGATCGTGATCTCCGGACATCGCGGGGCGGTGGAGCGCGCGGTGGAGATCGCCAAGGCGCAGGGGGTGCGCCGGGCCATGTTGTTGCCGGTCTCGGCGCCGTTCCACTGCGCGCTGATGGCCCCGGCGGCCGAGGCGATGGCAGAGGCGCTGAAGGGGGTGGCCCTGGCCCCGCCGGTACCGCCGGTGGTGGCCAACGTATCGGCGCGCAGGGAAACCGATCCGGCCGAGCTCCGGGCGCTTCTGGTGGAGCAGGTGACCGCGATGGTGCGCTGGCGGGAGAGCGTGGTGGCGATGACCAGGCTGGGCGTTGACACGTTCATCGAGGCCGGCGCGGGAAAGGTGCTGAGCGGACTGGTGCGCCGCATCGCGCCTGATGCGACGGCGCTGGCCGCGGGCGCGCCGGCGGAGATCGAAGCGGTTCTGAAGACATTTTAGCCTCGGGGACCTGATGTTCCGGTTGGAAGGAAAGGCGGCGCTGGTCACCGGCGCCTCGGGCGGCATCGGCGCGGCGATCGCGCGGGCGCTGCATGCGCAAGGTGCGTCGGTGGTGCTGTCGGGGACGCGGGCGGAGCGGTTGGAGGCGTTGCAGGCGGAGCTGGGTGAGCGGGCGTTCGTCTGTCCGGCCGATCTGCGTGACCCCAAGGCGCCGGATGCATTGGCGGAGCAGGCGGAAGCGGCGGCGGGGGCGCTGTCGATCGTGGTGAACAACGCGGGGTTCACGCGGGACCGTCTGGCGCTGCGCATGGAGGACGAGGATTGGGCTTCGGTGCTGGAGGTGGACCTGACGGCGCCGTTCCGGGTGATCCGCGCCACGCTGCGCGGCATGCTGCGCCGGCGTGCCGGGCGGATCATCAACATCGCGAGCATCGTGGGGGTGACCGGCAATGCCGGGCAATCGAACTATGCCGCGGCGAAGGCCGGGCTGATCGGGATGAGCAAGGCTCTGGCGCAGGAGGTTGCGTCCCGCGGGGTCACGGTGAACGTGGTTGCGCCCGGGTTTGTGGTTACGGCCATGACCGATTCGCTGGGACCGCAGGTGAAGGAGCGCGCCTTGCAGGCGATCCCGCTGGGGCGGTTCGGCGAGCCGGGGGACATCGCGGGGGCGGTGGCGTATCTGGCGTCGGACGAGGCGGGCTGGGTCACCGGGGTGACCCTGCACGTGAATGGCGGAATGGCCATGGTCTGAACAAATCTCGGCTCTTACCGATCATTTGGCGCTTCCCCAACAGGAGTACCAACCAGGATCGTTGTGAGCTGGCCTTGTCCAAGCTCACGGTTGACATCCCTGAACGCGAAGAATGGGATCAGTGCGACGAACAAAATCGCCGCAACACAGCCAAGACCCTCCAACCCTCCGCCGCCAATCGCCGGCACGCTGGCAGCAATGCTCTGGCCGGCAATCACGCTGACGATGAACTTCTCCACGATGTGAAAGCAGATGAAGACCACCGCGAACAGAACGGACTCTGTGCATGATCGGTAAATAAGCGGTCGCCCGGTCAGCCAATGTCCGAGATTTCAGGTCCTCAGCAACCAGCATTACCTTCGCCAGGACCAGCGCATTGATCAGTGCGAAGCCCTGCGAGGAGAAGGTGAGCCCGCTTTGGCGGAGAATGATCCTCTCGTGCAGCGCGAATATGGCAAACAAGACCCACAGATAGAGGAACATCACGATGAACCGCGTCACCTCCTCGACGAGGCGTTGTTTCAGCGTATGTTCATGCCCCGGGGCGGGATCGCTGCCGGCAAGCACGGGATCAGCTTCCAATTCACCGGCTCCTCAACGGAACCCCACCTTGCCGAACCGAACGGGCGGCCAGTTCTTCGGCGAGGATCGGCACTCCAAGGTTGCACGCCTGTACGCCTTGCACCACACAAAGCTTCAGCACCTCCATGATCTCCTCAACCGTCGCTCCGAGCGTCAGGGCGGCGCGAATGTGCCGGCGCGTGCCTGGCGCGTACATATGGGTGTAAGAGGCATCCAGGGCGACGCTAAGAAGCTCGAGCTCTTTCGCCGGAATCACACCACTCCCATAAATCGCGGCGCCCGTCGCCATGAACTCATCGGTCCATCGCGGGTCCAACTCGAGGAACGGATCCCAGGCCGTGTTCCACCGGCCAGCTTCCCGCATCTTGTCGCAGGCCGGTGTGCTCGTCCGGGGCTTAGGCACCGACGCCACGGCCGCTTCTTTCGCCTCCTCCAGCAGGATCGGCGCCCCCAGGCTGCAGGAGTGGATGGCCATCACCGACGCGCAC